>NZ_FOFF01000013.1 GCF_900110755.1 Streptomyces sp. yr375
CCCCGGGCCGGTCACACCATACGAATCAGCGACCCGCGAAGTACGGGACTAGCGGTTTAGTTCGCCGGGGCGGGGCCAATCCACCAGGCGCGGGGCCAGACCGCCGGGACGGGCGGTTCAGTTGGCCCGGAGCGGGCGGTTAGTTCGTTGACAGGCGGAACGCCGTTCGGCCGAAGGCTACTTGGTCGCCGTCTCTGACCACGGCTGCGCCGATGACGCGGCGGCCGTTGACCGTTGTGCCGTTGGTGGAGCCGAGGTCGCGCAGGACCCACATGCCGCCCTGGCGGCTGAGTTCGGCGTGTACGCGTGAGACGCTCTCGTGGGTGAGCCGCAGGCCGTTCACGGGGTCGCGGCCGATGCGCAGCGCGTGCGCGGTGCCGGGGTGCGGCAGCAGCAGCTTGGGCAGCCGTTCGGCCTGCCAGGCCCTGCGCAGCCGGACCGTGAAACCGGAGACCGCCTCGACGCTGCCGAAGACCGCGCGGGACAGCCGGCTCTCCTTGGGCAGGTCGGCGGTGAGGACGGCGAGCTCGTCCGAGCGGCGGGCGGTGAGCGCCAGCTCCATGCGCCGGATGAACGTGTCGTGCGACAGCCGCCCCATGGCGACGCCGTCACGCAACACCTTCAACGCCCGGTCGCGCTCCGCGTCGGACAACCGCGCGGGGTACGTGTTGAACTCGAATGACGACGTCACGGTGGTGATTGTCGGTCAGTGAACCCCGGGTGTCCAGAAAACGGGAAAGAGGGTGTCTGCGGAGCGCATCGGTCCGCCGTGGAGGACGATGGCGGTGCTACGTCACGGTGAGCAGACGAAGGGGAACCGTCCGTGCAGTTCGAGGTGTGGGCACCGCAGGCCGAACGCGTCACGCTCCAGTGCGACGGAGCCACCCGCGCGATGGAGCGCGATCCGGGACGGGCGGGGTGGTGGACCGGCGAGGCGAAGGCGTCCGACGGCACGCGGTACGGGTTCGCGGTGGACGACGGCCCCGTCCGCCCCGACCCGCGCTCACGCCGCCAGCCGGACGGCCCCGACGGGCTCAGCGCGGTCGTCGACCAGAGCCGGTACACGTGGCGGACCCGGTGGTCCGGGCGTCCACTGGCGGGCGCGGTCCTGTACGAGCTGCACGTGGGCACGTACACCCCCGAAGGCACCCTGGACGCGGCCGCCGAGCGTCTCGACCACCTCGCCGAACTCGGCGTCACGCACGTCGAGTTGATGCCGCTGTGCGCGTTCCCCGGCCGGCACGGCTGGGGGTACGACGGGGTGTCGCCGTGGGCGGTGCACGAGCCGTACGGCGGTCCCGAGGCGCTGAAGCGGTTCGTCGACCGGGCCCACGAACTCGGTCTCGGCGTGATCCTGGACGTGGTCCACAACCACCTGGGCCCGTCCGGCAACCACCTCCCCGAGTTCGGCCCGTACTTCACCAACACGCACCACACGCCGTGGGGCGCGGCCGTCAACCTGGACGCGCCCGGCTCGGACGAGGTGCGCGCCTACCTGCTGGGCAGCGCGCTGGCCTGGCTGCGCGACCACCGGCTCGACGGGCTGCGCCTGGACGCGGTGCACGCGCTGGCGGACACGCGCGCGTACCCGTTCCTGGAGGAGCTGTCGGCGGCCGTGGACGCCCTCGCCGCGCAGACCGGCCGGCCGCTGTTCCTGATCGCCGAGTCCGACCTCAACGACCCGCGGCTGATCACCCCCCGCCGGGCGGGCGGCCTGGGGCTGCACGCGCAGTGGAACGACGACTTCCACCACGCCCTGCACACCGCGCTCAGCGGTGAGTCCCAGGGCTACTACGGCGACTTCGCGCGCGACCCGTTCGCCGCCCTCGCCAAGACCCTCACCGGCGGTTTCTTCCACGACGGCACGTACTCCGGCTTCCGGGGCCGGCGCCACGGCCGCCCGCTGGACCGCTCCCTCGTGCCCGCGCACCGGCTCCTGGGGTACGCGCAGACCCACGACCAGGTCGGCAACCGCGCCCAGGGCGACCGGCTGTCGGCGTCGCTGTCCCCCGGCCTGCTGGCGTGCGCGGCGGCGTTGACGCTGACCGCGCCGTTCACGCCGATGCTGTTCATGGGCGAGGAGTGGGCGGCGGGCACGCCCTGGCAGTACTTCACCGACCACACCGACCCGGAGCTCGCCGAGGCCGTACGGCGGGGCAGGCGGCGGGAGTTCGCGGCGCACGGCTGGGCCGAGGAGGACGTGCCCGACCCGCAGGACCCGGCGACGCGCGAGCGCTCCTGTCTGGACTGGTCCGAGCCGGGGCGCGAGCCGCACGCGCGCGTGCTGGCCTGGTACCGCGAGCTGATCGCGCTGCGGCACGCACAGCCCGACCTCACCGATCCCGACCTGTCCGACATCAAGGTCGCCCACGACGCGCAGGCCCGCTGGCTGGCCTTCCGGCGCGGCGACGTCCGGGTCGCCGTCAACCTCGGCAAGGAACCCGCCGCGATCCCCCTGGGCCCGCGCCCGGCCCGCGTACTCGCCGCCTGGGACCCGGTGACCACCCCGGGCCCGGACGGCCTGCTGCACGTGCCCGGGGAGGCGTGCGTGGTCCTGGAACAGGAGTAACAGGAGTATCAGGAGTAACCCCTCAGGAGCTGGGCGAACTCCGAGGGGCTACTCCTCGTCGTCCGGCGCGCCGTCCCCGGCTCCCTCCCCGTCCTCGCGGAGCTCCGTCACCCGTTCCAGCAGGATCGGCTCCCAGGCCCGTAGCAGCCGGGTCCGTGCGTCGGCGTCGAGGTGCTGCGCGAGGTGGACGACGGTGTCGCAGCGGGCGAGCCACAGGCCGCGCAGGCAGGGGCGGGCGCCGTAGCCGGCGAGGGTGGCGGCGCGGACGGCGGCGCCGGAGCCGACGGCCACGGCGAGCCCGGCGATGTCCTCGGCGGGGTCCCCGATGACGGCGTCGCTCCAGCCGAGGACGCCGCGCACCCGGCCGTCGGCGCTCACCACGAGGTGCTCGCCCCGCAGGGCGTGGTGGACGAGGACGGTGGTGCCGGGCTGCGCGGCGAACTGGGCCGCGCCCGGCGCGGTGAGCTGGTGGAGGCGGGCGGCGTCGAACTCGTCGGCGCGGGCGAGGCGTTCGGCGGCGGCCACGGCCCTGCGGCGCAGCGCCTCCAGGGAGCGCGGGGCGGCGCGCGGCACGCCGAGCGTCTCGGCCTGCCGGGACGGCACCTCGCGCAGCCCCCGGAGCAGCCCGGCGAGGTCGGCCTCGCCGACGGCCGACACGTCGTACTCCTCGGCCGTGCCGCCGGGCAGCCTGGTGTCGAGGGTGTAGACGAGGCCCGGTGACCACTCGCCGTGCGCGACGCCGACCGGCACGGCCACAGGGACGTGCGGGCGGACGAGGTCGCGCAGCCGCAGTTCGCGGCGGCGGCGCACGGTCGCCGCGCGGTCGGGGGCGAGGCGCAGCACATGGCGGGAGCCGACCCACCAGGCGCTGTGCGCGCCGCCCTCGGTCACGCCTTCGGTGACGCCTTCGGTGACGCCTTCGGTGACGCCTTCGGAGACGTCCTCGGTGACGGGCCGTACCTCCGGTCCGGGGCCGCCGACGCCGACCTCGGCGAGGAGGGCGCGGACCAGTCGGCGGACGGTGTCCGCGGTGGGTGTCGGTGCCTGGTTCATGGTCGCGCCGCTGCCGTTCGGGATGGGTGCCGGGGACTCCTGGGGGTGGCTCAGTCCACTATGACCAGCTCGCGGGTGGTGTCGTTGAGCCGCCGGCCGCCGTCCTCGGTGACGGTGACGATGTCCTCGATACGGACCCCGAACCGGCCCGGCAGGTACACGCCGGGCTCCACGGAGAAGCACATGCCGGGCACGAGGGGCTGTTCCTCGCCCTCGATCATGTACGGCGGCTCGTGGGTGGTGACGCCGATGCCGTGTCCGGTGCGGTGGATGAAGTACGCGCCGTAGCCGGCGTCGGCGATGACCGCGCGGGCCGCCCGGTCGACCTCCTGGCAGGCGACGCCGGGCCGCACCGCCCGGAAACCGGCCTCCTGGGCGGCGCGCACGAGGTCGTGGACCCGGCGCTCCTCGTCGGTCGGCTCGCCGACGTGGACGGTGCGGGAGGTGTCGGAGCCGTAGCCGTCCTTGAGGCCGCCGAAGTCGAGGACGACCATGTCGCCGCGCTCGATGACCCGGTCGCCGACCTCGTGGTGCGGGTTCGCGCCGTTCGGCCCCGAGGCGACGATGGTGAAGTCGACCTGGGAGTGCCCGAACCGGCGCAGCAGACCGGCCAGGTCGGCGCCGACCTCCGTCTCCCGGCGCCCGGCGAAGGGAACCTTCCGGATCTCCTCGAACGTTGCATCTGCGGCTGCTCCCGCGGCCGCCATCAGCTCCAGCTCCGCCGCGTCCTTGACGGCGCGCAGCATGGGCAGGGCGTCGGTGAGAGCGGCGTAGGAGCTGGCGGGCAGAGCCCGCTGGAGGCCCAGCAGGTGCATCGCCCAGGCGTTGTCGCTGACGCCGAACCGGCCGCCCGGGTCGAGGAGGCCCGCCGTGGCGACGTAGGGGTCCGTGCCGTCGGTCCAGTCCCGCAGGGTGAACGAGGGGGCGCCGACCGCCTTCGCGGCGTCGGGTGCCTCCAGGGCCGGTACGACGAGGACGGGGTCCCGGCCCGCGGTGAGGACGAGCAGGGTGAGCCGTTCGGTGGCGGCGGTGGGCGCGTAGCCGGTGAGCCATACGAGGTCGGGGCCGGGTGCCACGAGCAGTCCGGCGAGCCCGGCGTCGGCGGCCTCGCGCGCGGCCCGCGCCATCCGGGCCCGGTAGTCGTCGGCGGTGAAGGGCGCGGGGGCGGTGCCGGTCATCCGGGCCTCCCAGACAGGACGTGGCGACTGACGCGTGGCGGACACTGACGTGTGGCGGACATGGTGCCACCGGCGCGGTGACCACGGGCAGCATCCTGCCCGTACGGCGTGGGTCGCGCGAGCCGGTGGCACGGGTTTCGCGCGGGAACACGGCCACCCTGAGGTCGGACGACGTCAGGTGACGATGCCGGGGACGACCATCAGGTGCTGGTACCCACCACTTCGATGACGCACCGTCACCTCCACCCCCTTTCCCGGGCGGACCTCGTCGACGGCCCGCGCGAGGTCCGTCGCCGAGTCGATCCGGGCGGTGCCGAAGGTCAGCAGGACGTCACCGCGCACCAGGCCCGCCGTGTAGCCGGGGCCGGGGATGTGGACGGCGACGATCTTCGCCCCCGCCTTCTCCGCGTCCACGATCTCCAGCCCGAGGGTGGCCTCGGCGAGCCGCGGCGACGCCCCGGCCGCCCCGGCCGTACCGGACAATGCGGACGACGCCCCGGACGCGGAGGGACCACCGCCCCGGCCGGACCCGGCACCCGGCCCGCCCTGCGTCCCCGCCGCCGTTCCTGCCGCGCCCTCCGCTCCCCGCGCCGCCTGCCTCTGCAGTTCGGCCAGTCTGCTCACGCCGATCACGGTCGCCCCCAGGGTGCCGAGTCCGACGCCGGACAGGAGCAGGACGGTGCCGGCGAACAGGCCGAGCAGCAGGGTGGCCGCCCGTCGGCCGCGGCGGCCGGGCACGGCGTGCGGACGCAGCCCCGGGCCGCCCGGCCCACCACCGCCACCGCTACCGCCGGGCTCCTGACCCGGCATGGGCTTGGGACGCAACGCTGTCTGTTCCATGGATCGCCTCCGGCTGGTGCTCTACCCGGCACACCGGCGCACCACGAGCCACGAACGGGTGACAGTCAGGAGATCATCAGGCCCGGAGCGGGTGCCGTCGGCGCGAGGTCCGGCAGGAAGCCGTGGGTGCGGCGGGACAGGAACTCGGACTTGTAGCGGTCGACCTCGCGGTGCCAGTGCAGGATGCCCGCCAGCCAGTTCTGCAGGTCGGCCACGTAGTGCCCCATCGCCGCGCGCGCCTCGGCCGAGAGGTCGAAGTCGTCGTAGAGGACGGGCAGCTCGTGGGCGATGACGTGCTCGAACTGCTCCATGCGCTGGGTCATCAGGTCGTGGACGATGCCCAGCCCGGTCGGGTAGTCGCAGCCGAAGAAGTTCTGCACGACGAGGATCGCGTTGTGCAGCTCGCCCTCGTACTCGATCTCCTTCTGGTAGGAGAAGACGTCGTTGGTGAGGCACGCGTAGTCCACGGCCGCGTTCTCCAGTGCGCGGACCGGGCCGCTGCGGTAGACCTCGGGTGGGATGGCGGGGCCCTGGCCCATGCGGCACAGGCTCAGGGTGAGGTCGGAGCCGAAGGTGGCGCGGCGCATCTCCAGGTAGTCGACCGGGTCGGGGACGCGGTTGAGGAGCTGGTTGGACAGCTCCCACACCCAGCTCTCGGTCATGGCGTCGACCGCGTCGCGCAGGGTGCGCCGCTGGTCGGGGGTCATGCCGGCGGTGGTGCGCGCCCACAGGTCGATCAGGCCGCGCTCCATGCCGTTGACGGGGACGACGGGGGCGTCCTCGCCGTCGACGGGCATGCAGGCCGACAGCCGGGCGGTGGTGAGACGGGCGGCGGCCAGGTCGCGGCGGGCGCCGAAGACCAGCGGGTAGTAGTCGTCGCCGTAGGTGCCCCAGGCGAGCCAGTGTGCGCTGAGGTCGAGGGCCTCCGGGGTGGCGTCCGGGTCGAGGCCGGCCGAGCACAGCGGAAGGTCGTAGGCGGCGAGTTTGTCCTCGTCCCAGACGCCCTCCTCCAGCATGCCCATCTGGTGCATCCACGCGGTCAGACGGGGGCGGCAGGCCTCCAGGTGCGGGCTGAGCTCGACCTGGAACGGCATGTGGAAGTCGGGCAGCAGGGACGGGCCGACCTTCTGGAACGGCACGTGCGTGTACGCGCGCAGGCGTTCGGCGGCGGCCGAGGCGAGCAGCGCGCCGACGTCGGCGGCGGAGGTGCCGGGGCCGGTGAGCCTCTGCCAGGGCGCGTCGGACCTGGCGCCCTTGTTCATGTAGCGGCTGGAGCGCATGTGCCATTCGTGGCCGCCGGACTGCCAGTCCTGGAGCCCCTTGGTGTAGGCGGCGACGGCGAGGACGTCGCCGGGGGTGAGGCCCTTCTCCAGGGCGATCGCGGGCACTTCGGTGAAGGCGGTGTGCTCGAACTGGTGGAGGCGGGAGGTGAGGATGTCGTTGACGGTGTCGGCGGCCTGCTGGGTGGTGCAGCCGAAGAACTTCTCCAGGACGAGCACGCCGTTGCTGTTCTCGCCCTCGTCCTCCACCTCGCGCTGATAGGAGAACAGGTCGTTGCGCAGGTGCACGGCGTCGGAGAAGGTCTCCATCAGCACGCGCAACGGCCTCGATCCGGCGACGGCGGCGGGGACTTCGGCGGTCGCGTACTCCACGAGCCCCGCCGACCAGGGCGCGCCGCCCACCTTGCGGCGCATCTCGATGTACTCGACGGGGTTGGCGATCCGCCCCTCGTTGATGTTGGACAGCTCCCACATCGACTCGTTGAGCAGATGCTCCGTCGCTACGGCGAAACGGCGGCGCCAGTCCTCCGACATGGCCGGCACCGTGCGCGCCCACAGGTCCTTGAGGCCCGCCTCGACCGGGTTCTGCGGCTCGGGCACGGCACTCGACAGGTCGAGCGGCATGAACAGCGGAAGCCGGTCCAGGTGGGCCTTGCCTGCGGCGCGGTCGGGGGTGCGTTTGAACATGTCGAGGAAGTGGTCGTCGAAGAAGAACACCCACACGTACCAGTCGGTGATCAGCGACAGCGCGGGGCCGTCGCAGTCGGGGTGGGTGTAGGCGCAGAGCAGGCCGTAGTCGTGCGCCTCAAGGTCGGCCTGGTCCCAGATCCCGGACCCCTCCAGCATGCCCATGTCGCGGGCCCACTGCGTCGAGTGGGCCCGCGCCTGTTCGACGTGCTGGTTCAGGCGCGCGGGATGCGGCATGTAGAAGTGCGGGAGTTCGAACGGTTGCGTCATGGCCGGGCCCTACCCGGGGGCCCGAACCGCCATCCCCGGCACGGCACATGATCACACCATCGCGTGAATCAACGGAAAGCGGTGAACCGTTCAGGAGTCTCCATGTCTCACTCCCGTACTTGGATCAGCGCGTGAGTGCCGCCGATGCGCCAGGCCTGGCCCTCGGCGGCGACGAGTGCGGCCTCCGTGTCGGCGGTGAGGCCGGTGATCACCTCGGACTTCAGTGTGCGCAGGGCCGCCACCGGGCCGGGGAAGTAGGCGGTGACGTCCGCGAAGGGGGTGGTCGGGGGCCGACGGCTGTCGCCCACCAGGCGGCGGTAGTTGAGGTCGCCCTTGACGATCGTCAGGCCGGCCTCGGCGAACTCGGCCCGCAGGTCGTCCGGCATCGCCGCGTACGGCAGCGGGGCGGCGGCGAAGGGGTGGGCGCGGACCGTCAGGGTGCCGTCCGCCATGGCCGCCCACAGCCGCCGACCGTGGTCGGCGGCCACGCCACGCGCGCCCGTCAGCTTCCGCAGCGCGTCGACGACGTCGGCCGTCGTGGCGTCGGAGACGTAGTACGGGTACGGCTTGACGTGCAGGACGACCCGGCCGCACCGCCCGTGGGCGAGGAGGTGCGAGGCCAGGAGGAGGTCGGGGATCAGCTCACGGCCCGCGTTGTCGGCCACCAGGCACAGGGTGTCCACGCGGGTCCCGGTGCCCGCCTGTGCGCCCGGCAGCAGGGACCACAGCGTCTCGCTGTCGTCGGCGACCAGACCCGGTACGGCGGCCCGCTCCTCGGCCCCGGCGTCGGACAGCCGGAAGCCGAGGTCGGCGCGGTTGCCCCAGAGAGAGCCGTGCAACAGGGCGCGGCCCCGCTCTTCGACCGTGCGGTCCTCGAGGGCGTCGAGCGCGGCCAGTTCCTCGTCCGTCTCGGGGGCGTTGAGCTCGGCGAGCTTGAACGGGCGGAAGGGGTCGATGCCTTGCCACGGGCCGGGGCCGAAGTAGCCGACGGCGTCGAGGAGTTGCCGGTAGAAGTAGCTCTCCGACCACAGCCAGGGAACGTCGAACCAGGAACGGCCGGCGTACGCGTCGAGACCCCAGGACCGCCACCGGTCCCGGTCGTGGGCGTCGGCGGGGAGCGGTTCCATCACGCCCTTGGTGCAGTTCGCCAGCAGCGCGTCCAGGGCCTGGTGGATCTCGGGGCCATAGGGGAACGCGTCCCGCACCTGCCGGATGATCGCCGGGTGCCGTTCGGCCAGGACGCTGTGCGGGAACGAGCCGGGTTCGTCGCCGAGGATCACGGGCGGGGCGGGGGTGTCGGGCATGCCGATCACCGTATCGCGGGGCCGACTCCCCCGGCCCTCCCGACCGCCCCGGCCGCCCTGGCCGACCCGATCGACCCGCCGTACGCACCCCCACCCACTACGCGGCGCCCCTCACACCACCGCCATGATCTCCCGCTCCAGGCGCGCCGCGAGGCTCAGGTAGCGCGGTCGGCGCGGTACCGGTACCAGGCCCCGGATGAGGACGTGCCACATCTCGGCCATCCGGCGGGGCAGTCGGCCGACGGGTTCGCGGGAGCGGCCGACGACGCGGGTGCCGACGAAGAAGCAGACCAGGGAGTGCGCGACGGCGTCGACATCGACGTCGGCGTGGATGTCGGACTCCTTGGCCGCGCTGACGAGTCGCCGGGAGATCAGGTCGAGCAACTCCGCGAAGGGGTGCGGCAGGGGCGGCCGGACCGCCACTCCCCCGGTCGCGAGCCGTAGCCCGGCCCGGGCGATCGGGCCCTCGACCGACAGACGCGTCAGACCGAACGTCAGGCGTATCAGGGCTTCCAGGGAGCAGTAGCCCCGGTCGTCGATCTCGCCGGCGACCCGGCGCGCGGCCTGGGACTGCAACTCCATGATGGCGTGGGCCAGATCCTCCTTGGCCGCGAAGTGGAAGTAGAGGGCGCCCTTGGTGACATGGGCGTGCTCGACGATGTCACTGAGGCTTGTCGACTCGTAGCCGTGCCGGTCGAACAGGTCGGCGGCGGCCGTGATGATCGTCGTGCGGGTTTGTTCGGCGCGTAACTGCCTCGCCATCGACTGGTACTCTCCCGGGCCGGTAAAGAACGGGTCATGCCGTTTTTTCTTACCCAGCGTACACGCTGGTTCACCGTACGGCGATGGTGACCATGTACGCGGGTGCCGCCGACTCCCCCTGCGATCCCCGGACTTGCCCGTGGATCATGGGCTGTCGGGAGGCAGCCTCCCATAGGAAACGTACCGTGGGCATAGTCGAGGAGACCAGCAAAAAAGACGGGTCGCGCGGTTTCTGTGCGCAAACTACCGGAGGACGAAGCCCTGGAGGGGCAGAGTGACACGTGTCATTGAACACCGAGGGAGCGCGGACGCGCCCGGCGAACGGTTGCGGGAAAAGACGAAAAGGCGGGCCGGTCGGTGTCCATCCACACCGGCCGGCCCGCCCGTTCATCGCTCGCGGTGACCGCGAGAGGTCGTTCAGAAGGTCAGCTTCCAACTGTTGAGCTGACCCGTGTCCCGCGCGGCCGTGTCCTGGACGCGCAGCTTCCAGGTGCCGTTGGCACTCTCGCCGGAAGCGTCCACCGAGTAGGTGGTGTTGACGTTGTCGGCGGAGTCCGAGGAGTTGGCCGACTTCAGCCGGTAGGCGGTCCCGTCGGGGGCGACCAGGTCGATCACCAGGTCACCGCGGTAGGTGTGGGTGATGTCGACGCCGACCTGAAGGGTGCTCGGCGCGTTGCCGGTGCGGCCGCTGACGGCGATGGACGACTCGATCGCGGAACCGTTGTCCGGGACGGCGGCCGTGGTGGTGCTGGAGAAGGTGGTGCCCGCCGTGGTGCCGCCGGAGCCGCTCACGGCCGCCACCGTCTTGGCCGCGTCGGCCAGACCCGCGCCGCAGCCGCCGGAGCAGGCGCCGGGCAGGGCACGGGCGTTGGCCTTGATGGCCGTCTCGATCTGCGCCGGGGTCAGCGTGGAGTTCGCCGACTTCATCAGCGCGACCAGGCCCGCGATGTGCGGGGTGGCCATGCTGGTGCCCTGGTAGTAGGCGTACGACTCGGTGGACGGCGTACGGCTGCCGGAGTTCAGCGTGGACAGGATGCCGTTGGCGGTGCCGGTGCTGGTCTGGCCGCCGGGGGCCGAGATGTCCACCAGGGAACCGAAGTTGGAGTAGGACGCCTTGGCGCCCGCACGGTTGGTCGCGGCGACCGAGATGACGTTGTTGCAGTTGCCCGGGTTGTGGTTCGCGACGTTGTCGTTGTCGTTGCCCGACGCCACGACGACGGTCGTACCCCGGCCCACCGCGCCGTTGATCGCGGTCTGGGTCGCGGAGGAGCAGGCGCCGTCGCCGCCCAGGCTCATGTTGATGACCTTGGCGACGTTGCCGTTGGCGGGCACGCCCGACACGGTGCCGCCGGACGCCCAGGTGATGGCGTCGATGATGTCGGAGTCGTAGCCGCCGCACTTGCCGAGCACGCGCACCGGGGAGATCTTCGCGCCGTACGCGATACCGGCGATGCCCTTGCTGTTGTTGGTGACGGCGGCGATGGTGCCGGCCACGTGGGTGCCGTGCCAGGAGGAGGAGCCGGCCGGGACGCCCGAGCCGCACTCGTTGGCGTTGTAACCGTCGCCCGGGTCGGCCGGGTTGCTGTCGCGGCCGTCGCCGTCGACGGAGACCGCGGTGTCGGCGATGAAGTCGTAGCCGCCGACGATGTTCGCGGCGAGGTCGGAGTGCGTGACGTAACCGGTGTCGATGACGGCCACCGTGACGCCGGTGCCGGTCGTCGTGCCCCAGGCCGCGGGAACGTTCATGCCGGCGGTGGACTCGAAGAGGTCCCACTGCTTGGCGTACTCGGTGTCGTTCGGGTCGGCCTTCGGCTTGTTCAGCCGGTCCGGGACGACGTAGGCGACCTGCGGGTCCGCCTGGTAGCGGGCGACGACGTCGGCGACGTCCGCCTTCGTGAGGTCGGCGCCCAGGTCGACCAGGGCGGCGCCGGTGCCCAGACGGCGCTGGAAGTCGACGTCCTCGCCGGCCTCCTTGCCCTTGGCGGCGGCGTCGGACTCGGCGGCCGGGTTCGACTTCGCCTCGGCGGCACCGGACTTGTAGCCGACGATGAGGCGCTCGGCGGGGGCGCCGGGCGCGGCCTCGGTCTGGGCGGCGGGGACGGCGGAGCCCGGGGAGACGGCGTCCGAGGCGGCGACGGCCGAAGCGGTGGAGGCGGCGGTGAGCAGGGCCGCGGAGACCGCGGCGACGGATATCAGCTTCCGTCGCAGGGCGGGGGACGTACGCAAGGGCGTGCCTTTCGTGGCCGGCTCCGGACAGGGCGGAGCGGCGGTCGATTCGCTTCGGCGTCGAAGCGGCAGGGGGTGAATCGAAAGCAGCGCGGAAGGCCGGCCAGCGCGAGCGTCGACCCCGTCGGGGGTTACCTGTGGATCGACTGTGCAGGAACGATAAGCAAAGAAAGAGTCATGGGGATACAGGGGAAACCCTCGATCCGACCAGAAAGCCACCCTTGACGATCAAGTTCGGTCAGAGATCGATTAAAGATCGCCCATTTTCATCCGGAACGTGATCCACCGCTTGGCCCGTCACTCGGTCGGCGGACGAGGGCGCGCTGAACGCGCCGGGACGCGTGCGCGTACTGACGGCTGACCGTTCCCGCGCCGGCCGAGGAGACGTCCCCGATGCCCCGCACCACCGCACAACGCACATACCGCGCACGCCGTACCGCGGCGCTGGCGGCCACCGCCGTGAGTCCGCTGCTGCTGGGACTGTGGGCCGCCGGCCCGGCGCAGGCGCACGGCGCGCCCACGGATCCGGTCAGCCGGGTGTACGCCTGCTCCCCCGAGGGCGGTGCCGACGCGCGGACCGCGGCCTGCCGGGCGGCCGTCGCCGAGAACGGCACGTCGTTCGCCGCCTGGGACAACCTGCGGGTCGCGAACGTGAACGGCCGCGACCGGCAGACCATCCCCGACGGGCAGTTGTGCAGCGGCGGCCTGTCCGCCTACAAGGGGCTGGACCTCGCCCGCGCCGACTGGCCCTCGACCCGGCTGACGGCGGGTGGGACGCTGCGGATGACGTACGCCTCGACGATCGCGCACACCGGCACGTTCAAGCTGTATCTGACGAAGCCCGGATACGACGCGTCGAAGCCGCTCACCTGGTCCGATCTGCCGGAGCGGCCGTTCGCCGAGGTCAAGGACCCGGAACTGACGGACGGCGCCTACCACTTCACGGCGAAGCTGCCCGTCGACCGGACGGGCCGTCAGATGCTGTACACGATCTGGCAGAACACCAGCACGCCCGACACGTACTACTCGTGCTCGGACGTGGTGTTCTCGGCGGCGGCTCCGGCGGGCGGAGCGGCGAGCGGGGCTGGCGGGGCCGGCGGGGCGACGAAGGCTCCTGCCGCGGCCACGCCGAAGGCGAGCGGTACCCCGACCCCGGCGTCCGGCACGCCGGCCACGTCGGCGTCCGCCTCCGCGTCGGCGCCCGCGGCGGCCGATGCCGCTCCCGCGCAGGCCGACGCGGCCGGTGCGGACAGCACGCCGGTGGCGTCCGCCGGCACGGCCGGCTCCGGACCGTCCGCGCCCATGCTGGCGGGCGGCGCCGCGGCGGTGTTGGTACTCACCGGCGGCGCCGCCCTGGTCATGCGGGTGCGTAAGCGCTGAACTCCGTTCTTACGGTGATCAGTTGACGTTGACGCCCGCGCCACCGTCGGTCACCGGGGCGTACTTCGCGGTGAAGTAGCCGTTGGCGAAGCAGAGCGACGAGCCGGACGACTTGGCGAACTGCTGGCCGGTGAAGGTGATGCTGTTGTCGGTGTTGCTGGTCGTACCGGTCAGACTGGCCGCCTGGTAGACGCAGTTGATGCTGCCCAGCAGGGTGCGCAGCACGACCGTGGTCTGGATGACGGAGCCGCTCGCCGGGGTCACCGTGATGGTGTTGTCCGAACCCACGCTGGCGGTGTACGGCAGGTTGTTGACCGTGACGCTGGTGACGCCGAGCACGCCGATCACGTTCGCGGTGCAGGTGCCGAAGGTGTGCGCCGAGAGCGACTCGGTGGCGGTGCCGGGCGCGGTCGGGTTGGCGGTGACGGTGGCGTTGAACCCGGACGAGGCGCAGGAGACGCCGCTGGTGCCGGTGGCGCTGGAGTACAGCGTGGCGGCGGTGCCGGTGGCCAGGGACGCGTTGAGGACGTCACCGACGGCGACGTCGCCGTTCGCGGTCGTCAGCACCGCACCGGCCGCGGCGGCCGGGGTGACGGCCGTGAGCGAGAGCGCGGCGACGGTTGCGGCCAGGGCGAGGAGGGAGCGGGAGCGGGTGCGCATTTGCGGGTGCCTCTTTCTCAAGTGGGGCTTTTGTGCGGGGGAGTTGGGGGGGTTGGAACAGTCGGGGGACGCGGGTCGGCGTCCGCCGTTGCCGGTCCGTGACGCCTTCTCCGTACGTGACGGACCGGCAGCGGTCTCCAGCCGGTGACCGGCAGGAGGCACTGGCGAGTGCTCCGGCAGGGCCGGGCGGAAGGGGCGACCGGTCGCGGCCCGCCGGGGGGAAGCGGCCGTGCCGGTGCCGTGAAGGGATCGAATCTCGGGACCGGGGGCCCGTATTGGCTGAAAAGAGTCCGGGGCGCGGACGGTGTCGCCGCGCTGCGGATCCGGCGCCACGGATCCGGGCTGGGCCAGAGAGAGTTCTAGACCTGAGGGTCCGTCAACGTCAAGACCAATAGCGGAAGTTGATGGCCCGAGGGGCACATCTGGGGGATATATGCGCAGCGGCGCCGCCGGGTGGAGTACCGCCCGCCGCCGCGGGCGGAGCGGGTGACGCATACGCGGCACAAAATGAACACTCTTTTTCCACATCTCCCTTGACCCGCCGCTGTAACCATCGGTAACTTCCTGGGCGGCTACTGCTGCGTAACGAGAAAGGCCTTACGGCTTCCGGGAGTTGTGAGGAGGCGTGCGCGGCAGCCGCTGTCCGCGCCAGGACAACGCGCCACTGAAGCCCAACCCGCACACTCAAGCGCATGGGAGCAGACATGGCCTCGTCCCCGGACGTCACGTCGTCCGCCGGCAACATCCCCGAGAACCCCGAAAGCGGTTCCACAGACAGACGTGGCCGGGTCCGGCTGCGCCGGGCCGCCGTCATGGCGGTGCCCGCCACCTTCGTCGCCGCGGGACTCGCGGTCCTCACCGCGCAGGGCGCCCTGGGAGTGCAGTTCGCGATCTCCGGGATGCCGTTCGTGGTCACCGCCGACCGGCTCGACGGAACCGGCTTCGAGCAGTTCGGCAGCCTGGACAGCATGATCGAGAACAGCCCCAACCAGGGCGACACCGGCGGCCAGGTCCTGGTCGTCACCTCGGTCGTCCAGGACGGCACGATCACCAACATGTGCCAGAGCGTCGACCTCGGCGGCATCCAGCTCATCCTCACCGCCGGTGGCGGATCCAAGCCGGTGAGCGTGTCGAACCTGGCCATCGACTCCGATGTCATCACCGGTGACGCCGAGTTCAACAACATCGAGATCGGCGGCGACGCGAGCACCTTCGCCAAGGGCGGCGTCAAGGGCCCCGAGGGCGTCTACGGGCAGCAGGCCGACAAGGTCGTCATCAAGAAGCTGTACCAGCACAACTACGCCGCCACCGCCGCCGTGTTCAAGCTTCCCGGCCTGCACATGAGCTTCTCCAGCGAGGGCTGCAAGCAGTGAACTCCACCCAGTGGCGGGACAGCTTCCGAGTGTGGCGGGGCCGTCGGCCCTTCGCGGGCGGTCTGCTGCTCGTCCTGGGCGGCGCCGAGATCCTGGTGACCATGAAGGCACCGCTGCCGGTCATCCTGCACGTCGGCATGCAGGGCCTGGCGGGCTACCTCCTGCCGGCCCTGATGGTCCTCTGCGGCCTGCTGATCCTGTTCAACCCGGCTCAGCGGCTGTTCTACTCGATCATCGCGATCGCCGTCTCGCTGGGCACCTGGCTGACGTCCAACATCGGCGGCTTCGTCGTCGGCCTCCTGCTGGGCGCGGTGGGCAGTTGCCTGGCCTTCGGCTGGCTGCCCGACCAGGAGCCGCGCAAGAGCCGCCGTCGGCGCCGCAAAGAGGCACAGGACGGTCCCCTGCCGGGGGCGGGGAAGCCGGCCTGAGGTCGGCCATCCGCCCGCACGTCACTCCACCACCCTCCTTCCGTACGTGGCACGTCAGCACTTGGGCACTTCAGCACTTCGGTACGTCGCTGTCTCACCGGCGGGGCCGACAAGCTGGAGTGCCTCAGTCTTTCTCGGCGAGCACCGCACGGATCACTTGGGAACTTCTTTGCCGTCGTGGGGAGTTCTGCGGATGATCACTGAATTGGGTTTCGACGTGAAGGAGCGACACCGGCATGGTGTTCAAACGGCTGCTCGGGGCGATCGGCGTAGGCGGCCCCTCGGTGGACACGGTGCTCGACGGCGGGGCGGTGCTGCCCGGCGGGGCGCTGTCGGGTGAGGTCCGCCTCCGGGGCGGCGGTGCGGCCGTGGAGATCGAGGCGATCGGCCTGGAGCTGATCGCGCGCGTCGAGGCGGAGCACGAGGAGGGCGAGAGCGAGGGCAGCGTCGTCTTCGAGCGGTATGTGGTCGGGGGCGGCTTCCGGCTCGACGCGGAAGAGGAGCGCAGCGTCCCGTTCACAATCACGGTGCCCTGGGAGACGCCGGTCACCGAGCTGTACGGGCAGCCGCTGGGCGTCGTCCTGGGGCTGCGCACCGAGCTGGCGGTGGCCGGCGCCCGCGACCGGGGCGACCTCGACCCGGTCGCCGTCCGTCCGCTGCCCGTGCAGGAGGCGGTGCTCGAAGCGCTCGGGCAGCTCGGGTTCGGCTTCCACTCCGCCGACCTGGAGTACGGCCGCATCGGCGGCACCGGGCAACGGCTGCCGTTCTACCAGGAGATCGAGCTCACCCCTCCCCCGCGGTACGCGCACGCGGTGACCGAGATCGAGCTGACCTTCCTCGCCACTCCGTCCGACCTGGAGGTCGTGCTCGAGGCCGACAAGCGCGGCGGCCACGACGCGCTGACCCGCTTCACGGTGCGGCATGAGGACGCCCCCGTCCTGGACTGGAACAGCGAGGTCGACGGCTGGATCCGCCGCCTCACCGAACACCGCGAGGCATACGGCGCACAGTCCTACGTCCACTCCACTCCGCACTCCGAGCACGGTTCCGGCATGGGCATGGGCGCGGCAGTCGCCGCGGGCGCGGCCGGCCTGGCCGTGGGGGTCGTCGGCGGGATGGTAGCGGCCGAAGTGGTCGACGAGATCGGTGACTTCTTCGAGGACGAGGACCAGGAGGAGTCGGGCGAGGAAGACTGAGACTGGGGTAGGAGTGAGGCGCCGGGGGGACTGAGGTGCGGTAGAGGGACACCTCCCGTGTGGAACTCGCCTCCGGCGGCACGGGCATCATCTCGGCGTCGGCGAACCGGCGGCCCGGCGCCGACGCCGAGTTGCTGGCCGCGCTTCAGCGGAACTGCGTTCCGAGGGTGGGCTGCTCTTCCGCACCCCACCCGCACCCGCACCCAACCGAATTGACCACCAGTCGACCCCCTATTGACGGTCAGTCAATTCGCGTGCGGACGTACACCTTTTCGGCGTCTCGCCGCCCTTCCACATCACAATGCGGTGGCGGCATCTCGCGCACGTGGTTGCTCACTTGACTACCAGCGGTCACACACGGTTGGCTCCGAGCCAAAGATGTCTGCCGCCGGGGCACACCCCTCGCTTCGGCGCCGTTCTCGCCCCGTCCTCCTGCTCTGCCGCCCAGCGAGGTGCCACCCCCCATGACGACTCCCGCCCCGCGCCTCGCCGCCGGAACTCGCTGACCAGGCAGTTCCCCGCTCCCCCCGCCCCGCTGATCACCCTAGGACGACTATGTCTCCACGGACAGGTGCCCGGCGCCGCCGTCTCGGCTCCATACGTCTCTCCCTGATCCTCCTGGCGCTGGTGCCCAGCATCACCCTCACCGCCATGTGGGGTGTGACGACGACCCAGATGTTCTCGGAGGGGCTGCGGCTGCGCGCGCAGACCGAACTGAGCCGGTCGACCGGCGCCATGGGCACCGAGGCGACGCTCGCACTGCAACGGGAACGCAGCCTGTCGGCCGTGTGGCTGTCCACGCCGGACGGCTCCCGGGCCGCGCTGGAGGCACAGCGCAAGAAGACGGACGCGGCGGTCGCCAAGCTGGCCGCCCGGGGGGACGACATCAAGCGGGCGCCCGCCCGGGTCAAGGACCGGCTGTACTCGGTCGTCGCGTCCGTGGGCAGCCTGGAGTACTACCGGGGCCAGGTCGACGATCCCACCGACATCACCCCCGCCCAGGCGCTCGACCAGTACACCTCGATCATCGACGACCAGATCCACGCCTTCCAGGAGCTGTCCCAGGTCGACGACGGCGACCTCACCTCGCAGGCCGGCCCGCTCGTCGCCCTGGAACACGCGGCCGAACTGGTCTCCGAGGAGGACCTGCAACTCACCCTGGCCGGGCCGAAGCAGCGGATGACCGAGGAGGAGTGGGCCGCGTTCGCGCAGTTGGTGAACACCCGCCGCTGGCTCGTGCAGGACCAGATCGTCCCCCTGCTCGACGGCCCCGGGAAGACCCAGACCGAGAAGATCCTCACGAGCTACCAGTGGCAGATCCTGGAGTCCATCGAGGACAAGGTGCTCGCGGCGCGGGCGACGCCGAGCGACAACGGTGACATCGTGCTGCCGGACGTGCAGAAGGAGTGGCGCTCCGCGCTCATCGACGTCTCCGACCAGTACGCGGGGCTCATCCTTCAGCAGACCGGCACCCTGCTCCAGCACAGCGCGGACAACGCGCGCGAACTGCTCATCAAGGCCGCCTCCCTGAGCGCCGGCGGTCTCGTCGCCCTGCTGCTGTGCATCGGCATGTCCTGGCGGATCACCCGCTCGCTGTCCCGGCGGCTGCGCGGGCTGCGGATGGCCACGCTGAGCCTGGCGCACGAACGGCTCCCGGACGTGGTCTCCCGGCTGGACCGCGGGGAGACCGTCGACGTCGACTCGGCGGCCCCGCAACTGGACTACGGCAGCGACGAACTCGGCCAGGTGGCCTCGGCGTTCAACACCGCGCAGCGCACCGCCGTGCACACCGCGGTCGAACTCGCCGACACCCGGCGCGGGTTCCAGAAGGTCATCCTCGGCATCGCCCTGCAGAGCCAGAACCTGGTCAACCTCCAGCTCAGCAAGCTCGACTCGCTGGAACGCCGGCACCAGGACCCCGACGTCCTGAGCGGCCTGTACGAACTGGACTCCACGGCAAGCCAGTTGCGCCGCTACGAGGAGAACCTCGTCATCATCAGCGGCGGCCGGCCGGGGCGTAGCTGGTCGGAGCCGGTGGGGCTGGTCGACATTCTACGCAGCGCCGTCGGGGAGGTCGCCGAGTACCAGCGGGTGGAGGTGCACACGGAGGAGGAGGTGTGCATAGCGCCGCCCGCCGTGGCCGACGTGATCCATCTGCTCGCCGAGCTGATCGACAACGCGACCTCCTACTCGCCGGCGCCCAGTCCGGTCGGGGTGCGGGCCGCGCTGGTGGCCCGGGGGCTGGCGATCGAGGTCGAGGACCGGGGCCTCGGCCTGTCCGGCGACGACTACGTCTCGTTCAACGCGCAGTTGGCGGTCGCTCCGAAGTTCGACGTGGTGGCGCTCGCCGACGACCTGCGGCTGGGCATGTTCGTGATCGCCCGGCTCGCGACCCGGCACGGCATCTCCGTCACCCTGCGCCCCTCGCCGTACGGCGGCACCACCGCCATCGTCCTGGTCCCGCACGACATCGTGGTCCGCGAGGCCCCCGGCTCCGAAACCCCGGCGGCCGACGCAGGACGCGTACCGGTGACCACCGGATTTCGGACCGCCCAGACCGTGACCGGCCCCCGGGAGCGCGAGCACGGACCGGAACAACGCCCGGAGCACAGCAGGTCCGCCCCCGAACGCGACCAGCCGGCCGCCCCGTCCCCGTCCCCGGCCTCGCCCTCCCCGGCGGGCGGTAGGTCCTCGGCGAGCCCCGCCCCGCTCCCGAGGCGTACGACGAAGTCGGCGGCGCAGGCTCGCGGAGTCGGTCACGGGGCGGCGACGGTCCGGGCCACGGGCCCGACCACCCGCGCCGCCGGCCTCGCCCCGCTGCCCCGCCGGGTCCCGCAGACCAGCCTCGCCACCGAGTTGCGCGAGGAATCCGCGTCCGCAGCGGCCGCCGAGGGAGACGGTTTCCCGGACGACGACTTCAACGCGGAGCGTGCGGCCTCTTCCCTCGCCGGGTTCCAGCGCGGCACGCTGCGGGCACAGACCGACACCGACACCGACACCGACCCCTTCGGCTCCGGCACCGACACTTTCGGCACCGACGGCTTCGGCTCCGCCGCCGACGGCTTCCGCTCCGACGTGTCGCTGTCCGGACCGCAGGACACGTCCGCCGAGGAGGCAGCCCCCGGACCGCCGGTCACCGCCGCCGGCGCCGCCCAGAGCCCCACCCCGCAACCCCCCACCGACCGCTCATGAAGGACAACCCGATGACACACTCCATCCCCGGCACGAACACCCAGCTCGACCAGTTGCTCACCGGTCTCGTGGACCGGGTCGCGGACGTGAACCAGGCCGTCGTCCTCTCCGAGGACGGGCTGGTGGTCAGCAAGTCCACCGGCTTCCTGCGGGAGGACGCCGAGCGGCTGGCGGCGACCGCGTCCGGCCTGATGAGCCTCAGCAAGGGCGTCAGCATGGACTTCCGCGGCGGCCCGGTGCGCCAGGCCCTCATCGAGATGGCCAACACCTACCTGATCCTGACCTCGGCCGGCCCGGGGGCCCACCTCGTCGTGCTGGCCGGGAAGAACGCGGACGTCGGCGTGGTGGCGTACCAGATGAACATGCTGGTGAAGAAGATCGGCGAGCACCTCAGCGCGGCACCGCGGGCCCATGTCGGTCCCGCCGTCCGCACCAACGGCGGGTGAGGTGAGCGTAGGCGACGAAGCGGGCCGGCTCGTCAGGCCGTTCACCCTCACCGGTGGCCGGACCCGGCCCAGCCGCGCCGACTTCACGCTCATCACGACGGTGACCGCGGTCGACCCGCCGCCCCCGCGGGTCGCCCGGCCGCAGCCGGAACGCGCCCGCATCCTGCGGATGTGCGCCCGGCCGCTCGCCGTGGCGGAACTCGCGGCCCACCTCGACCTGCCGGTGAGCGTGGTCGTCATCATGCTCTGCGACCTGCTGGAGGCGGGGCTGATCACGGCCCGGCCGCCCCGTCCCGTCAGCCGCGCCGGGGACCTGGACCTGCTGCAGAAAGTGAGGGACGGCCTTGGCCGGATCTGATCCCACCACTCAGGCACCCGACACCGTGAAGATCCTCATCGCGGGCGGTTTCGGCGTCGGCAAGACCACCATGGTCGGGTCGGTCAGCGAGATCGCGCCGCTGCGCACGGAGGAGCCGCTGACCATCGCCGGGCTGGAGGTGGACGATCTGAAGGGCATCGAGGAGAAACGGTCCACCACCGTGGCCCTCGACTTCGGACGGATCACCATCAGCGCCGACCTGGTGCTGTATCTCTTCGGCACGCCCGGCCAGCAGCGGTTCTGGTTCATGTGGAACGACCTGGCGGTCGGCGCGCTGGGGGCGGTGGTCCTCATCGACGTGCGCAGACCGGAGTCCAGCTTCGCCGCGATCGACTTCTTCGAGCGCCGGGGCATCCCCTTCGTCGTCGCCGTGAACGGCTTCGACGGGTCGCATCCCTATCCGACGGAGGAGATCAGGGAGTCGCTGACGCTGCCGCCGCACGTTCCCGTGCTGTTGTGCGACGCGCGGGAACGGGAGTCGTGCCGGGACGTGCTGATCGCCCTGATCGACCGGCTGATCGACGACGCCGACGAGATGGGCCGCCACCCGAGCCCGGCCCACTGACTGCGCGGCATCGTCAGCGGGCTCCCGTCGCGCGCAGTGCGTCGGCGGTCTCCGGGTGGGGTCCGGCGGTCGCCCACTCCAGCGGCGTCCGCCCGGTGCCGTGGTCCTCCCGGAGACCGGGGTCGGCGCCGTGGGCGAGGAGGGTGCGGACCGTCTCGGTGTGGCCCCAACAGGCCGCCGCGCACAGGGGTGTTCCCTCCGCGCCGGGGCCGGCGCTCTCGGCGTCGGGTGGCGCACCGGCCGCCAGCAGGCTGCGAGCGGTGTCGGCGGAGCCCTGAACGCAGGCCGCGTACAACGGAGTCGTGCCGTCGGCGTCGGCTGCCGACGGGTCCGCGCCGGCCCGCAGCAGCCGGTCGACCTCGGGAGCCGCCCCGGACATCGCCGCCGCCGTCAGACGCTTCGTCAGTTTCTTCCGCCGACGTCGGTTCACGTTCCGCCCCCGTCGTGGTTCACGGTCGCCGAGACCGACAACCCGCGCACGGTCACCGCGACCGGCCGCTCCCCGCGCACCGCCGACGAGCGCGATCAACTCGCCGACGGCGTCAGCCACTTCGGGCCGGGTGGTGTCAGGTCGGGCCGGATGGTGTCAGGTCGGGCCGGGGACCTCAGGCGCCCAGGCCGGCCGACTTGAGCCAGGCCTTGGCGACGTCCAGCGGGTCCTTGCTCTCCAACTGCACCTGGGAGTCGAGGTCGAGCAGGGTCTTGGTGTCGAGCTTGGCGGAGACGGCGTTGAGCGCGGCGACGCCCTCCTGGGAGAGCCCGCTCTTGTAGACCAGCGGCGTCACGTTCGCGAATCCGAAGAGGTTCTTCGGGTCCTGGAGGACGACGAACTTCTCCTTGACGATCGTCGGGTCCGTGGTGAAGAGGTCCGCGGCCTGCACGGTGTTCTTCTTCAGCGCGGCCTGGGTGAGCGGGCCGCCGGCGTCGAGGGCCTTGAAGGACTTGAACGTCAGCCCGTACTCCGACTTCAGACCGAGCAGGCCCTGCTGGCGGGTCTGGAACTCGGGCGAACCGCCGAGGACCAGCTCCGGCGCGACGTCCTTGAGGTCGGCGAGCGTGGACGTGGCCGTGAGGTTGTACTTCTTCGCGGTCTCCGCGTTGAGCGTGACGGAGTCCTTGTCCTCGGCGGGCGACGACTCGAGCAGCGTCAGCTTGGAGTCGAGCTTGGCCTTCGCCGCGGCGTTCACGGTCGCGAGCGAGGTCTGCGTGGCCTTGGCGTCCAGGTAGGCCAGCAGCGAGCCGTTGTACTCCGGCAGGACGGTGATGGAACCGTTCTTCAGCAGACCGTAGGTGGTCTCGCGGCTGCCGATGTTGGGCTTGTAGGACACCTTGATGCCCTTGGCCTTCAGGGCCTCGCCGTAGATGTCGGCGAGCAGGATGCTCTCGGCGAAGTTGTTGGAACCGACGATCACCGTGTCGCCGGCCGCCTTGTCGCCGGCGAGCGGGTTGTCGGAGCTGTCGGACGAGGAGGAACACCCCGCCAGCAGGGTTGTCATCGCGGCGAGGGCGACGACCGCCGCACCGGGGTGGTTCCTGATGGACCTGCTGCTGCGCGAGTTGGAAGTCACTGTTCCCGTTCCGGGCTGTGGGGTCGATAAGAGCTCAAACACTGTGGCCTGATCCAATCCACCGGCTTCTTGGTCAGTCAAGAGCAGCCGGGTTACCGATTGGCTTCGATCCGTGATCACTTGCATTCGGATCGCGTTCGGATCGCGTCCGGATCGGGAGACCACCTGTGTACCCCTCCCGAGGCCCCCGGAAGGCCGTAGTACACGGCTTCGTAATGGATTCTTGACGTAGGGCCGCGCTGTCGGCCGTTCGAATAGACGGTAGTGTCGCCAAAGTTGGCGTCAGCCACAGCAGTCGGCGTCGGCCACAGCGGTGTGCGGGGGTCGCCTTCGTATCGATCACAGTCGATTCACATTCGGATCACATTCGGACACGCGCGTGCGGCAGGTCGGCACGCACCACCCCTTGCACGCCTGCAACACCCCCTTGAAGGAGGCCCGGTGTCCACGAAAGAGGTGGACGCGCCCGCCCGGTCGGCATCCTCGGCACCGCCGTCGTCCGTGCGCCGGGGACTGCGGGGTTTCGCCGACCGGTGGCCCTTCCAGCGCAAGCTGAACGTACTCGTCGGCATCCCGCTGACGGTGATCGCCCTGCTGCTGACGTATCTCATCGTCGACCTGGTGCAGGAGTCCGACCGCGCGGAGGAGACCGCCCAACTGGTGCGCGACAGCACCCAGGTCGCCCAGCTCGTCGCCGACCTTCAGAACGAGCACCAGCAGGCGATCCTGCTCTCCGTGCGGCACGAGGCGTCGTTCGACGGCGGCACCCCCTCCACCGACGGCTACCGGCAGGCGCAGGCCACCGTGGACGCGCAGGTGCAGAAGGTGATCGAGGCCTTCGGCGACCGGCTGCCGGGCACCGAGGCGCAGGCGCTGCGGGAGGTCCAGGGCCTGACCGGCCTGCGGGCCACCATCGAGCAGAGTTATCTGCCCGCCGACAACATCGACCCCGCGTACTCGGGTGCGGCCGACGGCCTCATCGACAGCCTGGGACTGGAGCGCAACTCCGCCCTCGCCACCACCTTCACCGGCAACCTCCTCGACTCGCTGCTGCGCGCCGACGCCGCGCACGGCGCGTACGAGACCGGCGTGTTCTCCGCGCGCACCGGTGACAGCAACGCGCTCATCGAGTTCACCGGCGCGGTCGGCTCGTACGCGATGTTCACCTACCAGGCCGAGCGGTTCGAGCGGTTCGCCACCCCGGCGCAGGCCGACGAGTTCGGCGGCATCGAACACAACTCCTCGCAGGCCTCGATCGGCAAGCACTACGCCGAACTGGCCGTGGATCCCAGCGCGTTGCAGGCCGAGTCGCAGAGCGAGATCCGTACGTCGTTCCGGACGGCCCTGTCCTCCTACCCCGACTACAGCGCGCAGGCCGAGATCCGTCTGAAGATCACCGCGTCGCTCATCGACCAGATCGCCGACCGGGCCGACCACGCCGCGTCCAGCGCCCAGTGGCGCGCGGGCCTGCTGCTGACCCTGGCGCTGCTCTGCTTCGCCCTGTGGATCGCCTTCTCGATCCTGGTCCGGCGTTCCGTGGTGCGCCCGGTGCTGGCGCTGACCGGGGCCGCCCAGGAGGTCGCCGACGTCGCGGGCCGCGAGCTGGCCCGGGTCGCCGACGACGACGCCGAGGAGTCGGGCCCGCCGCTGCTGCGCGCGCTGCCGGTCACCGCGGACGACGAGATCGGTGAACTCGCCGAGGCCTTCAACAACGTGCAGACCACCGCGGCCGCGCTGCTGGAGCGCCAGGTGCTCAGCCGGCGCAACGTCGCCGAGATGTTCGGCAACGTCGGCCGCCGCGTCAGCAACCTGACGACCCGTCAACTCGCGCTGATCGACGCGGTGGAGCGCGGCGAGACCGATCCGGCGCTGCTGGAGCGCCTCTACTCCATCGACCACATCGCGGTCCGGCTGCGGCGCAACGCCGACAGCCTGATGCTGCTGGCCGGCATCCGCGAGACCGTCCTGGACTCCGGTCCGACCGCGCTCACCAACGTCGTACGCGCCGCGCTCGGCCAGATCGAGGGCTTCCAGCGGGTACGGCTGCGGGCCGCGACCGAGGCCATGGTGGAGCCCGACATCATCGGCGACCTGACGCTGATGATCGCCGAACTCCTGGAGAACGCCGTGTCGTTCTCGCCGGAGGGCAGCCCCGTCGAGGTCGTGGTCGGCACCGACCACGACGGCGCGTCGATCACCGTCGCCGACCACGGTCTGGGCATGAGCGCCGAGCGCCTCGCCGAGGAGAACGCGCGTCTGGTGCGCCGCGAACGCCTCGACGTCGTCCCGACGAAGGTGCTCGGCCTGTTCGTCGTCGGCGCGCTGGCCCGCCGCTGGGACGTCGACGTCACCCTGACCCGTACCCCCGGCGGCGGTGTGACGGCCGAGGTGCTGATCCCGTCGACGCTGCTCCTCACGATGAGCGAGCTGGACCCGGCCGACAAACCCGCCCTCACCGGCGCCCCGTCGACCCCCGCGGCCGGCCCCGCCCCGGCCGCCTCGGTCCCGTCCTGGGCCACGACCGACGACGACCCGACCACGCTCCCCCGCCGGGTCCCCCGCCGCGACCCGTCACCGGCCGGGCAGCCGGAGCCCCCGCGCACCCCGGCGCCCGTCACCGAGCACCCGCCGTACGAGCCCGCCCCGGCCGCGACGACCGCCACCCCGGCCGGTACGTCCGCCCCGGACACCCACACCCGCCCGACCGAGCCCCAGCCCGACACCGCCACGGCCCCGGACCCGACACACCTCGCCCGAACGGCCGGCCTCGAAAGCAGCCCCGTTCGCCCGGCAGACAGCCCCGAGGCCCCGGCCCCCGTCGGGCCCGACGGTGCCCGGCCGCTGCGGCGGCGGGTGCGCGGAGCGACGTTGCGGACGACCGTCGACGCCGCCGCCGCGCTACAGACCGCGCGGCAGGCCGCCCGTCCCGCCGACGCGGACGCCGTGCGCAGTGAGCTGGAGGAGTTCGAGGCGGCCGTGGCCCGCGCGCACCGGGACACCGGTGAGCACCCCGTCCCCACCGAGGCCCTGATCGCCCTGCGCGGCGACCACCGGACAGCGCCGTCCGACCCGATCGACGTCCGGGGCACAATGCACCACCAGAACCACCAGAACCACCTTCCGGAAGGAGCCGAGCAGTGAGCACGTCGACAGGTGAGACTCCCACCGGAGACGCCAAGCCGACCGATCTGCGGGCCGCCGCAGCCGACTTCACCTGGCTGCTCAACCGTTTCGCCACCGAGACCGCGGGGGTCGTGGACGCCATCGCGGTGTCCTCCGACGGGCTGCTGATCGCCGTGTCGGAGCTGCGCGAGCACGCCGACTCGGAGCGGCTGGCGGCGATCGTCTCGGGCATCACGAGCCTGGCCGCGGGCGCCTCCGGCAACTACGGTCTGGGCAGCCTGAACAAGGTCATCATCGACCTGGAGGGCGGCCATGTCCTGGTCTCCGCGATCGGCAGCGGCGCCGTCCTCGGCGTGGTCACCGACAAGGAGGCCAAGCTGGGCAACATCGCCTACGAGATGACGGTGTTCGCCAACCGCGCCGGCACCGCGCTCAGCCCGCAGCTCGTCCTGGAACTGAAGAACAGCGTCGGCGTCACGCGTACGCGCTGACCCGCGTGCCACCGGAGAGAGAGCGAACACCGATGGCGGACGGCCGCACACCGGAGGGCGAGGGCGAGGACGGCGTCGTACCCGTCGGCCCCGCCCCCGCCGTCCGGCCCTTCCTGGTCACCGCCGGCCGGGTGGCGGGCGCCGGTGAGGCGTCGTCCGGCCGGACGATGCCCGTGGAGACCCAGTTGGTGGCCACCACCGACGGGCTCGACGTACTCGACCGGCTCGCCTTCGAACAGCACGACATCGTCGCCGCCTGCCGGGTCCCGCAGTCCATCGCGGAGATCGCGGCCCGGCTGCGGCTGCACCTCAACGTGGTGCGGGTCCTCGCCGAGGACCTGCGGACGGCGGGGCAGCTCTCGGTGCACGTGCCCGACTCCGGCGTCACCCACGACGCATCCGTTCTGCGCAGGCTTATCGATGGCCTGCGGGCCATCCCCGACTCCCGGGGGGTACTTCCGTGACACCGACCGAACCACTGGTCCGCACCTCCGCCGACCGGGGCACCGTCCGACCGCCGCTGCCGGTGAAACTGGTCATCGCGGGCGGCTTCGGCGTGGGCAAGACCACCGCCGTCGGCTCGATCTCCGAGATCGCGCCGCTCACCACCGAGGCCGCCATCACCGAGGTCGCGGCGGGGGTGGACGACCTCAGCCACACCCCGCGCAAGACGACCACGACGGTCGCGATGGACTTCGGCTGCATCACCATCGACCCGACCCTGAAGCTGTACCTGTTCGGCACGCCCGGGCAGGAGCGGTTCGGGTTCATGTGGGACGACATCGTGGAGGGCGCGATCGGCGGGCTGGTCATCGTCGACACGCGCCGACTGGACGACTGCTACGCCGCCGTCGACTACTTCGAGCACAAGCAGATCCCGTTCGCCGTCGCCGTGAACGCCTTCGACGGCCAGGTCGCGCACACCCTGGACGAGGTCCGCTGGGCCCTCGACGTGTCGGAGGGCGTCCCGCTGCTGGTCTTCGACGCCCGCGAGCGCGGCTCGGTACGCGACGCCCTGCTCGTCGTCCTGGAACAGGCACTGGCCCGCTCGGAAGGCTGACAGGGCACATCCGTCCACGACTGGAGTCGGCCCTGCCCGCCCGGACCCTCGACGGCGTCGCCTCGCTCGCCCTGCCGGGCAGGCTGTTCGAGGTCGACGCCGTGGCCGTACGGCCCTCCCCCAAGGGCCAGTCGGTCCAGGCTAGTTGGTCCTGCGTACCCCGGGTGAGACGGCCGTCTTGCTCGCCGCCCAGAACAGGGCGAGGGTTCCGAGGGCCAGGCCGGCGACCAGGGTGGCGCCGCCGACGACCTTCTCGTAGTCGTGCTGGTAAAGGCCGTCGACGATGTAGCGGCCGAGGCCGCCGAGGCTGACGTAGGCGGCGATGGTGGCCGTCGAGACGATCTGGATGGCCGCCGAGCGCAGGCCGCCGAGGATCAGCGGGAGCGCCACGGGCAGTTCGACGCGCAGCAGGACGTCGGACTCGCGCATGCCCATGCCCCGGGCCGCGTCCACCGGGGACGGGTCGACGGAGCGCATCGCCTCGTAGGTGGTGACCAGGATCGGCGGTACGGCGAGGACGACCAGCGGGATCATCACGGGCAGCATGCCGAAGCCGAGCGCGATGGTCGCGACCACCAGCAGGCCGAAGGTGGGCAGCGCGCGGCCGGCCGTGGCGACCAGCGAGAGGACGTTCCCGCCGCGCCCGAAGTGGCCGGTGACCAGGCCGATCGGCAGGCCGATCAGGGCGGCGAGGGCCAGCGCCTCCACGGAGTACTGGACGTGTTCCCACAGCCGGGTGGGGATCCCGTCGTAGCCGTGCCAGTGCGCGCTGTCGCTGAAGAAGGCGTTGACGAAGTTGAGTACGTTCACCGGGCTGCGTCCTCCAGGGCGGGCACGGCCGGTTCGGTCCGCACTACGGTGCCGGTGGCCTTGGACTTTCCGGCGCGCGTGGCGCTCGGCATCCAGGGGGTGAGCAGGATGCGTACGACGACCAGCAGGGCGTCCGCGAGGACCGCGAGGGCGGCGCTGGTGAGCACGGAGTTCCAGGCGAGTTCCGGCCGGTTGTAGATCTGCGCGTCGTGCAGCAGGTTGCCGAGCGCGCCCTGGTTGCCGATCAGCATGCCGACGCTGACGAGGCTGATGCTCGACACGGTCGCCACCCGCAGACCGGCGATGATGGCGGGCACCGCGATCGGCAACTGGACCTGGAGATAACGGCGTACGGGTCCGAAGCCCATGGCGGTCGCGGCGGCGAGGGTCTCCTGCGGGACCGAGCGGACGCCGTCGACGATCGCCGGGACGAGCACGACGAGGCTGTAGATCGTGAGCGGGATCATCACGGTCAGTTCGGTCTGGCCCGTGTAGTCGATGAGGACGACGAAGAAGGCCAGCGACGGGATGGCGTAGAGCACGGTCGTCACCCACAGCACCGGCGGGTACAACCAGCGCAGCCGCACGCACAGTTGGGCCAGCGGAAGGGCGAGCAGCAGCCCGCCGAGCACCGGCAGCAGGGCCTCGCGCAGGTGCAGCCCGATCAGGCCGAGCCAGTCGTGCTGGAGGTCGCTGGGGATGTCGAAGAAGCGGTTCACCGGATGACCTTCTGCGCGGCTGCCGCGATCTCCGGGGCGGCCTGCGGCTGCTCGCGTCCGGCCGCGTGGGCGCCGCGGATGGCGTCGCCGATGACGCTCTGCGAGACGACTCCGGCGGCCCGGCCCTCGGCGTCCACGGCGACCGCCCAGCCGGTGGGCGACAGGACGGCGCAGTCGAGCGCGGCGCGCAGCGAGTCGCGGCCGGCGACGAACGGCCGTCCGTACGGCAGCAGTTGGCCGGCGTCGACCTGTCCGGCGGTGAGCCCGGCGGGCTCGCTCCAGCCGAGCGGGCGGCCGTCCAGCGCGGTGACGAGGAGGTAGGGGGCGTCGGCCGCGGCGCGGGCGAGCTGCTCGGCGGTGGCGTCGATCGCGACGATCGGGGCGGTGAGCAGGTCCAGTCCGGCGGAGGAGAAGAACGACAGGCGCCGGATGCCTCGGTCGGCGCCGAGGAAGTCCTCGACGAACGCGTCGGCCGGGTCGGACAACAGCTCGGCGGGCGGAGCGAATTGGGCGAGCCGCCCGCCGGTGCGCAGCACGGCGACCATCGTGCCGAGCTTGACGGCCTCGTCGATGTCATGCGTGACGAAGACGATCGTCTTGCCCAACTCCTCCTGGATGCGCAGGAGTTCCTCTTGCAGACCCTTGCGGACGACGGGGTCGACGGCGGAGAAGGGCTCGTCCATGAGCAGCACGGGCGGGTCGGCGGCGAGCGCCCGTGCCACGCCGACGCGCTGCTGCTGGCCGCCGGAGAGCTGGTAGGGGTAGCGCTTGGCGAACGAGGCGTCGAGGCCGACGCGTTCCATCAGTTCGCGGGCACGGGCGCGGGCCTTGTCCTTGTTCCAGCCGAGCATCCGGGGCACGGTGGCGATGTTGTCGACGATCGTGCGGTGCTGGAAGAGTCCGGCGTTCTGGATGACGTAGCCCATGGACCGGCGCAGGGTGTTGACCGGCTGCTGGCGGCTGTCGACGCCGTCGATGAGGATCGTGCCCTCGCTGGGCTCGACCATCCGGTTGATCATCCGCAGGGTGGTCGTCTTGCCGCAGCCGGAGGGTCCGACGAGGACCGTGATCGCGCGGTCCGGTATGTCGAGGGAGAGCCGGTCGACCGCCACCGTGCCGTCCGGGTATCGCTTGGTGACTGAATCTATCCGTATCAAAGCGCCGAATACCCTTCGGGTCTGGCATGTTCTGCCCGCACTCGACCACGCGTTTTCGGGTCGTTGCGGGTTGAGTCTAGACGGCTCGTGTGGCGGGCGTTTTGCGGGGAGCGGCCGAACTTCGCCCTGCGTTTCTCCCGTTACATCTGTGCCCGAGCTGTGAGTCCGCTGATTCTCACCCTTCCCTCAGGGTCGGCTCAGAGATCCCCCAGACACGGCCTCGATCGTCATGGCCATGAACGAAACGAACGCGGGAGGCGTCCGGCAGCGGTCGGTCGAGATCGTGGTGCCGGTCTACAACGAGGCACACGTCCTCGCTGACAGCATCGGCCGCCTCCACGCACACCTCGAAGAGTCCTTCCCGTTCCCGTTCCGCATCACGGTCGCGGACAACGCCAGCACGGACGACACCTGGTACGTGGCGACCGACCTGACTCTGCGCCTGCCGCACGTGCACGCCGTGCGGCTGGAGCAGAAGGGCCGGGGGCGCGCCCTCAACCACGTGTGGAGCCGGTCGGACGCCGACGTCGTCGCCTACATGGACGTGGACCTCTCCACCGGCCTGGAGGCGTTCCTGCCGCTGGTCGCCCCGCTGCTGTCCGGCCACAGCGACCTGGCGATCGGCAGCCGGCTGCACCGCCAGGCGGCCGTGGTCCGGGGCACGAAGCGGGAGTTCGTCTCCCGCTCCTACAACCTGCTGCTGAAGGCGGGGCTCGGCGCCCGCTTCTCGGACGCGCAGTGCGGCTTCAAGGCCGTACGCACCGACGTCTTCCGGGCGCTCGCCCCGCACATCGAGGACACCGCCTGGTTCTTCGACACCGAACTCCTGGTCCTGGCCCAGCGCAACAGGCTCCGCGTCCACGAGGTGCCGGTCGACTGGACCGACGACCCCGACAGCCGCGTCGACATCGTCCGCACGGCCGTCGACGACCTCAAGGGCATGGGCCGCATGCTCCGCGCCACTCTCACCGGCCGCACCCGCGTCCCCGCCGTACCCCGCCGCACGAGCACCCCGCAGGTGCCCGCCGCGCGCACCTCCCCCGCCGTCCAGCCCACCGGGGCGACCACCCACCTGGAGTACGCGTCATGACGACCCTCGCCCCGCCGCCCGCCCCCGCCCGGGAGGACGGCTCCCACCGCCGGACCACCCCGCCCGGCGACGGCGGACTCGCCGCCCGCGCCCGGCACCTGTTCACCGGCGCCCCCGACGACCCGCGCTGGGCCCGCCCGACCCTCTGGGCGATCCTCGTCCTGGCCACGGCCCTGTACGCCTGGAACCTCACCTCGATCAGCGGCAACACCTTCTACAACGCGGCCGTCTACAGCGGCACCAAGAGCTGGAAGGCGTTCTTCTTCGGGGCTCTGGACTCGGGCAGCTTCATCACGGTCGACAAACCGCCGTTCGCCCTGTGGGTGATGGGCCTGTCCGCCCGTGCCTTCGGATACGGCACCTGGCAGTTGACGCTGCCGATGATCGCCGTCGGAACCGGTTCCGTCGCACTGCTGTACCGGCTGGTCAAGCGGGACTTCGGCGCGGTCGCCGCGACGATCGCCGCGCTTGCCCTGACCCTCACCCCGATCACGGTCGCCATCACCCGGGACACCAACCCCGACCCGATCCTCGTCTTCCTGATGCTGCTCGGCGCGGCCGCCCTGCTGAAGGCCGTCCGCACGGGCCGGCTGATGCCGATGGTGTGGTCCGGCGTCGCCATCGGTTTCGCGTTCAACACGAAGATGATGCAGGCGTACGTCGTCCTGCCCGCGTTCTTCCTGGTGTACCTGTGGGCCGCGAACGCCTCCCTCGGCCGCCGGATCCGCAACCTGGCCGTCGGCACGGTCGCGCTGGTCGTCTCCAGCGCCTGGTGGATGGTGGTCGTCGACCTGATCCCGGCCTCCTCCCGCCCCTACATCGGCGGTTCGACCGACAACACGGTCTGGGACCTGGTCATCGGCTACAACGGCTTCGGCCGGATCTTCGGGGCGAGCTCGTCGGTGGGCTCGCAGGGCAACGGCGCGAGCTTCGGCGGCGACGCGGGCCTGTACCGGATGTTCAACGAGATCATGGGCGGCCAGATCTCCTGGCTGATCCCGTTCGCGGCGATCGCGCTGGCCGGCGGCCTGGTGCTGCGCGGCCGGACCCCGCGCACCGACGCCAAGCGCGCCGCGCTGATGCTGTGGGGCGGCTGGTTCGTCCTGCACTACCTGACCTTCGCCCTCGCCGAGGGCACCTTCCACCCGTACTACGTCACCGCCATGGCTCCCGGCATCGCGGCCGTGGCCGGCGCGGGCGGCGTCATGCTCTACGACGCCTTCCGGGGCGGCTCGGCGGCGAAGTGGGGTTGGGTGCTGCCGAGCGCGATCGCGGCCAGCTCGGTGTGGGCGGTCGTCCTGCTCCAGCGGGTGTCCGGTTCCGGGACGCTGTACACGGTCGCCGAGGTCGTGGCCGGTGTCGCCGGGGCGGCCTCGGTGATCGGGCTGCTGGTCGGCCGGTTCACGAAGCGGCAGCGCCTGATGGGCGTCGCGGCGCTGGCGGCGGTCGTCGCGCTGCTCGCCGGTCCGGCCGCCTACGCGGCCTCGGCCGCCACCTCCAGCACCAACGGCACCAACCCGACGGCCGGCCCGAACACGGGCGGCGGCATGGGCGGCATGGGCGGCGGCGGTGGCCAGCGGCCCAGCGGCACGAAGGGCGGACAGGGCACCAACTCCGGTAAGGCGCCCAGCGGTTCGGGCGGCGACCAGGAAATGGGCCAGCCCCCGTCGAACAGCGGCAGCGGCTCGACGGAGTCAGGCTCGACGGAGTCCGGGACCACGGAATCCGGCTCCACCGAGTCCGGCAGCGCCGAAGGCGGCGCCGGTGGCGGCATGGGCGGCGGCGGGACCCAGGTGTCGTCCGCGATGATCACGTACCTGAAGAAGAACCAGGACGGCGCGACCTGGCTGGTCGCGGTGGCCACCGACCAGACGGCCTCCTCGATCATCCTGGAGTCCGGTCAGCCGGTCATCTCCATGGGCGGCTGGTCCGGCAGCGACAACGCGATGACGCTCGCCAAGCTGAAGAGCCTCGTGAAGGCGGGCAAGCTGCACTACATCGTCGTCAGCGACAGCGGCCAGGGCTCCTCGAACTCCGAGATCTCGACCTGGGTCAAGGCGAACGGCACGGCCGTCTCCGACTACAGCGGCCTCTACCGCCTGGACGCCTCCGACGTCGGCTGAGAAACCCCGTACGGCAAGGACCGTACACACGAAGAGGCGGGCCCCGGTGAAACCGGCGGCCCGCCTCTCGCATGCCCGAAAGCCGCTAAGCGGCCGAAGCCGCAGCCGCCCCCGTCGCCGTCGCTGTCGCTGTCGGGAATCCGCCGGTGCGCAGTACCCGCCCGCCGGGCAGGACGGCGTACACCTCGCAGCCGTCCTGGGCCGCCGCCCAGTCGACGCCCTCCGCGCCCATGGCGAAGGCGGCCGTGGCGACGGTGTCGGCCTCGGTCAGGGTCGGGGCGACGACGGTGAGGCTGTCGAGGCCGGTGGCGGGGCGGCCGGTGCGGCCGTCGAGGATGTGCTCGCCACGCTCGTAGCGCGCGGAGGTGGCGACCGCCGCGTCGGTGAGGTCGAGGACGGCGCACAGCTTGTCGGCGATCTCCGGGTGCCGGACGCCGACCCGCCAGGGCCCGCCGGACACGACCACGTCGCCCCCGGCATTGAGGCAGAAGCGGCCGAGGCCGGCGCCGGTGAGCAGCTCCGCCGCCCGCTGCACGGACCAGCCCTTGACCACCGCGCAGGGGTCGAGGGCGCGGCCGGGCAGTCGGACGTCGAAGGCGCCGCCGGTGGCCACCCGGTACCGCTCGCAGAGGGCGAGGACCTCGACGAGGTCGGCGCTCAGCTCGCCGGCCGACAGCTCGCCCCGGCCGTACCGGGACACCTCGCTGTCGGCCTTGAACGGGCTGAACCGGGCGTCGACCTCGCGCAGCCAGGCGAACACGGCGTCCCCGGCGCCCTCCGGGACGACGGTGTCGTCGACCCGCAGGGAGACCGGGAACCCCATGACGTGTTCGACGCGGTGCACGTCAGGCGCCCTTGGCGTCGATGGCGGCCTGGAGGGACTCCTTGTAGCCGTCGCTCGTGACGGTCGCGCCGGACACGGTGTCGATGTCCGCGCTCTGCGCCGTCAGCGTCTCCGCGATCAGCTTCGGCACCGCCGCCGTCGTCTGCGGATGGTTGGGCTGCTTCAGCATCGCGACGGCCGTGATCTTGTCACCCTCGAAGGTGACCTGGACCTGCACGTCACCCTTCTCGGTGGCCACGGTCGTCCCCGCGACGGTCCGCGCGGCCGAAGCCGACGCCGAGGCCGACGCCGACGCCGACGGGGACGCCGAGGCGGCGGCCGTCCGCGCGTCGATCGCGGCCTGGAGGGACTCCCGGTAGCCGTCGCTCGTGACGGTCGCGCCGGACACGGTGTCGATGTCCGCGCTCTGCGCCGTCAGCGTCTCCGCGATCAGCTTCGGCACCGCCGCCGTCGTCTGCGGATGGTTGGGCTGCTTCAGCAGCTTCACGGCCGTGATCCTGCCGCCCGTGTAGGTCACCTGGACCTGGACGTCGCCCTTCTCCGTGGTCACGTTCGTACCGGTGAAGGTGGTCGAGCCCGAGGACCCGGCGGAGGTGGAGGACGTGGAGGGGGTCGAGACCGCCTCGGTCGTGGTGGTCGTCGTACCGGTCGACGGCTCGTAGCGCCAGACCGGGATCAGGCCCACCACGGACAGGACCAGGACAGGTATTGCTCGCTTCACGGTGTCTCTCTCATCCCGCCAGGCTGAAACGCTCGAAGTGGATCTGCGTCTTGGGCACGTCCAGCTCGCGCAGGGTGCCGAGGACCGCGGTCATCATCGGCGGCGGCCCGCACAGGAAGACGTCCCGCTCCGCGATGTCCGGCACGAGCGCGGCGAGTTCGCGCGGCGCCAGCCGGTCGGGCACCGGCGGCCCGGTGACCAGGTGCAGTTCGGCGCCCTTGGCGACGGCCAGCTCGCGCAGCTCGTCGTAGAGGACGGCGTCCCGCTCGCCGGACACCCGGTAGACGACCACCGCGTGGCCGTCGATCTCCTCGAGCAGCGCGCGGATCGGGGTGACGCCGACGCCGCCCGCGATGAGCAGGGACTCGGGGCGGGTGCGGTGCATCGCGGTGAACGCGCCGTAGGGGCCCTCGGCGAAGACGCGGGTGCCGGGCTTGATGTGGCGCAGGCCCGCCGAGCCGTCGCCGGCCGCCTTCGCGGTCAGCCGCAGCCGGGTGCCGTCGGGCGCGGCCGACAGCGAGAACGGGTTCGCCTGCCACCAGCGGTCCTTCGTCAGGAACCGCCACAGGAAGAACTGGCCGGCCCGGGCGGGCAGCTTGTCCAGGTCACGACCGGTGATGTAGACGCTGACGACGTTGTCCGCCTCGGGGACGACCGCCTCGACGCGGAGCCGGTGACGCCAGTTGCGCCACAGCGGCAGCACCGCGCGGCCCAGGAACACCGAGCCGAGGGCGACGCCCCACACGCCGTACCAGTACGCCGTGGCGGCCGGCGACGCGGTGAACGTCGTACCGACCGCGACCTGGTGGGTGAAGGCCAGCACCACGGCGACGTACGTGTACAGGTGGATGAAGTGCCAGGTCTCGTAGGCGAGCCGGCGGCGGGCCCAACGGGCCGAGACGCCGCCGATGACCAGGATGAGCACCATGGCGACGGTCGCGCGCAGCACGCCCTCGACGGTCTCGGCGAGGTCGACGAGCTGGCTCACCGGGTTCAGCGAGGAGGACTCGGCGTAGCCGAAGGTGATGAAGACCAGGTGGCCGACCAGCGTCCACAGCAGGCCGAAGCCGGTCCAGCGGTGCCAGTTGGTCAGCCGGTCCATGCCGATCCGGCGGTCCAGCCAGGGCAGCCGGGCCACCAGCAGCAACTGGAACGCCATCAGCAGCGAGCCGTACAGGCCGGCGAACCGGCCGATCACGACCAGCGCGTTGGACGCGAAGCCCGCCTGGACGGCGAAGAGGGTCACGACGGCCGCGTTCACGGCGAGCACGGCGTACAGGCCGGTGCGGGCCACTACTTTGGGACGTATCGCCGTGGGGGGCACGGGAGGCGATTGGACGGTCGTCACGGACGGAAGCTCCTAGTTCGGGTCCTCAGATCACAGAGCTTGTCCGTGCTTTGCTGTCGATTCCCTGTCGTACAACTTTCAAGATCTTATCGATCCGCGCGCGCGTGAGCCGCGGGTCTGGCGCCCGGGGCCGGGTGGCGCACTATGGGCGGGTGGAAAAAGTACGCCTCCTCGTCGTGGACGACGACCCGCCGATCGCCGATCTCGTGGCGACGGTCGCCCGCTACGAGGGATGGGACGCGGTCACCGCGAACTCGGGCGAGGAGGCGCTGCGCCGGGCCGCCGACTTCCGTCCCGACATCGTGGTGCTCGACCTGATGCTGCCCGACATCGACGGTTTCGGCGTCCTCGACCGCCTGCGCACCACCGGGACGATGGTGCCGGTGGTGTTCCTCACGGCCCGCGACGGGGTCGCCGACCGGGTCGCCGGGCTGACCCGGGGCGGCGACGACTACCTCGTGAAACCATTCGCCGTGGAGGAGCTGATGGCCCGGCTGCGGACCGTGCTGCGGCGCAGCACCGGCCCCGCCTTCCAGCGCTCCGTGCTGCGGGTGTCGGACCTCACCATGGACGAGGACACCCGCGAGGTCCGGCGCGGCGGCAAGCTGCTGACCCTCACGCCCACCGAGTACGAGGTGCTGCGCTACCTGATGCGCAAGTCCCCGACCGTGCTCACCAAGGCGCAGATCCTCGACCACGTGTGGGAGTACGGCTTCGGCGGCCGCTCCAACGTCGTCGAACTGGTCGTCAGCCGGCTGCGCCGCAAGCTCGACGCGACGGGCGACGACCCGCTGATCCAGACGGTCCGCGGTTTCGGGTACGTCATCCGGCAGGCGGCCGAGTGATCGGCAGGTGCTGGCAGTCGTACCGTCGGCTGCGGCTCGGCACCCGGCTGGCGCTGGGCCTCGGCGCGCTGTCGCTGGTGGTGTTCGCGGTCGTCGGCACGGCCCTGACGACCTATATGCGGGACTACCTGTCGGCCCAGATAACCGACCAGTTGAAGCTCGCGCAGGTGGCCCAGTCCAAGAGCATCGCGACGTCCGGCACCCTGGCGGGAAAGAAGTACTACCGCTGGTACTACGCCGTGTACGACGTGTCGAACGGCACGCCCGTGCTACGCAAGCCCGAGGACCCCGCCGACATCCCGAAGGACGTCGCCGACTTCGACGCGCTGGCCGAGGCGCAGACCGCCGCGCACACCGAACTGGTGCGCACCGACGACCTCAGCGGCGAGGGCCAGTACCGGCTGCGCGCCTGCGAGGTCGAACCGGGCCTGATCCTGGTCAGCGCCGCGCCGCTGGACAACCTCCAGGACACCGTCCGGCAGTTGATCACGATCCAGGTCGTCACCTTCGGCCTGGCGCTGCTCGCCCTCGTGGTGTTCGGCCGGGCGCTGCTGCGGCGCGGTCTGCAACCGCTCAGCGACATGGCGCACACCGCGCACGGCATCGCCTCGCACGATCTCACCGAATCGGCGTCCCGCCTCCCGCTGCGCGCGGACGCGCCGGGCGGCGGCCCCGAGGTGGAGGAGCTGCGCACGGCCTTCAACACCATGCTGGAGCACATCGACGACTCCCTCGCCGTGCGCGCGGAGGCCGAACAGCGGCTGCGCCGCTTCGTCGCCGACGCCTCGCACGAGCTGCGCACCCCGCTGATGTCGGTGCGCGGCTACGCGGACCTCTTCCAGTACGCCGCCGCCAACGCGCCCGAGGAGCGGGACAAGCACCTGGCCCGGCTGCGCGCCGAGGCCGCCCGGATGGGCGTCCTCCTCGACGACCTCCTGCTGCTGGCCCGGCTGGACGCGGCCGAGGTGGAGACACCCCTGCGGATGGAGGACGCCGACCTGGTGGAACTGGTCGAGCAGGCCGCCGACGCGTTTCGCGCGAGCCATCCCGGCCATCCGCTCACGGTGACGCCGGGCCCGGCGTCCGTACGGCTGCGCATGGACCCGCACCGCATCCGCCAGGTCCTGGACAACCTCCTCACCAACGCGGCCGTGCACACCCCGGCCGGCACCCCGGTCTCCATCGGGGTGAGCGTCTCCCCGGACACCGCGCGGGTCCAGGTCGCCGACCAGGGCCCCGGCATCCCGCCCGGCGACCGCGCCCGCGTCTTCGACCGCTTCTACCGCGTCGACAAGGCCCGCAGCCGCGACCACGGCGGCAGCGGCCTCGGCCTGTCGGTGGCCCGCTCCCTGCTCCGCGCACACGGCGGCGCGCTGGAACTGGGCGCGGGAGCGGAGGGCGAGGGCGGGAGCGAGGGCGGGGGCGCGACGGTGTTCACGGTGACACTCCCGTCGACGCCGACCCGCTGACGGCGGCGGTGGCGGTTACTGCGGTGGCGGGGACAGCTCAGACGGTGACGGCAGGGGCGCGGGAGTCGGCGACGGTACTGCGGGCCGGGTGAACCTCGGGGGGCGGCCGGGATGAACTCCTGGGGGTACGGGCAGAAATCCCACAGCCTCACCGCGCCTCCCCCCGCCCCACCACACCGCGGTCGCCCGTCCGCCCGCACTCCGTCGGCTTCCGGACACCGCACCGTCACACCGGAGGGGAACCACTCCCCCGTCCCCCTCCCCCGGCAGGCCCCACCCCGATCCGTCAAGCCGCCGCGCGCGGTCACGACGCGGAAGGACGACGTGCGCCGTGTCCCTGCTGCCCCTCGACGAACCCGCGACCCCGCCCCCGACGCCGGCCTCGCCCCCGCTCGCGGACGACCGCCCCCGCCCCCGCCCGCTGGCCTCCACCGCCACCCGCCGCGCCCTCGGCCTGCTCCCGCTGCTGCTGCTCGCCGTATGGGCGGCGGTCGACTGGCACGCCGTGCGCGACGGCGCCGCGCGGCTGGCCAGCGCCGATCCCTGGTGGCTGCTGGCAGGGCTGCTCTTCACCTACCTGGGCGCGGTCGTCGCGGCCTGTGTCCGCCAGGGCGCGGTCCCGGAGCGGCTGCCGCCGGGCCTGCTGGTGGCCTCCCAGATCGCCGCGGGCGCCGCGAACCACGTCCTGCCCGCGAGCATAGGAGCGCACGCGGTCACCCTCCGCTTCCTGCAACGCCAGGGCGTCGCCCTCCCCCGGGCCACCGCCTCGATCGCCCTGTACTCCCTGGTCAGAGCCGTGGCGAAGACGCCGGTTGTGCTGGTCTTCCTGCTCGCCGCGCCCAGCGCCGTACCCACCGCCAGGCTCCTGCCCGAGGGGCGGACGCTGTTCCTGGCCGCCGTGGGCCTGCTGCTGGCCCCCACGGCGTTCGCGGTGCTGCTGACGCTCGTCCGACCGCTGCGCCGCCCGGCCCTGGACTTCGTACGGACGGCCCTGACCGACGTCCGGCACCTGCACACCCGCCCCTCCCGCTTCCTCCCGCTGTGGGGCGGGGCGCTCGCGGCGCCGCTGGTGCAGGCGAGTGTGGTGGCCTCCGTGGGGACGGCGCTGGGCGTCCCGCTGTCCTGGGCGCAACTGCTCTTCGCCTACCTCGCGGCCAGCACCGCGGCCGGTGCCGTCCCCGCGCCGGGCGGGATCGGCCCCATGGACGCGGCCCTGATCCTCACCCTGGCCGGCTACGGCACCCCGCTGAGCCTGGCCACGGCGACGGTCATCGGCTACCGGGTGCTGACGGTCTGGCTGCCCCTGCTGCCGGGGATGCTGATCCTGTCGGCGCTGGTGCAGCGGGAGCACCTGTGAGCGGCCGTTGAGCGGCCGTGCGATGCGGCGTCCTCAGTTCTCGTCCGCCGCCAGCCGCAGCGAGATGCTGTTGATGCAGTACCGCTGGTCGGTCGGGGTCGCGTACCCCTCCCCGGCGAACACGTGCCCGAGGTGGGAGCCGCAGCGGGCGCAGCGCACCTCGGTGCGCAGCATCCCGTGGGTGCGGTCCTCGATCAGCTCCACCGCGTCGGTGTCCTTCGGGTCGAAGAAGGACGGCCAGCCGCAGTGCGACTCGAACTTGGTGGCGGAGGTGAACAGTTCGGCGCCGCAGGCGCGACAGGAGTAGACGCCCTTGGTCTTGGTGTCGGTGTACTCACCGCGGAACGCGGGCTCCGTCCCGGCCTGCCGCAGGACGGCGTACTCGGCCGGCGTCAGCTCCGCCCGCCACTGCTCGTCCGGCTTTTCGACGTCGTACGACATGAGCTCAGCCCCTCAACTGGAAAGACGGTCCAGAATGCGCGGGCCCAGGTCCGTCACGTCACCCGCGCCCATGGTGAGAACGAGATCACCGGCCTTCGCCATTCCCGCGATCGCGCCGGGCACCTCGTCCTTGTCGTGGACGGCGGTGACGTCCGCGTCCGCCGCGCGCGCCGCGTCGATGATCAGCGCACTGGTCACGCCCGGGATCGGGTCCTCGCGGGCGGGGTAGATGTCGAGGACGACGGAGGCGTCGGCGAGCGCCAGGGCCTGGCCCATCTCCTTGCCGAGCTCCTGCGTCCGGGAGAACAGGTGCGGCTGGAAGACGACGAGGATGCGAGCGTCGCCGGCCGCCGCGCGCATCGCCTCCAGGTCGGCCGTCATCTCGGTCGGGTGATGCGCGTAGGAGTCGATGACCTGGACGCCCGCCGCCTCGCCCTTGAGCTGGAGCCGACGCTTGACGCCCGTGTACGCGCCCAGCGCGGCGGCGAGGTCGGCGGCGGGGACCCCGAGGGCGACGCCCGCGGCGAGCGCGGCGACGGCGTTGTGCGCGTAGTGCCGGCCGGGCACGGAGACCGCGAAGGTGAGCTGCTGCCCGTCCAGCAGGACGGTGACCTCGCTCTTCAGCCCCTGCGGGACGACCGCGAGCACCCGCACATCGGCGTCCTCGGCCTCCCCGTACGTCACCACCCGCACGCCCTCGACGCGCCGCGTCAGCTCCCGCGCGCCCTCGTGGTCGGCGGTGATCACCAGCGTGCCGCCGGGGACGATCTTCCCGGCGAAGGTCTCGAAGGAGTCGTAGATCTCGTCCATCGAGGCGTAGTTGGCGTGGTGGTCGAGCTCCACGTTGAGGACGATCGCGACCTCGGGGGCGTACTTGTGGAAGCTGCGGTCCGATTCGTCGGCCTCGGCGACGAAGATCTCGCCGGTGCCGTGCAGCGCGTTGGAGCCGGGCGCGTCCAGGTCGCCGCCGATCGCGTACGAGGGGTGCAGCCCCAGCTCGGACAGCGACACCGCGAGCATGGACGTGGTGGTCGTCTTGCCGTGCGTGCCGGCCACGGCGATCGGACGCAGCCCGTCCATCAGGCGGGCGAGCGCGTCCGAGCGGTGGACCACCGGGATGCCCAGCTCGGCCGCGCGGGCCAGCTCCGGGTTGTCCGCGCGGATCGCCGACGACACGACGACACAGCTCGCGTCGTCGGCCAGGTGCGCGGCGGCGTGCCCGATGTGCACCGTCGCCCCGAGCGCCCGCAGCGCCGCCGCGGTCTCGGACTCCTTGGCGTCACTGCCGGCCACCTTCGCCCCACGCTGAGCCAGGATCTTCGCGATCCCCGACATCCCGGCCCCACCGATCCCGATGAAGTGCGGTCGGTCCATGGCGATAGGAAGGCCGGGTGCCATGCGTGTTCTCCCAGAGTGCGACGACAGCAAAACAGTGCACCCCACCTTATTCCGCAAGCCCCGCTTCAACCGACCGAGGCCCACGGGCACCTCTTCCGCAAGGCCAGACCAGCCAACTTAGGGGCGCGGGGAACTGCGCGACCAGCCACGACGCACCCGCAGCCGAAAACGCACCGCACCCCCCAACAACGGCGCCCCCGCCACCCCGCCGCCCTACGCCTTGCTGTGCGAGAACAACTTCAACACCGGCACCCCCACCTTGTGCCGCGCCCGCGAAGCCCAGTCCCGATGAAAGAACTCCTCCACGTAGTGGGGATCGGTCAGAACGATCACCTCGTCCGCCCCCACCTCCGCCACCAGCGCCTTCAACGCATCCAGCGGATGATCCTCGACCAACCGCCCCACCGCCTCATTCCCCGCCGCGCGCAACGCCGTCAAGGACACCGAAAGAGCCCGCTCACCGAACCCCTTCGCATCAACCCCTTCCGGCGTCTCCCGCTCCCGCGCCGCCTCGTCCAACTCGCCGAGGGCAACGTCGTCGATGGCCCGCAGCAACCGGTCCGCCTGATCGCCGCGCGGCTGGAGCAGCACCTGGAAGGAGACCGGCTCGTCCCCGTGCAAGGTGGTGACGAACTCCACGTCGGCGGACGTCAGGGCCTTCTCGATCATCAAAACGCTTGTGAACACCAGCGCCCCATTCTCCTTCGAGGACCCCCGTGGCCCTCTCTCCTCCGTGGGCCGTTCGTGGCCCTGCGGAAACCTGCGGAAACCATCCTTCCCCGTGTTCGCACGGGTACTTCGAGATTCAGTGTGCCCGTCGGAAGCTAAACGGAACGGGTGATTCCGCCGATTTCAGGACCATGGACCACGATCGAACTCGTTTCCGGCATCACGGCCGCCGGTACCTGGCGAACAGGAAACCCTCCTCCTCCAGGAGAGACGCCAGTGCGAACCGCTGCGGAACCGCGACCGACGGCCCGCCCGCGATCCGCTGCGCGTCACCGGCGGTGAGCATCGGGGAGACGGTCAGACACAGCTCGTCGAGCACGCCACCGGCGATGAACTGCCCCAGCAGCCGGGGCCCGCCCTCGGTCAGCAGCCGGGTGTACCCGAGCGCGGCGAGCGCCTGTACGGCCCGGGGCGGATCCACGCCCATGCCGTCACCGGCGACCACCACCCGCGCGCCCGCCTTCTCCGCCGCCGCGACCCGGCCGGGGTCCGCCGCCGCACCCGTCAGGAGCAGCGTGGGGACCAGCGGCGAGGTGAAGAGGGGAAGCGAGAAGTCCAGGTCGAGGCTGGCGGTGACGACCGCGACGGCGGGTGCGGGCCCCTGCCCGGCCGCCGCGCGCCGCCCCGCGAACTCGGCACGCGCGCGTGCCGGGCGGTACCCCTCCAGACGGACCGTTTCCGCGCCGACGACCACGACGTCCGCGAGCGCCCGCAGCGTGCCGAAGATCCGCATGTCGGCGGCGGTGGAGATGGGCTGCGAGCGGCCGTCGTGCTGGGCGGCGCCGTCGAGCGTGGACACCATGTTGCCCCGCAGCCAGACCCGCGACTCCCCGGTGCCGGCCTCCGGGTAGGCGTACGCATCGGCGAGTTCGTCGAGACTCCACTCACGGTCCGCCGCCGCGCCGGTGCGGGGCGTCACCGTCCCGTCTGTCTGGTTGGTCTGGACTGTCTGGTCGGTCACAGGGAACAGCCGTCGCATGCCAGGCAGTCTGGCATGCCCCGTAGCATGGGGAACCGTGTCGTCCTCCTCCCTCGCCCCCGGCATCGACCCGATAGCCGACGCGACCCCCGTCTCCCTCTGCACCCGCCAGCCGCACGTCCCCGCAGACCGGCTGGTCGCCGAGATGGTGCCGCCGCCACGCTTCGACTCGGTCCGTTTCAGCACGTACCTCCCGGACCCGAACCAGCCCAGCCAGCCGCAGGCGGTCGGCGTCCTGGAGGACTTCGCGGCCGGACTGGGCGGAGCGCACGCCGTGGGCACCGCCAAACGGGGGATTTTCGGCTTCGGCCGGGCGAAGGCGGCCAAGGTGCTCGCCGGACCGCGCGGCGTCTACCTCGACGGCGGCTACGGCGTCGGCAAGACGCACCTCCTGGCGTCCCTGTGGCACGCCACCCCGGCCGAGCCCGCGCTCAAGGCGTTCGGCACCTTCGTCGAGCTGACCAACCTGGTCGGCGCCCTCGGCTTCCAGCAGACGGTGCGCACCCTCTCCGGGCACCGGCTGCTGTGCATCGACGAGTTCGAGCTGGACGACCCGGGCGACACCGTGCTCGTCTCGACACTGCTCGGCAAGCTGGTCGACGCGGGCGTCGCGCTCGCCGCCACCTCCAACACCCTGCCCGGCAAGCTCGGCGAGGGCCGCTTCGCGTCCGTCGACTTCCTGCGCGAGATCCAAGGCCTGTCGGCGCACTTCCGCGCGCTGCGCATCGACGGCGAGGACTACCGCCACCGCGGTCTGCCCGCCGCGCCGACGCCGTACTCCGACGAACAGGTGACGAAGACGGCGTACGCCACCGGCGGCGCGTCGCTCGACGACTTCCCGCATCTCCTCGACCACCTCGCCAAGGTCCACCCGAGCCGGTACGGCGCGCTCACGGATGGCCTGAAGGCGGTCTGCCTCACCGATGTGCAGCCGGTTCCCGACCAGTCGACGGCCCTGCGGCTCGTCGTCCTGGCCGACCGGCTCTACGACCGCGAGGTCCCGGTGCTGGCCTCCGGACTCCCCTTCGACCGGCTGTTCAGCGAGGAGATGCTGAACGGCGGCTACCGCAAGAAGTACTTCCGCGCGATCTCCCGACTCACCGCGCTGGCCCGCGACGCGGGGCGACTCGTCGAGCACCATTAACCGGTCCGGACCATCCGGGTCAAGGGTCGGTTCACGCCAACTTCCGCCGCTTTTGAGGCGCACTTCTACTGGAAACGTCAAGTTAACGCTGCAAACAACTTTGCCGGGCTAACGTGTTTCTTGACCAGCAGTTGACCAACCGTTGGTCTGGACTAGAAGCGTGAACTACCTGGAGGGAGGCGTATGTTCCGAGGTGCGACGGCCCGGACCCTGATTTCGATCCTCGCCGCCGTCCTGCTCACCCTCCCCTTCTTCGCTCCGACGTCACCCTTCGCACAAGCGCACACAACGCGTCAGGCTGAGGCCAAAGCTCAGCCCGGAATCAAACTCTCCGGGAAGGCGAAGCGCGACGAGCTCGTCGCGTTGCGCGACTGCGACCACTCCGACGACCCGACCGGCCCGCTGCGTACCCGCGAAGGGCACCGGGCCGCCACCACCGCCCCCGTCGCCACGGCGCCCCAGGAACCCGAGCGTGCGCTGCTGGCCGAGGATCCCGCCGCCGCGCACCAGCCGGCCCGGCCGGGCGACTCGCATCACCGGTTGTCGAGATCCTCGACAGCCCACTCTCCGGCGGCACTTCAGGTCTTCCGCTGCTGAGAGAGCAGAGCAGAACAGCAATTCCCCCACCTGTCCTGTGTCCTGCACATCCGACGCGCCCCCACCGCGCGCCAGGAGGAGTCACCACGTCATGCAGCCCCTCATCGACAACGCCCGTATGTTCGGACAGCGCCCTGAGGAGTTCGCCAAGCTGGCCGAAGGCCAGTCCCCGCAAGTCCTCTTCATCACCTGCTCCGACTCGCGGGTCGTTCCCGCCCTGATCACCGGCGCCCGTCCCGGCGAGCTCTTCGAGCTGCGCACCGCGGGCAACATCGTGCCCCCGTACGGCTCCGACCGCCCCACCGGCGAGGCCGCCACCATCGAGTACGCGGTGGAGGTCCTCGGCGTCAGCGACGTCGTCGTCTGCGGCCACTCGCACTGCGGTGCCGTCGGCGCGTTGGTGCGCGGCGACGACCTCGACGCCGTCCCCGCCGTCCGCGACTGGCTCGCGCACGCGGCGGACGAGCCGGAGGCCAACGACCCGAGCGACCCCGACGACCCGACGGTCATGCGGGCGGTGCAGAACCACGTGCTCGCCCAACTGCTACGCCTGCGCTCCTACCCGTGCGTGGAGAAGCGGCTGGCCGACGGCCGGCTGCGGGTGCGCGGCTGGTACTACGAGGTGCACACCGGTGCCGTACGCGAACACAGCGTCGACACCGACGGCTTCGAGGCTCTGTGAGCGCCGCGATGACCAACCGCAGCCCTCGCCTCATATCCAAGTTCCCCTACCTGAAGCAGGACTTCGCCGCTTCACTCGTCGTCTTCCTGGTCGCGCTCCCGCTGTGCGTGGGCGTGGCCGTGGCCTCCGGCGTGCCGGCCGAGCTCGGGCTCGTCACCGGCATCGTCGGCGGCATCGTCACCGGATTCATGCGGGGCAGCAGCCTCCAGGTGTCCGGTCCCGCGGCCGGTCTGACCGTGCTGGTCTTCGAGGCGGTGCAGGAGTTCGGCCTGCCCGTCCTCGGAGTGATCGTCCTCGCCACCGGCGCCCTGCAACTCGCCATGGGCGCCCTGAAACTGGGCCGCTACTTCCGGGCCATCTCGGTCTCGGTCGTCGAAGGCATGCTCGCCGGAATCGGCCTGGTGCTGATCGCCGGTCAGTTGTACTCGGTGGTGGGCACCAAGGCCCCGTCGTCCGGCCTCGGCAAGATCGCCGGACTGCCGGCGGCGCTCGTGGACGCGGCCGGCAGCGCCGCCGCGCTGGCCTCGCTCGCCCTCGGCGCCGGCACCATCGCGGTGCTGGTGCTGTGGAAGCGGCTGCCGGCGAAGGTGCGTACGGTGCCAGGACCGCTCGCCGCGGTCGGCCTGGCCACGCTCGCCGCCCTGCTGCTCAACCTGCCCGTGGCCACCGTCGAGGTGCAGGGCCTGCTCGGCTCCATCCAGCCGCCGTCGCTGTCCGCCTTCGGCGATCTGGCCAGCGTCGGCCTGCTCGGCACGATCGTCGCGTTCACCCTGATCGCGTCGGCCGAGTCCCTGTTCAGCGCGGCGGCCGTGGACCGGCTGCACGACGGCCCGCGCACCGAGTACGACAAGGAACTGATGGCGCAGGGCGCGGGCAACGCGATCTGCGGCATGCTCGGCGCACTGCCGATGACCGCGGTGATCGTACGCAGCGCGGCCAATGTGCAGGCGGGCGCGCGGACAAAGGCGTCCCGCGTGCTGCACGGCCTGTGGCTGCTGCTGTTCGCGGCCCTGCTGCCCGACGTGCTGGCCTACATACCCATCCCGGCGCTGGCCGGCATCCTCGTGCACGCGGGCGCCAAGCTCGTGCCCGTGCGGGCGATCACGGGGCTGTGGCGCGAGCACCGCGGCGAGGCGCTGATACTCGTCGTCACGGCCGTGTCGATCGTCGCGGTCAGTATGTTCGAGGGCGTCCTCATCGGTCTCGCGCTGGCCGTCGCCAAGACGGCGTGGGAGGCCTCGCACATCAAGCTGGAGGTCGTCGACAAGGGCGCCGGGCCCGTTCAGGCGTACCTGTCGGGCAACGCGACCTTCCTGCGGCTGCCGAAGATGCTCGACAACCTGGAGGCCCTCCCGCAGGACCGCCCCGTCGAGCTCGACCTCTCCGGCCTGCACCACCTCGACCACGCCTGCCGTTCGGCCCTGGAGAACTGGGCCGAACGCCACAGCGCGGTCGGCACGGAGCCGGTCAAGGTCACCGAACCGGTCAAGGTCACCGAAGCGGCCACGGCCGTCTAGCCCACCACCCGCCCGCCGTCCGGTCCGGGGCCCGGGGCATGGCCCCGGACCGGACGGCGGGCATATCGTTGCAGTGCCAGACAAAACGGCCCTTACGGACCTCTTGCTGAGGAGGTCGTCATGCTCCAGGAGCTGCTGGGCGTGGCCGCGGCGGTCGCCGCCGGCGGTCTCGTGTACCTCGGGGCGGCCGCGCGGGTCGTCAAGCAGTACGAGCGCGGGGTCGTCCTGCGGCTCGGCCGGCTGCGCGGCGAGGTCCGCCCGCCGGGGTTCACGCTGGTCGTCCCGGCCGTGGACCGGCTGCGCAAGGTCAACATGCAGATCGTGACGATGCCGATCCCCGCCCAGGAGGGCATCAGCCGCGACAACGTGACCGTACGGGTCGACGCGGTCGTGTACTTCCGGGTGGTGGACGCGGCGGCCGCGCTCATCAACGTCGAGGACTACCGTTTCGCGGTCTCCCAGATGGCCCAGACCTCACTGCGTTCGATCATCGGCAAGAGCGAGCTGGACGACCTGCTGTCGAACCGCGAGAAGCTCAACGAGGGTCTGGAGCTGATGATCGACAGTCCCGCCATCGGCTGGGGCGTGCAGATCGACCGCGTCGAGATCAAGGACGTGTCGCTGCCGGACGCCATGAAGCGCTCGATGGCCCGCCAGGCCGAGGCCGACCGTGAGCGGCGGGCCCGGATCATCAACGCGGACGCCGAACTCCAGGCGTCCAAGAAGCTCGCCGAGGCGGCCAAGGAGATGTCCGAGCAGCCCGCCGCGCTCCAACTACGGCTGCTCCAGACGGTCGTGGCGGTCGCCGCCGAGAAGAACTCCACGCTGGTCCTGCCCTTCCCGGTGGAACTCCTCCGCTTCCTGGAAAAGGCCCAGCAACAGCCGCCCCCTCCACACCACGGATGACGGACACCACGGAGCCCTGTTGGTCAGGTCTGGTCTGGTCTGAGTCTGGTCTGGTCTGAGTCTGGTCTGGTCTGAGTCTGGTCTGAGTCTGGGTCCGGTCTGGTCCGGCGTGGACCGGGCGGGTGACTGACGCTCGGGCGCGCCCGCCCGTGGACCGAACCGGTCACTCATTACTCATATCTTCATACCGTGATCGTTCCCGTACGCCGCCTCGCCGCCGTCGCCACCGTCTGCGCCCTCGGCGCGACCCTCACCGCCTGCGGCACCTCCCAGACCCCACAGCAGCCACACCGCCCACAGCCACACACGGCGGAGCCAACCCCCGCCCACACCTCCACCCCGACCCCCACCCCCGCCGCCGCTCCGTCCCGGCCCCCCACCCTGGCCCCGGGCCCGGCCGGTCTCACCCCCGTCTTCGAGCACGCGCCGCGCACCGCCGACAAGACCGTCGCCCTCACCTTCGACGCCGACATGACCGCCGACCAGGGGTCCCGGGCGGCGTCCGGCGAGCACTTCGACAACCCGGGGCTGATCGCGGCACTGCGGGCGCTGAGGGTGCCGGCCACCGTGTTCATGACCGGGCGGTGGGCCGAGGAGTACCCGGACCAGGCCCGCTCGATCGGCCACGACCCGCAGTTCGAGATCGCCAACCACTCCTACAGCCACTACGCCTTCACCGACGACTGCTACGGCCTGCCGACCGTCCCCGAGTCCGGCATGCGGGCGGACGTGGAGCGCGCCTACACCGCCTTCCGCAAGGCGGGCGTGCCGAACGCGATGCCCTACTTCCGTTTCCCCGGCGGCTGCTACGACAAGCGGGCGCTGCGCGCGGTGAGCGGCACGGGCGTCACCGCCGTGCAGTGGGACGTGGTGAGCGGCGACGCCTTCGCGACGGACGCGGACGCGGTGGCCCAGCAGGTGCTGGACGGGGTGAAGCCGGGATCGGTCGTCGTCATGCACTGCACGCGCAGCGCCGCCCCGACGACCGAGCGGGCGGTGCGCGCGATCGTCCCCGAGTTGCGCCGCCAGGGGTACCGGTTCGTGAAGGTGTCCGAGCTGATCGGTGCGACGCGGACGCCGCACTGAGCCTCGTAGGCTGAAGGCATGAGCGATGACGACGGCGACCAGGGCGGCGGGCCGCCCTACGCGGAGTGTGTGCTGTGCCGCAAGCCGACCGAGTACCCGGAGTCACACAAGGGGATCACACTGTGCCCGGTCTGCGAGTGGCAGGAGGCCCAGCGCACCGCCTGCTCAGGGTGATCGGCGGGAGGTCAGTGCGCAGGCCGTGACCGTCGCGGCGGCCAGGAGTGCCGCGACGGCCAGGGGCAGGATCGGCAGGTGGACGGTCGCCGAGCGCGAGCCCTCGGCCAGACCGCGGCCGTGAGCAGCAGCGCGTCCTCTCGTGCGGCGGCGTCCAGTAGCCTGCGCCTTGTGAGTGAGAGTCCCTTTCAGACCGAGCCGAACCCCCGTGACCAGGCTCCCCAGTTCGTGTTGCCGCTTGTCGTGCGGGTGGAGAAGGCCGCGCCTCCCGCGCGTACCGACGCTCTCGAGACCGCCGCTCGTGCCGTGCTCGTGCTGCTCGGCGACGAGCGGTCCGTCGGGGACGGCGAGTGGGCGCAGGTCATGCGGGACTGGCAGGACGCGCGGATCCGCAAGGTCGTCCGGCGGGCCCGGGGAGCCGAGTGGCGGCGGGCCGGGGAGCTGCCGGGGATCACTCTCACCGGGAAGTCGGCGGAGGTGCGGGTGTTCCCGCCGGTGCCGTTGGACGGCTGGCCGAAGGAGCTGGCGAAGCTCCAGGTGTCCGGCACCGACCTCGACGACCCCGAGCCGCCGACGGAGGCCGAGGCCGGGACGGTCGTCCTGTGGATGAGCCCGGACGTGGACATGTCGGCGGGCAAGGCGATGGCGCAGGCCGGACACGGCGCGCAGCTCGCCTGGTGGGAGCTGTCGGACGAGGAGCGGACCACCTGGCGCGAGGCCGGTTTCCCGCTCGCCGTGCGGACCGCGACGCCCGAGCGGTGGCGTGAACTGACGGCGAGCGGGCTGCCGTTGGTGCGGGACGCGGGGTTCACGGAGATCGCGCCGGGCAGTTGCACGGTGGTCGCCGAGCATCCGGCCCTGCGCGCCCGCTGATCCTCCGTCGTTCCTCGCCGCTGATCTCCGTTGACCGTCTGAACCTCAAATGTTGCTCTGAAGGCGGGCGGCGGGCGGTTCGGCCGGCGTCGGTGCGGTCATACAACCGTCACCACGGAGGACCACTGAAGCGCGCGAAGGAGGCGGGGCCATGATGCGACTGGGCACGGGGATCGGCTGGCGGCCGGAGATCGCGGACGCCGTCGAGCGGATGCCGGGCATCGACTGGGTCGAGGCCGTCGCCGAGAACGTGTGTCCGGGGCATCTGCCCGACTCCCTGCTGCGGCTGCGCGAACGCGGGGTCACCGTGATCCCGCACGGCGTCTCGCTCGGGCTCGGCGACGCGGAGCGGCCCGACGCGGGGCGGCTCGCGGCCCTCGCCGAGCGGGCCGAGGCGCTGGGGTCGCCGCTGGTCACCGAGCACATCGCGTTCGTCCGCGCGGGCGGCCCCCTGACGGCGTCGCCGCGCCTGGAGGCCGGGCATCTGCTGCCGGTGCCGCGCACCCGTGACGCCCTCGACGTGCTGTGCGAGAACGTGCGCATCGCGCAGCAGGCGCTGCCCGTACCGCTCGCCGTCGAGAACATCGCCGCGCTCGTCGCGTGGCCGGGCGAGGAGATGACCGAGGGACAGTTCCTGTACGAACTGGCCGACCGCACGGGCGTACGGCTGCTCATCGACGTCGCCAACCTGCACACCAACCACGTCAACCGGGGCGAGGACCCCGCGAAGGCGCTCGCCGAACTGCCCCTGGAGGCCATCGCCTACGTCCATGTGGCGGGCGGCTTCGAGCGGGACGGCGTCTGGCACGACAGCCACGCCCACCCGGTGCCCCGGCCGGTCCTCGACATCCTGACCGACCTCGCGTCCCGGGTATCTCCGCCCGGAGTGCTGCTGGAGCGCGACGAGAACTTCCCCGAACCGGTCGAGCTGGAGCGGGAGTTGGGCACGATCCGGGAGGCCGTCGAGCTGGGCGCGGCCAGCGGTGCCGGTGCTGGTGCCGCTGCGCAAGTCCGGTCGAACGTACGGGAATTCGGCCCCGTGGAGGCCGAACTCGCGCCGCCCGCACGGGAGTCGGATCCGGGCACCCCGGACGAAGCCGCCCGGCAGCGCCTCGGCCTCGCCCAGACGGCCCTGTTGTCGGCGCTGGTGGCCGGGACGCCGGTGCCGGAGGGCTTCGACCGGGTGCGGCTCGGTGTCCAGTCCCGGGCGCTGGCGGCGAAGCGGGCGGACGTGGTGGCGAAGGTGGCCCCGGAGCTGCCGCTCATCCTCGGCGGCGGTTACCGGGCCGCGTTCGTCGCGTACGCCCAGGGGCATCCGATGCGCGGCGGCTACCGGCAGGACGCCCTCGACTTCGCCGAGGAACTGCTGCTGGGCGGACGGCTGACGGAGGGCCGGTCCCGTCGCGAACTGCGCCGCTGGTGGCTGGACCGCTCGGGCCCCGCACCCCGACCGAAGTCACGGCTGGGCCAAGTGGGGCGAGTGGGAAGGTCGTTGATCGGACGGTGACGGCGACTCCCGTTTCGCCCGTCATATCTGTTACGTCCGTGACGCACGCCTTCACCCCCGTACGGCAGTTGGCCGGGGCATCGCAGTAATATGCCAGGACTAGGACTAGTGACCAGGGCCAGAACTCGACCGAAGCGCACTACCGAATCGCAGCAGCGTGCAGTGCCGAGAGCAGGAGGCACATCATGCGCCCGCGACCCCCGATCAAGGGCAGAGGCATCTTCAGTGGTACCGGACTGATCATCACGGGCCTGGCGGCGACCCTCGCGGCGCTGGTCTTCCCGGTCTGGTCGTACTCCGACCGGTCGGGCACGGGAGTGGACGTCCTGAACGCGCAGAGCGTGTCGACGCAGTACGGGCCGCTGTCCGCGCTGGACCGGGAGTTCGTCACCAAGGTCCGGCTGGCCGGGCTGTGGGAGCTGCCCGCGGGCCGGCAGGCGCAGACGAAGGGCACGACCGAGGCCGTACGGACGGCGGGCGAGCACCTCGTCGAGGGGCACACGTTCCTCGACGAGCGGGTGCGCGCCGTCGCCTTCCGACTGGGCCTCGCGCTGCCGAACGAGCCCAACGACCAGCAGCGGGGCTGGCTGCGCGAGCTGGACGCGGCGCAGGGCGAGGAGTACGACTTCAAGTTCGCCAACATCCTGCGCGTCGCGCACGGGCGGGTGTTCTCCCTCGTCGCCCAGGTGCGGGCCGGCACCCGCAACTCGCTGGTGCGCGAGCTCGCCGACGACGCCAACACCACCGTGCTGGACCACATCAAGATCCTGGAGGCCACCGGGTACGTCAACTACGACGCCCTGGCCCGGGACCTGGCGGCGACCAGTACACCGCCGCTCACCTTCCCTCCCACCCCACCGGCCCTGTCCGCCCCGCCGACCCTGCCGGCCTCGCCGGTGGACCCCGGCTATCCGCTGCCGCCGGCCACGGCCAGCCCGCCACCGCCGTCGCTGTCACCGTCGCCGTCGCCCGGGTCCTGAAACGGAACGTCACATACCCACAACACTCCTCTACGGACCGTGGACAAGGCATGGCGTTTCCCGGTGGGTGTGGCATAGAAACGTGACATGTTCTGGGCCCTTCTCCTGCTGCTGGCATGGAGCGTCGCAGGCGCGGCGTGCACCCGGCTGTGCCTGGCCGCCGTCCGCGCGGCGGCCGTCCAGGAGCAGGCGGACGAGGACGCGGCAGCGGCCCGGCGGCATGACCTGACGCTCTACGAGGCGGCCTTCCTGTCCGGCGGACCGGGCCGGGTCGCCGACCTCACCATGGTCTCCATGGCCCGCCAGCGGCGGCTGCTGCTGGCCCGCACCGGCTGGGCGACCGTCGTGGATCCGCGCGGGCGCGACGAGATGGAGCGGTCGGTCATCGGGGCCATCGGCCCGGAGGGACAGTCCCGTATCGCGCCGGTGCGGGCGGCGGCGTCGGCCGCGGACGCGGTGCGCGGGCTCGCCGACCGACTCGTCAGCGCCGGCCTCGCGGTGCCCGACGGGGCCCGTACGACGGTCGCGGCCGGGGTGCGGCAGGTGCGGGTCGCCGCCGTGGTCGTCCTCGCGCTGGGCGCGACCGCGCTGCTGGTCCCCGCCACCCCGGACATGCCCCGCGACCTCGTCGCCCTCTGGTTCGCGCTGCCCCTCGCCCTCACCCTGAGCTGCCTGGCCGTGGCACGGGTCGAGGTCCACCCGTACGCGCGCTGGGCCTCCCCGGCCGGACAGCGGCTGCTGGGCGCGCTGGCCCGCCGCACCGGGGGCACGGGGGCCTTGGGGGACGACCGTACGTTTCTGACCTCTGTCGCCGTGCGGGGGATCCGCGCGGTCGGTGAGCCGGATCTGCGGGCGGCCTTCGCGCATCGTGAGCCGTACGGGCGCGACTGAGGCGCTGAGGCGGGGCGCGCTCGACCACCGGGGGGCGCACAAGGGGCATTGACGCCGACACCAGCCGACGGTGCTTGCCTTCCCCCACGACCGAACCAACCATCCCTTGTGTCGCCCGTGTCGCCGCCGTGCACCGAAGGGACCCCCCGATGAGAGCCGCCGCCCTCCACTCGGCCGCAGGAGCCCTGCTGCTGACCGCACTCTCCGCCGTCCCGGCGGGCGGCGTCCCGAGCGCCCCCGGTGCCCCCGGCCGCTCCGCCGCTTCCGGTGTCGTCCCCGGTGTCGCGCTCGCCGCCGTACGGGCCGCGGCGCGGGGCGTCGACTTCGGGAACTGCTCCGACGCCCAGGACCTGCCCGGCAGCATGCAGTGCGGCACGGTCACCGTCCCGCTCGACTACGCGCACCCGAACGGCAAGCAGATCAAGCTGTCCGTCAGCCGGGTGCAGGCCACCCACCGGGACCCGCACAACAGCAAGCGCCGGGTGCCCCGGCAGGGCGCGCTGGTGTTCAACCCGGGCGGTCCCGGCGGCTCCGGACGGTACTTCCCGCTGATCGGGCTGCTGCCGGAGTGGAAGCGGATCGGGGCCGCCTACGACCTCGTCGGCTACGACCCGCGCGGCGTCGGCGGCTCGGCGCCCCTGTCCTGCCAGGACCCCAAGCGCTTCTTCAAGGGCCCCGCCCCCGCCCCGGTCCACCCCTCCGAGTCGTACAAGCGGGAGCGCGTCGCGCAGGCGAAGGCGTACGCGCAGGGCTGTGCGCAGCGGGCGGGCAGCGCCCTCCAGCACTACAACTCGCTCAACAACGCCCGCGACCTGGACGTCCTGCGCGCCGCGCTGGGCGAGGAACGGCTGACGTTCATGGGGGCGTCGTACGGCACCTACTTCGGGGCGCTGTACGCGACCCTGTTCCCGTCGCACGTGCGGCGGATGGTGTTCGACGCGGCCGTGGACCCGGACCCGGCGCAGATCTGGTACCGCAACAACCTCGACCAGTCGGCGGCGTTCGAGAGCCGCTGGACGGACTTCCGGGAGTGGATCGCCGAGCACGACGACGTGTACGGCCTCGGCGACACGGCGGACGCGGTGCTCACCAGCTACGAGCGGGCCCGCGCCCGGCTGGCCGCGCAGCCGGCCGGCGGGAAGGTCGGCCCGGGCCAGCTCCAGGGCGCGTTTCTGCAGGCCGGGTACTACGACGACTACTGGCCCGCCCGCGCGCAGGCGCTGTCGGAGTACCTGAAGGGCGACCCGACGCAGCTCGTCGCGCAGGCCGGGCCGGTGCGGGAGGCCGCCGCGGAGGCGGAGAACGCCAATGCCGTGTACACGGCGGTGGAGTGCAACGACGCGCCCTGGCCGACGGACTGGAAGGTGTGGGACCGCGACAACACGCGGCTCGCGCGCGTCGCGCCGTTCGAGACGTGGGACAACGTGTGGGCGAACCTGCCGTGCGCCTACTGGCCGGCGCCCCGGCAGCAGCCGCTAGACGTGCGGACCGGTCCTGGCGAGCTGCCGCCGACGCTGATCCTGGCCGCCGAACGGGACGCCGCCGCGCCGTACGCCGGCGCCCTGGAGATGCACCGGCGGCTGACCGGCTCGGTGCTGGTGACCGAGCGGGACGCGGGCACGCACGGCATCGCGGGCGGCCCGAACGCCTGCGTCAACGGCCACCTCGACGCGTACCTGCTGGAGGGCCGGCTGCCGGTGCGGCGCGCGGCCTGCGCACCGCGCCCGGCGCCGAAGCCGGCGGCCCCCTCCGTGGAGCGGGCCGCCCGGCCGGCGAGCTGATCAGGCGAGGCCGGCGACCAGGTCGGCCACCGACTTGCGGCGGCCCGTGTAGAACGGGACCTCCTCGCGGACGTGCATACGGGCCTCCGAGGCGCGCAGGTGGCGCATGAGGTCGACGATGCGGTACAGCTCGTCGGCCTCGAACGCCAGCAGCCATTCGTAGTCGCCCAGCGAGAACGAGGCGACCGTGTTGGCGCGCACGTCGGGGAAGCCGCGGGCCATCTTGCCGTGGTCGGCGAGCATGCGGCGGCGGTCCTCATCGGGCAGCAGGTACCAGTCGTAGCTGCGCACGAAGGGGTAGACGCTGACGTAGTTCCGGGGCGTCTCGTCGGCGAGGAACGCCGGGATGTGCGAGCGGTTGAACTCGGCGGGGCGGTGCAGCGCCATGTTCGACCAGACCGGCTCCAGGGCGCGGCCCAGCTTCGTGCGGCGGAAGAGGTTGTAGGCCTCCTGGAGCTGGTCGGCGGTCTCGGCGTGCCACCAGATCATGAGGTCGGCGTCGGCGCGCAGGCCGGACACGTCGTACGTGCCGCGGACCGTCACGTCCTTCGCGGCGAGCTGGTCGAACAGCTCCTGGACCTCGTCGGCATAGCCCACGCGGTTCTCGGGGAGCACGTCCTTCAGCTTGAAGACGGACCACAGGGTGTAGCGGATGACCTCGTTGAGGTCCTTGGCCAGCTTGCCCTTGTTCGGGACCCGGCCGGACTCGGTGGTGGGGGCGTCGTCGCTCATGGTGCTCATTCTCCCGCTCCGCCGTGCAGACTTTGCACCGGGTTGGCCGTGAGCTCCCGGACGGCGCTCAGGTCGCCGCCGAGCTGGTCGACCGCGGCGTACGCGCTCGCGATGCAGGCCGGGATGCCGACGCCGTCGTACTGCGCGCCGCACACGGCGAGGCCCGGGAGCTTGGCTACGTCCTCGCGGATGCGGGCCACGCGCGCGTGGTGGCCGACCGGGTACTGCGGCAGGCCGTCCGTCCAACGGGTGACGCGGGTCTCGACGGGTGCCGCGGTCAGGCCGGTGGCCTCGCGCAGGTCGTGCCGGGAGACGTCGACGAGGCCGGCGTCGTCCCGCTGGAGGATCTCCGTCTCACCGTAGCGCCCCACGGAGGTGCGCAGGACGACCGTGTCGGGGTCCTCGTCGGCGATCCAGCCCCACTTCTGGGAGGCGAAGGTGGACGCCTTGATGGTGCGCCCGTCGACGGGCGGGACGAGGAAGCCGCTGCCGTCGGGCAGGGCGGTGTCGGCGCGCCGGTAGGCGAGGGTGATCAGGGCCATGGAGGCGTACTCCACCGCACGCAGTCCGGCGGCGGCCCCGGGGGACTCGGCGGCCAGCAGTGCGGCGGCGGCCGGTGCGGGGACGGCGACGACCACGGCGTCGGCGTGCAGCACCCGCTCCCCCGCGGTGACCTGCCAGCCGCCCGCGGGCTCCCTGCGCAGCCCGGTCACGGGCACGCGCGTGTGGATCTCCGCGCCGCGCGCCTCGACGGACGCGGCGACCGCGCGCGGGAGGGAGCCCACGCCGCCCTCGACGCCCATGAACACGGGCCCGGTCTGCTGGTTGGCCGCCGCCTTGGCCTGGATCTCGCGGACGGCCTCGGTCAACGACGTGTGCGTGCGCACCGCCTGGAAGAGCTGCGGGACGGCCGAGCGCATCGAGATCCGGTAGGCGTCACCCGCGTACACCCCGCCCAGCAGCGGTTCGATGAGGCGGTCGACGACCTCGCGGCCGAGGCGGGCGGCCACGTACTCCCCCACCGCCACGTCCTCGCCGACCTCGGTGCGGGGCAGGTCGGCGTCGCGCTCGATGCGGGCCAGGCCCTCGTCGGACAGGACGCCGGAGAGGGCGGCGGCGGTGCCGGGGACGCCCATGACATGGCCCTTGGGCATGGGGCGCAGGGCGCCCCGGGTCCAGATCGACGCCGTGGCGGTGGCGGGCGTGCGGAGGCGGTCGGTGAGGCCCACCTCGCGCGCGAGGGCGATCGCCTCGGGCCGGCGGGCCAGCATCGACTCGGCGCCGAAGTCCACGCGCACGCCCGCGATCTCGCCGGGCAGCAGCTTGCCGCCCACCCGCTCGGACGCCTCCAGCACGGTCACCCGCGCGCCGCGCTCCAGCAGCCGGTGGGCGGCGGCCAGCCCGGCGATCCCGGCTCCGATGACGACGACGTGCTGCCCCGCGCGTGGGCCCGTGCCCGTACCCGTTGTGCTCATGCCTCCCACTCTCTCAGACCCCACTGACAGCCCCACCGGCACGCCCCGGTGTCCTTCCCGCGTCCCGACCGTGACCGCATCGGAACCGATCCCCTCCAACGTCCCGGCCCGCCCATGCGTCGAAGAAGCGTCAGTCGTCACAACCCAGGGGGACCCACATGCGCACACGACGATCGGTACGCCTTTCGGTACGACGTCCCGTACGGCCCGGCCATGCCCTGGCCGGGCTCCTGCTGGCCGCCGCCCTCGCGCTCACCGGATGCAGCGGCGCGGACGACATGGGCGCGGGCAGCAGCGCCGACAAGGCCGCCGCCCCGGAGCCCGGCGCCGCCCAGGACGCGAAGGAGGGCGCGGGCGCGAGCGGCTCGCAGGCCACCGCCGCGCCGAAGCTGAACACCGCTCGCATCATCCGCACCGCCTCCCTGACCGTGCAGGTCAAGGACGTGCCGAAGGCCCTCGACGAGGCCCGCGCGACCACCGAGAACGCGGGCGGCTACATCGGCGACGAGACGACCGGCCGGGACGAGGACGGCGCCGAACACACCCGCGTGGTGCTGCGGGTGCCCGTCGAGAAGTACGACGCCGTCCTCGCCGCCCTCCAGGGCGCGGGCAAGCTCCTGGAGCGCACGGCGAAGGCGCAGGACGTCACCGACCAGGTCGTCGACGTCGAGAGCCGGATCGCCTCGCAGCGCGCCAGCGTCGCCCGGGTCCGCGCGCTGATGGACCGGGCCACCCGACTGAGCGACGTGGTCACCCTGGAGGGCGAGTTGAGCAGCCGGGAGGCCGATCTGGAGGCGCTGCTCGCCCAGCAGGCGTCCCTGAAGGACCGCACGAGCCTGGCCACGGTCACCCTGACCCTGTCTCAGAAGCCGGTCGCCCCCGCCGCCGAGAAGGACGACGACCCCGGGTTCACGGACGCGCTGGCGGGCGGCTGGGACGCGTTCGTGACGATGCTGCGCTGGATCACCGTCGTGTTCGGCGCGCTGCTGCCGTTCCTCGCGGTGGCCGCCGCGCTCCTGCTGGCGTGGCTGCGGCTGGTACGGCCGCGGCGACGGATCCGGCGGCAGCGCGCGGCACAGGTGAGCGGGGCGGAGCCGGGCGGGCCGTCGGCGGGCGTGCCTGGGCAGGACTGAACTGCGGGTCCACCGTAGCGTGTTCGTATGAGCATCGAGCGACTGGTCGTGATCGGCGGTGACGCCGCGGGCATGTCCGCGGCGTCCCAGGCCCGGCGTCTGAAGGGGCCCGGGGAACTGGAGATCGTCGCCTTCGAACGCGGCCACTTCACGTCGTACTCGGCGTGCGGCATCCCCTACTGGGTGGGCGGTGACGTCACCGCGCGGGACGACCTGATCGCGCGTACGCCCGAGGAGCACCGCGCGCGGGGCATCGATCTGCGGCTGCGCACCGAGGTCACGGAGATCGACGTGGCGAGGCGGCGGGTACGCGCGCGTGACGTGGATTCGGGGGCGCGGTCCTGGACGTCGTACGACAAGCTCGTCGTCGCGACCGGGGCCCGGCCGGTGCGGCCGGATCTGCCGGGGATGGACGCCGAGGGCGTGCACGGGGTGCAGACGCTGGACGACGGGCAGGCGCTGCTCGACACGCTGGCACGCGCGCGTGGGCGGCGGGCGGTCGTCGTGGGGGCCGGTTACATCGGCGTGGAGATGGCCGAGGCGCTCATCAACCGCGGGTATGAGGTGACGGTCGTCAACCGGGGCAGCGAGCCGATGTCGACCCTCGATCCGGACATGGGCCGGCTGGTGCACGCGGCCATGACGGGCCTGGGCATCACCATGGTGAACGACGCCGAGGTCACCGCGCTGCTCGCCGACGCGGACGGCCGGGTGCGGGCGGTGGTCACGAAGGACGCCCAGTACCCGGCGGACGTGGTGGTCCTCGGCATCGGCGTCCGCCCGGAGACCGCGCTCGCGAAGGCCGCCGGTCTGCCCCTGGGCGCGCACGGCGGGCTGCTCACGGACCTGGCGATGCGGGTGCGCGGCCATGAGGAGATCTGGGCGGGCGGCGACTGTGTGGAGGTCCTCGACCTGGTCTCGGGCCAGGAGCGGCACATCGCCCTCGGCACCCACGCCAACAAGCACGGCCAGGTCATCGGCGCCAACGTCGGCGGCGGGTACGCGACCTTCCCGGGCGTCGTCGGGACCGCCGTCAGCAAGGTGTGCGACCTGGAGATCGCCCGCACGGGCCTGCGCGAGAAGGACGCGCGCAGGGTCGGCCTCCAGTTGGAGACGGTCACCATCGAGTCCACCAACCGCGCCGGCTACTACCCCGGCGCCTCCCCCATGACGGTCAAGATGCTCGCCGAGCGCCGGACGGGCCGGCTGCTGGGCGTCCAGATCGTCGGGAGGGAGGGCGCGGGCAAACGCGTGGACATCGCGGCGGTGGCCCTGACGGCCGGAATGACGGTGGAGCAGATGACAGCCCTGGACCTGGGCTACGCCCCGCCGTTCAGCCCGGTGTGGGACCCGGTGCTGGTAGCTGCAAGAAAGGCAGCAGCGAAAGTACGGAACCTCTAGGCGGGCGTCAGGGCGACCGCTCCTTAAGCAGTCCCGGTGAGCCTCGGCAGGGCGGAAACCGCGGCCGGCGCCGTCTGCTGCTCCATCGGCTTCGCGTGTGCCGCGACCGCCGGCCGGGTCCGCAGCCGGTGGCTGACGGCCTCGTCCAGGGTCACCGGCCGCTGCATCTGCGAAGCGAGCCGCCCGGCCTCCTGGCCGAGTCGTGCCACGTCCTCCCAGGGCAGCCGGATCACCAGGGAGATCTCCGCCTCGCCGTCGGGCGTGGCGTGCATGGGGGGAGTAACTCGGTCGTTCATCGCCTGTTCCTCACGTCGTCCCCGCGGCCCGCCTTCCTTCGTGCCGCGAGCGGTTGCCGGTTCATACGCGCCCGTGCGAAGACGCGTTCACCGATTCGTCGAACGGATCGCGGGCAGTAATTTCCTGTGGTCATCCCCGTCCATGACGTGAACCCCGCGCGCCGCACCCCCGTGGTGACGTACGCGCTGATCGCGGTGAACGTCCTCGTGTTCTGGTTCATGCCGGGCCTGTCCGGCTCCGTGGCGGGTGACAGCGGCCTCGCGCAGAGCTGCCATCTGCACGCCTTCCTGGAGCACTTCGCGGCCGTACCGCGCGAGTTGATCCACCATCACCTGCCGCAGCTCGTCCCCACCGGCGAGGTGCGCGGCGCGTCCTGCCAACTGGGCCCGCCGGGCTACGACAAGTCGCCGGCGCTGAGCGTCCTGACCGCGATGTTCCTGCACGGCGGCTGGCTGCACCTGCTGGGCAACATGCTGTTTCTGCTGATCTTCGGAAACAACATCGAGGACCGCATGGGCCACGTCCGCTTCGCGCTCTTCTACGTCGTCTGCGGCTACGCGGCGTCCTACGGCTTCGCGCTGCTGAACGCCGACTCGACCGACCCGCTGATCGGCGCGTCGGGGGCGATCGCGGGGGTGCTGGGCGCCTATCTGGTGCTGTATCCGAAGGCCAGGGTGTGGGTGCTCGTCCCGTTCCTGGTGTTCCTGCCGCTGCGCCTGCCGGCCTGGCTGGTGCTTGGCTTCTGGTTCGGCCTTCAGGCCGTGTACTCCTCCGGCGAGGGCGTCTCCGACGTGGGCACCGTGGCGTACGCGGCGCATGTCGTCGGGTTCCTGGTGGGCATGCTGCTGGCCTGGCCGCTCAAGCCCGGCACGCCCCCGCCGCCGGAACCGCGCGGCCTGCTGTTCGGCAGACGGGCGCGGCCCCGGCACACGTGGTGAGCGCGCCTAGCGGGCCGTCTGCGTGTGGACGTACTCGGTGAGCCGGGTGAGCGCGTCCGGGTCGGTGGACGGCATCACGCCGTGCCCGAGGTTGAAGATGTGGCCCTCCAGGCCCTTCGCCGCGTCGAGGACCTCGCGGGTCTTCGCCTCGACGGCCTCGGTGCCGGCGAACAGGACGGTCGAGTCGAGGTTGCCCTGGAGCGCCTTGCCGGGGCCGACCCGGCGCGCTGCCTCGTCGAGCGGGACGCGCCAGTCGACGCCCACGACGTCCGCGCCGGCCTCGCCCATCAGGCCGAGCAGCTCGCCGGTGCCGACGCCGAAGTGGATGCGCGGGACGCCGTACCCCTCGACGGCCTTGAAGACCTTCGCGGAGGCGGGGAGGACCGAGCGGCGGTAGTCCACCGGGGCGAGCGCGCCGGCCCACGAGTCGAAGAGCTGGACGGCGCTGGCGCCCGCCTCGATCTGGACCTTGAGGAAGGCGGCCGTGATGTCGGCGAGGCGGTCCAGGAGGTCGGCCCAGAGCTCGGGGTCGCCGTACATGATCGCCTTGGCGTTCTCGTACGTGCGGGACGGGCCGCCCTCGATGAGGTAGCTCGCGAGGGTGAACGGGGCGCCGGCGAAGCCGATGAGGGGGGTGGCGCCGAGCTCGGCGGTCAGCAGGCCGATGGCCTCCGTGACGTAGGAGACGTCCTCGGGGGTGAGGTCGCGGAGCTGGGCGAGGTCGGCGCGGGTGCGGATCGGGTTCGCGACGACCGGGCCGACGCCGGGCTTGATGTCGAGGTCGATGCCGATGGCCTTGAGCGGGACGACGATGTCGCTGTAGTAGACCGCCGCGTCCACGTTGTGCCGGCGCACCGGCTGGAGCGTGATCTCGGCCACCAGCTCGGGCCGCGTGCAGGAGTCGAGCATCGCGATGCCCTCGCGCGCCTTGTGGTACTCGGGCAGCGAACGGCCGGCCTGCCGCATGAACCACACTGGCGTGTGCGGCACGGGCTCGCGCCTGCACGCCTTCAGGAAGGCACTGTCGTACGTCGCTGTCGGCTGGCGGCCCGCGGGGCTCTCGTTCGCGCTCACGACGGCAAGTCTCGCACGGCCCGCGAGCCACCGGGCCCGCCCCCTGCGGCACCTGTGCGCCGCGCCTCGGGTGTGCGCGGTCCGTGCGCCTGTTCGCCCAGCGCGCACCCGTCCGCGAGCCCCGCGCGGGTGTCTTGCCCTGCGCGAAGGCCCCGTTCCCCTTAATCTTCCCCGCATGGCTGCGGCTCAGGGACGACTGTCGGACGGCGCTGGCGGGATGGATGACGCGAACGAGGGGGACCGGGATGGGAGTGCGTCGACTCCGTTGCCCTTCCGGGCCGCCGTCGACGCGCTGAGGGCGGCCCGGTTGCGGCCGCAGATCGAGGTCGAGCCGACACCGGCTCCGAAGCGGCTCGCCCCGTTCGGGTACGCCCTGGAGGCGACGGTCGTGGACGGCGACCAGGATCTGGCCGACGGCCGTCTGGTGCTGCTGCACGATCCGGCCGGGCACGACGCCTGGCGCGGAACGTTCCGCCTGGTCACCCTCGTGCGGGCCGAGCTGGAGCCGGAGATGGCCGCCGACCCGCTGCTGCCGGACGTGTGCTGGTCGTGGCTGACCGGCGCGCTCCAGGCGCGCGGGCTGGCCTGCGGCGAGCCGAGCGGGACCGTCACACGCGCGAGTTCGCACTACTTCGGCGGGCTCGCCGAGCGCCCGGCGAACTCGCAGATCGAGATCCGGGCCTCCTGGACACCGCGCGAGGGCCTGGGCGGGGTGCCGGACACGGGGGCGCACCTGGCGTCCTGGTGCGATCTGCTGGCGCAGGTCGCCGGGCTGCCGCCGGCAGGTCCTGGCGACGCGTCGGTGGTGACGCTGCCCCAGCGCAGAGGCCCGCAGTCACGTTGACCGGCTGTCCGCCGCCGACCACCATCCCTTTGACGATGACCGTCTCTGCCTGATTGCCCGTCTCTGCCTCAATGCCCGCCCCTGCCTCAATGACCGTCCCTGCCTCAATGACCGTCTCTTTGTCGATACGACCATTTTCGATCCCGTAAGGCATCCACTTAAAACCGACTCGATCTTCGGATGATCGATCGCGTGTCCGAATTGCACAGATTGTTACTCACTAGATCGTGATCATTCTCTAAAGGACCCCAGGTTTACTGCCGAAGACGACTGTGACCTTGAAAGCACGGTTCGTCCCGGCTTCATCCCCACGAGCCCCACGAGCCGGCTCCCGTCCCCCACCCAGGAGGCCTGGTGTCCGTTCTCCTCGAGCAGCCCGCAAGCCTGGTCGCCTACCGCCCGAACAAGCCCACCGCCATGGTGGTCGTGGCCGACCCGCGCGTCCGCTCCACCGTCACCCGTCACCTGTGGGCGCTCGGTGTGCGCGACGTCATCGAGGCCTCGTCCATCGCGGAGGCTCGTCCCCGCATCGGCAACCCCCGCGACATCTGCGTCGCCGACGTCCACCTGCCCGACGGCTCCGGCCTCACCCTCCTGTCGGAGACCCGCGCCGCGGGCTGGCCCAACGGCCTCGCCCTCTCCGCCGCCGACGACATCGGCGCCGTGCGCAACGCCCTCGCGGGCGGCGTCAAGGGCTACGTCGTCACCGGCACCCGCACCAACCTCGGGCTCCCCAACCGGCCCGGCGGCGCGCCCATCGGTTCGGCCGCCCGGCTGCACCGCCGCCCCCCGGGCGCCCCGAGCCACCCGGGCGGCTACCGCGAGCTCTCCGGCCGTGAGGTCGAGGTGCTGCGGCTGGTCGCGGAGGGCCAGTCCAACAAGGCGATCGGCGTCTCGATGGGCCTGTCGGCGCTGACCGTCAAGAGCCACCTCGCCCGCATCGCCCGCAAGCTCGGCACGGGCGACCGCGCCGGCATGGTCGCGGTGGCCCTGCGGACCGGCATCATCCACTGACCCGCCCTCCCCCGCGCCCGCACCCGCCCCCGAGCCCTCCCTCACCCCCTCCTTCACCCCGACTTCACCGAGCTGACTGGTTTACGACCCTCTGACGCCCGTCGACGGAACGTTCCGTCGGCGGGCGCCGTCGATACACGGATACCCTTGACAGGTGACCGACGCCCAAGAAACCGCAGCAGCCAGCTCACTGCGAACCACCGGAGGCGCCCCTCCGGACGATGGCGGATCCACTGCTTCCGGGGCGCCGACACCTCTGCTGGAACCGCGCGAGGGCATTCCTCCCGTGATCGTCGACGACGCCTCCCTCGCCGAGGTGATCGCCGCCTTCGCCGCCGGCTCCGGTCCCGTCGCCGTGGACGCCGAGCGGGCGTCCGGCTACCGCTACGGACAGCGCGCCTATCTGGTGCAGCTTCGTCGCCAGGGCGCCGGCAGCGCGCTGATCGACCCCGTGGCCTGCCCGGACCTCTCCGCGCTCGGCGAGGCCCTCTCCGACGTCGAGTGGGTGCTGCACGCGGCCACCCAGGATCTGCCGTGTCTGCGCGAGATAGGCATGGTGCCGACGCGGCTGTTCGACACCGAGCTGGCCGGACGGCTCGCCGGATTCCCGCGGGTCGGCCTCGGCGCCATGGTCGAAGGCGTGCTGGGCTTCGTCCTCGAGAAGGGCCACTCCGCGGTCGACTGGTCGACGCGGCCGCTGCCCGAGCCGTGGCTGCGGTACGCGGCCCTCGACGTCGAGCTCCTGGTCGACCTGCGCGACGCGCTGGAGAAGGAGCTCGACCGGCAGGGCAAGCTGGAGTGGGCCCACCAGGAGTTCGACGCGATCGCCTCCGCCCCGCCGCCCGAGCCCCGCAAGGACCCGTGGCGGCGTACGTCCGGCATGCACAAGGTGCGCCGGCGGCGGCAGTTGGGGGTCGTGCGGGAGCTGTGGCAGACCCGGGACAAGATCGCGCAGCGGCGGGACGTGTCGCCGGGCAAGGTGCTGTCGGACGCGGCCATCGTGGAGGCCGCGCTCGGGCTTCCGCTGAACGTGCAGGCGCTCGCCGCGCTGAACGGCTTCGGGCACCGGATGGGACGACGGCAGCTCGAGCAGTGGCAGGCGGCCGTCGACCGCGCGAAGGCGCTCGGCGAGTCCCAACTGCCGCAGCCGGGGCAGCAGGTGACGGGGCCGCCACCGCCGCGGGCCTGGGCCGACAAGGATCCGGCGGCGGCCGCGCGGCTGAGTGCGGCGCGGTCGGCCGTCTCGGCGCTGGCCGAGGAGCTGAACATGCCGCAGGAGAACCTCATCGCTCCGGACTCGGTGCGCAGGGTCTGCTGGGAGCCGCCGAAGCCGCTGGACGGGGAGAAGGTCGCGCACGCGCTTGCTTCGTACGGGGCGCGGGCCTGGCAGGTGGAGCAGGTCGCTCCCGTTCTGGCCGCTGCGCTGGCGGACTCGGGCTCGGACTCGGGCTCGGGCTCGGCCTGAAGCCCCTCACCTCGTCGCTCCTCTCATGAAGCCGTTGTAGATGTACTTCTGGAGGGCCAGGAAAACGATCAGTGTCGGCAGGATGACCAGGACCGCTCCTGCCGAGATCGTTTCCCAGTGGGCCGCGTAGGGGCCCTTGAAGCGGAACAGGGACGTCGAGATCACGCCAAGATCTTGTGACGGCATGTAGAGGAACGGGATGTAGAAGTCGTTGTAGACGGCGATCCCCTTCACGATCACGACCGTCGCGATCGCGGGTTTCAGCAGCGGGAAGATGATCTTCCGGTAGATCGTGAAGGCGTTGGCGCCGTCGAGCCGGGCGGCCTCGTCCAGGGAGATCGGGATCGAGCGCACGAACTGCAGGAAGATGTAGATCGAGACGATGTCCGTGCCCATGTAGAGGGCGATGGGCGCCCAGCGGGTGTCGAACATGCCGAGGCTGTGGACGATCTGGAAGGTGGCCACCTGGGTGGTCACCCCGGGGACCAGCGCGGCGACCAGGAACAGGGCGATCACCAGTTTCCGGAAGCGGAAGGTGAACCGGTCGATCGCGTACGCCGTCATCGAGCCGATGAGGACCGTGCCGCCGACCGAGACGACGAGGATGAAGGCGGTGTTCCCGAACGCCCTGAGCATGCCGCCGTCCTGGAACGCCGTCACGTAGTTGTGGAAGTTCAGCAGGTCGTGCGGGAGCGTGAGCGCTCCGCCGCCGTCCGCCGTCTCGTTCTCGGTCTTCAGGGACGTCAGGAGGACGACGCCCAGCGGGAGCAGGACGATCAGCGTCGCGGCGAGCAACGACAGGTACACGAGGGCGCGGGCCACGGCTCGGCGTGTCATACGAGGTCCACCCTGTCGTCGGGGACGAGGCGTCGCTGCACCCAGGTGACCAGCAGGATGATCAGCAGCAGCACGACGGCCGCCGCCGAGGCGAGCCCCGTCTTGTTGAACTGGAAAGCCAGCTTCACGGTCTGGATCACGAAGGTCTCGGTGCCGGTCGCCCCGCCGGTCATGATGTACGGGATCTCGAACGCCGACAGCGAGCCGGAGACGGACAGGATCACCGTCAGGGTCAGCACCGGCTTGATGCCGGGCAGGATGATGTAGCGGAACTGGTGCCAGCGGCCCGCGCCGTCCAGTTCGGCCGCCTCGTACAGCTCCCCCGGGATGGACTGGATCGCGCCGAGGAACAGGACGAAGTTCATGCCGAGGTAGCGCCAGATCGAGACGCCGGCCAGGGAGACGTTCGCCGAGGTCGGGGTGCCTAGCCAGGCGTGGTCGGTGTGGTAGCCGAAGAGGCCGAGGACCGTGTCGAAGGTGCCGCGGTCCTGGAAGAAGTAGAGGAAGACGAAGCCGATCGCCACGCCGTTGACCAGGGACGGGAAGAAGAGCACGCCCTTGAAGAAGTTCCGGAAACGGATGTCGAAGCTCAGGATCGTCGCGAAGTAGAGCGCGGCGACGATCTGGATCACCGAGGCGGCCAGGTAGTAGCCGCTCACCCAGAAGACCTGGAAGAGGTCCTCCCTGGTGAAGATCTCCGTGTAGTTCTCGGCGCCCGTGTAGTGCAGTTCGGGGCTCACGCCGTCCCAGTCGGTGAAGCTGTAGGCCACCATGTTGGCGATCGGCGCGTAGGTGAAGGTGATCAGCAGGGCGAGCGGGGCGAGCAGGAACAGCCAGGGCGTCAGCAGCCGCCAGGCCGTGTGGGTGCGGCGGGCGGGGGTGTGCGTCATCAGTCGCCCACGTTCGTCTGCGCCGCGGTCCACTTCTTGCCGAGGCCGCCGAGGAAGTCGTCCAGGCTGCCCTTCTTCGCGCCGCGGGCGAGGTCGACCAGGTCCTGGCGGTACTCGGGCTTGTAGATGCCGACCTCGGACTCGTCGTCGATCAGCTTGACCTTCGCGCCCGCCGTGTCGTCCAGCTCGATGAGTTTGACGCCCGCCGTCTCGTACGGCTTCAGCACGTCGGGCATGGCCGCGTCCTTGAGCGGGGAGATCGCCAGGTTGTCCTTGTCGTAGCCGGACTTGTCGGTGAACCAGTCGATCCAGGCGCGGGCCGCCTCCTTGTGCTTCGAGTGGACGTTGACGGCCTGGTTGTAGTCGGGGCCGACGGTCGCGCAGTACGCGCCGTCCGTCTGGGCGGGGAACGGCATGAAGCCGATGTCGTCCGGGTTCACGCCGGCCTTCTTCGCGGCGTCCTGGAACTGGATGATCGCCCAGGTGCCGAGCCACTGGGTGGCGATCTCGCCCTTGGCCGTACGGGGCTTGGACTCCTCCCAGTTGCTGGTCGTCGGGTCCTTCTCGGCGAGGCCCTGCTTGACGATGTCGTACAGCAGCGTGTCCCCGACGCGCAGGTCGGAGCCCGCGGCCCAGGGGTCGCCCGCGGCGAGCTTCGCGGTGGCCTGAGGGTCGCAGTGGACCGCGCCGTCGACGTACGTCCATGAGGTCAGCGGCCACTGCGCGGCGAAGTTGGTGTAGTAGGGCACCGCGTCGGTCCTGGCCTTGATCGCCTTCAGGTCGGTGAGGAACTCGGCCGGGGTGGTGGGCCATCGGGTGACCCCGGCCTCCTTCCAGATCCGCTTGTTGTAGACGAAGCCGGGCATCACGCCGACCGGGCTCTGGCCGTAGACCTTGCCGCCGACGGTGGTGTAGTCGGTGAACCGGTATTTCCTGCCGCGTTCGGCGGCGGTGCCGAGGGAGGCGAAGAACTTCGGGTAGTCGTCCTTCTTGATGACCGCGGGGATCAGCAGGACGTCGCCGTAGTCGTCCGTGTTCATGCGGATCTTGATCTCGGACTCGTAGTTGGTGAGGGCCTGGAACTCCACTGTGACCTTGGGATAGGTCTTGTTGAATTCGGCGGCGTACTTTTTCATCGTGCCGTCCTGCACGAGGTCGGTCCGCACGGTGAGGACCGTGATGGTGCCGCTGACCTTCGCCGGGTCGGCGGGCGCGTTGGCGTCCGCGCCCTTGGTGCTGGCTCCGGTGCCGGTGCAGCCCGGGAGCAGCAGGGCCGCTCCCGCGACCGTGGCGAGGACCTGGACTGTTCGGCGGTTCAGGTGCCGGTTCATGTGCCGGTTCATGTGCGTCACTTCCGTTCTCGGGACGGATGAGCACGTGCGGGGTGGTCGAACACGAGCGGGTTGGCTGATTCGGCACTCTGACAGCGCTTTCCTCAACCGGTAAAGTCCCATTCCCGCCAACGATGAATACATGGCGCTCAGTTATGGGCTTGACCGGTTTAGGGAGTGCGCATGCTGGAGGCCTCACCGCTCGACGACGGATGGCAGTTGCGGCACGAGGGAAAGGCGCTCCCGGCCGTGGTGCCGGGCTGTGTGCACACCGATCTGCTCGCCGCCGGGGTGATCCCGGACCCGTTCCTCGGCACGGGTGAGACCGAGGTCGCGTGGGTGGGGCGGCGCGAGTGGACGTACGAGACGGAGCTGCCCGCGGCGGTGTCCGGGCATGAGCAGACCGACCTGGTCTTCGACGGGCTCGACACGGTCGCGGAGATCACGCTCGGCGGTCGACTCCTGGGCCGGGTGCGGAACATGCACCGCTCGTACCGGTTCGACGTGACGGGGCTGAGCGGGCCGCTGGCCGTCCGGTTCGTCTCGGCCTACGCGGAGGCGGAGGCCGTGCGCGGGAGGGTCGGCGACCGCCCGGCCGCCTACGCCGAGCCGTACCAGTACGTGCGCAAGATGGCCTGCTCGTTCGGCTGGGACTGGGGGCCGACCCTGGTGACGGCCGGGATCTGGCGGCCGGTGCGGGTGGAGCGCTGGTCGACGGCCCGGCTGGCGCGGGTGCGCCCGCTGGTCACCGTCGAACAGGGCGTCGGGGTCGTGGAGTTGCACGTGGACGTGGAGCGCACCCGGGTGGAGGCCGGGCTCACCCTGGAGGCCCGGGTGGGCGGCGTGCGGGCGCGGGCCGAGGTGAGGGGGTCGCGCGGCGTCGTGCGGGTGGAGGTGCCGGACGCGGAGCTGTGGTGGCCGCGCGGGTACGGCGAACAGCCGTTGTACGACGTCGAGTTGACGTTGCATCACGGGAACGCGCCGCTCGACGTGTGGCGGCGGCGGGTCGGTTTCCGCAGCGTCGAGCTGGACACCTCGGCCGATGCGCACGGCACCGGGTTCACCCTGGTCGTCAACGGGGAGCGGCTCTTCGCGCGGGGGGTCAACTGGATCCCGGACGACGTGTTCCCGTCCCGGGTGACCCGGGAGCGCTACCGCACACGGCTGCGGCAGGCCGCCGACGCCGGGGTCGACCTGGTCCGGGTGTGGGGCGGCGGGATCTACGAGAGCGAGGACTTCTACGACGCCTGCGACGAGTCGGGCCTGCTGGTCTGGCAGGACTTCCCGTTCGCGTGCGCGGCCTACCCGGAGGAGCAGCCGCTGCGCGGCGAGGTGGAGGCGGAGGCCCGGGAGAACGTCGTACGGCTGATGCCGCATCCGTCGCTCGTGCTGTGGAACGGGAACAACGAGAACCTGTGGGGGTTCCGGGACTGGGGGTGGGCGGAGCGGCTCGGCGGGGACTCCTGGGGCGAGGGGTACTACCTGGGCGTACTGCCGCGTGTCATGGGCGAGTTGGACCCGACGCGGCCGTACACGGCGGGCAGTCCCTGGTCGGGTTCGTGGGAGCACCATCCGAACGATCCGGCGCACGGCACGCACCACTCGTGGGAGGTGTGGAACCGGCGGGACTACGCCGAGTACCGGAGCGAAGTGCCGCGGTTCGTCGCCGAGTTCGGCTGGCAGGCGCCGCCCGCGTACGCGACGCTGCGGCGGGCGCTGCCGGGTGAGGAGCTCGCGGCGGACTCGCCCGGCATGCTGCACCACCAGAAGGCGGAGGACGGCAACGGCAAGCTGGAGCGCGGGCTCGCCCGCCACTTCGCCCTGCCCGAGGGGGACTTCGACCGGTGGCACTACCTCACGCAGGTCAATCAGGCGCGGGCGGTGGCGACGGGCATCGAGCACTGGCGGTCGCACTGGCCGGTGTGCGCGGGCACGATCGTCTGGCAGCTCAACGACTGCTGGCCGGTGACGTCCTGGGCGGCGATCGACGGGGACGGGCGGGAGAAACCGCTCTACCACGAGCTGCGCCGACTGTACGGGGACCGACTGCTCACGCTTCAAGTGCGCGGTGAGGAGCTGGTGTTGGCGGCCGTCAACCAGTCCGCCGAGCCGTGGACGGGGACCCTGTCGTTGCGGCGGGTGTCCGTGGCCGGGGAGGTGGTCGGCGCGGCGAGCGTCGAACTGGCCGTCGGGGCGCGGGCGGTGGGCGAGGTGCGGGTGCCGGTGGAGCTGACGCCGGACGGGGCGAAGGAGTTCCTGGTGGCCGACCTGGACGGGCTGCGGGCCGTGTACTTTCCGGTGCCCGACCGTGAAATCCCTTACCCGACGCCCGAGTTCGAGGTGAGTGTGGCGCCGGGGGCCGTCACGGTCACGGCCCGCACCCTCGTACGGGATCTGTTGTTGCAGGCCGACCGGCTGGATCCGGGGGCGCGCGCGGACCGGGGGCTGGTGACGTTGCTGCCCGGGGAGCGGGTGACCATCGGGGTCGAGGGCTGGGAGACTCCGGACGCCGCCGCCGCCCGGGCCGCGCTGTACTGCCAGGAGCCCGCTCGATGACAGCCTCCCCGTCGCCCCGCGTCACCATCAAGGACGTCGCCGCGCGCGCCGGAGTGTCCAAGGGTGCCGTGTCGCTGGCCTTCAACCGCAAGCCGGGGCTGTCGGAGGCGACCCGGGACCGGATCTTCGCGGCGGCGCGGGAGCTGGGCTGGGAGCCGAACCTCACGGCCCGGTCGCTGTCCAGCTCCCGGGTGGACGTGGTGGGGCTGGCGATCTGCCGGCCGGCCCGGATGCTGGGCCTGGAGCCGTTCTACATGGAGTTCGTCTCCGGGGTGGAGAGCGTGCTGACCGAGCACTCCTGCTCGCTGCTGCTGCGGCTGGTGCGCACCGTCGAGGAGGAGGTCGGGCTGCACGAGTCGTGGTGGCGGGGCCGCCAGATCGGCGGGTCGATCCTCGTCGACTTCCGCGCCGACGACCCCCGGGTGGCGGCGGCCGAACGGCTCGGGATACCGGTCGTCGCGGTCGGGCACCCCTCGCTGACCGGGAGCCTGACGTCCGTATGGACCGACGACACGACGGCGGTGACGGAGGCGGTGCGGTATCTCGCGGCGCTCGGGCACCGGCGGGTCGCCCGGGTCGGGGGCGCGGCGGCGCTCGGGCACACGACGATCCGGACGGCGGCCTTCGACGCGGCGGCGCGGAGCCTGGGGCTGGCCGGGGCGTGGCAGGTCGCCACGGACTACTCCGGGGAGGCGGGGGCGCGGGCCACCCGGTCGATGCTGACCGCCGCGCCGCCGGACCGGCCGACGGCCATCGTCTACGACAACGACATCATGGCGGTGGCCGGGCTGGCGGTGGCCGCCGAGATGGGGCTCGGGGTGCCGGGGGACGTCTCGCTGCTCGCCTGGGACGACTCGCAGTTGTGCCGGCTCACCCATCCGACGCTCTCCGCGATGAGCCATGACGTGCACGGATTCGGCGCGGAGGCGGCGCGGACGCTGTTCGGGGTGATCACGGGTGCGGGCCCGGGCTCGCACCCCGTGCCGACGCCGGTGCTGACGCCGAGAGGGTCGACCGCGCCGCCCCGGACGTGAGCGCGGGCGGGACGGAGAAGGGGATGGCGGGCGGGCCTGCGAATGTTTCTCGGGTGTGACCTTCGCCGCTTGGCCCTCCCGGACTGGGCAGCCACGTTACCCACAAGTAGCATGGGTTCTGAGCGCGCGCTCAGCGCTTGCGTGTCGCAGCAGTGCCACCCCGCACCTGGAGGAGAGCCATCGTGCCTCGTACCGTCAGGGACGTCGTCTTCGTAGACGGCGTCCGTACCCCGTTCGGCAAGGCGGGCCCGAAGGGCATCTACCACGAGACCCGGGCCGACGACCTCGTCGTGAAGGCGATCCGGGAGCTGCTGCGCCGCAACCCCGGTCTCGACCCCGCGAAGATCGACGAGGTCGCCATCGCCGCGACCACGCAGATCGGCGACCAGGGCCTGACCATCGGCCGCACCGCCGGCATCCTCGCGGGGCTGCCGACGTCGGTGCCCGGTTACTCGATCGACCGCATGTGCGCGGGCGCCCTGACCGCGGTCACCACGGTCGCCGGGTCCGTGGCCTTCGGCGCGTACGACATCGCCATCGCCGGCGGTGTCGAGCACATGGGCCGCCACCCGATGGGTGAGGGCGTGGACCCCAACCCGCGGTTCGTCAGCGAGAAGCTGGTCGACGAGTCCGCCCTGTTCATGGGCATGACGGCGGAGAACCTGCACGACCGCTACCCGCACATCACCAAGCAGCGCGCCGACGAGTACGCCGTGCGCTCCCAGGAGAAGGCCGCCAAGGCGTACGCCGACGGCAAGATCCAGGCCGACCTGGTGCCGATCTCGGTGCGCCGTACGAACGCGGAGGCCGGTGAGACGGGCTGGGGCCTGGTCACCGCCGACGAGCCGATGCGCCCGGGCACCACCCTGGAGAACCTCTCCGGGCTGAAGACGCCGTTCCGCGTGCACGGCCGGGTCACCGCCGGCAACGCGGCCGGTCTGAACGACGGCGCGACCGCCTCCCTCATCGCGTCCGAGGACTTCGCGCGCGAGCACGACCTGCCGGTGAAGATGCGCCTGGTGGCGTACTCCTTCGCGGGCGTCGAGCCGGAGGTCATGGGCTACGGCCCGATCCCGGCCACGGAGAAGGCCCTCGCGCAGGCGGGACTGTCCATCTCCGACATCGGCCTGTTCGAGGTCAACGAGGCGTTCGCCGTCCAGGTCCTGGCCTTCCTCGACCACTACGGCATCGCGGACGACGACGAGCGCGTCAACCAGTACGGCGGCGCGATCGCCTTCGGCCACCCGCTGGCCTCCTCCGGCGTCCGGCTGATGACGCAACTGGCCCGCCAGTTCGAGGAGCAGCCGAACGTCCGCTACGGCCTGACGACCATGTGCGTCGGCTTCGGCATGGGCGCGACGGTCATCTGGGAGAACCCGCACTTCGACGGAGGCGACAAGTGAGCACCACCGAACTCCTGAAGCGCGCGGCCGAGTTGTTCCCCGGCGAGGTCGTCACTCAGGCGCACGTACGCCACCTGGACCTGCCGTCCGGCGCGGGCCGCTTCGCCCTGATCACGCTGGACAACGGCCTGGACCACACCAAGCCGACCACCTTCGGACCGCAGTCCCTCGCGAACCTCGACGCCGCGATCGACCAGGTCGAGAAGGAGGCCGCGGCGGGCGAGATCGTCGGCGCGGGCGTCACCGGCAAGCCGTTCATCTTCGCGGTCGGCGCGGACCTCAAGGGCGTCGAGCTCCTCAAGGAGCACCCGGACGCGCTGGCCATCGGCAAGGGCGGCCACGAGGTCTTCAAGCGGCTGTCGGGCCTCGCGGTCCCGACCTTCGGGTACTACAACGGCGCGGCGATGGGCGGCGGCGTCGAGGTCGGTCTGCACTGCACGTACCGCACCGTGTCGAAGGCGCTGCCCGCGTTCTCCCTCCCCGAGGTCTTCCTCGGTCTGGTCCCCGGCTGGGGCGGCTGCACGCTGCTGCCGAACCTGATCGGCGCCGACAAGGCCGTCTCGGTGATCGTCGAGAACAGCCTCAACCAGAACAAGCAGCTCAAGGGCCAGCAGGTCTTCGACCTGGGGATCGCCGACGCGCTCTTCGACGGCGTCGACTTCCTTGAGCAGTCGCTGATCTGGACGGCGGGCGTCCTCAAGGGCGACGTCACGGTCGAGCGTCCGGTGATCGACCGCGGCGCCGCCTGGGACGAGGCCGTGGCGCGCGGCCGGTCCGTCGCGGACGGCAAGGTGCACGGGGCGGCCCCGGCCGCGTACCGCGCGCTGGACATCATCGCCGCCGCGAAGAACGGCGACCTCCAGCAGGGCTACGACGCCGAGGACGTCGCCCTCGCCGACCTGATCATGGGTGGCGAACTGCGCTCCGGCATCTACGCGTTCAACCTGGTGCAGAAGCGCGGCAAGCGCCCGGCGGGCGCCCCGGACAAGAACCTGGCGCGCCCGGTCACCAAGGTCGGCGTGGTGGGCGCGGGCCTGATGGCCTCGCAGCTCGCGCTGCTCTTCCTGCGCCGCCTGGAGGTCCCGGTCGTCCTCACGGACATCGACCAGGAGCGCGTCGACAAGGGTGTGGGCTACGTCCACGCCGAGATCGAGAAGCTGCTCGGCAAGGGCCGTATCAACCAGGACAAGGCCAACCGGCTGACGGCCCTGGTGAGCGGTGTCCTCGACAAGGCCGAGGGGTTCGCGGACGCGGACTTCATCATCGAGGCCGTGTTCGAGGAGATCGGCGTCAAGCAGCAGGTGTTCGCGGAGGTCGAGGCGGTCGCCCCGGCGCACGCGATCCTCGCCACCAACACCTCGTCGCTGTCGATCACCGAGATGGCGTCGAAGCTGAAGCACCCCGAGCGGGTCGTGGGCTTCCACTTCTTCAACCCGGTCGCGATCCTGCCGCTGCTGGAGATCGTCCGCGGCGAGCAGACCGACGACGCGTCGCTGGCCACCGCGTTCGCCGTCGCCAAGAAGCTGAAGAAGACCGCCGTCCTGGTGAAGGACGCCCCGGCGTTCGTCGTCAACCGCGTGCTGACCCGCTTCATGGGCGAGGTGCAGAACGTCATCGACGAGGGCACCCCGGTCGCGGTCGCGGAGAAGGCGGTGGAGCCGCTCGGCCTGCCGATGTCCCCGCTGGTCCTGCTGGAGCTGGTCGGTCCGGCGATCGGTCTGCACGTCTCGGAGACCCTCAACCGGGCCTTCCCGGACCGCTTCACGGTCTCCGCGAACCTCGCGGCCGTCGTCAAGGCGGGCAAGCGCGGCTTCTACGTCTACGACAGCGGCAAGCCGGAGCTGGACCCCGAGGTCGCCGCGCTGCTGAAGCAGGGCGACACCGCCCTGACCGAGGAGCAGGTGCGGGCGCGCGTCCTGGACGCGGTGGCGCAGGAGATCGGGCTGATGCTCGACGAGGGCGTCGTCGCCGAGGCCCAGGACATCGACCTCTGCCTGATCACGGGCGCGGGCTGGCCCTTCCACCTGGGCGGCGTCACGCCGTACCTGGACCGCGAGGGTGTCTCCGAGCGCGTGAACGGCAAGAAGTTCCTGGCGCCGGGCGTGGCGTCGGTGCCCGCGTAACCGTCGTAACCGTCGCGAACCGTTCGTGAAGAGGGCCTCCGCCAACCGGCGGGGGCCCTCTTGCCGTTGCCCTACCCTGGGGCCATGGACGGCTCCCCTGACGACACCGCCGCGCTGCTCGTGATCGTCGACGGCGCGAATGTCGTCGGGTCGGTGCCCGACGGCTGGTGGCGGGACCGGCGGGGGGCCGCCGAGCGGCTGCGGGACCGGCTGGCCGCCGACGGGCTGCCGGGGCACTCCGGGGCCGTGGAGATCGTGCTCGTGGTCGAGGGCGCGGCCCGTGGGGTGGCGGCGGTGCCCGGCGTACGGGTGGAGGCGGCGCCCGGCAGCGGGGACGACCGGATCGTCGAACTGGTCGCCGCCGCCGGCGATCGCCCCCGTCTGGTCGTCACCGCCGACCGCGAGCTGCGCCGCCGGGTGACGGAACTGGGCGCGGACGTCACGGGCCCGCGCTCGGTACGGGGCTGAGCGCCTCCCCCGCTTCTCCCTACGCCGGAGGGATCGGCGTCTGCTCCGCCGCCTGCTGCGCCCGGCCGAGGCGGCTGTGGGAGCGGCCGTACAGGAAGTAGACGGCGGCGCCGATGACCATCCAGATGCCGAACCGCAGCCAGGTCTCGGCGGGCAGGTTCAGCATCAGCCACAGCGAGGCCAGCACCGAGATGATCGGCAGGGCCGGCACCCACGGGGCACGGAACGAACGGGGCAGGTCGGGGCGGCTCCTGCGGAGGATGACGACGCCGATCGCGACCACGATGAACGCGAACAGCGTGCCGATGTTGACCAGTTCGGCGAGTTCGCTGAGGCTGGTGAAGCCGGCCAGGATCGCGATGATCACGCCGAGCAGGATGGTCGGCCGGTGCGGGGTCTTGAACCGCGGGTGGACGTGCGAGAAGAAGCGCGGCAGGAGTCCGTCGCGGCTCATCGCGAAGAAGACCCGGGTCTGGCCGAGCAGCAGGATCATGCAGACCGTCGTCAGGCCGACGGCCGCGCCGAAGCTGATGAAACCGGCGAACCAGGGGTGGCCGGTGGCCTTGAACGCGTCGGCGAGCGGGGCGTCCACGGACAGTTGCCTGTAGTTCTGCATACCCGTCACGACGATCGACACGGCGACGTACAGCGTCGTACAGATGATGAGGGAGCCGATGATGCCGCGTGGCATGTCCCGCTGCGGGTTGCGGGTCTCCTCGGCGGCGGTGGCGACCACGTCGAAGCCGATGAACGCGAAGAAGACGACCGACGCCGCGGTGAAGATGCCCATCACGCCGAAGTTGGACGGCGCCCAGCCGAAAATGAGCTGGATCAGCGGGGCGTGCAGCCCCTCGCCCGCCGGAACCTTCTGTGCCTTGGGGATGAACGGGTCGTAGTTGTCGCCGGTGATGAGGAAGGCGCCCGCGACGATCACGGTCAGCACGACGGTCACCTTGATGGCGACCACGACGGAGGTGACCCGCGCGGAGAGCTTCGTGCCGACCACCAGGATCGCGGTGAGGACCAGGACGAGGGCGGCGGCGAGGATGTCGAAGCCGAAGCCGTCGGCGCCCTCCCGCCCGCTCAGCGCCGCCGGCAGATGCCAGCCCGCGTTGTCCAGCAGCGAGGCGATGTACCCGGACCAGCCGACGGCGACCACCGCCGTGCCGAGCGCGAACTCCAGGACCAGGTCCCAGCCGATGATCCAGGCGGGCAGCTCGCCGAGGGAGGCGTACGCGAAGGTGTACGCGGAGCCCGCCACCGGGACGGTGGAGGCGAACTCGGCGTAGCAGAGCGCCGCGAGCGCGCAGACGACACCGGCCACCATGAAGGCCAGGGCGACGGCGGGGCCGGCGTTGTTCTTGGCGACGGTGCCGGTGAGGACGAAGATGCCGGTGCCGATGACGACACCGACGCCGAAGACGGTCAGATCGAGCGCGGACAGGGACTTCCTGAGCGAGTGCTCGGATTCCTCGGTGTCGAGGATGGACTGCTCGACCTTCTTCGTCCGGAAGAGGGTGCTGCTCACGGGTGTACCTCCCACGCTGTGTCGTCCTCGGCATGATCGAGAGGGGGCGTGGTACGTATGCCCCGGCGCGGGCGGATTCACGCGAACGGGCCGGTTCCACCACCCTTGAAGGTGGCGGAACCGGCCCGTCCGCAGCAGTCGTGCGGGTCTCTCGCGCGGGTCAGTCGCGCGCGGGCTCGACCGAGTCGACCTCGGCGGCCGTGCTGCCGTACTTGCCGTCGAGCTTGGAGACGAGGCCGGTGACCTGGCGGGCGATGTCGGGGGCGGTGAGCCCGATCTCCGTCATGACCTCGGCGCGGGAGGCGTGGTCGAGGAAGCGCGGCGGGATGCCGAAGTCACGCAGCGGGACGTCGACGCCCGCGTCGCGCAGGGCCTGGGCGATGGCCGAACCGACGCCGCCGACACGGGAGTTGTCCTCGACGGTGACGACGACGCGGTGCCGGTCGGCGAGCGGGGCCATGGCCTCGTCGACGGGCTTGACCCAGCGCGGGTCGACGACGGTGGTGGTGATGCCCTGCCGGTCGAGGAGGGTCGCGATCTCCAGGCACATCGGGGCGAGGGCGCCCACGGAGACCAGCAGCACGTCCGGCGTGTCGGTGCCGGCCTCGCGCAGCACGTCCATGCCGCCGACGCGTCCCACGGCCGGTACGGCGGGGCCGACGGCGCCCTTGGAGAAGCGGACGACGGTCGGCGCGTCCTCGACCTCGACGGCCTCGCGGAGCTGGGCGCGGACCTGGTCGGCGTCGCGTGGGGCGGCGAGCCTGAGGCCCGGGACGACCTGGAGGATCGACATGTCCCACATGCCGTTGTGGGAGGCGCCGTCCGTGCCGGTGACACCGGCCCGGTCCAGTACGAACGTCACACCGCACTTGTGCAGGGCGACGTCCATCAGCACCTGGTCGAAGGCGCGGTTGAGGAAGGTGGCGTACACCGCGAACACCGGGTGCAGCCCGCCGGTGGCCAGGCCCGCGGCGGAGACGGCGGCGTGCTGCTCGGCGATGCCGACGTCGTAGATGCGGTGCGGGAAGGCGTCCGCGAACTTCTTCAGGCCGACCGGCTGGAGCATCGCCGCCGTGATCGCGACGATGTCCTCGCGCTCCTTGCCGAGCGCGACCATCTCGTCGCCGAAGACGGACGTCCAGTCGGCGCCGGAGGCCTTGACCGGCAGGCCGGTGTCGGGGTGGATGGGGCCGATGCCGTGGAAGCGGTCCGCCTCGTCCTGGAGGGCGGGCTGGTAGCCGCGGCCCTTCTCGGTGAGGCAGTGCACGATCACCGGGCCGCCGAAGCGCTTGGCGCGGGCGAGGGCGGACTCCAGGGCCTCGATGTCGTGGCCGTCGATCGGGCCGACGTACTTCAGGCCGAGGTCCTCGAACATGCCCTGCGGGGCGATGAAGTCCTTCAGGCCCTTCTTCGCGCCGTGCAGGGTCTCGTAGAGCGGCCTGCCGACGACCGGGGTGCGCTCCAGCAGGTCCTTGCCGCGGGCGAGGAAACGCTCGTAGCCGTCCGTGGTGCGGAGGGTGGCGAGGTGGTTGGCGAGGCCGCCGATGGTCGGCGCGTAGGAGCGCTCGTTGTCGTTGACGACGATCACCAGCGGGCGGTCCCCGTCGGCGATGTTGTTCAGCGCCTCCCAGGCCATGCCGCCGGTGAGCGCCCCGTCACCGATGACGGCGACCACGTGGTCGTCGCGTTTCAGGATCTGGTTGGCCTTCGCGAGGCCGTCGGCCCAGCCGAGGACGGTGGAGGCGTGGCTGTTCTCGATGACGTCGTGCTCGGACTCGCCCTGCGAGGGGTAGCCGGAGAGGCCGCCCTTCATCTTCAGCCGCGAGAAGTCCTGCCGGCCCGTGAGCAGTTTGTGCACGTAGGACTGGTGGCCGGTGTCCCACAGCACCTTGTCCTTGGGGGACTCGAAGACCCGGTGCAGGGCGATGGTGAGCTCGACCACACCGAGGTTGGGGCCGAGGTGGCCACCGGTCTTGGACACGGCGTCGACGAGGAAGGTCCGGATCTCCTCGGCAAGCTGGTCGAGCTCCTCCGGGCTGAGCCGGTCCAGATCGCGCGGTCCCCTGATGCGGGTCAGCAGCGGCACCCGTGCCTCCTTGCAGTAAGAGCTGATCGAGCTGTTGCCGGGCTCGTCGAGTCTAATGTTCCGCCCCGGCGGACGGACTCCGGCCCATGCGTCATAGGTCACGCGAACGGCCGTACCCACAATGGGCCCTTCCTATGACACGACTTCGGCCGGGAAACATGGGAACGACTGTGCCCGGCATCCGAACGGACACCGGGCACAGAGGGTCACCTGACGGACCGGCAGCGGTCCTAGCCGCGACCGGCGGCCTTCTGGCTCCTGCGGGAGACGGAGTCGATGACGACCGCGCCGAGGAGCACGCCGCCGGTGATCATGTACTGGATCGAGGTGTTCATGTTCAGCAGGTCGAGACCGGTCTGGATGGACTGGATGACCAGCATGCCCAGGAGGGCGGACCAGACGGTGCCGCGACCGCCGAAGAGGCTGGTGCCGCCGATGACGGCCGCCGCGATGGCGAGCATCAGCGTGTTGCCGCCACCGGCGCTCAGCGAAGCGCCCGCGGTCTGACCGGCGAAGAACATGCCGCCCAGCGCCGCGAAGCCGCCGGAGATGGCGAACACGGTGATGCGGATCATCGGCACGTTGATACCGGCGCGGCGGGCGGCCTCGATGCCGCCGCCGACCGCGAACACCTTGCGGCCGTAGCGCGTACGACGCAGCACGAAGTCCACGATCACCAGCGCCGCCAGGAAGATCACCAGCGCGTTGGAGACACCGGACGCGTTGTTCAGCACGGCGGCCGACGCGAACGAGGCGAGGGCCAGCAGGCCGACGCGCAGCAGGATCTCGCTGGTCGCGCGGAACGGCACGCCCGCCGCCCGGCGCCGGCGCTGCTCGCCGAAGTTGCCGACCGCGGACAGCACGACGGCGAGACCGGCCAGGATGTACGCGCCGATGATGGCCTGGTCCATGAAGAAGGAGTTCTGGCCGAGCAGGTGGATCGGGCCGGAGTCCGACGGCAGGTTGATCGTGCCGCTGGAGCCCAGCAGCCACAGCATCAGACCGTTCCAGCCGAGGAAGCCGGCCAGGGTCACTACGAAGGCCGGTACGCCGATCCTCGCGAAGAACCACCCTTGCAGGGCGCCGATCCCGATGCCGGTGAGGATCGCCAGCACCAGCGCGAGCCAGGCACCCATGCCGTGGTCCACCACGAACACGGCGAACAGCGCGGACCCCAGACCGCTGACGGAACCGACCGACAGGTCGATCTCGCCGAGCAGCAGCACGAACACCAGGCCGATGGCGAGCATGCCGGTGGCCGAGAGGAAGTAGCTGATGTTGGAGAGGTTGTCGGCGCTCAGGAAGCGGTCGTTCTGGAGCTGGAAGATGGTCCAGATGATGATCAGGCCGATGACGACCGGGATCTGGCCCAGCTCACCGCCCTTGACCTTGCGCTTGAACTCGGTGACGTAGCCCTTGAGGCCCTCTTCGCGGACCAGCAGGCGCGGGTCGACGACGGAGACTCCGGCGGCCGTGGGGTCGTCCGCGGGCGCCACCGTCGCCTGGTCCTCGTCGAAGCCCTCGGGCTTCGAGGAGTCACTCTTCACGGTCTTCGACGTGTCGCTCACTTTGCCGCCTCCGCGGTGCGCCCCGCACGACGGGTCACGGCGTTGTCCGTGGCACCCGTGATCGCGGCGATGATCTCTTCGTGGCTGGTGTCCTTCACCGGGAAGGAGCCGTTGTTCTTGCCCAGGCGCAGGACGGCGACGGTGTCCGCGACCGCCTTGACGTCGGCCATGTTGTGGCTGATGAGGATGACACCGAGGTTGCGCTCACGCAGCCGCTCGACCAGGTCGAGGACCTGCGCGGTCTGCTCGACGCCGAGGGCGGCGGTCGGCTCGTCGAGGATGACGACCTTCGGCTCGCCGATCAGCGCGCGGGCGATGGCGACGACCTGGCGCTGACCGCCGGAGAGGCTCGCGATCGGGATGCGGACGCTCGGGATCCGGATGGAGAGCGTGGACAGCAGCTCCCGGGAGTTCTTCTCCATCGTCACCTCGTCGATGACGCCGCGGTGCAGCAGCTCGCGTCCGAGGTAGAGGTTGCCGACCACGTCGAGGTTGTCGCACAGGGCGAGATCCTGGTAGACGGTCGCGACGCCGAGTCCCTGGGCGTCGTGCGGCCTGGTGATGCTGACCGGCTTGCCCTCCCACTCGATGACGCCCTCATCGATGGGGTGGACACCCGCGATCGTCTTGACCAGGGTGGACTTTCCTGCGCCGTTGTCGCCCACCAGGGCGACCACTTCTCCGGCGTGAACCTCCAGCTCGACGTCGGTGAGTGCCTGCACCGCACCGAATCGCTTGGAGACTCCGCGCAACGCCAGCACGGGCGTAGCGGACACGTGAACCATCTCCTTCGCCGCCTGACCGGCGGGGATGCCGCGCGCAGAGATCAGGCGCGGAGGGATGTGCGCGACGGGCGTGGGCACGCGACGTCGAGCACGAGGTTTACAAGACACGAGGTTTACAAGCCGAACATGCGCGAATCCGCTGCGCTCGGCAACGGTTCCGTCCGACGCCCGCCCCGGCAGCGGGGTGTGAAGGTGGGGCGGGCGTCGGACAGGTCTCGCGGGGCCATGTCGGCCGGGTGCCTACTGAAGGCCGGCGGCCTTGCAGGCGGCTGCGTACTCGGGGGTGCAGATGTCCGCGACGGTGTACAGACCGTCCTTGACCACCGTGTCCTTGATGTTGGCCTTGGTGACCGACACCGGGGTCAGCAGTTGCGAGGGCACCTTGTCGCCGGAGCCGCTGGTCAGCGTGGTGGTGGCCAGGGACTTGATGTCCTTGCCCTCCAGCAGGTTGACGGCGAGCTGGGCGGCGGTCTCGGCCTCCGGCTTGTAGGCCTTGTAGACCGTGGCCGACTGGGTGCCGGCGACGATCCGCTGGATGGCGGCGAGTTCGGCGTCCTGGCCGGTCAGCGGGATGCCGCTGATCTTCGCACCCTTGAGGGTGTTGGCGATGCCACCGGCCATGCCGTCGTTGGCGGCGTAGACGCCGGCGATGTTCTTGGCGCCGAGCTGGGTGATGGCCGCCGACATCTTCTGGGCCGCGACGGTGTCCTTCCACAGGCCGGACTGCTCGTAGGCGATGGTGACCTTGCCGTCGAGGACCTTGTGCGCGCCCTGCTTGAACTGGGCGGCGTTCGGGTCGGCGTCGTCACCGTTGATCATGACGATCTTCGACGCGGTGGTCGCCTTGGCGCCGAGGGCGTCGAGCAGGGCCTGGCCCTGGAGCTCGCCGACCTTGACGTTGTCGAAGGAGACGTAGGCGCTGACGGGGCCCTGGGCGAGGCGGTCGTACGCGACGACCTTGACGCCCTTGGCCACCGCGGACTGGATCGACGACTTGATCGCGGCGGAGTCCTGGGCGGAGATCACGATGACCTTCACGCCCTTGGTGACCATGTTGCTGACCTGCTGCGCCTGCTTGGCGGGGTCGGCGGCGGCGTTCGCGTACTCGAGCTGGCAGTCCGAGCACAGCGCCTTGACCTTGGCGTCGAAGTACGGCTTGTCGAACTTCTCGTACCGCGCGGTGACGCTGTCGGGCAGCAGCAGGCCGATGGACTTGCCGCCCGAGCCGCTGCTGCCGGAGTCGCTGGCCTTGTCGTCGCCGGCCTTGCCGCAAGCGGCGATCGACAACGCCATGGACACGGCGGTGGCGCCGATCACGACTCTACGCATCGTTGCGTTCATTTGGGGTGTGCCTCCCTGACAGGGCCGCAGCGCTGCGGCCGAGGTGGCTGGAAGTCAACTCGGCCACACGTGCGACGTCAAGAAGTAAATACTTAACGAGATGGCAACGTCTCATTCGTTCTCTAAGTGAAGGCGGGTGTCGCTGCGTGCAGGGTGCCGTCCAAAAGGGTGGAATCGCCCATCTCGCTCAGCGCGAGAGCGAGCGCTCCCAGTACCTCCGCACGACCCCCAAGTGCCCCTGGGAGAACGGTGAGTTGACGCGCCGCACTCGGGATCGCATAGCGGCCGACGGACTCTCTTATCGGACCGAGCACCAGCTCACCGGCCTCGGCGAGATCACCGCCCAGGACCACTCGGCTCGGGTTCAGCAGGTTGCAGAGATTGGCCACTCCACTTCCGATGTGTCGGCCTACGTCGGCGATCACCCGACGACAGCCCGGGTCTCCTTCCCTCGCCAGCCGCACGACGCCTTCCATCGTGAGATCCGTGCCGTGGCTGGACTGGAGGAGCGGCAGCACATAGCGCGCGGCCGTGAAGGTCTCCAGGCAGCCCCGGTTTCCACAGCGGCAGACGGGGCCGGATTCGTCAAGTGTAATATGTCCGATTTCTCCTGCGGTTCCGCCGGGCCCGCGGTAGATCTTGCCATCGATCACCAGACCGGCCCCGACACCGCTCGCGACCTTGATGTAAGCAAGATCACGAACGCCCCGGCCGCTGCCCCAGACCATCTCGCCGAGAGCTCCGAGGTTCGCGTCGTTGTCCACATGTACAGCAACGCCGAGCCGGGCCCGCATCTCCTCGGCCGGTCTGGTGCCGATCCAGCCGGGCAGGATGGCGGAGGAACCGAGCGTGCCGGACTCCAGTTCGATCGGTCCGGGGACGCCGAGACCGACTCCCGCCACCTTCGTACGATCCACCCCGGTGGCTTCGATCAACCGGGTGACCAGTTGCTCCGCACGGTCGAACCCTTGCGTCGAGGAGGCGTCCACATCGAGCGGCTCGGACTCCTCGGCGAGGACCTGGTGGGCCAGGTTGCCCACGGCGACGCGCAGGTGGGTGTGGCCGAAATCGACCCCTATGACGATGCCGGCGTCGCCGCTGAGACTGACGCTGCGGGCCCTGCGTCCACCGGCCGAGGTGGGCGTCACCTCGACCGTGCCGCCGTCCTTCAGTTCGCGCACGATGTTGGAGACGGTCGCGGCGGACAGACCGGTCGTCCGGGCGATCTCCGCCTGCGTGAGGGACCCCGCCAGCCGCACGGCACGCACGACTCGCTCCAGGTTGGCTCGGTGCAGCGACGACTGCGACCCGGGAGTCTCCACGACGACCTCCTGCGCGCGGGACCGCTTCGATGAAGCCCCGTCCATGTCCAACTAGTGAACTCTAAGCTGAGCTGTTCGGGTCGCCTCCCGTCAAGAGGTTGAACGGTATCCGCGTGGTTGCAGAGAGACACAGGGGGTGGCCGGGGCGGTGGTTGCGGGGCGTATAGGGGCATGTGCGGGGTGTCGCGGAACGCGGTGGGCGAGAGCGGGCGGGGCTGGGGTGGGCGGGGCGCAGTGAGGGCGCGGTGGGGGCGGGGCCAGGTAGTGAAGGCGAGATCGGTCGGCCCGAGAAGGAGAAGGAGGAGGAGCGTCCCGGCGGGCGGGCGCGCCGCCCGTGCTCTGTCCGTGCTCCGGACGCGTGGCTGCTGGGGCTACTTCAGCGCGCCCGCGGTCAGTCCCTGCACCACCTGCCGCTGGAAGACGACGTACGCGGCCAGTACCGGCAGCATCGCCATCACCAGTCCCGCGAAGAGGCCCGACCAGTCACCCTTGTAGCCCTGGCTGACGGCCAGTTGGACCAGTCCCTGGGTGAGGACGCGTTTGTCGGGGTCGGTGTTGAGGACCGTGGGCAGCATGTACTGGTTCCACTGGCCCAGGAAGTTGAAGATGCCGACGCTGATCAGACCGGGCCTGGCCATGGGCAGCATGATCTGGAAGAACGTACGGCTGTGCGAGGCGCCGTCCACGAAGGCCGCCTCCGCCACCGACGTCGGCAGCGTGCGGAAGAACGCCGTCAGGAAGAACACCGTGAACGGCAGCGAGTACGCGATGTAGACGAGGATCAGGCCGGGCAGGGAGTTCAGCAGGCCCATGTTGTTCACGACGTAGAACAGCGGGACCAGCGCCAGCATGATCGGGAAGCTCATGCCGCCGATGAAGAGGAAGTAGATGAAGCGGTTGCCCGGGAAGTCGAAGCGCGCGAGGACATAGGCCGCCATGGAGCCGAGGACCAGCGTGCCGATGAGTGAACCGCCCACCACCACAACGGTGTTGAGGAAGTAGTCGCTCATGTTGGCCTCGGTCCAGGCCCGCGACCAGTTGTCGAAGTGCAGCGTGTGCGGCAGCGACCAGGGCGAGCCGAAGATGGCGCTGTCGTCCTTGAAGGACGTCATCACCGCCCAGAGCAGCGGCAGTACGACCATGATCGCCCAGAGGACCAGGATCCCGTGGGAGAAGACGTCGAGGACCTTTCCCCGCGGTCCCTCCGGTTTCGTCTCCCGGGGCGGCTGCTTTCCGGAGGGCGGGTCGACCTTCGTGACGGGAACGCCGGGGCCGGGTTCGGCCGGCAGGGGGGCGGGGGTCTGTGTCGTCTTCATCGTCAGTACTCCAGCCGCTCGCGCCGGCCCAGTCGCATCACGACCGCGGCGAAGGCCAGCGTCACGACGAGCAGGGCGACGCCGATGGTGGTGGCGTAGGCGGCCTGACCGTCCCGGAACGCCTTCTGGTACACGTACAGGACCATGACGGTCGTCGAGTAGTCGGGGCCGCCTGGTCCGGTCGTCATGATCTGTACGACTGCGAACGACTCGGCGCCGAGCGCGAGGATGCCCAGGTAGACCCAGCCCGACTGCACGGTGTCCCAGAGCAGGGGCAGGGTGACGCGGAAGAACGTCGCGGCCCGGCCCGCGCCGTCCAGCAGCGCGGCCTCGTACAGGTCGGCCGGGATGGCGGCCATGCCCGCCGAGAACAGGACCACGAAGAAGCCGACCGTGGACCAGACGAGCACCGCCATCACACACCACAGCGCGAGGTCCGGGTCGCCGAGCCAGAGGGGCTGGACGCCGTCCAGGCCGATCCCCCGCAGGAACGAGTTGATCGCCCCGCTGTCCGGGTTGTACGCGAAGGCGAACAGCAGCGCGACGATCGCGATCGACAGCACCTGTGGGAAGAAGTACACGATCTTGTAGAAGGAGGAGCCCCGGACGCCGGAGACGACCGGGCCGCCCTTCCTCCTACGGCCGCCGGCATTGATCATGAAGGCGAAGAACAGCGCCAGACAGATCGTCACCAGCGGCAGCACGATCGCGAACAGCAGGCTGTGCCGCAAGGATTTCCAGAAGACGTCGTCGTCCAGCATCCTCCGGTAATTGTCCAGGCCGACCATCCTGAATTCGGGGCTCAGGCCGGTCCAGTCCGTGAACGAGTAATAGATGGACTGGATGAACGGCCACACCACGAAGAGCGCGTACAGCCCCAGGGGCAGCGCCAAAAACCCCACGATGAACCGGTACTTGCCGTGCTGCATCGCCACTCCGGTGCTTTTATGGACAGTGCGCCGTAATTCTCGTCGTCACTGGTGCTTGTAATGCTTGATGTTCGTGTCCTTGGCCGTCGCGTCGGCGTATCCCTGGATCTTCTTGATCGCCTCGGCGGGGGTGAGCCGGCCGGCCATCATCTCGCCGAGACCGGACACGCCGATCTTCTCCTTCTGCAACTGCACATACCAGTCCTGCAGTCGCGGATTCACCACGTTGCCGCCCGCCTTGTCCAGCGCCGCGACCCCCGACTTCAGTCCCGGGGTGAGGGTGATGCCGTCGGTGCCGCCGTTGTAGGCGGTCAGCGACTTGACCTTGGCGGTGAAATTCCTGGACGACGCCTCGCCGAGCATGATGCGCAGTTGCTCCATGCCGCCCGGCGTGTTCGCCGCCTTGGCCGGTACGACGAACGGCTCGCCGCCGGAGGCCCAGATGGTGCCGAAGGGCAGCTTGTCGGAGGAGTCGATGCCGGTCGGTGCGGAGACGGCCAGGTCGAAGCCGGCGGGGATGACGTTCGCCGACTCGTTCTCCACCCAGGAGCCGTTGGGGAGGAACAGGGCCTTGCCCTTGGCCCACGCGGTCTGCGACTGGATGTGGTCAAGACCCGGGGTGCCCTGGAGGACGTACCCCTTCTTGTACAGCTCGTAGTAGGCCTCGAAACACGCCTTGACCGCCGGGTTCTTCCAGGCGTTCGGCTCAAGATTGTCGATGGCGTCGAGGACCTCGCGGCCGCCGACCTTGCCGATCATCGGGTACAGCGAGAAGGGCAGGTAGTACGGGTACTTGCCCGCGTACGTCCACCCGGCCATGCCCTTCTTCTTGGCCTTCGCGCAGACCGCGAGCATCTCGTCCCAGGTCTCGGGGTACGTGGCGTCGAGCGAGTCGAGGGCCTTGCGCGAGTACCAGACGCCGTACACGGTGTAGGCGTAGTACATGATCCAGACCGGGGCGCCGTCGAACTGGCCCATCTCGACGATGCCGGGGCGCAGCGTGTCGCGGACCTTCTTGCCGGGGTCGTCGTAGGAGGGGGCGTCGAGCAGCGGGGTGAGGTCGGCGAGCTGGTTCTTGCCGACCAGGACGCCCATGTCCATCTGCTCGGCGCCGGAGTTGTCGATGAGGTCGGGCGGGGTGCCCTGGTTGAAACGGGGCTGAAGCGTGGATTGGATCTTCTGGGTGGCGGAGAACTTCACTTTCGCACCGGGGAAGTTCTTCTCGTAGATCTTGACGGCGTCCTCGGCGTATTCCTTGCCGAAACCGCCGTCGAACAGAACGAATTCCATCGGGGCGGTCTCGTTGACCGCGAGGGGGTTCTTGGCGGTCTTCGTACCGGCCTTCGCCTTTTCCCCGCCGCCGTCCCCGCCGCTGCTGGCACAGGCGGACAGAAAACTCATCGCGGGGACGGATACCAGGCCGAGCGCCGCCGACCTCTTGATCAGATCTCGGCGACCGACACCCGCGGAGCTGTTTTTCTCAGAGTGGGATCCCATGCTCACATCCTCGCCTTCTCCAGGACTCAGGCGGTGAACCGAATCCTTCCCGGCACCGCGGTCAGGTCAAGCAGAGTCGTATGGATCGCGACAGGTATAGTCCACTTCCGGTCGACGGAGCAAGATCGAATGCACGGTTGGCCGCCGGTCTTTTCCGAGTTGCGACCTCATGGATATATGACCGGGCGGTGGGCTGCCTGTCGGAAAATCACAGGGCAGGTGTCCGGGCGGAGAGCGGAAAGGCCCCGCCCAGCCGCCTCGGGGGACGGAAAGACGGGGCCGCTCAGGGGCTCGTCGGATCTGCTACCGGCCTGGCCGACGCTCGGGCCGGTAGCGGAACTCAGGATGCTGGTGGCCTGCTGCCGGCCGGTGCCGCAGACCCTGCGAACGAGGCGACATCCACTTCCTCGACGCCGTGGAGAGCCACGACCATGCGGGCGGCGAGGACCCACCGCAGCCGTACGTCGTCCTCGTACGACACGAGGTCCAGGCCGTCGCTGTCGGCGCTCGAGGTGGGGCGGGGCCGCAGGGTTCTGGGCTGGTAGAGGATGCCTGCGACGCCCCAGGCCGGTGTGTGCTTGACGAGCGCCGCGGTCCACCCGCGCCGCAGATGCGGGCACTCCAGGACGGCTTCCCGTGCGCACGCCTCGTGGACGGGCGGAGCCGCCGTCAGCTCGCCTTCGCTGACGGGGCGTCCCGAGGCGGAGTGCATCAGGAAGAGCACCCGGCCGTCGGGGCGGTCGCCGACGGCCAACCTGCCGCACACCTGGCACAGGTCACGGTCCATGGCCTGCCGCTGGCGCAGGGCATGCACGCCGGCGAAGTGCGGCGTGCCGCGGCCGGGCGTGAGCGGCACCCGGATCCACAGCACGTCGTCACGGCGGTCGGTGTGGTGCTCGTCCTGGTAGCCGATGCCCGGGCCGACCCGTCTGCGCGGCACGATCGGCGGTTTCCCAGTGGCCTCGGCGGACCAGGGCGCGATCCACGGCACGCGCAGGCCTCGCCAGTACAGCGGACTGCGGGTCATGTCCCCTCCGGACAGCCGGAGTTGGCGATGCCCCATACGAGGGCCGCGGCCAGCGCGAGCAGGACGGCGATGTACAGCACGACGCGCCAGTCAGGCCTGCGCATCGCTGACCCCCTCGTCGAGCCCGTGGCATCCGGCGGCGATCAGCCGTGCCACGGCGGAGGCGTCGCCGAGTCGGCCCATCGCAGCCATCGGGACCGCCCAGTACGAGGAGTACGTCTGCGGGTCGAACCCGGTGTGGTCTGGTCGCGGCACGCCGACGTAGCTGTCACGCCCCAGGCACTCGACTCCCACATAGCGCCACGCGGCCGCCGCCCTGTGCCACATCGCGGGCAGATTGGCGGGTACCACCGCGTAGTAGTTGAGGCCGCGCGGGTCGCAGATGACCGGGGTGTCCACGAGAACCTCACGCAGGAACTCGTCGAGAGCCGGAGAAGGGGCCCGCTGCGGGCAGGGCACGGCGAGCAGTAGACGCACGGGGAGTTTCACCGCCGAGAACAGAGTTCCCGTGGGAACCAGAACCGGCTGGTTCCTGCCCCAATCGACCCGGGCCCGATCCCGATCAGGCCCCGGGAGACCGGACAGCAGCCACTGCCCGACTGCCACGCGGCGGTCGACAGCAGAGCGTACGAGCACGCCGGGGCCGCCGTCGACGGGGCCCAGCGCACGGGTTCTGGCGGGGGGTTCCTGCTCTGGCTGGGCACTCACCGGCATATCGACATCCACGACTGCACCGTCCCTATACGCTCTGTTTTCGGGTGACTACCTGGACAGTAGAAAGTGGCGCTCACGCGTTGAAGTGACCGCCCGTACAGGTAGGCACGGCGTACCGCACGGGGAATGGTGGTTGCATGCCGTCGAGTCCAGGACCAACCCTGACCGGCAGTCAGGGTTCGCCTTCAAAGCCCCGAGTCGGGGTCATCTCCGGCTACGTCTTCCGGGTGATGCGCGAGCAACTGGGCCACACCCAGGACACGATGGCCGAGCAGCTACGCGTCTCGGCCGACAGCATCGCGGGGTGGGAGTCCGGGCGCCGGCCGCTCACCGCGGTCTCCGTCGGCCAGATGCTCGTCTACCGCCATCAGTTCATGCAGATGGGTACCTCACCTGCGTTGCTCCAGGCCCTTGAGCGAGCGATAGAGGCAGACGTACTGCTGTCCAGCGCACTCGACGACGAGGCCCCATCGAGGACAGCCCGCTGGGGGCACGGGTCATGCAACGCGATCTGGTGGGGGTCCTCGCCTGGCCGCTCAACGGCGTGCCGCCGCAGCCGGTGCGCGACCTGCCGGCGGCGGCGCGGCCGCGACGCGGGCCCGCTCCCTCGACGCCTGAGCTGTCGGCCGTCGAACGCAAGCTGTTCTTCGCGCGGATGCGTCAGACCGCCGAACAGGCCCGCGGCGATCGCCAGTTCCTGTTACGGCGCCAGGCGCTCTACCTGTCCGGCTACGACGACCAGGACGATACCGCGGACGGGCTTGCCCACCAGCAGGCCACGGAGCGGCCGAGTGGCTGGCTCATCGACCGGCTCAATGCCCGCTCCGTCGCGGCCGTGGCTGCACGCCACGGCGACCGCGACCGCATGGGCCACTTCATCGACACCGCCCTCGGTGACGACCGGGGCAAGGCCGCCAACCTCAGCTACTGGGCCTACTGGATCGGCGAGATGGGGCAACTGGAGCTCTCGGACGACTTCATCGCCTCTCCCCACCCAGGCCCCTGGCCCGGTGACAGGCTGCTCACGCACCTCGCCCACGGGCTTTCGACAGCGCACGGTTACGTCGACCTCAACATCCATTCGCTGTGGTCTCTCCTCGCCGTCCGCCCGAACCTTCTCCGGTCGGGGGCAGCCAGCCGCGCCCTTCGCGCGCGGCTGCCCATGATGTTGGATAGCTCGGAGCTCTCTCCTCGCGCGCGCCGTGAGCTGGAGAGCGTCGAATATGCAGTCCGCCTCGCCGAGGCGTGAGAGGAGTCCGACGGTGACTGAGCTGGACCAGGTGGCACGGTTCTTGTACGAGGCGGGGACGCTCAAACAGTCCAGGCGTACGGGCTGGTGGATGGCCGGGGTGCGGGATCCGGAGAGCGTGGCCGAGCACGCTTGGCGGACGTCGCTGATCGCTTCGATCATCGCGAAGCTGGAGGGCGCGGATCCGGCCCGCGCTGCGTTCCTCTCGGTCTGGCACGACTCCCAGGAGACGAGGACCGGGGACGTCAACCACCTCGGTAAGAAGTACCTGGGCGGCGAGGCCGACCCACAGGCCGTGACCGCCGACCAGACGGCGGGCATGCCCGAGGTCCTCGCCTCCACGATCCGCGAGTTGATCGGCGAGTACGAGGACCGCGAGTCGGCTGAGGCCGTCTGCGCCCGCGACGCGGACAAGCTGGAATGCATGCTGCAGGGCATCGAGTACAAGGCGCAGGGGTACGAGCTGGCCCAGCGGTGGATCGACAACAGCCGCAGCCGCCTTGTGACCAAGACGGCGAACGATCTCGCGGACCAGCTCCTCAGCATGGACCCGCTCGACTGGCTGCGCGCCGTCCTGGGCGAGAAGTCGAGCTAGGGCCGGTCTCGATCACCGAGGACGCCAGGACACCGACGCCCCGCACCGACCACCGCTCCGGGCAGACCTTCGCCTGGGACCGGCAGACGCGTGCGTTCACCGTGCGGTCGACGGGTACGTACGAGAGGTACCGCCTGGTGTTCGATGGTCAAGTCCGGTTGTTCGAAGTGGAGTTGTTCTCTTGAACCGACCAGACAGAGCAGACCGACCAGATCCCGCGTGGTTGCCCCCGGAGGCCTTCCGGCCGTTGGGAACCCGGCGGACCCTGATCCGGGGTGCCGGTCCCCTGGTCGAGACCGTGTGCGCCGAAGTGGTCGGTGCCTGTGAGCGGTTCGGCGGGGAGGTCGTGCGGGACGGGCCGTGCGACCTGCTGTTCGAGCTGGTGGACGGCGACGAACTCGGGCTTGAGCTCGGCGCGGAAGGGTTCGCGTTGGCTCGGGACAGCGGTACCACGACCGTCGTGGCATCCGGTCAACACGGCCTGTTGTACGGGCTGTTCCATGTCGTGCGGCTCGGGGAGGGTGCCTTTCGGGGTGACCGTGCGCGCGAGGTGCACCGTCCGGCGACGGCGCTGCGGATGCTCGACCACTGGGACAACGTCGACGTGCACCCGGTCATGGGCCAGGTGGAGCGCGGGTACGCGGGCGGTTCGCTGTTCTGGCGGTACGGGCGCGCACGCGGGGACTTCGCGCGGGTGCGGGCGTACGGCAGGCTGCTGGCGGCCTGCGGGGTCAACGCCGTCTCCGTCAACAACGTCAACGTGCACGAGGCCGAGGCGCGGCTGCTGACCGACCGGATCGGCGAAGTGGCGCACATCGCGAACGCGTTGCGGCCGTACGGGGTGCGGACGCATCTGTCGGTGACCTTCGCCGCGCCGGTCGTGCTCGGCGGGCTGGCCACGGCGGACCCGCTCGACGAGGCGGTGCGGGCCTGGTGGGCGGAGGCCGTGCGCGGGGTGTACGCGGCGATCCCGGACTTCGGCGGGTTCGTGGTGAAGGCCGACTCGGAGGGCCAGCCGGGCCCGTTCACCTACGGCCGCACGCACGCGGACGGCGCGAACATGCTGGCCGCGGCGCTCGCACCGGTCGGCGGCACGGTCCACTGGCGGGCGTTCGTGTACGACCACCGCCAGGACTGGCGGGACCGCTCGACGGACCGCGCTCGGGCCGCGTACGACCATTTCGCCCCGCTGGACGGAGAGTTCGCCGACAACGCCGTGCTCCAGGTCAAGCACGGGCCGATGGACTTCCAGGTGCGCGAGCCGGTCTCACCGGTGCTCGGCGCGCTGCCGCACACCCGGTTCGCCGTGGAGGTACAGGCCACGCAGGAGTACACCGGGCAGCAACGGCACGTGTGTTGGCTGGGGCCGATGTGGAGCGAGGTGCTGCGCTTCCGGCCGAACGGGGAACAGGGTCCGAGCGTAGGGGAGTTGGCTCGGGGCGGGTTCGTGGCCGTGTCCAACGTGGGTGACGACCCGTTCTGGACCGGGCATCCGCTGGCCCAGGCGAACCTGTACACCTTCGGCCGGCTCGCGTGGCGACCGGACGCCGACCCGCACCACATCCTGGACGAGTGGATCGCGCTCACCTTCCCGGACGCCTCCGAGCGACTGGCCGCCGGGCTGCGCGCGGTGCTGCACGGTTCCTGGCGGACGTACGAGAAGTACACCGCGCCGCTGGGCGTCGGTTTCATGGTGCAGCCGGGGCACCACTACGGGCCCGGTGTCGACGGCTACGAGTACAGCCCCTGGGGGACGTACCACTTCGCGGACCGGGACGGGATCGGCGTCGACCGCAGTGCGGCGACCGGCACGGGGTATACGGCCCAGTACGCCAAGCCGTGGGCCGAGTTGTACGAGTCGGTCGCCTCCTGCCCCGACGAGTTGCTGCTGTTCTTCCACCATGTGCCGTACGGGCATGTGCTGAAGAGCGGGCAGACGGTCGTCCAGCACATCTACGACACGCGTTTCGAAGGCGTCGAGGAGGCCGAGGAGGCCCGCCGGGTGTGGGCGGGCCTCGCGGACCTCGTGGCACCGGCGCGGCACGCGCGCGTGGCGGAACGGTTCGAGGAACAGGTGCGCTGCGCGCGGGAGTGGCGGGACCAGGTGAACAGTTACTTCCTGCGGAAGTCCGGCATCCCCGACGAGCGGGGACGCACCATTCACTGAAGCCGCAGGACCGCTACGCCCAGCGGGTCCAGGGTGAGGGCTTCGCCCTGGTCGAGCCGTTTGCCGGTGAGAAGGTCGGTGGCGGGTGCGTGGGCCGTCAAGTGGGCTGGTGTCGTTGCGTGGTTGAGGAGGAAGAGGAGCCGGGTTCCGGTAGGGGCGACTCGGGTGGTGGTCTCTACAGTGCGGTGGTCGGCGTACGGGCCGATCAGGTCGTGGCGGGCGAGGACGCGGCGGACGACGTGGTCGACGCCGGGCTGGTCGAGGGCGGTCGCCACGTACCAGGCCTGTCCCGCACCGAAGTTGTGGCGGGTCACGGCCGGGGCGCCCGCGTAGAAGTCGGCGCCGTAGGTGGCGACCGCTTCGGCGCCGCGCAACTGGACGATCTCGAAGACCAGTCGGGACCGGGTCGTGAACTCCCCCAGTTTGATGAGCTGTTCGACGTCCTCCGGGCGAGCGTCCCACTCGTCTACACGGATGCCCATGAGGGGGGCCAGCGGGCCGGGGACGTCGGTGAGGAAGGCGCGGTCGTGTTCGTCCGAGCGGGCTGTGAGGAAGGTCGCGAGGACGGTGCCGCCGCGCCGGGCCACGGACTCCAGACGCTCGGCCAGATCGCCTTTGACGAGGTGCAGCACCGGCGCGAGGACCACGTCGTACGGTGCGAGGTCGGCGGTCACCGCCACGACGTCCACGTCGGCGCCGGCCTCGCGGGCGGCCCGGTAGTAGGCGTGTACGACGTCGGTGTAGCGGACCGATCGGGAGGGGCCGTCGGAGATCTCCAGGGCCCACCAACTGTCCCAGTCGAAGAGGAGCGCGGTCCGGGCCGGGGTCCTGGCACCGAGGGCGAGCGCCCCGAACTCCGTCAACTCCTGCCCCAGGGCGGCGACTTCGGCGAAGACTCGGGTGTCGGGGCGGCCCGCGTGGCCGATGACCGCGCCGTGGTACTTCTCGCAGGCACCGCGTGAGGCGCGCAGTTGGAAGTAGAGGGCGGCGTCCGCGCCGTGGGCGATGGCCTGCCAGGTGGCGAGGCGGAGTTCGCCGGGGCGGCGCAGCGGGTTGACGTCGCGGCAGGCGGTGGTGGACGGGGTCTGCTCCATCAGCCAGAAGGGTGCCCCGTCCTTGAGGCCGCGCATCAGGTCGTGGCCGAGGGCCGGACGAGTGGGCGGGGCGTCGAGGGGCGGGTAGTTGTCCCAGGAGGCGAAGTCGAGGTGGGGTGCCCAGCGGTGGTAGTCGAGCGGGCGGTAGGCGCCCATCAGGTTGGTGGTGACGGGCGTGTCCGGGTCGTGGACGCGGATGACCGCCTTCTCCGCGGTGAAGCAGCCGAGCAGGGCGTCGGTCATGAAGCGCTGGTAGTCGAGGGTGATGCCCTGGAACGCGGTGTGGTCGGGGCCGCGCCAGTGCTCGGTGAGGGCGCTGGGCGGCTCGATCTCGGCCCAGTCGGTGTAGCGGTGCGACCAGAAGGTCGTCCACCAGGCGTCGTTGAGGGCGTCGAGGGTGCCGTGCCGTTCGCGCAGCCAGTCACGGAAGGTGTCGGCGCACAGGTCGCAGTAACACGCGCCGCCGTACTCGTTGTTGATGTGCCACGCGAGCAACGCCGGGTGCGCCGCGTACCGTTCGGCGAGGCGGCCGGCCAAGGCCGTGGCCAGTCGGCGGTACGCGGGCGCGCTGGGGCAGAAGTTGTGCCGTTGGCCGTATCGGTGTCGGCGGCCCTCGAAGTCGGTGCGGTTGACCTCGGGGTACTTCTTCGCGAGCCAGGGCGGGAGTGCGGCCGTCGCGGTGGCGAGGCAGACCTGTCGGCCCTCGGCGGCGGCGCGGTCGAGTACGGCGTCGAGAATCGTGAAGTCGTAGACGTCCTCGGCGGGTTGGGTCACCGACCAGGTGAAGACGCCGACGGTGAGGGTGTCGATGCCGGCCTGCGTGAACAGGCGGTGGTCGTCGTCCCAGACGGGCCGCGGCCACTGCTCGGGGTTGTAGTCGCCGCCGTACGGGATCTTGCCGGTGCGCGGGAGGCGGCCATGTTTGCCGTTTCCGGGGGCGGGGCCGGGGGCGGTCATGCGGTGAAGTCCTCCTGGGTCTCGGCGATCACCGGGCGGCTCGACCGCAGCAGGGAGAGCAGCAGAGGTGCGGCCAGCAGCGCGGGCAGGGCCTCCGTGAGCAGGGCGGTCAGACCGGCGGCCAGGACGAGCAGCGAGGCCGCGGCGAGGGTGGCGCGTCCCTGCCGGAGCAGGAAGTACGCGGCGAGGCGGGCGGTGTCACGGGCGCGGAACGTGAACAGCGACGTGAGGACGAGGGCGTGGGCGCCCCAGAGGAGGGACGCCACGCCGATGGCCCCGAGGAGCACCGCCCACCAGCCGGGCAGTCCGGTGGCGGCGAAGTGGGTGAGGGTGAACGCGATCACGGTCAGCCAGGCCAGCAGGGGTGCCCAAAGTCGCAGCGCAGAAAGGGTGTTGAGCCGCCAGCCGCATAGGTACGCGCGGGCCGGGTGCAGGTCGGTGAGGTCGCGGCTGCGGTGGTGGAGGGCGTACAGCGCGGCGGAGGCGGCCGGGCCGAGCGGCAGCAGGCAGCCGGCGGCGAGCGGCAGGTTGGCCGGGTCGGGGCCCAGGAAGAGCAGGCCGGCGAGGCCCGGGGCGGCCGTCGCGAGGAGCAGGGCCTCGACGGTGAGGAGGGTGTGCAGGAGGGCGGCGGCGCGGGACAGGGGGCCGGTGCCGAAGCCCACGGTGTGCTGCGCGGTGCTCATGAGGCCGCCCCTGGCGGAGGAGCGGGCGGTCTCGGGGCGGATGCCGGGGTCATGACGCCGTACCGCCGAGCAGCCGTCGTTCGTCCCACCAGGGTGGGGTCTCGTCGGTGACCGGGGTCAGCTCGACGAGGGTGATCTCGTGGCGGGCCAGGGTGAGTTGGAGGTCGGTGCGGCCCTCGGGCGCGGGCAGTCGGCGGTGGCTGCGGGCGGGCTCGGCGGCCTCGTGCAGGACGTCCAGTTGCCCGGGGCTCGGCGAGCGCGGGCTGCCCATGTGCCGCCAGGCCGCGTAGGCGTTGCCGTGCTCCTCGTCGACGGTGGACCGGCGGACGAAGACCTCCCGGGCCGCGACCGGCAGGGACAGCCGCAGCTCGTGCCGGTCGGGGCCGGGGGTGTCGCCGGTCGGGTCGACGGGGGCCCAGGCCAGCACGGTGACCCGGCCGTCGGCGTGCCGGGTCACGAGGTGGTCGCCGCCGCGTGCCAGCAGGTCGGGGCCCATCCGGGCCATGAACGCGTACAGGTGGTACGTCGGTTTCCTGACCTGCCGGTGAGTGAGCAGCCCGAACCCGCCGTGGAAGAGGGCCGTGGGAACACCGGTCTCCTCGAACATGTCGCTGAACGTCCAGTACGAGAAGGAGTCGACGTGGTCGCCGCCGTGCGCGAGGACCGGGGCCAGATAGGCCGCGTGGAAGGCGGTGTCGTGGATCGGGTTGTCGGGACGGTAGGAGGAGTTGAACTCCGTGATGTGGACGGGGAGTTCGGCCAGCCGGGTGCCCTTGAGGCGGTCGCGCGGGGTGACGAACTGGTCGAGCAGGGCGGCGGCCGGGGCCAGCGTCTGGTGGACGCCGAACGGCACGTGCTGCGCGGGGCCGGAGGTGTAGGCGTGCTTCGACACGAAGTCGACGGGCACGTCCCGGTGTTCGGCGAACTCGGCGAACCGGTCCAGCCAGTCGTCGGCGCCCGGGGAGATCGCCGGGCCGCCGACCTGGAGCCCGGCGTCCACCTCCTTCACGGCGTGCGCGGTGACCTCGTACAGCCGGTGGTAGGCCTGTTCGTCGGCGTCCTGCCAGAAGTCGGGCAGGTTGGGCTCGTTCCACACCTCGATCGGCCAGGTGCGGACCTCGTCGAGGCCGTAGCGGTCGACGAGGTGGGCGAGGGTGGCGCGGACCAGGTCGGCCCACTCGCGGTGCGAGCGGGGCGGGGTGACATTGCCGCGCCACCAGAAGACCGTCTGCTTGCCCGACGCCAACTCCTCGGGCATGAAACCGAGTTCAAGGAACGGGCGGAGGCCGGCGGCGAGGTAGGCGTCGACGACCTGGTCGACGTAGGTGAAGGAGTGGTGGCGGTGCCGAGTGCCCTCGTGGTCGTACGGGCGGTACACGCCCATGCCGTCGCTGAGCAGGCCGTGGCCTCGGATGTAGCGGAAGCCGATGTCGCGCTGGAGCAGGGCCAGGGAGTCCTGGTAGTCGCGGCGCAGAGCGAGTTCGATGCGGCCGGTGCCGACGCAGTGACGCCAGGCGTCGGAGAGGCGGCCGGTCTGCTCGGCGGGCACGCTGATCACCCTCTCCCCACTCGCCCTTTCCCCACTCGCCTTCTCCTCTCTCGCCTTCTCCTCTCTCGCCCTCTCCCCTCTCACCCGTTCTCCTTCTTGAAGCGTTCGCGGGCCTTGTTGTGCAGGCCGACGAGCTGATCCATGTTCTTGGCCTTCAACTCGCCGACGTAGTCGCCCCATTCGGACAGTGGACGCTTGCCGAGGACGAACTTGAGCATGCTCTGCGTGACGTGGTCGCGCAGCGGGGTGTCCCAGAGCGAGGCCTGTTCCTGCTCGATGGACTGCAACGGGTGGGCCGGGCCGATGGGCAGTTGCTCGCGCTGCGCCATGGCGTCCTGGAACTTCTTCTCGTCCGGGCCGAAGGAGGAGGAGACCAGCGCCCAACTGCCGCCGTAGGTGAAGACGCCGTTGAAGAAGCCGTAGTCCTTCTGGAGGTCCTTCGGGGCGTCCGGGTTCGCCCCCATGAGGGAGATGCCGGGTTCCAGTTTGTACTGGCCGCCGGTGTACGTGTAAGTGACGCCCTGGACACCCCACTTGGAGAACCGCTGGCCCTCGTCCGAGTACCACAGCCAGTCCACGAACTGCATCATCGCGACGAAGGAGTCGCTCTTCAGGGCCTTGGTGGAGATCATGACGCCGTTCTCCAGCCGGGCGCCGCCCAGCACCACCGGGCCGGCCGGACCGAGCGGCACCGGCACCATCTCGATCTTCGCTCCCTTGACCTGTTTGGCAAGGTTGTAGCGGTAGTTCTGGACCAGCTCCTGCGGATTGGCGCTGATGACGAAGGACTTCTCGCCCAGGAGTTTCTGCACCGCCTCGTCATCGGTCTGGGTGAAGCTCTCCGGGTCCATGAGCTTCTCGGCGACCAGCTTTCTCAGGAACTCGACCATCTGGCGGTAGGCGTCCGTGGCGCCGGTGAAGACGAACTCCCCCGCCTTGGAGTCGAAGCTGATGTTGTCGTAGGTCCAGCCGGCCCGCACGCCGTACGCCTGGCCGAGGTAGCTGAGCAACGCGGCTGCGGGGAAAGGAGTGTTGGTGCTCCAGCGGTCCGTGAAGGGGTAGCGGTCCGGGTACTCGGCCTTGATCTCCTTGAGGACGTCGTACACCTGGTCCCAGGTGGTGGGCAGGCTCAGCCCGAGCTTGTCGAGGACGTCGGTGCGCAGGGACAGCGAGTAGCTGGACTTGATCTTCTCGTGCAGGCCGGGGAGGAGGTAGTACTTGCCGTCGGACTGCCGGATGGAGTCGAGCTCCGGTTCCAGCTTCCATCTTCTGACCTTGTCCTGGAAGTTGGGCATCAGGTGCACGTACTCACTGACGGGCAGGATCGCGCCCGACGACACGAAGGCGACCTCGGAGGGGTGGTACGTCTTGGGGATCAGGAACGGGGCGTCGCCCGCGCCGATGAGGACGCTGCGCTTCTTCTCGTAGTCACTGAGCGGGACGTCCACCGGCTTCAGGGTGATGCCGGTGCGCCGGGTGAGTTCCTTCCAGAACAGCCAACTGTCCTTCGTCGGATAGTTCGGGTTGTTGTTGTGCAGCATCGAGAAGGAGAGCGGCTTCGACGCCTTGAACTGCTGGCCCGCCCGGTACTCCTGCATCGCGCCGTTCTGCTTCTTGGAGAGGTCCTTCGAGTCCCCGCCGTCCTCGCCGCTGCCGCAGCCGGTGAGGGTGGCGAGGCCCACGAAGCCTGCGGCGGCGAGGAGTTGTCGGCGCGACAGGTGACCTGCGTTCTTCACGGATACTCCCTTGTTCGGTCAGAGGTACGGCTACGGCTCTCAGCCCTTGACCGCGCCGAGCATCACGCCCGAGACGAAGAAGCGCTGGACGAACGGGTACACGCAGAGAATGGGCAGCGACGTCAGGACGATCGTGACCGCCTGGATGTTCGCCCCGACCTGACTGAGCTGGTCCGTTTCGGCGCCGGAGTTGGCGCCCGAGGTGGCACCCGAGATGAGGTTGCGCAGATAGACGGTGGCGGGCATGAGCTCCGTCCGGTCCATGTACAGGTACGCCGAGAACCAGGAGTTCCAGAACGACACCGAGTAGAAGAGCACCATCGTCGCGATGACGGCCTTGGACAGCGGCAGCACGATCCTGAGCAGGATGCCGTAGGTGCTCAGCCCGTCGATCTCGGCGGCCTCCTCCAGCTCGGTCGGCAGGCTCTCGAAGAAGGCCTTCATCACCAGCAGGTTGAAGACGCTGATCGCGTTCGGCAGCGCGATCGCCCACACGGAGTTCTTCAGGCCGAGGCTGGTGACCAGGACGTAGTTGGGGATCAGCCCGCCGGTGAAGAACATGGTGAACACGGCGACGCCGACGAGGACCCCACGGCCCCTGAGGTTCCTCTTCGACAGGACGTAGGCGTAACAGGTCGTCAGAACCATGGCGACGACGGTGGATACGACCGTGTAGAACACGGTGTTGCCGTAGTTCCGCCAGAACATCGAGTCCTGGAAGACGATTTCGTAGGTGGTGAGGTTGAACCCCTTGGGCCACAGGTTCACTTCACCGGCGCGGATCTGCCGTTCGCCGCTGAAGGACCGGGCGACGATGTTGACGAAGGGGTAGAGGGTCACCAGCACGACCAGGGTGAGGAGCACGCCGTTGACGCCCTGGAAGACGCGGTAACCGCGCGTCGGCTGGTTCACGGAGGTGCGCGGACGCGGTGCGCGCGGGGTCAGGAGGCTCACCACACGCTCGTCCCCACCGTGCGGCGCGACAACTGGTTCGCGCCGGTGATCAGCACCAGGCCGATGACCGCCTCGAACAGGCCGATCGCGGCGGCGTAGCTGAAGCTGTTGGACTCCACACCGGCCCGGTAGAGGTAGGTGGAGACCACGTCGGCCGTCGGATACGTCAGCGGGTTGTACAGCAGCAGCACCTTCTCGAAGCCGACCGCCATGAACGTGCCGATGTTGAGGATCAGCAGCGTGATCATGGTGGGCCGGATGCCGGGCAGCGTGACGTGCCAGATCTGCCGCCAGCGGCTCGCGCCGTCGATGCGGGCGGCCTCGTACAGGTCCTCGTCGATCGTGGTGAGCGCGGCGAGGTAGAGGATCGTGCCCCAGCCTGCGGTCTGCCAGATCTCCGAGCCGACATAGATCGTGCGGAACCAGCCGGGTTCCTGGATGAACCGGATCGGATCGTGGCCGAGCCCGACCAGGACATGGTTGACCGGGCCGTCCGTGCCCAGCATCTGAAGGGTGATGCCCGCGACGATCACGATCGACAGGAAGTGCGGAAGATACGAGACCGACTGGACGAACCGTTTCAGCGAGCGCCTGCGCACCTCGTTGAGCAGCAGCGCCAGGACGATCGGGAGGGGGAAGCAGAACAGCAGCGTCAGCCCGCCGAGCCACAGCGTGTTGCGGAAGACCTGCCAGAACGTCGGGTCGGTCAGGAACATCCGCACATAGCGCAGCCCCACCCACTGCTCCCCCAGGATCGAACCGCCCGGCTCGAAGCGCCGGAAGGCGATCACGTTGCCGATCATCGGCAGGTAGCGGAAGACCAGGAAGAACAGCAGCGGCAGCACGGCCAGCGAGTACAACTGCCAGTCGCGGCGCAGGGATCGCCGCCAGCCGCGGCGCGCGGCCGGACGCGCGGGACCGTGCCGGGTCTTCGGCGGCGGGTCCTGGGTCCCTGGGGGTGGGGCCGATGTGGTGGAGGTGCTCATGGTCGGGCCTCCCGGGCGCTCTTCGAAACGCTCGACGCGCAGCGCGTGATCTCGAAACTTTCGTGCCCTTACCGGTAACTCTGCGGCAACGTAAGGGCTTTCGGAAACCGCTGTCAATGGGTGCTGCACGGCGGGCTGGTGGGACGTCGTACGGCGTTGGAATTCCTCACGGGCGGGGTAGAACCGGGGAGTTGAGTGTTACCGTCCTCCGCAAATTTCTGTACGCCCTACGCAACGATCGTTCGCCCACGACGTCTGTGAGGTGCCCCCGTGCCCGCGTTCGACCTGCCGCTGCCGGAGCTGGAACGCCACCGGCCCGAGCCCGCCGAGCCCGCCGACTTCGACGCGTTCTGGAGCGACACCCTGAAGGAGGCCGAGCAGCGGGACGTGCTGGTGTCGGCGCACCCCGTCGACACCGGTCTCCGCCTGACGCGGACCTGGGACGTCACGTTCCGGGGCTTCGCCGGCGATCCGGTACGGGCCTGGTTCAGCCTCCCGTCCGACGCGCGGGAACCGCTTCCCGCCGTCGTCGAGTACGCCGGTTACGGTCGTGGCCGCGGCCTCCCCCACGAGCGTCTGACCTGGGTGAACGCCGGCTATGCCCATCTGCTGATGGACAACCGGGGCCAGGGCGACCAGTACGGCAACGGGGGCGACACACCCGACCCGCACGCCGGCGCGCCCGGCGGTCCCGGGCCGGCCGTCCGCGGCCTCCTCGCCGCACGGGACTACCACTACCGCCGCCTGATGACGGACGCGGTGCGCGCGGTGGCGGCGGTCCGGGCGCTGCCGGGCGTGGACCCCGCCCGCACGGTCGCCGTCGGGAACAGCCAGGGCGGCGCGCTCGCCCTCGCCGTCGCGGGCCTGGTCCCCGACCTGGCCGCCGTCCTCGTCACGGCCCCGCTGCTGTGCGGTGTCCGACGGGCCCTGGACCTCACCGACGCGGGTCCCTACGGCGAGATCGCCGCCTACCTCTCCGTGCACCGAGGCGCGGCGGAGGCCGCCTACCGCACGCTGTCCTACGTGGAAGGCGTCTCCTTCGCCCGCCGCGCCCACGCCCCGGCCCACTTCGGCACGGGTCTGCGCGACACGGTCTGCCCGCCGAGCGGGGTGTACGCCGCCTTCAACCGGTACGGGGAGCTGACCGGCGGCCCGGATCCACAAAACGAGATCCACCCGTATCCGTTCAACGGACACGAGGGGGGCGAGGCCGAACAGGTACGACGCCAACTCGGGTGGCTGGCGGAGCGGTTGGCCGACTGACCGCCGTGTCGTACGCCCGGCGTGGCTTGTTCGGTTGACGTGCCGCCAACTCAGTTGGCCACTACATCTGTTGACCCGGTAGAGTCATGGCCGCGACACAGGAACGACGTTGTCGCCTCACGCAAACCCCGATCCTCGATCCCCGACCCGTCGCACCGTCCGGGCGGAGACACTCCGGACCGCCCCACTCCCCCCTTGGGGCAGGCCCGGCTCGCGGACCCGGTGGGCGGCTCGCCGCCCACCGGGTCCGCCCAGAGCGGGTGTTGCTCAACCGACCTGACAGGGCAGGCTCGTGGCGCTGTCACCGCCCGAGCCGGAGACGACGTAACCGAACGTCGTACTCTGACCTGGACTCAACGAGCCGTTCCAGTCGGAGTTGTGGACCATCACCGCCTGCCCGTTGTAGGTGGCGTTGCCGCTCCACAGGCTGGCCACCGACTGCCCGGCGGGCAGCGACCAGTCGACCATCCAGCCGAGCATCGGGACATCACCCGAGTTGGTGACGGTCACCTCGGACTGGTAGCCGCCGTTCCAGGTGTTGGTGGTCCGGCGGGTCGCGGTGCAGGTACCAGGGACGGGCTCGCTGGGGTTGCCCGGCTCGTGGATGCCGGTCACCTCGCCGTTTCCGCCGTCGAAGACGACGTCGGAGCAGGAGTAGAAGGTCTCGGCACTGTCCGAGCGCTGCCAGACCATGTAGATGATGTGCCGCCCGGACTTGTTGGCCGGAAGCTTGCCGGTCCAGGAGTAGTTGGCCTCGACCGTGCCCGGGCTGCCGTTGAGCGGCGGGTGGTCGACGGAGAGGAAGGGCTGCGCCTCGATGTCGTCCCAGGTGAGGGTCTTGGTCGGGTCGAAGCCGTCCTTGGTGACGTAGACGTAGAACCAACCCGGGTGCGCCGCCCAGGCGTTGTAGGAGAAGTCGACGGTCGCACCCGAGGTGAGGTGGGTGAGCGGCCAGTCGTTGCGGGGCGCGTTGAAGCCGGTGAAGTTGGCGTTGCCGCCGCTGCACAGCTGGCCGTCCGGCACGAACCCGCGGGTGCGGCCGGCGCCGTCGGAGCGCAGCACCGAGAACCAGTTGTAGAACGGCGTGGTGCCGCTCACCTGTTGCGCGTTCTTGCAGGCCGGGTTGACCGGCTTGATCTCACCGGTGTCGGTCAGCCCGTCCTGCCAGCACAGGAACGTACGGCTGCCGGGCTTCATGGGCGTGCCGTGCGCCTCGGCCTTGCCGCCGGTCGAGACGATCAGACCGAGGGCCGGGACCGTGGCCAACAGGGCCATGAGGACGAGGAACAGGGCTCGAGTACGTAACCTCGAGGGTGAATCTGGCGTGATCATGACAGTTCGCATGACAGATGAGTCCGCCTTCCAGGTACGGACCGTGCGTGCATGGGGTGCACTGCGGGTGGAGGTGCGGGGGGGGGATGTGCGGGTGGGGCGTATGAGTGGGGGGTGCGGGTGGGGGTGCGGGTGGGGGGTGCGAATACGGGTGCAGGTATGGGTACGGGTGCATGGAGCGGGAGCGTCCCCGAGTCGGGCCCGGCGGGTTCCGGTCCGCCGGGCACGAACGTCTATGGGAGCGCTCCCACTCCACCTGTGGCGGAAGGTAGCGCCGTACGGCCCACTTGTAAACGGGGTGCGTACGGCCTTCCTTCGAACGCCGGACTTTCCGTGGTGGTGCGGTGCCGCCGGGGCCTCGCCCCGCGTTACCGCACCGGCACCCGGGGACTCCAGGTCAGCGTGTCCGCCACCGGCTCCCCCGGCTGCTGCGGCTCCCCCGTCAGGGGCAGTTCCACCGTGAACTCCGTGTGGCCCGGCTCACTGTGTACGTCGATGTGGCCACCGTGCGCCGCCGTGATCGCGGCGACGACGGCGAGGCCCAGACCGGCGCCGCCGCCCGTGGTGGCGCGGGCGCGGGAGGCGTCGGCGCGGGTGAAGCGTTCGAAGACCGTCGGCAGCAGGTCGGGCGGGATGCCGGGGCCGTCGTCCCGGACGCGCACCACGCACCTGCCCTGGCGCGCCTCCACGACGGCGACGACGCTCGTGCCCGACGGCGTGTGCACGCGCGCGTTGGCCAGCAGGTTGGCGACCACCTGACGCAGCCGGACCTCGTCGCCGAGGACCAACGGCAGCTCGTCCAGGCCGAGTTCGAGCTGCCAGTCGTGACCGCTGCCCGCCGCCCGCGCGTCCCACACCGCCTCGGCGACCAGTGCCGCCAGGTCCACTTCGCTGGAGTGCAGCGGCCTGCCCTCGTCCAGGCGGGCGAGCAGCAGCAGGTCCTCAACCAGCCCGGTCATACGCGCCGACTCGGCCGTGACCCGGCGCCAGGCCAGGCCCGGTTCGATGCGGTCCGCGCCCCGGTTCATGAGTTCCGCGTAACCGGCGATGGAGGCGAGCGGGGTGCGCAGTTCGTGGCTGGCGTCGGCCAGGAAGCGGCGCATGCGTTCCTCGCCGCGGCGGCGTTCGGCGAGCGAGGACTCGACGTGGTCGATCATGCGGTTGAGGGCCGCGCCGACCTGGCCGGCCTCGCTGCCGGGGTCGGTGTCCCGTTCGGGAAGCCTGGGGAGGTCGGTCACCTCGTAGCGGTACAGCGGGGTCTGCGAGACCTCGACGGCCTTGGCGGCGACCCGGCCGAGGGGCCGTAGCTGCCGTCGTACGACCACCGCGCAGACGCCGCCCGCGACCGTCAGACCCGCCCCGGCGACGGCGGCCTCCACCGCCACCAAACCGCGGATCATGTCCTGGACGTCGCCCATGGGGAGGCCGGTGAGGACGCGGACGCCGTCGGCGTCGAGGACGGTGACGCGGTAGGTGCCCAGGCCGGGGACGGTCCGCGTGTGCGGGCCGCCGCCGGTCTCGATGCCTGCCAGGGACGACATTTGACGTGTCGTCAGACTCTGCGGCGGGGCGTCCTGGCGCACCGTCGCCGCCGTGAGGACGGTGCCGTCGGCGTCGAGGCGGGCGGCGAGCAGGCCGGCCGGGTGGCCGCTCTCGTCGAGGAAGGTCAGGTCTCGCGGCAGGTCCGGGTGGAGTGCGGCATCGGCGAGGCTGCGCCGCGCGGCGTCGGTGACCCGGTCGTCCAGGTTGCCCAGCAGGTAGGCGCGCTGGGCGAGGACGGCGGTGAGGGCCATCACGGCGCACACGGCGACGAGGGCGGCGGCGATGAGGATCAGGAGCCGGGTGCGCAGGGAGCCGCTCCGGGTGCGGACCCTCATCTCCGGCCCTCCATCGGCATGAAGGCGTGCCGCAGCCCCCGTACCGTGAGCACGGGCTCGTCGTCGACGATCGGAACGCGGACCCGTCCGCTGCGGGTACCGGAGATGCCAGCCATGTCCTGATCCTGTCCCGGTTGGCTGGGGGAATGCTGTGCTGCGCCTGAGCCGCAGCCGTGCGAAATGGTGACCAACCGGCTACGACGGTGTTTCCCGGGATGCCGGACATCCGCCAACCGCCGTAGCGGGACGGGCAGTTGCACACGCTGAAAGGCAGCGCGGAAGCAAACGCGGAGGGCCGCACCCCCGTCACCGGGGATGCGGCCCTCGACTGGCCTGCCGGACCGCTTACTTGGCGATCAGGCTGCGCAGCACGTACTGCAGGATGCCGCCGTTGCGGTAGTAGTCCGCCTCGCCGGGGGTGTCGATGCGGACGACCGCGTCGAACTCCACACCGGTGTCGGTGGTGACCTTGACCGTGGCGGGGGTGGTGCCGTCGTTCAGCTCGGTGATGCCGGCGATGGAGAAGGACTCCTCGCCGGTCAGGCCGAGGGACTCGGCGGACTGGCCCGCCGGGTACTGCAGCGGGATGACGCCCATGCCGATGAGGTTGGAGCGGTGGATGCGCTCGTAGGACTCGGCGACGACGGCCTTGACGCCGAGCAGCGCGGTGCCCTTGGCCGCCCAGTCGCGGGACGAGCCGGAGCCGTACTCCTTGCCGGCCAGGATGACCAGCGGGGTGCCCTGCTCGATGTAGTTGCGCGAGGCGTCGTAGATGAAGGCGACCGGGCCGCCGTCGACGGTGAAGTCGCGGGTGTAGCCGCCCTCGGTGCCCGGCGCGATCTGGTTGCGCAGGCGGATGTTGGCGAACGTGCCGCGGATCATGACCTCGTGGTTGCCTCGGCGCGAGCCGTAGGAGTTGAAGTCACGACGCTCCACACCGTGCTCGGTGAGGTACTTGCCGGCCGGGGTGTCGGCCTTGATGGCGCCGGCGGGCGAGATGTGGTCGGTGGTGACCGAGTCGCCGAGCTTGGCGAGGACTCGGGCGCCGGTGATGTCGGAGACCGGGGTGGTCTCCATCGTCATGCCCTCGAAGTACGGGGGCTTGCGGACGTACGTCGACTGCGGGTCCCACTCGAAGGTGTTGCCGGTCGGGATCGGCAGCGCCTGCCACTGGGCGTCGCCCGCGAAGACGTCGGCGTAGGACTTGTTGAACATGTCCTCGCCGATGGCGTTCGCCACGACGTCGTTGACCTCGGCCTCGGTCGGCCAGATGTCGGTCAGGAAGACCGGCTTGCCGTCCTGGTCGACACCGAGCGCGTCACGCGTGATGTCCACCTTCATGGAGCCCGCGAGGGCGTACGCGACGACCAGCGGCGGGGAGGCCAGGTAGTTCATCTTGACGTCGGGGTTGATCCGGCCCTCGAAGTTGCGGTTGCCGGAGAGCACCGAAGTCACGGCCAGGTCATGGTCGTTGACGGCCTTGGAGACCTCCTCCGGCAGCGGGCCGGAGTTGCCGATGCAGGTGGTGCAGCCGTAGCCGACGAGGTTGAAGCCGACCTTGTCGAGGTAGGGGGTGAGCCCCGCCTTGTCGAAGTAGTCGGTGACGACCTTGGAGCCGGGCGCGAGGGTGGTCTTGACCCACGGCTTGCGGGTCAGGCCCTTCTCCACGGCCTTCTTCGCGACGAGCGCGGCGGCGACCATGACGTACGGGTTGGAGGTGTTGGTGCAGGAGGTGATGGCCGCGACCGTCACCGCGCCGTGGTCGATCGTGTACGTCGAGCCGTCGGGGGCGGTCACGGTGACCGGGTTCGACGGGGCGCCGTTGGGGTGGTTGGCCGGGGCGTCGGAGGCCGGGAAGGACTCCTTGCCCGCCTCGTCGGCGGCGTCGACGTAGTTGCGGACGTCCTGCTTGAACTGCTCGGCGGCGTTCGCGAGGACGATGCGGTCCTGCGGGCGCTTCGGGCCGGCGATGGAGGGGACGACCGTCGAGAGGTCGAGCTCCAGCTTCTCGGAGAAGTCGGGCTCGGCGGCCGGGTCGAGCCAGAGGCCCTGCTCCTTGGCGTACGCCTCGACGAGCGCGACCTGCTGCTCGTCGCGGCCGGTCAGGCGCAGGTACTTCAGCGTCTCGTCGTCGATCGGGAAGATCGCGGCGGTGGAGCCGAACTCCGGCGACATGTTGCCGATGGTGGCGCGGTTCGCGAGGGAGGTGGCGGCGACGCCCTCACCGTAGAACTCGACGAACTTGCCGACGACGCCGTGCTTGCGGAGCATCTCGGTGATGGTCAGCACGAGGTCCGTGGCGGTGGTGCCCGGGGTCAGCTCGCCCGTGAGCTTGAAGCCGACGACGCGCGGGATGAGCATCGAGACCGGCTGGCCGAGCATCGCGGCCTCGGCCTCGATGCCGCCGACGCCCCAGCCCAGCACACCGAGGCCGTTGACCATGGTGGTGTGCGAGTCGGTGCCGACGAGGGTGTCGGGGTACGCCTGGCCGCCGCGGACCATGACCGTACGGGCCAGGTGCTCGATGTTGACCTGGTGGACGATGCCGGTGCCCGGCGGGACGACCTTGAACTCGTCGAACGCGGTCTGGCCCCAGCGCAGGAACTGGTAGCGCTCGCGGTTGCGGCCGTACTCCAGCTCGACGTTCTGCGCGAAGGCCTCGTTCGTGCCGAACTTGTCGGCGATGACGGAGTGGTCGATGACCAGCTCGGCGGGGGCGAGGGGGTTGATCTTCGCCGCGTCGCCGCCGAGCTCCTTGACGGCCTCACGCATGGTGGCGAGGTCGACGACACAGGGCACGCCGGTGAAGTCCTGCATGATCACGCGGGCCGGCGTGAACTGGATCTCCTGGCTGGGCTGCGCCTGCGAGTCCCAGCCACCGAGGGCCCGGATGTGGTCGGCGGTGATGTTCGCGCCGTCCTCGGTACGGAGCAGGTTCTCCAGCAGCACCTTCAGGCTGTACGGAAGGCGAGCCGAGCCTTCCACCTTGTCCAGCCGGAAGATCTCGTACGACTCGTCGCCCACGCTGAGCGTGCTACGGGCGTCGAAGCTGTTCGCCGACACGACAGTCTCCTTCATTGATGTGCGCGTACCACCGCATCCTGCCGTCACACGGGCTTGGCCGATCCGCTAAGGTCAGGCTAAGTTAGGTCACCCTTACTAGGGCGGGCGGCTGCGGTGCGCCTCGGCAGATATCTCGATGTCGAGATAACTCTAGTACATGGGGGCTGAATGGTCATGCCCGGGCTCGCCTCACCAAGGAAACGGCACGCCGTGTCAGCGGCGGGCCTGCGACCTCGCGCCTCCGGTCGGCGGACGGCAACGGAAGCGGATCAGGGGCATGCCTGACGGGTGACAGTGGGACAGGACACCGTTCCAGGGCGGCGCGGCCCACTACGAGCGGGGCATGCCGCCGTACGCCCCGGGCCAGGCATCGCGAGATGACCAACGCGCGGTGGGCGGCAGCCCGAGCGGAGGATCCGTCGGCCGGCCCGGGGGAGCTGGAGCTCCAGGGCGATTTCCGGGCCGTCGCGTCCGCCCAGTCCTCACCTGGAGCAAGCCGCACGGTCGTCGGCGTCACCGGCACGAGGGGTGACCGTTTCGGTTGATTTGGTCGGGTCTCGCCAGTGGTGTCACTGTTGTACAGCCAGGCGGCATTGACGGCATGTCACCCGAATGGGTTACCCAGGAGGTGCGATCTCATATCTGAGATAACCTCAGCCTCATGGCAGACGACTACCTCGTACGCATCGGCAAGCTCATCCGTGACGCCAGGCAGCACCGGGGCTGGACTCAGGCGCAGCTAGCCGAGGCGTTGGGCACCAGCCAGAGTGCCGTCAACCGCATCGAGCGGGGCAACCAGAACATCAGCCTTGAGATGATCGCTCGAATCGGCGAAGCACTGGACAGCGAAATCGTCTCTCTGGGATACGCGGGACCGATGCATCTGCGGGTCGTGGGCGGCCGTCGGCTGTCCGGCGCGATCGACGTGAAGACCAGCAAGAACGCGTGCGTGGCACTGCTGTGCGCCTCACTGCTCAACCAGGGGCGCACGGTGCTGCGCCGGGTCGCCCGCATCGAGGAGGTCTACCGCCTGCTGGAGGTCCTCAACTCCATCGGCGTACGCACCCGTTGGATCAACGACGGCGTCGACCTGGAGATCGTGCCGCCGGCCGTGCTGGACATGGCGGCGATCGACGCGGCGGCCGCCGTGCGCACCCGTTCCATCATCATGTTCCTCGGCCCGCTGCTGCACCGTATGAACCACTTCAAGCTGCCGTACGCCGGCGGCTGCGACCTCGGCACGCGGACCATCGAGCCGCACATGATCGCGCTGCGCCGGTTCGGGCTGGAGGTCGCGGCGACGGAGGGGCAGTACCACGCCGTCGTCGACCGTGCCGTGCGCCCGGACCGGCCGATCGTGCTGACCGAGCGCGGGGACACCGTCACCGAGAACGCGCTGCTCGCGGCCGCCCGGTACGACGGCGTGACCGTCATCCGCAACGCCTCGTCCAACTACATGGTCCAGGACCTGTGCTTCTTCCTGGAGGCGCTCGGCGTCGAGGTCGAGGGCATCGGCACCACCACGCTCACCGTGCACGGCGTGCCCGACATCGACGTCGACGTGGACTACTCGCCCTCCGAGGACCCGGTCGAGGCGATGAGCCTGCTCGCCGCCGCGGTCGTCACGGAGTCGGAGCTGACGGTGCGCCGGGTGCCCATCGAGTTCCTGGAGATCGAGCTGGCGGTCCTGGAGGAGATGGGGCTCGACCACGACCGTACGCCCGAGTACCCGGCCGACAACGGCCGCACCCGGCTGGTGGACCTCACGGTCCGGCCCTCCAAGCTGGAGGCGCCGATCGACAAGATCCACCCGATGCCGTTCCCCGGCCTGAACATCGACAACGTGCCGTTCTTCGCGGCCATCGCCGCCGTCGCGCAGGGCAAGACCCTCATCCACGACTGGGTCTACGACAACCGTGCGATCTACCTGACGGACCTGAACCGGCTCGGCGGGCGGCTCCAACTCCTCGACCCGCACCGGGTGCTGGTCGAGGGCCCGACGCGCTGGCGCGCCGCCGAGATGATGTGCCCGCCGGCGCTGCGTCCGGCGGTCGTCGTCCTGCTGGCGATGATGGCGGCGGAGGGCACGTCGGTGCTGCGCAACGTGTACGTCATCAACCGCGGCTACGAGGACCTGGCCGAGCGCCTCAACTCCATCGGGGCACAGATCGACATCTTCCGGGACATCTGAGCAACAACAACCGTGCCGCCGCACCTCGTTCGGCCTGCGTGCATGCGGGCCCGGGCGGGGTGCGGCGGCATTTCCGGGCCTCGGGGCGGGACGGGCGGTGGCTGGAAACCATGCATCGGCGGGCGCGGCATGAGTTCCGGTGTCGTAAATGATCGTGATGATCCTGAAATCAAGAAAGTTTTAGGACTTTTGATGACTCTTGTCAGGAGATCACCTAGCATCCTCACCACTGCCGCGAAGCGGAATGACTAGTTCTGGTTGTCGCGCTCGGACCCATGCACCCAAGGACGCTCGATGCCGTCACGGACCCCTGCCCTGCAGCGCCTCCGTTCCATCCGCGCCTCGTTGCTGCTGCTGGCCCTGGTCCCGAGTCTGGCGCTCGGCGGACTCTGGGCCACCACCAGCGCACGTGTGCTGTCGCAGGGCTTCGGTCTGCGCGCCGAGTTCAACACCAACCTCGCCGTCGCCAAGCCGTTCGGCGACATGATCGACGCCGCGGCCCGGGAACGGACGCTCAGCGCGGTCTGGCTGGCCGACCCCCATGCCTCACGCAAGGCGTTGGAGGCGCAGCGCCGCAAGACGGACGTCGCCGTGACCGAGATGGCGGGGCTGCCGGCCGCGCTGAAGGACGCGCCTGCGAAGTCCAAGGCGGCGTTCCAGCCGGTCGCGGACGCCGTGCAGGCGATGAACCTGCCCGAGCTCAGGGCCCGGATCGACAGCCGGACCACCGACGTCCGCACGGCCACCGCGGTGTTCACCCGCGTCATCGACGCCGAGATCGTCGGCACCGACTTCGCCTTCCGGGTCAACGACGCGTCCCTGGTGACCGCGTCCATACCGACCTCGACCCTGATCGACGCCCGTGAGCAACTGCTGCTGGAGGACGCCACGCTGGCCCCCGCGGTCGCGAGCGGGCGGCTCAGCGCCCAGGACCGGGCCGCCTTCCTGCACGCGGTGGGCGCCCGGCGCTTCCTGATGGGCAGCATGCCCAACCAGCTCAACGCCCGGGACATGGCGGCGGTGCGGAAGCTCACCGGCAGCCCGGAGTGGAAGACGCTGGAGAAGATCGAGGACGCCGTCATCGCCCAGCGGGACGGCGGGAGCACCGCGCTGCCCGCGGCGGCCCGGCAGTGGCCCGCCACCATGACCACGATCATCCCGCGGATGCAGAAGGTCACGGTCGACCCCATCTTCGCCTTCATCGGCCAGAGCCAGGCCCGAGCCGACTCACTGGTGTGGCAGGGTCTGGTCACGAGCGGGGCGGGGCTCGCCGCCCTCATCGTGGTGGCCCTGCTGTCCTGGCGGGTCACCCGTTCCCTGATGCGACGCCTGGCCGGCCTGCGCAGAGCCACCCTGGAGCTGGCCGACACCCGGCTGCCCGACCTGGTCGACCGGCTCAACCGCGGGGAGAACGTCGACGTCGAGGCGGAGGCGGCGGACCTCGACTACGGCGACGACGAACTCGGCAAGGTCGCCCACGCCTTCAACTCCGCCCAGCGCACCGCGCTGCGCAGCGCCGTAAGCCTGGCCGACGCCCGCCGCGGCTTCCAGAAGGCCATCCTGGGCGTCGCCCGGCACACCCAGAACCTGGTGAACCGCCAACTGAGCCTGCTGGACACCATGGAGCAGCAGCACCAGGAACCCGACGTGCTGAAGGGGCTCTACGAACTGGACTCCCAGGCCAGCCAGATGCGCCGCTACGAGGAGAACCTCGTGATCATCAGCGGCGGGCAGCCCGGCCGCCGCTGGACCCAGCCGGTCACCGTCGTCGACGTCATCCGCAGCGCCGTCGGGGAGGTCGCCGACTACCAGCGCGTCACCGTGCACGCCGACGAGGACCTGAAGCTGGCCGCGCACGCCGTGGCCGACGTGATCCACCTGCTCGCGGAACTCATGGAGAACGCCGCCCGCTACTCGCCGCCCGTCTGCCCGGTGTGGGTCCGCACGGAGCACGTCGGCAAGGGGCTCGCCATCGAGGTCGAGGACCGCGGGATAGGCATGGGGGAAGAGGAGTACGCCGAGGTCAACCGGCGACTCTCGCGGCCCCCGCAGTTCGACGTCCTGGCCCTCGCCGACGACTCCCGCCTCGGCCTCTTCGTGGTCGCCCGGCTGGCCGCCCAGCACGGTGTCCGGATCACGCTCCGCTCCTCGCCGTTCGGCGGCACCTCGGCGGTGGTCCTGATCCCCGCGGCCCTGCTGATCGACGAATCCGCGCCGGTCCCGGGCGCTCCGACGATTTCGGGCGCTCCGTTGGTCCCGGACGCCTCGATCGTGCCGGATTCACCGGCCACGCTCGTGGCGGAGGCCGGGCACCCGGCGGCCCTCGTCGGAACGGCCGGGGAGCCGGACGCCCAGCCCGCTCCCCGCGCCGCTGCGTCCGTCGCTTCCCCGTACTCGCCGCAGGCCTCGCCGCAGGCCTCGCCGCAGGCCTCGCCGCAGGCCTCGCCGCAGGCCTCGCCGCAGGCCACGGTCCACTCCATGCCCCCGTTCGTTCCCCGGCAGGCTTCGGACGACGACGAGTGGTCGGTGGCGGAGCGCCCCTCCGTGTTCACGCCCCTGCGCCGCCCGGTCACCGCATCGGTCACGCCCCCGGCGGCCGTCTTGCCCGCGCAACCCGTGCAGCCAGGCCGGCCGGGAGGGCCCGGCCTGCCGCCCGTTCCGTCGCCGCACGGCGCTCCGCCCCTTCCGCAGCGCGTCCCGCAGACGAGCCTGGTCGAGGAGTTGCGCCAGGACCCGGCGTCCGGCGGCGCCGCCGCGGTGGAGCCGGACCCGGAACCGCTGCCGCAGGCGGAGCAGGTCGCCCGGACGATGTCCGCCTTCCAGCGCGGCACCGCGCACGCCCGTGACTTCGGGGTACGCCCCGCCCCCGACCACGATCCCTCGACGAAGGCCCCCCGATGACCGTTCACCCGCACCGCGCCCCCGCCACCGCCACCGCCAACAGCCTCGACTTCCTGCTGACCGGCCTCGTACAGCAGGTGACCGGTGTGCGGTTCGCCGTCGTGGTGTCCGAGGACGGGCTGGTCGTCAGCAAGTCCGCGGCCTTCCCGAGGCCCGAGGCCGAGCGGCTGGCCGCGACCGTGTCGGGGCTGATGAGCCTGGGCCGGGGCGTCTGCGCCGACTTCGACGGCGGGGGTGTCGTCCAGTCGCTGCTGGAGATGCGGCGGGGCTTCCTCATCCTCACGTCGGCCGGCGCGGGCGCGCACCTCGCCGTGCTGACCGAGTCGCAGGCGGACGTCGGCGTGGTGGCGTTCGAGATGAACATGCTGGTGAAGAAGGTCGGGGAGCATCTCAGCGCGGCTCCCCGCGCCGAGCTCTCGCCGCCGCCCGGCCTGCGCGGTTTCCAGCAGTGAGCGACGGCCCCCAGGAGTCGTGGGCGCAGCCCGAGGGGGCCGCGCACTGGCGCATGGTCCGGGCGTTCACCCTGACCGGCGGCCGTACCCAGCCCAGCCGGGACGTCTTCACGCTCATCACGCTGGTGAGCACGGTCGACCTGCCGCTGCCGCCCGTCGGCCGGCGCCTTCAGCCGGAGCACCTGCGGATCCTGCGGATGTGCGCGCAGCCGCTGGCCGTCGCCGAGATCTCCGCCTATCTGGACCTGCCGGTCTCCGTGACGACCATCCTGCTGTCGGACCTGCTGGAGCAGGGCAGGATCCTCGCCCGCCCGCCCATCCACGTGGCCGCAAGCCCGCAGATCGCCCTGTTGCAGAAAGTGAGGAACGGCCTTGCCCGGCTCTGACAACGCCCCCGAGGCTGTGAAGATCCTGATCTCCGGCGGTTTCGGGGTCGGCAAGACGACCATGGTCGCCGCCATCAGCGAGATCACTCCGCTGCGCACGGAGGAACGGCTGACCGCCGCGGGGGTCGGGGTGGACGACGTGATCGGCGTGGAGGCCAAGACGACCACGACGGTCGCCCTGGACTTCGGCCGCATCACGCTCACCCCCGACCTGGTGCTCTACCTGTTCGGCGCCCCCGGCCAGCAGCGCTTCTGGTTCATGTGGAACGACCTGGCGGTCGGCGCCCTCGGCGGGATCGTGCTGGTGGACACCTGGCGTCTGGAGTCGAGCTTCGCGGCCATCGACTTCTTCGAGAAACGCGGCATCCCCTTCGTCGTCGCCGTCAACCGCTTCGAGGGCCGGCCGGAGTACGGCATCGAGCAGATCCGCGGCGCTCTCGCGCTCCCCGCGACGTCGCCGCTGCACATGTTCGACGCCCGGGAGCGCGGCGCCTGCCGGGACGTGCTGCTGAGCCTGGTCGACCATGTCCTCGCCCAGGTGTCCGCCCCGCTGCAGATCGCCCCCTGAACCCCATATCTTGGCGGGCATGCAGTCTTACACGATCGGTCAGGCGGCCCGGTTGCTCGGGGTGAGTCCGGACACCGCGCGGCGTTGGGCGGACGCGGGGCGGGTGGTCACCCATCGCGACGAGGGCGGGCGGCGGGTCGTCGACGGGGCGGATCTCGCCGCGTTCTCCGTCGAGCTGGCCAAGGCCGGCAGCGGCGAGGAGGACGTCTCCTACACCTCGGTCCGCAACGCGTTCCCGGGGATCGTCACCGCGATCAAGCTCGGTGACGTGGCGGCGCAGGTGGAGATCCAGGCGGGTCCGCACCGGCTGGTGTCGCTGCTGACCCGGGAGGCCGTGGAGGAACTGGGCCTGGAGGTCGGGATGGAGGCCACCGCCCGGGTGAAGTCGACGAACGTGCACATCGACCGCGTCTGACCGGCCCGCACGGCGACCTCCCGCCCCCTCTACCTCACCTCACCGGGTCACTCGGTGACCGAGTAGGAGTGGGCGCCGGTTCCGGCCGGCGCTCCCCCGTCGACGATCAGGTACGCGTCGCGGATCGGGCGGCCCGCGAACCAGGACTCGAGGATCTCGCGGATGCCGGCCGCGTAGCGGGCCTGCGCGGACAGGGACGAGCCGGAGATGTGCGGGGTCATCCCGTGGTGCGGCATGGTGCGCCACGGGTGGTCGGCGGGGGCCGGCTGCGGATACCGGACGTCGCCCGCGTAGCCCGCCAACCGCCCACTGCGCAGGGCGCGTTCGACGGCGTCCCGGTCGGCGATCCTCGCCCGGGTCGTGTTGGTAGCGGTCGAGGAACCATCCGGCGGTGCGCAGCGCGGGTCGCCGCTCGCGGCCGGGGCGGCCTATACCTCCGCCCAGCCGAGCTGTGCTCCGTTGCCGAGGCGGGCCCGGCCGGCGCCGTGGGCCCGCCCGGCGTCACCAGCGCGGCGGCGTCGCCGAGGGAGCCCGGCCGCCGACAACGCCGTACCGATGGCGGGCGGGCCCTCCTGCGGTGCGGGGCGGGACTCACCGCGGTGGTGCGGGGCGGGTCATGTCCACGCGGGGTAGCCGCCGTCCACGCGGATCGTGTTGATTCCGCTGATGTGCCGGGCGCCGCAATGGTCCTGCGGCAGGACGAGTTGGGGGCCGGCGCGGTCGAGCGGGGTGTCGTCGATGGTGACGGCGAGGAGCACGGGAGCGTGGCCGAAGTCGGGGTCGACCTCCGCCCATGACAGCAGCGTGTGATGGCCGTCCGCACCGGTCACGGCGATGAGGAAGCGGAGGCGGTCCTTGCGGCGGGCGGGGTCGAAGCCGGGCTCGGCTGCCGACAGCACGTCGTGCAGGAGCGGTCCGGTGAAGCGGTGCCGCCTGACGCCGCTGGTGTCGCATCTGAAGCTGACCTCCGCCCGCTGCTGGGGCCAGGCCAGCAGGTCGGCCACGGTCAGCCGGGACGGCCGGGCCAGGTCTCCGGCGAGCACGACTTCCGCCATCGGGACGATGGCCGCAGCGGCGGTTGCGAGGGACTGACTCACGGGCTATCACCTCCCTCAGGGAGGTACCCGGACGGGCCGACTGCACAAACGCATATACCAGCCACCACTATCGATAGCCCGGCTCATGCGATGTTACAAGGTACTTACACCTTGCATTTGCGGCAGTATGCTCAGTACATGCACACCTACCGGATCGGTGAAGCGGCCGCCTTACTCGGCGTCAGCGCGGACACCGTGCGGCGACTGGTCGACGGCGGGAGACTGCCCGCCGACCGTGACGATTCGGGACGCCGGCTCATCCCCGGCGCAGCGCTGGCGGCCTACGCCCGGCAGACGCACCGTACGGAACGGGAGAACCCCGGTTCCTCGGCCCGCAACCGCTTCGCCGGCATCGTCACCGAGGTACGCCTCGGGGATGTCTCGGCGCAGGTGGAGATCCAGGCCGGGCCGTTCCGGGTGGTGTCCCTGGTGAGCCGGGAGTCGGCCGAGGAACTGGAGCTGGAGCCCGGTGTGCCGGCGATCGCGGTGATCAAGTCGACCAACGTCGTCGTCGAACGACCCGAACGACCCGTAAGACCCGAACGACCCGTAGGACCCGTAGGACCCGTAGGACCCGTAGGACCCGTAGGACCCGTAAGGCCCTAGAAGGGTCTCTCGGGAAGAGTCCCTGAGAAGGAGTAGATCCGTGATGACCCGTTCCGTGCGCCGGACCCGCCGCACCCGCAAGATGCTGCAGGTGACCGGTGTGAGCGCCGCCGCACTGCTGGCCCTGAGCGCCTGCTCCTCGTCGGCCACGTCGGCCACGTCGGCCACGTCGGACTCCTCGGCCTCCTCCGGCTCCTCCGCGTCCGCCTCCCCCAAGCTGTCCGGCACGGTCACCGTGTTCGCGGCGGCCTCGCTGAAGGAGAGCTTCACGGCGCTGGGCGAGGAGTTCGAGAAGGCGCACCCGGGCACGAAGGTCACCTTCAGCTTCGGCGGCAGCGACAGCCTCGCCGCGAGCATCACCGGCGGCGCTCCGGCGGACGTGTTCGCCTCCGCCAGCCCCAAGACGATGAAGATCGTCACGGACGCGGGGGACGCCACGGGGACGCCCGCCACCTTCGTCCGCAACCAGCTCGAGATCGCGACCCTGCCGGGCAACCCCGACAAGGTCGCCTCCCTGAAGGACCTGACGAAGTCCGGCCTCAAGGTGGTGCTGTGCGACAAGACGGTGCCGTGCGGCGCGGCCGCCCAGAAGGCGCTGGACGCCAGCAAGCTGAAGCTCACGCCGGTCTCGTACGAGCAGGACGTCAAGGCCGCCCTGACAAAGGTCGAGCTGAAGGAGGCCGACGCGGCCGTCGTCTACAAGACCGATGTGAAGGCCGCGGGTGACAAGGTGGAGGGCGTGGAGTTCCCCGAGTCGGCCAACGCCGTCAACGACTACCCGATCGTCCGGCTCAAGGACGCGAAGAACACCGCCGCCGCCGAGGCGTTCATCGCGCTGGTGCGGTCCGCCGAGGGCCAGAAGGTCCTGACCGAGGCCGGGTTCCTCCAGCCGTGACCCCGCTCGACGAGTCCGGCGCCGCGTCCGACACCCTGACGGGCGGACCGCGGCGCCGGCGCGGCCGGGCGGCGGCCCCGCGGCGGCGCAGTCCCGTTCCGCTGCCGTTGCTGCTGCCCGCGCTGGCCGGTCTGGCGTTCCTGATCCTGCCGCTCGTCGCGCTGCTCGTGCGCACCCCGTGGTCCACCCTGCCGGACCAGTTGACCAGCGCGGCGGTGTGGCAGGCGCTGCGGCTGTCCCTGCTGTGCGCGACGGCGGCCACCGCGGTGAGCCTGCTGCTCGGGGTGCCGCTGGCCTGGCTGCTGGCCCGGGTGGAGTTCCGCGGCCGTGGACTGCTGCGCGCGCTGGTCACCCTGCCGCTGGTGCTGCCGCCGGTGGTCGGCGGTGTGGCGCTGCTGATGGCGCTCGGCCGCAACGGCGTCGTCGGGAAGTGGCTGGACGCCTGGTTCGGGATCACCCTGCCCTTCACCACCGCCGGGGTCGTGGTCGCCGAGGCGTTCGTCGCCATGCCGTTCCTCGTGATCAGCGTCGAGGGCACGCTGCGGGCCGCCGACCCGCGCTACGAGGAGGCCGCCACGACGCTGGGCGCGTCCCGGTTCACCGCGTTCCGCCGGGTCACCCTGCCGCTGATCGCGCCCGGGGTCGCCGCGGGCGCGGTCCTCGCCTGGGCGCGGGCGCTGGGCGAGTTCGGCGCGACGATCACCTTCGCGGGCAACTTCCCCGGCCGCACCCAGACCATGCCACTCGCCGTGTACCTGGCCCTGCAGAGCGACCCGGAGGCGGCGATCGCCCTCAGCCTGGTCCTGCTGGCCGTCTCGATCGCGGTCCTCGCGGGCCTGCGCGACCGCTGGATGACCGCCTCATGACCGACAACGAGAAGACCGCCCGGACCGCACCCGACACCGGCAGTGGTGCCGGCGGTGGTGCCGGCGGTGGTGCCGGCAGTGGTACCGACGGTGATGAAGGGCTCGACGCCCGTCTCGTGGTCGACCGGGGCCGCTTCCGCCTCGACGTCACGCTGACGGCCGCGCCCGGTGACGTGGTCGCCCTGCTCGGCCCGAACGGCGCGGGCAAGACCACCGCCCTGCGCGCGCTGGCCGGTCTCGTCCCCCTCACGGAGGGGCACCTGCGGCTCGACGGCGACGCGCTGGAGCGTACGCCGCCCGAGTCCCGCCCGGTCGGTGTCGTCTTCCAGGACTATCTGCTCTTCCCCCACCTGAGCGCCCTGGACAACGTGGCCTTCGGCCCGCGCTGCCACGGCGCGGGGAAGGCGGCGGCCCGAGCGCAGGCCGCCGAGTGGCTGGCGCGGATGGGCCTCACCGAGCACGCGGCGGCGAAGCCGCGCCGTCTCTCCGGCGGCCAGGCCCAGCGCGTCGCGCTCGCCCGCGCCCTGGCCACCCACCCCCGGCTGCTGCTCCTCGACGAGCCCCTCGCCGCCCTCGACGCCCGCACCCGCCTCGACGTCCGCGCCCAACTCCGGCGTCATCTCGCCGACTTCGAGGCCGTCGCCGTACTCGTCACGCACGATCCGCTGGACGCCATGGTCCTGGCCGACCGGCTGGTCGTCGTCGAGGACGGGCACGTGGTGCAGGAGGGCACCCCGGGCGACATCGCGCGCCACCCGCGCACCGACTACATCGCCCACCTCGTCGGCCTCAACCTCTACCAGGGACGCGCCGACGGCCACACCGTACGACTCGACACCGGACCCGCGATCACCACCACCGAGATCCTCACCGGTCCGGTCTTCGTCACCTTCCCGCCGAGCGCGGTGACTCTGTACCGCGACCGGCCCACCGGCACCAGCGCCCGCAACCTCTGGCACTGCGAGGTGGCCGGCCTGGAGACCCACGGCGACCGCATCCGCGCCGACCTCACCGGTGAACTCCCCCTCGCCGCAGACCTCACGACGGTCGCCGCCGCCGAACTGGGCCTGCACCCGGGCGCCCCGGTCTGGGCCACGGTCAAGGCGGCCCAGACCCACGCCTACCCGGCCTGACGGGCCGGATCACGCCGCGCTCTTCGCCACAAGTCCCTTGAGCGCGATGTTGAGTTGGAGGACGTTGACGCGGGGTTCGCCGATGAAGCCGAGGGTGCGGCCGTCGGTGTGGGCGTCGACCAGTTCCCGCACCCGGGCGACGGACAGGCCGTTGCGCTGGGCGATCCGGTGGACCTGGAGGTCCGCGTACTGCGGGGAGATGTCCGGGTCCAGACCGGAACCGGAGGACGTCACCGCGTCGGCGGGCACGTCGGACGGCTTGACCGTGTAGCCGCCGACCGAGTTGTCCTTGATGACGGCCTTCTTGGCGGCGGTCACCCAGTCGATCAGGTCCTTGTTGTCACCGGACCGGTTCGTCGCGCCCGACAGGATCAACTTGTACTGCGTGTTCACGCCGTTGGTGCCCAGCCCGTTCTGCGGGCGTCCCTGGAACCACTTCAGGTCGGGCTCCGGAGTCTCCTGCCCCTTCTTCAACGGCAGGTTGTACGACTGCCCGATCAGGGAAGGGCCGACGACCCTGCCGTCCGCCCTGACCTCCGAGCCGTTCGCCTGGCCGGGGAAGACCGCTTGTGCGATGCCGGTGACGGCGAGCGGGTAGAGAATGCCCGTCACCACGGTCAGCACCAGCAGCGCGCGCAGGCCCGCCCCCAGCAACCGGGCCGTGTTCGTTACCGAGTTGTTCATGGGGATCAGCACGCTTTCGAAGAGTTACAGCCCGGGGATGAGGGAGATGAGCAGGTCGATGAGTTTGATGCCGATGAAGGGGGCGATCAGGCCGCCGATGCCGTAGATCCCGAGGTTGCGGCGCAGCATCCGGTCGGCGCTCATCGGCCGGTAGCGCACCCCCCGCAGGGCGAGCGGCACCAGCGCGATGATGATCAGCGCGTTTGAAGATGACGGCGGACAGGATCGCGGAGTCCGGCGAGGACAGCGCGCGAACCCCCGCACCACCGCGACGGCGATGCCGACGGCCGCCGACACGAAGTTCTGCACCGCGAACCCGGCCGTCTGCACGACATGGCCCACGGCCTGCTCGCCGTAGTAGGACTGCCAGTTGGTGTTCGTCACGAGCGACACGGCGGTGTTGAACGCCTGGTCCGGATCGATCGCGGAGAAGCCGAGCGAACCGGGCAGATGCCCTTGCAGCCGCTGGAGCAGATAGAGGAACAGGACGCTCACGGCCGAGAAGGCCAGCACCCCGCGCAGATACGCGGGCCAGCGCATCTCCGTGTTGGGGTCGGCTCCGATGCCCTTGTAGATCCACTTCTCGACACGCCAGTGCCTGTCGGAGGAGTAGAACCAGAAGAAGAGGTTCGAAATCGTTCGGACGGTCCGAGCAAAGCGCTTCTCCGGCGAGATCCGGCCACCGTTGACGGGTCCCATACGGCAGCCCGCACGCCCTTGACGCAACCCATACGTGAGGGGAGGGGAACGACTGCTTCCCCTCCCCTCACGCCCTCTTCTCACCCCTTCTTCACGAGCCCGGCCAGGGCCCGCCGCTCAGCCTTCCGTCAGGGTGATGTCCCGCTCCTGCGCCGCGTGGAAGTGGGGCAGGGGCAGGCCGCCCGCGGGGCGCAGCTCCATCAGCGTGGCCTCGACGTGGGCCGCGCCGGGGTCGAGGTCGTTCGGGGTGGCCTTGCCGGTGTTCACCCAGGCGTGCTCGGCCCCGTCGCACACGGCACGGGTGCCGCCGATGCCGTGCTTGACGTCGTGGGACTTCTGGCCGACGGAGGAGCTGACGAGGACGGGACCCGTGTTGCCGACGCAGCGGTAGGTGCCCGAGAGCGTCACGGTGCCGTCGTCGGCGATACGGCCCACCGGGTCGACGGTGACGGACTCCGACGGGACGGCGGCGGCGGTGGCGGTGACCGCGGGGGCGGCCAGCAGAAGCAGGGCGGCACCGGCGGCCATGGACAGAGCAGGGCGCAAAGACATGGTCGCGGTCGTGGACATGGACGTGGACATGGAAGAACCTCCTGTTGTGGGGGCTCCACTGGTACCGGGTGGGCGCGCCCGCGGCGGTGATCGTCACTCCTTCGGCGGCGAGTCCGCGCCCCGCGTCGACGAACCGTCCCGGAGTCCGTTGCACCGATGGTGACCAGCAGCGATACCGAAGAACTAAGATGATCAACGTGTCCGACCAGCCCGCACCCCGGTCTCTCATCGTCACGCTCTACGGCGCGTACGGCCGCTTCGCGCCGGGCCCGGTGCCCGTCGCCGAGCTGATCCGGCTGCTCGCCGCGGCCGGCGTCGACGCGCCCTCCGTACGCTCCTCGGTGTCCCGGCTGAAGCGGCGCGGACTGCTGCTGCCCGCCCGTACGGCGCAGGGCGCGGCCGGGTACGAACTCTCCGACGAGGCACGGCAGTTGCTCGACGACGGCGACCGGCGCATCTACGCCACGGCGCCCCCCGCGGACGAGGGCTGGGTGCTGGCGGTGTTCTCGGTCCCGGAGTCGGAGCGGCAGAAGCGGCACGTGCTGCGGTCGCGGCTCGCGGGTCTGGGCTTCGGTACGGCGACTCCGGGCGTGTGGATCGCCCCGGCGCGGCTGTACGACGAGACCCGGCACACTCTCCGGCGGCTGCACCTCGACCCGTACGTCGACCTCTTCCGCGGCGAGCACCTCGGCTTCGCGCCGACCGCCGAGGCCGTCGCCCGCTGGTGGGACCTGGCGGCGATCGCCAAGGAGCACGAGACGTTCCTCGACCGCCACGCGCACGTCCTGCACGCCTGGCAGCAGCGGCCGGACACCCCGCCGGAGGAGGCCTACCGCGACTACCTCCTGGCCCTGGACTCCTGGCGCCACCTGCCCTACACCGACCCCGGCCTGCCCGCCCGCCTGCTGCCGCAGGACTGGCCGGGAACCCGCTCGGCGGCGGTGTTCCACGAGCTGCACGAGCGGCTGCGCGACGCGGGGGCGGAGTTCGCCGGGGTCCGCGTTCCCTGAGGTCGGCGGGTCTACAGGTGGGCGGGTCGGCGGCAGGTCGGCGCACGACATGGTCCCGTCACACACGTCACCGGTCGTCAATAAGCCGGTAACAACGGGATCAGGTGCGCGAGGGGGACCGTTGGTCCGGGTAAGCGGCCGGTAGCGGGATCGAGAGTCCCGTACGGCGACCACCGGGCGTCTGTGCCGGAGGCCGCCGCTACCATTCATAAAGTTGAAAGCAGGACCGACCGATGCCGATCACGGGGACCTGCGCCATGAACGGACTCGCCTTGCACGAACGCCCCTCCGACGCCGCCTCCTCCTGGCGTATCGCACTGCCGCACTCCGCCGCGGCCGTGCCGGTGGCCCGCGCGCTGGTCCGTACGGCGCTGGCGGAGCTGGAGCACGCGGCGGACAGCGACACCGCGGAGCTGCTCACCGCCGAGCTGGTGGCGAACGCCGTGGAGCACACCACCGGGGACGACCCGATAGAGCTGGTGGTGGAGCTGCGGCCGACCGGCTGCCAGGTCGAGGTGCACGACCCCGACCCGGTGCCGCCCGGCGACCTCACCCGCCCGTGCGGCGAGACGCCCGACCCCTGGCAGGAGCACGGCCGCGGACTGCTGCTGATCCGCGCCCTCAGCTCGTCCTGCGGACACCGGCCCACGGACCGCGGCAAGGCGGTGTGGTTCAGGCTGGCCGCCGTCCCACCGCAGTGGCGCCCGCGTCACGTGTGACGTGTGACGTGTGACGTTCGGCACGCCACCGAACAGACGGGTCAGGGTCAGGGTCAGGGTCAGGGTCAGGGTCAGGGTCAGGGTCAGGGTCAGGGTCAGGGTCAGGCCAGGGTCGCCACGAGTACGGCCTTGATGGTGTGCAGGCGGTTCTCCGCCTCGTCGAAGACGACCGAGTACTCCGACTCGAAGACCTCGTCGGTGACTTCGAGGGAGTCGAGGCCGTGGCTGTCGTATATGTCCTGGCCGACCTTCGTGCCCAGGTCGTGGAAGGCCGGCAGGCAGTGCAGGAACCGGACGTCCGGGTTGCCGGTCGCGCGCAGGACGTCCATCGTGACGGCGTACGGGGCGAGGGCGGTGATCCGCTCGTCCCAGACCGCCTTCGGCTCGCCCATGGAGACCCACACGTCGGTGGCGACGAAGTCGGCGCCGGCCACGCCCTCGGCGACGTCCTCGGTGAGCAGGACCCGGGCGCCCGAGACCTCGGCCAGCTCACGGGCCCGGGTGACGACCTCGTCGGCGGGCCAGTACGCCTTGGGCGCGACGATCCGGACGTCCATCCCGAGCAGCGCCCCGGTGACCAGGTAGGAGTTGCCCATGTTGAAGCGGGCGTCGCCGAGGTAGGCGAAGGCGATCCCGGTCAGCGGCTTGGCGCTGTGCTCGGTCATGGTGAGCACGTCGGCCAGCATCTGGGTGGGGTGCCAGTCGTCGGTGAGCCCGTTGTAGACGGGGACCCCGGCGTACGCGGCGAGCTCCTCGACCTTCTGCTGGCTGGCGCCGCGGTACTCGATGCCGTCGTACATCCGCCCCAGCACGCGCGCGGTGTCCTTCACGGACTCCTTGTGGCCGATCTGCGAACCCGCCGGGTCGAGATACGTGGTCGAGGCGCCCTGGTCGGCGGCGGCGACCTCGAACGCGCAGCGGGTGCGCGTCGAGGTCTTCTCGAAGATCAGCGCGATGTTCTTGCCGTGCAGATGCCGCGTCTCGGTCCCGGCCTTCTTGGCGGCCTTCAGCTCGGCGGCCAGCTCGATCAGGCCGCGCAGCTCCTGCGCCGTGAAGTCCAGCTCCTTGAGGAAGTGGCGCCCGGCGAGGGCGGTCGGGACAGTCGCCATGGGGGCGCTCCAGAGGTACGAGAACAGGACAAGATGATGCGGGACCATGGAAGTCTATACGACGATCAGCATTTCTATACAGCCCCCTGGAACACCCCGCACGGCCGGCGCTATACGGCCGCCCGTTCGACCGGGCAGCTCATGCAGCGCGGGCCGCCCCTCCCCCGGCCCAGCTCGCTGCCCGGGATCTCGATCACCTCGATGCCCTGTTTGCGCAGGTGGGTGTTTGTGGTGACGTTGCGCTCATAGGCGACGACGACACCGGGCTCCACGGCGAGGACGTTGCAGCCGTCGTCCCACTGCTCGCGTTCGGCGGCGTGCACGTCCTGGGTGGCGGTGAGCACGCGGATCTCGCTGAGGCCGAGTGCGGCGGCGATCGCGCGGTGCATGTGCTCCGGGGGGTGGTCGGTGACCTTGAGCTCCTTCTCGCCGACGCCCGGTTCGATGGTGTACGACCGGAGCATGCCGAGGCCCGCGTACTGGGTGAAGACGTCGCCGTCGACCATCGTCATCACGGTGTCGAGGTGCATGAACGCGCGCCGCTTCGGCATGTCGAGGGCCACGATGGTCTCGGCGGACCCCGCGGCGAACAGCTTGTGCGCGAGCATCTCGACGGCCTGCGGGGTGGTGCGCTCGCTCATGCCGATCAGTACGGCGCCGTTGCCGATGACGAGGACGTCACCGCCCTCGATGGTGGACGGATAGTCGGCCTGCCCCTCGGACCAGACGTGGAACGTCTCGCCGCGGAAGAGCGGATGGTGCCGGTAGATCGCCTCGAAGTGGACGGTCTCGCGCTGCCGGGCCGGCCAGCGCATGGAGTTGATGGCGACGCCGTCGTAGATCCAGGCGGAGGTGTCGCGGGTGAAGAGGTGGTTGGGGAGCGGGTCGAGGAGGAAGTCGTCGAGGTCCATGACGTGGAAGCGCACGGACGTCGGCTCGGGATGCGCCTGCAGGAACTCCCGCTTGGTCATGCCGCCGACGAGCGCCTCCGCCAGTTCCGGGGCGGGGAGGGTCTCGAAGGCGGCGCGGAGGTGGTCGGTGGCGAGCACCCCGTACTCCTTCTCGTCGAAGACGCGGTCCAGGACGAGCCCTCTGGCCGCCGGGAGCGCCAGCGCCTCGGTGAGCAGGTCGCCGAAGAGGTGGACGGCGACGCCCCGGTCGCGCAGCACGTCGGCGAACCCGTCGTGCTCGGCGCGCGCCCGGCGCACCCAGAGCACGTCGTCGAAGAGCAGCGCATCCTTGTTGCTGGGGGTGAGCCTCTTGAGCTCGAGATCCGGCCGGTGCAGGATGACGCGGCGCAGCCGCCCGGTCTCGGAGTCGACATGGAATCCCATGTCTCCATCCTGACCATCGGGGACCGACTTCACCCGCCGCCCGACCGTTTCCGCGACCGTTTCTGCGACCGTTTCTGCGACCCCTTCCGCGCCTGCTCTTGTTTTCGTCCTCTTGACGACAACCACCCCACCCGATTATCGTCTCGCTGACGACAACGGAGGGATCACTCATGGCCGACATCACCCGGCGGCTGGGCTGGCGTCATCTGCGCGGCGCACCGACGGCACACGTCCGCCACCACCGCTCGGGCAAGCTGGTGCACGACGGGCCGGGGCTCAGTTTCTGGTTCCGCTCGCTGAGCGCCGCGCTCTCCGAAGTGCCGGTGGACGACCGGGAGTTGGCGATGACCTTCCACGCCCGTACGGTCGACTTCCAGGACGTGGCGGTGCAGGCGACGGTGACCTACCGGATCAGCGACCCGGCCGTGGCCGCCGCCCGCCTCGACTTCTCCGTCGACCCGGACACCGGGGTGTGGCGCAGCGCGCCCCTGGAACAGCTCGGCACCCTGCTGACGGAGACCGCGCAGCAGCACGCCCTGGACGTCCTCGCGCGTACGTCGCTGTCGTCGGCGCTGGTGGACGGAGTGACGGCGGTGCGGGAGCGGGTCGCGGCGGGACTGGCGGCGGAGCCGCGGCTGCCGGCCACCGGCATCGAGATCGTGGCCGTCCGGGTCGTCGCGCTGCGCCCGGAGCCGGAGGTGGAGCGGGCGCTGCGGACCCCGGCGCGCGAGCAGATCCAGCAGGAGGCCGACCGGGCGACGTACGAACGGCGCGCGGTGGCCGTCGAGCGGGAGCGCGCCATCGCCGAGAACGAACTCGCCAGCCAGATCGAACTGGCCCGCCGCGAGGAGCAGTTGGTCGAGCAGCGCGGTACGAACGCCCGCCGGGAGGCCGAGGAGAACGCGGCCGCGGACAAGGTACGCGCGGAGGCGGAGGCAACGCGGACGGTACGGCTCGCGGATGCGGAGGCCGCCCGCTCGGTGAAACTGGCGGAGGCCGAGGCGCAGCGCTCGGAGCGGCTGACCCTGGCGGAGGCGTCGCGCACGGTCCGGCTCGCGGAGGCGGAGGCCGCCCGGGTGGTCCAACTGGCCCGTGCCGAGGCGGAGTCGGCGCGTGAGGTCGGCGAGGCGCGGGCGCAGGCGCAGGCGGCGTGGCTGCGGGTGCACGGGGATGTCGACGTGGCGACCCTGCACGCTCTCACCGGGACGCGGCTCGCGGAGAACCTGCCGCACATCGACAGCGTGACGATCTCGCCGGACGTCCTGACCGGACTCCTGTCGCGGCTCGGCGCGGGGGACCGGGAGTGAGTCTCGCCCCGCGGGCCGTGCTGGTCCACCGCACCACGGAGTACGAGGAGTTGGTGGCCCGGCACGGCACGCACGGCCAGGCCGCCTTCTTCCTCTCCTCGCGGGGCCGCGACATCGAGGAGATCGCCGAACGCCACCGCCGCACCCGGCGGGCACTGGCCGAGGTGACGGCGGCGATTCCCCTGACCTGGCGTCAGACCCGGGTGGAACGAACCGACTTGGACCGCTTCCTCTTCGCACCCGAGGACGTGGTGGTCGTGGTCGGCCAGGACGGACTGGTGGCGAACGCCGCCAAGTACCTGGCCGGACAACCGGTGGTGGGCATCGACACGGACCCCGGCCGCAACCCGGGCGTCCTGGTCCGCCACCGCCCGGCCGACGCCCGCACGCTCCTGCCCTCCGTGCTCGCGCCCGGCACCGGCACGACCGACCTGACCATGGTCGAGGCGGTCGCCGACGACACCCAGCGGCTGCTGGCCCTCAACGAGATCTACCTCGGCGCTCCGGGCCACCAGACCGCCCGCTACCGCCTGGGCCTCGACGACGACGGGGGTGCCGTCGAGGCCCAGGCTTCTTCCGGGGTGCTGGTGGGCACGGGCACGGGGGCGACCGGCTGGATCCGCTCGGTCTGGCAGGAACGGTCCGCCGGCGACACCGGTCTGCGGCTCCCGGCCCCGACGGAGGACCGCCTGGTGTGGTTCGTACGCGAGGCCTGGCCGTCCCCCGCCACCGGCACCTCCCTGGTCGCCGGCGAACTCACCCCCGACGCCCGCCTCACCCTCACCGTCGAATCAGAACGCCTCATCGCCTTCGGCGACGGCATCGAGACCGACGCGGTGGAGCTGACATGGGGGCAGCGGGTGCGGGTGGGGCGAGCGGGAACGGCACTGCGGCTCGTGGGGTGAGCCGCAGGCCGTCGGCCCGCTCACAGACGCGGGTCCACCGGCTCCGACTCCAGGGCCAGTACCCCGAACACCGCCTCGTGGACGCGCCACAGCGGCTCGCCCTCGGCGAGGCGGTCCAGGGACTCCAGGCCGAGCACGTACTCGCGGATCGCCAGCGACCGCTTGTGGTTGAGGAAACGGCCGCGCAGGCGGGCGAGGTTGTCGGGGCGGGTGTAGTCCGGGCCGTAGATGATCCGGAGGTACTCGCGGCCCCGGCACTTGATGCCGGGCTGGACCAGACGGCCTTCCCCGTCGCGGGCCAGCGCGCCGAGCGGCTTGACGACCATGCCCTCGCCGCCCCGGCCCGTCAGCTCCAGCCACCAGTCGACGCCGGCCCGCACCGACTCGGGGTCGGCCGGGTCGACGTACAGCCGACCGGTGCTCTGCAGCAGGCCCGTGCTGTCGTGCTCCACCAGCCGGTCCAGGAACGACAGTTGCTCGTCGTGCGGCAGCGCCGCGAGGCTGCGGCCCTGGACCGCGAGGAGCTGGAACGGGGCCAGCCGGACGCCGTCCAGGCCGTCCGTGGTCCAGCAGTAGCGGCGGTACGCCGTCGTGAACGCGGCCGCGTCCTCGGCGCGTTCACGCTGCCGGGAGAGCAGGTCCGTGACGTCGACCCCGCGCGCCGCCGCGCCCTCCAGTGCGGCCAGCGCGCCCGGGAAGACCGCGCCGGACGCCGCGCCCACGGCCGCGTACTGCGAGCGCAGCAGGCCGGTTGCCTTCAGCGACCACGGCAGCAGTTCGGCGTCCAACAGGAGCCAGTCCGTGTCCAGTTCGGACCACAGGCCCGCCTCGTCCACCGCCGCCCGCACCCGGCCGAGGATCTCCTCCGTCACCGTCTGTTCGTCGAAGAACGGGCGGCCCGTACGGGTGTAGAGGGACCCGGTGGGGCCGTCCACGTCGAACCGCCTGCGCGCCGTCTCCGCATCGCGGCACACCAGCGCCACCGCCCTGGAGCCCATGTGCTTCTCCTCGCACACGACCCGTGCGACGCCGTCGCGCGCGTACTGCGCGAACGCCTCCGCCGGGTGCTCGAGGTAGCCCTCGATGTGCGAGGTGGCCGTGGGGGCCATCGTCGGCGGGAGGTAGGGCAGCAGGCGCGGGTCGACCGCGAAGCGGCTCATCACCTCCAGGGCCGCCGCCGCGTTCTCCTCACGGATCGAGACGCGGCTCTGGCCGTCGTACCGGGTCTCGACGATCCGTCGGCCGTGGACGTCCGCCAGCGCCAGCGGCCGGCCGTCCTGCCCGCCCGGCGCTTCCGACGCCAGCGGCCGCGCCGGCTCGTACCAGACCTGCTCCGCCGGTACGTCGACCAGCTCGCGTTCCGGCCAGCGCAGCGCGGTCAGCTTGCCGCCGAAGACCGCGCCGGTGTCCAGGCAGATGGTGTTGTTCAGCCAGGTGGCGTCCGGGACGGGCGTGTGGCCGTAGACGACGGCCGCCCGGCCCCGGTAGTCCTCCGCCCACGGGTAGCGCACCGGCAGCCCGAACTCGTCGGTCTCGCCGGTGGTCTCACCGTAGAGCGCGTGCGAGCGGACCCGGCCGGAGGTGCGGCCGTGGTACTTCTCCGGCAGCCCCGCGTGGCAGACCACCAGCCGGCCCCCGTCGAGGACGTAGTGGCTGACCAGCCCGTCGATGAACTCCCGTACCTCGGCACGGAATTCCTCGCTCTCCGCGCCCATCTGCTCGATGGTCTCGGCCAGGCCGTGGGTGTGCTGGACCTTGCGGCCCTTCAGGTGACGGCCGTACTTGTTCTCGTGGTTGCCGGGTACGCACAGAGCGTTGCCCGACTTCACCATCGCCATCACACGGCGCAGGACGCCCGGGCTGTCCGGGCCCCGGTCGACCAGGTCGCCGACGAAGACGGCCTGCCGGCCCTCCGGGTGGACGCCGTCGGCGTACCCCAACTTGCCCAGCAGGGCGTCCAGTTCGAGAGCGCAGCCGTGGATGTCGCCGATGATGTCGAAGGGGCCGGTGAGGTGGGTCAGGTCGTTGAAGCGCTTCTCGGTGACGACCGAGGCGTTCTCGACCTCCTCGACCCCCCGCAGCACGTGCACCTTGCGGAAACCCTCCCGCTCCAAGTGCCTTAGGGAGCGGCGCAGTTCACGGGTGTGGCGCTGGATGACCCGGCGGGGCATGTCGGCGCGGTCCACGCGGGCCGCGTTGCGTTCGGCGCACACCTCCTCCGGGACGTCCAGCACGATGGCGATGGGCAGGACGTCGTACTGCTTGGCCAGGTCGATCAGTTGGCGGCGGGAGTCCGACTGCACGCTGGTCGCGTCGACGACGGTACGGCGGCCTGCCGCGAGCCGCTTGCCCGCGATGTAGTGCAGGACGTCGAAGGCGTCGCGGGTCGCGCTCTGGTCGTTCTCGTCGTCGGAGACCAGGCCGCGGCAGAAGTCGGAGGAGATGACCTCGGTGGGCTTGAAGTTGCGGCGGGCGAAGGTGGACTTGCCCGAGCCGGACGCGCCGATCAGCACCACGAGGGAGAGATCGGTGACGGGCAGGACGCGTCCCTGCCGGTCCGCGGCAGAACTCTGATTCTCCGTCATGCCGCCTTCGCCTCCTTCTCGTTCACGTTCTTCTCGTTCGCGTTCTTCTCGTTCGGGTTCTTCATGCTGAAAATCGCCATCTGGGTGGGTGGGCCGACCTCCGGGTCGTCCGGGCCCACGGGGACGAACTCGACGTCGTAGCCGTGCCGTTCGGCGACCGTGGTCGCCCAGGTGCGGAACTCCTCGCGGGTCCACTCGAAGCGGTGGTCGCCGTGCCGGACATGGCCGGCCGGGAGGGACTCCCAGCGGACGTTGTACTCGACGTTCGGGGTGGTCACCAGGACCGTGCGCGGGCGGGCCGCGCCGAACACCGCGTACTCCAGGGCGGGCAGCCTCGGCAGGTCGAGGTGTTCGATGACCTCGCTGAGCACGGCGGCGTCGTACCCCTTGAGGCGGGTGTCGGTGTAGGCGAGCGAGCCCTGGAGGAGCTGGACGCGCGAGGCCTGCCGCTCGCCCATGCGGTCCAGCTTCAGCCGCCGGGAGGCGATGGTGAGCGCGCGCATCGACACGTCGACGCCGACGATCTCGGTGAACCGCGGGTCCTTCAGCAGCGCCTGCACCAACTGGCCCTGCCCGCAGCCGAGATCGAGCACCCGGGCGGCCCCGGACGCCGTCAGCGCCGAGACGATTCGCTCGCGGCGCAGCACGGCCAGCGGGGTCGGCCGCTCCTCCGTCTCGACCTCGGCCGCGACGGCGTTGTCGATCTCCTCGACCTCGCTGTCGTCGGCCTCGGCGAGCCGCACCAGCTCCAGCCGCTCCATCGCCTCCCGGGTCAGCGACCAACGGCGGGACAGGTAACGGCTGGTGATCAGCTTCTGCTGGGGGTGGCCGGACAGCCAGCCCTCACCGGCGCGCAGCAGCTTGTCGACCTCGTCGGGAGAGACCCAGTAGTGCTTGGCGTCGTCGAGGACCGGCAGCAGGACGTACAGGTGACGCAGGGCCTCGGCGACGGTGAGCGTCTCCGACTCCAGGACGAGGCGCACGTACCGCGAGTCGCCCCAGTCCGGGAACTCCCGGTCGAGGGGCACCGGTTCGGCGTCGACCGTCCAGCCGAGCGGCTCGAAGAGACCCCGGACGAGGTCGGGGCCGCCACGGGCCGGCAGCGCGGGCACCTCGACCCGCAACGGCCGTGCCTGCGCCGGGAGTTCGGGCCGCGCGGCGCACACCCCGCGCATCGCGCTGGAGAACACGCCGCTCAGCGCGACCGCGAGCAGCGAAGAGGCCGCGTACGGGCGGTCGTTGACGTACTGGGCGAGGGCCGCGTCGGGAGCGCCGCCGCGCCCCTTGCCCTTGCCGCGCCGCACCAGCGCGACGGCGTCCACCTCCAGCAGCAGCGCCGCCGTGCAGCGCTCGGCGGCGGCCTCGGGATAGAGGACATGGGCCGTGCCGTAGGAGGTGGAGAACGCCTGCGATTTGTCCGGGTGCTTGTGCAGCAGGAAGCCCAGGTCGGTGGCGGGGCGCTCGGGGGTGCCGGTGGTGCTGATCGTCAGGAACACGGTGGGTGCCTCGGAACGGTTCGGATGGGGTGCGAAAGCGCTGGTCGTGCGCTCACGCGCCCCTCCAACGTACCGAGAACGGTCCGCCGACACCCGACAATTTCCGCCCCGCGCCGCGCGCGCCGACGCGTGCTCCTACGACAGTTGCGCCTGCACCTCGGCGGAGATCAGTTCCAGGTGGTCCAGGTCGTGCAGGTCGAGGAGCTGGAGGTACATCCGCCGGGAGCCGACCTCGGCGTAGCGGCCGATCTTGTCGACGACCTCGGCCGGGGAACCGGCCAGCCCGTTGGCCTTGAGCTCCTCGACCTCGCGGCCGATCGCGGCGGCGCGCCGGGCGAGCTCCTGGTCGTCCTTGCCGACGCAGACGACGAGGGCGTTGGAGAGGGTGATCGCGTCGGCGTCGCGGCCGATCTCCGCCGCGGCGTCCCGCACCCGGCCGAACTGCCGCTCGCTGTCCTCGACCGAGCCGAACGGCATGTTGAACTCGTCGGCGAACCGGGCGGCCAGCCGCGGCGTGCGGGTCGCGCCGGTGCCGCCGATCAGCACCGGGATCTTCGACTGCGCGGGCTTGGGCAGCGCGGGTGAGTCCGTGAGGTCGTAGTACGTGCCGTGGAAGTCGAAGGTCTTGCCGAGTTCGGTGGCCCACAGGCCCGTGACGATCTCGAGCTGCTCCTCCAGCCGGCCGATCTTCTCCTTCGGGAAGGGGATGCCGTACGCCGTGTGCTCCGCCTCGAACCAGCCCGCGCCCAGGCCGAGTTCGACACGCCCGCCGGACATCTGGTCCACCTGCGCGACCTGGATGGCGAGGACGCCGGGCAGCCGGAAGGTGCCGGCGGTCATCAGCGTGCCGAGGCGGATGCGCTTGGTCTCGCGGGCGAGTCCGGCGAGGGTGATCCAGGCGTCCGTGGGGCCCGGGAGGCCGCTCCCGTCACCCATCTTCAGATAGTGGTCAGACCGGAAAAATGCCTCGAAACCGAGGTCCTCGGTGGCCTTGGCCACGGTGAGAAGGGTGTCGTAGGTCGCCCCCTGCTGGGGCTCGGTGAAGATGCGAAGATCCATGCCTCCATCCTGCACTCCGGCCGCCCCGTCAACCCCACCGGCCTGCCCGCCCCCGCCCCTCCCCGGTCGGGTGAAAAACGCCCGTGCCGTGCGTGGGGGGTTGCCTGGGCCAGTGACCCGCCCCCGTGGTGATCGTTGGCGTGGGCGGAGCCGGACCGCCGGCACCCACGCCCGGCTGGTCAGCGCCGGGGCGTCACCCGCATCGGCCCTCCTCGCAGGGGGCCGGCCAGGGCCGAGGAGGCCGTCATGTCCGAAGAGACCGTGCCGCAGCAGGGCGGGTCCACCGCCGCAGCCCCGCCGAAGGGGTTGCTGCAGCAGATGGAGGAACTGATGGCGGCGCTGAACGCGGATCTGTCCGACCTGGAGATCAAGTCGGGTTTCTCAGCCAAGGCGTCCACGTCGTCCACGCCGTCTACGGCATCCGCGGCTGATCAGCCCAGGTCGGACGGATACACGAGGGAAAGCTGAGCATGATGGCGGCCGGTGCCCGGTCAGTCGATCGTCAGCGTCGCCTTGCCCGTCGCGAGTGAGCTGTTGCCCACGTAGATGTCGACGGCCCCTGCCTCGAGCTCGAACTGTCCGCTGGTGTCGTGGGTCCAGAAGCCGAGGTCCTCGGCACCGAGGCGGAAGCGGACGGTGATGCTCCGGCCCGGGGCCAGGCTCACCCTGCGGAAGCCGCGCAGTCGGCGTACCGGCTGGACGATGCTCGCCACCGGATCGTGGAGGTAGAGCTGGACGACCTCGTCGCCCGCCCGCGCGCCGGTGTTGCGCACGCTGACCGTCACCTCGACTGTGTCGCCCTTGCGCAGGGCACGGGAAGAGATCCGTCGGCTGCTCAGGGCGGGGTCGCTGATCGTGAACGTGGTGTAGCTGAGGCCGTGCCCGAAGGGGAACCGGGGTCCGTCGGGCAGGTCCAGGTACTTGGAGGTGTACTTGTTGTCGGCGTCGTAGGGGCGGCCGGTGTTCTCGTGGTTGTAGTAGATCGGGACCTGTCCGACGCTGCGGGGGAAGGTCACCGGGAGCTTGCCGCCAGGATTGACAGTGCCGAACAACACGTCCGCGACGGCGTTGCCCGCCTCCATGCCGGGGTGCCATGCCTCCAGGACGGCGGGGGCGGAGTCCAGCCAGCCGCCGATGGTGAGGGGACGCCCGTTGACCAGGACGACGACGAACGGCTTGCCCGTGTCCGCGATCGCGGTGATCAGGTCTTCCTGTGCCCCGGGCAGGGTGATGTCGCTGCGCGAGCTGGCCTCGCCGCTCAGGGCCGGGGGCTCGCCGACCACGACGACGGTGACGTCGGCCGCCCGGGCCGCCGCTGCCGCGTCCTTGATTCCCGAGGTGTCCGTGCCGTCCGCGCTCACCCCCGTGACGGAGGTGACCTCGGCCTGCGGGGCTGCCGCCTTGATGCCCGCCAGCAGGGTGACCGCGGGGAACTTCCCCGCCCCCGGACCGGACCAAGTCCCTTGCAGGTCCGTGGAGTCGGCGAACGGACCGACCACGGCGATGGAGCCGACCCCCGGGTGCAGGGGCAGCGCGCCCTGGTCGTTCTTCAACAGCACCATGGAACGCGCGGCGGTCGCCCGCGCCGCGGCACGGGCCTGCTTCGTCGGCTCCGTGACCGTTGCCGCCTCGTCGACGTAGGGGTGGTCGAAGAGCCCGAGCCGGAACTTCAGGCGCAGGATGCGGGAGACCGCGTCGTCCAGCCGACGGGCCGTGATCCGGCCGCTCTTGAGCAACTGTCTGCCGTGGTCGGCGAGGTTGGTGCTGACCATCTCCATGTCCACCCCGGCGTTCAGGGCGAGTCGGCCGGCGTCGGCCCCGTCGGCGGCGAAGCCGTGGACGATCAGTTCCTGAACGCCCGTGTAGTCGCTGACGACGAACCCGTCGAAGCCCCACTCGCCCTTGAGGATGTCGGTCAGCGTGTGCCGGTTGCCGTGGGCGGGGACGCCGCTGACGGTGTTGAAGGAGGCCATGACGGTGGCCACCCCCGCGTCCAGGGCCGCCTTGAAGGGCGGGAGGTAGTGGTTGCGCAGGTGGGCCTCGGAGGTGTCCACGGTGTTGTAGTCACGGCCGCCTTCCGCGCCTCCGTAGGCGACGAAGTGCTTGGCGCAGGCCGCGAGCCGGTCGCCGGCGTCCAGGTGGGTGCCGTCGCCCTGGTAACCGCGGGTCTTCGCCGCGGCGAAGGCCGCCGCGAGGTAGGGGTCTTCGCCGCTGCCCTCCGCGATACGGCCCCAGCGCGGCTCGTGGGTGACGTCCATCATCGGGGAGAACGTCCAGCGCACCCCGTTGGAGCGCGCCTCCGCCGCCGAGACCTCGGCGTCCTTGCCGGCCACCGCCGGGTCGAAGCTGGACGCCTGGGCGAGCGGGATGGGGAAGGTGGTCCAGAAGCCGTGGATGACGTCCAGGCCGAACAGCAGGGGGATGCCCAACCGCGATTCCTCGACGGCGAGGCGCTGAAGATCGTTGGTGTGCTTCGCCCCGTAGATGTTGAGCACGGACCCGAGCCGGCCCGTACGGGCTGCCTTCTCCGCCTGTTCCGTCTGCCCGCCGCCGGGGCCGGTGTCGCCCGTCCAGGACATCTGCTGCAACTGCCCCAGCTTCTCCTCGACGGTCATCCGGCCCAACAGGGCCTTGATCTTCGTCTCGTACGGACCGGCCGCGCGCTGTGCGTCCGCGACCGAACCGTGCTCCGCGGCCTGCGCGGCCTGCGCGGTCCCCGTGGCGGCTGCGGCGGCGACCGAACCGCCGAGTGCCGAGATGACCGTACGCCTGCGTACCACACCCATGCCTTCATCCTTTGAATAGGAGGGGCGAATCCTGGGCCTGCTGCCGTCAATAGTTGCAGCAGGTTACGGAGTCGTTGCGTCCACGTCAACAACATCGCCCGCGCGCTGCACATGTGAGGGCGCGTCAGGGAGCGGGAGGCGGGCATCGACCACCAGCCCGTGCATGGGCCATACAGGACTTCGACATCGACGTCGGCATCGACATCGGCCGTCGGCGTCGGCATCGACACCGCAGACCGCAGACCGCAGACCGCAGACCGCAGACCGCCACGGCTTTCCCGCGTTCCAAGCGTGCGCCGAGCGAGGACGAGGGCATGAGGGCCGAAGACATGGGGCCGAGCCCGCTCCGCCCACTGGCGGCCAGGGCCCGGCGGCTGCTCATCTCTCCGGCAAAGCGCCCTCCCGCTCCTCCCGCTCCTCTCTCGCCGCCAGCTTGCGCAGCATTTCCAGGACGCGGTCCCTGGATTCGTCCGCCGCGTCGATGGCCTCCATGCACTGCCAGTACGTGCCCTGGTCGTCCGCCGAGCTCGCCAGGCCGACCAGGGCGATGCCGACCTCGCCGAGCAGACCGCCCAGGTCGAGCAGGGCCCGGCGGGCGTCGTCCAGCGCGGTGAGCCGGGCGGCCAGCATATCGCCGGGGTCGAGGTCCGGCGCGCCCAGCACACCGCACCCCCGGCCCGCCAACTCGGTCAACCCGAGGGCCTCGCCGCGCAGTTCGGGCGGGCCCGAGACGGCTAAGCGACTGCCGATCGCCTGCGCCAGGGCCTGCGCCTGCCACACCTCCCTGAGGATCTCCGCTCCACCACCGCTGCCTGCGAGCGCGCGCCTGCTCGTCAGGATGAGCCGCACCGCGTCCATGCGCTGCCCCCGTCTGTCCCGACGTGCTGCCCGCACGTCCGCCCGAACACCCGTATCCACTCCACTACCCAGAGTGAGGGTCTGTGGGACGAAAAGCCAGAGGAAGACCGAAATCTGTGGACAACAAATCGGTTTCGGTCAGCATGTTGACTGCGGAGAGTGAAAACGGATCGCGAGGCTCACGTCCGGGGGTCGCTACGGCGCGGGAAACCGGTGCTCGTTGCGGTCGATCTTCGCGTCCAGGGCCGTCAGCGGGTCGATGCCGAGCACCTCGCACAGTTGCAGCAGATACGCGAGGACGTCGGCGACCTCGTCCGTCACCTTGTGGGCGGTGTCGGGGTCGTCCATCACGCGCGCCGACTCCTCCGGCGTCAACCACTGGAAGATCTCGACCAGTTCGGACGCCTCCACGCTGAGTGCGGCGACGAGGTTCTTGGGGGTGTGGAAGGGCTGCCAGTTCCGCGCGGCCGCGAACTCGGCCAGCCTGCGCTGCAACTTCGCCACGTCGAGGTGTTGTTCTGTCACGGACCCAGGTGTACCACCGTCACTCCGTCCGTCCTGGCGGCCCAGGACCCGTCGCTGACCGCGCCGACGCAGCGGATGTGCCCGCGCTCGGCCATCCGCACCGCCAGCCGCAGCAGTTCGGCGCGCTGCCGGACGTCGAGGCCACGGTCGAGGCCGTCCGCGAGGAGGGTGAGGGTCTGCATCGCGGCGGGCACCTCGCCCGCCGGGTCCACGTCGAGGACGCCCGGCCCGGTGAGCAGCACCAGCGCGAGGGCGACGAAGCGCAGTTCGCCGTAGCCGAGCCGGGCGAGTTCCGTGCGGGTGCCGTCGGCGCGGTCGAGGACGGCGCGGACCGTGCCGTCGTCCAGTGGTTCGGCGCGCAGGTCCACGACGGGGCGTCCGGCGGATCCGGCGGACAGCGCGGCGACCAGTTGCGCGTGCCGCCGTCCGCACTGCTCGCGGGTGCGCCAGAGCACGTCGGCGAGGTTGTCGCAGCCGGCGAGGAGGCGTCCGGAGCCGGTGGGGACGGGGGAGCCCATCCAGTCGGGCTGCGGATCGCAGGCGAAGACGGACCGCAGGGCGACCACCATCTGTTCGGCGGCGGCGAGCACCTGCCGCTGCCCGTCGGTCTTGCCGGCCACCCGCAACGGCAGCAGCGCGGTGCCGAGCCGGTCGTCGGGCAGCGGGGCGCGCGTGAGCGGCGCGGGGCCACCGGTGTGCCAGGCGGCCTGCACCGTACGCCGCCCGGGATCACGCAGGGCCGTCTCCAGCAGTACGACGCCCCCGGCGCTCAACCGCTCGCCCACGATGCGCAGTTCGGGTTCGGCCTGGACGGCGACGTCGAGCAGGACCGGTCCGCCGGGGCCGTCCGCCGTGCACCCGATACGGAACCCGCGGCGACGCTGGGCATCGGGCCGCGCGCCCTGCGGCACGCAGGCGACGGGATCGGCGAACACCTCCGCCAGCCGGGCCCCGCCCCCGAGCCGCGCCAGCGCGTCGTACGCCCGCAGCGCATTGCTCTTGCCACTCCCACTGTCCCCGACGAACAAAGTGACGGCCCCCAACGTGAACCGTGCCCGCCGATGCCCCGCGAAGGCGGAGAGCCGCAACTCGGTGACACAGGGCCGGATGTAGCGCACCGGGGCGGAGGGGACACGTGACTCATTGAGGGACGCCCCCTGTTCGGGCCCCTGCACGGGAGCCCCTTGCGCCGGAGGCCCCTGCACGGGCGTCGCCTGCGGGGGCACGGTAGGAGGGGCGTCCCCGGAGGACGCCCGGTCGGACGCTGTGTGAGGTAAGGGTGCGGAGGAGGCAAACGGCGAGGACATATCCGGACGGTAGGGCTCCGCCGCCAGGCGAACCGTTCCGCCCCGACAAGCTTCCTACGATCGGGCGACTACGAGGAGCGTGAACGACACTCACGGGGCGGCCTCGATGGGTGCCCTCACGGGCGGGAACGAGTGCGACGAGCGGGGCGCGGGGAGGGTGCCGCCGGGCGGCGGGAGCGCGGGAGGGGAGCGCGGAGAGGGAGCCCGGAGGGGCGCGGGGCGCGAACCGGGCGCACGGGACTGGCCGAACGCGCAAGGGCAAGCCGGACGTGTGACGCGCGCGGCACGCTGGGCGCGCGGGGCCGCGGCGACGAGCGGGACGAGCGTGCCGAGCGCACCAGAGTGACGAGCGCCCAAGGACGACATGCGAGTGAGGCGGGACGAGCCGGGCACCGCCCAAGCAGCACGCCCCCCAGGCTGGGTGGCGCGCCCCCGCCCAGCAGCGCACTCCACCCTCCCCACCTCAGACCCCCGGCACCCCCCTCCCCTCCATGATCCCGCTCACCTCGGTGCCCGGTGGGGTGAGGAGGAAGACGTTGCGGTCGACCCGGTGCATGCCGCTGGCCAGGCCGAAGACCACTCCCGTGGAGAAGTCCAGGACGCGCTTGGCGGTCTCGGTCTCCGCGCCCGTGAGGTCGAGCAGCACCGGGATGCCCGACATCAGCGTCTCGGCGACCTCGCGGGCGTCCGCGAAGACGTTGACCCGCAGCACCACGAAACGGCGCCGGGTCTCCGTCTCCGAGTCGGGGAGCGAGCGGTGGTCCACCGCCGACGGCCACGCATCCCGGCCGCGCAACGGAACGACTTGAGCGAGCCCTTCCCACTGTTCATCGGTGACGTCGTAACGGTTCACCGGTACCCCCCGAACTGACTCGCTTTCAATGCCTGCACCAGCCAATTCTTACGCCAAGTCACCCGTTCGGCCCAACAACGACACGGACCGCCACGGCCCGAAATGGCGCACCGCCTCCGCTCACCCCCGCGACACCGGAACCTTCACCTCCAGGCACACCCCGTTCACCAGCCCTGATTACGTTGTGGAACCGTGTACTTGGCAGACACCCCGCTGGTGACACCCGGCCGAACACCACACCCGGCGGACTCCTCCACATCCGCCACATCCAACGGGTCCGCCCCGCCTGCCCCGCAATGGCATCGCGTCCTGACCCTGCTCGCCACCGTCAGCCTCTTCATCGGCACCCGCACGATCTGGACGCAGGCGGCGAGCCACCGACTCCTCGTCGCCGCGGCCATCTCGCTGTGCTACGCGTCGATCCTGGTCTGCGGGGTGCTCGCCCTGACGGTGCGGCGCAGCCGTTCGCTGGCCCGCGTCGACCTCACCGTACTGCTCACCGCCGTGACCCTCGTGCTGTGCGCGTGGGTGATGAACCCGCACGGCAACGACGAGGCGGCCCTCACCGCCCAGGCCGCCCGGGCGCTCGTCGACGGCGACCCCGTCTACGGACAGCCCTGGCCCTGGCTCTTCGGCCACGGCATCGCACTCACCCCCACGATGCACGGCGGCTACGACTACACGTACGGCTATCCCCCGCTCGCCCCGCTCCTGACCGCGCCGTTGCTGTGGCTCGGCCACGACGGTGCCCCGGCGACCGCCCTGGCGACCGGCGCGCTCGTGGTCGGCGCGGTGCTGCTGTGGCGGTTGCTGCCGACGCCGTGGCGGCCGACGGCGACCATGGTGTGCCTCGGGTTCTCCTTCCTGCCGATGTGCGGGCGGCAGGGCTACCCGGCGATCCTGGCGCTGGCGCTGCTGATCCCGGTGGTGGTGCGCTGGCCGCGGATCGGCCGGGGCGGGCGGCTCGGCGGGGCCGGCATCGCGCGGGCGGCGTGTCTGGGCGCGGCGTGCGCGGCGCAGCAACTGCCGTGGTTCGTCACGCCGTTCCTGCTGGCAGGCCTCTACGCGGTGCGGCGCGGCGAACTGGGTCCGCGAGCGGCGGCGGGCGTGCTGCTGCGGGTCGCCGGGGTCGCCACCGCCGTATGGCTGCTGATCAACGCGTACTTCATCGTGACCGAGCCCCGGACCTGGCTCGACGGGATCGTGCTGCCGCTCACCCAGGACGCGGTGATCCACGGGCAGGGCCTGGTGGACGTCTCCTTGTACTTCACCGACGGCAGCGACCGGCTCGACTGGTACGGCCATGCGAGCAAGCTGCTCGCGGCGGGCCTGCTGGCGCTGTTCGTGCTGTTCGTGCGGCGGCTCGGTCCGGCGGCGACCGTGCTGCCCTGGTGCGCCTTCTTCCTGGCGACGCGGTCCCAGGACGGCTACTACCTGTCGATGACACCGCTGTGGCTGGCGTCCGCGGTCACCGCGCCCCCGGCGGAGTTCGCCGGCGCGTGGCAGCCACGCCCGCGCCCACTGGCGGGAGTTCACCGGCGTCCGGCCCGGATCGCCGCGGCGGTGCTGGTCGTCGTCCCGGCGCTGGCGAGCGCGACGACGGCGGCGACGGGAACGCCGCCGCTGGACATGCGCGTCACGTCGGTCCGCCGCACCGCGCCGACGCCGACGCGTACCCCAACCGCCGTGTCACTGTTGACACTTCAGGTCGAGAACACCGGCGACGACGCCCTCGTACCCCACTTCACGCTCACCACCGGCCAGGGCATGGCCCCGTACTGGACGATCGCGCGGGGCCCCCGCACCCTCCCCGCCCACACCACAGCCGTCTACGAACTCCGGCCGCCCTCAGGCAAGTTCCACCTCCCGCGCGCCAACGTCCGGATCCGACTGCGGGCCTTCACGGGGACGCCGCAGACGCTGTCGAGCACGGACGTGAGCAACACCCTGCGCACAGCGCTGCGCTGACGATACGTCAGGTCCTCGTGGTCGATCCTGTGCGTGCCGGCGGAGCAGTCCCGGGAAGGCGCTGGAAGGCCGGGAATGCCTCCGTACGCCCCGGGCGTGAACCCCTTCGAGGGCTGCGGGTAATGAAAGGCCGAGCTCTTCGGCGAGCTCTACCAGCGGCACGCGGCCGTGATCCACCGGTACGCGGCCCGCCGGCTGGGCGTGGCGGCGGGGGACATCACCGCCGACACCTTCCTGAGCGCGTTCCGCACCCGCGGGCGCTACGACCTCGAACGGCCCGACGCCCGCCCCTGGTTGTACGGCATTGCCGCCCCCCTCACCGGCAAGCACCGCCGCACCGAGGTCCGGGCACTGAGGGCACTCGCCCGCACCGGCCTCGACCCGGTCGCCGCGTCCTGGACCGACCGCAGCGACAGCCGGGTCACCGCCCACGCGGTCCAAAAACCCTGGCCGGAGCGCCGCCCGGCTGTCGCGCGGCGACCGGGACGTCCCGGTCGGCACCGTCCGCTCGCGCCTCAACCGCGCCCGCAGGAAGGTCCGCCACGCTCTCGGCGGAGTCGACCCCACCCTCGTACACGAGGTCACGGAGATGATCAGCTATGGATGAGAGCGGGCGGCACCTTCCGCGACCACGCCCACGAGCGCAACGCCACCCAGGTCCTGCTCGACCCCGAGACCTACGCCTACCGAGGCATCCGCTGGGTGGCCTGCCTGGGCTACTACGCGGGCGGCAAGGCCTCCGGGGGCCCTTCGCCCCCAAAGGCTCAGTGATCGCCACGGCGACCCGCGTCTCGGCCGAGATCGTCGACAGGGTGGGCCAACGCAACTGACGCCACCGCCACGGCTCCCGCCTGCCTCAGCCTCCGCCGGCACCCGCTGCCGCCGCCGCCGACCGGCCGTCGTCGACGACGGCCCGAGCCCGCCCCTCCGGCACGCCCGCCGCGACGAGCGTGGCGACGGCCGTACGCGTCCCGTCGTCCTCCAGCGCCCCGCTGTTGACCTGCTCCAGCAGCGCGATGTGCATCCCCTCCAGCCCGGCGCTCAGCACGGCGGCCGGCAACTGCGTGTGGAACACGCCGTCCCGCTGCCCGCGCGCCAGGATGGCCGTGACCTCGTCGCGAGCGGGGGCGAGGATCTCGGCCACCCGCTCGATGCCCAGGTCACGCTGGGCCAGCGCGAGCAGCAGCCGGTAGCGGTCGCCGACCGGCCAGATCGAGTACACGAAGTGCGCGAGCGCCCGCTCGGCCGGCACCTCGGGCCCCGCCGCGACCGCCAGCACCCCCCGCAACGCCTCGGACGCCTCATCGGCAAGCGCCTCCAACAGCGCGGCCCGCCCGGGAAAATGCCCGAAGAGCGTACGCCGTACGACCCCGGAGGCCCGCGCGATCTCCTCCAGGGTGACGTCCGGATTCCGGCCCAGCTCCTGACGCGCCGTGGCCAGGATCCGCGCCCGATTGGACCGCGAATTACGCCGCTGCGGCTCACGGGCCACGGAGTGCGTCACGGAAAACCTCGATGGTTCGATACGGACGAAGGGTCGCCCATTCTTACGGATCACCGCGACGGAGGCGACCCGGCGGGCGGTGTTCCCCATGTCTTCCGGTAACGGGAGAAGTTCCGGCGGCGTCGGCCTGCCTCACGGTGGCACCGCCGGAACGCTGTCCCCCTAGGTCACCCGCGGAGCGCCACGCATATGCGGAGCAGTGCTTCGCCCTCGCCCCCACCGGCTCCAGAATCGCCCGCACTCCACGTGACGCGTCGTCGGCATCGTGTCAGCGTCAACGAGCATGAGAGAACCCGCAGTTCAGGAGCGTTGCTGGCGCGCCGAACGGGACCTTCAGGGGCCCGGAGCGTCACATGCGCGTCACCGCCGCGGCCTGCGGTGGCTCGCCCGCCGCCGATCCCGGTGGGTTCTCGCGCGGCCGCTCGGCGCGATCGACGGGAACCGCCCCGCGCAGAAGCGACGCCGCGGTGGCGGCATGGCCGGGGAGGCTCATGCCACCACCGCGGGGGAGGCGGGGCGGAAGCGGGCGCTCCTTCCTCCTAGGACGCCGTGACGCGGTCAGGCGTGGGCGTCCCGTTCCGGGCGGCCCGGCGCTGGCGGATCACGGCGAAGACCACCACGCCCAGGGCCACCAGGGTGGAGAGGACGACCTGGTCGCGGCCGCCGCCGTCGGCCGTGTCGGTGAGCATGTAGCCCAGGACGAAGGTGATGAGGGCGATGGTGGCCCAGGTCAGGTAGGGGTAGAGCCACATCCGGACGACCAGCTTCTCCGGGGACTCCCGCTGGATGATCTTGCGCATCCGCAGCTGGGAGAAGCAGATCACCAGCCAGACGAACAGGGCGATCGCGCCGGAGGCGTTGAGCAGGAACTGGAAGACGGTGTCCGGCCACAGGTAGTTGAAGGCGACCGCGACGAAGCCGAAGACCACCGAGGCCAGGATGGCCGAGCGCGGGACGCCACGGTCCGTGGTCCGGCCGAACGCGGCCGGGGCGTCGCTGCGGCGGCCGAGCGAGAAGGCCATGCGCGAGGCCGTGTACAGACCGGAGTTGAGACAGGACAGCACCGAGGTCAGCACGATGGCGTTCATGATCTGGGCGGCGTGCGGGATGCCGACGGAGCTGAGGGCGGCGACGTACGAGCCGTCCTTGAGGATGGCCGGGTCGTCCCAGCGCACCAGCGAGACCACGACCAGGATCGAGCCCAGGTAGAACACCGCGATCCGCCAGATCACGCTGTTGGTGGCCTTGGTGACGGCGGCCCGCGGGTTCGCGGTCTCGCCCGCCGCCAGCGTGACGATCTCACTGCCCATGAAGGAGAAGACGACCATCAGCACGCCGGTGAGGATCGCTCCGGGTCCGTTCGGCAGGAAGCCGCCGTGCGCGGTGAGGTTGGAGAAGCCGGACGCCGGGTGGTCCGAGCCGGGCAGCAGGCCGAAGACGGCGAGGCCGCCGACCACGATGAACGCGGCGATCGCGACGACCTTGATGCCGGCGAACCAGAACTCGAACTCGCCGTAGGAGCTGACCGAGGCCAGGTTGGTGGCGGTGAGGACGACCATGACGATCAGCGCCCAGCCCCACTGCGGGACCGCCGGTATCCAGCCGGCCAGGATCTTGGCCCCGGCGGTCGCCTCGACGGCGAGCACCACGACCCAGAAGAACCAGTACAGCCAGCCGATGGTGAAGCCGGCCCACCGCCCCAGCGCGCGGTCGGCGTAGGCGGAGAACGAGCCGGAGGTGGGGTTGGCCGCGGCCATCTCACCGAGCATGCGCATCACGAGGACGACCAGGACGCCGACGAGGGCGTACGAGATCAGGATGCCGGGACCGGCGGTGGCGATGCCGGAGCCGGAGCCGACGAACAGGCCGGCGCCGATGACACCGCCGATCGCGATCATCGACAGATGGCGGCTCTTCAGTCCGGCCTGCAGGCCGGACTCGGGCTCCGTGGGAGGGCTCTTGGGGACGGTTGTGGTCATCTCGACATCCATGGAGGGAGTGCGGACCAGGGCCCCTGGAAATTAGTTCAGTGCGATCTAAAAGAACAAGACTTGTTTAACTGTTCACCTTGCTCTATTTTTCGTGCAGCGCGCACGGCGTCTTCCGTCCCCCGTGGCTGCCACCGTGTCGTGCCCGTGTTCCGGTCCCCTGGGGAGCCCCCATGCACCACACCGCGGCATGGTCGCGAGAACCCTCCGTGCGGATGCCGTCGCCGTGGGCCCTGCCCGCGCTCGACAGGCCGTTAGGGTGGCGTCGTGGTGAATGCAGCGGGCAAGTTCGGTCCCTACAACCAGCCGGTGCCCGCGCGGTCCGCGCCGGTCGGCGGGGCATGGGACACCCGCGTCCTGGCCGGCCGGGGCCCCACGGGAGCGGAGCTCGTCCGGTCCAGGATCGCTCTGCGGGTGCGTCTGAGGTCCGTGCTGCCGGGAGACCGGCTGCCGGACGCGGGCGTCCTCGCCGAGGAACTGGGGATCAGTGAGATCACCGTGCGCCGCGCGCTGGAGGCCATGTGCCAGGACGGCCTGCTCGACCGCCGTCGGGGCCGGGCGGGCGGAACGTTCGTCGCCGCCGACTGGGACGCGGTCGTCGCCGTGCTGCACGACGCCGACGAGGCGGCCGCGTTGGAATCCTTCCATCTGCTGCTCGAATGCGGTCTCGTGGCGCACAGCACGGGCGAGGTCCCGCACGGACGACTCGACGGACTGCGGGCACTGGTCGAGGAGATGGACCTGGTCGAGGATCCGGCCCGGCTGCTGGAGCTGGAGACCCGCTTCCACCTCGGCTTCGCGGAGGCCCTCGGCGGCGCCGGGATCCGTGAGTTCGCCGCCGACCTGCTCGGCCGGCAGTGCCTGCTGGGGCCCGCGCCGGACCCCGCGGTCGTACGGGCCCGCAACCGCTGCCACTCCGACCTGCTCGACGAGCTCACCCGCGGCGCGATGGACCCGGCGGTACACGCGGTGAAGGCACACCGGCACGCCGGCCGGCACTGATCCCTTCGCTTACCTACCTTCCCTCCCATCCCTCCCTTCCCTCCCTTCCCTGTGTCGCCACCCCACAGAAGGAGCTGTCGCCATGCCGGACCCCGGAGCTGTCGGCCCGTCGTCGACGTCGGGCCCCGCCGTCGGCGCGCCCCAGCGGCTGCGCGGCGGCGTCCTCGGCATGGCGGACATCGCCGCCGCCACGATGGCCAACGTCGGCCCGGCGATGAGCTTCTTCTTCGGCTTCGCCTTCCTGGCCACCACCGCGGGGGTGGCGTCCCCGCTGACCATCGTGGCGGCAGGGGTGGCGGTCGCGCTGCTCGGCAACACGCTGGCCGAGTTCTCCCGGGCGCACCCCTCGGCGGGCAGCTTCACCACGTTCGTCGGCCGGACGTTCGGGCCGGTCAGCGCGGTGACCACGGCCCTGCTGGCCGGACTCGGCTACATCATCGCGATGGCCTCGGTGATCGCGATCTCGGGCGGCTTCGTGCAGATCACCCTGCACCACTACACGGGCGTGGACCTGCCGTGGATCATCTGGACGCTGCTGCTGACCGGGGTGTCGGTGGTGCTGATGCTGCGCGGGATCGTGGTCTCCACCAAGTGGGCCGGCTACTTCTTCGGTGTGGAGATGCTGGTACTCGTCGTGGTGTCGGTCGCGACGCTCGCCGAGCACCGCGGCGACCTCTCCGCCGCCCCGTTCCTGCCTTCCCACCTCACCCACGGCCTCAGCGGGCTGGCGGCCGGCTTCCCACTGGCGGTGTACCTGTTCATCGGCTGGGAGAACTCGGCGGCACTGGCGGAGGAGACGGAGAACCCACGGCGCAACGTCGGCCGCGCCGTGTTCTCCTCCATCGCGATCATGACGGTGAGCTACATCCTCTTCTCCTACGCCACGGTGACCGGTTTCGGCTACGACGTGGAGCGGCTCGGCGCCTCCCGGATCCCCTTCATCGACGTCGCCCACCACACGCTCGGCGCGCTGGCGCTCCTCGCCTACATCGGCGGCCTGACCTCCACCCTGGGCGTACTGATCGCGGGCATCAACTCCCAGGCCCGCCTGGTGTTCAACGCGGGGCGCGAGGGACTGCTGCCGTCCTTCTTCGGCTACGTCCACCCCACCCGCCGTACGCCGAACAACGCGATCGTCACCTTCGCCGCCACCGCGTTGCTGATCATCGGAGGCTGGGGCCTGGGCCATCTGCTCGGGTCCGACGGCGGTTCGATGAACCCCGTGGTCTTCTTCACGGAGTCCTCGAGCCTGGGCGCCATCCTGATCCTGCTGGTCTACCTCGCGTCCAACATCGCCCTGCCGCTGTACTACCGCAGATACCGCCCGCAGGAGTTCCGGACCGTCCGGCACCTCGTGCTGCCCGCGATCGGTACCCTCGCCATCCTGGTTCCGCTCTACTACCTCGCCAAGCCCGGCCAGCCCGCCCCGTACAACTGGTTCCCGTACGCGGCCCTGGCCACCCTGGTCGCGGCCGTCGGCTACGCGATCCTCCTGGTCCGCCGTGACCCCGGCCTCGCCGAGCGGGTGGGCTCGGTCGTCGCCGACGCGGAGTGAGCCGACGGGGGACTACCTGGTCTCCGGCACCGCGCGAAACCGCAGTTCACAACGCCCACGGCAAGCAGCCGACCTGCTCGACCCGATGGCTGACCGGAAACAGATCAAACCGTCCAGCCATCGACGAAACCGCAGGTCAGGCACTCTTCCCCACCGGCTCCAGAATCGCCACGCACTCCACGTGATGCGTCATCGGAAACAGATCGAACGCCCGGAGCGTCCGCACCCGGTAGCCGCCGTCGCGGAAGTACCCCAGGTCCCTGGCCAGGGCGGCCGGGTCGCAGGCGACGTAGGCGATCTTTCGGGCGCCCAGTGACGAGAGATGCTCGACGGTCTTCTTGCCGGCGCCCGCGCGGGGCGGGTCGAGGACGACGAGGTCGACCTCGGTGATGCCGGTGCGCGGGAGCACCGCCTCGACCTTGCCCTGTTCGATCCGTACCCGGTCGAAGCCGGCGAGGTTGTGCCGGGCGTCCTCCACCGCGCGCTTGCCGGACTCGATGCCCAGCACCGCGCCCTTGTCGCCGAGGCGGTCGGCGAGGGCGCCCGCGAAGAGGCCGACGCCGCAGTACAGGTCGAGCGCCATGTCGCCCTTGCGCGGCAGCAGGCCCTGCATGACGGCCTTGACCAGGGTGTCGGCGGCCTGCGGGTGGACCTGCCAGAAGCCGCCGCTGCCGACGCGGTAGGTGCGGCCGTCGGCCCGCTCGCGTACGAACGCGCGGCCGTGGACGCGGTGGATGCCGCCGTCGTGCTCCTCGACCCGCATCACGGAGACGGGTTTGTCGAGCTCGACGAGGGGAAGGCGGGCGCCGGGCCGCGGCTCCAGGATCACCATGCGGTCCTGGGAACCGGTCGCCGCGATCGCGTCCACCGACGCCATGCCGGACCAGTCGCGCTCCTCGATGCCCAGTTCGCTGACGCCGGGCGCGGCGATCATGCAGTGCTCGATGGGCTCGACCTCGTGGGAGCGGTGGCGGCGCAGTCCGGCGTTGCCGTCGGCGTCCACCGCGTACTGCACGCGCGTCCGCCACTGCGGCACCTCGCCGGGCGGCAGCTTGTCGCCCTCGGCCGGCATCACGGTGCCGTCCCAGCCGGCCTCCTCGGGGGTGAGGCCCGCGAGCCGCTGGAGCTGCTCGGCGATCACCTCGCCCTTGAGTCGGCGCTGGGCGCCCGGCTTGGCGTGCTGCCAGTCGCAGCCGCCGCAGCGGCCCGGGCCGGCGTACGGGCACGGGGCCTCGACCCGGTCCTTGGACGCCTCCAGTACCCGCACCGCGTCCGCGCGCAGGAACCGGGCGCCCTCCTCGCCGTCGGTCACCCGGGCCACGACCCGCTCGCCGGGCAGCGCGTGCCGGACGAACAGGACCTGGCCCGCGTCGGTACGGGCGATGCAGTGCCCGCCGTGGGCGACGGGCCCGATCTCGACCTCGTACTCCTCGCCGACGAGGGACACCGCCGGCACCGCTTGCTCCGCCGGCTCCGCCTGCGTCTTCTTCGGTTCTGCCTGCATGGCGGGGTGACTCCACAACGTCGAACGAGGAACGGCCGGACAACAGCCCACCAGTCTACGTGGCTGTCGTCCGGCCGCTCACCACGAGCCGGGGCGCTGGAGACGCGGAAGCCGTGGAAGGTGCGGGGTGCGCGGGATGCGCGGAAGGCGGATCAGTTCTTGGCGTCCGACTCCGACGAACCCGTGCCGGACTTGCCCGTCCCCGCCGCACCCGCCTCCGACGAACCCGCACCTGACGTGCCCGCCGCCGACTTACCCGCGCCAGACGAACCCGCCCCGGACTTACCCGCGCCGGACTTGCCCGCGCCAGACGTGCCCGCCGTCGACGTGCCCTCCCCCGGCGAACCCGCCCCCGGCGTCTGCCCGCCGGCCGTCCCCGACGGCTCCTTCGGGTGGCCCTCCTGGAGCGGGCCACGCCGCACCGCGCCCGGGGCGTTCCATTCCTGCCGTTTGCGGGCGCGGTTCTTCGCCGCCTCGGAGGACTGGAGCTGGTACGGCACGGACGTGACCATGACGCCCGGTGTGAACAGCAGTCGGCCCTTCAGCCGCAGCGCGCTCTGGTTGTGCAGCAGGTGCTCGTACCAGTGGCCGACCACGTACTCGGGGATGATCACCGACACCGCGTCGCGCGGCGACTCCCGGCGCAGGCTCTTGACGTACTCGATGACCGGCCGCGTGATCTCGCGGTACGGCGAGTCCAGCACCTTCAGCGGTACGTCGATCCCGCGCCGTTCCCACTCCTCGCGCAGCACGTTCGTCTCGGCCGGGTCGACGTTGACGGTGAGCGCCTCCAGGGTGTCGGAGCGCATCAGCTTGGCGTAGGCGAGGGCGCGCAGCGCCGGGCGGTGGATCTTGGAGATCAGCAGCACCGAGTGGACGCGCGAGGGCCGGACACTGTCGTCGCTCGGCCCCTCGGGTGCGACGAGCTCCGCCGCCACGCCGTCGTAGTGGCGGCGGATCGCGGTCATCGTCGCGTAGAAGATCACCATGCCGAGCAGGGCGACCCAGGCGCCGTGGGTGAACTTGGTGACCAGGACGACGACCAGGACCAGGCCGGTGAAGAAGGCGCCGAAGGTGTTGATCGCGCGGGAGCGGACCATGTGGCGGCGCTTGGCCGGGTCGGTCTCGGTCGCCAGGTGCCGGTTCCAGTGCCGGACCATGCCGGTCTGGCTCAGCGTGAACGACACGAACACGCCGACGATGTAGAGCTGGATCAGGCGCGTCGAGTCGGCCCCGTAGATGACCACCAGCAGCATGGCCGCGCCGGCCAGCAGCACGATGCCGTTGGAGAACGCGAGGCGGTCGCCGCGGGTGTGCAGTTGGCGGGGCAGGTAGCGGTCCTGGGCGAGGATCGAGCCGAGCACCGGGAAGCCGTTGTAGGCGGTGTTCGCCGCCAGGAACAGCACCAGGGCGGTGGCCGCGGCGAGCACGACGAAGAAGAAGCTGCCCTTGCCGAAGACGGCCTCGGCGACCTGGGTGATCACCGGGTTCTGGACGTAGTCCGCGCCGACCCCGACGCCGTTCTGGAGCAGGTCGACGGCCGGGTTCTCGGCCATCCGCACCTTGGTCACCAGGGCCAGCGCGATGATCCCGCAGAACATGGTGACGGCCAGCAGGCCCATCGCCAGCAGCGTGCTCGCCGCGTTCTTCGACTTGGGCTTGCGGAAGGCCGGGACGCCGTTGGAGATCGCCTCGACACCGGTGAGCGCGGCGCAGCCGGAGGAGAAGGCGCGCAGCATCAGGAAGACAAGGGCGAAACCGGCCAGGCCCTGGTGCTCGGCCTTGATCGTGTACTCGGCCGTCGGCGCCCGCATCTGGTCGTCGAGCACCAGTCCGCGGAACGCCCCCCACGCGATCATGACGAAGACGCCCGCGACGAACACGTACGTCGGGATCGCGAAGAGCTTGCCGGACTCCTTGACCCCGCGCAGGTTCATCAGCGTCAGCAGCACGATCACGGCGACCGCGCAGGCCACCTTGTGCTCGACGACGAACGGGACCGCGGAGCCGAGGTTCTCGATGCCGGACGAGATGGAGACGGCGACCGTCAGGACGTAGTCGACGAGCAGCGCGCTCGCGACCGTCAGCCCGGCCTTGGGGCCGAGGTTGGTGGTGGCCACCTCGTAGTCGCCACCGCCACTGGGGTAGGCGTGGACGTTCTGCCGGTAGGAGGCGACCACCGTGAACATCAGCACGACGACCGCGAGGGCGATCCACGGACTGAAGTGGTAGGCCGACACGCCCGCGATGGACAGGACCAGCAGCACCTCCCCGGGGGCGTAGGCCACGGAGGACAGCGGGTCGGAAGCGAAGACGGGTAGGGCGATGCGCTTCGGCAGGAGCGTTTCCCCAAGCCGATCACTGCGCAGTGCGCGCCCGATCAGAATGCGTTTGGGCACGTCGGTCAGTTTGGACACAACAGAGGATCGTAAGCCTTCGAACACGGGACCGCCCACCCTCCCCCCACCCTCCCCGCACGCTCCCCCGGGCTCGGTCGGCGGAGGGGCCGTCGCGTCTGCCTCACGGGTGAAATTCGGCCGGGCCCGCGCTGCGGATTCCACAGCCGCGCCAATCGACATGCCTATATGACAATCCCTGCCCGCTGCCGCCCACTCGGAGGGTCCATGCACACGACCGCGGAGCTCATCGGCGCCATCGGCACCCTCGTCGGCCTCGCAATCCTTACCTTCCTCAGTCTCTGGAGCATCAGCCGTCGCTGACGCGCACAGCGGGCGGGCATCGGGGCCGGACCAGCCCGGACAGGGCCTGGACATGGCCTGGACAGGGCGCGGACCGGGCACGCACCGGGCAGGCACCCTGCACGGGGGTGCCCGGCGGGGACCGCGCGTGTGTAGCTTGGGCGACGGTCTGAGACCCTGTTCAAGGCCGACCCCCAACGGCCAGGCCAGAAAACTCATTGACTTCTTGACATCTTTTTGACTTCTTGACCTCGGAAGGACGGTCGTGCACATCGTCATCATGGGCTGCGGCAGAGTGGGTTCCGCTCTCGCCCAGACCCTGGAGCAACAGGGGCACACGGTCGCCGTGATCGACCAGGACCCCACCGCCTTCCGACGACTGGGCTCCGGTTTCGGCGGCCGTCGTGTCACGGGGGTCGGCTTCGACCAGGACACCCTGCGCGAGGCCGGTATCGAGGAGGCGGGCGCCTTCGCCGCCGTCTCCAGCGGCGACAACTCCAACATCATCGCCGCCCGCGTGGCCCGCGAGATGTTCGGCATCGAGAACGTCGCCGCCCGCATCTACGACCCCCGCCGCGCCGAGGTCTACCAGCGCCTGGGCATCCCGACCGTCGCCACCGTCCGCTGGACGGCCGACCAGATGCTGCGCCGGCTGCTCCCCTCGGGGGCCGAGCCGCTGTGGCGCGACCCCACCGGGGGCGTCCAGCTCGCCGAGGTGCACGCCGCCCCGTCCTGGGTCGGCCACAAGATCAGCAAGCTGCAGGAGGAGACGGGCGTCCGCGTGGCGTTCCTGACCCGCCTCGGCGAAGCGATCCTGCCCACCTCGCAGACGGTGTTGCAGGAAGGTGACCTGGTGCATGTGATGCTGCGCACCGACGAGGTCGAGAAGGTCGAGGCGTCGTTCGCCGAGGGCCCCAGGGAAGGCGGTCACTGATGAGGGTCGCCATTGCCGGAGCCGGAGCCGTCGGCCGCTCGATCGCGGGCGAACTGCTGGAGAACGGCCACGAGATCCTGCTGATCGACAAGGCGCCGACCGCCATCTCGGTCGAGCGCGTCCCCCAGGCGGAATGGCTGCTGGCCGACGCCTGCGAGATCACGTCGCTGGACGAGGCGGCGCTCCAGCGCTGCAACGTCGTCATCGCCGCGACCGGCGACGACAAGGTCAACCTGGTCGTGTCACTACTGGCGAAGACGGAGTACGGCGTTCCGCGCGTCGTGGCCCGCGTCAACAACCCCAAGAACGAGTGGCTCTTCAACGAGTCCTGGGGCGTCGACGTGGCCGTCTCCACCCCGCGGCTGATGTCCGCCCTGGTCGAGGAGGCGGTGAGCGTCGGCGACCTGGTCCGCCTGCTCCGCTTCAGCCACGGCGACGCCAACCTGGTCGAACTGACCCTCCCCGAGGAATCAGCCCTGGCCGGCACCCAGGTCGGCGACGTGGAATGGCCCGAGGACACCTCCCTGGTCACCATCATCCGCGGCACCCGCGTCCTCACCCCGTCCCGCGAGGACTCCCTCGAACCGGGCGACGAACTCCTCTTCGTCGCCGCCCAGGCAAGAGAAGAACAACTCGAGGACCTGCTGTCGGTACGCAAGAACGACCCCGGCAACTGACCTCCGGGACGGCAACGACAAAAAACGACCAAGGGGCGCCCTGAGATTTCAGGGCGCCCCTTGGTCGGATTTTGGGCGGATGGGCGGTTTTCCGGCGCCGGTCGTGCCCTCCAGCCGACCAGCGCCTTCCAGCCCGTCCGGGCCCTTCAGCCCGTCAATGCCTTTCAGCCCGTCCGGCGTTTGAGGACGAGGCCCCTTAAGGGCCGAAGCGGGGGTCTGAGGGCGGCAGCCCCCAGAGGGACGGTCACCGAGACCCCGGCAACTACCCCACTACCCCTCCCGACGGTGCCGCGCCCCACCCTCCGAAACCCCGGCAGCAGCCTCCGCCTCCGCCTTCTCCTCCGCCTCCATCTCCGCGAACACATCAATCGGCGCGGGCGCCTTCGCGAGGAACACCCACGTCAGCCACACGGCCAGCAGGAACGGCGGAATCTTCAACGCCACCAGCACCCACCCGAGCTGCGCGGTGTTCGCCCACAGGTACAGCGGGAAGAGGATCGCGCACTTGGCGAGAAGGATCAGCCCCCATGCCCAACTGGCCTTGGCATACGCCTTCTTGCGGCCGGGATTGCGGGTGCGCCAGGAGAGGTTCTCCTTGAACACCGGCCCGAGGATGAGCCCGATCAGCGGCACCCCGCACAACGTCGTGATGATGTACGCCAGCGCCAGCCCCAGCGTGTAGAGCATGCCCGGCAGATAGAAGTCCTTGGCGTTGCCGGTCATCATCGCGAAGACGACGCCGAAGGCGACGCCGAAGACCCCGCTGAACGCGTGCTTGACCGTGTCCTTCATCACCAGCCGGACCACGACCAGGACCAGCGACACCGCGAGCGCGGCGATCGCGGACATGTGCAGGTCCTTGTTGATCGTGAAGATCGTGACGAAGAGCAGGCCTGGCACCACCGTCTCGACCATGCCCCGCACGCCGCCGAACGCCTCGAACAAGGCAGCCTCGGTCACCGCCCGGGCGTCGGCCGCGGCGGTGTCTTCCGCAGTCGTGTCTTCGGTCGGCTTGTCGAGCGACGTCACCGGCTACTCCCTACCCAGGGGTCTCAGTTCGTACTTGGGGTTGAACAGCACCCGGCGGCCCCGGCTCATGGAGACCCGGCCCGATGCGATGAGTCTGCGCCCCGGTTCTATCCCCACGATGGAACGCCTGCCCAGCCACACCACGTCCAGCGCGGCGCTGCCGTCGAACAGCTCGGCCTCCAGGGCCGGGACTCCGGCACGCGGCCGCAGAGTGACCGTGCGCAAGGTACCAGTAACCGTCACTATCTGGCGGTCCTGGCAGTCTCCGATCCGGGTGCAACCGGCCGTCTCGGCGTCCTCGCGCAGCTCCTCGGACTCCAGGTCCTCCTGCGACGAGGAGAGCCGGCCGAGCATGCGCCGGAACCGGCCCGTCGACTTTTCGGAACGAGGAACAGCACTCATATCTGAAGCGTACCGGGGCGCACCGACAGAGCCGTACCCGCCGCCGTACCCGCCCTCCCACCTGCCGTGTCGCCGCCGCACCGCTCCTGTGCCGCCGCCGTGCCGCTGCCCTGCCGCCGCCGTGTCAGCGCTCGAACCGGTACCCCATCCCGGGCTCCGTGACGAAGTGCGCGGGATGCGAGGGGTCGGCCTCGAGCTTCCGTCTCAGTTGCGCCATGTACACCCGCAGGTAGTTCGTCTCCGTCCCGTACGACGGCCCCCACACCTCCTGCAGCAGTTGCTTCTGGCTGACCAGCCGCCCGGAGTTGCGCACCAGCACCTCCAGCAGATGCCACTCCGTGGGCGTCAGCCGTACGTCCTTCCCGGCCCGCTGGACCTTCTTCGCGGCGAGGTCGACGGTGAAGCCGTCGGTCTCCACCAGCACCTCGTCCTCGCCGCCGCCGGCCGGTTCGGCGCGGCGGACCGCGGCCCGCAGCCGGGCCAGCAGCTCGTCCATGCCGAAGGGCTTGGTGACGTAGTCGTCGGCGCCGGCGTCGAGCGCCTCGACCTTCTCGTCCGAGGAGTGCCGGGCGGACAGCACCAGGATCGGCACCCTGGTCCAGCCGCGCAGCCCCTTGATCACCTCGACGCCGTCCATGTCCGGCAGCCCCAGGTCGAGGACGATCACGTCCGGGTGCCGGGAGGCGGCGAGGCGCAGTGCGGTGGCGCCGTCGTGGGCGGCGTCGACCTCGTACTTGCGGGCCTTGAGGTTGATCACGAGGGCACGCACGATCTGCGGCTCGTCGTCGATCACGAGCACCCTCGTGGGAGCCTGGGGTGTCTCCCCAGCCGGGCTCAGCATGAGGCCTGCCTCTCGGGTTGTACGGGTTGCGCGGGCTGGGCGGGTTGCGGATCAGGCGGTATGGGGCGCGGATCGGGTGGTGCGGGCTGCGACTCGGGACGCGGTCCCGCCGCACGGACGGTGAGGACCATGGTGAGGCCGCCGCCGGGGGTGTCCTCGGCGTTCAGTGTGCCGCCCATCGCCTCGGCGAAGCCGCGGGCGACCGCGAGGCCGAGCCCGACCCCTGCTCCGCGCGGGGCGTCGCCGTAGCGCTGGAAGGGGGCGAATATCCGCTCCTTGGCCTCGTCGGGGACGCCCGGCCCACGGTCCACGACCCGCACCTCGACCCGGTCGGACAGCGCGCTCGCCGAGACCAGCACAGTCTTGCCGGGCGGGCTGTACTTGACCGCGTTCTCCACCAGGTTGGCGACCGACCGCTCCAGCAGCCCGGCGTCCACGGCGACCATGGGCAGCGTCTCCGGGATGTCCAGCTCCACGCTCTCCTGCGGATCCGGGACCCCGCCGAGCGCCATCGGCACCACCTCGTCGAGGTCGATCTCCCGGATGATCGGCGTGACCGTACCGGTCTGGAGGCGGGACATGTCCAGCAGGTTGCCCACCAGGTGGTCGAGCCGGTCCGCACCGTCCTCGATGCCCTCCAGCAACTCCGCCTGGTCCTCCTCGGACCAGGCCACGTCGTCGGACCGCAGCGAGGAGACGGCCGCCTTGATGCCGGCCAGCGGGGTACGCAGGTCATGGCTGACGGCGGCCAGCAGCGCCGTGCGGATGCGGTTGCCCTCGGCCAGCGCACGGGCCCGCTCGGCCTCCTCCTGCAGCCGCCGCCGGTCCAGCACGACGACCGCCTGGGCGGCGAACGCGGCCAGCACCCGCCTGTCCTCCGCGGGCAGCACCCGCCCGGTGAGCGCCAGCGCCAGATGGTCGCCGACCGGCACGTCCACGTCCGCGTCCTCGGGCCGTTCGACCGGACGCCCGAACCCGACGTGCCCCGCGCGGGTCCACGGCGCTCTGCCCTCCGCCCGCTCCAGCAGCGCCGCCGACTCCATCCCGAAGGTCTCGCGCACCCGCTCGAGGAGCGCCTCCAGGCTGGTCTCGCCCCGCAGCACGTTGCCCGCCAGGTAGGACAGGATCTCCGACTCGGCCCGCAGCCGGGCCGCCTGGTGCGTACGCCGGGCCGCCAGGTCCACCACCGACGCGACCGAGATCCCCACCCCGACGAAGATCACGATGGCGACGATGTTCCTCGGGTCGGCGATCGTCCATCTGTGCAGGGGCGGTGTGTAGAAGTAGTTCAGCAGGAGCGAGCCCACGGCCGCCGAGGCCAGGGCGGGCAGCAGCCCGCCGAGCAGCGCCGCCGCCACGGTCACGGCCAGGAACAGCAGCATGTCGTTGGCGAGGCCGAGGTGCACGGTGTTCAGCAGCACTGCCAGCAGCGCCGGGCCCGCCACCCCGACCAGCCAGCCCCAGAGGATCCGGGCCCGCCCGAGCCGGGCGCCCCGGGCCACCGGCAGCCCGCGTCCCTTGGCGACCTCGTCGTGGGTGACGATGTGCACGTCGAGGTCGGACCCCGACTCGCGGGCGACCGTCGCGCCGACTCCGGGGCCGAAGACGTACTGCCATGTCTTGCGGCGAGAGGAGCCGAGCACGATCTGTGTCGCGTTGACCCCGCGGGCGAAGTCGAGCAGCGCGGCCGGGATGTCGTCGCCGACCACGTGGTGGAAGGTGCCGCCCAGGTCCTCCGCGAGGGTGCGCTGGACCGCCAGTTCCTTGGGGGAGGCCGAGGTCAGCCCGTCGCTGCGGGCGATGTACACGGCCAGCACCTCTCCGCCGGCGCCCTTCTCCGCGAGCCGGGCCGCCCGCCGGATCAGGGTGCGCCCCTCCGGGCCGCCGGTCAGCCCGACCACGATCCGCTCGCGCGAACCCCAGATCGCCGACACCCGGTGCTCGCTGCGGTACTGCTTCAGGTACTCGTCGACCCGGTCGGCCACCCACAGCAGGGCCAGCTCCCGCAGGGCGGTGAGGTTGCCGGGCCGGAAGTAGTTGGACAGGGCCGCGTCGACCTTGTCCGGCTGGTAGATGTTGCCGTGCGCCATCCGCCGCCGCAGCGCCTGGGGTGACATGTCCACCAGCTCGATCTGGTCGGCCCGCCGGACGAACTCGTCCGGCACCGTCTCCTGCTGCCGTACCCCGGTGATCGACTCCACGACGTCGCCGAGGGACTCCAGGTGCTGGATGTTGACCGTCGAGACCACGTCGATGCCGGCGGCGAGCAGCTCCGCCACGTCCTGCCAGCGCTTGGCGTTGCGCGAACCCGGGACGTTGGTGTGGGCGAGTTCGTCCACCAGGGCGACCTGCGGGGCGCGGGCGAGGACCGCGTCCACGTCCATCTCGGTGAAGGCACCGCCCCGGTACTCCAGGTCACGGCGCGGGAGCTGCTCCAGGCCGTGCAGCATCACCTCGGTGCGCTGCCGCCCGTGGTGCTCGACGAATGCCACCACGCAGTCCGTGCCGCGCTCCACCCGCCGGTGCGCCTCGGACAGCATCGCGTACGTCTTGCCCACGCCCGGTGCCGCGCCGAGGTAGATCCGAAGCTTTCCGCGTGCCATGGCCTCATTGTCTTCCAGTAACTACTGCGTACGCAGCGTCGACCTTACGGCCAACAGTTCCGACAAAAGGGACGAGCTGAAAGGCGAGGGACGCCTTTGACGCAACCCTGACGCGGTGAGACGAACACCGGCGGCCCTCACCCCTTCATCGGACGAGCCCCCCGAATCGGTTCACACCCACCGGCCTTCGATCTCATCGATCTCATCGATGTCATCGATGTCATCGGATCCGTCGGGGGCCGGGGCCCGCCCGCCTGCGGGAAACGCGAAGGGGCCGCACCCCTCATCGGGATGCGGCCCCTTCGGCCGTACGATCTGCCGTCCGTCGATCTACCGTCTACGGTCCGCCGTCTGCCGACTGCCGTGCGGCTAGCGGACCTCGGTGATCTCCGGTCCGCGCTGCAACTGGCCCATGCCGCCGGAGAAGCGGGAGCTGTCGTCCTGCTGCTGGACGCCCTCGGGCACCATCTGCGCGTCGTTCGGCAGCTTCAGGACGATCGGGTCGCGAGGCGCCATCGGGCCCTCGCCGCGCACCACGACCGTGTCCCGGAAGATCTGCTCCAGCAGCCCGGCCGCCTGCGGCTGCACCGCGCCCTGGCCAGAGATCACTCCGCGCAGGAACCAGCGGGGGCCGTCCACGCCGACGAACCGCACGACGTGGAAACCGCCCGTGCCGTCCGGCAACTGCACCGGCACCTGAGCTCGCAGTTCCCAGCCCAGCGGGCCTTCGACCTCGTCGACGATGCCACCCTGCTGGGTGATGCCGGAGCCGATCTCCTCGCGCACCTCACCCCAGATGCCCTCGCGCTTGGGAGCGGCGAAGGCCTGCAACTGGACGGCGCTGTCGCGCAGCACGACGGTCGCCGCGACGATCGCGTCACCGGCGACCTCGACCCGCAGTTCCATGCCGTCGACCCCGGGCACGAAGATCCCGCCGAGGTCCACGCGGCCCTCTGCGGGGTCGCGCACCTCGGAGTCGTCCCAGGGCCCGTCGGGCCGCGGCTCGGGCTCGAGCCGTACCCGCTCGCGCGGGCCCTCGTCCTCGGCCGCTACGTCGTCCGCCTCAGTGTCGACACTGTCGACGACCTGCTCGGCCTCGCCGGCCGCGTCCTCGGCGGCACCCTTCTTCTTGCGACGTCCGAACACGTCACTGTCCTTCCCGGTCGGATACGACCGAAGCGTATCGATTCCCACCCGTCGCGCCGCCCTCGGCGGTCTGACCGCTTGTACCGCTTGCGCCGCCCACGGCGGCATGCCCGCCGGTGGACCCGAAGCCCCCTGCGGCCCGCGCCGAGTCGGGAAGCTCCGCGACCTCCTGGAAGCGGACCCTCTCGACCTGCTGGACGACCAGTTGGGCAATCCGGTCGAAGCGCTCGAACCGCACGGACTCGCGCGGGTCGAGATTCACCACGATCACCTTGATCTCTCCACGGTACCCGGCATCCACCGTCCCCGGGGCATTCACGAGGGCGATGCCGCACCGGGCGGCAAGCCCCGAACGCGGGTGCACGAAGGCCGCGTACCCCTCGGGCAGGGCGATGGAAACACCCGTGGGGAGCACGGCCCGCTCCCCCGGCGCCAGTTCACGGCTCTCCGTGGTGCGCAGATCGGCTCCCGCGTCCCCCGGGTGCTCGTACGTCGGAAGCGGTACGTCGGGGTCGACGCGCCGGATCAGGACGTTCAGGGAGTCGCGGCTCACGGGTTCACCTCGAAGGCGCGGACGCGCCTGACCTGGTCCGGGTCGCTCATGGCGGCCCGGATCTCCGCCTCGCGGCCGTGGTTCACGAAGTGCTCGACCGCGACCTCGATGAAAAGCGCGTCGGCCCGGACGGCGACGGGCCCGTCGGGGCCGCCGATCCGCCCGGTGGCGCTGGAGTAGATCTTGCGGCCGGCCACCGCCGTCACCTCGGCGTCCAGGTGCAGCGTGGTCCCGACGGGCACGGGCCGTACGAAGTCGGTGGCGAGCCGTCCGGTCACGGCGACGGTCCGCAGCAGCCAGTTCAGCGAGCCGAGCGTCTCGTCGAGGGCGGAGGCCAGGACTCCGCCGTGCGCGAGACCGGGCGCGCCCTGATGGGCGGCGTGCACGGTGAACTCGGCGGTGACCGTCACGCCCTCGCCGGCCCGCGCCTCCAGGTGCAGCCCGTGGGTCTGCTCACCGCCGCACCCGAAACAGTGTTCGTAGTGGGCGCCGAGAAGCTCGCCGGGCGCGGGAGCATCGGGGTGCCGGACGGGCTTCACGGCATTGGCCGGAGGCTCAAGAGCTGCGGAAGTACCACTCACAGCCGCAGACCTTACCCGCCCGCCCGGCGCCCATCCTCACCGTGCCAAGCTTGGCTTCATGCAGCTCTCCGCCACCCCCTACGACGAACGTCTCACCGCCCCCCGCTCCTGGTGGTTCATCTCGTTCCTGGTGGGCGTCTCCTGCGCCCTGATCCTGCTGCCCTTCGGCACCCTGCCGCTGCTCGTCGGCCTGGCCGGCGGCACCGCGGTCGCGGCGGTCATGGCCAGTTCCTACGGCTCCCTGCGCATCCGCGTCGTGGGCGACTCGCTGATCGCGGGCGAGGCGAAGATCCCGGTCACGGCCCTGGGCGAGGCGGAGATCCTGGACGCGGAGGAGGCGCGCGCCTGGCGCACGTACAAGGCCGACGCCCGGGCCTTCCTGCTGCTGCGCTCCTACATCCCCACGGCGCTGCGGGTGGAGGTCACCGACCCCGACGACCCGACGCCGTACCTGTACCTGTCGACGCGGGAGCCGGAGCGCCTCGCCCAGGCCCTCAGGACAGCACGCGAGACGGCCGCATAGTCGGCGACCTCGGCAGACCTCAGCGCCCGAGTTCCCCTGGGTTCTCGGGCGTCTCGGGCTTCTCAGGGTTTTCGGGGGTCTCGGACCCCTCGGGGTTCAGGGGGTTCCTGGTGATCTCCTCCAGGGCGAGTGGATCCGCCGGCTTCTCCAGGGGCGGCAGTTGCGGCAGCGCGTCCCACGGCACCTGCATCTTCCGCAGGTCGGCCCGGACCTTCCCGGCCAGTTTCCTGGTGTCCCGCCAGTTCATGGCCGCGCCGACGGCGGCGCCCACCATGAAGGGCACGAGGTTCGGCAGATCCCGGACCATGCGCTTCATGATCTGCTGGCGCAGCTCGCGCTTCATCTGGCCGCCGAGCGCCGAGTTGATCGAGGACGGTTTGCGGACGTCGACCCCGCGTTCGCCCGACCATGAGCGCAGATAGGCGGTGCTGCGGTCCTTGAGGCCGCCCACCGGCCGCACGCCGTAGACCTCGTGGAGTTCGGCGATCAGCTTCAGCTCGATCGCGGCGACCCCGGTGATCTCCGCGGCCAGCTCGGCCGGCATCGCGGGCGGTACGGGAAGCATCGCGGCCGCGCCGATGCCCGCTCCGACGGTGGACGTGGCGTTCGCCGCGCCCGACACGAGCTTGTCCGCGAGCTGCTCGGGCCCGAGGCCCGGGAACTGTCTGCGGAGCGTCTGGAGGTCCCGTACGGGGATCCTCGGGGCGATCTCGATGATCCGGTCGGCAAGGTGCGCCAGCCCCGCCCTGGCCCGGCTCCCGCCCTTGCGGACGCCTTGCCTGGCCAGTTCCGTGGCCCTGGCCCCGATGACCGCCGCCCGCCGCTTGGCGACGGGGGCGGCGTTCCGCGTCGGCGCCGGGAGGTCGCCCCGGTCAGTCGCGGGTTCGAGCGAGGCCGATCCTTCAGGGACCGCTCCCTTTCCGGATGAGCCTCGCCCGTCGTCACGCACGCCGTGAGGGCCCCGGGAGGGCCCTTTGTCCGTTCCCCGCAGGGGGAAGCGGCGCTTCCTGGGTGGGGTCGAGCCAGTCACGGCCGACCCCTCCTCAGTCGCAGTCGCGGCAGATCGGCTGGCCGTTCTTCTCCCGGGCCAACTGGCTGCGGTGGTGCACCAGGAAGCAGCTCATGCAGGTGAATTCGTCCTGCTGCTTCGGCAGCACCCGGACGGCCAGCTCCTCGTTCGAGAGGTCTGCGCCGGGCAGCTCGAGGCCTTCTGCGGCCTCGAACTCGTCAACGTCCACGGCCGAGGCCGACTTGTCGTTCCGCCGTGCCTTCAGCTCTTCAAGGCTGTCGGAATCGACGTCGTCGTCGGTCTTGCGTGGGGTGTCGTAATCGGTAGCCATTTCGCCTCTCCCCCTCTGGGTGTCTCTGCGGTGTCTCCAGCGCACGTAACGCGTGAGAGGCCGGACTTGTGCCCGCCTCGAGGCGGAGATTTTGCCTCACATCAAGGTCTGTTACTCAATCGACACCCAACCGGACTCCTCACGAGTGATCGGCTTGGATGGCGATCGGGACCGTACACGGTCCGAATGCCGCACTTCAAAGGCGTCTCACCGTGTACTTCCCGTGATCAAGACCCCCGAAAACCCGGATTTTCCGGGCTTTGGGACAGCAATCATGATCACGGAGAGTAGATGGCCGGAAATTCGCCCTTGTGATCGATCACACACGACCAGGCTCGGTCGAGGCCCAGAAAATTCAGCGCAAAGCGAACATCCTCGCGTGTGTCGGCGACATGATCTCAGACGGGCAAGGTGACCCGCATCACGAGCCCACCCCCCTCGCGCGGCTGCGCCGCGATATGGCCGCCGTGCGCCCGGGCCACGGAGCGCACGATGGACAGGCCGAGCCCGACCCCCTTGTCGCTACCCGTCCGCTCTGTACGCAACCGGCGGAAGGGCTCGAACAGGTTGTCGATCTCGTACGCCGGCACGACGGGCCCGGTGTTCGACACGACCAGAACCGCCTGGCCGTGCTGGACGTCGGTGGTCACCTCGACCCAACCGTCTTCCGGCACGTTGTACCGTACGGCGTTCTGTACGAGGTTGAGGGCGATCCGCTCCAGCAGGACGCCGTTGCCCTGGACGACGGCGGGTTTCTGCTCTCCGCGGATCACCACGCCCTTGGCCGCCGCCTCCCCGTGCACCTGGTCGACGGCCTGCTCGGCGACCTCCGCGAGGTCGACCGGCTTGCGCTCGACGATCTGGTTGTCGCTGCGGGCGAGCAGCAGCAGACCCTCGACGAGCTGCTCGCTGCGCTCATTGGTGGCCAGCAGCGTCTTGCCGAGCTGTTGCAGCTCCATCGGCGCGCCCGGGTCGGAGAGGTGCACTTCGAGCAGCGTGCGGTTGATCGCCAGCGGTGTCCTCAGCTCGTGCGAGGCGTTGCCGACGAAGCGCTGCTGGGCCGTGAAGGCGCGCTGGAGGCGCTCCAGCATCTCGTCGAAGGTGTCGGCGAGCTCCTTCAGCTCGTCGTCCGGGCCGTCCAGCTCGATCCGGCGGGACAGGTCCGAGCCCGCCACCGCGCGCGCGGTGCGAGTGATCCGGCCCAGCGGCGACAGCACACGGCCGGCCATCGCGTAGCCGAAGGCGAAGGCGATGATCGCGAGGCCGAGGAGCGCGAGCAGGGAGCGGCTGAGGAGGTTGTCCAGGGCGTGCTGGCGCTGGAGGTCGATACAGGTGCTGATCGCCGAGTTGAACTGGGTGAGCGTCAGGCCGGTGGCGTTGTTGACCGCCGGGCAGTCGGCGCTGGCGACCTTGACGTCGTCGCTCGCGCTCACGATCTTGAACGGCGGCTGGTTGCCCGTGCTGATGGCCTGTGCGGCGAGCAGGTAGATGATCGACAGCAGCAGGATGCCGGCGATCAGGAACATGCCGCCGTACAGCAGCGTGAGGCGTATGCGGATGGTCGGACGCAGCCACGGCAGCGCGGGCTGCGGCCTCCTGGGGTCCCAGGTGGGCTTCGGGGGTGTCTGGGGAGGCGGGGGTGTCGATGCCACGGCGAATCAGATCCGGTAGCCGGAACCGGGGACGGTGACGATCACCGGAGGTTCGCCCAGCTTGCGGCGCAGCGTCATGACCGTCACGCGCACCACGTTGGTGAACGGGTCGGTGTTCTCGTCCCAGGCCTTCTCCAGGAGCTGTTCCGCGGAGACGACGGCGCCCTCGCTGCGCATCAGGACCTCCAGGACGGCGAACTCCTTGGGCGCGAGCTGGACCTCCTTGCCGTCGCGGAAGACCTCGCGGCGGTTGGGATCGAGCTTGATGCCGGCCCGCTCCAGGACCGGCGGCAGCGGCACGCTGGTGCGCCGGCCGAGGGCACGCACGCGTGCGATCAGCTCGCTGAAGGCGAAGGGCTTGGGGAGGTAGTCGTCGGCGCCGATCTCCAGGCCCTCGACCCGGTCGCTGACGTCGCCGGACGCCGTGAGCATCAGCACGCGCGTGGGCATGCCGAGTTCGACGATCTTGCGGCAGACGTCGTCGCCGTGCACGAGGGGGAGGTCGCGGTCGAGGACGACCACGTCGTAGTCGTTGACGCCGATGCGCTCCAGGGCGGCCGCACCGTCGTACACGACGTCGACGGCCATGGCCTCCCGGCGCAGTCCGGTGGCCACCGCATCGGCGAGTAGCTGCTCGTCCTCGACGACGAGTACGCGCACGTCGCTTGTCCTTCCTCTGTCCACCCGCGTAGCGCTCCGTGAGCGCACGTGGGCAGGGGTCCTGGTGAGTGTGGCCTCCATCCTGCCCTTTTCGGCCATAAGTCGGCGGTAAGGCGGGTGCGCGGCAGATGAAGGACCGGTGTGAAGGCCGGGAATGCGAGATTTTCTCGTCGGGTTGAGGTTTCCGTGGAAGAGAGCGGGGGGAGGACGGCTTTACACCCCGCGATCACGCTCTGCATGTGCCACAGCACCATGTGGTACGCCGCGTTCCGCTTGCCGCAGAGTGGGCGTGGGTGTCCGGCACCGTCGCCGCCCGGCAGGCAGCGCTGGGCACCTGTTCGCAGACGTGATCGCCCCTTCCCAACCGGCACACCCCCGTGCCACCGACCCACGACCCAGGACGAGGGGGCGCAGCATGGACGCATTCACCGCAGGACTTCTGCAGCGCATAAGGGCGACCGAGTCCGATCTGACCCGGGCTCGCGACGAGGGCGACGACTTCCTCGCCGAGGTGGAGCAGGCCGAGCTCGACGACCTTCGCCGCCTTGCCGCCGAGCACGGTGTCGAGGTCGGCGCGACAAGCGTCTGAGCAGTTCCTGAGCAGTTCCCGCGCACGACGGAGGGCCCCGGCGAATCCTTGGGTTCTGACGGTCCTCGCAACACCCGCGATCTGTGGGAGTTGCGAGGACCGTGGCCGTTGGACGCGATGATGTTTCGGGGTTGAGGGAGCGTTTCCTTGCGCGGCTGGATGCTGTGGGGAACGTGACCGTGGTGGCGCGCGAGCTGGGGGTGAACCGGAACACTGCCTTCGGCTGGGCTCGGAAGGCCGGACGGAGCTCGGTGCGCGTGTCGCGGCGGCATCCCGGGCGCGACGAGTACGAGCGGCTTCGGGCCGCCGGTG
>NZ_FOFF01000083.1 GCF_900110755.1 Streptomyces sp. yr375
ATGAGTGGCACCAACGCGCACGTGATCATCGAACAGGCCCCCACGACCGACGCCGCTGCCCGACCAGCCGCAATTAACCCGGTCGTCATCCCCCTCTCCGCTCACAGTCCGGCCGCGCTGACCGCCCAGGCGGAACGGCTGCGCGAACACCTGACGACCAGCCCACTGCCGGTCGCCGACGTCGCCGTGACGGTGGCGACCGCCCGCGCCGCCCTCGGACATCGCGCCGCGCTGGTCGCGGCCGACGGCGACGAACTCCTCGCCCGTCTCGACGAGGTGGCAGCCGGACAGGGCATGACCGGGCCGACGGCGGAAGGTCGTACGGCCTTTCTGTTCTCAGGTCAAGGCAGCCAACGGGTGGGTGTGGGGCAGGAGTTGTACGCCGCTTATCCCGTGTTCGCCGATGCGCTGGATGACGTGTGCGCGCGGTTCGAGGGCCTGCGGGAGGTGTTGTTCGAGGGCGGGGAGCTGATCGACCGTACGGAGTTCACGCAGCCTGCGTTGTTCGCGGTCGGGGTGGCGTTGTTCCGGCTGCTGGAGTCGTGGGGCGTACGGCCGGACTTCGTCGCGGGGCATTCGATCGGCGAGATCGCTGCCGCGTATGTGGCGGGGGTGTGGTCCCTGGAGGACGCCTGCACGCTGGTCGCTGCGCGTGGTCGGCTGATGGGTGCTCTGCCTGAGGGCGGGGCCATGCTCGCGGTGGAGGCGTCCGAGGCGGACGTACTGCCGGAGCTGGACGAGCGCGTTGCCGTCGCGGCGGTGAACGGTCCGACGTCGGTCGTGGTGTCCGGAGATGCGGGAGCCGTCGGTGAGTTGGAGTCACGTTGGCGTGAACAGGGCCTGCGTGTAAAGCGATTGACGGTCAGTCACGCGTTCCACTCCCCACTGATGGCTCCGATGCTGGCCGAGTTCCGGTCGGTGGCCGAGGGGTTGACGTACGACGCCCCGCGTATCCCGCTCGTGTCGAACCTGACCGGCGAGACGGCCACGGCCGACGAACTGTGCTCGCCCGAGTACTGGGTGCGGCATGTCCGTGAGGCCGTCCGTTTTGGCGACGGTGTGCGGTCGTTGTACGGCCACGGTGTCCGTACGTTCGTCGAGCTTGGTCCGGGCGGGGTGCTGTCGGCCATGGCCCAGGAGACCCTGACGGATGCGGACGACGCCGTCTGCTCTCCGACGCTCCGTCACAACCGCGCCGAACTGACCTCGCTCAACACCGCGTTGGCGACCCTGTACGCGCGTGGCGCGGAGCCCGACTGGGAGGCCTACTTCGCCGGGACGGGTGCCCGGCGCGTGGTTCTGCCGACGTACGCGTTCCAGCGGCGGCGGTTCTGGCCCGAGCCGGGACCGCTGCGGCTCGGCGACGTGTCGGCGCTCGGCGTCGAGCCGGTCGCCCACCCGCTCCTCGGCGGCAGCGTGATGGTGGCCGGTGAGGGGACGACCCTGCTGACCGGACTGCTGTCGCTGCGCACCCAACCGTGGCTGGCGGAACACCAGGTGCTGGGCTCGGTACTGCTGCCCGGCACGGCGTTCGTGGAAATGGTCGTACGGGCCGCCGAGGAGGTCGGCTGCTCGCTGCTGGAGGACCTGACGCTGACCGAACCGCTCGTTCTGGCGGCGGACACGGCGGTACGGGTACAGGTCCGGGTCGAGCCCGCCGACGACACCGGCCGACGGACCCTGGGCGTCTACGCGCGCCCTGCCGACAGCACCGACGCCGACTGGACGCGCCACGCGCTCGGTACCGTCTCCGACGAACTGCCGCAGCCGCAACCGGAGATGACCGTCTGGCCGCCCACCGGAGCGGAACCGGTGCCGGTCGAGGAGCTGTACGCACGTCTGGCGGAGGCCGGTTACGTCTACGGACCGCTGTTCCAGGGGCTGCGGGCGGCCTGGTCGCGGGACGGTGAGACGTACGTCGAGGTGGCGCTGCCGGAAGACCGGCGCGGCGACGCCGAGGGTTTCCGCGTGCACCCGGCGCTGCTGGACGGCGCGTTGCACGGCGTGGGGCTCGGCACGCTCGGCGAGGGGCCGGGACGGCTGCCGTTCAGTTGGTCGGCCGTCTCGGTCAGCGCCGTCGGCGCGGCGCTGCTGCGGGTGCGGCTGGTGTCCAGCGGCCCGGACACGGTCTCACTGACCGCCGTCGACGGAACCGGGCAGCCGGTGCTGTCGGTCGGTGCGCTCGTCATGCGCCAGGCGACGGCTGTGCCGGCGAGCCGTCACGAGGTGCCGCTCCACGAGGTGCGCTGGCTGCGGCAGCCGCTGCCACAGCCGCCGTCCGGTCCCGCGTGGGTACTGCTCGACACGGAGGGCGACGACGTCCACGCGCCGGTGCCTGACGGTCTCGCCGTCGCCCATCGCGTCGGTGGCCTGGCCGAGGTGCCGGACGGCGGCGATGTGCTGGTCCGGCTGGACGCCTCGGACGGGCCGGCGGCCGTGCTGCCCCTTCTCCAGGCATGGCTGGGCCGGGAGTCGGGTGGCCGGTTGGCCATCCTGACCGGCGCGGCCAACGGACTGGAAGCGGCTGCGGTGTGGGGCCTGGTCCGGTCGGCGCAGGCGGAGAACCCGGGCCGGTTCGTGCTGGCCGATGTCGACGGTACGGCGGAGTCCTGGGCCGCGCTCACGGCGGCGCTGGCCACTGGCGTGGAGCAACTGCGGTTGTGTGAGGGTGAGTTGTCCGTGCCGAGGCTGGTGCGGTCTGGGGCTGACGAGGTCCTGGCGGTGCCGTCGGGTGCGGACGCGTGGCGGTTGGACAGTGTGGTGCGGGGGTCGTTGGACGCGCTGGAGTTGGTTCCGTTCGAGGAGGCCACGGCCCCGTTGGGAGTGGGTGAGGTGCGGGTCGCGGTGCGCGCCGCCGGTGTGAACTTCCGTGATGTGTTGAACGCGTTGGGGATGTATCCCGGTGCGGTGCCGCTGGGTATCGAGGCGTCGGGCGTGGTGCTGGAGACCGGGCCAGGGGCCGGGGCCGGTGGTCTGGCTGTGGGTGATCGGGTGTTCGGGCTGGTCTCGGGTGGGTTCGGTCCGGTCGCGGTGACGGACGAGCGGTTGTTGGCGCGGGTGCCGGACGGTTGGTCGTTCGCCGAAGCGGCGTCGGTGCCGGTGGTGTTCCTGACGGCTTGGTATGCCTGGCGGGACCTGGCTCAAGTGCGGGCTGGCGAGCGGGTGTTGGTGCACGCCGGTGCCGGTGGCGTCGGTATGGCGGCGATTCAGCTTGCGCAGCATCTGGGTGCCGAGGTGTTCGCGACGGCGAGTCCGGGCAAGTGGGATGTGCTGCGCGGTCTCGGCTTGGACGACGATCACATCGCGTCCTCCCGGGACACGGCCTTCGCGGAGAAGTTCAGCGGCATTGATGTGGTGCTGAACGCTCTCGCGGGTGAGTTCGTCGATGCTTCGCTGTCGGTGCTGGCTGAGGGTGGCCGGTTCCTGGAGATGGGCAAGACCGACGTCCGTGACGCGGCCGAACTGGCAGTCAGTTACCAGGCGTTCGACCTCTTCGAGGCGGGTCCGGACCGGATCGCGGAGTTGCTGGCCGAGCTGCTGGAGCTGTTTGGCACGGGTGTGGTGGAGCTGCTCCCGGTGCGGGCGTGGGACGTACGCCAGGCCCGTGACGCCTTCCGTTTCGTGAGCCAGGCCAAGCATGTCGGCAAGGTCGTGCTGACCGTCCCGGCGGCGCTGGACCCGGACCGCACGGTGCTCGTCACCGGCGGTACGGGCGGTCTGGGTGCACATGTGGCCCGGCACCTGGTGGCCGAACACGGTGCCCGCAACCTGCTGTTGGTCTCTCGGCGCGGTCCGGACGCCTCCGGCGCGGAGGAGTTGCGTGCCGATCTGGCCGAGTTGGGTGCCGCTGTACGGATCGTGGCCTGCGATGTGGCCGACCGGGACGCAGTGGCGGACCTGTTGGAGTCCGAGCGGCTGACGGCCGTCATCCACACCGCCGGTGTCCTCGACGACGGTCTCGTCACCGCGCTCACCCCCGACCGCATGGCGACCGTCTGGGGCCCGAAGGCCGACGCGGCACGTCACCTCCACGAACTCACCGCCGGTCACGACCTGTCGATGTTCGTCCTGTTCTCCTCCCTGGCCGGTGTGTTGGGCTCGGCCGGGCAGGGCAACTACGCGGCTGCCAATGCCTACTTGGACGCGCTGGCGGCGTACCGTCGCGCCGCCGGTCTGCCCGCGACCTCGGTGGCCTGGGGACCGTGGTCCCAAGCCGGGGGCATGACCGGCACCTTGGACGAGGCTGACGTCCGACGCATGGCCCGTAGCGGTGTGTTGCCGATCGATGCGGGGCAAGGCATGGCGCTGTTCGACGCGGCGTGGGGCGGAGTGGCGTCCGCGCCCACGGCGGTGCGGCTGGACGGGGCGGGGCTGCGCGAGCACGCTGCCGCAGGGACGCTGCCCGAGCTGCTGACCGGCCTGGTGAGTGCGCCTCGCCGCCGGGCGTGGGACGCGGCGTCCGACACCGGAGTCCAGGCCTTCGCACGGCAGTGGGCGGGGCTGGACGCGGCGGAGCGGGCGAAGCGGCTGCTGGAACTGGTGCGGGTGCAGGTCGCGGCGGTGCTGGGGCACGGTTCGCCCGAGGAGATCGATCCGGACCGTGCCTTCAAGGAGTTGGGCTTCGACTCGCTGACGTCGGTCGAGTTGCGTAACCGCCTGAACGCGGCGACCGGACTGCGGTTGCCCGCCACGCTGGTGTTCGACCACCCGACGGCCGGTGCGCTGGCCGCTCAGTTGGGCGTCGAGCTGTTCAGCACCGACGAGCCCACCGGCGCGCCCACGGCCGTACCGCAGGCAACCGTGACCACGATCCTGGCGTCCGCCGACGATCCGATCGCGATCATCGGCATGGCCTGTCGCTTCCCCGGAGGCGTCCGGTCGCCGGAGGACCTGTGGCGGCTGGTGGCCGAAGGCGCGGATGCCATCGGGCCGTTCCCGTCCGACCGGGGCTGGGACGTGGACCGGCTGCTGGGCGCGGACCGGGAGCGGGCCGGGACCTCGCACGCGGCCGAGGGTGGCTTCCTCTACGACGTCGCCGATTTCGACGCGCGGTTCTTCGGGATCTCGCCGCGTGAGGCGCTGGCGATGGACCCGCAGCAGCGGCTGCTGCTGGAGACCTCGTGGGAGGCGCTGGAGCGGGCGGGAATCGACCCGCAGTCGGTACGCGGCAGTGTGACCGGCGTCTTCATGGGGTCGGCGTTCTGCGGCTACGGCTCGGCCACTGCGGACAAGCCGGAGGGACTGGAGGGCCACCTGCTCACCGGCACCACCGGCAGTGTGGCGTCCGGCCGGGTCGCGTACACCCTCGGCCTCCAGGGCCCGGCGGTGACCGTGGACACCGCCTGCTCGTCGTCGCTGGTCGCGCTGCACCTCGCGGGGCAGGCGCTGCGCGCCGGGGAGTGCACGATGGCGCTGGTCGGCGGCGCGACCGTCATGGCGACACCGGACATCTTCACCGAGTTCAGCCGACAGCGCGGCCTCGCCGCCGACGGCCGCTGCAAGTCCTTCGCCGACGCGGCCGACGGCACGGGCTGGGGCGAGGGCGTCGGCATGCTGCTGGTCGAACGACTCTCCGACGCCCAGCGCAACGGACACCGGGTGCTGGCGGTGGTCCGAGGCTCCGCCGTCAACCAGGACGGGGCCTCGAACGGGCTCACCGCCCCCAACGGCCCCTCCCAGCAACGAGTCATCCGCCAAGCGCTGGCCAACGCCCGCCTCACCCCCGCCGACGTCGACGCCGTCGAGGCGCACGGCACCGGCACCGCCCTCGGCGACCCCATCGAGGCGCAGGCCCTGCTGGCGACGTACGGCCACGACCGCGCCGAGGACCAGCCGCTGTGGCTGGGCTCGGTGAAGTCCAACATCGGCCACACGCAGTCCGCTTCGGGCATGGCCGGGGTCATCAAGATGGTCATGGCGCTGCGGCACGGCACGCTGCCGCGCACCCTGCACGTCGACCGGCCGTCGGGCGAGGTGGACTGGTCGCGCGGCGCGGTGAGCCTGCTGACCGAGGCCCGGCCGTGGCCCGAGACCGGCCGGCCGCGCCGGGCGGCGGTCTCGTCGTTCGGCATCAGCGGCACCAACGCCCACTCGGTGCTGGAACAGGCCCCCGACGCCCTCCTGCCCGCACCCCTGCCCGACGCCCTACCTTCCCCTTCCCCTTCCCCTTCCCCTTCCCTATCCCTTTCCGAGCCGCTCCTTCCGCTGTCCGCGCGGGACGCCGATGCCCTGCGCGAGCAGGCCCTGCGCGTCGCCGCGCTGCTGCGGGACGAGACCGTACGGGTGCCTGACGTGGCGTATGCCCTGGCCACCAGCCGGGCGACGCTGGAGCACCGAGCGGTCGTGCTGGGCGGCGCACGAGGCGCTGCCAAGGACCGCACCGAGCTGGTGGCCGCGCTGGAGGCGCTGGCCGAGGGCCGCGAGACACCGTCCGTGGTACGCGGCCGGGCCGCCGCCGGCGGTACGGCGTTCCTCTTCTCGGGCCAGGGCAGCCAGCGATCCGGTGCCGGACGGGAGCTGTACGGGTCGTTCCCGGTGTTCGCGGCCGCGATCGACGGGGTGTGTGCGGCCTTCTCGGGGTTGCTCGAACGTCCTCTGCGTGAGGTGCTGTTCGCGGCGGCCGGTTCGGCCGACGCGGAGCTGATCGACCAGACGGCGTTCACGCAGCCCGCGCTGTTCGCGGTGGAGGTTGCGCTGTTCCGGTTGCTGGAGTCGTGGGGCGTCACGCCGGACTTCCTCGCGGGCCACTCCATCGGTGAGATCAGCGCCGCGTACGTGGCGGGGGTGTGGTCGTTGGAGGACGCGTGTGCGTTGGTGGCCGCGCGCGGGCGGTTGATGGGTGCCCTGCCGACGGGCGGCGCGATGCTGGCCGTCGAGGCGACCGAGGCGGACGTACTCCTTGAGCTGGACGAGCGGGTTGCCGTCGCGGCGGTCAACGGACCCTCGTCGGTCGTGGTGTCCGGCGATGCCGTGGCTGTCGGGGAGTTGGAGTCGCGTTGGCATGAACGAGGCCTGCGGGTCAAGCAACTGACGGTCAGTCATGCCTTCCACTCGCCGTTGATGGATCCGATGCTGGCCGAGTTCCGGTCGGTGGCCGAGGGGTTGACGTACGACGCCCCGCGTATCCCGCTCGTGTCGAACGTGACCGGTGAGCTGGCCACGCCGGAGGAGTTGTCCTCGCCCGAGTACTGGGTGCGGCATGTCCGCGCGACCGTGCGGTTCGCCGACGGGGTGCGGGCGCTGCGCGCCCGGGGTGTGACGTCGTTTGCCGAACTCGGCCCCGACGCGGTGCTGTTGGGCTCCGTACGCGAGACGGTGGCCGACGAGGCCGACGTCGACGCCGACCTCGCGGTGCTGCCGCTGCTGCGGCGGGCCGGGACGAGGGACGAGACACACGGCGAGGCGCACGGGGAGACGCACGGAGTGCTCGCCGCTGCTGCGACCCTGTACACGCGCGGTGAACGCCTGGACTGGCCCGCGCTGTACGGCGGTTGGCGCGGTGCGGCGGTGGATCTGCCGACGTACCCGTTCCAGCGCGAGCGGTACTGGCTGGCCCCGTCGGCCGCCCGGTCCGCACCGGTGCGGGACACGGTGGAGGCGCGCTTCTGGGACGCCGTCGACAGCGAGGACGCGCAGGCACTCGCCGCGACGCTGGATCTCCCCGAGAACCTTCCCGAGATCGCCGAATCCCTGAGTGCCGTACTGCCCACCCTCGCCGGCTGGCGTCGTAGGCAGGGCGAACGCTCGGCCCTGGACGCGCTGCGGTACCGCGAGACATGGGTTCCGCTGCCCGCTCCCACGGCACCGGTGCGGCTGACCGGCGAGTGGCTGCTGATCCTGCCGGAACCGCCAGAGTCGGCGGGACGTGCGGAGCGCTCGTCGCAGTCCGACCTCGTCGACGCCGTCCGCCGGGCACTGACCGGCCATGGCGCTCTCGTGACGGTCGTGCCGGTCGCCCCGGGCGACGACCGGGCGGCGCTCGCCGAACGGCTTCGGGGCATCGCCGCCTCCCGGACACCGGTCGGCGTGCTGTCGCTGCTGGGCCTGGACACCGACCCCTACCCCGGCCACCCCGCGCTGACGGGCGGCCTGGCACTGACCAGCGCGCTGGTCCAGGCGCTCGGCGACGCCCGGGTGGACGCACCGCTGTGGTGTGCCACGCGGGGCGCGGTCTCGACCGGGGCCGCCGATCCGCTCGTCGCGCCGGACCAGGCGCAGGTGTGGGGCCTTGGCCGGGTCGCCGCGCTGGAGCACCCCAACCGTTGGGGCGGCCTCGTCGACCTGCCGGAACGTCTGGACGGGCGCGCCCGCGAACTGCTGTGCGCGATGCTCGGGCAGCCGCAGGACCAGCCGGAGACCCGGTCGGCATCCCGATCGGACGGCTGGCCGGAAGGCGGCTGGTCGGAGGACCAGGCGGCCGTACGGCCCGCCGGCTTGTACGTACGCCGACTGGAGCACGCCCCCGCCGGGTCCACTGCGCCCACCGGGCCCACTGCCCCCGCCGGATCCACTGCCCCCACCGGGCACAGTGCCCCCACCGTGCCCACTGCCCCCACCGTGCCCACTGCCCCCACCGGGACCACCCTGCCCACCACGCCCGCGCCCCCCGCGTGGGCCCCTTCGGGCACCGTCCTGGTCACCGGTGGTACCGGGGCGCTCGGCGGTCATGTCGCGCGCTGGTTGGCGCAGAACGGTGCCCAGCACCTCGTACTGACCAGCCGTCGCGGCCCCGACGCACCCGGCGCGCGCGAACTCGCCGACGAACTCACCGCGCTCGGCGCGCGCGTCACCGTCGCCGCCTGTGACACGGCCGACCGTCCTCAACTGGCGGCCCTGCTCGACGGGTTGCGTGCCGCAGGGGACCTGCCGCGTGCCGTGGTGCATGCGGCCGGGCTGCCGCAGAGCAGTCGTATCGAGGACACCGGCCCCGCCGAACTGACCGAGCTGGTCGCCGCGAAGGTGCTCGGGGCGCGGCACCTGGACGAGCTGCTCGGCGACGAGCCGTTGGACGCGTTCGTGCTGTTCTCGTCCATCGCGGGCGTCTGGGGCAGCGCGGGCCAGGGCGGTTACGCCGCGGCCAACGCCTACCTCGACGCCCTGGCCCGCCGCCGACGGGCGCAGGGCCGCACCGCCGTGGCCGTGGCCTGGGGCCCCTGGGCCGACGGCGGCATGGCGGGCGGCCAGGAGATCCTGGACCACCTGCGCCGCCGGGGCCTGAGTGCCCTGTCGCCGCACACCGCGCTCGCCGCCCTGGGCGCGGCCACCGCCACCACCACGGCAATCGCCCAGGACACGGTCGTCGCCGACGTCGACTGGGCCGTGTTCGGCGGTTCCTTCACCGCCGTACGCCCCAGCCCGCTGCTGTCCGCGCTGCCCGAGATGGCCGCGATGGCGGCGGCCGAGGCGGCGGCGCGGACCGCCGCCGGCGACGAGCCGGAGGCGGCGGACGAACTGGCGGGCCGGCTGGCCGGGCAGTCGTCCGCCGACCGGCGGCGGACCCTGCTGGACGTGGTCCGCGCACAGGTCGCCGTCGTCCTCGGCTTCGGCTCCGCCGACGCCGTCGAAGCCGACCGGGCGTTCAAGGAGCTCGGCTTCGACTCGCTCACCGCGGTCGAGCTGCGCGACCGCGTCAGCTCCGCGACGGGCCTGAAACTGCCCACCACCCTCATGTACGACCACCCGAACGCAAGCCTGCTCGCCGCGCGGCTCGATGCCGAGCTGACCGGCGTCGACCACGGCCCCGTCGTCCCGCTGATGACCGAACTCGACCGGCTCGAAGCGGCGTTGACCTCCGTCACCCCCACCGCCCTGAACACGATCGCACCCGACGACGCCGCCCGGACCAGGATCGCGCGCCGCCTGAAGGACCTGGTGTCCCGCTGGAACGAAGCCACCGGCGCCCCCACCACGACCGCCCTGGCGGAACAACTGGAACAACTGGACGACGCCTCCGACGACGACCTGTTCGACCTCATCGACAAGAAGTTCGGTCAGGGCTGACTCCGGTCCGGCCCCGACCCGCTCGCGCACACGACTACCTCCCCGGGTGAAAAAGGCAATGGCGAACCAAGACAAGCTCCGCGAATACCTCAAGCGCGCCGTCGCCGACCTGGGCGACGCGCACGAGCGCCTGCGGGAGGTCGAGGAAGCCGAGCGCGAACCCATCGCGATCGTCGGCATGGCGTGCCGTTTCCCCGGCGGGGTGAACAGCCCCGAGGAGCTGTGGCGGCTGGTCGCCGGGGGCGGCGACGCCATCGGCGGGTTCCCCGACAACCGGGGCTGGGACCTCGAAGGTCTCTACGACCCCGACCAGGACCCCGACTCGCCGTCCCGGGGCACCAGTTACTCCCGCGAGGGCGGATTCCTCTACGAGGCGGGCGAGTTCGACCCCGGCTTCTTCGGCATCTCCCCGCGCGAGGCCCTGCTCATGGACCCGCAGCAGCGGCTGCTGCTGGAGACCGCCTGGGAGGCCTACGAACGCGCGGGCATCGACCCGGCGACCGCGCGCGGCTCGCGCACCGGCGTGTTCGTCGGCACCAACGGCCAGGACTACGCCGCCCTGCTCGGCTCCGCCCCCGAGGGCGGCGAAGGTTACCTGGCCACCAGCACCGCCGCCAGCGTCGTCTCCGGCCGCCTCGCCTACACCTTCGGCCTGGAGGGCCCGGCGGTCACGGTCGACACCGCCTGCTCGTCGTCGTTGGTCGCACTGCATCTCGCGGTACGGGCCCTGCGCTCGGGCGAGTGCACCATGGCGCTGGCCGGCGGCGTCACCGTCATGTCCACCCCGGGCGCGTTCGTGGAGTTCAGCCGGCAGCGCGGCCTCGCGCCCGACGGCCGCTGCAAGCCGTTCGCCGCCGCCGCCGACGGCACGGGCTGGGGCGAGGGCGTCGGCCTGCTCCTGGTCGAACGCCTCTCGGCCGCCCGGCGTCTCGGGCATCCCGTGCTGGCCCTGGTCCGTGGCTCGGCCGTCAACCAGGACGGTGCCTCCAACGGCCTGACCGCGCCCAACGGTCCGTCCCAGATCCGCGTCATCCGCGACGCCCTCGGCAACGCCCGCCTCACCCCCGCCGACGTCGACGTCGTCGAGGCGCACGGCACCGGCACGACCCTCGGCGACCCGATCGAGGCCCAGGCCCTGCTGACCGCCTACGGCCAGGAGCGGGGGGCGAGCGGACAGCCGTTGCTGCTCGGCTCGGTGAAGTCCAACATCGGCCACACCCAGGCCGCTTCGGGTGTGGCGGGCGTCATCAAGATGGTGCTGGCCATGCAGCACGGCGAACTCCCCAGCTCGCTGCACATCGACGCACCGACACCGCACGTCGACTGGACGGCCGGTGCGGTGGAACTGCTGACGGACAGCGTGCCGTGGCCCGAGACCGACCACCCGCGCCGCGCGGCGGTGTCGTCGTTCGGCGTCAGCGGCACCAACGCCCACACCATCCTGGAACAGGCCCCCGAGCCCGAGCCCCAGGCCGAGGTAGCTGAGGAGCCGGGGTCGTCGGCGTCCGGAACGCCGAACACCGACACCGACAAAGCCATACACCCAGGCACCGACACGCCCGCGCCGCTGCCCTGGGTGCTCACCGGCCGCACGGAAGCGGCGGTGCGCGCCCAGGCCGCCCGGCTCGTGGCGCACCTGACCGCCCGGCCCGAGCAGTCCGCGCTCGACACCGGCTACTCCCTCGCCACCACACGGTCCGCCCTGGACCATCGCGCGGTACTCGTCGGCCAGGACCGGGCCGCGCTGCTGGACGCCCTCGGCGGGCTCGCGGCGGGCGAGGACCCGACGCCGGCGACTCGCGGCACCGTGGGCAGCGACCCCCGCACCGCCTGGCTGTTCTCCGGCCAGGGCAGCCAACGGGTGGGCGCGGGACGGGAGTTGTACGACACCTTTCCTGCGTTCGCGCAGGCGTTGGACGAGGTGTGCGCCCGGTTCGACGGGTTGCTGGAACTCGAACGGCCGTTGCGGGACGTCCTCTTCGATGATGCGGCCGGATTGATCGACCGTACGGAGTTCACGCAGCCCGCGTTGTTCGCGGTCGAGGTGGCGCTGTTCCGGCTGCTGGAGTCGTGGGGGATGACCCCGGACGTCGTAGCGGGGCATTCGATCGGCGAGGTCGCTGCCGCGTACGTGGCGGGGGTGTGGTCCCTGGCCGACGCGTGCACGCTGGTTGCTGCGCGGGGCCGGTTGATGGGTGAACTGCCGTCAGGTGGTGCGATGCTGGCGGTGGAGGCGTCCGAGGCGGACGTACTGCCGGAGCTGGACGAGCGCGTCGCCGTCGCGGCGGTCAACGGCCCGTCGTCGGTCGTGGTGTCCGGAGACGCGGCAGCCGTCGCCGAGTTGGAGGCACGCTGGCGTGAACAGGGCATCCGTGTCAAGCAACTGACGGTCAGTCATGCCTTCCACTCGCCGCTCATGGACCCGATGCTCGCCGAGTTCCGGCGGGTGGCCGAAGGCCTGACGTACCAGGCCCCGCGCATCCCCGTCGTCTCTAACCTCATCGGCCACCTGGCCACGGCCGACGAACTGTGCTCGCCCGAGTACTGGGTCCGGCACGTCCGCGAGACCGTGCGTTTCGCCGACGGAGTCGCCGCGCTCCACCGCGAGGGCGTCCGGACGTTCCTCGAACTCGGCCCCGACAGCGTGCTCAGCGGCATGGCGTCGGCCGTCACCACGCCGCTGGACGAGGCGGCCGAGGGTCCAGCCGAGACGGGTGCCCGTACCGCCGCCGTTCCGGCCGTCCGCCGGGGTCGCGCCGAGGCGACGACGCTGCTGGCGGCGCTCGCCGCGCTGTACGTGCGCGGGGTACCGGTGGACTGGGCCGCGCTGCTGCCCGGCGGCCGACGGACCGAACTCCCGACGTACGCCTTCCAACACGAGCGTTACTGGCTGGAAGGGACAGGAACAGCAGGGACGGGGACGGGGATTCGGGCGGTCGAAGCCGCCGGGGGAGCCGACGCGGCCGGGGTCGACGCGGGTTTCTGGCGGGTGGTGGAGGGCGGGGACGTCACGGAGTTCAGCCGTGTGCTGGGCGTGGACGCCGGTGAGGTGCTGGAGGGCGCGGGTGCCGTACTGCCGGCCCTGTCCGCATGGTGGCGTCGTCGCCGTGCCGCCGCACAGGCCGACAGCCGGCGGTACAGGGTCGTCTGGCGTCCGGCGACCGGTCCGGGCCTGGGCGGTGGCCTGGGCGGCGGCACCGAGGCCGCGTTGTCCGGCCGTTGGCTCGTCCTCGTACCCCGTACCGGGACGGACGACCCGCTGACCGCATGGCTCACCGACGCGCTCGGCGCGGCGGGTGCCGACGCCGTGCCACTGGCCGTGGGCGACGACAGCCGCGCCGAACTGGCCGAACGCATCCTGGCCGCCGCCGTCGGCGCACCCCTGGGCGGCGTACTGCTGCTCCACGGCGGACCCGGTGCGGACGGCGACCAGGACCCGGTGGCCCGGGCGGCTTCCGTGCTGGCCGCCGTCCAGGCCGTGGACGACGCGGGCGTCGGCGTGACCGGCGGGCTGTGGTGTGTCACGCGCGGTGGTGTGTCGGTCGGCGACTCCGACGGAGGAGTGCGCCCCGAACTGGCCGGCGTCTGGGGCCTCGGCCGGGTCGCTGCTCTCGAACTCACCACCCTCTGGGGCGGGTTGATCGACCTCCCCGAAAACCCGGACGCGCGGGCCGCCGCCCGACTGCGCGGCGTGCTCGCGCAACGGGCCGAAGACCAGGTCGCCGTACGGCAGTCCGGGGTGTTCGTCCGTCGTCTGGCACCCGCGCCCGGCGGCGACAGCGCGGCGGCCGGATGGTCGCCGTCCGGGACGGTGCTGGTGACCGGTGGCCTGGGCGGGCTCGGCGTACGGGTCGCCCGGTGGGCGGTGGAGCGCGGTGCCGAACGCGTTGTGCTGGTCGGCCGCCGGGGACTCGACGCCCCCGGAGCCGCCGAGACCGTCGCGGAACTGGAGCAACTGGGTAGCGCCCAGGTCCGTGCGGAGGCCTGCGATGTCGCCGACCGGGCCGCACTCGCGGCACTGGTGGAGCGGATCGACGCCGACGGCCCGCCGCTGCGCGCCGTGATCCACGCGGCCGGTGCCGCCGACTCCGGCCCCCTGCTGGAGACATCGGCCGAGAGCCTGGCCGACGTGATGCGCGCCAAGACGCTGGGCGCGGCCAACCTCGATGTGGTGTTGGGCGAACGGGAGTTGGACGCGTTCGTCGTGTTCTCGTCCATCTCGGGCGTGTGGGGCAGTGCCACGCAGGCGGGCTATTCGGCCGCCAACGCCTACCTGGACGGCCTGGCGTCGGCACGGCGGGCACGCGGTCTCGCGGGCTGCGCGGTGGCCTGGGGCCCGTGGGCGGGTTCGGGCATGGCGGCCGAGGGCCCGGCCGGGCGCGAACTGGCACGGCGCGGCTTGCGGTCCCTCGAACCGGGGACGGCTATCGGCGCGCTGGAGGGCGTACTCGAGGACGTCCTCGCGGGCGGCGAGGCATGCGTGGTCGTGGCGGACGTGGAGTGGGAGCGGTTCGCACCGGCCTTCACCTCCGTGCGTCACACCGCGTTCTTCGAGGAGATCCGCGCCGCCCGACAGGCCCTGGAGGGCGTCGCCGACGACGGCAACCCCTTCGCCGCCCTGCTGGCCGGGCTGCCCGAGACCGAACGGCACCGGCACCTGCTGGACACCGTGCGCGCCGCCGTCGCCGCCGTACTCGGCCATGCCTCCGCCACGGAGGTCGAACCCGGCCGTGCCTTCAAGGACATGGGCTTCGACTCCCTGACCGCCGTCGAACTGCGCAACCGGCTCGCCGACGACACCGGTCTACGGCTGCCCGCCACCGCCGTCTTCGACTTCCCGACCCCCTCCGCACTCGCCCGACAGCTCCGCACCCTGCTGACCGACCTCCCCACACCGAGCGGTCCCGACGCCACGCGCACCACTGTCCAGAGGGCCGACGACGAGCCGATCGCGATCGTCGGCATGGCCTGCCGCTATCCGGGCGGTGTCGGTTCGCCGGAAGAGCTGTGGGAGTTGGTGGCGGGTGGCCGGGACGCGGTCGGGCCGTTCCCCGACGACCGTGGCTGGGACCTGGACGCGCTGTACGACCCCGAGCCCGGCAGCGCCGGCCGCAGCTACACGCGGCTCGGCGCGTTCCTCGACCACGCCGCGACCTTCGACGCCGCCTTCTTCGGCGTCTCACCGCGTGAGGCCCTGGCCATGGACCCGCAGCAGCGACTGCTGCTGGAAACCACCTGGGAGACCTTCGAACACGCGGGCCTGGACCCGGCGACCCTGCGCGGCTCGCGCACCGGCGTGTTCGTCGGCACCAACGGCCAGGACTACGCCGCCCTCCTCACCCACGCCCAGGACGAACTCGGCGGCCACCTCGGCACCGGCAACGCCGCGAGCGTGGTTTCGGGCCGGCTGGCGTACACCTTCGGCCTCGAAGGCCCGGCCCTGACGGTCGACACGGCGTGCTCGTCGTCCCTGGTGGCCCTCCACCTGGCCGTACGCGCGCTGCGGTCCGGCGAATGCACGCTCGCCCTCGCGGGCGGTGTGACCGTCATGGCCACTCCCGGTGCCTTCATCGAGTTCTCGCGTCAGCGGGGTCTTGCGGTGGACGGCCGCTGCAAGGCGTTCGCGGCGGCGGCGGACGGTACGTCGTGGGGTGAGGGCGTCGGGCTGCTGCTGGTGGAGCGGTTGTCCGACGCGGAGCGCAACGGCCATCGGGTGCTGGCGGTGGTGCGTGGTTCGGCGGTTAACCAGGACGGTGCGTCCAACGGGCTGACGGCCCCGAACGGTCCGGCGCAGCAGCGCGTGATCGGGCAGGCGTTGGCGGATGCGGGGCTGACGGCGTCCGAGGTCGATGTGGTGGAGGCGCACGGTACGGGTACGGCGTTGGGTGACCCGATCGAGGCG
>NZ_FOFF01000016.1 GCF_900110755.1 Streptomyces sp. yr375
ACCGAGCGGCACGTCGCCGCCTACATCGCCAAGTACGCCACCAAAGGAGCCGAGACCACCACCGGCACCCTCGACCGCCGCCTCCGACTCCTCGCCGAACTCGCCACCCACGACATCACCGACCACGCCCGCCGCATGATCCACACCGCCTGGCACCTCGCCACCCAAGCCCAGCACGCCCACCTCCGCCTACGCCAATGGGCCCACATGCTCGGCTTCCGCGGCCACTTCTCCACCCGCACCCGCCACTACTCCACCACCCTCGCCCACCTCAGAGCCGAACGCACCGCCTGGCGAACCAGTCAACCCGACACAGACACCCAGACCGCAGCCCCGGCGTCGGCTCAGACGCAGGCCGGTCAAACGGACGGCAGTCCGGTCGGTGACCGAGCCGAACACCCCACTGACCTGGCCCCCGATCTCCGCAACATCGCCGGTCAGCGCGTGGACTCGGACACCACGCTGGTCATCTCCCACTGGCAGTACGCCGGAACCGGTCTCCTGCCCGAACTCGAACACCTCGCCGACCTCCTGGCCGCGACCCGGCAAACCCAACCCAAGCAATCGACCCGAACCCGCTACTCAGAACGCTCCGGTGACCGCGCCGGTCACCCGGTCGGTCCCTCCACTGATCGGCCGACCAGTGCCGTCCGGGCGGGGGCCGTCGCGTGACCGCCAGCACGGAACTCCTCACCGTCCCCCAGGTCATGGAACGCCTCCAACTCGGCCGCACCGCCGTCTACGACCTCATCCGCACCCGGCAACTCGCCTCCCTCACCCTCGGCCGCGCCCGCCGCATCCCCACCCACGCCCTGACCGACTTCATCCACACCCGCCTCGAACAGGAAGCCGCCGCCTGATGACCACACCCCGAGACACCCCCGCCTCCCGCCGCGTGCGAGCCAACGGCGACGGAACCGTCTACCAGCGCAAGGACAGCCGCTGGGAAGCCGCCGGATACGTCCTCGCCCCCGGCAACACCCGCAAGCGCGTCCGCGTCTACGGCACCACCCGCAAAGAAGCCCTGGCCAAGCTCACCGAGAAGATCGCCGCCAGCAACCTCGGTCTCCCCGTCCCCTCCGCGCAGGGCAGCGTCACCGCGTACCTCACGTACTGGCTGGAGAACGTCGCCGTCCACCACCTCCGCGAGAACACCCACACCCGCTACACCGCCGTCGTCTACCGCTACCTCATCCCTGGACTCGGCAAGAAGAAGCTCACCAGGCTCACCGCCAAAGACGTCCGCACCTGGCTCAACCAGCTCCGCGCTACCTGCCAGTGCTGCACCCGTCGCCTCGACGCCCGGCGCGACCAGCCCCGCTGCTGCACCGTCGGCCAGTGCTGCCGCAAGCTGCTCTCCCCGCTGACGCTGACCTACATCCACTCCGTGCTCAAGTCCGCCCTGGAGCACGCCGTCCGCGAGGAAGAGATCCCGCGCAACGTCGCCCGCAACGTCCGCACCGGCACCCCACGGCCCCGGCGCTTCGAACCCCTCACCGCCCACGAAGCCCGCCAACTCCTCACCACCGCAGAAGGCCACCGGCTGCACGCGCTGTTCGAACTTGCCCTCCACACCGGACTCCGCAAAGGCGAACTCCTCGGCCTCCGCTGGGAAGACCTCGACCTCGACCGGGGCACGGCTGCCGTCCGCCGCACATTGCAGCGCACCAGCACGGGCGGACTCACCACCCTGCCCACCAAAACCCGGGCCTCCGAGCGCCGCATCGCCCTCCCCGCCCGCTGCCGCCAGTCGCTGAAGCACCATCATGAGGAGCAGCAGCGCGACCGTCACATGGCAGGCACCGAGTGGCAGCACAACGGGTACGTGTTCACCACACCGCAGGGCAGGCCGATCGATCCGACCAACCTCACCCGTGCCTTTGCCACGCTCCTCCGCAAGGCCGGCCTCCGCCGCATCCGCTTCCACGACGTCCGCCACTCCACCGCCACCCTGCTCCTCGAACAGGGCGTCGAACTCGTCGTGATCAAGGAACTCCTCGGCCACGCCCACATCGGCGTCACCGCCACCGTCTACGCCCACGTCAGGCTCCGCCTCCAGCGGGACGCCATTGACATCCTCGGCCACGCCCTCCATAACCCCGCTGAGACCGCCGACCAGCCCGACGACGGCGACTACCCACCGCCTTGCGCAGCCTCCGTCCGCTGACGTTGCCGTCAACTACTGCCGTCACAGCGTCCAGAACCCCCGTCGGGACCCATCCGACGGGGGTTCAGGTTTGCGCTAGGAACTTGCAACCGAAGTCACTTATGTTCGCCTGCGCGCGTCGCGAGCGAGTTCAATGTCCTCATCGAGCAAGCTGCCTCTAAACGGGCTGCGGACATCGTCAAGAACCACAACGATCAGAGATGTGCCGCTCACTGGCAGTTCCTCCCGAGCTAGCCATGACGGAATTTTAAGGTTGTCGATAAACCCATCCACTCCATCTCGAGTGGTCACCTTGACCCCCCATGCCGTAGTCGCAGACACGACCACTTCCAGCTCTTCGTCAACCCGCACCATGCCGTCACCCATCCCCAGGCTCCCACACTCTACGTAGCGTGAGCTCGTTGAATCGATCAAGTCGCCCTACTGGGATCACGAACTCGATTCTCGCGGAACCTCCAGGCCCCTTACGGTCATACCGGAATGCGGTGTCCGAGAATTCCTTGAGGAAGTCCTCATGCATGTCGTAGCGAATTGACCCATTCGCATAGGAGCCGCGATTCTGGTACTCCTTCGCCACGCTCTTCTCTCCGAGATAGACCGAAGCATCGCCATCTTGATGCGATGCCGGGTTGGGGCCACGCTCCAACTCATGCGCCATGTCATCAACCTTCGGCGTCCTGTAAATAGAGACACCATTGCAGTTGTGAACAAGGACCGGCGTAGCCCCCGCCAGCACATAGTACGTATGGAGGTCACCGATGGTCAGGTCGTACGTCGTCGTGTCCGCGTGGTACAGACGGACGCGTGTGACCTCGGTCGTGCCGGTCGGTGTCTGAAGGACGTCGCCGGGGTTGAGGTCCTTGGCTTCGACGAAGGCGGACTGCGTCTCGTCGTAGAACGGGTGGTGGAAGGTCGTCTGCAGGTGAGCGTCCTGCGCGGCCGTACCGGAGGCCGTGCTGACCGCCGCCACCGGCTGCGTCGCCGGCGCCTTGCCGTCGCCGGCCGACAGCGCACCCAGCACCGCCGCCGACGCCGCCAGACCGAACGCCACCTTGCGCGCCGCCTTCTTGGCGACCGTCTTCACACCGGCCTTGGCACCGGACTTGACACCGGACTTGACACCGGACTTCTCAGTCGTCTGCCCCGCCGTCGCCTTCGCCGTTCCCTTCACCGTGACGTCCACGAAGTCGTGGTCCGTGTGCGTCACGATCACGTCGGTGACCTCGTGCGCCTGCGTGCCCGTCACGCCCGGCACCGAGTTGGCGATCTTGTCGCCGACCCGCACCCGGTCGATCGTCTTCGTCGTGCCGTCGGCCATCAGCACCCGGGTCGAACCGGTGAAGCTGTGCGGAACCGGGCAGTTGGTCGGCTCCTCGTCGGCCGCCCCGCCGGGCTCGTCCGAATGCGACTGAGCCCGAGAGCCCGACCCCTCTGAGTCCGCTCGAGAAGTCGCTGCCTCCGTGGCGTCCGTCGCCGCCGTTTCCTCGGCTTCCGTCGCACCCTTGCCGAAGAGGCCGCCGACGACCTTCATCGCCTTCGGGGCCGCCTTCGCCAGCAGCTTGCCGCCGATCTTGCCGAGGGCGCCGCCCAGGGCGCCGGCGATCGCGCCCGTCACCGCCGCGCCCGCGAAGGCGCCACCGCTGCAGTCGTCGCCGCCGTTCTCCGCGCAGGCGAAGCCCTGGTCGATCAGGGAGCCGACCGCACCCGCCGCAGCCGCGCAGCCGATCGAGCCGACACCGCCGGTCAACGCCTCACAGCCGGCGAAGACCGCCGTGGAGATCACGAAAGAGGTGATCGCCGCCGCGTGGTTCTTCGCATACGTCTCGGTGGCCTTCGCCGCCTTCACCGTGGCGTGGTACGCCGTCCTCGAAGCGGCCGCCACCGCGTGCGCCGCCTTCTTCACGGCGTGCGTGACCTTCTGCGCCGCCTTCTTGACGGTGTGCACGACGCGGTGCACCGCCCTCGACGCCTTGTGGTAGGCGGTATGCACCGCATGGACCACCCGGTGGACGGCGCGTTTCACCTTCCGTGCCGTGTAGTGGTAGACGCGCCGCACCACGTGCACACTCGCGTGGTACACGTCCTTCACGTGGTGGACCACCTTGTGCGCCGCGTGCTTCACCGCGTGGACGACCTTGCGGGCCACGTGCTTGACCGCGTGGTAGACCTTGTGCGCCACGTGCTTCACCGCGTGCGCGACCTTGTGGACGGCCTTCTTCGCGTCGCACACGATGTCCCACATCGAGCAGTTGCCCGACTCGTCCGTGCCCGCCATCGGGTTGTCGTCGACATATGCGAACGGGTTCGCCGACACCGAGTTCGGGACCGGGTTCAGCGACAGGCTGTCCTTGTTCAGGAACACGCCCGTGCCCGGGTCGTACCAGCGGGACGCCGTGCCCACGTCACCCGTGCCCGGTTCGGTCCAGCCGGACTGGAAGCCGAGATGGCCGGTGACCGTGTTCGTCGGGGAGACCACCTTGCCCAGCGGGTCGTAGGACGCCGAGCCCGCCAGCGTCGTCGCACCGGAGGTGAAGGAGCCCACCACGTCGTTGTGCTGGTCCGTGAGGGCCAAGACCCCCGAGCCACCACTGTTCTTGACGCCGACCAGGCCGCCGCCCGGGTCGTAGGTGTAGGTGTCGTCGCCGTCGGAGGCGATGGTGTTGCCCGCGCCGGAGTAGGCGAAGGAGCGCGTCGCCCCGGTCGACGTGAGGCGGTCCGTGATGTTGCGGCCCGTCGCGTCCAGCGTGTAGGACTGCTCGCCCGCGACGATCTGCCCGCCGAACGCGTCCGTCTTGTACGCGATCGTCCCGCCGGCCGTCGACGACTCCTGGGTCATCGTGCCGCGCGCCGAGTAGGAGTAGCTGTGCGTGCCGTCCGAGGTCAGCTCGTCGCGCTCGTCGTAGGTGTAGACGTCGGCGCCGTTGCGGATGCGGTTGCCGGACGCGTCGTAGGCGTACGAGGTGGTGCTCGTGCCGTTGTTCCATGACGTCAGGCGGTTGGCCCAGTCGTAGCCGTACGTGTTCGCCGAGGCTCCCGACACACCCGTCGTCGTCTTCGACGTCAGGTTGCCGTTCTCGTCGTAGCCGTAGGCGAAGCTCGCCATCGTCGAGGCGCCCTGGACGAGGACGTCGTTCGTCAACTGGTGCGCGCTGTTGTAGGTGAAGGTGCGGGTCTGGCCCGTCGAGCCGTACCTGACTGTCTTGACGTCGCTCAACTGGTCGTAGGTGTAGGTCAGTTGACTGCCCGTCGCCGGGTCGTCCAAGGAGGACAGACGGCCCGCCGTGTCGTAGCCGTACGCCGTCGTGCCGGCGGCGTCGGTGCGGGAGGTGACCGAGGAGTCGTCGTTGTAGGCGAAGCTCGACGTGCCCGCCGAACCCGATGTCGTCAGCAGGTCGCCGCGGTCGTCGTAGGTGAACGCGTCGTGCGTGGCGTCCTGGTGGTCGACCGCGCCGGTGATGCCGGCCTCGTCGGTGTCGGCCGACAGGACCCGGCCGTCGGCGTCGTAGGTGAAGCTGCGCCTGGCCGTCGCCGCGTCCGCGCCCGTGCCCGCCATGGACTTCAGCCGACCGACCGAGTCGTACGTCATCGACGTCGTCGTGCCGCCCGGGAGCGTGGCGTTCGTCAGTTGCCCGTCCGCGTCGTAGGCGAAGGTCGTCGTCGAGTCGGCGGCCGAGGAGTACTGGGCCGTGGTCGGCTCGGTGATCTTCTCCTGCTGGCCCCACGGGGTGTACGTGTAGCGCCAGGAGTTGCCGCGGCCGTCGGTGAAGCGGGTGCGGTTGCCAGCCGCGTCGTAGCCGAAGGTGGTGGTGATCGACGTCGAGGCGTCGACCGGCTGGATCTCCTGGGTGACCGTACCGGCCGCGTCGTAGGTGAAGTGGCTGGTGTGGTCACGGGCGTCGGTGGCGGCGGTCAGGTTGCCGACGCCGTCGTAGGTCTGGGACGTCGACCACAGCGGGACGTTGTTCGCGTCGTAGGCGTGTGTGGCCGTCGGGTCGCCGTCGGCGTTGTAGTCGGTCTGGGTCCAGGTGTTGTCGGGCAGGATCGTCTTCTGCTGGTTGCCCTCGAAGTCGTAGGTGTAGCGGGTGGTGTTGCCCGCGCCGTCGGTGACCGAGGTGACGTCACCGGCCCGGTTGTAGCCGTAGGACGTCGTCACCCCGCCCGGCGAGGTCACCGAGGAGGCGTGCGCCCCGTAGGGGTTGCCGGTGGTGACCGCGTAGGACGTGGTGCCCGTCAGGGTCTTCGTCGACGGATAGCGCTCCATCGTCGACGAGGTGAGCCGGCGGCCGAGGTAGTCGTACGTGGCCTGTGCCTGGGCGCCGGTGCCGTCGGTCGCCGAGAGCTGGTCGCCGTCGGCGTCGTAGACGGCGTGCGTCTTGGTGCCGTCGGGGTCCGTGACCTGGGCGACGTCGCCCAGTTGGTCGTAGAGGTAGGAGGACGTCCTGCCGCCTGGCGAGGTGACCGAGGTCTGGTTGCCCTCGCTGTCGTACGTCCACACGGTCGTGCCCGCGTTCGGATTCGACGCGCCCGCCGGGGTGTACGAGGGGAGGGTCTGCGAGACCTTGTTTCCCTCGGCGTCGTAGACGGTGCTGGTGACCAGGCCGTCGGGGTCCTGTTCCTCCACCCCCTCGCCGAAGGTGTTGAAGCCGCTGGTCGTGACCGGGCGGACGGTGGACGCGGTGGTGCCGTCGGGCTCCGCCTGGACGGCCGGCGCGGTGGTGACCGCGAGGTTGCCGGCCTCGTCGTAGGCGTAGTTCGTGGTGTGCTGCTCGGCGTCCGTCATGGATGTCGGCAGGCCGCGCTGATCGTAGGTGTACCTGGTGGTCTGGGCGTCGGAGGAGCCGACCGTGCCGCCGCTGCGGCCCTCGCCGTAGAGGGAGGTGACCTCGGTGGCGGCCAGGGCACGCTGGTAGACCTGCACGTCCCCGACCTCGCCGTTGACGACGTCGGACGTCGTCCCGCCCGCCGTCTTCACGCCGCCGACGGTCAGCGGCCCGGTGCCCGTCCACGGCGAGGTGTCGGTCGCCGAGCCCGCCACCGCGCCGTTGACGTACAGCTTCATCGCGCCGTTGCTCGCGTCGAACACGCCGACCAGATGGGTCCAGGTGTCGAGCGGAGCGGCCGTGGCGGCCTGGGCGTCGAAGGACGCGGACGGGGAGGTCGCGTCGGCGTTGTCCGCGTGGAAGCGGAAGGCGTTGGCGTTCTTGTTGTACTGGAGAGAGAACGAGGCCCGGTTGGTGCCGCCCTGCGCGACGAAGGTTCGGACGGTGGACGCGTCGGCGAGGTTCACCCACGCGGAGACCGTGTAGGAGGCGGTGGTGTCCAGGACCGGGCCGTTGGTGGCGACGAGGTCACCGGCACCGGTGGCGGAACCCGCGAACCGGGCCGCGTCGTCGGCCCAGGTGACCCCCGGGCCCGCCGTCGCCGTGTTCCCGCTGCCGGAGGAGTCCGTGACCGAGCGGCCGGCCGTCTGGTCGAGCTTCCACCAGCCCGCCGGGTGACCGGAGGCATCCCCGTACAGCGTCTCGCCGAGCAGGTTGCCCATGTCGTCGTAGCTGTTGGTGGTGGTGCGGTCGTAGCCGGAGGAATCGTGGTCGTTCTCGGAGGCGACCTGGTCGTCCGGGGTGTACGACACCGTCGTCACCCGGTCCACACCGGTCGGGTCCAGCACGGTGGACGTGGTCCGGGAGGCCGCGTCGACCGTGTGCTTGGTGACCGTCTCGCCGTTGTCGGTGGTCGACTGGGTGAGGTTGCCGGCCGCGTCGTAGACGTCCGACTCCAGCGTGTAGGTGCTGGTTCCGTCGGCACTGGTCCGCTTCACGGTCGCGGTCAGACCGTCGTCGGTGTAGGTGTAAGCGGTGGTGTTGCCCATCGCGTCGGTGATCGAGGCGAGCCGCCCGGCGGGGTCGTAGGCCCGGGAGGACTCGGTGAGGAGCGCCGCCGAGTGCGGGTTCACCGGGTCGCCCGTGTACATCAGGCCCTGGGTGAGCAGGTCGCCGTTGTCGTTGTAGGTGTACCGGGTCTCGGTGCCGGCGGTCGTCACCTCCTTGGTCTTGTTGCCGGAGGTGTCGTACGTGTACGTCGTGGTGTTGCCGTTGCTCGCGCCCTCGGCCGCGTTGGCGTCGGACTCGGTCAGCACCCGGTCGTAGCCGTCGTAGGTCCAGTTCTGGGCACGTGAGTGGTCGCCGCCGCTCGCGTCGGCGACCGTCTGCGAGGTGACGTCGCCGTCGTCGTCGTAGACGGAGGTGGAGACCGCGGCGTGGGTGGCGCCGGTGACCCGGTCGGTGAGCTGCGGGTCGTGCTCCTCGACCACCTGACCCGCGGTGTCGTACCGATACGACGTCACCAGACCGGCCGGGTAGGTGTCGGAGACGACCTTCTCGGTGAGGACCTGGCCGAGACCGTCGTAGGTGTACGAAGTGGCGAGCCCGACGGCGTCCGTCGTGGCGGCCACGTCACCGTTCTTGAGGTACGACACCTGGTTGACGGCCCCGCCCGGCGAGACGGTCCGCACCGGCAGCCCCTTGGGCACCACCCCGCCGTCGGCGGAGGCGTAGGCGCTGGTCCCGTCGCTGTACACGGTGGTCGTGCTGCGCCCGCCGGGGAAGCCGGGCACGGCAGGGCCGGTGATAGCGGTCTGGTTGCCTGCCGAGTCGTAGGTGTACGACGTGAGGTACGTGGTGTCGGCGGCCGACGCCGACCGGCCGTCGCGCTCGGTCAGGAGCTGGTCGTTGCGCGGGTCGGCGGTGGTGAGCTGGGCCGTCGTGTCGTCGGGGTAGTACGTGTAGTACTCGGTGTTGCACTTGTTGGCGGCCTGGTCCTGGCAGGACGTGGACGAGACCACGTTGCCACGCACGTCGTGACCGGTGATGGTCTGCACGCCGTTCGGATCGATCACGGTGTGTTCGAAACCGGCCGAGTCGTAGCCGAAGCTGGTCTTGTTGCCGAGACCGTCGATCTCGGTGAGGGCGCGGTTTCCGTTGGTGACGTCGTACGTGTACTTCAGGCTCGAGCCGGTCGGGGAGGTGACGCTCACCGTCTCGACCGGGAGGAGGCCGGTGGAGTTCTGCGCGGCCTCGTAACTCTGGGCCACGTCGGCGGCGGAGAGCTGCGAGCGGAACAGCGCGGCCTCGGCGATGGAGCCCTTGAAGTAGGTCGCGTACCCGGTGTTGGAGGTGGAGCTGGTGTGGCCCTCGTCCGGCCAGTTGCCGCCGTTGAAGCCCGCGCCGACGTAGGTGTACGGCTGTCCGGCCATCGCGGCGGTGCCGGTCTGGGTGCCGACGAGGGCGCCGTCGAGATAGACGGACTGGCTGGTGGCGCTGGCGGAGAGGACGACCTGATGCCACTTGCCGTCGGTGACGGCGGCGGCGGAGACGAGCGGTTTGGTGGAGCCGCCCGAGAAGTAGAACTCGCCGTGCAGTTTTCCGCTGCTGCCGACGTAGAGGACGGGGGAGTAGCCGAGGGTGGTGGTGCCGGCGCTCAGCGGGTCCTTGCTCGCGCCGAGCAGCACACCGTTCGCCGTGGACGTCTTGAACCACATGCTCGTCGACTGCGCGCCCGAGGTGGGCAGCGAACCGCTGGGCAGGGTCAGCAAGGAGGTGGAGCCGTCGAAGGTCGCGGCCTTCTGGTCGCTGAAGGGGCCCGCGGCCCCGAGGGTGACCGCGCCGTAGGTGCCGTTCCCGCCGCGCACCTGGTCCACGGCCGTGGTCGCGCCCGCCGCCTCGCCGAGCCGGAAGTACTCGCTCGGCGCACCGCCGAGCACCGCGCCCCGGTAGGTGTCGCTGGACCCGGAGACGGTCGGGGTGCCCAGCACCCACGTACCGCCGTTCTCGTCCGTCATCTGCGACAGCACGGTGGAATCGGTGTCGTACGTCATCGCCGCGTACGTCTTGCCGGACGGCCGCTTGATCGAGGTCAGCAGGGACTCGCTGTGCGTGCCGTACGTGTAGAGGGCGCTCACGTCCGCGGCGACGAGCGGGCGGCTGTACCAGCCCACGTCGGCGATGGAACCGTTGAAGTAGGTGGCGTGGCCGTCGTCGTCGGAGTACGACGGGTGGTCGGGCCAGCTACCGCCGAGGAAGCCGGTGCCGAGGTAGTTGAAGGACTGGTTCTTGCCGAAGGCGGTCGCGCTCTTGATGGAGATGGTGCCGGTGCGCGAGCCGACCTTGGCGCTGTCCAGGTACAGGGTCTGGGAGTTGCCGGCCGCGGAGAGCACGACGTGGTGCCACTTGCCGTCGGCGACGGACGCCGAGGTCACGATGGGGTTGATGCCGCCGCTGTACCAGAACTCGGCGTTCAGCTTGCCGTCCGTGCCCACGTAGATCGACGGCGTGTAGAAGCCGGACGCCTGCCCGGAGCCGATGGGCTGCGAGGCGTAGGAGTAGAGGACACCGGGACCGGCCGAGGTCTTGAACCAGAGCGAGAGCGCGCCGGAGTCGGTGTCGTTGCCGAGGTTCTTCGGGAGGGAGACGTCGGAGGTCGTCCCGTTGAACGTGGCCGCCTTCGCGGAGGAACCGGTCAGCGGACCGGCGCTCTGCCCGACGGTGACGTTCTCGTACGTCGCGTTCGTCGTGCCCTCGCCTGCGAGGACGGCGTCCTTGGCGGTGGTGCCGGAGGTCTCCGACAGAGGCCAGAAGGTGTGCGGGTCGAGGTCGAGCGCCGCGTTCTGGTAGCCGGAGCCCGTGGTGTAGGCGTACGTCGTGCACTTGGTGGAGGACAGCGGCGTGCAGACCTTGGTGAGCTGGTCGCCGGTGTAGCCGTACGTCCAGGTCTGCGCCGTGGTCGAGTCCCCGGCCGTGACCGGGTCGGTGACGACGGTCGCCACATGCGCGGCGAGCGCGCCGGTCGGGGTGGACCAGGTGAGGCTCAGGGTGCGGCCGGAGACCGCCGAGGTCATCTTGGTGATGTGGCCGCCGGCCCAGGTGAGGTTCAGCGCCCGGCCGTTGGCGTCCGTCACCGAGGTCAGTCCGTAGGCGCCGGAGCCCAGGGACTGGGTGAAGGTGTAGAGGGTGTCGTCCTTGTCGGTGAGCGTGTAGCCGCCGGTGACGGTCTGGAAGGTGGCGAACCGCCCGTTGCCGGGGGTGAAGGTGCCGTCGCTGTTCTTGCCGTAGCCCGCCTGCGAACCGTCCGGGTAGGTGACCTGCACGCTCGCGACCGCGCCGGACGCCGTGTACTGCTCGGTCGCCCTCGCGTCGAAGATGCTCGCCCAGCCCGCGCCGAACGCGCCCGTCCAGCGCGGGTCACGGGAGTTGTAGTCGCGGTCGATGTCGAGGGACGGACCGACGGTGGATATCGAGGCGTCGGTGTCGGAGGTGGTGTAGTTGCCGATGGACGCGTCGAAGCCGTGGTCGCTGCTGTTCTGCGACAGGCCCGAGGTGATCACGGTCTGCGGGACCTGGATCGATATCTCGTACGGGTCGGCGGGCGAGTAGAGGGCGGTGGTGGAGTCGTAGGCCTGGACGCTCCAGGTGTAGTTCTTCCCCCAGGCGAGCTTGCCGGCCGGGACGGTCCAGTCGCCGGTCGAGACCAGGCCCGAGTCGGCGACCTTGGTGCCGGCGGGGTCGAAGACCTGGAAGAGGTACTTGTTGGTGCTGCCCGAGGTGGAGTTGGCGCCGCCCGCCCAGGCCGTGAACTCGGGGGTGGTGGTGCCGACGACCGCGTTGTCCGCCGGGAACTGCTCGTAGAGCTGCGGGGCGGTGTTGCCGGTGTAGGTGACCTCGATCCAGGGGCCCTTGCCGGGGTCGTTGAAGGAGCCGAACTGTTTCCAGTGCAGGGCGTCCGAGGTGGCCGCGTAGACGGCGAGGCCGTGGTCGGCGGTGGTGCCGCTGAGCCAGCCCTGGATCGCGGAGGTGGAGAGGGTGACCGGCACCCAGTCGCCGACGGTGCGGTCGGCAAGGGTGTTGGCGCAGGCGTTCGGGACGGTGGGGGTCGCGCTGCCGATCGACGCCCCCTTGGCGGGGCCGGGGTAGCTGGTGACGCCCTCGGGTGACCAGGCGCTGGTCACGAGCGCGACGTCGAAACGTTCCGGCGCCGTGCAGGTGGAGGCCCAGGTGTCGAACAGGTGCAGCGTCGCGGAGGTGACGGTGACGCCACTGTCGTCCCAGGCGGTGTCCCAGTGGTTGACGAAGCTGTTCGCGGCGTGCGCGCCGGAGTCGTAGGAGCCGACCTTGAGGGTCTGCTCGTAGGAGTGGTCGACGTTGTTGCCGGTGCCGGACTCGGCGTAGGTGGTGGTCCAGCCGTCCTGGACGGTGGGGTCGACGGTGACGGGGAAGGCCCGGTCGCTGCTGTGCAGCCAGGCGCTGTCGAGGGTGATCTCGAGTGCGTAGCCGTCGGCGTTCTTGATGAGCTCGGTGGTGACGGCGTGGGTGGTCGCCGGGTCGCCGGAGCGCGGGTTCACCTTGGAGTCGTAGGCGTACGACGGAGGGATGCGCTCAACGGTCTTGCCTGAGGAGTCGCGCAGGTCGATCCAGCCGTCGGCGGTGCTCTGGACCGGGGTGAGGCCCTCGAGGGTGAGGGGGAAGGTCCATGTGTTCGCCGCGTCGGCGGAGTCGAGGACGACGGATTCCTTCACGCCGGTGGCGGTGGGCGCGAGTTTCAGGTCGGTGCCGGGCAGAACCTGGTCGTAGGTGACGGTCGCGCCGTCGGCTGTGCCCTTGACGGGAGCGGCGCCCTTCAGGGCGTAGGCGACGCGATGCGACGCGTCGGTCGCGAGGGAGGTCAGCGCGGGGTCGGTGGCCTTGGCGGCGAAGTCGACGTCGAGGGAGTTGGCCGCTTCGTACCAGCGCCCGCCCGGCCCGGCCCGCACGTCCACGTCGATGGGCGCCCATCTGCCCTTGCCGACCTGGTAGTTGACGGGGTTCGGGGAGATCCGGCGGGTGACGGAACCGTCGGCGTTGTCGAAGACGGTCTCCGTGCGCGTGGACTTGGCGGCGCTGCGCTTGCTGGTCTTGGAGACGAAGCCGGCGCCGCCGGCGCTCCGGCCTGCCTTCGTGGCCGACTTGTGCGCCTGGTAGGCGGGGAGTTCGCCCCTGCCCTTGCCGGGGGCCCGGCCCGCGCCGCGGTGGGCGGTGGTCGCGGCGGCGCCGACCCGGTGGCGGTGGCCGGCCGCGGTGCCGGACTGCTGGTGCGGCAGCTTGCCCCACTGCGGGTCCGTGAACCAGGAGGCGAGGGAGGCCAGGCTCATGCTCGGCAGGTCGATGCTGCCGAACTCCAGGCCCTCGGCCACGGCCTGGTCGGTCGTCAGCATCAGAACGAGTGTGGTGAGCAGGAGCGCGGAGAGTCCGCGCAGGGTTCTGCGGGAACGAAACGCTCCGCTCGAACGTCTGGCAGGGCGAGGCCGGAGAATTCCGCATAGGAGGGACGTGCGGCGCGGACGGTCCGGGCGACGGCTCAGCGGCCGGAGAGGCAGCACGACAGAACTCCAACAAATCGGGACAGCGGCACAGAAGCTCGCCGATCCTGCCTGCTGTGGAGCACTTGTGCACAGCTTCAAGGTGAGGTCTTGCACCCACCTTGACCAGTCGTTACCGAACCTGACCGATTTGCTGCCACCCACCCGTTTGCGGCCGATGTAATTCTTTGCGAACACATCAATCCGGCGACACCGGGCCTTCACACTCGGGGTGATGTCATGGGCGGATCATGTTTGGCGTCCGCCTCAAGGGCGGTGCCGCGTCCACACGGTGGGCTCGACGTACAGGTGGAGCGATCAGACACCTGGGCCGGCCGGGGCGAGCCTGGGTGACCCGCCGACCGACCCACTCACCCCGCTCACCCCGCTCACCCCGCTCACCCCGCGTGGAAGCGCCCCGGTGCCTTAGTCGGGTTGCCTCCGGTGGGGAGTTTCTGGGCGGGGCAGGTCTTGAGGACCGTCTCCATCGCGGACTTCTCGGCCGCCGAGACCCACAGTTCGTACTTCTTCTTGACCGCGACCTGCGCCGCGACGTACGTGCACCGGTAGGCCTTGTTGGGCGGCAGCCAGGTCGCCGTGTCGCCGTCGCCCTTGGAACGGTTGGTGCTCGCGTCGACGGCCAGCAGGTTGAGCGGGTCGTTGGCGAGGGCTATGCGCTTGCCGGCGTCCCAGTACTTGGCACCCTTCTGCCAGGCGTCGGACAGGGCGACGACATGGTCGATGTCGACCTTGCTGCTGCCGCGCCGGTAGGTCACGTGCTTCCCGGAGTACGGGTCCGACTCCAGCACGCCGTACGACACCTTGCAGGTGCCGCCGGTGAACTTCACCTCGGCCAGGTCGCGCTTGAGTATGTCGTCGCGGGTGTCGCAGGAGTTGGAGTCCGTGTCCGCCCACGCGGTGCCGAACCGGTCCCGCGCGTAGCCGGTCTTGGGGGCCCGCCCCTTCACCGTCAGCGACTCGGCCGCCGCCAGAGCCGCACCGCCGGTCGCCGCTGAGCCGCCCGCCGTCGCCCCCGCGCCGGACGAACCGGCGCCGGATCCGGTGGTCTGCTTGCACCCGGTCGCCGTCACGGCGCATATCAGCACGACGGCAGCCGCCGCCCCGCCCCTCAGACGCCTCACGCGCCCCACCCCTTTTTTCTCGCCTGCCCGTTACCGCCCGCACAGGGCGGATTCCCCCGACGGGGACTGGCACACACGGTAGCGAGGGGGCGCGCGGAGGCAGTCGGGAGGTACAGACCACAAGCGGCTCAAGTGGGCATCTGTCGCATCTCGGGAATATCGTCGATGTGAGTCACCTCCGGAAGGAGCTCTGGATGGGCATCTTCGACAGGTTCAAGAGCAACAAGGCGGCCCAGGACAAGGCCAGGGACATGTCCGACGCCGCGGAACGGAAGGCCAACGAGAAGACGGGCAACAAGTACGAGTCTCAGGTCGACTCCGCGCAGCAGAAACTGCATGAGCGGCTCGGCATGGACGAGGACCGGCCCGAAAAGCCGTAGCCCGCGGACTCGTCCACAGCCCGCCCGAAGACTCAAGACTCAAGAGTCAAGACTCGAGAAATCTAGGCTCACGGGCGTCGGTGGCTCACAGACGCTGAGCCACCGACGTCACCTCAGCAAACACATCAGGCACGTCAGGCACGTCAGGCACGTCAGGCACGTCAGGCCGAACGGTTTACGAGCCCAGTACCGTCGCCAGGAGTTCGCCCACCCAGCCCAGCAGGTCCCGTCCGACCAGCGGCTTGCCGCCGACCTTCGCCGTCTTCGGGCGGGGGACGAGGATCTGGTGGGCCGTCGGCTTGATGACCGTCCCGGGGTACAGGCGCTGGAGGCGCAGTTCCTGCGACTCGCGCAACTCCACCGGTGCGAAGCGGATGTTGGCGCCCTGGAGGACGATCTCGCCGACGCCACACGCGCGTGCCAGCATCCGCAGCCCCGCCACCAGCAGCAGGTTCTCCACCGGTTCCGGCAACTTGCCGTAGCGGTCGACGAGTTCCTCGCGGACGGCCTTGATGTCCGCCTCCGAGTTGGCGGAGGCGATGGCACGGTAGGCCTGGAGGCGGAGCCGCTCGCCGGGGGCGTAGTCGTGCGGGACGTGCGCGTCGACGGGCAGCTCGATCTTGACGTCGAGCGGCGGCTCCTCCTCGATCCCGCCGGTCTCCAACTGCCGCCGGTAGTCCGCGACCGCCTCGCCGACCATCCGGACGTACAGGTCGAAGCCGACGCCCGCGATGTGGCCGGACTGCTCGCCGCCGAGGAGGTTGCCCGCGCCGCGGATCTCCAGGTCCTTCATCGCCACGTACATGCCCGCGCCCATCTCGGTGTGCTGGGCGATGGTCGCGAGGCGTTCGTGCGCGGTCTCCGTGAGGGGCTTCTCCGGGGGGTAGAGGAAGTAGGCGTAGCCGCGCTCGCGGCCCCGGCCCACGCGGCCGCGCAACTGGTGCAGTTGGGACAGGCCGAAGGTGTCGCCCCGTTCGACGATCAGGGTGTTCGCGTTGGAGATGTCGATGCCGGACTCGACGATCGTCGTCGACACGAGCACGTCGAACTTCTTCTCCCAGAAGTCGACGACGACCTGCTCCAGCGCCGTCTCCGACATCTGGCCGTGGGCGGTGGCGATGCGCGCCTCGGGGACGATCTCGCGCAGTCGCGCCGCCGCGCGGTCGATCGACTCGACCCGGTTGTGGATGTAGAAGACCTGGCCCTCGCGCAGCAGTTCGCGACGGATCGCGGCGCCGATCTGCTTCTGCTCGTACGGCCCGACGAAGGTGAGGACGGGGTGGCGCTCCTCCGGGGGCGTGGTGATCGTCGACATCTCGCGGATGCCGGTGACCGCCATCTCCAGGGTGCGCGGGATGGGCGTCGCGGACATGGTCAGGACGTCGACGTTCGCGCGGAGCTTCTTCAACTGCTCCTTGTGCTCGACGCCGAAGCGCTGCTCCTCGTCGACGATGACCAGGCCGAGGTCCTTGAACTTCGTCTCCGAGGAGAACAGCCGGTGGGTGCCGATGACGACGTCCACCGAGCCCTCGCGCAGGCCCTCCAGGGTGGCCTTCGCCTCCGTGTCGGTCTGGAAGCGGGACAGGGCGCGGACGTTCACCGGGAACTGCGCGTACCGCTCGCCGAACGTCCCGAAGTGCTGCTGCACGAGGAGCGTCGTGGGCACCAGGACGGCCACCTGCTTGCCGTCCTGGACGGCCTTGAAGGCGGCCCGCACGGCGATCTCCGTCTTGCCGTAGCCGACGTCGCCGCAGATCAGGCGGTCCATCGGGACCGTCTTCTCCATGTCGTCCTTGACCTCGGCGATGGTGGTGAGCTGGTCGGGCGTCTCCGCGTAGGGGAAGGCGTCCTCCAGTTCGCGCTGCCAGGGGGTGTCCGTGCCGAAGGCGTGTCCCGGGGCCGCCATGCGCGCGCTGTACAGCTTGATCAGGTCGGCGGCGATCTCCTTGACGGCCTTCTTGGCGCGCGCCTTGGTCTTCGTCCAGTCCGCGCCGCCCAGGCGGTGCAGGGTGGGGGCCTCGCCGCCGACGTACTTGGTGATCTGCTCCAACTGGTCGGTGGGGATGTAGAGGCGGTCGCCGGGCTGGCCGCGCTTGGCGGGCGCGTACTCCACGACCAGGTACTCGCGCGTGGCGCCCTGCACCGTGCGCTGCACCATCTCGACGTAGCGGCCCACGCCGTGCTGCTCGTGGACGATGTGGTCGCCCGCCTCCAGGGACAGCGGGTCGATGGTCTTGCGGCGGCGCGCGGGCATCCGCGCGCCGTCCTTGCCGGCCGCCTTCTGGCCGGTCAGGTCGGTCTCCGTGAGGACGGCCAGCTTCAGTACGGAGTCGACGAAGCCGTAGTCGATCGAGCCGCACGCGACGTGCACGAGGGCGGGGCCGAGGTCGGTCAGGTCGGCGTCCAGGCGGGCCGCGACGCCCTCGCCGCCGAGCACCTCGACGGTGCGGGCCGCGGGGCCGTGCGCCTCGGTGACGAAGACGACGCGCCAGCCGTCGGCGAGCCAGCCCTTGGTGTCCGCGAGGGCCTTCGCCGTGTCGCCCCGGTACGTCTCGGGGGCGTGCATGCCGAGCTGGAGCGTGTCCGCCTCCAGTTGGAGATCGGCCGCGAACGGCGACACCGACCACCACATCATGTCCAGCTCGCGCGCGTGGTCGCGGACGTCCGCGATGGACCACAGGGAGGCCGCGCCGACGTCGATGGGCGCCTCGCCGCCGCCCGCCGTGGCCGCCCAGGACGCCTGGAGGAACTCGTGCGACGTCGCCACCAGGTCGGCGGCACGCGTGCGTACCCGCTCCGGGTCGCAGACGACGGCCATCGCGCCCTTGGGCAGGACGTCGATCAAGAGCTCCATGTCGTCGACCAGCACCGGGGCCAGCGACTCCATGCCCTCGACCGCGATGCCCTCGGCGATCTTGTTCAGCAGCTCGCCGAGTTCCGGGTGCTGTTCGGCGAGGGCACGCGCGCGTGCGCGGACGTCGTCGGTGAGGAGCAGTTCGCGGCAGGGCGGGGCCCACAGGCCGTGCTCGGCGACTTCCAGGGAGCGCTGGTCGGCGACCTTGAAGTAACGGATCTCCTCGACGTCGTCGCCCCAGAACTCGACGCGCAGGGGGTGTTCCTCGGTGGGCGGGAACACGTCCAGGATGCCGCCCCGTACGGCGAACTCGCCGCGCTTCTCGACGAGCTCCACGCGCGCGTAGGCGGCGGCCGCCAGGGCGTGCACGACCTCGTTCAGGTCGGCCTGGCCGCCGGTGCGCAGGGCCACCGGTTCCAGGTCGCCGAGGCCCTTGACCTGGGGCTGAAGGACGGAACGCACGGGCGCCACGACGACCGAGACCGGGCCCGTCTCCGGGTCGTCGGGGCGCGGGTGGCACAGCCGGCGCAGGACGGCGAGGCGGCGGCCCACGGTGTCGCTGCGGGGGCTGAGGCGCTCGTGCGGGAGCGTCTCCCAGGAGGGGTACTCGACGACGCCGTCCGGCGGGAGCAGGGAGCGCAGGGCTGCGGCCAGGTCCTCGGCCTCGCGGCCGGTGGCCGTCACCGCGAGGACCGTGCGGGTGCTGTGGCGGGCGAGGGCGGCGATCGCGAAGGGGCGGGCCGCCGGGGGGCCGACCAGGTCGACGTGCATGCGGTTGCCGTCCGCGGCCGCGGGGATGGCTTCCGCGAGGGCGGTGTCCTTGACGACGGCGTCGAGCAGACCGTGCAGGCTCATGGGGGGCTTTCCGTCCGAGGGGCCGGGGTGCGCCGGGGCGGGCGCACCGGGGTCCGGGGTGGGCAACGCGAAGGGCCCGACGCGTGTCACGGGCCGGGGGCGTCCAGAGTACGACGGGGCGGGGGCGTTCGCCGGGGGCTGTGGATAACCTCCGGGGCGGTGTGGCTCGGGTGGGGCCTACAGGCCGGTTTTCGCCCCCCGCCGCCGCTACCCGTTCCTGAAAGCAACGAGACGGCCCGGCGTCGAGAAGTCCCCCGTGACTTCTCGACGCCGGGCCGTACCCCCGTGCCCCCGTGGATCGTGGTGGTCAGTCCGTCGCGATCGCGTTCAGTACGTTCATGCGGCCCGCGCGGAACGCCGGGATCAGGGCTGCGAAGAGGCCCACGAACGCGGAGGCGATGAAGACGCCGATGATGGTCGGCCAGGGGATCTCGAGGATGTTCAGGCCCTGGAGGGCGAGGAGTTGCTGGGCGGTGGCGCCCCAGCCCATGCCCAGGCCGAGGCCCAGGAGGGCGCCGAAGAGGGCGATGACGACCGACTCCAGCCGGATCATGCGGCGCAGTTGGCGGCGGGACAGGCCGATCGCCCGCATCAGGCCGATCTCCCTGGTGCGCTCCACCACCGACAGGGCCAGCGTGTTCACCACACCGAGGACCGCGACGATGATCGCGAGGGCGAGCAGGCCGTAGATCAGGTTCAGGAGCTGGCCGATCTGGTCCTTGAGCTGCTGCTTGTAGTCGGTCTGGTCGCGGACGGTGTACTGCGGGTAGTCGTGCAGGGCGGACTTGAGGGCCGTATAGGCCGTGTCCTGCTGCCCTTCCTTCGCGGTGCCGAAGAGCAGCACGTCCAAGGGCATCCTGTCGGCCGGCACGTACTTCGCGACCGTCGCGATCGACGCGTACATCGCGCCCTTGTCGATGACGACGTCGTCACTGGTGATCGCGCGGACCGTGAGCGTCGCCGTCCTGCCGTCCTTGAAGGCGACCTTGACCGGAGAGCCGATCGTGAGGCCGTGCTCCTTGGCGAAGCCCTCGAAGACGGCCATCGAGTCGGGGCGGTAGGCGTCGGCCAGTTCGCCGGCCACGGTCTCGGTGCGCAGGTCCATGGCGTACGTCGGGTCGGCCGCGTTGATCGTCTCCTTGGCGGAGGTCTTCCCGTCGGGCGTGATCAGGTCGGCGTCGACGACCTTGTACTCGGTGACCCGGGCCAGGCCCGGAGTCGACTTGACCGCCCGCACCGCCTGCGGGGTGATGAGCTGCCCGCCGTCGTTCTGGATGATGAAGTCGGTGCCCACGCTCTTGTCCAACTGGTCGGTGGCCGAGGCGACCATCGACGAGCCGACCACCGACAGACAGGCGACCAGCGCGAGGCCGATCATCAGGGCCGCGCCCGTGGCGCCCGTACGGCGCGGGTTGCGCAGCGCGTTGCGCTCGGCCATCCGTCCGACGGGGCCGAAGGCCCGCAGCAGGGCCGCGCCCAGGACGCGCACCACGCCGCTCGCCAGCAGCGGGCCGATCACCACGAAGCCGATCAGGCTCAGCACCACGCCCAGGCCGAGCCACAGCGAGCCCTCGGCGGCCTTGTCGGCGACGGCGGCCAGGTAGAGGCCGAAGCCGCCCGCGCCGGTCAGGAGCAGGCCGAGGACGGCCCGTACGGCGCCGGCCCTGGCGTCGGCCGGAGCGCCCGCGTCGCGCAGCGCGGCCATCGGGGAGACCTTGCCCGCGCGGCGGGCCGGCAGGTACGCCGCGAGGATGGTGACGACCACGCCCAGGACCATGCCGATCACCGGCGTCGTCCAGGCGACCGTCAGATCGTCGGTGGACAGGTTCATGCCGGTCAGGCTCATGAGCTTCATCAGGCCGACCGCGATGCCGACGCCCGCGCCGACCCCCAGGAGCGAGCCGACGACGCCCAGGAGCAGCGCCTCGACGAGCACGGACCGGTTGATCTGTTTGCGTGACGACCCGATGGCGCGCATCAGGCCGATCTCGCGGGTGCGCTGGGCGACCAGCATCGAGAAGGTGTTGACGATCAGGAAGATGCCGACGAGGAGGGCGATCCCGGCGAAGCCGAGCATCGCGTACTTCATCACGTCCAGGAAGCTGCCCACGTTCGACCGGTTGGCGTCCGCGGTCTCCTTGGCCGTCTGCACCTGGTAGCCGCCGCCGAGTTCGGCCGTGACGTTCTTCTTCAGTTGCGCGTCGCTCACCCCGGACGCGGCCGTGACGTTGACGTTCGTGTAGACGTCCGCCGTGCCGACCAGCGTCTGCTGGGCGGTCTTCGTGTCCAGGTAGAAGATCGCCGCGCCGGGGTTGGTGACCTGGAAGGCGGCGATGCCGGAGACCTTCGCGGTGTGCGTGCCGATCGCGGTGATCACGCCGATCTCGTCGCCGAGCTTCAGGTGGTGCTTGTCGGCGGTGTCCGCGTCGATCATGATCTGGCCGGCGCCCCTGGGCGCGGCACCCTCGGTGATCTTCATGGTGCGGGCGTCGTTGCCGTTCCAACTGCCGACGATGGTCGGAGCGCCGCTGGAGGGCGACAGGCTGTCCTTGTCGGCGTCGACGACGGTCACGGAGGTCGAGAAGACCGTCCCCTCCGCCGACTTCACGCCCTGCGCCTTGCGGACCTCGCCGAGCACCGCGGCCGGCATGACCGGCGGCCTGCCGTTGCCTGAGGTCGTCGCACCGGTGTCCGAGGCGCCCTTCGCGCTCACCGTCACATCGGAGGAGGTCGCGGCGAAGAGCTTGTCGAACGTGGTGTTCATGGTGTCGGTGAACACCAGCGTCCCGCAGACGAATGCCACCGACAGCAGCACCGCCACCGCCGACAGCGCCATGCGTCCCTTGTGCGCGACGAAGTTGCGCAGGGAGGTCTTCATGACGGTCATGACGTACGCCCCCGCGCGTCGAAGTCCTTCATGCGGTCCAGGACGGTGTCCGCGGTCGGCTTGAACATCTCGTCGACGATCCGGCCGTCCGCGAGGTACAGCACCCGGTCCGCGTACGAGGCCGCCACCGGGTCGTGCGTGACCATGACGATGGTCTGGCCGAGGTCGTCCACCGAGCGGCGCAGGAAGCCCAGTACCTCGGCGCCCGCGCGCGAGTCGAGGTTTCCGGTCGGCTCGTCCCCGAAGATGATCTCCGGGCGGGCCGCCAGCGCGCGGGCCACGGCCACGCGCTGCTGCTGGCCGCCGGAGAGCTGCGTGGGACGGTGCTTGAGGCGGTCGGCGAGCCCGACGGTCTCCACGACCTGGCTCAGCCACGCCCGGTCCGGCTTGCGGCCGGCGATGTCCATGGGCAGCGTGATGTTCTCTATCGCGTTCAGCGTGGGCAGCAGGTTGAACGCCTGGAAGATGAACCCGATCCGGTCCCGGCGCAGCTTGGTGAGCTTCTTGTCCTTCAGCCCGGTGATCTCGGTCTCGTCCAGGTGGATCTGGCCGGACGACACGGTGTCGAGACCCGCGAGGCAGTGCATCAGGGTGGACTTGCCGGACCCCGAGGGACCCATGATCGCGGTGAACTGGCCGCGGGCGATGTCCACGTCGACGTGGTCGAGGGCGACGACCCGGGTCTCCCCGGACCCGTACGCCTTGACGACCTGCCGCGCTCGCGCGGCAACGGCCGTACGCCCTCCAGTGCCCCCGTGCCTGGGAATGGTCACAGCCGATGTCACGGTACGTCTCCTCTGTCGGAAGGAATCAGAAGCAATCAGAAGTCATCAGAAGCGGGTGCGTGGCGAGCGAGCTGGACTGCGCTACGTCGCCACGTCGCTACGTCGCCACGTCGCCACGTCGCTACGTCGCTACGTCGAAGAGTCTGTCGGCGGGAGGGGGTCCGGCGCGCTGGTGCTCGGGCCCGTCTTGCGAGGGGGGTTAACCCCACCTCCCGGCGGTGCTGTGGCCGCCCCCCAGCGGCCTAAAGCCAGGTTAAGGACGGGGCGGGGCCCTTCTCCTCCTCCGCCGGTACGAACCCTCCCCTAGCCGTAGTACGGAGGAACCCCTAGGGGCCGTCCACCGCTGGGTGGAGTCCTCCTCGGGGTCGCCTCCACCCTCGGGTGCGGTCGGGCTCCACCCTTCCGCCGCATGACGGTGAGGCCTCCCCTTAGGTGAAGGACAAGTGGGAAGCTGGCTTCCGGCAGTTAGGTGCAAGGGGCACCGAGACGCCGGGAACCGGACGACCATCAGGGGACATCGACGATCAGGCGACCTTGGGGAGGGCATTCGGTGGGGGACACACAACCCGCGATACGTGAGGCCGCGCGGCGGAGCGCATCGCCGCGGCGGGGTGCGGTCGTCGCCGCGCTCATGCTGTCCATGGCGCTGGCCGCGCTCGACTCCACCGTCGTCTCCACGGCCGTCCCGCAGATCGTCGGCGACCTGGGCGGGTTCTCCGTCTTCTCCTGGCTGTTCTCCGGCTATCTGCTGGCCGTGACGGTCACCCTGCCGGTCTACGGCAAGCTCTCCGACACCTTCGGCCGCAAGCCGATGCTGATCGCCGGGACCGCGCTGTTCCTGCTCGGCTCGCTGCTGTGCGCGCTGGCCTGGAACATGGGCGCGCTGATCGCGTTCCGCATCGTGCAGGGCCTGGGCGGCGGGGCGTTGCAGGGCACGGTGCAGACACTCGCCGCCGACCTGTACCCGCTGGAGGAGCGGCCGAAGATCCAGTCGAAGCTGTCGACGGTGTGGGCGGTGTCGGCGGTCGCGGGGCCGGGCGTGGGCGGGCTGCTCGCGGCCTACGCGGACTGGCGCTGGATCTTCCTGGTCAACCTGCCCATCGGGGCGGTGGCGTTGTGGCTGATCGTCCGTCATCTGCACGAGCCCCAAAGGGAACGCGAGACCCCGAAGGAACACGCGGCCCAGGAGGACCACGACACCCAGAGCGAGTCGGCGGCGAAAACGACGCCACGCGCGCGTGTCGACTGGGCGGGCGCGCTGGCGGTGTTCGCGTGCGGCGGGGTGCTGCTGACCGCGCTGGTGCAGGGCGGAGTGGCCTGGTCGTGGCTGTCGGGGCCGTCCCTCGCGCTGTTCGCCGGGGGACTCGCACTCGCCGGGCTCGTCGTCGTCATCGAACGGCGGGCCGCCGAGCCGATCATCCCCGGCTGGGTGTGGCGCCGCCGGACGATCGCGGCGGTCAACCTCGCGCTGGGCGCGCTGGGCCTGCTGATGGTGGCCCCGACGGTGTTCCTGCCGACGTACGCGCAGGCGGTCCTGGGCCTGGGACCGGTGACGGCCGGGTTCGTGCTGTCCGTCTGGACGCTGTCCTGGCCGTTGTCGGCCGCCCTCAGCCAGCACGTCTACCGGCGTATCGGCTTCCGCGACACCGCGCTGCTCGGCATCGGCACGGCGACGCTGGTGCTGCTCGCGTTCCCGTTCCTGCCCTACCCGGGCGCGGCCTGGCAGCCGACGCTGCTGATGCTGGTGCTCGGCGCGGCGCTCGGCCTCTTCCAACTCCCGCTCATCGTCGGCGTGCAGTCGACGGTGGGGTGGTCGCAGCGCGGGACGACGACCGCGTCGGTGCTGTTCTGCCGGCAGACCGGCCAGACGATGGGCGCGGCGCTGTTCGGCGCGGTCGCCAACGGGGTACTGGCCGCGCGGCTGGGCGGCACGGGCGACCTGGACTCGCTCGCCCGCGACCTGGACGCCGGCACCGCCCCCGAAGCGACCCGCCACGCGGTCGCCGACGCCGTGCACGCCGTGTACCTGGGCGCGTCCGGCGCGGCGGCCGTGGCGTTCGTCGTCCTCCTGCTGGTCGCCCCACGCAGGTTCCCGGTACGAGCGGAGTGACGGTGTCTACTCCACGGGGTGACGGTGTCTACTCCGCGGGCGCGCGACCCGTCAGCGCGGCCAGGCTGTCGCGGACGTGGTCGATGTGGGCCTGGACGTCGTCCCAGCGCTCGCCGTGCGCGCGCAGCAGCCGTTCCGTCTCCAGCGCGGTGCGCTCCTCCTGGGCGCGCGCCTCGGTGAGGATCTCGGCGGCACGCGCGTGTGCCTCGTCCTGGCCGCGCCGGGCCGACTCCTCGGCATCGGCGAACGCCTGCTTCGCCGCGGACAGCGCCGCCTCCGCGCGGCTCACCGACCCGGCGTGCAGCGCGTCGAGCGCCGCGGCCCGCTCGGCCGCCTCGCCCTCCACCGCCGTCCACTGCTCGGTGTGCTCCCGGTCCTGCTCGGCGAGCACGGCGGCCGTGCGTCGGCGCACCTCGCGCAGCGAGCCCAGGGCCTCGCCGCGGTACTCCTTCACCTCGCGCCGGGCGCCGATGCGGACCTCGTCGGCCTCGGCACGCGCCGCGAGCAACCGCTGCCGGGCGCGTTCCTCGGCCTCCGCGCGGAGCGCGTCCGCCGCCTCCTGCGCCTCCTGGCGCACACCGAGGGCGCGCGTCTCGGCGTCCGCGACCTCCTCGCGCGCCGCACGCCGCGCGTTGTCGCGGACGTCCGCCGCCTCTTCGAGCGCGAGCTGGAGAATGCGCCGTGCACGCTCCCCCAGACAGTCGTACGACTGCGGTACGAGCCCGGTCACGACCTCGCGCAACCGGTCGGCCTCCTCCGCCATCTGCCGGGCGAGCACCGTGAGCCGGGCGGCCCGTTCCCACGCGGCGTCCCGGTCGGCGCAGAGCGCGGCGGTGTACGCCTCGACCTGCCCGGGCCGGTAACCGCGCCTGCGAACGGTCACGAACCCCGGCGCCGACACCGATGCGCTGCTCATCCTGGAACCCCTCGCCACCCGACGGACACGACATGATGATTTCGCGCATATCTTGATGGATCGGGCGTAAGTGTTCATAACGCGACACTCCGCAGGCAGGTTACGCGGCACAGCGATCGCTGGTGATCGCCAGCAATCGCGGGCGATCACGGATGGTCCCCCCACACAAAAAGGCCGGACCCGGTCTCTCCGACCGGGTCCGGCCCCTGCTCCACTGCTCTACCGCTCTACCGCTCTACGGCTCTACTGCTCTACTGCTCTACTGCTCCACGCGGATCAGCGGGACGTACGCCTCACAGCAGCCCGTCCCACATCTGCTCCAGCAGCACCGACCACCAGCTCTCCGGCGAACCGAGCGCCGCCGGGTCCAGCGAGGCCAACTGCGCCTGGAAGTCGACGGTCCAGCGCCCCGCCTGCTCCTGGTTCAGCCCGAACCGCAGCCGCCACATCCGCCCCAGCAGCGCCAGGCAGCGCGCGAACTCCGGCAGCCCGGTGTTCACGAACTGCGGCGGTACGGACGCCCCGCCCGGCCCCGCCTCCACGGGCACGGCGACGATGTTCGCCGTCCCGTACTGCACGCAGATCGCCTTGCCGAAGTCGCTGCCCATGACGAGGTACGAGCCCGCGTCCGGGGCCGGCCGCACACCCCGCTCGGCCGCCAGCTCCGCCAGCGTCGGCACCGGACGGCCCGGCTGGGCCTGCGCCCAGAAGAACGGCCCCATGTCCGCCGGCAGCCCCGCCACGACCAGCGTGTGCGCGACGACCGGCGGCACGCCCTGCCGGGACACCGCGGCCTGCTCGAACCGGAACACCGACGGCCCGAACATCGCCGCCAGCTCCTGCCCGATCGCCTCCGGCGGCACCGGCGGCGCCTGCTGCACGGGCGGCAACGGCGCCCGCACCGGCGCCGGCCGGGCCGGCCCGTCGGCGACCTGGTGCAACTCGCCCTGGTGGGCCAGGAGTTGCTGCATGCCCTGCTGCCGGCTCGCGTGGTCCGTGCCGTACGGCGCGATGCTCGTGATCCGCGCCTGCGGCCACTGCTCCCGGATCATCCGCGCGCAGTACGCGCCCGGCAGCTCGCACGACTCCAGCTCCGTGTGCAGCTCCAGCACCTGGTCCGGCGGCACGTTCATCGCCCGCAGCTCGTGGAAGATCTGCCACTCCGGGTGCGGCGTCCCCGGCGCGGAACGCCGGATCAACTGCTGCTCGGAACCGTCCTGCGCGCGATAACGCAACACGGCCTGATAGCCAGGTCCGACCGTGGGCAGCCCCTGCTGCTGCGGATACCCGTACGACGGCGGCGGCATCGGGGGCTGGTGAGCACCGGGAGCCATACCGGGCGCGCCAGGCGCACCGGGCGCGCCCGGGAAACCGGGAGCAGCGCCGGGAGCCTGCGTCGGCGGAGGCACGCCGGGACCACCGGCCGGAGGCCCGGCCAGCATGGTCTGCGCGTGGTGAACGGCACCCTGCGCGCCCCCCGACGAGCCGTGCACGCCGGGCGCACCCGGCATACCCGGAGCGCCAGGGGCACCCGGGGCACCCGGAGCACCCGGGGCACCCGGAGCCTGCGGCGGCTGCGGCACGCCCCCCGCACCGGGCGGCCCCATCCGACCGGGGTCGGCCAGCATCGTCGCGGCCTGGTGAACACCACCGGGAGGCGTACCCCCGGGCGGACCAGGCGGATTCGGCGGACCGGGCGGACCGGGAGGCTGCGGCGCACCCCCCGCCCCAGGCCCCGCCGGACCCCCAGGCCCCGCCGGACCCGTCAACCCCTCGCCCCCCAGGGCCGACACAAGCTGCGTGGGCACATAGCCGCCCGCCGGAGTACCCGGTGCCCCCGGTCCCGAAGGCGGCGGCGGAGGCGTGTTCCCCGGCCGCGCACCCGGCGTTCCCGGCGCGCCCGGCGGAGGCGGCGGCGCACCCGCACCACGCGGACGACGCGGCGGCGGCGCGGCCTTGCTGGTCGCGGCGTCCGCGATGTCACTGGCGTTGGGCGCGAGCGACCGCCCAGGCGCACCCGGACCGTCCTGAGCCGACACCGGCGGAGCACCCGCACCCTGCGGATACCCGTACGACGGCGCACCCGGCGGCGGAGACTGCGGGGACTGCGGCGCAGCCGGATCGTCGAGGGCGGGCGAGACCGCCGTACGCGGGAGTTGGCTGCCGCCCGACATGAGCGCCGTCTTGGCGTCCGGCGCTGCCGTCGGCGGCAGCGGCTCGTCGTCGGAACCGCTCAGCGGCGGCGCGAACACGGTCGCGGGCAGCGGTACGGAACGGTCGTCACCGGCATCGCCGTTGGTGTCCGTACCCGCCCACGGCGTCGCCCCTACGGGAGGCGCGGGAGCCGCACCGGCCCCCGGACCCACGGGCACCCCGGCCTGCGTCTGCGGAAGCGAGGGATCGAGCCCCCCGGGCACGCCCCCAGGCACCCCGGCGGCCGAGGCACTCTCAGCGCCCTCTCCCGACCCCTGACCTGACCCCTGACCCGAACCCTGAGCGGAACCCGGACCCGAACCCGGACCGGGACCCTGACCAGCCCCCCGCCCCTCCGTGACCCCCAGTTTGTCCGCCGCCTCCTGCAACCACTCCGGCGGCGACAGCAGGAACGACGTCTGGTTCAGGTCCACCCGTGCCGCGGGCGCCGGCGCCGCGTCGGCGGGGGCGTCGGGACGGCCGTACTCCTCCTCGTACCGGCGGATCACCTCGCCCACCGCCACCCCGGGCCACAACGTGGCCTCGCCGCTGTCGCGGGCGATCACCAGCCGCTGCGCGCCCCCGTCCGAACGGGGCCCCTCCGCGCGGTCCTCCGCCCACACCACGAACCCGAGCTCGAACTCCCGCACCCGCACCTCACGGTGCTGGTACGCCGGCACATCGCCGTTGATCCACTCCTCGGCGCGCTCCTGCGCCTGCGCGAACGTCACCATCGGTCAGCTCACTCCCCCACACCCACGGACGACGACACGGACGACACCGGAACCGCCTGCGCGAAACCGCCGTCCACCATCAGGTTCGCCACCGTCTCCAACTCCGGCGGATTACCGGCAAGGCGCGACAGGAAGACGTCGAAGTCCGCGCCGCACGGCAGCAGCAGCCGCTCCATGCGCTCGGCCGGCGACCACCCCGGATCCACGTCCCGCACGTCGTCGTACGCGCAGAACCACACCGAACCGGTCCGCTCGCCCTTCACCTTCACGGCCAGCAGCCCGCCCTGCACGAAACCGACGCCCAGGTAGTCCTTCGTCAGATGATCACGCAAGCACTTGTTCACATACACCAGGTCGTTGACCGCGGCCTCGTCACGCACGGTGAAGAACGGCTGGTCCACCAGCAGCCCCAACTCCGCGTCCAACGCGGTGCCCACCGGCGCGCAGCCGCCCGCCGCCTTCACGAACGACCGGTACGCGCCCGGCAGCCGGTACCCGAGGTCCTCCTCGACGCCCTGCACCTGCTGCTCCGTCACCGCCACGCCCGACTTCGGCAGCCCGAAGTGCGCCGGACGCGTCTCCTGCAACGGCCGCGTGCCCCGCTTCGACTGGTCGACCACCGCCGTCGACACCCCGCCGTGATGCCGCAGCAGCGCCTTCACCTCGACCGGAACGAGTTCCAGCCGCCGCGAACCGACCGCGTGATGCCACGTCCAGCCGTGCGGGGTCGCCACCGCGGGCACCGTGTCCCACAGCTCGTGCCCCGACGCCGCGAGCGCCGCGTTCGCCGACACGTAGTCCGTCAACCGCAGTTCGTCCACGCCGAAACCCTCCGGCGGATCCGCGATCTCCGCGACCGCCCGCGCGTACGGCGAGAAATCCGGGTAGCCCCGCTCGTCCACCCGCACGCCCCTCGGGTGCCGTGCCGCCCGGACCGGATCCGGGAAATGCACGACCTGCCCGGCATAGGCGGCGTTCGGCGGCGCGGCCTGTTGCCCGAGCCGACCTGTCGTCATGGCGGTTGCCCCCTGCGGCACTCTGTACGGCCCGCAGCGGCCGGTTCCGCTTCCGGTCCCGACCCACCACGCCCGTATCGACTGTCTCCAGCAATCTCGGACGCGCGTCAACCGCGCGCCTCACGGTGCCGACAGCCTATGCGGTACGACGACGGCGGTCATCGGCGCTCCGCTTCCGTGACCAGCCGTCACCCCGCCGTGACGGCCCGGCCGATCCAGGGCGTGTCGCACCGCCCCAGCTACCGCACCCGGCACGGGATTTGGCACCCTGTGACGTCCGGGGGATGCTCGGGAGGGGATGACCAACATGAACGCGACACAGACGGGGCCACACACCGGCAGGTCCGACAACACGCACCACGGCACCACCACGGGCGACCCGCACACCGGCCCGTACGTCGGCACGGTCGCCGCCGGTCCGTACGCGGGTCCCGGCGGCGACCCCCGGATCGGCTGGTCCGCCACCGAGACCCCGCACGCCCCCACGCTCCGCCACCGCCGCGACGGCATACTCCCGACCGTCGCCGCCGCCCTCTCCGTCCGCGGCGCCACCACACTCACCGGCACCGCCGCGCGCGGCGACCAGCCACCGCCCCTGCACCCCCTCGTCCAGGACTTCCTGGACACCCTGACCAGCGCCCAGCGCGACCGTTTCACCGGCCGCTGCGCGGAGGCGCTGCTCATCTCCCGTCACATCGCCGCCGCCGACGCCGCCCGCAGCAGACGCGCCGCCCGCCGACCGATGACCAACGGCGAGGCCCGTAAAACCCTCAAACAAGCCAAACTCACCACCCGCCGCATCCGCGAGGACGGCGACCCCCTGCACGGCAGCTTCGCCACCCCCTGCCGCGCCTGCACCGCCCTCAGCGACCACTTCGGCGTCCGCATCGTCAACCCGACGACAAACGACTGACCTCCGCCCCCCGCTCTCTCAAGCACCACGGCCCCCCGCCGGGCCCCGCACCACCAGCTCGACGAACGAAGGGCAGATGCACCCCGACCGCACCTCCACCACGCGCTTCCCCGTGACCGTCGACGCCGCCCTGCGCGCCGCCGGCTGGCAACCCGGACGCTGGGACATCAAACAGGCCGAGATCTGGGCCGACACCCTCCGCGAACACACCTCACCCGCCGGCCACCGGCACGCCGTCTTCCCCGCCGCCGTCGAGGCCTGGGCCGAATTCGGCGGACTCACCATCACCCCCACCGGCCCCGGCCGCCAGGTCGCCCCCACCACCCTGCACCTCGACCCCCTGCACGGCCTCCACCTCGCCCGCACCCTCGCCGACCTCGGCCGCGCCCTCGACACCGACGTCAGCCCCCTCGGCGCCGAGACCGACACCCACGCACTGCTCGCCATCGACGCCGCCGGCCGCGTCTACACCCTCGACCACACCGGCGACTGGTACCTCGGCCCCGACATCGACCAGGCCCTCGGCGCCCTCACCGCCGGCATCGAACCCGTCCGCCTGACCGCCGGCTGAGCCCCCACGCACACACGCACACACGCACACACGAGAGAACCGGCCTACGCCGCCGCCGGGATCACCGCCGACACCCGGTAGCCCCCCGCCTCCGTCGGCCCCGACACGAACACCCCACCCAACGCCACCACCCGCTCCTTCATCCCCACCAGGCCATTCCCCCCCGACGGCAGCCCCGCCGCCGACGCCGACCCCACCTCCGGCGGCGGACCGTTCTCCACCTGCATCGCGATCTCCGCCACCCGGTGCGCCAACCGCACCCGCGTCTTCGCACCCGCCGCATGCTTGTGGACGTTCGTCAGCGCCTCCTGCACCACCCGGTACGCCGTCTGCTCGATCTCCGGCGCGTACGACCGCGTCTCCCCCTCCACCGACAGCTCCACCACCATCCCCGCAGCCGCCGACTGCCCCACCAACTCCTCCAGCTCCCCCAGCGAAGGCCCGTCCCCCTCCACCGCCACCGCGGCCACCGCCACCGCCACCAACGGCACCGACGCCGACCGCTCCCGCGGACCGCCGCTGCGCAACACCCCCAGCATCTCCCGCAGCTCGGTCAACGCCTGCCGCCCCATGTCCCCCACCAGAGCCGCGTTACGCACCGCCTTCTCGGGATCCTTCGGCGCGATCGCCTGCAACGCGGCGGCATGCACGACCATCAGACTCACCCGATGCGCGACGACGTCGTGCATCTCCCGCGCGATCCGGGTCCGCTCCTCACCGCGCGCCCACTCCGCCCGCTCCTCCGCCCGCTCCGCGAGCAACTGCAACTCCCGCTCCAGGCTGTCCGCCCGCTCCCGCAGGCTCTCCATCAGCCGCCGCCACGCCCCGATGTACAGCCCGAGCAACAGCGGCGGCGCGGTGAGCCCCAGCGACGTCGCGATCGCGGCGAACGGAACGAACCAGTCCCCCAGCGTCAACGTCCCCCGCGCCATACTCTGCCGCACCCGCACGAACGTCACGATCAGCGTGCCCACGAGCTGCATCCCCGCGAGCGAGACGATCATCCGCCGAGGCAGTTCGGACGCCGCGAGCGTGTACAGCCCGACGATGCCCATCAGGAAGCCCATCTGAGCCGGCGTGACGGCGATCGCCACCAGCACCACGGCGATGGGCCACTTCCGCCGCACCACCAACACCGACCCGGCCAGCAGCCCGAACACGACCCCCACCACGGTCGGGATCCCCGCGTCCCGCGCGAACGGGATCCCCTCCACCGCGCACTCCACCGCGGACACGACCCCCAAACTCCAGTCGAACGCCGCGCTGCGCCACCTGGTCCACCACAACGGCCCTCCCCGGGCCGCCGCGTCCTCTTCCCCCGTCGTGGTCATGCCCCCAGCCTACGGGCGCGCCCCCCGCCTTTTCCGGCGACCTTCCCCCACCACCCCACACCACGCGCCGCAACCGAACACCATCGAAACCCACCGATATCACTCGAACTGGTGAACCACACCCGTTCAAGGCCGGAACCCGCCATTCCGGCCGGACGGTATGCGTATGACACATGCACTCGGCAAGTACGGGGACTTCGAGAAACTGCGGGGACAGGCGGTCGCGCTGCGGCGCGAGGGCCTCAGCCGACGGCAGATCCGCGACCGGCTCTACGTCGACAACAACGACATCCTCAACCGACTCCTGGAAGGCGAGCCGCCTCCGGACTGGACGAAGCGCCCGAACGCGAAGGACGACCTCAGGGACAAGGCACGGGAGCTACGGCTCCAGGGCTTGACGTACGACCAGATCCAGGTGGAGCTGGGGTGCTCGAAGAGTTCGATCTCGCTTTGGGTACGGGATCTGCCGAAGCCGGAGCGACGGGACTCTGCGGAGCAGGCCAGGCTGGCCGGCCGAAAGCGATGGGAGCACGAACTGGCGGTACGGGACGAGGCCCGGCAGCAAACCAAAGCGGCGGCGGCAGAGCAGATCGGCAAGATGTCCGACCGTGACCTGTTCATGGCGGGCGTCGCCCTCTACTGGGCCGAGGGCGGCAAGGACAAGCCATACGCCAGGCGTGAGAGCGTGCAGTTCGTCAACAGTGACCCTGGGGTGATCAGGGTCTACATGGCCTGGCTGGACCTGCTCGGAGTGGACCGCGAGCGCCTCCGCTACCGGGTGATGATCCACATGACGGCTGACGTCGAGGGTGCCAATCGCTACTGGGCCGACCTCGTCGGTGTGAACGTCTCCCTGTTCCAGAGGACGACCATCAAGAAACACAACCCCAAGACCGTCCGCAAGAATGTGGGCGAGAACTACCGGGGTTGTCTTGTGATCGGCGTTTTACAGGGAGCCGAGCTGTACCGCCGCATCGAAGGATGGTGGTCCGGGATCGTGGAATCCGCCGGGCGGGATCATGCCCTCTTCGCCTCCGGTAAGGTTTGAGGCAGCAATCCGCCGTGGGGTAGCGGCATCCCGCAGGCCTTTGGAGCCTTGAGACGCTGGTTCGAATCCAGCCGGCGGAGCTGCTGACCGGGCCCTGACTGCACAGTCAGGGCCCGCACTCATGTCCGCCATGAAACGCCCCGGTATCCTTCGGGTGTCCCCACCTCTCCACAGCCGAAGGGCAACTCCGTGAGCGCCATTCGCCCGGCAGCCGTCGTCGTACTCGCAGCGGGTGAGGGCACCCGTATGAAGTCGGCCATACCGAAGGTCCTCCACGAGATCTGCGGCCGCAGCCTCGTGGGCCATGTGCTGGCCGCCGCCGGCGAACTGGACCCGGAGAACCTGGTCGTCGTCGTCGGGCACGCGCGCGAGAAGGTCACCGCGCATCTCGCCGCGGTCGACTCCGCCGTACGCACCGCCGTGCAGGAGGAGCAGAACGGCACGGGGCACGCCGTCCGGATGGGGCTGGAGCAGCTCGGCGGGGTTCTCGACGGGACCGTGGTGGTCGTCTGCGGCGACACCCCGCTGTTGACCGGCGCGACGCTGGCCGGGCTCGCCGCGACCCATCAGGCGGACGGCAACGCCGTGACCGTGCTGACCGCCGAGGTGCCGGACGCGACCGGGTACGGGCGGATCGTGCGGGACGACGTGTCCGGTGCGGTCACCGGGATCGTGGAGCACAAGGACGCGTCCGAGGCCGTGCTGGCGATCCGGGAGATCAACTCCGGGGTGTTCGCGTTCGACGGGCAGCTTCTGGCCGACGCGTTGAAGAGGGTGCGCACGGACAACAGCCAGGGTGAGGAGTACCTCACCGATGTCCTCGGCATTCTGCGTGAGGCCGGTCACCGGGTCGGGGCGTCGGTCGCCGCCGACCACCGTGAGATCGCCGGGATCAACAACCGGGTGCAGTTGAGCGAGGCGCGCCGGATCCTCAACGACCGGCTGCTGACCGCCGCGATGCTGTCGGGCGTCACGGTGATCGACCCGGCGTCGACCTGGGTCGACGTCACGGTCACGTTCGAGCAGGACGCCGTCGTGCACCCGGGTACGCAGTTGCACGGCGCGACGCATCTCGGTGAGGGTGCGGAGGTCGGCCCCAACAGCCGGCTGAAGGACACCGTCGTGGGCGCGGGGGCCCGGGTCGACAACACGGTCGCCGACGGCGCCCGGGTCGGCGACCACGCGACCGTGGGGCCGTACGCGTATCTGCGGCCCGGCACCCGGCTCGGGGCGAAGGGCAAGATCGGCACGTACGTCGAGACGAAGAACGCCGCGATCGGTGAGGGTACGAAGGTCCCGCACCTGTCCTATGTGGGCGACGCGACGATCGGCGAGTACACCAACATCGGCGCGGCGAGCGTGTTCGTGAACTACGACGGACAGGACAAGCATCACACCACCGTCGGGTCGCACTGCCGGACCGGTTCGGACAACATGTTTGTGGCTCCCGTCACCATCGGGGACGGCGCGTACACCGCCGCCGGCTCCGTGATCACGAAGGACGTGCCGCCCGGTTCGCTGGCCGTGGCCCGTGGTCAGCAGCGGAATATCGAGGGTTGGGTGGCGCGTAAGCGGCCGGGCAGCGCGGCGGCGAAGGCCGCGGAGCCCGCGTCCCGCCCGGAGGAAAGCGGAAGCTGACCCGAAACAGGCGCGTCGGACACGGCGTACCGTGATAAGCACACACCCGCACCCCACCAGCCAGGACACGGCCCCGTCACGCCCAGTGGCGCGGTCTCTCGACACCCTGGCTGAACACCTCTGAGGAGACAGTGCTGTGACCGGGATCAAGACGACCGGCGAGAAGAAGATGATGTTCTTCTCCGGCCGCGCCCACCCCGAGCTTGCCGAGGAGGTCGCCCACCAACTGGGGGTCGGGGTCGTCCCGACGAAGGCCTTCGATTTCGCCAACGGCGAGATCTATGTCCGTTACCAGGAGTCGGCCCGCGGCGCGGACTGCTTCCTGATCCAGAGCCACACCGCTCCGATCAACAAGTGGATCATGGAGCAGTTGATCATGATCGATGCGTTGAAGCGGGCTTCGGCGCGTTCGATCACGGTCATCGTGCCCTTCTACGGTTATGCGCGTCAGGACAAGAAGCACCGTGGGCGGGAGCCGATCTCGGCCCGTCTGATCGCGGACATGATGAAGACGGCGGGTGCGCACCGGATCCTGACCGTGGATCTCCACACGGACCAGATCCAGGGCTTCTTCGACGGCCCCGTGGATCATCTGTTCGCCCTGCCGCTCCTCGCGGACTACGTGGGCAGCAAGGTGGATCGCGAGAAGCTGACGGTCGTCTCGCCGGACGCCGGTCGGGTGCGCGTCGCCGACCGCTGGTGCGACCGGCTGGGCGCGCCGCTGGCGATCGTGCACAAGCGGCGCGACAAGGACGTGGCGAACCAGGTGACCGTCCACGAGGTCGTGGGCGAGGTCAAGGGCCGGGTGTGCGTCCTGGTCGACGACATGATCGACACCGGTGGCACGATCTGCGCGGCGGCGGACGCCCTGTTCGCGCACGGCGCGGAGGACGTCATCGTGACGGCGACGCACGGTGTGCTGTCGGGTCCGGCGGCCGACCGGCTGAAGAACTCGAAGGTGAGCGAGTTCATCTTCACCAACACGCTGCCCACGCCGGGCGAGCTGGAGGTGGACAAGATCACCGTGCTGTCGATCGCGCCGACGATCGCGAACGCGGTGCGCGAGGTCTTCGAGGACGGCTCGGTGACGAGCCTCTTCGACGAGCAGTGAGCGACGGTCGTTTCTAGCGGCCGTGCTTGACCGTGTTGCTTGATCGATTTTTCTGCGGCCTCCCCGCCGAGTAGACTGCCCCAGTTGCTCGGCGAGGGAGGCCGTACCCATGGGTGCGGCGGTCCGTTATCGACGCGCTCTTCGTAGCAGGCCGATGGTTTGGCCGGGTGACCACCTTTCCCCAGTTCTACGAGGAGTGAACATGGCTGAGATCAAGCTGGCCGGCGAGACCCGCGACGAGTTCGGCAAGGGCGCCTCCCGGCGTATCCGGCGTGCCGGCCAGGTCCCCGCGGTGGTCTACGGGCACGGTGTCGAGCCCCTGCACATCACGCTGCCGGGCCACCAGCTCCAGCTCGCCCTGCGCACCCCGAACGTCCTGCTCAGCCTGGAGATCGAGGGCAAGACCCAGCTCGCGATCCCGAAGGCCGTGCAGCGCGGCAAGGTCTCGCGCGCCCTGGAGCACGTCGACCTGCTCACCGTGAAGCGCGGCGAGAAGGTCAACGTCGAGGTCTTCGTGCACACCGAGGGCGACCTGGCCCCGGGCGCGTACCTGCTCGAGCACGTGCTGAGCACGCTGACCGTCGAGACCGAGGCGACCCACATCCCCGAGTCGGTCACCGTCTCCATCGCGGGCCTCGAGGCCGGCGCGGCCATCCTCGCCAAGGACATCCCGCTGCCCGAGGGCACCACGCTGGCGATCGACGAGGACGCGGTCGTCCTTCAGGTCCTGGCCGCGCAGGCGGAGGAGGCCCCGGCGGACGCCGAGGGCGAGGGCTCCGAGGCCTGATCCTCGGGCTTCAGTAGTTCTGTCAGCCGCTGCCCCTTCGGTTTCGGGGCGGCGGCTGGCGCGTATCCGCGTATCAAGGAGACATGGACGTGACGACCGACGCGAACGCGCCCTGGCTGATCGTGGGGCTCGGCAATCCCGGTCCGGAGTACGCCATGAACCGGCACAACGTCGGTTTCATGGTGGCCGATCTGCTGGCCGAGCGGATCGGGGGGAGGTTCAAGCGGGCGGGCAAGGCGCAGGCGCAGGTCGTCGAGGGGCGGATCGGTCCGCCGGGGACGGGCAGCCGGCGGGTGGTGCTGACGAAGCCGATGTCGTTCATGAACCTGTCGGGCGGCCCGGTGAACGCGCTGCGCGACTTCTACAAGGTGCCGCTGTCGAACGTCCTCGCCGTCCACGACGAGCTGGACATCGACTACGGCGTGCTGCGGCTGAAGCTGGGCGGCGGCGACAACGGGCACAACGGGCTGAAGTCGATGACGAAGGCGATGAGCGCGGAGTATCACCGGGTGCGGTTCGGGATCGGGCGGCCGCCGGGGCGGATGCAGGTGGCGGACTTCGTGCTGAAGGACTTCTCGTCGGCCGAGCGCAAGGAACTGGACTACTTCGTGGACCGGGCGGCCGACGCGGTGGAGGCGCTGGTTTTGGAGGGCCTGGAACGGGCGCAGACCACGTACAACTCGTGACCGACTCCCGCCGTATCGCCTGCCTTGTCGCCCGATGTATCGCCCCCCTTGTCGCCCGCCGAGGTTGACGCGCCGCCGGGCCGTGGCCAATGATCCCGGCCATGCCTGCCACAGCAGCATCCCCGTCCCATCGCCGTAGGGGCTCCTCGCACAAGGCCCGTAAGGCCCACAGGGCTCGCAGAGCCGGCAGGAGTCAGAAGGCTTCCGCCGCCGCGCTGCGGTTCGGGCGGCTCGCCGCCATGGGCGCGGTCGCCGGGCTGCTCCTGGTGGCGGGGGTGTGGGGGTCCTGGGGGACGGCGTACCAGGTGATGCTGACGAAGGGGCGGGAGCAGGGCACGGTCGCGGTGACGCGGTGCGGCGAGGACACCTGTGCCGGCCCGTACACGCCGGTGTCGGCGGGGTCGACGGCACGCGCGCGCGTGGTGCTCGAGAAGTCGGTGGCGGTGCGCACGGGGCGGACGTACCCGGTGGTGCTCAAGCCCGGCGGCGTCGAGGCGGTGCGGTCGGGTCCGGCGGGGATCCTGTTCGCGTGGGTTCCGCTGGGCGGGGCGCTGCTGCTGGCGTCGGTGGTGGTCGCGGGCGGGCTGGGGCGGATCCGCTTCGGGTGGGTGCTGGCGGGGTCGGGGATGGCGCTGCTGACGGCGGCGTTCGTGACGCTCTGACGGTCCGACGCTCTTACGGTCCCGGGCTGGTCCGGGGCCGGTCGGTGAAACGTAAGGGGCGGCCTCCAAGGAGGCCGCCCCTTACATGGTGTCCGCTAGATGGTGTCCGCGTGGGTCAGCCGGTGTTGCGCAGGCCCGCCGCGACTCCGTTGACGGTGAGGAGCAGGGCGCGGGCGAGCAGCGGGTCGGGTTCGGCGCCGGCGGCCGCCGCGTCGCGCTGGCGCTTGAGCAGGGTCACCTGGAGGTAGGAGATGGGGTCCAGGTAGGCGTCGCGGATGGTGACGGTCTGCTTGAGGACGGGGGTGGCGTCGAGCAGTTCCCGCTCACCGGTGATCTTGAGGACTTCGGCGACGGTGAGGGCGTGTTCGGCCTTGATGCGGTCGAAGACGTGCTTGAGGTGGTCGGGGACGAGCGTGTCGACGTAGTGCTGGGCGATCCGCAGGTCGGTCTTGGCGAGGGTCATCTCCACGTTGGAGATGAAGTTCTGGAAGAAGTGCCACTGGCCGTGCATCTCCTCCAGGACGGTGTCGCCCTCCTTCCGCAGGCCCGCCTCGCGCAGTGCCTTCAGCCCCGAGCCGACGCCGTACCAGCCGGGGACGATCTGGCGGGACTGCGTCCAGCCGAAGACCCATGGGATGGCGCGCAGTCCGTCGAGTCCGGCGCCGGAGTCGGGCCGGCGCGAGGGGCGCGAGCCGAGGTGCAGGTCGGCGAGCTGGTCGACGGGGGTGGCGGCGAAGAAGTACGGCGGGAGGTCGGGGTCCTCGACGAGGGTGCGGTAGGCGTTGTGGGCGGCGTCCGAGACGACGTCCATGGCGGCGTCCCAGCGGGCGAGGGCCTCGTCGGACTGGCGGGGCGCGGTGTGCAGGGCGGAGGCCTGGAGGGTGGCGGCGACCGTCAGTTCCAGGTTCTCCCTGGCCAGGGACGGGATGAGGTACTTGTCGGAGATGACCTCGCCCTGTTCGGTGACCTTGATCTCGCCCTCCAGGGTGCCCCAGGGCTGGGCGAGGATGGCGTCGTGGGAGGGGCCGCCGCCGCGGCCGACGGTGCCGCCGCGGCCGTGGAAGAGGCGCAGCCGGACGCCGTAGCGGTGGGCGACGTCGCGCAGTCGGCGCTGGGCGCGGTGGATCTCCCACTGGCTGGTGGTGATGCCGCCGAACTTGGACGAGTCGGAGTAGCCGAGCATGACCTCCTGGACGTCGCCGCGCAGCGCGACGAGCCGCCGGTAGGACGGGTCGGAGAGCATGTCCTCGAGGATGGTGTCGGCGGCCTTGAGCTCGTCGGTGGTCTCCAGGAGGGGCACGATGCCGATCTTCGCCCAGCCGGCGTGCAGGTCGATCAGTCCGGCCTCGCGGGCGAGGACGGCCGCGGCGAAGACGTCGTCGGCGCCCTGGCACATGGAGATGATGTACGACTCGATGACCTCGGGTCCGAAGACCTCGAGGGCCCGCTTGACGGTGAGGAACACGCCGAGCGTCTTCTCGCCGGCCGCGTCGACGGGCGCCGGGGTGGGCGCGAGCGGCCGGCGCGAGCGCAGCTCCTTGGCGAGGAGCTTCGTACGGTAGTCGCGGGGCATGTCGGTGTAGCGCCAGGATTCCTCGCCGAGGCGGTCGAAGAGCTGGCCGAGGGCGTGGTGGTGGGCGTCGGCGTGTTCGCGGACGTCCATGGTGGCGAGCTGGAGGCCGAAGGCGGCGAGGGTGCGCAGGGTGCGGTTCATGCGGCCGTCGGCGAAGAGGCCGCCGCGGTGCTCGCGCAGGGAGGTCTGGATGAGGGTGAGGTCGGCGAGGAGCTCGCTGGTGCCGAGGTAGTCGCGGCCGGGCTGGTGCGGGGTGCCCTTGGCGAGGCGCTGCTTGGTGTTCTCCAGCTTCTGCCGGATGCAGGTGGCCTTGAGCCGGTAGGGCTCCTCGGCGTTGAGCCGCTTGTAGCGGGGGCTGATCTCGGGCAGTCGCTCCAGGTCGCCCTGGAGGGAGGTGAGGAGTTCGTCGGTGGCGCCGGTGTAGCGGATGGAGTTGGAGAGGAAGCCGCGCAGTTCGTCGATCATCTCCAGGGCGTCGTTGATGCCGTGCTCGTGCTGGAGGATGAGGACGTCCCAGGTCACCTGGGGGGTGACGTTGGGGTTGCCGTCGCGGTCGCCGCCGATCCAGGTGCCGAAGGTGAGGGGGCGCGTGTTCTCGGGGAGCCTCACGCCGACGCGCTCCAGTTCGGCGGTGAGGTCCTCCAGGACGTCGCCGACTGCGTTCGCGTGCAGCTCGTCGAGGTAGTAGATGGCGTTGCGGGCCTCGTCGGCGGGCTCGGGGCGTACGACGCGCAGTTCGTCGGTCTGCCAGACGAGGTCGATGTTCTCGGCGAGGCGGGTGTCGTAGCGGCGGCGGTCGGACTCGATGACCGGGGTCTCCAGGAGCGCGGCGATGCGCCGGAGCTTGTTGAGGACCGACCGGCGCGCGGCCTCGGTGGGGTGCGCCGTGAACACCGGGCGGACGTTGAGGTGGCGGACCGTCTGCTGGACGTGCTCGGGGTCGGCGTCCTTCAGCCGGTCGGCGGTGCGGGCCAGCAGGCCGCCCTCGGCGGCGCGGCGCTCGCGCAGTTCGCGGCCCCGGTGGACCTGTTCGGTGACGTTGGCGAGGTGGAAGTAGGTGGAGAAGGCGCGGACCAGTTTGGCGGCGGTCTCCAGTTCGATGCCGCGCAGCAGTTCGGCGGCGGCTTCGCCGTCCTCGCGGGTCAGGCGGCGGACCTTCTCGACGAGGTCGAGAAGCTCGGGGCCTTCCTGGCGTACGAGGGTCTCGCCGAGCAGGTCACCCAGTCGGCGGATGTCGGCGCGCAGCTCGGCGCTGGTCGTCGTGGCGGCCTGGCCAAGGTCGTCGGCACTGCTCACAGGTGCGGCTCCTTGCAGTGTTGAAGCTCGTCCGGGAGGGAACCCGGAGGCCGTCCGGCGCGGCGGACATCGCGTGGACGTCGTCGCATGAGGACCGGGCATCCGGGAAGAAAACAGAACGGACCGCGCTGTCCGACCGCCTCCAAGGATAGGTGTCCACGGGGACGCGCAGATGGGCGGGCTCTTGCCGCCCGGCCGGGCACTGCCATACTTACGATGCCGTAGGTTACGGAACCGTAGGAATTTCGGCACGGTTCCCGCGGTACGGCATCTCCCTCAATCCCAGACCCCCCAGGGGACGCGCATGACCACAGGCTCCAACGTGATCGAAGACCCTTCGCAGGCGCCCGACGACAGCCCTGCGCCGCTGGCCACCCTGGGTGGCGAGCAGAAGCGTTCGATCGAGCAGATCACGCTGCTGATCTTCATCGTCGTCCCGTTCCTGGCGGTGCTGGCGGCGGTGCCGCTGGCCTGGGGCTGGGGGGTGAGCTGGCTGGACATCGGCCTGCTGGTCTTCATGTACTTCCTCGGGTGCCACGGCATCACGATCGGCTTCCACCGGTACTTCACGCACGGTTCGTTCAAGGCGAAGCGGCCGCTGCGGATCGCGCTGGCGGTCATGGGGTCGATGGCGGTGGAGGGGCCGCTGGTGCGCTGGGTGGCGGATCACCGCAAGCATCACAAGTTCTCGGACGCGGAGGGCGACCCGCATTCGCCGTGGCGGTTCGGGGAGACGGTGCCGGCGCTGATGAAGGGCTTGTGGTGGGCGCACATCGCCTGGATGTTCGACGAGGAGCAGACGCCGCAGGACAAGTACGCGCCGGATCTGATCAGGGACCCGGCGATCCGGGCGATCTCGCGGCAGTTCATCTTCTGGACGATGCTGTCGCTGGCGCTGCCGCCGCTGGTGGGCGGGCTGGTGACGATGTCGTGGTGGGGCGCGTTCACGGCGTTCTTCTGGGGCTCGCTGGTGCGGGTGGCGCTGCTGCACCACGTCACGTGGTCGATCAACTCGATCTGTCACGCGGTGGGCAAGCGGCCGTTCAAGTCGCGGGACCGGTCGGGCAACGTGTGGTGGCTGGCGGTCCTGTCGTGCGGCGAGTCCTGGCACAACCTGCACCACGCCGACCCGACGTCGGCGCGGCACGGGGTGGAGCGCGGGCAGGTGGACTCCTCGGCGCGCTTCATCCGGTGGTTCGAGATGCTCGGATGGGCGTACGACGTGCGCTGGCCGTCACGCTCGCGTATCGATTCGCGCCGGAACACGGGTGAGGGCGGCTCCCGGCGGGGGAAGGCGACCGCCGAGGCGGCATGATTGACGGCGTGGCGACCGACTCCAGCAGTACCTCCAGTCCCAGCGGTGACGCGAAGCCGCGGCGTGCGCGTCGCACCCGTATGACGGGGGCGGAGCGTCGGCAGCAGTTGCTGGAGATCGGTCGCACCCTGTTCGCGGCGAAAGGCTTCGAGGGCACGTCGGTGGAGGAGATCGCGGCGAAGGCCGGGGTGTCCAAGCCGGTGGTGTACGAGCACTTCGGCGGCAAGGAGGGTTTGTACGCGGTGGTCGTGGACCGCGAGATGCGCCGCCTCCTGGACATGGTGACGTCGTCGCTCACGGCGGGCCACCCCCGGGAACTGTGCGAGCAGGCGGCTTTCGCGCTCCTCGACTACATCGAGGAGTACACGGACGGTTTCCGCATCCTGGTCCGCGACTCCCCGATCCCCCAGTCGACGGGTTCCTTCGCCTCGCTGATCTCGGACATCGCGACGCAGGTGGAGGACATCCTCGGCCGCGAGTTCAAGAGCCGCGGCTTCGACCCGAAACTGGCCCCGCTGTACGCCCAGGCTTTGGTCGGCATGGTCGCCCTGACCGGCCAGTGGTGGCTGGACGTCCGTCGCCCGAAGAAGGCGGAGGTGGCGGCCCACCTGGTCAACCTGGCCTGGCACGGCCTGGACGGTCTGGAGGCCAGACCCCGCCTGATAGGCCACCGCAAGGCGTGACCCGCACACACGTTCTTCACGCCGCATAAAAGAGTTAAGCAATCACGCACAAGATTAACCTTGTGCCACCATCGACTCATGACTGAGATCACGATCAGCGCAGCCCGTGCCCAGCTCGGCGACCTGGTCCGGCGCGCCGCCCACAGCCGCGAGACCATCGCCCTCACCGACCACGGGCACGTGGCCGCGCTGCTCGTCTCGCCGCAGGTGATAGAGGATCTCGAAGACTCGCTGGCTCTCGCGGACTACCTGCGGCGCAAGGCGGAAGGCACGCTGGAAGCGGGCATCCCCCACGAGGAAGTCGGACGCATGCTGGGGCTGCGTCCGTGACGTATCGCATCGTCTGGGAACCGGCCGCGACGGACGCGGCCGTACGGTTCCTCAAGGACGACCCGACCGGCCTCGCCGCCGTGTACGAAGCCGTCGACGCACTCGCCGAGTCGCCGCGCCCCCTTCACTCCTTCACCTATGGGGTGAACATCCGCCGCCTGCGCGTCGGTGGTTACCGCGTCCTCTACCTGATCGACGACGAGGTGATCCACATCCTCGTCACCCACCCGGGCCGGACACCGTAGGGTCCGGCCCCGGCACGCCGTCCGGTCGACCGCGCCCGTCAGTGCTTGAAGGTGTCCTTGGCCTTCTCCTTCGCCTGGCGGGCGTCGCCCTTCGCCTGGCCGGCGCGGCCCTCGGCCTCCATGCTCTCGTTGCCGACGGCCTTGCCGAGCATCTCCTTGGCCTTGCCCTTGGCCTGTTCCTTCTTGGCCTTGGCCTTCTCGTCCTTCGCCATCGTGGGTCACTCCCGTCACATCGGCTGCGAGCCTCCCAGGTATCCCTGAGCGGACCGCTCAAACGCCCTTCGTCGCCACCGTGAACAGGCGGCGGAACGGGAGGACCGTGCCGTAGGGGGTGGGCGGGTAGGCCCTGCGGAGCAGGTCGCGGTATTCGGTGACGAAGGCATCGCGGGCCTCGGGGTCGTCGGCGAGGGCGTCGAGAGCGGGGCGCAGGCCGGTGCCCTTGGCCCAGTCGAGGACGGGGTCCTCGCCCTGGAGGACGTGGAGGTACGTGGTCGTCCAGACGTCGGCCGCGCAGCCGAGGCGGGCGAGCCGGTCGAGGTAGACGGCGGGGGTGTGAACGGAGTCCACGGAGCGCAGCGCCTCGGCGACGCGGCTCTTCCAGCGGAGCGTGTCGCCGAGTTCGCGCATCAGCGCGTGCAGCGGCGCGTCGAGGTTGTCGGGGACCTGGAAGGCGAGGGCGCCGCCGGGGGCGAGGCCGTCCAGCCAGCCGGGGAGGGCTTCGAGGTGGCCGGGGACCCAGTGCAGGGCGGCGTTCGACACGAGCAGGTCGTACGTCTCGGTGGGCGCCCAGGTGGTGAGGTCGGCGTGGGCGAAGTCGAGGCGCGCGCCGGCGTGCGCCGCCGCGTCGGCGAGCATCCGCGGTGAGTTGTCGTAGCCGGTGACGCGGGCGGTGGGCCAGCGGTCGGCGAGGTGGGCGGTGAGGGTGCCGGGGCCGCAGCCGAGGTCGCCGATGCGGGGCGGGTCGCCGGGCAGGTCGGGGACGCGGGCGAGGAGGTCGGTGAAGGGGCGGGCGCGGTGCCCGGCGTGCCGCAGGTACTGGGCGGGGTCCCACGAGGGGTTGGTCGTCGTCATGGTCCCCAACCCTCCCTCCCCACATCTCTCGATGTCAAGATACTCGACATCAAGAGACTTCATGTCGACACAACCACTACACTGATCGTCATGGAGGACGAGGTCGATCGGCTGGTCGCAGCGTGGCGCCGGGAGCGCCCGGACCTCGACGTGGAGCCGCTGGAAGTACTCAGCCGGGTGAGCAGACTGGCCCGGCATCTCGACCGCGCCCGCCGACTGGCGTTCTCCGAGCACCAGTTGGAGCCCTGGGAGTTCGACGTCCTGACGGCGCTGCGGCGCGCGGGCGCCCCCTACCAGCTCTCGCCGGGGCAGTTGCTGACGCAGACGCTGGTGACGTCGGGCACGATGACGAACCGTATCGACCGGCTCACGAAGAAGGGCCTGGTGGAGCGGCTGCCGGACCCGAGTGACCGGCGCGGTGTGCTGGTCCGCCTCACGGACGACGGCAAGGACCGCGCCGATCAGGCGCTGGCCGGGCTGCTCGACCAGGAGCGGGCGATCCTGGCCGAGCTGTCACACGTGCAGCGGGGTGATCTGGCGGCCCTGCTACGCCAGTTGACCGCCCCGTTCGACAACATCCCCGGCTAGGTCGACCGGTCCGACGCCGGCCCGGCGCGCGAGGGCGACGGCGGCGAGGGTGGAGTGGACGCCCAGTTTGCCGAGGACGTTCTGCATGTGGGTGCGGACGGTGTGCGGGGAGAGGAACAGCCGGTCGGCGACGGCCTTGCGGCCGAGCCCCGCGACCATGCAGCGCAGGACTTCCCGCTCCCTCGGGGTGAGGGACTCGACGAGCCGTTCGCTCTCGGTGCGGTGCTTGCGGGCGGCCGTCAGCTCCCGCAGGACGCCGGTGAGCAGGGCGGGCGGCAGATGGGTCTCCTCGCGCAGCACACCGCGGATGACGGTCAGCAGCCGCGACAGCGAGCAGTCCTTCGCGACCCAGCCGGACGCCCCGGCCTGCAGCGCGAGGGCGGCGCGCCGCGGGTCGTCCTTCTCGGCGAGGACGACGATCCGGATGTGCGGCTGCCCGCCGCGCACGCCCGCGACCAGCGAGATGCCGTCGACGAGCCCGTCCTCCCCCACTTCCTGCACGGGTATGGCGGGCCGTATGCCCGGCAGGGCGGCGCCCAGATCGGCGTCGACGAGCAGTACGTCGTACCGGCGCCCTTCGGCGGCCGCGCGCTCCAGGCTGCGCAGGGCCGCCGGGCCGCTGCCGGCCGCGGACACGTCGACGTCGGGCTCGGCCGCCAGCGCCGCGGCGAGCGACTCGGCGAAAATACGGTGGTCGTCGACGACGAGAACTCGGATGCGAACCACGAAACCCCCTCCGGGGACCGGCGCGGACACGACGCCCGGAGGGGTGTCATGACCGCACGGCCGCCGCCGTACAGAGACTGCCACCCCACCGCGGGCACCGTATCCGACTGTCTCGCCCCCTGATCGGCGCCGGCCCCCACCGGCGCTGTTCACAGGGTAGGGCCGCGGGCTGACAGCGGAAGGGAAAACGCAGAACTGGTTGGCCAGGGCGTCTATGGTGTGCCGCATGTTTCGTCTTGAGACAGAAGTCGACAGGACCCGGCGCGATCTTCTCCGTTCCCGGCTCCTCGACACCAACACCGAGGCCTCGCCGACCCTGCGCGCCCTGCGCGGCACACCCGCCGGACGGGAGTCCCCGCTGCACGTCTGGGCGACCGGCCCCGACGGCGCCCTGGCCGGCGGCCTGGTCGGCCACACCTGGACGACCTGGCTGCACGTCACCCACCTCTGGGTCGACACCCCGCACCGCGGCACGGGCCTGGGCAGCCGCCTCCTCGCCCAGGCGGAACACACCGCCACCGAGGAACGCGGCTGCACCCGCGCCCGCCTGGAAACCTGGGACTTCCAGGCCCCGGACTTCTACCGCCGCCACGGCTACGAGGTGATCTGCACGATCGAGGACTACCCCCCGGGCATCACGGAGTACACCCTGACAAAACGGCTGGCCTCCGGGGATGCCTGAGGACGAGACGGATGTCTTCTCGACGCCGGCCCACAATTCCAGCATGTCCGGCGTTTGAGGACGCGACAGATGCCGTCCCTAACCCCCACCCACCCGTAGGGGGCGCGATCTCGACGCCGGCCCGCACAATCCAGCCCGTCCGGCGTTTGAGGACGAGGCCCCTTAAGGGCCGACAGCGGGGGTCTGGGGGCGGCAGCCCCCAGAACAGGCCTCAGCCCAGACGGCGGGCTCCCGCCGCAGGCACCGCCTCGAAGACCCGGGGTGCCTTGAACCCGGCCGCAGAGAACGCCTCTTCGACGGCCTTGGTCAACGTCTCGACATCGGTCGCCTCGGCGAGCACGATCGCCGAGCCGCCGAACCCGCCGCCGGTCATCCGCGCCCCGAGCGCGCCCCCGGCGAGGGCCGTGTCGACGACGAGGTCCAGTTCGGGGCAGGAGACCCGGAAGTCGTCCCGCAGGGAGGCGTGACCGGCCGTCAGGACCGGCCCGACGGCACGGCTGTCGCCGCCGGACTCCAGCAGCGAGACGACCTGCTCGACCCGCTGATCCTCCGTCACCACGTGCCGCACCAGCCGCCGCACCTCCTCGTCGTCGCCGAGCCGCTCCAGCGCCGCGTCCAGGTCGGCGTAGGGGATGTCCCGTAGGGCGTCGACGCCGAGCAGCGCGGCGCCCTTCTCGCAGCCGGCCCGCCGCTTGCCGTACTCGCCGCTGCTGTGCGCGTGCGTGACCTGTGTGTCGACGACCAGCAGGCGCAGTCCCTCGGCGGCCAGGTCGAGGGGGATCTGCTTCTGGGAGAGGTCTCGGGTGTCGAGGAACAGCGCGTGGCCGGACTCGCAGCACGCGGACGCCGTCTGGTCCATGATGCCGGTGGGCGCGCCGACGTAGACGTTCTCCGCGCGCTGGCACAGGCGGGCGAGCTGCCAGCGGGCCAGGCCGAGGTCGTAGAGGTCGTTGAGCGCGAGGGCGACGACGACCTCCAGGGCCGCCGACGACGACAGGCCCGCGCCCGACGGGACCGTGGAGGACAGGTGGACGTCGGCGCCGGTGACCGGGTGCCCGGCCTCGCGCAGCGCCCACACGACACCGGCCGGGTACGCCGTCCAGGCGCGGTCGGAGCCGGGCGCGAGGTCGTCCAGGCGGAGTTCGGCGACGCCGCTGTCGAGGTCGGCCGAGTGCAGCCGCAGGACGCCGTCGGTCCGGCGGGAGACCGCCGCGACGGCGATGTGCGGCAGCGCGAAGGGCATCACGAAGCCGTCGTTGTAGTCGGTGTGCTCACCGATGAGGTTGACGCGGCCGGGGGCCGCCCAGACGCCGTCGGGCTGCGCCCCGTAGAGCGTGAAGAACGCGTCCCGGACGGCCTGCTGCTGTGCCCCCACCTACTGCTCCCTTACTGCTGCACTGCTTGCGATGTGCTGCGCGAACTTCCATGCGTCCGCGACGATACCCGCGAGGTCCGCGCGGGACGGGTTCCAGCCGAGGCGCTCGCGGGCGGTGTCCGCCGACGCGACCAGGGCGGCCGGGTCGCCGGCCCGGCGCGGGGCCATGACCTCGGGGATCGGGTGCCCGGTGACCGTGCGGGCGGTCTCGACGACCTCGCGGACGGAGAAGCCGTTGCCGTTGCCGAGGTTGCAGATGAGGTGCTCGCCGGGCTCGGCGGCGGCGACGGCCAGCAGGTGGGCCTCGGCGAGGTCGGCGACGTGGATGTAGTCGCGGATGCAGGTGCCGTCCGGGGTCGGGTAGTCGTCGCCGAAGACGGAGATGGCCTCGCGGCGGCCCTGCGCGACCTGGAGGACGAGCGGGATGAGGTGCGACTCGGGGTCGTGCCGCTCGCCCTGCGCGCCGTACGCGCCCGCGACGTTGAAGTACCGCAGGGACACGGCGCCGAGCCCGTGCGCCGCCGCCTCGCCGGTGATCATGTGGTCGACCGCGAGCTTCGACGCGCCGTAGGGGTTGGTGGGCCGGGTCGGGGCGCTCTCGGGGATCGGGACCTGCTCGGGCTCGCCGTAGGTGGCGGCCGTGGAGGAGAAGACGAGCTTGCGCACGCCCGCCTCGCGCATCGCGGCGAGCAGGGCCATGGTGCCGCCGACGTTGTTGTCCCAGTACTTCTCGGGCTTGACGACGGACTCGCCGACCTGCGAGAACGCGGCGAAGTGCAGGACGGCGTCGAAGGAGTCGTCGAGGTGCTTGCCGGCGTCGCGGATGTCGGCCTCGATGAAGGCGGCACCCGCCGGGACGCCCTCGCGGAAGCCGGTGGAGAGGTTGTCGAGGACGACGACCTCGTGGCCGGCCTCCAGCAGGTGCTGGGCGACGACACTGCCCACATAACCGGCCCCGCCGGTCACCAGGTACTTCCCGCTCATGAACTCGCTACCTCTCGCAGTCGCCGGGCCGCGGACTCCGGCGGCACGTCGTTGATGAAGACGTTCATGCCCGATTCGGAGCCCGCGAGGAACTTCAGCTTGCCGGAAGTGCGGCGGATGGTGAAAAGCTCGAGGTGGAGACCGAAGTCGTCGCGGTTGACGCCCTCGAACTCCTCCAGCGCGCCGAACGGCGCCTGGTGCCAGGCCGCGATGTACGGCGTGGCGGGCTCACCCTCCCCGAAGATCCGGTCGAAGCGCCTCAAGAGTTCCAGATAGACCTTGGGGAACTCTGTGCGCGCGGCCTCGTCGAGCCCGAGCAGGTCGGGGACCCGCTTCTTCGGGTAGAGGTGCACCTCGTACGGCCAGTGCGCGGCGTACGGCACGAACGCGACCCAGTGTTCACCCTCCAGGACGACGCGCTCGCCGGCGAGTTCACGCGCGAGGACGGCGTCGAAGAGGTTCTCGCCGCCGGTGGCCTCCTTGTGCGCGGCGACCGAACGCAGCATCAGGGCGGTGCGGGGCGTGGTGAACGGGTAGGCGTAGATCTGCCCGTGCGGGTGACCCAGGGTCACCCCGATCTCGGCGCCGCGGTTCTCGAAGCAGAACACCTGTTCCACGGAGGGCAGATGCGACAGCTCGGACGTCCGGTCCGTCCACGCGTCGAGGACGAGCCGCGCCTGCTCCTCGGTGAGGTCGGCGAAGGACGCCTGGTGGTCGGAGGTGAAGCAGACCACCTCGCAGCGCCCGGAGTCGCCGGCCAGGGAGGGGAAACGGTTCTCGAAGACGGCGACGTCGTACGACGAGTCCGGGATCTCGCTGAGCCGGTCGCCCTGCGAGGGGCAGAGCGGGCACTCGTCGGCCGGCGGGTGGTACGTACGCCCCTGCCGGTGCGAGGCCACGGCGATGGAATCGCCGAGCAGCGGGTCCCGGCGTACCTCCGAAGTGGTGACCGTGGGCTCCAGCGGACGCTTGTCCACCGCGTCGCGCACCGCGTCGTCCCGCTGGTCGTAGTAGATCAGCTCACGACCGTCGGCCAAGCGCGTCGAGGTCTTCTTCACCGCGCGACTCTCCATCCGTACACCTAGCGAATCTTCAAACAGAACCGAACACATAAAACCATAAACCCCCATGGCGGTCACCCCCACGACCGGACCCACAACCGAACAAAGAACACCAAACGAAGTGAGCGGCGCATGCGAACCCCCACATATACGGCATACCCGGCACCTCAGTTGGCGGCCGAGCTGCGGCTGCCGACGAACTGGCTCGACTACACGATCCTCGGTATCTACTTCGTCGTGGTCCTGGGCATCGGTTTCGCCGCCCGGCGGTCGGTGAAGACGAGCCTCGACTTCTTCCTCTCCGGCCGCTCCCTGCCCGCGTGGATCACCGGTCTCGCGTTCGTCTCGGCGAACCTGGCCGCCACCGAGATCCTGGGCATGGCCGCGAACAGCGCGCAGTACGGGGCGTACACGGTCCACTGGTACTGGATCGGCGCGATCCCGGCGATGGTGTTCCTGGGCCTGGTGATGATGCCGTTCTACTACGGCAGCAAGGTCCGGTCGGTGCCGGAGTTCCTGTTGCTGCGCTTCGACAAGGGCGCGCACCTGCTGAGTTCGGCGCTGTTCGCGTTCGCGGCGATCCTGATCGCGGGCGTGAACCTGTACGCGCTGGCGATCGTCGTGGAGGCGCTGCTGGGCTGGCCGCAGTGGGTGGCGATCGTGGTGGCGGGCTTCTTCGTGCTGGCGTACATCACGCTGGGCGGCCTGTCGTCGGCGATCTACAACGAGGTGCTCCAGTTCTTCGTGATCCTCGCGGCGCTGATCCCGCTGTCGGTGCTGGGTCTGAAGCGGGTCGGCGGCTGGGACGGCCTGACCGACAAGCTGACGGCGACCCACGGCGACAACTTCGTGACTGCCTGGGGCGGCACCGGCATCGGCAGCGCGAACCCGCTGGGCGCGAACTGGCTGACGATCGTGCTGGGCCTGGGCTTCGTCCTGTCCTTCGGCTACTGGACGACGAACTTCGCGGAGGTGCAGCGCGCGCTGTCGGCGAAGAACCTGTCGGCGGCGCAGCGCACGCCGCTGATCGCCGCCTACCCGAAGATCTTCATCGTGTTCCTGGTGATGATCCCGGGCCTGGTGGCGGCGGTGCTGGTGCCGAAGATCGGCACCAGCGACTCGGACCTCCAGTACAACGACGCGATCCCGTACCTGATGTCCCGGCTCCTGCCGAACGGCGTCCTCGGCATCGCCGTCACCGGACTGCTGGCGGCGTTCATGGCGGGCATGGCGGCGAACATCTCGTCGTTCAACACGGTGTTCACGACGGACATCTGGGCGAAGTACGTGGTGCGGGGGCGGGAGGACACGTACTACGTCCGGTTCGGCCGCCTGATCACGGCGATCGGGGTGGCGGCGTCGGTGGGCACGGCGTTCCTGGCGTCCTCGTTCTCCAACATCATGAGCTACCTCCAGACGCTGTTCTCCTTCTTCAACGTGCCGATGTTCGTCGTCTTCATCGTCGGCATGTTCTGGAAGCGGGCGTCGAAGAAGTCGGGCTTCTGGGGCCTGCTGGCAGGCACCACGGCGGCGATGATCAACTACTTCGTCCTCTACAAGCAGGACGTCGTCGGCATCCCCACCGACCAGGGCGCGAACTTCGTCTCGGCGATCGCGGGCTTCGTCGCGGGCGCGGTGGTGATGGTCGCGGTGTCGCTGTTCACGGCCCCGAAGCCGGCCGACGAACTCCAGGGCCTGGTCTACGGCACGGTCTCCCCCGGCATGGCCGAGGCGCCGGCGGCGGGCGACGACGCGTGGTACCGGCGGCCCGCGCTGCTGGGCTGGGGCGCGCTGATCCTGGCCGCCGTCTGCTACATCCCGTTCTCGTTCTGAGCCCGGCAGCCACGAGCAGCGACCGCTGCGGGAGAATGGAGAGACCATGTCCGAACATTTCGGGTACTCGGAGAAGGACGTCCAGCGGGAGGTCACCGCGCTGGAGGAGAAGTCCGCGACCGCGGCCAGCATCTTCGACCTGCGCCGCATCATCGGCGGCCTGTTCGTCGTGTACGGCGTGATCGTCACGATCGCCGGCCTCACGGACAGCGACGCGGAGATCGACAAGGCCCAGGGCATCAACATCAACCTGTGGACGGGCCTGGGAATGCTGGCCCTGGGCCTCTTCTTCCTGACCTGGCTGTGGCTACGGCCCACCGCGCCGGTGATCCCCACGCTGCCGCCGGAGGCGGTCGAGGACAAGCGGGAGGAGTGAGCCCCGTCAGGCCGCGTCGAGGGCCGCGGTGATCTTGCGGTTCATCTCAACCATGACGGGGCCGGGCTCGCCCTTACGGGCCCGGGTGGCCGCTTCGACGGCGACGACGACGGTGGCGCGGAAGTTGTCGGCCTCCGCCGGAGCCTGCTTGCCGAGCAGGCTCATGGCGGCCGTCAGGGCGGGCAGCACGTGGTCGGCGAGTTCGGCCACGGACTTGCCGTCCAGGCCCGTGATCTTCGACTTCTCGGCGAGCACGTGCCCGATCGCGCCGGTCGCCGAGGCCAGCGCGATGCTGCCGTGGGTGGCGATCCGGTGCGGCGAGCCGGTGGCGTCGGCGGCGGCCAGCAGCGAGACCGCGCCGTACGCGGCGGTCCGCAGGGTGGCCTTGTCCTGGTCGGTCAGGGTGAGGGCGTTGGTGTTGGTGTTGGTGTTGGCGAGTGACATGGTTGCGTGCTCCTTGGATTCCGGCTGGGCTTTCCTTCTGCCCCAGAGCGTGCGCCCACGCGGTTTCACCACGGCTTCACCCCGCTTTCAGCGGACAGGGACTACGCCGCGTTGAGTTCGCACCACACCAACTTGCCCCGATGCCCCATCCGCGACAACGGCTGCCAGTGCCACAGGTCCGAACAGGCCCGCACGAGTGCCATCCCCCGGCCGTTCTCCGCCTCGCCGAGCTCCTCCAACGCGGGTGCGGGCGCGGGGGGTTCGGGGTCGGCGTCCCACGCACCGATCTGCAAGATGCCGTCCCGGAAGCGGAGGCGCAGGCAGGCGGGGCCCTTGGTGTGGAGTACGACGTTCGACATCAACTCCGAGCCCAGAAGCTCGGCGGTGTCGACGATCCGGCCCAGCCCGTGCAGGGTGAGGACGAGACGGAGGGTACGGCGGCAGACGGTGACGGCGCGGGGGTCGGTGGGGATGTAGAGGGAGTACTCCCAGGAGTCGGACATGGGGCAGCTCCAAGTAGTCGAGGGCTGGGGGGAGATGCACACTTCGCAGCGTGTGCGGTGCATCACCGACGGTATTTCCTAACATTAGGAAACCGCAAGCGGTTGGCCTATCCTGACCCTCGAACGAGGTACACCGACAGGGCAGTTGAAACGAGGAAGGTGCCGCTTGCCGCCGAAGAGGCATCTCACGGCTCGCAGGGTGCGACTAGGCGCTGAGCTGCGCAAACTCCGCGAGGCAACAGGCATGAAGGCGCGCGAAGCAGCCGTGCTGCTCGGTGCCGACGCGGTTCAGATGAGCCAGATCGAATCCGGCGTCGCAGGAGTCAGCGCGGAACGCGTACAGCGCCTGGCGGCCCATTACGCGTGCACGGACGAGTCGTTGATCGAAGCCCTCGTGGCGATGGCAACCGACCGCACGCGGGGTTGGTGGGAGGAGTACCGGGGCGTCCTGGAACCGGTGTTCCTGGACACCGCCGAGGTCGAGCACCACGCGACGTTCCTCCGGGAGATCGTGATCACTCATGTTCCCGGGCTCCTACAGACCGCCGACTACGCCCGCGCGGTGTACGCGTACATGATGCCCGGCCTGCCCGAGAGCGAGCTGACGCCTCGTGTCGAACACCGGATGCGGCGGCGGGCCGTCATCGAGGGCGAAAGCCCCACCCCGTACGAGACGATCGTCCACGAGTTCGCCCTGCGCATCCGGGTGGCCGACCGCAGCGCCTCCCATGCTCAACTCCTGCGCATCCTGGACCAGATCGAGCAGGGGCACGCCACCCTGCGCGTCATCCCGACCGATCAGGACGGTTTCGCCGGTGCAGGGTCATCGATGATGTACACGGGCGGTCCGGTGCCCCGGCTGGACACCGGCCTGCGCGACGCCCCGACCGGCACCGCGTTCATCGACGCAGAACCTCAACTGACCCAGCTTCGAACGCTCTTCCGTAAGGTGGAGAACGCGGCGTTGGACCCGGTGACGTCACGGGACTTCATCCACCGCCTGACGAAGGAGCTGTGAGGCACCCCATGGACCACACCCTGCGCTGGCAGAAGTCCACCTTCTCGGACGGCGGCGAAGGCAATACCTGCGTCGAACTCGCCGTCTCCTGGCAGAAGTCCACGTTCTCGGACGGCGGGAACGGCAACACCTGCGTTGAAGTGGCCGCCTCCCCCGCCACCCTCCACCTCCGTGAGAGCGACGCCCCGGCGACGGTGCTCACCACCTGCCCGACCGCCCTCGCACACCTCCTCGCAGGCATACGTCAGGACGCGGCCCGCTAGATCGAACGGGCCGCCCGGTCCAGTAAGCCCGTCCGCGCGGCCAGCGCCGCCGCTTCCAGGCGGGAGCCGACTCCCAGTTTCATCAGGACTCGTTGGACGTGGGTGCGGGCCGTGGAGGGGGCGATGCCCATGCCGGCGGCGATGAGGCGGGTGTCCTCGCCGTCGGACACGCGGACCAGGACCTCGACCTCTCTCGGGGTGAGCATCTGGAGGAGGCGTTGGCCCTCGTCGTCCGGTTGGGCCGCCGGGTTGAGGAGTTCGCTGAACGCGCCTTGCAGGAGCTGCGGGGCCACCGCCGCCTCGCCGGACCGCGCCTTCATGATGGCGCGCTCCACGCCCTCGATGCGTTCGTCGTGGCGTACGTACCCGGAGGCACCCGCCGCGAAGGCCGCCGCGATGCCGCGTGGGTTCGGTACCGGGCCCAGGACCAGGACCGCGACCTGCGGCCGCTCCCGCTTGATGCGGACGACCGGGTCGAAGATGCCCGGCTCGGCCGGGGTCGCCGTGCCGATCAGGCACACCTCCGGGGCGCGGGTGATCACCAGCTCGGCCGCGCCCGCGGCCGGGGCCGCCGCGGCGAGCACCCGGTGTCCGCGCAGTTTGAGCGCCGAGGCCAGCGCCTCCGCGAGCAGTCGGTGGTCGTCGACCACCATCAGCCGCACTCCCATCGACCAACCCCCCAGTCCCCCACCTACCGACAAGACCAACAAAGGGTGCCCCCCGGCACCCCGTTCTTCATGCCCCCGGAAGCTACACGCTTGTTCGACGTCGCGCTCCCCCTACCGGCGAGAACTGCCCCGGATCGCGGAAAATCCTCGTACGCGAGAGTCATGCGCGATAAGCGCACGGCCCCGCCCCTGACCAGGGACGGGGCCGGTACGGCGATTAAGACGATCAACTGCCCGCGAGTCCGTACGCGACCGCCAGGTACTGCGGGTCGCCGCTCACGCTGCCGTCGTCGTCGGCGTACACCTCGGACATGTACAGGCGACCCTGGGCGAAGAGGACCTCGGAGTACTCCGGGGACAGGCTGGTCTCCAGGTTGCGCACCGACTCCGTGGCCGGGTTCTCCAGCAGCGTCGTCGCCTTGAAGGAGCCGCCGTCGATGCTGACGACCTGCCCGCCCTTGTCGTACGGTGGGCGCTTGTACGCGATCAGGTTGGGGCCGTCCATGCGCAGCGGGTAGATCGTGTAGCCGGCGCCGGCGTCGGCGCGCTGGCCGGTCTGCTTGCCGGTGGCGAGGTCGAAGGCGACGACCTCGTTGGTGCGGCTGGAGTCGTCGGCGTCGTGTTCCTCGGTCGGGACGTAGATCCGGTCGTTGCCGACGGCCAGGCCCGTGCAGGCCTCGACCTTGGTGATGCCTTCGCAGTCGGCCGCGTAGTCGTCGCCCGGCACGGAGATGCGGGTGCGCAGCTTGCCGGTCTTGTTGTCGATGGAGAAGAAGTCCGAGATGCCGCTGCCGTCACCGGCGCTGTCGCCGACGTCGGCGGCGACCACCAGGGGGTCGCTGGACACGACGGACGCGTAGTCGATGCCCGTGGCGAGCTTGTACTCGGAGAGCACCTTCCCGGAGGCCGGGTCGATGGTCTGGATCTGCAGCTCGGGGTTGTCGTACGAACCGCACTTGCGCACCGCGACCAGTTTCGGGCCGCCGCCGTAGCCTGCGTCGAAGCAGGTGTCGGCGGGCTTCGGCGACCACAGCACCTTGCCGGAGTCGATGTCGAAGGCGGCGCCGCCGTCGGTGCTGCCCAGGGCGACCGTGTTCGCGCTGACGGTGATGTTGTCGAAGTCGATCGCGTAGTCGCCGGAGGTGACGGTCTTCGTCCAGAGCTGCTTGCCCGCGGCGAGGTCGATGCCCGCGATCTGGTCGCAGCGGGACGTCTCGGCCGTGCTCGCCTGGAAGAGGATCGCGGTGCGGTGGTCGTCGGTGGCGAACTTGCTGGCCTCGCACACCGGGCCGGGCAGCGTGACCGTCCACAGCTTGGTGCCCTTGGCGAGGTCGTAGCCGGTGATCTCGTCGACGCCGGTCTTCACATACGCCTTGTCGGTCACCCAGGAGCCCCGGACGTTGACGCTGGCGTCCTTCTTGACGACGGGCATCGCGAGTTTGAAGAGGACGTCGGAGGCGGGGTCGGCCGGCACCTTCTCGCTGCCGCCGGACGACGTACCGCCGGTGCCGCCGCCCGTCCCGCCCGTGTCGCCGCCGCCGGTCGGACCGGCGGTGCTCTTCTCGTCGTCCTTGCCGCCGTCACCGGACGTCGAGTACCAGACCCCGCCGCCGATGATCAGCGCGACCGCGACGACGGCGGCGACGATGATCGCCATCTGCGCGTTCATCTTCCGGCCGACCCCGCCGGTCCCGCCGACGTGCGGCTGCGGCTGCATGGGCATCGTGGGCTGGCCCGGGTAGCCGTACCCGGGCTGCTGGCCGTACGGGGCGGTCGGGTAGCCGGGGTTCGGGGCCGGGGGCTGCTGCGGGTAGCCGTAGCCCGGCTGGGGCTGCGGCGGCACGGGCGGGGCCTGCGGGTAGCCGTAGCCCGGCTGCGGCGGCGCTCCCTGCGGCGGTGGGGGCGTCGGCGGGCCGAAACCGCCCTGCGACGGGGGCTGGTTCGGGGGTGGCGGAGGCGGCTGGGTCATGGTGTGGGTACCTCGGGAGAACGGGCCGCGGCGGCGGCGGACGACGGGCGGAGAAGGTGGCGGGATCGCCTCACTTGCCGTAGGCGGGTCACTGGCCGTTCAGGCGAGTCACTTGCCGTAGGCGAGCATCAACTTCTCCTTCGTGTCGTCGTTGCCCGTCAGCCGGGTGGAGGAGAGGTAGAAGCGGCCGCCGACCCAGTCGATGTCGCGGGAGTAGAAGCCGTCCTCGATGTCGGCCGTGCTCTCGGGGAGTTGGAGCAGCGTGGCCGGTGTGTGGGCGGTGCCGGCCGTGGGGATGCCCACCACCCGGCCGGGCCCGTCGTACGACGGCTCGACGTACGCGACGAGGTTGCCGCCCTCGACCTTGACCGGCACCATCGCCTCCTCGGTCGGGGACTTGACGCGCCACTTCTCCTTGCCGGTGGAGAGGTCGATCGCCACGATCTCGTTGGGACCGCTCTTCGCCTCGGTCGGCAGGTAGAGCGTGTTCGCGTCGGAGGCCGTGCCCCCGCAGCCCGTCAGGTTGCGCTGGAGGAAGCCGAAGCCGCACTCGGGCGCGAAGTCCTCGTCGAAGCCGACCTGCGAGCGGAACGTGCCGTCCGGCTTGAAGGTCGAGATGTTCCAGGAGTTCTTGTCCTCGTTGGTGCTGTAGACGATCAGCGGGTCGACGGAGTACGTCTTCGAGACCGTCCAGCCCTTGTCGAACTTCTGGCTCCACTTGACCTTGCCGGTCACCGGGTCCAGTTCCTGGATCTCGTCGTGCTCGTTCGTCCCGGTCGCGTCGCAGGACGCCACCGCGTACAGCTTGGTCCCGCCCGCGAACGCCGACGGGAAGCACGCGTCGCCGTACTTCTGCTTGTCGTACAGCTTCTTGCCGGTGCGCACGTCGTACGCCGTCCCGGACTGCGAGCGGCCCACCATCAGGGTGTTGCCCGTAAGGGACAGCTCGATGGTGATCGCGCTGTCGAAGAGCGCGCCGTCCGCGACGACCCCGGTCCAGCCCTTGGCGCCGGTGGCCAGGTCGATCTGCTGGAGCTGGTTGCACTTGGCGCGGTCGCTGGTGCCGCTCATGTAGGCGACGACGATCTTGTCGTCCGCCGTCTTCTGCGGGGTGACCGCGCAGATCTTCTGCGGGAAGCTGACGGTCGGCCAGGTCGGCCTGCCGTCGCCGACGTTGTACGCGACGATGTCCTTGTACGCCGCTTTCACGGCCGCCTTGGCGGTGATCCACATGCCGGGGGCGTCGGCGCCGGAGGCGGGCGCGTCGGGCGCTTCCTTGTACCAGAGCACCTTCGCCTCGCCGGACTTGCGGCCCGCGTTGAAGTCCTCGGTGTCCGAGCCGCCGTCGCCGCTGCCGTCACCGGGGTTGACCGGGGCGTCGCTGGACGACGCTGTCGCGTTGCCGTCGCCGCTCGGTCCGGCGAGCGGCTTCTTGCCGCTGTCGTCGTCGCCGCCCGCGACCGCGAACACCGCCCCGCCGATCACCAGCAGCGCGATCACCGCCGCGCCGATCGCCAGCGCGGGGCGCCCCTTGAAGGGGTTGCGGCCGCCGCCGGGCGGGGTGCCGGGGACACCGGGCACGCCGGGCGCGCCCGGGAACTGCGGCGGCTGGGCCGGGTAGCCGTAGCCGGGCTGCTGACCGTAGACACCGCTCGGCTGACCGTACGGACCCGGCTGCGGGGCACCGTAGGGACCGGGCTGGCCGGGATGCGCGGGCTGGCCGTAAGGCCCCGACTGCTGCGGCTGCTGCGGTTGTTGCTGCGGTGGTTGCGGCGGCTGGCCGTACGGTCCCGGCTGTTGCGGGTAGCCGTAGCCGGGCTGGGGCGGCAGCTTGGCGAGTGGGCCCTGTGGCGGCTGAGCCGGGTGCGGCGGCATCTGCGGTGCGCCGAAACCGCCCTGCGGTGCCTGCTGTTGCGGTTGCTGCGGTGCCTGCTGGTGTGGCTGGTGGTGCGGTTGTTGCTGCGGCGGCTGGTTCTGCGGGCTTGCGAAACCACCCTGCTGCGGCGGCTGATCGGGCGGCTGGGCCATCAGCGTGTTCCCCCTATGTCACTGGTTTTTAGCCACGCCCCCAGGTCAGTGACCCGCCCGGAGCCGTCTTCAGAAAGTTCTCAGACGGCTCTTTCTATCACCCGTGACGGACAGCCCCCGGAGCCGATCCGCCCCTGTTCCCAAGGGCGGACCGGCCCGTGATGACGTCGTTATGCGCCTTCACGCACCCTTCACGCGTCCTCGGCGAGTTCCAGCCACCGCAGCTCCAGTTCCTCGCGCTCGCCGGCCAACTCGCGCAGCTCGGCGTCGAGTTTGGCGACCTTCCCGAAGTCGGTCGCGTTGTCGGCGATCTGGGCGTGCAGCTTGGACTCGCGCTCGGCGAACTTGTCCAACTGCCGCTCGATCTTCTGGAGTTCCTTCTTGGCGGCACGCTGGTCGGCGGCGCTCTTCTCCGGCTTTCCCGCGTTCTCGGGGTCCCCCGCGTTGCCCGCGCCGGACTTCTGCGCGGACGCCGGTGCCGAGGCGGCGGCCGCGGCCTCCTCCATGCGCTTGCGGCGCTCGATGTACTCGTCGATACCGCGCGGCAGCATCCGCAGGGCGGTGTCGCCGAGGAGCGCGAAGACGCGGTCCGTCGTCCGCTCGACGAAGAAACGGTCGTGGGAGATGACGATCATCGAGCCGGGCCAGCCGTCGAGGAGGTCCTCCAGTTGGGTGAGGGTCTCGATGTCCAGGTCGTTGGTGGGCTCATCCAGGAAGAGGACGTTCGGCTCGTCCATAAGGAGACGCAGGATCTGCAGGCGGCGGCGCTCACCGCCCGACAGGTCGCCGACCGGCGTCCACTGCTTGTCCTTGTTGAAGCCGAACGTCTCGCACAACTGCCCGGCGGTCATCTCGCGCCCCTTGCCGAGGTCGACGCGCTCGCGCACCTGCTGCACGGCCTCCAGGACGCGCAGCGCGGGGTCGAGTTCGACGACCTCCTGGGACAGGTAGGCGAGCTTGACGGTCCGGCCGACGACGACCTTGCCGGCCGCGGGCTGCGCCTCGCCCTCGCTGCGCGCGGCGTCGGCCAGGGCGCGCAGCAGCGACGTCTTGCCCGCGCCGTTGACGCCGACGAGGCCGATGCGGTCGCCGGGGCCGAGGTGCCAGGTGATGTGCTTCAGGAGCACCTTGGGGCCGGCCTGGACGGTGACGTCCTCCAGGTCGAAGACCGTCCTGCCGAGCCGGGACGAGGCGAACTTCATCAGCTCGCTGCTGTCGCGCGGCGGCGGCACGTCCGCGATCAGCTCGTTGGCGGCCTCCACGCGGAAGCGCGGCTTGGACGTCCGCGCGGGCGCGCCGCGGCGCAGCCAGGCCAGCTCCTTGCGGACCAGGTTCTGCCGCTTCGTCTCCTCCGTGGCGGCGATGCGCTCACGCTCCGCGCGGGCGAAGACGTAGTCGGAGTAGCCGCCCTCGTACTCGTGGACGGCGCCGCGCTGGACGTCCCACATGCGGGTGCAGACCTGGTCCAGGAACCAGCGGTCGTGGGTGACGCAGACGAGCGCGGAGCGGCGCTCGCGCAGGTGCCGGGCGAGCCACGAGATGCCCTCGACGTCGAGGTGGTTGGTCGGCTCGTCCAGGACGATCAGGTCCTGGTCGTCGATCAGCAGCTTGGCGAGCGCGATCCGGCGGCGCTCACCGCCCGACAGCGGGCCGATGACGGTGTCCAGGCCCTGCGGGAAGCCGGGCAGGTCGAGCCCGCCGAAGAGGCCGGTCAGCACGTCCCGGATCTTGGCGTTGCCCGCCCACTCGTGGTCGGCCAGGTCCCGGATGACCTCGTGCCGGACGGTCGCGGCGGGGTCCAGGGAGTCGTGCTGCGTGAGGACGCCCATGCGCAGCCCGCCGGAGTGCGTGACCCGGCCGGTGTCGGCGTCCTCCAGCTTGGCGAGCATCCGGATCAGCGTGGTCTTCCCGTCGCCGTTGCGGCCCACGACCCCGATCCGGTCCCCTTCGGACACGCCGAGCGAGACGCCGTCAAGAAGGGCACGGGTCCCGTACACCTTGCTGACGTTCTCGACATTGACCAGATTGACGGCCATTTCTCTCCTGCCCGGGGGGATCGATCGACCCTCCAGGGTAGTCCGGCGCGGGGTGCGGGCCGTCGGCCCGTCCGGGGACGCTCACCGCGGGGTGGCGCAGCTCACTCCGGGGTGTTCCAGGGGAGCAGTCCGGTGGCCGGGGCGAGGGCCCGATCGTGGCCGCCGGGGGTCGAGGCGTGGGGCATGTCGTCGCGCAGCAGGTGCTCCGGGACGAAGACGGCGGCGGTGGCGCCGCCGCTGGGCGAGGAGCGCAGTTCGACGCCGAGTCCCTGCCGTTCGCGCAGCCGGTTCACCACGATCAGGCCGATCTGCTTGGCGTCCAGGAGGTCGATCTTGTCGGACTGGATCTTGCCGTTGGCCTCGGCGAGGGCCTCGTCGTTCAGGCCGAAGCCGCTGTCCTCGATCTCGATGAGCACGCCTTCGCGCAGCCGCGCGGCCCGCAGGTGCACCTGGGTGCTGGGCGGCGAGAAGGACGTCGCGTTCTCGACGAGCTCGGCGAGCAGGTGGATCACGTCGGCGACCGAGCCGCCCATCACCGACACCTTGGGCGCCGCCCAGATCTGCACGCGCTCGGCGCTCTCGATCTCGGCGACGGCGGCCCGCAGCACGTCCGCCAGCGGGATCGGGTGGCGCCAGCCGCGGCCGGGCGCGATGCCGGAGAGGATCAGCAGGCTCTCGGAGTGGCGGCGCATACGGGTGGCGAGGTAGTCGACGCGGAACAGGTCGTGCAGTTCGGCCGGGTCGTGCTGGCGGCGCTCCATCGCGTCGAGCAGGTCGAGCTGGCGGTGCAGCAGCACCTGGCTGCGGCGCGCGAGGCTGACGTACACGCCGGAGATCCCGCTGAGCAGTTCGGCGCGCTCGGCGGCGGCCTTCAGCGCGGCCCGCTGGACTGCGGTCAGGGCGGTGGAGACTTGGGCGAGTTCGTCGCCCGCGAGGCGGCGCATGGGGGCCTCGGCGTCGATGTCGACGCCCTGTCCGGCGTGCAGCCTGCGCATGGCCTGCGGCAGGCTGCGGCCGGCCACCTCCAGCGCGGAGTTGCGCAGGTCGAGGAGTTCGAGGATCAGGCCGCGGCCGACGACCACGGAGACCAGCAGCGACAGCAGCACGCCTACGAGGCCCAGCGCGACGGCGATCCCGGACGCGCCGAGCGTGTCCCAGCCGAACGGGTCGGCCTTCGCCGTCTCGCCGGTGCCGGCGACGGCCTCGGCCGAGGTGAGTCCGTCCAGGACGTCGGAGACGGCGGTCCCCCAGCCCTTCAGCGCCGCCGCCGACACGGCCGCGTCGCCCGGTCCGGCGGCCCGCACCTGGTCCTCGACGCGCTGCACGCGCGCGTACGCGGTTCCGTCCAGTACGGCGTCGTACGCCGTCCGGTGGGCACGGCGGAGGTCGGCGACGCCCGGGGCGAGCAGTTCGCGCTGGGTGGCGACGGCTCCGACGAACAGCGCGTACTGGTCCTGCGTGAGCGTCCCCTGTGCCTGCGCCGCCCCCAGCAGCGCCTGCTCCCGGGCGACCGCCTCGCGCGCGCGGCCCAGTTCGAGGACGACACGGGCCTCGGACGCCGAGTCGGTGCTGTCGTCACCGGTGAGCGCGCCGGTCGCGGAGAAGCCGTGCTGGACGATCTCCGAGTAGCGCGGGTAGGCGGCGGAGGCCACGCCCTTGCCCTTGCCCGTCCCCTTGGCGGTCACCTTGTCGCGCAGGGCGTCGAGGCTGCCCGCGTCGGCCTTCAGGACGTCGAGTCGCTTGGGCAGCCCGGCGTCCAGGAGCGCGGCGTCGGAGCTGGAGGAGTTGATGCCGTCCAGCAGGGCGACGGCGGCCTTGTCGGTGACCGACGCGGCCTCGGTGAAGGCGTCGGGGTCGTCCCCGTACCGCATGGCCGCGCTGCGCTCGGTCTGCAGCGCGGTGATGAAGCCGCCGACCGGGGTGAGCAGTTCGGCGTTGACGTCCTTGGCGCGCTCGGTGTCCCCGATGCTCGACGCGGTCGTCACCGCCGCGAAGCCCCACAGGGCCATGAGGGACACGACGGGCAGCATGAGCAGGGCGACGATCTTCGCGCGCACCGATCTGGGGCGCAGGCGGGCGGGGGTACGGAGGATGCGCATGGGGACCTCGTGGGGTGGGTGAGGTGAGGTGAAGGGGAGAAGTGAGGGGGGAGACTGGGGGGTGCGGGGCGCGCAATGGTTTGTGTGCGCTGGTCGCGGGCGTGCGCGCCGGTTATAGGCGGCGCGTGCGCGGGTCGTTCGCGCCGGTGTGGTTCCGGCCGGGTGGCCGGTGACCGGCGCTGGACGGCGGCCGGTTGCGCGGGCGGGCGGGCAACGCCTCGCGCACGCCCGGCTCACGGCGATCCGCGCAGGTGGGCGCGGGGCGACGCGCGCCCTGCCGATGCCGCGCGGCCGGAATGCCGATGCCGTACACCCCGGGGCGAACGCGCCTCAGGCCGTGGTGAGTTCGACCTCGCGCAGGAGTTCCGCGGCGACGGCCGACTCGTGGCGCTTGCCGGTCGGCGACAGCGCGACGTACGCGGAGGCGAGGAAGAGGAAGGAGCCGAGCACGACGGCCAGCGGGAAGATGAACCCGGTGGCGGTGACGCCGGGCAGGGCGGCGCTGCTGGGGGTGAGGTCGATGCTGACGGCCCACATCGCGGTGTAGTGCATGCTGCTGACGGCGAGTCCCATGACGAGGGCGGCGACGGCGGCCAGCACCGGTCCGCGCACGATCAGGGTGAGGGTGAGCGCGGCGGTCGCGGCGACGACGGCGATCAGGATCGACGCGGCGACCAGGACGGGGTCGTAGCCGACTTGGCCGTGCAGGTTGAGGGCGGCCATGCCGGTGTAGTGCATGGCGGCGACGCCGAGCCCGGTGCCGAGGCCGCCGAGCAGCACCGACCCGACGCGCGAGCGGCCGTATCCGGCGGTGCAGACGCCGGCCGCGACGACGGCGACGGCCATCAGCAGGCTGAGGACGGTCAGGGGTACGTCGAAGCGGATCGGGGTGCCCTCGACGCCGAAGCCCAGCATGGCGACGAAGTGCATCGTCCAGATGCCGGAGCCGATGGCGAGCGAGGCGAGCAGCAGCCAGTTGCGCTTGGACGCGCCGTCCGCCTCGAGTGCTCGGACGGTGCAGCGCAGCCCGAGCGCCGAGCCGACGCAGGCCATCGCATAGGACAGGACGGGGGTGACCCATCCGGCGCTGAAGTGATCCATGTGTCCCATGGGGACTTCCTCTCGGCCGTGGCGCGAGCCGGGCACGCGCACGCGGTGCCGCTGGTAACAGCAGACGGGGGGTTGGCTGATCATGCCACCCCCGACTGGGACACAGACGGCACAAAAGGGGCCATGGAGACGATTGTTGAACATCAAGTTATCGTGACGTGGGTAACACCCCTGCGTGACATATCCGCAGGTCAGACGGCATCTTCACATACAGTCGAAGACCTTCACCCAGCCCACCCCCGGCCCGCCTCGCTCCTCCACATCGCCCACACAAGGTCGCTATCCGGCCATCCGTGGTCGGTTCACTTTGTGGGGGTGCCGAACCAGTGGGTGGCCGCCCGTTCGAACGCTTCGCGGTCAGGGGTGCCGGTGTCCGCCCAGGCGACTGTGCCGTCGGGGCGGACGAGCACGGCGCTCAGGCCGAGGGGGTTTCCCGCCGGGCCGGCCGTGTACCGGATCCGGTGCTCCCAGCCGGTCGCCGAAGCGTGCAGGGTTCGGCCGGCGCCGAAGTCGAGTGCGACGCCTCGTCCGTCGCGCGTCAGGTCGCCGAGGCGGGTGCCGTCCTCGAGACGGAAGTCCGGGGCGCTGCGGCCGACCAGCGGGTGCCCGTCGCCGAGGTCGTAGCGGTTCGACGCGCCCGACACCCTCCCGAACACGTAGGTCGTTCCGTCACGGGTCCCGATCAGGTCGCGGATCACCGCTTGCATCGCGTGGGCATGCGGGTCCGGCCGCATGACCGCCACCTGGGCGCGCGACCAGTCGAGCACCGCCGCGCCGGTCGGATGGCGCTCGCGGGTGTAGGTGTCGAGGAGCCCGTCCGGCGCGTTCCCGCGCACGGTCGCCGCGAGCTTCCATCCCAGGTTCATGGCGTCGCCTATGCCGGTGTTGAGCCCCTGCCCGCCGAGGGGGGAGTGGATGTGCGCGGCGTCGCCCGCGAGCAGGACGCGTCCCCGCCGGTAGGTCGTCGTCTGCATCGCCCGGTCGGTGAAGGTCGAGGCGAGACGGACGTCGCTCAGTGTCACGTCGGTGCCGGACACGCGGCGCAGAACCGACTGGAGATGGTCACGAGTCGGCTGCCGCGAGCGGTCGAACGCGCCGCCGTCGAAGTCCATCATGCCGACGTACCCCTGCACGGACGTCCGCAGGTACATGCCCGTCGGCGTCAGGTTGAACCCGGGGCGCAGCTTCTCGGGATCGGCGAGGGTGGCGTCCATGGCGTAGCCGGTGAACTGGGGCTCGGTGCCGACGAATTCGAAGCCCGCGAGCCGACGCACCGTGCTGCGTCCGCCGTCGCAGCCGACGAGCCAGCGCGCCGCGTACGCGTCCTCGCCGGCCTGCGCGACCACGCTCTCGTCGTTCTGCGCGACGCCTGAGACCGTGACGCCGCGCCTGATCTCCACGCCGAGCTCGGATGCCCGCTCGGACAGCACCGTCTCGACCGCATCGAGGCTTGTGAGCATGCCTTCCGGTGCCGGGCCGGCGAGCCGGAACGGCAGGTCGGCGACGTCGACCTGCGCCGGATCGAGCATCATGCCGGCGAAGTGGCCCACGATGCGAGGGGCCGCAGGTTCGTCCGCGTCGGGGTTCGCGCCGGAGTCGACGTCGGCGCCCGATGCGGTCAGCAGCGGGGGCAGCATCCCGCGCCGGTAGAACGCCTCGGCCGACGCGGCGGACAGGCCCCGCATCCCGAGCGGGTTCGGCTTCCACGGGGAGCCGAGCTCCGGCTCCCGCTCGAGCACCAGGACGGAACAGCCCGCGAGGCCGAGCTCGCATGCGAGGAACAGACCGACCGGGCCGGCCCCCACGATCACGACGTCACGCACGAGAGATCCCGTGACAGGAGTGGTGACAGGAGTTGCGGCAGGAGTTGCGGCAGGAGTGGTGGCAGGAGTGGTGGCACGAGTGGCGACAGGGGTCGTGCTGTCAGTGGTCATGGTGATTCCTTCCTGCGGACGCCCGCCGGATGGGCACCGGCAGGACCTCTGGAAACGTCCCAGAGCCCGCCGACAACCCACCGACATGCCTCCGACAAGGAACCGACAGCCCCGACACATGACCGACATCGCGGATCACCCGGCCAAGTCGCCCTGCCCGAACCGACGTTGACCACGAACGGTCGAAGGATCGAGGAACCCGGCGGAGCGGGGGCCGCTAGCCCAGGCCCCCGACCACCGTCGCCCCCGCCGCCGGTCCCGCTGCCACGCGGACGGTGCGGCAGGTGCCCGAGGTGTGCAGGGTTTCCGCGATCTTCGCCGCGGAGGCGGCGTCGCGGGCCAGGTGCGCGGTGGTCGGGCCCGAGCCCGAGACCAGGGTCGCGAGCGCGCCGGCCGCGCGGCCCGCGGCGAGCGTGTCCGCCAGCTCGGGGAAGAGGGACAGCGCGGCGGGCTGGAGGTCGTTGGAGCCGGAGAGCGTGGCCGCCAGCGCGTCGGGGTCGCCCTTGGCGAGGGCGTCGAGGAGTGCGCGGGAGGCGACCGGGGCCGGGATGTCCCGGCCCTCCGCCAGCCGGTCGAACTCGCGGAACACCGCCGGCGTCGACAGGCCCCGCTCGGCCATCGCGAACACCCAGTGGAAGGCGCCGCCGACCTCAAGGGCCGTCAGCTTCTCACCGCGCCCGGTGCCGAGCGCGGCCCCGCCGACCAGGCTGAACGGCACGTCGCTGCCCAACTCGGCGCAGATGTCGAGGAGTTCGTCACGGGACGCGCCCGTGCCCCACAGCGCGTCGCAGGCCAGCAGCGCGCCCGCGCCGTCCGCACTGCCGCCCGCCATGCCCCCGGCGACCGGGATGTCCTTCGCGATGTGCAGGTGCACGTCGGGTGTGCGGCCGTACCGCTCGGCCAGGGCGATCGCCGCCCGCGCCGCGAGGTTCGTCCGGTCCAGGGGGACCTGGGCGGCGTCCGGGCCCTCGCAGGTGACGCGGAGTCCGTCGGCCGGGGTCACCGTGACCTCGTCGTACAGGCCGACCGCGAGGAAGACGTTCGCCAGGTCGTGGAAGCCGTCCGCGCGGGCCGCGCCCACCGCGAGCTGCACGTTGACCTTGGCGGGCACCCGCACGGTGACGCTCACTTCTGACCCGACTCCTCGTTCTCGTCCTCGTTCTCGGCGATCTTGTGTTCGGCGATCCTGGCGAACTCCTCGACCGTGATGGCCTCTCCGCGCGCCTGCGGTGAGACGCCGGCCGCCACGAGGGCCGCCTCCGCCCGCGCCGCGGAACCCGCCCATCCGGCGAGCGCGGCCCGCAGGGTCTTGCGGCGCTGGGCGAACGCCGCGTCGACGACGGCGAAGACCTCGCGCCGCGACGCCGTCGTCTTGACCGGTTCGGCCCGCCGCACGAGCGACACCAGTCCGCTGTCGACGTTCGGCGCGGGCCAGAACACGTTGCGGCCGATCGCGCCGGCGCGCTTGACGTCGGCGTACCAGTTGGCCTTGACGGACGGAACGCCGTACACCTTCGAACCGGGCCCGGCGGCGAGCCGGTCGGCGACCTCCGACTGGACCATGACGAGGGTGCGCTCGATGCTCGGGAACATCTCCAGCATGTGCAGCAGCACGGGCACGGCCACGTTGTACGGCAGGTTCGCGACCAGCGCGGTCGGGGCGGGGCCCGGCAGTTCGGTCACCCGCATCGCGTCGGAGTGCACCAGCGCGAAGCGGTCCGCGCGCTGCGGCATGCGCGCCGTGATCGTGGCGGGGAGGGCGGCGGCCAGGACGTCGTCGATCTCGACGGCCGTGACCCGGTCGGCGGCCTCCAGCAGGGCGAGGGTGAGGGAGCCGAGCCCCGGGCCGACCTCGACGACGACGTCGTCGGGCCGGACCCCCGCGGTGCGGACGATTCGGCGGACCGTGTTCGCGTCGATCACGAAGTTCTGGCCGCGCTGCTTGGTGGGACGCACGCCGAGGACCGCCGCCAGCTCACGGATGTCGGCGGGGCCCAGAAGGGCGTCGGGGGTGGGGCTGGTACTCACGGGACAAGGGTACGGGGCTGCGCCTGCGGCCCCTCACCCCGTCGCCCCGCCCCTCGTCCCCGCCCCGCGCCCCGGTCCTCAGCCGTGCAGCCGCGTCCCGCAGTGCGGCCACGGGCTCGCGCCGCGCCGGACGTACAGCTTCTTCGCGCGCAGCGTCTGCTCCGTCGCCGACGCGTCCTGGGGCCGGCCGCTGCCGCCGAGGCTCTGCCAGGTGTGGGTGTCGAACTGGTACAGCCCGCCGTACGTGCCCGAGGGGTCGACGGCGTTCGGCCGGCCGCCCGACTCGCAGTGCGCGAGGCTGTGCCAGTCGAGGCCGTCGGCGCCCTGCACGGACTTCGGCAGCGGCTTCGTCCCGACCTTCACCACCTGCTCGCGCGGCTCGCGCACGATCTCGCTGCGGATCAGCTTCGGCCGCTGCCGCACGCCGTTGACGCTGCGCAGGGAGTACGTGTCGCGCCGCAGCCCGGACTGTCCGGCCCGCGCCACCACCTCCGTGCCCTTGAACAGCGTGGGGTCGTCGGTGCGGCGGACCTCGAACGGGATCGCCTCCTCGCGCACCTCCTCGGTGCCGGTGATCCGCAGCACGGTGACCGTCTGCCCGTCGCGCGGGAAGCTGCCGGGCGCGACGGACGTGGTGTCCTCGCCGCGCAGGGTGATCCCGGCCGCCTCCACCGCCTCGCGCACGGTCGCCGCGTTGGTGCGGACGGTACGGGCCCGGCCGTCGGCCATGACGGTCACCGCGCGCTCGGTGCGCACGTCCAGCGCGAGGCCGGCGCGTCCGATGCGCTGGGAGCGCGAGACGGACATGTACGCGCCCTCCGCGCGCACCCCCAACTGCCTGAGCGCCTCCTCCACGGTGCGGCCGGTCGTCCACATCTCGTGCCGCTGCCCGTCGAGCGTGAGCCGGACGGGACGTCCGTAGCGGACGGCGATCTCGTCGCCGCTGGCCAGCTCCGTGCCGGGGGCGGGCGACACCAGGTCGTGCGCCCCCACCCGTACGCCCTCGTCCGCGAGGAGTTCGCCGACGTCGTCGGCGAAGGTGTGCAGGGTGCGCGGCGCGCCGTCCACGGTCAGCTCGACCGCCTTGTCCTCGGCGACGAAGGCGGTGGTGCCGCCGGCCAGGAAGGCGACGACGAGTGCCTGCGGGAGCAGGCGGCGCATCGTGGACTCCGGGCGCTCCGCGGACCGCGTCCTGCGCCGCCGCGCCGCCCGCCCGGCCTGTCGTGGAAACGGCGGCTCGGCCAGGTGGATCGGCTCCGGCAGCACGAGCGTCTCGGGCGGCGGGGAGACCGGAAGCGGCATCACGTACGTGTCGTACGTGTCAGGGGCCCCGTACGCGTCGTACCGCTCCTGCGCCTCGTAGGTCTCCTGCGCCTCGTATGCCTCGTACGACGGCCGGTAGGTGTCGTCGTACGTCCCAGGCGCCGCGTACACGCCGTACGCGACCGTCTCCGCGTTGTGCAGGTCGACGTACGCTCCGCCGCCGTACGGCTCGTGGTCGAGGTGCTGCGAGTTGCTCACGCCGACACTCCAGGGGTGGGTCCGGATCGGGCCCCCAGAACCTAGCGGAGCGACCGTCACTCTCCAAAGTGGCGCGGCTACCGAGAGTTGTGTTCGACGGGTCAGTAGGCGAACGCGCGGGCGGTGTTGGCGGCCAGCGCGGCGGCCAGGGTGTCCTCGTCGACGTCCCGTACGGCGGCCATGGCGCGCACCGTGACCGGGATGAGGTAGGGGGCGTTGGGCCGTCCGCGGTAGGGCGCCGGGGTCAGGAACGGCGCGTCGGTCTCCACCAGGAGCAGCTCCGGCGGGGCCACGGCGACGGCGTCCCGCAGGTGCTGCGCGTTCTTGAAGGTGACGTTGCCGGCGAAGGACATGAAGTACCCGGCGCGGGCGCAGATCTCGGCCATCTCGGCGTCGCCGGAGTAGCAGTGGAAGACGGTGCGCTCGGGGGCGCCCTCCTCCTTCAGGATCCGCAGGACGTCGGCGTGGGCGTCGCGGTCGTGGATGACCAGCGCCTTGCCGTGCCGCTTGGCGATCTCGATGTGGGCGCGGAAGGAGTGCTCCTGCGCTTCCTTGCCCTCGGGGCCGGTGCGGAAGTAGTCGAGCCCGGTCTCGCCGACGCCCTTGACGTGCGGGAGCGCGGCCAGGCGGTCGATCTCGGCGAGCGCCTCGTCGAGCCCCTGCGCGCCCCCCGGCGCGCGTGCGCCCTGCCGGGACCAGCCGTCGGGGTCGCCGTGCACGATGCGCGGCGCTTCGTTCGGGTGCAGGGCGACGGCGGCGTGGACGTTGTCGTACGCCGCCGCCGTCTCGGCCGCCCACCGGGAGCCCCGTACGTCGCAGCCGACCTGGACGACCGTCGTCACGCCGACCGACGCGGCCTTCGCGAGGGCTTCCGGCACCGTGCCCGACTGCATGTCGAGGTGGGTGTGGGAGTCGGCGACCGGCACCCCCAGGGGAGCCGGAAGCGGCGGCGCGGCGCTCTTGTCGTGCTTTTCGTGCTTGTCGGAGGCGTTCGAAGACATGCCCCGATCCTACGGAAGGGGCATGTCCACCCCGACTGGCCGGCCGGTGACCGGCCCGCTGCTAGCCGGCCTTGCGGTGGAAGGGGTGCAGGAGGTCGGACAGGTGCCAGTGGTGGTGCGGCTCCTTGGCCTGCGCCCCGGCCGCCGCCGCGTCGCCCGCGTGTTCCTCGATCGGCCCCATGGGCCCTGTCGGGGCCGCCGGGGACGCCTTGCGCTGGCGGGCCGCGCTGAGCACCGACGACACCTGCCCCGCCCGCATGATGCGCACGACGTGCCCGTCGCAGTTCTGGCACGCGGGCCGGCTCAGCGGCGACGGCACGACCCGGCCGTCGGCGACGTAGAGGACGAACTCGTGGCCGTCGGCGTCGGTGTGGTGCTCTATCTCGTACGACTGCTCCCAGCCGTGCCCGCAGCGCATGCAGGCGAAGGAGTACGACTCGTTGACGACGGCGCTCGCGCCGCCGCGGAGGCCGGTCTGCCCTGTGAACTCACTCATGCCAGCTCCTGCTGTCCGCTGGACAAGCGCTCCCGGTGCGGGAATTCCCCCCGGAACACCCTTGGGAGCGAGGGACGGGTGCGTCCCTGTCACCAGTGGACGCCTCGACCGACGCGAATGCATCAGACCTGTGCACTGTTGGAGTCGATTTGGGCGTTCCTTGCCAAAGCCGCCTCACAGGAAGGGGTTGGGCTTTGCCTTCGACGACAGCCCTTTGCCCGCGCATGGGGCGCTTGCTCAGACGGTATGCGCCCTGCTCAGAGGGGGTGTGAGAGCCTTCACAATCCGCCCGCGTTCTTCACGGCGACGACCGCGTCGAACACCTCCCGCTTGGGCAGTCCGGCGTCCGCCGCCACCGCCGCGATCGCCTCCTTGCGGCGCTCGCCCGCCTCCTCGCGCACCCGCACCCGCCGCACCAGTTCGGCCGCGTCGAGTTCCTCGGGCCCGCGCTCGGGCGCGCCGGTGACGACCACGGTGATCTCGCCCCGCACGCCCTCCGCCGCCCACTCCGCGAGCTCGCCGACCGGGCCGCGCTTGACCTCCTCGTACGTCTTGGTCAGTTCGCGGCAGACGGCGGCGCGCCGGTCGGCGCCGAACACCTCGGCCATCGCGGCGAGGGTGTCGTCGAGCCGGTGCGGGGCCTCGAAGTAGACGAGCGTGCGCCGTTCACCTGCGACCTCGCGCAGCCGCGACAGCCGTTCGCCCGCCTTGCGCGGCAGGAACCCCTCGAAGCAGAACCGGTCGACGGGGAGCCCGGACAGGGCCAGCGCGGTGAGCACGGCGGACGGGCCGGGGACGGCGGTGACGCGGACGTCCCGCTCCACGGCCGCGGCGACCAGCCGGTAGCCGGGGTCCGAGACCGACGGCATGCCGGCGTCGGTGACGAGCAACACCCGCGCCCCCTTCACCAGTTCCTCGACCAGTTCGGGCGTGCGGGCGGACTCGTTGCCCTCGAAGTAGGACACGACGCGCCCCTTGGGCGTCACCCCCAGCGCCTGGGTCAGCCGCCGCAGCCGCCGCGTGTCCTCCGCGGCGATCACATCGGCGCCTGCCAACTCCTCGGCGAGCCGGGGCGGGGCGTCGGAGACGTCACCGATGGGCGTACCGGCGAGAACGAGAATTCCGGGCGTAGCTGTCACGTTTCCATCCTCGCAGGGCCGCGGCGGGCCCCTGCGCACGGGACTCACACAGACCTGTTCCCTACGATGGCGCGGTGACGAGTACCGCGTCCTCCATGGACTCCACGGACTGCCCGCCGGACGGGCCGCCGCACGACCGGCCGCACGACGAGCGGCCCGCGTGGCAGCGGCGGCTGCGCCGGTTCGGATATCCGGCGGAGCCCTCCGCCGACGTCCGGGACCGGCTGGTGCCGCCGTTCGCGCGGCCGGGCCCGCGCCTGTGGGCCGCGCTCGGCGTGCCGCACCGGTGGGCGCTGCGGATCACGCGCTGGTCGGCGTGGGGCGGTCCGCTGCTGGTCACGCTGCTGGCGGGCGTGCTGCGGTTCTGGCACCTGGGCAGCCCCAAGGCGGTGATATTCGACGAGACGTACTACGCGAAGGACGCGTGGGCGCTCGTCCACCGCGGGTTCGAGGTCAACTGGGACAAGGACGCCAACGCCGCGATCCTCTCCTCGGGCGGCCATGTCACGATCCCGGCGGACGCGGCGTACGTCGTGCATCCGCCGGTCGGCAAGTACGTGATCGGGCTGGGCGAACTGCTCTTCGGGTTCGATCCGTTCGGCTGGCGGTTCATGACCGCCGTGCTGGGCACCCTGTCCGTCCTGCTGCTGTGCCGGATCGGCCGCCGCATCTTCCGCTCCACGTTCCTCGGCTGCCTCGCGGGCGCGCTGATGGCGGTGGACGGGCTGCACTTCGTGATGAGCCGCGCCGCGCTGCTCGACGGGGTGCTGATGTTCTTCGTGCTGGCGGCGTTCGGCTGCCTGGTCGTCGACCGGGACCGGGTCCGCGAGAAACTCGCCGCCGCGCTCACGCCCGACGCGGACGGCCGCTGCCGCCCGGACGCGCACATCGCCGAAACGACCCGTTTCGGCTGGCGTCCCTGGCGCTGGGGTGCGGGCCTGATGCTGGGTCTGGCCATCGGCACGAAGTGGAACGGCCTGTACATCCTGGTCGCGTTCGGCCTGCTGACGGTGTTGTGGGACGTCGGCTCGCGCAAGGTCGCGGGCGCCCGCCGCCCGTACCTGACGGTCCTCAAGCGCGACACGGGTTTCGCGTTCCTGACGATGGTCCCGATCGCGCTGGTCACCTACCTGGTGTCCTGGACGGGCTGGATCCTCTCCGCGACCGACGGCAAGGGCGGCTACTACCGCGACTGGGCGGCCGACGACGGCAAGGGCGGCAACTGGACGTGGCTGTTCCCCGACTGGTGGCGCAGCCTGTGGCACTACGAGCACGAGGTGTACGAGTTCCACACGCACCTCACCTCGCCGCACACCTACCAGTCGAACCCGTGGAGCTGGCTCGTCCTGGGCCGCCCGGTGTCGTACTTCTACGAGTCGCCCGCGCCCGGCAAGGACGGCTGCCCGTCCGACGCGGGCGAGAAGTGCGCCCGCGAGGTGCTGGCCATCGGCACCCCGCTGCTGTGGTGGGCTGCCTGCTTCGCCCTCGCGTACGTCCTGTGGCGCTGGTTCTTCCGCCGCGACTGGCGCGCGGGCGCGATCGCCTGCGGCATCGCGGCCGGCTACCTGCCGTGGTTCATGTACCAGGAACGCACGATCTTCCTCTTCTACGCGGTCGTCTTCCTGCCGTTCCTCTGCCTGGCGGTGGCGATGATGATCGGCGCACTGATCGGCCCCCCGGGTTCCAGTGACACCCGCCGGGTAGCAGGAGCGACGGGCGCGGGCGTCCTGGTCCTCCTCATCGCCTGGAACTTCATCTACTTCTGGCCCCTGTACACCGGCCAGGCCATCCCGATCGACAACTGGCGGTCGCGGATGTGGATGGACACCTGGGTCTAACGATTCCGAAAACCCTTGCCCCTCGAGCCCCCCTTTCCGCCTACTGTGAGCCCGAGCAGAGCTTTCTGAACACGTTCAGAACGATGGGGGACGTGTTCCGGGACTGACGGGGGAAGGGGCACAGCATGCGCAAGGGGGCCAAGGCGGGCGTCGTCGGGGCGGTGTTCGCCGTGATGGTGGGCGGGGCCGGGTACGGCGCCTTCAACATCGTGAACGCGCTCGACGGGGGCGGCGGCAGCGGTGGCGGCGGCGCGGGCGGCGGGAACGAACCCGTCGCCGTGAAGACCGGGCCGCCCGGCGCGGCCGAGGTGAAGGACGTGAGCGGCAGGTTCTTCGCCGCGTGGGAGCAGGGGCAGGCCGCGGTGGCCGCCCAGCTCACCAACAACGCGGCGAAGGCCGAGCCGTTGCTGACCTCGTACGGGCAGGCCGCGCACATCACCGGGGTGAAGATCACACCGGGTGCGGCGGTCGGCGACAGCGTGCCGTACACCGTCAAGGCGACGGTGTCGTACGACGGAAAGTCGAAGCCGCTCGCCTACAGCGGCCGGCTCACCGTGGTGCGGGGTCTGACGACCGGTAAGGCGCTGGTGGACTGGCAGCCGTCGGTCGTGTACCCGGGGCTGAAGGACATGGACGACACGCTGGTGACGGGCGCGTCGGCGGCCCCGCCGATCGAGGCCGTGGACCGTGACGGCGTCATCCTCACGAAGGAGAAGTATCCGTCCCTGGGGCCGATCCTGGACCAACTGCGCGCCAAGTACGGCGACGCGGCGGGCGGCACGGCCGGCATCGAGCTGGCGGTGAAGCACGCCGACCCGGAGACCGCCGACACCCCGCTGCTGACCCTCGCCGAGGGCAGGGCGGGCAAGCTGCCCACGACACTCAGCGCAAGCGTCCAGGCGGCGGCGGAGAAGGCGGTGCGGAAGTACCCCGAGTCGTCGGTGGTGGCCGTCAAGCCGAGCACCGGCGAGGTGCTGGCGGTCGCCAACCACCGCACCGACGGCTGGAACGCCGCGTTCCTCGGGGAGGTCGCGCCCGGCTCCACCATGAAGATCATCAGCGCGGCCACCCTCATCGACAACGGCCTCACCACCGCGAGCGGCCCCGCGCCCTGCCCGCCGTCGGCCGTGTCGGAGAGCCAGACCTTCCAGAACCTCAAGGGCATGACGCCGAACGAGAACGCGACGCTCTCCGAGAGCTTCGCGCGCTCCTGCAACACGGCGTTCGTGAAGTTCGCCGACGAGGTGAAGGTCGACTCGCTGACCGACGAGGCCGCCGACCGTTTCGGCATCGGCCTCGACTGGCAGACCGGCATCCCGTCCTTCGACGGCTCCGTCCCGGCGGCCGGCGGCCCGGACACCGCGGCCGGGCTGATCGGCCAGGGCAAGGTCCAGATGAACCCGCTGAACATGGCGTCGGTGACGGCGACCGCGATGACGGGTGCCTTCAGGCAGCCGGTGATCGTGCCGCTGAGCCTCGACGGCCGCGAACCGGCACGCGCGCGTGGACTGTCGTCGAGCACCGTGCAGCAGTTGCGCTCCATGATGAACCGCACCGCGACCAGCGGCACGGCCGCCGAGGTGATGGCCGGGCTGAGCGGCCGGATCGGCGCGAAGACCGGCTCCGCCGAGGTCGACGGGCACGCCAAGTCCGACAGTTGGTTCACCGGCTACCGCGACGACGTCGCCGCCGCCGCGATGACCCAGGACGGCGGCCACGGCGTCGACGCGTCCGGCCCGATCGTGGCGGAGGTGCTGCGCGCGGGCTGAACCCGCCGGGGGACTGTCGATGGGTGGCTGACGTCACACGTGACGTCATCGCACAGGACGGGACTCTAGGCTGAGGGCCGTCGTTGGGGTCAGTGAGGGCAACGAGGGCAGCGGGGCCGGGGGGAGAGCCCCTGGGGATCCGGAGGATCTGACAGTGGGCAAGAGAAGGCGTGTCGAAGAACGGCGCGGCAAGGCCAGGCGGCGTCCCGCCGTGGCCGGCGGCATGATCGCCGTCGTCGTCGGCGGGGCCGGCTTCGGCGTCTACGCGCTGTACGGGGGCGGGGCGGCGGCCGACGAGGGCTCGGCTGCGGCGGCCAACGGCACGCAGGTGCCCCGGGTCAGGGCCGACCCGCCGTCGGCGGCCGAGGCGAAGACCCTGGCCGCGACGTTCCTGACGGCCTGGCAGCAGGGCAAGGTGGCGCAGGCCGCCGCCGCCACGGACGACTCCACCGCCGCGACCGCCCTCCTCATTGGCTACACCAAGGACGCCCACATCACCGGCGTCGCCCTCACCGCCGGCCGGGCCACCGGCGCCAAGGTCCCGTTCTCGGTGACGGGCACAGTGAAGTACAAGGACGTCAGCAAGCCGCTCACGTACGCCAGCGCGCTCACCGTCGTCCGCAACCCGAAGAACGGCAAGGCGCAGGTCGACTGGCACGCGTCGGTCGTCCACCCGGACCTGCTGGACGGCGACCGGCTCGTCACCGGCGAGTCCGGCACCCCGCCGGTGAAGGCCGTCGACCGGGACGGCGGCGAGCTGACGACCGCCAAGTACCCGTCCCTGGAACCGGTCCTGGACGGGCTGCGCGAGAAGTACGGCAAGAAGGCGGGCGGCAAGGCGGGCGTGGAGCTCCAGGTGGTGCGCGGCACGGCGGCGAAGGCGAAGAAGGCCTCCGACAAGACGCTGCTGGAGCTCAGCAAGGGCACCCCGGGCACCGTGAAGACCACGCTGAACCCGACCCTCCAGGCGGCGGCCGAGAAGCAGGTGGCGGCGACCGCGCGTTCCTCGGTGGTCGTGCTGCGCCCCTCCACGGGCGAGATCCTCGCGGTGGCGAACGCGAGCCGCGGCTTCAACACCGCGTTCAACGGCTCGCTCGCGCCGGGCTCCACGATGAAGGTCATCACGTCGTCGCTGCTCATCGAGAAGGACCTGGCGTCGGCGGACAAGGTCCACCCGTGCCCGAAGACGTTCACGTACGGCGGCTGGAAGTTCCACAACGACGACGACTTCCAGATCACCGGCGGCACCTTCAAGGCGAGTTTCGCCCGCTCCTGCAACACCGCCTTCATCAGCCAGGCCCCCGAGCTGGAGAACGACAGTCTGACCAAGCAGGCGCAGCAGGTCTTCGGCCTGTCGATGGACAACTGGGCGATCGGCGTGCCGTCCTTCGACGGGCAGGTGCCGGTGCAGTCGGCGGCCCAGATGGCGGCCTCGCTGATCGGGCAGGGCGGGGTGCGGATGAACCCGCTGAACATGGCGTCGGTCGCCGCGACCGTGAAGGCGGGCACCTTCCACCAGCCGTACCTGGTCGCCCCGTCCGTGGACGGCCGCACGCTGGCGACGGCCTCGCGCACCATGTCGTCGACCACGCTGGCGCAGGTGCGGGAGCTGATGAACTACACCGCCGCGGCCGGCACCGCCGCCGAGGCGATGTCCGGCCTCGGCCCGGACTACGGCGCGAAGACGGGCTCGGCGGAGGTCGACAACCAGGACAAGCCCAACGGCTGGTTCACCGCCTACCGCGGCGACCTGGCGGCGGCCGGCGTCGTCCAGGCGGGCGGCCACGGCGGCGACACGGCGGGCCCGATCGTGGCGGCCCTGCTGCGGATGGGCGGCTGACGCCCCCGGCCCGTCGGCGCGGCTAGTGGCGGACGGGCTGCGCCGCTGTCGCCGTGTACGTGCGGCGCAGGAACCGCAGCAGCGTCTTCGACTCGAACTGGACGACCGAGACGCCGTGCGAGGAGTGGAACTCGACGACGGCCTGGACGCGCCCCAACGGCCACACCCGCACCTCGCCGGTGCCGGCCGGGGCGCGCAGGCCCTGTTCGAGGAGCGTGCGGGCGAACGTCCACTCATGCCGGTCGGGCAGTCCGACCCGCACCGAACGGGGGTCGTCCTCCGGGTCGTAGCGCAGGACGACGGGGACGGTCTCGCGTTCCTCCTCCACATGGTCCGCGTCGGTGACGATGTGGGCTCGTGCGTACTGCTCGACTACAGACATCGACCGGGCCTCTCACGCAACGTGACCTGTGGGGAACCTGTGTGTCCACTCCCCCTCCAATGTCCCATATTTTCCGGAATGCGCTCCTCCGTGCCGCCGTATCTCACATCTGCGATACACCTACCCCCGACCGCCTACCTCGATCACCTACCCCGATCGCCTACCCCGATCGCCGCTCAACAGACAAGCTTCTCGCTCTTGCGAACCGTTCGCATTAAGCCACTATCATCGACGGGTGCACGTACCCGACGGATTCATCAACGCCCCGACCTCCGCCGTGACCGGCGTCGTCGCCGCGGGGGCCATCGCGGTGAGCCTGCGCGGCGCGCGCCGTGAGCTGGACGACCGGACCGCGCCGCTGGCCGGCCTGGTGGCGGCGTTCATCTTCGCCGTGCAGATGCTGAACTTCCCCGTCGCGGCGGGCACCAGCGGCCATCTGCTCGGCGGCGCGCTCGCCGCGATCCTCGTGGGCCCCTTCACCGGGATCCTGTGCGTGTCCGTGGTCCTGCTGATGCAGGGCATCCTCTTCGCCGACGGCGGCCTGACCGCGCTCGGCGTCAACATCACCGACATGGCGATCGTGACGACGGTCGTGTCGTACGCCGTCTTCCGCGCCCTGGTGAAGGTGCTGCCGCGCGGTCGCCGGTCCATCACGGCCGCGGCGTTCGTCGCCGCCGTGCTGTCCGTCCCGGCCGCCGCCGTCGCCTTCACGTTCGTCTACTGGATCGGCGGCACGACCGACGTCGCGATCGGCCAGGTGGCCACCGCGATGATCGGCGTGCACGTGCTGATCGGCCTCGGCGAGGCGGTCATCACCGCGCTGACCGTGGGCGCGGTCGTCGCCGTCCGCCCGGACCTCGTCCACGGCGCACGCGGCCTGCAACAGAAGCTCCAGTTGCGGGTGAACGGCGCACTCGTGGACGTGCCCGCCGCCGAAGGGGCGCGCACAGCGCCCGTGGCGGCGCGCACCTCGCGGCGCACGCTGTGGGCGACCGGGCTGGCCGCCTCCCTCGTCCTCGCCGGGTTCGTCAGCTTCTACGCCTCCGCCAGCCCCGACGGCCTGGAGAAGGTCGCCGCGGACCAGGGCATCGACGCGAAGACCGAGAAGCACGCGAACGCCGGGTCCCCGCTCGCCGACTACGGCGTCAAGGACGTGGCCGACGCCCGCCTCTCCGGCGGCCTCGCGGGCGTCATCGGCGTCGGCACGACCGTCGTCGCGGGCAGCGCGGTGTTCTGGGCGGTGCGCCGCCGCCGTACGGCCGATGGCGACGGTACGGCGGGCGTGTCGCCGTCCGCCGTAGAGAGCGCCTGACGGCGTGGGCGCGGGCCACGCGCATCGCCTCTACCGGCACGGGCACTCGCGCGTGCACGCGCTGCCGCCGCACACCAAGCTCGCCGCGTCCTTCGCCTTCGTGGTCGTCGTGGTGTCGACGCCACGGGAGGCGATGTGGGCGTTCGGCGTGTACGCCGTCCTGCTGGGCTGCGTCGCACGGCACGCGCGCGTGCCCGTCGGTTTCCTGCTCAAACGGCTGCTGATCGAGGTGCCGTTCGTCGCGTTCGCCGTACTGATGCCGTTCGTGGCGCAGGGCGAGCGGGTGGACGTCCTCGGGCTGTCCCTCAGCGTCAACGGGCTGTGGGGCGCGTGGAACGTCCTCGCGAAGGGCACCCTGGGCGTCGCCGCCTCCGTCTTGCTGGCGTCCACCACGGAGCTGCGCGAACTGCTCCTCGGCCTGCAACGCCTGAGGCTGCCCCCGCTGCTCGTGCAGATCGCGTCGTTCATGATCCGCTACGGCGACGTCATCACCGACGAGATGCGGCGGATGCGGATCGCCCGGGAGTCGCGCGGCTTCCAGGCGCGGGGCCTGCGGCACTGGGGGGTGCTCGCGAAGTCGGCGGGCGCGCTGTTCATCCGCTCCTACGAGCGCGGCGAGCGCGTGCACCTCGCCATGATCAGCCGGGGGTACGCCGGTTCGATGCCGGTGATCGACGAGGTGACCGCGGACCGGGCACAGTGGTCGTACGCCCTCGCGCTGCCCTGTGCCGCCCTTGTCGTATGCCTACTGGGATGGACGCTGTGAGATGGACGCTGTGACCGCTTCTCTCGAAGTCTCCGGGCTCGCCTTCGCCTACCCCGACGGCCATCAGGCGCTGTTCGGCGTGGACTTCGGCGTCGCGCGCGGGGAGCGCGTCGCGCTGCTCGGGCCGAACGGCGCGGGCAAGACGACCCTCGTGCTGCATCTCAACGGCATCCTGACCGGCGGCGCGGGCACGGTGACGGTGGCCGGACGGCCCGTCGGCAAGCGGTACATGGCCGAGATCCGGCGCAAGGTCGGCATCGTGTTCCAGGACCCGGACGACCAGCTCTTCATGCCGACGGTGCGCGAGGACGTGGCGTTCGGGCCGGCCGCCGCCGGGCTGAAGGGCCCTGCGCTGGAGGCGCGCGTCGATCACGCGCTCGCGCAGGTCGGCATGGCGGAGTTCAAGGACCGTCCGCCGCACCACCTTTCCTTCGGGCAGCGGCGGCGGGTGGCGGTCGCGACGGTGCTCGCGATGGAGCCGGAGATCCTCGTCCTGGACGAGCCGTCGTCCAACCTCGACCCCGCCTCGCGCCGCGAACTGGCCGACATCCTCCGGTCGTTGGACGTCACCGTCCTCATGGTCACGCACGACCTGCCGTACGCCCTGGAGTTGTGCCCGCGCGCCCTCATCCTCAGCGACGGTGTGATCGCGGCGGACGGCCCGACCGGCGAACTGCTCGCCGACGACGCCCTCATGCGCGCCCATCGCCTGGAGCTGCCGTTCGGATTCGACCCGCGCTCCGCGACAATGGGCGCGTGACGAACGAGGCACCCACCGCCGGCGGCACGCTGCTCCTCGACGAGCAGTTGTGCTTCGCGCTGTACGCGGCCCAGCGCGCGATGACCGCCGCGTACCGCCCGCTCCTGGACGAGCTGGGTCTCACCTACCCCCAGTACCTGGTGCTGCTGGTGCTGTGGGAGCGCGGCGAGACCACCGTCAAGGAGCTGGCGGCGGCCCTGTGGCTGGACTACGGCACGATGTCGCCGCTGCTGAAGCGGCTGGAGGCGGCGGGGCTGGTGCGCCGGGAGCGCGCGGCGCACGACGAGCGCTCGGTGCTCGTCGCGTGCACCGGGCGCGGCGAGGAACTGAAGGGGCGCGCGGAGCGCGTACCCGGCTCGATGCTCGCGTCGACGGGACTCGTGGCGGCGGAGGCCTCACGGCTGCGCGAGGAACTGTGGGGGCTCGCGGAACGCGCACAGGACGCGGCAGACCTCGCGCGCTGAGCCGGCCGAGCCCGCTGGGCCCGCTGCCCGCCGAGCCCACCACCGACCCCACCTGAAGTTACCCACGGTTACTACCCCCTGGCAAGCAAGCGCCTTACTACCGGCCGGTACCTTGTGCACAAGGTAATTGGGGAAGTCTCTGGGGGAGGTCCCGCATGACCGAAGGCGCCGCTGCCGGCACCGGCGGCACAGTCGATGACGTCACTGACGTCGGTACCGTCGACACGCGTCCGACGAAAATCATGTACGTCGCCGAGGCGACCGCGCACGGCGGTCGCGACGGGTACGTGACCAGCCAGGACGGTCAGATCGAGCTGAAGGTGGCGATGCCGCCGCAGTTGGGCGGCGACGGCAACGGCACCAACCCCGAGCAGCTCTTCGCCGCCGGTTACAGCTCCTGCTTCCACAACGCGCTGATCCTCGTCGGCAACCGCGCGGGCTTCGACCTGACCGGCTCGACGGTCGCCGCGAAGGTCGGCATCGGCCCGAACAGGAGCAAGGGGTACGGGCTGGCGGTCGCCCTCAGCGTCTCCCTCCCCGTCCTGGACAGCGAGCTGGCCGCGAAGCTGGTGGCCGCCGCGCACGAGGTGTGCCCGTACTCGAACGCGACCCGCGGGAACATCGACGTGACGATCCTGCTTGGCTGAAGAGTCGACAAGTCGAGCAAGCCGAGCGAGGAGTACGGACGTGGACATGGGCGCGGACATGCACGTGCACGGCACGGTGGCCGAGGGCTATGAGCCGGTCCGGGAGGCGTTCGTCCGGAACTTCGAGGTGCTCGGGGACCGGGGCGCGGCGGTGGCCGTCTACCGGGACGGGCGCAAGGTCGTCGACCTGTGGGGTGGTACCAGAGACGTAGACGGCACAGCCCCTTGGGAGCACGGCACCGCGCAGATCGTGCGCTCCGCGACCAAGGGCGTGGCCGCCGCCGCCCTGCTCCTCCTGCACCAGCGCGGCGAACTGGACCTGGACGCGCCCGTGGGCACGTACTGGCCGCAGTACAAGGCGGCGGGCAAGGAGCGCACCCTCGTACGGCATCTGCTCGCGCACCGCGCGGGCGTGCCCGTGCTGGACCGCCCGCTGACGCCCGCCGAGGCCGCCGACCCCGAGCGGGGCGCGGCGGCGGTCGCCGCGCAGCCGCCGTCCTGGGAGCCGGGGACCGACCACGGGTACCACGCGCAGACATATAGCTGGCTGACCGGTGAGCTGGTGCGACGGGTCACCGGGCGGCCGGTCGGGGAGTGGATCGCCGACGAGATCGCCGGGCCGCTGGGGGCCGATCTGTGGCTCGGGCTGCCGGCGGCGCAGCGCGCGCGGGTGGGGCGCGTGGGGCCGGTGGACGCGCCCGCGCACGCCGGGACGCTGAAGACCCGGCCCAAGCCCGCGGTCGCCGCCGCCTACGCCGACCCCGCCTCCCTCACCCACCGCGCCTTCGCCGCGATCACCCCGCTCCCCGACGAGAACGACCCCGCCTACCGGGCCGCCGCCCTCCCCGCCTCCAACGGCATCGCCACCGCCGACGGCCTGGCCCGCTTCTACGCGTCGCTGATCGGCGAGGTGGACAGCGCGGCAGGGGGCCGGGTGCGGCTGCTGCGCCCGGAGACGGTGGAGCTGGCGCGCGGCGAGCAGTCGTCCGGCCCGGACCGCGTGCTCGTCGTGAACACCCGCTTCGGCCTCGGCTACATGCTGCACGGGCCCGCGTCCCCGCTCCTGTCCCCCACCTCCTTCGGCCACCCGGGCCGCGGCGGCGCCCTCGGCCTCGCCGACCCGGAGTCGGGCCTCGCCCTCGGCTACGTCACCAACGGCTTCCGTACGAGCGTGACGGCGGACCCACGAGCACAGGCACTGCTACGAGCGCTACGCGCAGCGACAGCGCCAGCGGCCCTTATACGTTGATCGAGTGAGACGTCCGCCCCGACGCGTCGTCGATCTCGCCATGGGCCTTGGTGAGCAGGTTCATGGCGATCTCGTTGAGGGCGCGGGCGGCGGCGATCTCCTCGCCGACTCTGGGCTGGTTGGCGTCCACGTTGTGCCGGCTGGCGTGCCCGTGGGCCCTGACCTCGGTCCCGTCGGGCAGACGGACCAGCGCGACCGCGCGCGTGTGCCGGTCGTCCTCCTCGAACTCCAGCTCGACATGCCAGCCGACAGCGGTACGCACAGCGGTGTGCATGGTGGTCATGACGGTCACCTCCGGAACTCCTGCTTCCAGGGTGCTCCCCGCCACGCCCAAGCGCTCCTCAGCCCCCCGACACGCGCGGCGGCAGCTTCGGGCGGGAGCGGTCCGGGACGGCCGTGTAGTCGGGCGGGGTCGCCGGCGGGGTGAGGGCGAGGAGGTCCAGGGCGAGCCGGATGGCGTCGTCGAGTTGGGCGTGGCGGCCCTCGGCCCAGTCCAGGGGGGTGCGCAGGACCTCCAGGTCGGGGGTGACGCCGCGGTTCTCCACCGACCAGCCGTACGCGTCGAACCAGGCGGCGTTCATCGGTACGGTGATGACGGTGCCGTCGCCGAGCTGGTGGCGGCCGGTCATGCCGACCACACCGCCCCACGTGCGCTGGCCGACCACGGGCCCGAGTTTCAGCAGCTTGAACGCGGCCGTGATCATGTCGCCGTCCGACGACGTCGCCTCGTCCGCGAGCGCGACCACCGGCCCGCGCGGGGCGTTCGAGGCGTACGACACCGGCTGGGCGTCGCGGGTGAGGTCCCAGCCGAGGATCGTGCGCGTCAGCTTCTCCACGACCAGTTCGCTGATGTGGCCGCCCGCGTTGCCGCGCACGTCGACGATGAGCGCGGGCCGTGACACCTCCATCCGCAGGTCGCGGTTGAACTGCGCCCAGCCCGAGCCGCCCATGTCGGGGATGTGCAGGTACCCGCACCGCCCGCCGCTCAACTCCCGCACCACCGCCCGCCGTTTGGCCACCCAGTCCTGGTAGCGCAGGGGGCGTTCGTCGGTCAGCGGGACGACGGCCACCCGGCGCGCGTGACCGTTCTCGCCCTCCGCCGGGGTGAAGGTCAACTCCACCGTCGTCCCGCCCGCACCGGCGAGCAGCGGGTACGGCCCGGTCACCGGATCCACCGGACGCCCGTCCACATGCGTGAGCACCGCGCCCTCCCGGATGCCGGTGCCGGCCAGCGGCGACCGTGCCTTGGAGTCGGAGGACTCGCCGGGCAGGATCCGTCCGACCGTCCAACCGCCGTTCCGGCGAACGAAGTTGGCACCGAGCAGCCCCTGCGGGCGCTGGTAGTGCGGCGGCCCCTCGTTGCGGCGGGCGGCGGTGACGTACGCGTGCGACGTGCCCAGCTCGCCCAGCACTTCGCGCAGCAGGTCGGCGAACTCGTCGGGTGAGGCGACCCGTTCGACCAGCGGCCGGTACTGGTCGAGCACCGCGTCCCAGTCGATGCCGCACATCCCCGGCTCCCAGAAGTAGGCGCGGATCAGCCGCCCGGCCTCCTCGTACGACTGCCGCCACTCCGCGCCCGGGTCGACCTCGTGCAGGATGCGCCGCAGGTCGATCCAGACGGTGGAGTCGAGGTCACCGGACTCGGTCGACGGCACCGCCCGCAGCTCGCCCTCGTCGACGACGACCAGCCGGGTGCCGTCCCCGCTGAGCGCGAACCAGTCGAGGTCGCCGACGAGTTCGGACTTCTTCGCCTTGCTGATGTTGAAGTACTCCAGCGTCGGCCGCCCGCTGGTGTCGTCCGGGTTGGCGAACGTCTCGCCGAGCGCCCCCGAGATCGGCCAGCGCAGCCAGACCAGCCCGCCGCCCGCCACCGGGTACAGCGCCGAGTACTTGGACGCCGTCACCGGGAACGGCGTGACCCGGCTCTCCAGCCCCTCGGTCTCGACGGTCACCGCGCCGTCGCCGCCGCCCTCGTCGTCCGTCACCGGGTCGAGGCCGCCGGCCGCCGGACGGCCCTCCGGGGTCAGCGCGAACGGGGACGGCGTCGCCGACGACAGCGGCACCAGGTAGGGCCGGCAGCCCAGCGGGAAGGACAGGTCGCCGGTGTGCACGTCGTACACCGGGTCGAAGCCGCGCCAGGAGAGGAAGGCGAGGTAGCGGCCGTCCCGTGTGAACACCGGGTTCTCGTCCTCGAAGCGGCCGTTGGTCACGTCGATGATCAGCCGGTCCTGGATGCGGGCCATCTTGATCTGGCGCAGCGAGCGCCCGATGCCCGGATGCGACCAGGTCAGCCACGCCCCGTCGGGCGAGAACGCGAGGTCGCGCACCGGCCCGTTGACCGACGAGATCAACTCGGTGACCTCGCCGCCCGATTCCTCCGTCACGTCCTCCGTCACATCGACGAGGAGCAGCCGTCCGTCGTGCGCGGCGACGGCGAGCCGTTCGCCCTGCGGGTCGCAGACCATCTCCAGCACCCGCCCGAGCCGCCCGGAGGCCAGCCGCCGGGGCGCGCGGTCGCCGGTCGCGCGCGGCAGGTAGGCGATCTCGACGGCGTCCTCGCCCGCCGCGTCCGTGACGTAGGCGACCTGCCCGCCGGAACCGAGCATCTCCGGCAGCCGCACCCGCACCCCGGGGGTGTCGGCGATCGTGCGGGCGGGGCCGTCGCGGTGCGTCAGCCAGTACAGGCTGCCCCGGACGACGACGGCACTCGCCCGCCCGGTCTCGTCGACGGAGATGCCGTCCACGTGCTGCGCGGCCGGGATCTGGTAGGGCCGCCGCCCGGCGCGCGGCCCGCTCAGCCGTACGTCGATCCGGCGCGGCTCGGAGTCGGCGGCGAGGTCGTCGACGATCCACAGGTCACCGGCGCACTGGTACACCACCCGGGTGCCGTCGCTCGCCGCGTGCCGGGCGTAGAAGGCGTCGTGGTCGGTGTGCCGGCGCAGGTCGGAGCCGTCGTAGGCGCAGGAGTAGAGGTTGCCGACGCCCTCGTGGTCGGAGAGGAACGCGATGCGTCCGCCGACGAAGAGAGGGGAGCCGAGATGCCCGTCGAGGCCTTCCAGGAGCCGCTGCCCGTGCAGCCACAGCCGGCCGGTGGCCCCGCCCCGGTACCGCTTCCAGGCGGCGGGTTCGTGCGGCGGGGTGCCGGTGAGCAGCAGCGTCCTGCGCTCGCCGTCGATCTCGGCGACCTGGAGGTCGGAGACGGGCCCCCAGGGCAGTCGACTGCCGGGGTCGCCGTCGGTGGGCACCTTGTAGGCCCAGGTGAAGTAGGAGAAGGGTTCGCCGTGCGAGGCGACGGCGAGGATGTCGGCGTTGCCGTCCTCGTCGGGCGGCGTCCACCCGCGGACCTGGGTGTCGGAGCTGCCCCAGTACGTCAGCCGCCGCGCCGGTCCGCCGTCCACGGCCACGAGGTGGATCTCGGGGACGAGGCTGCGCCAGCTCGTGTACGCGATGCGGCGGCCGTCGGGGCAGAAGCGGGGGTGCCCGGCCTTGGTGCGGTCGACGGTGAGCCGCCAGGCACGGCCCGGGTCGGCAAGGGACGCCAGCCAGAGGTCGTCCTCGGCGACGAAGCACAACAGGTCACCGCTGAGATGGGGCAGCCGCAGATACGTCACGTCCCCATGCTTTTCCGGGGCCCGGAGCACAGCAACTCGTGCGTGAGCCAGCACACGTACGAAACAGTTTCGTTTCGCATAAGAGTGCGCTACATTCGTCGTGCACGACAGACATGCAAGAGCTGTACCCGGTGCACAGCGGAAGGGTGAGCGGGATGACTGAGAGCGCAACGTCGCGTCGCAGCCGCATCACCCCCCAGCGCGAGGCCGAGCTGTACGGAGCGGTCCTCGACCTGCTGCGCGAGGTCGGCTACGACGCCCTCACCATGGACGCCGTCGCGGCCCGCACCCGTTCCAGCAAGGCGACGCTCTACCGCCAGTGGGGCGGCAAGCCGGAGCTGGTGGCGAAGGCGGTCCGGCACAACAAGCCGGGCGGTCCCTTCACGGACACCGACACGGGGTCGCTCAAGGGCGACCTGCACGCCCTCACACAGCGGTCGGACGACTGCCAGATCGAGCAGAACTCCGCGCTGATGCGGGGTCTGGCCATGGCGGTCCACGACGACAAGGCCCTCCTGAAGGCGCTCAAGGAACATCTCGTCGAACCGGAGCTGGCCGCGTTCCGCCGTGTGCTGGACCGGGCCATCGACCGGGGTGAGATCCATCCGGACAGCCCGGCGATCGATTTCATGATGCCCATGGTGATCGGCGCGTTCGCCGCCCGCACCCTCTTCGACGAGCAGCCGCCGACGGTGGCGTACCTCCTTTCGTACATCGACGCGGTGGTCCTCCCCGCCCTCCGCGCACCCGTCACGACCATCACCTGAACCCCCTGCTGAACCATTCTGAACCCTTCTGAACACCCCCCTTTGACCGTCCCCACGGTCCGCCGCCCTTCCTGACGTCCCGCTCACGTCGTCGGGCCGATCACCCCTGCCTTCCTCGCCGGGTTGGTCATCCCTGCCCCGAACCACCCACGACCTGACCGGGAGACGCCTCCATGGCCACGTTCCTCTACAAACTCGGCCGGTTCGCCTTTCGGCGACGGCACTTCGTAGCCCTCATCTGGGTGGCGCTGCTGACGCTCGCCGGAGTCGGCGCGGCCTCCGCGCCGACCGCGGGCGCGTCCTCCTTCTCGATACCCGGCGTCGAGGCCCAGAAGGCCTTCGACCTGCTGGAACAGCGTTTCCCGCAGGCCAGTGCCGACGGCGCGAACGCTCGGATCGTCTTCAAGGCGCCGGCCGGCGAGAAGACGACCGATGCCGCCAACAAGGCGATCGTCGACCGGGCCGTCAAGGAGCTGCGCACCGGCTCCGAGGTCGCCTCCGTCACCGACCCCTTCACGACGCAGGCCGTGAGCCAGGACGGGACCGTCGCCTACACCTCGGTGAAGTACAAGGTCGCGGCCCCCGAGCTGAAGGCTTCCGCGAAGGACGCCGCGAAGGCGGTCGTCGACCGGGCGCACGCCGCCGGGCTGACCGTCGAGATGGGCGGCGACGCACTCCAGGCCGAACCCTCGCCCGCGATGGCCGGCGAGATCATCGGCCTCGCCATCGCCGCGGTCGTCCTCGTCATCACCCTGGGCTCGCTGGTCGCGGCCGGACTGCCGCTGCTGACGGCGATCATCGGAGTCGGCATCGGCGTCTCCACCATCACCGCCCTCGCCAGCACCCTCGGCCTCGGCGACTCCTCCACCTCCACCCTCGCCCTGATGATCGGCCTCGCCGTCGGCATCGACTACGCCCTGTTCATCGTCTCCCGCTACCGGGCCGAACTCGCCGAGGGACGAGACCGCGAGGAAGCGGTCGGACGCGCCACCGGCACCGCCGGCTCGGCGGTCGTCTTCGCGGGCCTCACGGTCGTCATCGCACTGGCCGGACTCGCGGTCGTCAACGTCCCGGTGCTGACGAAGATGGGCCTCGCGGCGGCGGGCACGGTCGTCGTCGCCGTCCTCATCGCCCTCACCATGATGCCGGCGCTGCTCGGCTACGCGGGCCGCAAGATCCACCCGGCCGGCGAGAAGCGCAAGGGCAAGAACACGCAGCAGGACAAGAGCTCTTCGGGAACGGCGGCCAAGCCCAACATGGGCACGCGCTGGGCGAGTTTCGTCGTACGCCGTCCGGTCGCCGTGCTGCTGCTCGGCGTGGTCGGCCTGGGCGCGATGGCGGTCCCGGCCACCCACCTGGAACTGGGCCTGCCCGACGACGGCTCGCAGTCGACGTCCACCACGCAGCGCCGCGCCTACGACCTCCTGTCGGAGGGCTTCGGCCCCGGCTTCAACGGCCCCCTGACGCTCGTGGTCGACGCCAAGAAGAGCGCCGACCCGAAGGCCGCGGCCGCCGCGGTGACCGACGAGGTCAAGGGTCTCAAGGACGTCGTGACGGTGACCCCGCCGATGTTCAACCAGCCCGGCGACACCGCGATCATCACCGTCATCCCGAAGTCGAAGCCGTCCTCCGCGCAGACCGAGGAACTCGTGCACGGCATCCGGGACGCGGGCAGCGCGGCGTTGGCCGACACCGACGCGAAGGTGCTGGTCACCGGCGTCACGGCGATGAACATCGACTTCTCGCAGCGGCTCAACGACGCGCTGATCCCCTACCTGGGACTGGTCGTCGGCCTCGCCTTCCTGCTCCTGATCGTGGTGTTCCGCTCGATCCTGGTCCCGCTGAAGGCGGCACTCGGCTTCCTGCTCAGCGTGCTGGCGGCGCTCGGCGCGGTCGTCGCGGTCTTCCAGTGGGGCTGGCTGGGCGGCCTCGTCGGGGTCCAGGAGACCGGCCCGATCATGTCCATGATGCCGATCTTCATGGTGGGCGTGGTGTTCGGCCTGGCGATGGACTACGAGGTGTTCCTCGTGACCCGCATGCGCGAGGCGTACGTCCATGGCGAGAGCCCCCGGCAGGCGGTGGTGACCGGGTTCCGGTACAGCGCCCGGGTGGTCGTCGCCGCGGCGGTCATCATGATCGCCGTCTTCGCGGGCTTCATCGGCGCGAGTGAGCCGATGATCAAGATGATCGGTTTCGGCCTCGCGATCGCCGTCTTCTTCGACGCGTTCGTCGTCCGCATGGCGATCGTGCCGGCGGTACTGGCCCTGCTCGGCAAGAAGGCCTGGTGGCTCCCGAAGTGGCTGGACCGCGCCCTGCCCAACGTGGACGTCGAGGGCGAGGGGCTGCGGACGCAGGACGCCGACGCCTCCCGCGACGGCGACGAGGACCGCGAACTGGTCCGGGTCTGACATACCTGACCTGCCAGTTCGCTTGAAAGAAGCCGGTGAGGGCTCCGTGGGGACGGGGTGCCCTCACCGGCTTCTTTTACGAGTCGGCCCACTTCGGCAGCACGATCTCCGCCCACACCGTCTTACGGGGACACGGCTCCGGGACGACGCCCCACCGGTCGGCGAGCCGGTCCACCAGGAGGAGACCCCGGCCGGACGGGCCATCGGCGTCGGGGCTGCCGAGCACCGGGAGCCGGTCGCCCCGGGTGTCGGTCACCTCGATACGGAGCGTGTCGGCGATGACGTAGAGACTGAGCCGGAAGTCCCGTCCCGGTACCCGGCCGTGGGTCGAGGCGTTGGCCGCCAGCTCGGCGACGATCTGCGCCGCGCCGTCCAACGGGACCCCCCAGGAACGGAATTGTTCCGTCGCGAGGAGCCTTGCCAGGCGGGCACCGCGGGGTGTCGGTGACAGCAGCACGGTGAAGTCACGGAAGTGAGAGGTGAGTTCGTTTCCAGGGGCACGCGTCTGTTGGTTCACATCACCCAGAGTGGCGGAATCCATCTACGGTGATCAGTGACGACGGCTGTGCGTACCGTGACTGTCCCGGCTTTGTCCCGCGCTGTCACGGCTGTCCCAGGTGACGCACGGGTACGGGTGCGCGTTGGAGGTGGACATGAGCGAAGGTGCGGATGATGCGGGTTGGGATGTCGAACCCGGGGACGTGATCGAGCCATTGGTTCAGGCGGTGGGGCGCCTGCTCAAGGTGTGCCGGGAGGCGGCCGACATACCGACTGCGGAGTTCGCGAACATCATGGGCTACGGCGAGAACATGATCCGGAAGATGGAGCGGGGTACCCGCATTCCCCGCCCGGAGTTCCTGGACAAGGCGGACCATGTCCTGAAGGCGCAAGGGCATCTCAGAGCATTCATGGAGGACATGCGCAAGGCCCGGTATCCGAAAAAGGTGCCGGAACTGACGCAGATGGAAGAGCGGGCGGTGGAGATGCTGCTCTACAGCAGTCACAACATCCACGGCCTGTTGCAGACACCGGAGTACTCGCGAACTCTGTTCGAGATGCGGCAGCCTGCACATCCCGAACAGGTCGTGAAGCGGGAAACTGCTGCACGCATGGCCCGTCAAGCCGTCTTCAAGCGGGACCCAGCGCCAACCATCAGTTTTGTCCAGGAGCAGGTGACCCTCGAACGTCCCTATGGTGGGAAGATGGTGCTGCGCCGACAGCTCGAACACCTCTTGGAGGTAACGAAGTTGAGGAGCGTGACGCTCCAGGTCATGCCGACCGATCTCGAGGAGCACGCCGGAACAGCGGGCCGGATCCAGGTACTGAAGTTCGCTGACGGCACGGCGATCGGGCGTTCCGCCGGTGCGTTCAACGGACGCCCGGTCTCAAGCCCCAGGGATCTTCGGATTCTTGAACTGCGCTATGGCATGATCCGGGCGCAGGCTCTCACGCCGAGAGAGTCGCAGGCCTTCATCGAGCAAGCCCTGGGGAGACTATGAGCACCACTGAACTCCACTGGTTCAAGAGCAGCTACAGCAGCGGCCCCGAACCCGGCGACTGCGTCGAAATCGCGCTCGACTGGTTCAAGAGCAGCTACAGCGACAACAACGAACCCGGCGACTGCGTGGAGGTGGCAACCACCCCCGCCACCATCCACGTCCGTGACTCCAAGAACCCCGCCCACGGCAAACTCGCCGTCTCTCGTGCCGCCTGGGTCGGTTTCGTCGCGCACGCCGCGCAGTGAAGAAGCGCAGCGGAGAAGGGGTGCCCCCGCAACCGGGGACACCCCTTCCGATGCGCGTCGCGCAGAGCGCTCCGCGTCAGATCACGTCGTCGGAGTAGCGAGGAGACTCCGGCGCACGGCGCTCGGACTCCTCCTGCTCCGGACGCCGCGTACGCTCCGGGCTGGTCTCGCCCGGCCGCTTCTTACCGCGGCCGGGGACCTGCTCCTTGCCCTGCTCGGCCTTCTGCTTGGCCTGCTGCTTCCACTGCTCGGACTGGTCCTGGAACTTGTCCTTCATACCCATGTGGGTTCACTCCTGTGGGAGATGAGGCGGTTGGGGCCCCGTGGTGGGGCCTCGACCAGATTCACACGGGCGCTCACGCCGCGCATGTCGATCAACTACGCTGCGTGATCCTTGCCTGCTCGTCGGCGGAGCCGCCCGCCCCGACCAGCCCTGTTCCTATCCCCCGCACCCTGGGTGCGAAGCGCCGCATCTCGCGGGCGCCGGCCGCGCCGATGATCCCGGGCAGGTAGCCGCGTACGCCCTGCATGCCCCGCAGCCACCCCTGCCCGTACACGTGCGCCGAGCGCCGCTCGATCCCGGCGACGATCCGGTCGACGGCGGGCCCGAGCGGGTACGTCTTGTTCGCGGGCCACGGCAGCCGCTGCCTCAACTCCCGCATGACGTCGTCCCGGTCGGCCCCGCGCACCATGTCGGTGTCGGTCCACGACAGGTAGCCGACGCCGACCCGCACGCCCCGGTGCGCGACCTCGGCGCGCAGACTGTGCGCGTACGCCTCCACGCCCGCCTTGGACGCGCAGTAGGCGGTCATCATCGGGGCGGGGGCGATCGCGGCGAGGGACGCGATCTGGAGCAGGTAGCCCCGGCTCTCCAGCAGCACCGGCAGGAACGCGCGGGCGGTCACCGCCGAGCCGATCAGGTTGACCTCTATGACCCGCCGCCAGACCTCCGGGTCGGAGTCCGTGAACGGCCCGCCGCCCGCGACACCCGCGTTGGCGACGACGACGTCCACCTTCCCGAAGCGCTCCTTCACCTCGGCCGCGACCCGCGTCATCGCCTCGTGGTCGGTGACGTCGGCGTACCAGTGACCGCTGTCGCCGGGCAGCCGCTCGGACACCTGCTTGAGCAGGTCGGGCTCCAGTCCGACCAGCGCGACCGTCGCCCCGCGCGCGGACAGCCTGCGGGCGAGCAGCTCGCCCACGCCCCGCGCCGCCCCGGTCACGACGGCGACCTGCCCGTCGAGACTCACCCTGCCGCCCATTCCGCCGCTCATGCGCCCTCCTTCAACTGCGTGTAGGTGGAGACGAGTTCACGTATGCGTGCCGTGACGAACTCGGGTGCCTCGACCGGCGTCATATGGCCGAGGCCGGGCAGCTCCGTCAGCCCGACGCACTGCGGGAGCGCGGCGGCGATCCGGCGGGCGTGCACCGGCGGCGTCAACCGGTCGCCGGTGCCCACGATCACCGCCGTCGGCACGCTCAACTCCCGTACGGCGTGGTCGAGATCGAGCACGTTCAGGACGTGCGACCAGGCGCGGCGCACCGTGCGCGGGCAGGCGTGCACGATCCGGGCGCACGTCTCCACGAGGTGCGGTGCCGAACCGGCCCCCATCGTCGCGTACTTGAGGACCGCCTTCGCGACCGGCGTGACCGGCCCCAGGGGCGCGCGCGACCCGAGGACGTGCCCGGTCAGCCAGGTCCGCAGCCGCCCCGCCCGGATCGGTACGAGCGTGGACTCGGCGACCAGCCGCGAGGCCCCGGTGCTGCACAGCAGGACGGCACCGGCATGCCTGCGGAAGACGTCCCCGCCGGCCGCCGCCAGCACCGTCATCCCGCCCATCGAGTGACCGGCGATCACGGCCTTCTCCCCGGGCGCGAGCGTCGCCGCGAGGACGGCTTCCAGATCGTCGGCGAGGACGTCCGTACTGCACACCGCGCTCGCCGGGGTCCGCCCGTGGCCGCGCTGGTCGTAGGCGATGACCCGGTGATCGACGGCGAGATCCCGGATCTGGGCCGCCCAGAAGGCAGTTGAGCAGGTCCAGCCATGGGCGAGGACGACAGCGGGACCGGTCTCGAGGCCGTGCACCTCGACATGCAGCGGAGCGCCGTCGGCGGAGACGGCGGTGAGTTCACGGAAGGGGATCACACGGGAGGCGCGGGAGGAGCCGGAGGAGGTCACGCGGTCACCCCGTCGCTCTCGGCACGCTTCTGGGTAACGCCCGTCTCTACGACGGGGGTTGCGCGCAGCACCTCGTACTCCGCGAGGTCCACCCGTCGAGTCGCCCGCCGGAACTCACTAGGCGTACCAGGCCAGATGGTGGTGTTACGACCGTTGGCGTCCAGGTACCAACTGGTGCAGCCGCCCGTGTTCCACACCGTGCGCCGCATCCGCTCCTGCACCCGCCGGTTCCAGGCGTGCACGGCACTCGGCCGGGCGGAGAGGGCCGCGCGGCCCCCGAGGACCTCCAACTGCCGTAGATAGTCGGCCATGTAGTTCAACTGGGACTCGATCATGAGGATCATCGAGGAGTTCCCGAGGCCCGTGTTGGGGCCGATGATCGTCATCCAGTTGGGGAACCCGGCGGCGGACGCGCCCCGCAGCGCCTCCATGCCGCCCTTCCAACTCTCCCCGAGCGTCAGCCCGTTGGCACCCACCACCCGGTCGGCGATCGGCATGTCGGTGACCCGGAACCCGGTGCCGAAGACGATCGCGTCGACCTCGGTCCCGGTCCCGTCGGCGGCCACCAGCGTCGACCCCCGCACCTCGCTCAGCCCGCTCGCGACGACGTCCACGTTGGGCTGCGCGAGCGCCGGATAGTAGGTGCTCGACAGCAGGATCCGCTTGCAGCCGATGCGGTAGTCCGGGGTGAGCCGGGCGCGCAGCGCCGGATCCTTGATGGACCGGGCCATGTTGCGCTTCGCGATCCGCTCGACGAAGCCCAGCTCGTTCGGGTGCTTCGTGAACGCCTGCACCTGGAGTTCCCGGATGCCCCACAGCATCCCGCGCCGCACCTGCGCGGTGACGGGCAGGGCGCGGTGCAGCGCGCGCTCGACGCCGCTGATGGCCCGGTCGACGCGGGGCATCACCCACGGCGGGGTGCGCTGGAACAGCGTGAGCCGCGAGACGTCGGGCTGGATGGCGGGCACGATCTGGATCGCGGACGCCCCGGTCCCGACCATCGCGACGCGCTGCCCGGCGAGATCGTGGCCGTGGTCCCAGCGCGCCGAGTGGAAGACCTTGCCGGGGAAGGTGTCGAGCCCCGGCACCTCCGGGATCCTCGGCTCGGACAGCGGCCCCGTCGCGGAGACGACGACATCGGCGACGTACCGCCCCGCGCTCGTCTCGATGTCCCAGCGCAGCTCGCGCGCGTCCCACGTCATCCGCAGCACCTCGGTGCCCAGGCGCAGATGCGGGCGCAGCCCGAACACGTCCGCCACCCGCTCCAGATAGGCCCGGATGTGCCGCTGCCCGGAGAAGGTGCGCGGCCAGTCCGGGTTGGGCGCGAAGGAGAAGGAGTACAGGTGCGAGGGCACGTCGCAGGCGCACCCCGGGTAGTCGTTGTCCCGCCAGGTCCCGCCGACGCCGTCCGCCCGCTCCAGGACGACGAAGTCGGTGATCCCCTCGCGGCGCAGCCGCACGGCGGCCCCCAGCCCCCCGAAGCCGGACCCGATCACCGCCACCCGTACGTGTTCGGTCATCCCGAAACCTCCCGCTGCCCGACTCCCGCGACCGCGCCAGTGAACACTGGCGCAATGGGAGCGTAAAGCAGCCCCGTACCGATGGGTAGGGCCAGAACGGCGACATTTGCGCCAACGGCCGCCGCTTCGGCCCCGACGGCACGACATAGGCTTCCGCCGTGACGGACGAGCGGGAGCAGCGGCAGCAGCGCGAGCGCCGGCAGGAGCCCCGGCGGGAGTACCGGACGGAGGAACTGGCCGGGAAGGCCGGCATCACCGTCCGCACGCTGCGCTTCTACCGCGAGCGCAAACTCCTCCCGCCGCCCCGCCGCGAGGGCCGCCTCGCCTGGTACGACGACCATCACCTGGCCCGGCTGCGCACGATCGCGGCGCTGCTGGAGCGCGGCCACACCCTCACCGGCATCGCGGAACTGGCCGACGCCCTCGACCACGGCCGCGACGTCGCCGACCTGCTCGGCGTCGGCGGCCCCACCGAGGAGGAACCGGTCCGCCTCACCCCCGAGGAACTCGCCGCCCGCTTCGAGGGCCAGGTCACCACCGAGAACCTCGCCGCCGCCCTCGACCTCGGCTACCTCGGCACGGACGGCGACGAGATCGTCCACATCAGCCGCCGCCTCCTCGACGTCTCGGCGGCCCTGGTCCGCGAGGGCATCCCGCTCGCCGAGGTCCTCGCCGCCGCCACCCGCGTCCGCGCCCACGCCGACGCCCTCGCCGACCTCTTCACCACCCTCGTCCTGCGCCACACGGACGAGACCACCCTGCCCCGCCTGCGCCCCCTGGCCGCCGGCGTCGTAGCGGCAGAACTGTCACTGGCCCTGGACCGACGACTCCGCCAACGCCTCGACGACGGTCAGAGTTCGTAGACGACGGTCACCGGCGCATGGTCCGACCAGCGCTCGCCGTGCGTGGCCGCCCGCTCCACGTACCCCTTCACGGCCCTGCTCGCGAGACCGGGCGTCGCGACCTGAAGATCGATCCGCCACCCCGAGTCGTTGTCGAACGCCCGCCCCCGGTACGACCACCAGGTGTACGGCCCGTCGACCTCGGGATGCAGCTCGCGCACGACGTCCACGTACCCACCATCGGCCCGGTCGAGCACCCGGCTCAACCACTCCCGCTCCTCCGGCAGGAAGCCGGAGTTCTTCTGGTTGGCGCGCCAGTTCTTCAGGTCGGCCTGCTGGTGGGCGATGTTCCAGTCACCGCAGACGACCACCTCGCGCCCCTCTCCGGCGGCCCGCTCACGCAAGCCCTTGAGGTAGGCGAGGAACTCACCCATGAAGCGGACCTTCTCGTCCTGCCGGTCGGTGCCGACCTCGCCGGACGGGAGGTAGAGCGAGGCGACCGTCACACCGGGCAGGTCGGCCTCGACGTAACGGCCGCTGCCGTCGAACTCGGCCGACCCGAACCCGACCCGGACGGCGTCCGGCTCACGGCGCGTATAGAGGGAGACACCGGCGCGCCCCTTGGCGGCGGCGGGAGCATGGGTGACGTGCCACCCCTCGGGGGCGCGGACCCCCGCCGGCAACTGCTCCGGCTCGGCACGCACCTCCTGGAGGCACAGCACATCGGCGGAGGTGTCGGCGAGCCACTCCACGAAGCCCTTCTTCGCGGCGGCACGCAGTCCATTGACGTTCACGGAGGTCACGGTGAGCACCCGGGCACGATACCGGCCGCGCTACCGGCACACTGGACGGCGTCCGGAATCCCATTCCCCCCGATTGCGCATACACATACAATGACCGACATGAAAATACGCCGGGTCTCCTTCGACCACCCCGACGCCGTCAAGCTCAGCGACGAGGTCCAGGCGGAGTACCGCGAGCGCTACGGCGACGGCGGCGACGCCACGATCCTGGAGCCGTCCGACTTCGAGCCGCCGCACGGCGTGTACCTCATCGCCTACGACGAGCTGGGCCGCGCCGTGGCCACCGGCGGCTGGCGCAGCCAGGACGACAACGGCGAGGGCAACGAGGACGGCGACGCCGAACTGAAGCGCATGTTCGTCATCCGCGAGATGCGCGGCCTGGGCCTGGCCCGACGCATCCTCAGCATCCTGGAGGACGACGCGCGATCGGCCGGCCGCACCCGCATGGTCCTGGAAACCGGCACCGAACAGCCCGAGGCCATAGCCCTGTACACCTCCAGCGGCTACGAACCCTGCACAAAATTCGGCTACTACCGCACCTACGAAGCAAGCCGCTGCTTCGCCAAACCCCTCACCCCCTGACCCCGGACACCGCCGTCACCCGACGCGGCGACCTCGGCCCCACCAGCGCGGGCTCGGTCCCTTGGCAGCACCCGCGGCGCGACAGCAGGGGTACTCGACGAAGCGGTAGACGGCGGCCGATACGGGCAAAATCCCGGCCAGAGCCAAGCCGATCGGCACCACGTACCAGCCCCCGCCCCACACGTGGAACAAGGCCGCCAGGATCGTGAAGTGCACCAGACAGAAGGCGTACGACAGGATTTTGGCGGCTCGGCGACGCCAGAACGTCCGGGCGCCGTCCTGCGGGCGGGACGAGTAGGTGAGCACGAATCCGCTGAGCACGAAGAAGAGCAGGACCCCCAGCGGGCCACCGGGATTGAGCACGCGGAGTCCGGGCCACCCGCCCGCCTGCTGCCACATGAGTCCTGCGTGGCAGCAGAAGACCGCCAGGGCGGCAAGGAAACGCAGCCCGGTCAGTGAGGGCAACCGGCCTCGGCCATGCGGTGGCTGGACGCCGCGAGCGTCTTCACCGGCACGGGAAGCGGGTGCGGGGACCGGCCCGGGGACCGGTGCGGGGACCAGACTCCCCTCGTGGCGGGTGGCGGCAGGACATCCATCGTTCTTCGCTCTCGGCCAGGGAACTTCGTCGGCACGCAGGAGACGAACCGGAGTCCGGTCGGGCGGAGGCACAGCGCGTCCCGCCGGACTCGGTGCCCCGGCTAACAGGACCGGGCGGCCATCTGGTGTGCCATGGAACGGAGTTCCTCCCGCGCGACCGCGGGCAGATCGCAGCAGTGCAGCGCCTCGAGTGCGAGGTCGAGGTGCTGTTGCGCGATGGCCTCGGCGGTGGTGCGCCCGCCGAGCCGCCCGACGAGCACGGTCGCCCGCCGTGTCTGCGCCTCCGTCAACGGGACACCGGTGTCGAGGAGCGCGCGCAGCTCTCCGGCTTCGGCACCGGCGGCGTGCAGCGCCGCCACCACCGGAAGGGTCTTCTTCCTGGCGGCGAGGTCACTGCCGACGGGCTTGCCGGTACGGCGGCTGTCTCCCCAGATGCCGAGGACGTCGTCGGCGATCTGAAAGGCCGTTCCCGCGTGGCGGCCGAACCGCTCCAGCGCCTCGACCACGACCGGCGGAGCACCAGCGAGGGTGGCCGCCAGCTCGCAGGCAGCGCCGGTCAGGGCTCCGGTCTTGCCTTCCGCCATCTCCAGGTACGCGTCCACCGTGACCTGCTGATCGTCTTCGAAGGCGAGGTCGTCGCCCTGGCCGCGGACGAGCGCGTTCATCATCCGCACGCACACGCCCATGCTCGCCGCGCTGCCGCTGTCGGCCAGCACACCGAGCGCGAGCGTCATCAGCGCGTCGCCGGTCAGCAACGCCGCCGGAACGCCGTAGACGACCCAGGCCGCGGCGCGGCCGCGCCGGGTGCGGTCGCCGTCCATGATGTCGTCGTGCAACAGGGAGAACCCGTGCAGCAGTTCGACGAACACGGCCGCCGCGACCGCCCGCTCCGGGGTGGGCCCGCACCGGGCGGCAGCCAGCGCCAGACGAGGCCGTAGCGCCTTGCCCCGGTGCTCGGCGGGCCGAGGGCCCGAGGTGAATCCCAGGTGGTACCTCGCCACGGCGCGGATACGGGGCGGGAGTTGGTCGACCGCAGCCAGGATCGCGGCGTCGACCGCGGCCAGGTCGCTGTACAAGCCGACCGCGGACGGGTAGGGGACGGTGCCGAGGTCACGCAGGGGCATGGGGACTCTCAAAACGATTCGTCGCGACGTTGTGCCACGTCATCAGGCCGTGTGCCCAGGCACGCACAGCCTCGACGTAGGCCTCGGCGCCGGGCACGGACCGGGCCAGGCGGTCGGCGGCGCAGTGGAGTTCCGCCAACCGGCCGGAGATGCGCAGGCGCACCTCCTCTTCGGCCCGGGGCAGCGGCATGAGCTCGTGGTGGGCCAGCAGCAGCACGAGGTTGTGGGGGTCGCCCTGGGCGCGCTCCTTGGGCCAGGAGACGAGGTCGTTGTGCCAGGCGGTGCAGTCGGCCGCCAGGCGCCGGAGCGCCACCACCTCCTCGTGCGCCGCCTGATCCGGTGTCAGCGGCGTGCCCGCCGCGTACTCCACCAGATCGAGGTTGACCAGGCTCGCGCTGCTGTGCGGCCGATTCGCCAGGTAGGAGGCGAGCGAGGGCCAGCGGGCCTCGGCTCGGTTGCCCGCCTCCCAGCCGAACGCCTCAAGACTCAGCAGGCAGTGCCGCAGAAACCGCCGGACCCACTCCGGCCCCATCCGCGGGCCCAGCCGCGCCAGCAGATCGTCGAACGCGGCGACGAACCCCGACGGCCCGCACGCCTGTTGCGCCGCCTCGACCTGGCAGGCCGACCGGCCGAGCGACACCAGATGTTCCGCGTACGCCCCGAGAAGCTGATCCGCCCGCCCACCGGGACCGTCCAAGGCATCGTCGACGAGTAGCGACAGGGCACACCACTCGGTCAACACGAGCAGTTCGTCGGCCCCGGCCGCCGTCCAGCAGCGGTACGCGTAGGAGGCGGACAGCCTGCCGACCTCCCCGCAGGCACGGGAGTCCGCCAGCCGATGAGCCTCGAGCCATCGGGCGCAGTCGGCTGCCACGGCGTTCAGGAAAGGCCGTCGCCCAAACTCGTCCGCGCCTGAGCAAGCCGGACCCGCCGACCCCTGCTCAGACACCGGACACCGGCAGCCGGTCGAAGCCGCCGACGACGAACCGCGAACCAGCGTGACGCATCATCCAGAGCTTTCCAGAAACAAGACAGACGGGAACTTGTTGAACCCGCTACAAGACGATCACGAACGCCGCGCGCTGACACGCCCACCGGGACGAAATCCCTCGAACGGAGCAAGCACAACGAGCCACTTGGCGCAATACGCCGCGATACACCCATGCACGTACGCCATGAGGAGCCCGAACCCGGAGGCAGCAGGGTAGTTGGCAGGGAGCCTCGCTCGTCGACGGGTCGCTTCTGCGCCCGCTCACCGTGCCGCAAGGACGCCGACTTCAGGTCCAGTGGCCCTCTGCCACCACACAGCATGTCCGCCACTCCGCCCGCACCCGGACCTCTCGTACAATCCAGAAACGACGAGATCCCGTCCGATCGAAGTGATCGGACGGGATCTCGTGTACCGCCTACGAGCTAACTCGCGAACGGCTTGTGCGTGGACCTGTGGGGATTTGAACCCCAGACCCCCTCGATGCGAACGAGGTGCGCTACCAGACTGCGCCACAGGCCCTTGCAACGAGTGAAACTCTAGCACCCCCATCGGGGTGCTTGGAAATCCGTTCCCCGAGGCCGGGAGTGGGGTGCCGGTCCGCCGTGGCCGGGCCTTATTCGTTGGCGGCCCGGGGGCGCTCGCCGTCCTCGTACTGGTCGAACAGCGGGGTGTGGCCGCGTTCGCGGGAGCGGCGGGCCGAGGCCGCGCGTCGGGCGTCGCTGCGCTCGTCGCCGTCCGCCGCCGGGTCCTCCGCGTGGTCGGCCGGTTCCGGTTCCGCGTCCGGTGACGCGGTGCCTGCGTCCGCCGCCTCGTGCTCCGGCGCGACCGAACTCGAACGGGCCGAACTCCACGCGTCCGGTGCTCCGAGGTCCACGTCGGAGGTGGCCCGGGGGGCGACCGGCGCGGTCACGTAGGTCGGCAGCGGCACCGGTACCGGGTCCCAGCTCTCGCCGTGACCGGGCCGGCGCTGCCGCTCGCGCTGCTGGTCGACCCACTCCGCGTGGTCGGTCTGCTCGACGAGCGCCCTGCGGTCGGCGGCGAGCGCCAGCAGGCCCGGGTCGGTCTCCGGCTCGGGGACCTCGTGCGGCTCCTCTGCGCCGGCGTCGAGGCCGGTCTCCACGGACGACGCGCTCGCCGGCGCGTGCGCACGACGGCGCGGCTGACGCTCCCGCAGCCGCTGCGCGGCCACCTCGGCCCGCCTGCGGTCCATCTGGTACGCGAAACGGCGGTGCTCCTGGGAGCGCAGGTACGCGATGTACGCACTGAGCAGGACGGCGGGCACGCCGGGCGCCCACAGGAACGTGAGGCCGCCGACCGCCGCGACGATCGTGCCGAGCGTGAAGGCGAGGAAGAGCATCACGGTGGTGCGCCGACGGCGCGCGAGCGCCTTCGAGCGCTGGGCGCGCGCGGCGGACGCCTGCGCGGAGGACGTCCGGCGCGCCACCGGCACCCGCCGACCCGCCACAGCAGCCCCTCCTTCGCGCCCGTCCCGCCCGTCTCGTCCGTCCCGACTGTCCCGTCCGTCTCGTCCTTCGCGCGCGGACGTCACACCCGGTTCACGCTGCTCCCGCTGTTCCCGCTGTTCACGCTGCTCCCGCGCGGGATGACCCACCGGCTCGCGCGCCGGTTCACGAGCGGGCTCGCGCGCCGGTTCACGCGCCGTCTCCGGACGCCCCGGCCCGCGCTCGTGCCCCCGCTGCTCGTGACCCCGCTGCTCATGGCTTCGCTCCGGAACCGGCGCCTTCACCTGCGGGCGGGTCGGAGGCATGGCGAAGGCTCGGACGTCCACCGAGTCGGTGACGGCGTCCGAGGCGTCGGCGCCCTGCTCCCCCTCCTCGGTGGAGCGCGCCCGCAGGTCCTTGGCGTACCGGCGCTCCATGCCCGCCCGTCCGGAAAGCAGCCGGATGGCGGTGCTGAAGCGTTCCGTCGGACGGGCCTCGTTCAGCTCGTCCTGCCTACGGAGCCACATCGGCACCAAGTAGGCGGCCCAGGCCCCGACAATGACTGCGTAGATGAGGCCGCTGCTGCTCACGCCTCACACGGTAGAGGGGTTTTCGTGAGGCCATCCGCCAATTGAGCCGGTGTGTCGCACGATCTGGCTGATATTTCGAGCTTTTTTTGCGACCGGTGCGATCAACCGATCATTTTCGAACGTTTATTCGACGCCTTTGTTCAATTGGACGCGTTCCGCGAGCGCGCTCGCCGCCACCTGCTCAGCAGGCCCTCGGGGACCTCCTCCGCCGTGAGCGCGAAGACGAGATGGTCGCGCCAGGCGCCGTCGATGTGGAGATAGCGCGGCCGCAGCCCTTCCTCACGGAATCCCAGTTTCTCCACGACCCGGCGGCTGGGACCGTTCTCGGGCCGAATGCAGACCTCGATGCGGTGCAGTCCGACGGTGCGGAAACAGTGGTCCACGACGAGCGCCACCGCCGTCGGCATCACCCCGCGGCCGGCCACCGACTCGTCCACCCAGTAGCCGACGTGCCCGGAGCACATCGACCCCCAGGTGATCCCGGCGACCGTCAACTGCCCGACCAGCCGCCCCTGGTACTCGATGACGAACGGCAGCATCCGCCCCGCGTGCGCCTCGGACCGCAGATGCCGGACCATCTGACGGTACGTCGGCCGGTGCGCGATCGGCCCGCTCGGCGCGGGCGGCGGAATGGTCGCCTCCCAGGGGCGCAGCCAGTCCCGGTTGCGCCGGTTGACCTCACGCCAGGCCCGCTGGTCGCGCAGCTTTATCGGCCGCAGGACGACATCGCCCTCCACCAGGTCGACGGGCCACGCTGCGCTGTTCAGCTCGCACCCCCCGTACCGGCCCCGGGTCTGGGGTGGTCGCCGCCGCGGATCTGGTCGACGGCGTGCGTCAACAGGGGCTCCAGGACGGCCAGTCCGTCCCTCACCCCGCCGGTGGAACCGGGCAGGTTGACGATCAGCGTGCCGCCCGCCACGCCGGCCAGACCCCGGGAGAGCGCCGCGGTCGGCACCTTCTCCCGGCCGTACGCGCGGATGGCCTCCGCGATGCCCGGGACCTCGTGGTCGATGACCGCGCGGGTCGCCTCGGGCGTCCGGTCGGTGGGCGAGACGCCGGTGCCGCCGGTGGTGACGATCACGTCGTACCCCGCCTCGGCCCCCGCCCGCAGCGCCGCCTCCACCGGGTCCCCGTCGGGGACGACCCGCGGCCCGTCCACGGCGAAGCCGAAGCCCTTGAGGCCCTCGGCGACCAGAGGTCCGCCCCGGTCCTCGTAGACCCCGGCGGCGGCCCGGTTGGAGGCGGTCACGACCAGCGCGGCGTACGGCGCGAGCAGCGCGCCGCCGAGCGAAGCGTCGGTTGTCATGCTCTGCTCCAGTTGCCGGACTTGCCGCCCGTCTTCTCCTCCACGCGCACGTCCGTGATGACCGCTCCCTTGTCGACCGCCTTCACCATGTCGATCACGGTGAGCGCGGCGACGGAGACCGCGGTGAGGGCTTCCATCTCGACGCCCGTGCGGTCCGTCGTCTTCACCGTGGCGGTGATCTCCACGGCGTCGTCCGCGACCGACAGGTCCAGTTTCACACCGGAGACGGCCAGGGGGTGGCACAGCGGGATGAGGTCCGGGGTGCGTTTGGCGCCCATGATGCCCGCGATCCGCGCGGTGGCCAGCGCGTCACCCTTGGGTAGCCCCTCGCCCCGCAGCAGCTCGACCACCCGGGGCGAGACGAGGACACGGCCGCTCGCGCGCGCGGTGCGCGCGGTCACGTCCTTGCCGGATACGTCGACCATGCGGGCGGCGCCGTCCTCGTCGATGTGCGTCAGTCGGTCCTGCGTACTCATGCTCTGTCGGCACTCCCGGTCGGGCCTGTTGTGCGCGACACGGTACCCCCAACCAGGAGGGCTCAGCCGAGGAGGACCACCTCGACCTCGGTGCCGGGCTCGACGGACTCCACGTCCTCGGGGACGACGATCAGCGAGTCGGCGTGCGCGAGGGCCGCCACCAGGTGCGAGCCGGCCCCGCCGACCGGTCGGACGGTGCCGTCGGCGCAGGTGGCGCGCAGGAACTGTCGGCGGCCCTTCGGCGAGGTCAGCGCCTTGTCCGCGACCAGTGTCGCGCGCGTGGTGGGCCGGTGGACGTCGTCGAGGCCCATGAGGGCGCGGATGGCGGGACGGACGAACAGTTCGAAGGAGACGTACGACGACACCGGGTTGCCGGGCAGGGCCAGCAGCGGGGTGTGGTCGGGGCCGACGGAGCCGAAGCCCTGCGGCTTGCCGGGCTGCATGGCGAGCCTGCGGAACTCGACCCCGCCGCCCGCCTCGTCCTCGTCCCCGACGTGCTCCAGGGCCTCCTTGACGACGTCGTACGCCCCGACGCTCACCCCGCCGGTGGTGACGACCATGTCCGCGCGGACGAGCTGGTCCTCGATGGTGGCGCGCAGCGTGTCGGCGTCGTCGGCGACCGCGCCGACCCGGTAGGCGATGGCGCCGGCGTCCCGCGCGGCCGCAGTGAGGGCGAAGCTGTTGGAGTCGTAGATCTGGCCGCTGCCCAGCTCCTCGCCGGGCTGGACGAGTTCGCTGCCGGTGGACATGACGACCACGCGCGGGCGCGGGCGCACGCGTACGGCGGCGCGGCCGATCGCCGCCAGCAGGGCGATCTGGGGCGGGCCGAGGACGGTCCCGGCGTCGAGGGCGCGATCGCCGGCCTGTACGTCGCTGCCCTTCGCGCGTACGTGCGCGCGTGCCTCCGCGGACCGGTACACGCGCACGTGCCCGGACGCCTGCTCTGGGGCGAGGCTGCGGGCGCGCATCCCGCTGACCGGCCCCTCGCCGAGCCCGCCGTCGGTCCACTCCACAGGGACGACGGCCTCGGCACCCGGCGGCAGGGGCGCGCCGGTCATGATCCGCGCGGCCTGGCCCGGCCCCACGTGCAGCAGGTCGGCCCGCTGCCCCGCCGCGACGTCCCCTACGACGTCCAGCGCCGCCGGGAACTCCTCGCTCGCGCCCGCGACATCCGCGACCCGTACCGCGTACCCGTCCATGGAGCTGTTGTCGAAGGGCGGCAGGGAGACCGCCACCGTGACGTCCTCGACGAGCACGCAGCCCTGGGCGTCGGGCAGTTGCAGCTCGATGGGCTCCAGGGGGCGGACGGTGGCGAGGATGTCCGCCAGGTGTTCGTCCACCGACCAGAGGTGGTCCTGGTCGGCGGTGCGGGGCGCGGCGGTGCTCAAAGTGGCTACATCTCCTCGGTGACGTAACTGCGAAGCCAGGACCGGAAGTCCGGACCCAGATCTTCACGTTCGCACGCGAGTCTGACAATGGCCCGCAGGTAGTCGCCGCGGTCGCCGGTGTCATAGCGCCGGCCCTTGAAGACGACGCCGTGGACCGGACCGCCGACCTTCTCGTCCTGCGCGAGCTGCTGGAGGGCGTCGGTGAGCTGGATCTCGCCGCCGCGGCCCGGCTCGGTCTCGCGCAGCACGTCGAACACGCTCGGGTCGAGGACGTAGCGCCCGATGATCGCGTAGTTGGACGGGGCGTCCGCCGGATCCGGCTTCTCGACGAGACCGGTCACCTGGACGACGTCGCCGTCCGCCGTGGGTTCGACGGCCGCGCAGCCGTAGAGGTGGATCTGCTCGGGGGCGACCTCCATGAGCGCGACGACGCTGCCGCCGTGCTGCTCCCGCACCTCGATCATCCGCTGGAGTAGCGGGTCACGGGGGTCGATGAGGTCATCCCCCAGGAGGACGGCGAACGGCTCCTGTCCGACGTGCGGGGCGGCGCACAGGACGGCGTGTCCGAGGCCCTTGGGGTCGCCCTGGCGCACGTAGTGCATGGTCGCGAGGTCGCTGGACTGCTGGACCTTGGCGAGCCTGGCGGCGTCGCCCTTCTTCTGCAGCGCCGACTCGAGTTCGTAGTTGCGGTCGAAGTGGTCCTCCAGGGGGCGCTTGTTGCGGCCCGTGACCATGAGGACGTCGTCGAGACCGGCGGAGACGGCCTCCTCGACCACGTACTGGATCGCCGGCTTGTCCACGACCGGCAGCATCTCCTTGGGAGTGGCCTTGGTCGCCGGCAGGAACCGGGTGCCGAGACCGGCTGCGGGGATGACAGCCTTGCTGATCCTGGGGTGCGACTGAGTCATGTCGGCAACCTTATCCGGTGATTTTGAGAGGGATCTGTAGCTCCGGTTAATTCATGATCATATGACCGCGTTGGAGCGGTGTGAGAGGAGTGCGTGCGCTATGTGGAAGCTGTACGGGAGCGGCGTATGAGCCACCTCGAGGGCGGACCAGAGTCTGCCAAACGTATGTTGCGGCGAGAGTTCCTGGCCATGAGAAACAGGTTGACGACGGACGACCTGCGCACGGCGGCCGTCGCCCTGGCCGCCCGCGCCCTGGAGCTGCCCGAGTTGGCGCACGCGCGCGTGGTGGCGGCGTACGTCTCCGTGGGCACCGAACCCGGCACCCTGGCGCTCCTGGACGCGCTCCGCGCGCGGGGCGTACGCGTCCTGCTGCCCGCGCTGCTGCCCGACAACGACCTGGACTGGGGCGCCTACACCGGCGAGGACTCCCTCGCGCCGGTCCAGCACGGCGGACGGATGGCCCTCCTGGAGCCGACCGGCGAGCGCCTCGGCGCGGACGCTGTGACGGGCGCCGACGTCGTGCTGCTGCCGGGGCTCGCGGTCGACGAGCACGGTATGCGGCTGGGCCGCGGCGGAGGCTCGTACGACCGCGTACTGGCCCGCCTGGCGGACTCCGGCGCCCGCCCCCACCTGGTGGTGCTCCTGTACGACACAGAGGTCGTGGAGCACGTCCCCGGAGAGGCACACGACCGGCCGGTGCACGCCGTGGTGACGCCCTCGGGAGTACACCGCTTCACCTGACCCGCCCGCCCGCCTGCATGCCTGCCTGGCTGCGACCTCTACGCGACCTGCACGCACGGAAAGGGGCCGTCCACGCGCGCGTGGACGGCCCCTTTCCGTGGTCGGCCGCTCAGGGCTTCAGGACCAGGGTGTCGCTGGTGCCGGCGTCGACCGCCTTCTTGGAGAAGGCCCAGTCGAGCAGCTCACCGTTGGCCCACTTGCCCGTCTGGTCGGTGTAGTGGGCGCTGAAGGCGTGTCCCGAGGCACCGCTGAGGTTGATCCACTTCGACTTGTCGAGATCGTCGAGGTTAACCACCATCCGCATCGACGGCACCCACACGACGCCGTAGCCGCCGGCCGCGTTCCACCCGGTCGCGTTGACCGCCGCCTCGCCGCCGCTGAGCTTCCAGGGGCCGCGGTTGAGGATGTACTGCAGGAAGCCGGGGCCGCTGGTGCCCAGGGTCTGGTTCTTCAGGAACAGGCGGTGCAGCCGGCCCCAGCTCCAGGTGTCGATGTCCTTGCCGAGCTTGGCGGTCAGCTCCCAGCGGGCGTCGATCATGGCGCGCGCGAACAGCTTGTCGCGGTTGTGGTCGGCGCCGGGGCGGGTGCCCGACTCGGGCGTCGTCCACCACGCGCTGTCCGGCTTGTCCATGAGGTTGCGCACGACCTCGAACCAGCGGTCGCCGCCGTCCGGCTGCGCCTGGTCGGCCTCGCGCTGACCGCACTCGCGGACCTTGTCGGTGTTGTCGACCGGTCCGGTGCTGTCGACCGGGTCGACCCACAGGCACTGCCCCTCGACACGCAGCTCCTTGGGCAGCTTGTTGCCGAAGGCCAGCTTGAGGATGTTGCGCCAGACCGCGTTGAAGTAGGCGGCCGCGGCCGAGTCGGCGTCCAGCCGGTAGTCCCAGCCCTGGAGCAGCTTCTGCGCCTCGCGGACGTCCGGATCGTCCAGGTTGATGTCCAGCAGCTTGGTGACGAGCAGCCGCGCGATCTGACTGTCGTCGTCCAGTTGCATCTGGCGCATGTCGTCGGTGGAGATCTTGCCGCCGCCCTTGATCTTCAGCTTGATCAGGTCGGTGATGCGCTGGCTGCGGGTGCCGTAGCCCCAGTCCGTGGTGAGCGTGTAGGGGTACTTGCCCTTGTCGACGACGGCCTGGTTGGCGGTGACGATGTACCCGCGCGCGGGGTCGTACTCGTAGGGCAGCTCGTCGAAGCCGATGTAGCCGGTCCACTTGTACTTGGAGTCCCAGCCGGGCGCGGGGATCGAGCCGTCGACGCCCTTCGCGCGCGTGGGGATCTTCCCGGGCAGTTGGTAGCCGATGTGGTTCGCGGTGTCGGCGTAGACGAGGTTCTGCGACGGCACGTCGAAGAGCTTGGCCGCGGCGCGGAAGCCGTCCCAGTCCTTCGCCTTACCCATGGCGAACACGGCGTCCATGGAGGTGCCCGGTTCCAGCGCGGTCCACTTCAGGGCGACGGCGTAACCGTCGCCGCGGTCGGGTGCCGCGGTGTCGACGGTGGCCTTCTTGCCGACCTTGACGAGTTCGTCGTCACGGTCGGACAACAGGGGCATCCCGTCCTCCGTCTGCCGGACGACGATCTTCTTGGCGGCCCCGCCGGCGACCTTGATGGTCTCCTCGCGTGTGGTGAAGGGCTTCACCTTGCCGTCGTACTGGTAGCCGTCGTCGCCGGAGAGCTTCTCCAGGTAGAGGTCGGTGACGTCGACGCCGGAGTTGGTCATGCCCCAGGAGATGTTCTGGTTGTGGCCGATGACCACACCGGGCATGCCCGCGAAGGTGTAGCCGGAGACGTCGTACCGGCACGTGGCGGAGACGGTGCGGCAGTGCAGGCCCATCTGGTACCAGACGGACGGCAGCGACGCCGACAGGTGCGGGTCGTTGGCCAGCAGCGGCTTTCCGGTGATCGTGTGACTCCCGGCGACGACCCAGGAGTTGGAGCCGATGCCGTTGCCGTTCACGCCGACGGCCGTAGGAAGGTCGTCCAGGACGTCGTAGAGGCCCGAGAGCTGGCTCTGCAGGGCCGAACCCGTGCCGCCCGACGTTCCGGTGCCACCGCCACTCGTAGCGCCGCCGGAGCCGCCGTTCGTGGACGAGTCGCCGGAGCCGCTCCCGCCGTCCCCGTCGCTCTGCTTGAACGACTTGGTCAGCTCGTCGTACTGGCCCTCCTGGACGATCGCCTGGTTGCGGTCGTACGGGTACTGCGGGTACAGCTCGGCGATCTGCTGCGGGCCGAGACGGCTGGTCATCAGGGCGCGGTCGATCTCGTCCTGCATGTTGCCGCGCAGGTCCCAGGCCATCGCCTTCAGCCAGGAGACCGAGTCGACCGGGGTCCACTGGGCGGGCGTGTAGTCGTTGGTGAAGCCCAGGGCCGCGTACTCCAGGGAGATGTCCGCGCCATCCTTGCCCTTGAGGTAGGCGTTGACTCCCTTGGCGTACGCCTGGAGGTACTTCTTGGTGTCGGCCGACAGCTTGGTGTCGTACTCCTGCTGGGCTACGCGGTCCCAGCCCAGGGTGCGCAGGAACTCGTCGTTGTCGACCTGGCTCTTACCGAACATCTCCGACAGCCGCCCGGACGTCATGTGCCGGCGCACGTCCATCTCGTAGAACCGGTCCTGCGCCTGGACGTAGCCCTGCGCCATGAACAGGTCCTCATCGGAATCCGCATAGATCTGCGGGATTCCGTAGCCGTCCCGCTGCACGTCGACGGGTCCGGACAGACCCTCGAGCGTGATCGAACCCTTGGTCTGCGGGAAGGACGCGCGGACGGTGCTGATGGACCAGTAGGCGCCGTAGGCGATGCCTCCGATGATGGCCAGCACCAGCACAAGCACGATCAAACGGGCTTTGCGCCCCTTCTTCCTGCCGGACTTGCCGGGCTTGTCACCCGATGTGGCGGTGGTGTTGGGGGGCATCGCTGTCCTTGCTGTCCTAACGCGAGCGGCAGGCGGTCCTGGAGTGCTGGAGCAACCATAGGCGCAGGGCTTCGCGCGACTTGACGCGGAGTCGGGTACCGGCACGGAAGGATGTTCGATCTTGACTCGGCAAGCGTCAAGAAATCGTCAAGAGTTAGGTAAGGTAACGAAGTAGTTGGGTCCGGAGCGCACAGCTTCGTGTCCGATGAATCCGATGCACATGTTGTGCCCGCGCGAGGCGCGCGCGCCGGTGAAGGGAACCGCCGCTGACTGTCCACCACCTCAACCAGCTCCTGCTCGTCTGCTCGCTGGTCCTGCTGATCGCCGTCGCGGCGGTCCGGATCTCCTCGCGCAGCGGGCTCCCCAGCCTGCTCGTGTACCTGGGGATCGGCATCGCCATGGGCCAGGACGGCATCGGCGACATCCACTTCGACAACGCCGAACTGACCCAGGTCATCGGCTACGCCGCCCTGGTCGTGATCCTCGCCGAGGGCGGCCTCGGCACGAAGTGGAAGGAGATCGAACCGGTCCTGCCCTCCGCCACGGCGCTGGCGCTGGCCGGCGTCGCGGTGAGCGTCGGCGTCACCGCCACGGCCGCGCACTTCGTGATGGGGCTGGAGTGGCGGCAGGCGCTGATCATCGGCGCGGTGGTGTCCTCGACGGACGCGGCGGCGGTCTTCTCCGTCCTGCGCAAGATCCCCCTGCCCTCGCGCGTGACGGGCACCCTGGAGGCCGAGTCCGGCTTCAACGACGCCCCGGTGGTCATCCTGGTGGTCGCCTTCTCCACGGCGGGCCCCGTCGAGCACTGGTACATGCTGCTGGGCGAGATAGCCCTGGAGCTGGCCATCGGCGCCGCCATCGGCCTCGCGGTCGGCTGGCTGGGCTCCTGGGGCCTCAGGCACGTCGCGCTGCCCGCCTCCGGCCTCTACCCGATCGCCGTCATGGCGATCGCGGTCACCGCGTACGCGGCGGGCTCACTGGCGCACGGCAGCGGCTTCCTGGGCGTCTACCTCGCGTCGATGGTCATGGGCAACGCGAAGCTGCCGCACTGGCCCGCCACGCGCGGGTTCGCCGACGGCCTCGGCTGGATCGCCCAGATCGGCATGTTCGTGCTGCTCGGCCTCCTGGTCACCCCGCACGAGCTGGGCGACGACGTGCTGCCCGCGCTCGTCATCGGCCTGGTGCTCACCATGGTGGCCCGCCCGCTCAGCGTCGTGCTGTGCCTGACGCCGTTCCGGGTGCCGTGGCAGGAGCAGACGCTGATGTCCTGGGCCGGGCTGCGCGGCGCCGTGCCCATCATCCTGGCGACGATCCCCATGGTGAACGGCGTCGAGGGCAGCCGCCGCATCTTCAACATCGTCTTCGTCCTGGTCGTCGTCTACACCCTGCTTCAGGGGCCGACGCTGCCCTGGCTGGCGCGCACGCTGCGGCTGGGCGGCGACCCCGAGGCCGCCGACCTCGGCGTCGAATCCGCGCCCCTGGAGCGACTGCGCGGGCACCTGCTGTCGGTCGCGATCCCCGAGGGGTCGAAGATGCACGGCGTCGAGGTCAACGAGCTGCGACTGCCGGCCGGGGCTGCCGTCACCCTCGTCGTACGCGACGCAAAATCGTTTGTCCCGCTGCCGACGACGGTGCTGCGACACGGCGACGAACTGCTCGTGGTCGCCACCGACCCGGTCCGGGACGCGGCGGAACTACGACTCCGCGCGGTGGGCCACGGCGGCAAACTGGCCGGGTGGCTCGGAACGGGCACCGCCGACACGGCCCGTTAACGGCATGTTTCGTATGGTTCACACTCCGCCAAACGCAGGTGGACGCCCGCGTGGTGCTCGCTTTCACAGGTGCACCACGCGTTGCCCCCTGTACGATGAAGGCGCATTCTGATCGAACCAACTCTGCCTGACGCAGTGCTGGCGCGACCGTATGGCGGCCGAGAACCCCTCCACAGTGGGCGCCGGCAACTACCGCAGTCAGCGCAAGAGGACAGCTCTCGGCGCCCCGGCCCGCACATGGGTCGCGCTACCAGGCGGCAGAAAGGCACGGGCCGTGGCATCCACGGTCACCTCCCGCCCGGGATACGGACAACTGCTGCGCACCCGCGGCGCCTGGACGTTCCTGCTCCCCGGCTTCGCTGCGCGCCAGCCGTTCGCGATGCTCACCATCTCCATCGTGCTGCTCGTGCAGCACACCACCGGCTCGTACGGTGCCGCCGGCGCCGCCGCGGCCGTCACCGGCGTCTCCATGGCCCTGTGCGCCCCGTACAGCGGCCGTCTCGCCGACCGCTACGGCCAGCGCGCGGTGCTGCTCCCCGGCGTGCTCGTGCACACGCTGTCCGGCCTCACCTTCACGGCCCTCGCCCTCTCCCACGCCCCCCTGTGGGCGCTGTTCGTGGCGGCGGTGCCCACAGGCGCGTCGGTGCCGCAGATCGGTCCCATGGTGCGGGCCCGCTGGGGCGTGAAGCTGAAGGGCTCGCCCCTGATGACCACCGCGGCGGCCTTCGAGTCCGTCACCGACGAGCTCACCTTCGTCTTCGGCCCGCTCCTGGCGACCGCCCTGTGCACGGCCGTGAACCCGGCCGCCGGCCTGGTCACCGAGGCCTCGCTGACCCTGCTCGGCGGCCTGCTGTTCGCCGCACAGAAGAGCACGCAGCCCCAGGTCGCCGCCGCCGGGCACGCGCGCGTGGAGCACGGCTCGGCGCTGCGCGTCCCCGGTGTGCGCGTGCTGATCGTGGCCTTCCTGGGCATCGGCGCCGTCTTCGGCGGCATGCAGGTCTCGCTGGCCGCGTTCACCGAGTCGATCGGCGAACCCGGCCTGAACGGCGTCCTGTACGGCACCTTCGCCGCGGGCAACATGCTCTCCGGCCTGGTCTGCGGCGCCGTCGCCTGGAAGGTGGCACCGCAGCGACGCCTGGTCGTCGCCTACGGCGCGCTGGCCCTCGTCGCCTCCGGCTTGTGGGCCGCGCACTCGGTGCTCGTGCTGGCGGGCCTCGGCCTCCTGGTCGGCATGTGCATCGCGCCCGCGCTGATCACCGGCTACACGCTGGTCGAGGGCCTGGTCCCGGCCGGGGCTCGTACCGAAGCGTTCACCTGGCTGACGGGCGCGGTGGCGCTCGGGCAGGCGGCGGCGGTCACGGTCGCCGGACAACTGGAGGACCGCTTCTGGGGCGGGGCCGGTTTCCTGGTGCCGATGGGCGGCACACTGCTGGCCCTGGGGACGCTGCTGGCCCTGCGATCGAGCCTGGCGACTCGCCCACGCGCGCGTACCGTCGCACGTGGCGTCGGTCACCGCGTGCCGGTGACAGTGGACTGATCCTCCGGAATACGTCAAGATAGACCGTCGTTAGCACTCACTGAGTGAGAGTGCCAGGAGGAAGACCAGTGCCGACCTACCAGTACCAGTGCACCGAGTGCGGCGAGGGCCTCGAGGCGGTGCAGAAGTTCACCGACGACGCTCTGACCGAGTGCCCCAGTTGCGGTGGCCGCCTCAAGAAGGTGTTCTCCGCGGTCGGCATCGTCTTCAAGGGTTCCGGTTTCTACCGGAACGACAGCCGCGGCTCCTCGTCGAGCAGCGCCCCGGCGTCGTCCTCGAAGTCGTCGACGTCCGGCTCTGACGCGAAGTCGTCGAGTTCGACCTCGTCCTCGACGTCGTCGTCCTCGGACTCGAAGTCGTCGAGCACGGGCACCTCGACCGGCAGCAGCTCAGCCGCGTAAGGCTCGCTCAAGGGACCCTGTCGTCATGCGACGACGGGGTCTTCGGCGTTTCCGGGGGCGGTCAGGGGGTCGTTAGGGTGCGACGCATGGCGAACAAGGCGAACGCGGCAGAGATCGGTGTGATCGGCGGTTCCGGCTTCTACTCGTTCCTCGACGACGTGACCGAGGTCCAGGTCGACACCCCCTACGGGCCGCCCAGCGACTCCCTCTTCCTCGGCGAGATCGCCAGCCGGCGGGTCGCCTTCCTGCCCCGGCACGGGCGCGGACACCATCTGCCGCCCCACCGGATCAACTACCGGGCCAACCTGTGGGCGCTACGCTCGCTCGGGGTGCGCCAGGTGCTCGGTCCGTGCGCGGTGGGCGGTCTGCGCCCCGAGTACGGGCCCGGCACGCTGCTCGTGCCCGATCAGTTGGTCGACCGCACGAAGTCGCGGATCGGGACGTACTTCGACGGCCTGCCGCTGCCCGACGGCACGGTGCCCAACGTGGTGCATGTGTCCCTGGCCGACACCTACTGCCCCGCCGGGCGGTCGGCGGCCCTGAAGGCGGCGCGCGGGCGGGAGTGGGAGCCGGTGGACGGCGGGACGCTGGTCGTGATCGAGGGACCGCGGTTCTCGACCCGCGCCGAATCGCTGTGGCACCGGGCGCAGGGCTGGTCGGTGGTGGGCATGACAGGTCACCCGGAGGCCGCGCTCGCCCGTGAACTCGAGCTCTGCTACACGTCGTTGACCCTGGTCACCGACCTTGACGCGGGCGCCGAGAGCGGTGAGGGCGTGTCCCACGAGGAGGTCCTGCGCGTGTTCGCGTCCAACACGGACCGGCTGCGGGGTGTCCTGTTCGACGCGGTGGCCGCGCTGCCGTCGAACGAGCAGCGGGACTGTCTGTGCACGAACGCGCTGGGCGGGCTGAACCCGGGGTTCGAGCTGCCTTAGCGCGTGGTGGTGCGGCGTGGGCGTGGGGGATGGACATGGGTGGGTGTGGACACGGGGGTGGATCTCCGGAGGCGGCGAGGGCGCGGAACTCCTCGTTCGAGTGAGGGAGTTATCCACAACCCGTGGGTAGTCCACCGGCTCCGGCGAGCGGCGGCGCGAAGGCTCATCGTGGCTTCGCAAACCCGTCCTTCGTCACAGGTGGTGATCCCATGTCCCTTCCTCCTTCTTCCTCTCCGTTCGCCTTCCCGTCCGCGGCACACCCACCCGGCACTGACGCTCCGGCCACGTGCGAAGTGCCGTCCTTCGCTCCCGTGCGGGTCCGCGGCGGCCGCTACCGGCTGCAACGGCTCGTACGGAGTCGGCGGCGGGCCCTCGCGATCGGCCTCGCCGTGACCGCCGCCGCGCTCGTGGCGGCCGGCCCCCTGACCGGTGATCCGGCGCGCGGATACCCGGGCGCAGGCGCTGGCGAGGGCGGGGATGCGAGCCGAAGCTCGCGCGTCCGCGCGCAGACGTCGGTGGGCGCCCCGGCGCCTGCGCCTCGGGCCGTGGAGAAGGTGACGGTGCCGGTACGGATCGCCGACGCGGCCACCGTCCGGCTGCTACGGCCCGGCGACCGGGTCGACGTCATCGCCGTCGAGCAGGCGGCGTTGGGCGGCGGTGGCGGTATGGCGGGCATGGGCAGCGCGGGCGACGTGGGCGGCGAGGCCCGTGTCGTCGCGCGTAGGGCGCTCGTGACGAAGGTGCCGGAGCTGCTGGACGCTCCCGTCTCCGTCGGCGCTGTCGGCGGCGCTGGCACGGCTGACGGTGGTGCGCTGATCGTTCTCTCGGTGCCCCGGTCTACTGGCGCGCGCTTGGCGGGTGCGAGCGCGACGGCTCGGTTGGCGGTGACCCTGTGGTGAAGTCAAGTCCCTCGTTCGAGCTACCGGATTGGACACGGCCGCCTCGCGTTGACGTAGGTTGCGGAGCTGTTTGTTCCACAACCTGTACATGCGAGGAGTGTCCCCGAGGTGAGCGAAAAGAAGGCAAGCGTCTGGCAGGGCTTCAAGGCCTTCCTGATGCGCGGGAACGTCGTCGATCTGGCAGTCGCGGTGGTGATCGGCGCGGCCTTCACGAACATCGTCAACTCGGTGGTGAAGGGGATCATCAACCCGCTCATCGGGGCGATCGGCACCAAGAACCTGGACAGCTACAGCTCCTGTCTCAAGAAGCCCTGCGAAGGTACGGGCGACAGCGCGACGGGGGTGCGGCTCCTGTGGGGCTCGGTCCTCGGAGCGACGCTGACGTTCGTGATCACCGCGGCGGTGGTGTACTTCCTGATGGTCCTGCCCATGTCGAAGTACCTGGCGAAGATGGAGGCCCGCAGGAAGGCCAAGGAGGGCGCTCAGGAGGTCATCGAGGTGACAGAGCTGGAGATCCTCAAGGAGATCCGCGACGCGCTGGTCGCGCAGCGGGGTTCGGGCCACAGCGAGCGGTAGCGGCGCTGCGCACGCTGCTGCGCCGGGTTCAGAGGTGGTGGGGCGGCTTCTCGTCGAGGAAGCGCTTCAGGTCGGCGGCGCTGTCCGCGTCGGCGGACGGTCGCTCGCCCCAGCCGCGGTCGGTGTCGTCCGAGGACTGCCGGTCCAGCGGGTCGTCGAAGACCAGCGCGGGCTTCGGCTCGCGCGGGCCGGGGGCGGATGGGGTGCTCATGCCTCCAGAGTACGGCCCCCGCAGCAGCCCCGGTGAGAGCCGGAGCAGCGGTCACGCACCGAGCGGGCCTGCGGTTTCCGCAGGTTCGGATGGTTCCGAAGGTCCCACAGGCTCGGACGGCTCCGTGGGCTCCGTGGGCTCCGTGGGCTCCGCACAGGATTTTCCCCCGGTTGTCTGCTGTGCTGGGAGCCATGACGTCCAGTCCGACTCCACCGGCCTCCTCCCCCTCAAGACCCCCCGCCCCGCCCCCGGGCCCCGGGCCCGTCCCGACTCGCACGAAGCCACTGCGCAGCCTCACCGCGCGCGGGCGGGGCGAGGCGCACCGGGTCGCGTCACCCCTCGAGCTTCTCTTCGACCTGTGCTTCGTCGTGGCCATCGCCCAGGCGGGCGTCCAACTGGTGCACGCCGTGGCGGAGTCCCACACGGGCGAGGGAATCCTCAACTACGCGATGGTCTTTTTCGCCATCTGGTGGGCCTGGATGAACTTCAGTTGGTTCGCCTCGGCCTACGACAACGACGACGTGCTGTACCGGATCGTCACGCTGGTACAGATCGCCGGTGTCCTGGTGCTGGCGGCGGGCGTCTCGCGGGCGTTCGAGGACCACGAGTTCGTGGCCGTCTGGTTGGGCTACGCGATCATGAGGTTCGCGCTGAGCTCGCAGTGGCTGCGAGTCGCGTGGTCGACCGAGGGCCCGGAGCGGGCGATGGCGCTGCGGTACGCCGGCGGAGTGCTGCTCTGCCAGGTCGGCTGGCTGGGGCTGCTGATCCTGCCCGAGGGGGGCCGGGGGTGGCTTTTCCTGGGGATGTCGCTGCTGGAGTTGTGCGTACCGATCTACGCGGAGAAGGATCATCCGACGTCCTGGCATCCGCATCACATCTCGGAGCGGTACGGGCTGTTCACGATCATCGTGCTGGGCGAGACGATCGCCGCGGCCACGGTCGCCGTGAAGTCGGGCATCGACGAGAGCGACGCGCTGGGCGAGTTGATGCCGATCGCGGTGGGTGGCCTGTTGATCGTCTTCGCCGCCTGGTGGATCTACTTCGTGGTGCCCATCCATGGGTATCTACGCTCCAGCAAGCAAGCGTTTCTGTGGGGCTACGGGCACTATTTCGTCTTCGCCTCGGCCGCCGCGATCGGCGCGGGCCTGGAGGTGGCCGTCGAGCAGGCGGTCGGCAAGGCCCATCTGTCCACGGCGGCCGCGTCGGCGGCCGTCACCCTGCCGACGGCCCTGTACCTGCTGGCGGTCTGGGCGTTGCACGCACGCCACTTCAAGGTGGGCCTGGCCCAGCAGTTGGTGCTGCCCGTCGCCGCGCTGCTGGTGATCTGCTGCACCGTCCTGGGCGAGTGGGCGGTCCTCGCGGCCGGCCTGGTGGCGGCGCTGGCCGTGGCGACCGGGGTGACCCTGACGGCGCGCACGACCGCGAGGGAGTCACGGGAGGCGCAGGAGGCTCGGGAGAACCCAGGGCGCGATTCGAGCGCGGCGGTGTGACCCCTCGCGACATCACCGCTCACGGCGCGGGCTGGGCGAGACTGGCTCCCATGACAGTTGACGCTCTGACGGACGTCGCCGGCGTACGAGTGGGCCACGCCACGCGCACCGGCGACGGTTGGCTCACCGGCACCACGGTCGTCCTCGCGCCGGAGGGCGGCGCCGTGGCCGCCGTGGACGTGCGTGGCGGCGGTCCCGGCACGAAGGAGACCGACGCCCTGGATCCACGCAACGTGGTGCAGCGGGTCGAGGCGATCGTACTGACCGGGGGCAGCGCCTACGGGCTGGACGCGGCGTCCGGGGTCATGGCCTGGTTGGAGGAGCAGGGACGTGGGGTGCGGGTGGGTCCCGACCCCACGCACGTCGTGCCGGTGGTGCCCGCCGCCTGCGTCTTCGACCTGGGCCGGGGCGGCGACTTCCGGGCCCGCCCGGACGCTGGCACCGGCCGGGCGGCGGTCGAGGCTGCCGAGGCGAGCGAGGCCGGCGCGCCGGTGCCAGAAGGGTGTGTGGGCGCCGGGACGGGCGCGGCGGTCGGCCCGATGAAGGGCGGGGTCGGCACTGCCGCCGTCGTCCTCGACTCGGGGATCACGGTGGCCGCGCTGGTGGTGGCCAACGCCGTGGGGTCAGTGCTGGATCCTGAAACCGGGGTGCTGTACGGGGAGTTGTTCCAGGGGCGGGTGACGTATCCGGAGGCGCAGGTGCACGAGGCCGCGCGTCGGCGGCTCGCCGAGAGCGCGGTGAAGAACAGGCCTCCCGTGCTCAACACCACGCTCGCGGTGGTCGCCACCGACGCGGACCTGTCGAAGGCGCAGGCGCAGAAGCTCGCGGGCACAGCGCACGACGGGATCGCGCGCGCCGTACGGCCGGTCCACCTGCTCAATGACGGGGACACGGTCTTCTCGCTGGCGACGGGCGCCCGCCCGCTCGACCCCGGCCACCCCCTCGCCCTGAACGACATCCTCGCGGCGGGCGCGGACGTGGTGACGCGCGCGATCGTACGAGCCGTCCGCGCCGCCGAGCCGGTGGACGGCCCGGGCGGCCGGTGGCCGTCGTACGAGGAGTTGTACGGGGGCCCGTGACGCGACCCCGGGCCGTGGCGAGAGCGTGCGGCGAGAGCGACGCGGTCCGGGGACGGCATCGTTGAGGAGCGGCATGGTTCGGGGGCGGCGGGGGCCGGCAACGGGCCGCGCTGGAAGGGGGATTGTCCCGGTTCTGTCACGTGATGGTGTCAACGGCGGTCGGGGGGAACCCGACCGGCCGTCGGGTCCCTCCTTCTCCACGTATCGGAGCGGATCACTCACATCACACGAAGCTGGAGCAGCCCATGACAACGGCGGACATGGCAGCGCGGCGCGCACTGGGAGCCTGCGCCGTCCTGGTGGTCGGCGCCCTGACCCTGACCGCCTGCGGGGGCAGCGCCAACGCCAAGGACGACGACGCGAAGGGCGGCAAGAGCTCCGCCAAGACGTCCACCGCGAAGATCGTCATCTTGGCGAAGGACGGTTCGACGGGTGCGTCGATCAACGCGACCGGCGTGAAGGTGAGTGACGGCCGGCTCACCGACGTGAAGATGACGGTGGCCGGGTCGGGGCAGGCCGTCGAGGGTTCCCTGTCGGCCGACGGCAGCAGTTGGAAGCCGAAGGAGCAGCTCGAGCGCGGGACGAAATATCAGATATCGGCGACCGCGAAGGACGCCGCCGGCAAGGCCGCCGCCGCCAACTCCATCTTCACCACCGTCACTTCGGCCAACAGCTTCATAGGGACGTACACGCCGGACGGCGGCACGACGGTCGGGGTCGGGATGCCGGTGTCGTTCACGTTCGACAAGGCGATCGGCGACAAGAAGGCCGTGCAGTCGCACATCACGGTCACCTCCAGCAGTGGCCAGCAGGTGGTCGGGCACTGGTTCGGGGCGCAGCGGCTCGACTTCCGGCCCGAGGAGTACTGGAAGGCCGGCTCCAAGGTCACGATGAAGATCGACCTGGACGGCGTGGAGGGCGCGAACGGCGTCTACGGGGTGCAGAAGAAGACGGTCGCCTTCACCGTCGGGCGGTCGCAGGTGTCCACGGTCGACGTGAACACGCAGACCATGACGGTGGTGCGGGACGGGCAGACCCTGAAGACGGTTCCGATCTCGTCGGGCAGCCCGGAGCACACCACGTACAACGGGCAGATGGTGATCTCCGAGAAGTTCACGCAGACCCGTATGGACAGTCGGACGGTCGACCTGGGCGGCGAGTACGACATCCCGGACGTGCCGCATGCGATGCGGTTGACGCAGTCCGGCACGTTCATCCACGGCAACTACTGGTACAGCAAGGGCAATCCGCCCTTCGGTCGCACCGGGACCAGTCACGGCTGTGTCGGGCTCGCCGACGTGCAGGGCGCGCAGGGTGACACGCCCGCCAAGTGGTTCTACGACGAGTCGTTGATCGGGGATGTCGTGGTCGTCAAGAACTCCCCGGACAAGACGGTGGCCCCGGACAACGGGCTGAACGGCTGGAACATGTCATGGGCCGAGTGGACCGCCGGAAGCACGGCCTGAGCGACGAGGGGCGCCGGGAACGCCGTCTGACCCGCGGCTTCTGACAGGTCGTCGGGCCGTGCGGAAACTTTTCGCGCGGCCCTCGCGTTTTCCCGGCATACGTTTTCTCGGTTCGCGGACATGATGCCCGACCGAGGGGCTACGGTATGCACCCACAAGGTGACATGCAGCAACGCCGGGAGAAACCTTGAGCGTTCCGTACGAGACGACAGCGTACGAACCAGCCGAGTCGCCCGAGTCTCCGGAGGAGCACCTCGCGCGGTTGCTCGGTCGCGCCCTGAATTCGTTCGAGCTGCCTGACGACGTCTTGCGGCGGCTCGAGTTCGCGCTGGCGCACGACAGTTCGCTGCACTCCGCGCACCACAGCGCGGGCCTGCACCGGGAGACCTACCGGCACACCTGGCTGCTGGCCGACGGCTACGCGCTCACGCTGTGGGAGCTCGTGCACAACACCGCGCCGGGCAGCGAGCCGCAGCGCGAGGTGTACGTCGACGAGGAGGAACTGCGCGCGGCGACGTCCCGGCTGCCGCTGCCGTCGGACGCCGCCGACTTCGAACTGCCGGTGCTGGTGCACCTGTCGCCGGTCCCCGCGCCCCGGCACGTGTACGTGCCGGACGACTCGGCGGACCACGCGCGCCGGCTGCTGCGCCGCGCGGAGAACCCGGACGGGCCCGGCGAGGAGACGGCCGCGCTGCTGAAGTCGGCGTTCGCGCATCAGATCACCCAGGCCTTCGGCCGTCCCTGCCGCGCGGGCCGCATCGGTCTGGGCTACTCGCTGTACGAGCACGCGTTCCTGCTGCGGGACGGCCAGGAGGTCTCGCTGTGGGAGGTCGAGCACACGGCGACGCCCGACGGGCGGCACATGTGCGAGGTGTATCCGTCCGAGACCGCGGCCCGGGACGCGATGGAACGCCGGGCGGCGCAGGTCTCCTGAGCGGCGGCTCCCGCGCGGGTCAGTGGCCGCCGTCGAGTTGCCGTACGAGGCCCGCGAAGGCGGCCTTCTCGGCGGGGGTCAGCTCGACGGCCTCCTGGTGGGGGCCGGTCTGGCGTTGGCACGGGAGAGCGGGCAGGGCCGACAGCGCGGGTGGGGCAGGGCGGGCGGGGAGCACCGGGTGGGGTGCGGCGGCGGAGCGGATGCGGATGCGGCGCAGGACCCGGGTCAGGACGAGCAGCCAGGCGACGGACGCCACGGCGAGGACGGTCAGGGCCGTCAACTGAGTGGGCGTGAGATGCACGGGCATACCGCCCAGTACACACCACGGTCCGGGACTTTGGCCCCGGACCGTGACGTATCTCGCAGGCCACGCACATCGCGTGAAAGGCCTTTTCAGCGCGGAGAGTTGTGAATCACCGCAGATATTCATAGAAACCGCAGCAAGCCGCAGTAAGCCGCAGTAAGCCGCTGTATTGCGTACGAACCGGCAGGAAACTTCAGGAACCGGTAGGAACCTGTAGGAACCCCGTAGCAGCTCGCAGGAGCTTGTCGAAGGTCGGAGCCGTTACGCGGCCACCGGCTGCTTGGGTTTCGGAGTCGTGGTGGTCGCGGGTTCCTCCGTCGGGTCGGGTTCCGTGGTGCCGGGGGCCGGCTTGCGCAGGCCCTTGAGGACGATGACCAGGGCCGTCGTCACGCACACGCCCGCCGCGATGGCGATCAGGTAGAGGAACGGGTTGCCGATCAACGGGACCACGAAGATGCCGCCGTGCGGGGCGCGCAGCGTGGCGCCGAAGGCCATCGACAGGGCGCCGGTAACCGCGCCGCCCGCCATCGAGGCCGGGATGACGCGCAGCGGGTCGGCCGCGGCAAACGGGATCGCGCCCTCGGAGATGAAGGAGGCGCCCAGGACCCAGGCGGCCTTGCCGTTCTCGCGCTCGGCCGGGGTGAAGAGCTTCTTGCGGACGGTGGTCGCGAGCGCCATGCCCAGCGGCGGGACCATGCCCGCGGCCATCACGGCGGCCATGACCTTCATCGCGGAGTCGCTGGGGTCCTGGACGGCGATGCCGGCCGTGGCGAAGGCGTACGCGACCTTGTTGACCGGGCCGCCGAGGTCGAAGCACATCATCAGGCCGAGCAGCACGCCGAGCAGGACGGCGTTGGTGCCGGACAGGCCGGCCAGCCAGTCCGTCATGCCCTTCTGGGCCTCGGCGATGGGCTTGCCGATCACGACGAACATCAGGAAGCCGACGATCAGCGAGGAGATCAGCGGGATCACCACGACCGGCATGATGCCGCGCAGCACCGGCGGGATCGTGATCCGCTGGATCGCGAGGACGGTGCCGCCCGCCAGCAGACCCGCGACCAGACCGCCGAGGAAGCCGGCGGCGATGTTGGAGGCGATCATGCCGCCGACGAACCCGGGGACGAGGCCGGGGCGGTCCGCCATGCCGTAGGCGATGTAGCCGGCGAGGACCGGGATGAGGAAGCCGAAGGCGACCCCGCCGATCTGGAACAGCAGGGCGCCCCAACTGTCGACCTGGGTCCAGGAGAAGTGCTCCATGACCGAGGGCGCCTTGTTGATCTCCCAGCCGCCGATCGCGAAGCCGAGCGCGAGCAGCAGACCGCCCGCGGCGACGAACGGGACCATGTAACTGACGCCGGTCATCAACCACTTGCGGAGCTTGGTGCCGTAGCTGTCGCCGGACTCGCCGGCCCGCTCGACCGGCGTACCGCCCCTGGCCGCCGCGCTGACCTCGCCGCGTGTCGCCTTCCCGCGCACTTCGGTGATCAGCTCGGCGGGACGGTTGACGCCCGCCTTCACGCCGACGTCCACGGTGGGCTTGCCGGCGAAGCGGTCCTTGTCGCGTACGGGGACGTCGTGGGCGAAGATCACGCCGTCCGCGGCGGCGATGACGGCCGGGTCGAGCCGGGTGAAACCGGCCGATCCCTGCGTCTCCGCGACCAGCTCGACACCCGCCTCTCGGCCCGCGTTCTCCAGGGCCTCGGCCGCCATGTAGGTGTGGGCGATGCCGGTGGGGCAGGAGGTGACGGCGACGATGCGGAAGGGGCGCTCGGGTTCGGGGGCCGGGGGCGCGGAGGCGTCCGGGGTCACAGTCGGGGGCGGGGTGGGGGCCGTGTCGGCGTCGGCGGAGGCCGCCGTCGACGCCGACACGGAGTTTTCGTGGGTGCCTTCGGCAACGGCCTCCGCTGCGGTCTCGGCAAAGGCCTCGGCTGTGGCCTCGGCTGGGGTCTCGTCGCCGCGGATCAGTGCCGCCGCGGTGGCCGCGTCGCCGGCCGAGCGCAGTGCGTCGGTGAACTCGGCGTTCATCAGGTGGCGGGCCAGGGAGGACAGGATCGTCAGGTGGGCGTCGTCCGCGCCGGCCGGGGCGGCGATGAGGAAGATCAGGTCGGCGGGGCCGTCCGGGGCGCCGAAGTCGATGCCGGGGGTGCTGCGCCCGAAGGCGAGCGTCGGCTCGGTGACGTGGGCGCTGCGGCAGTGCGGGATGCCGATGCCGCCGTCGAGGCCGGTGGGCATCTGGGCCTCGCGGGCGGCCACGTCGGCGAGGAAGCCCTCCAGGTCGGTCACCCGGCCCAGGGTCACCATGCGCTCGGCGAGGGATCGCGCCGCCGCTTCCTTCGTTTCGGCGGACAGGTCGAGATCGACCAGGTCCGCGGTGATCATGTCGCTCATCGCGGGCTCCTTCGCGCGCTTATCGCCCGGGGGTCGGGGTGGGCGAGGGGCAGGGTGGGGGTGGGGACGGGAGTAAGGGTGGGGGTGGGGGTGAGGGGGCCGGTTGACCGGAGGGGGGTCATGACACCGGTTCCTTCAGTTCGCGGTCGACCGGTATCTCCGCCGTGACCGTCACCGCCGCCGGGTCCAGGTCGGCCGGGGTCGGCATCACGCTGCCGGGGAGTTGGACGGCGGCAGCGCCGTGTGCGACGGCGGAGGCGAGGGCCGCCGGGCCGCTGCCGCCGGCGATGAGGAAACCGGCGAGGGAGGAGTCGCCCGCTCCCACATTGCTGCGTACGACGTCCACGCGCGCGCTCGCGAACCAGGTACCCGTGTCCGTCACGAGGAGTTGGCCGTCGGCGCCCAGGCTCGCGAGTACGGCGCGAGCGCCCATCTCGCGCAGTTCCTCGGCCGCTTTCACCGCGTCGCCCACGGTGGTGAGGGGGCGTCCGACGGCTTCCGCGAGTTCCTCGGCGTTGGGCTTGACGACGTCGGGGCGTTCGCGCAGGGCTTCGAGCAGGGCGCGCCCGGAGGTGTCCAGCGCGATGCGCGCTCCCCCGGCGTGCGCCCGCGCGACGACCTCGGCGTACCAGGACGGCGCGAGCCCCCGGGGCAGGCTGCCGCAGCAGGCGATCCAGTCGGCGTCGCGGGACTGCTCACGCACGGTGTCCAGGAGCAGTTCCTGTTCGGCGGCGGAGAGTTCGGGGCCCGGGGCGTTGATCTTCGTGAGGACGCCGTCCGACTCCGCGAGCGCGATGTTCGAGCGGGTGGCTCCGGCGACCGGGACCGGCGCGACCTCGATGCCCTGCGCGTCGAGCAGGTCGGCGACGAGTGCGCCCGGCGCACCACCCAGGGGCAGGACGGCGACCGTGCGCCGCCCGGCGGCGGCGACCGCGCGCGAGACGTTGACGCCCTTGCCGCCCGGGTCCATCCGCTCGCCGGTGGCGCGGATGACCTCGCCGCGGTCGAGGCGCGGGACTTCGTAGGTGCGGTCGAGGGACGGGTTGGGGGTGACGGTGAGGATCACACCTGCGGTGCTCATGCGCGTACTACTTCCGTGCCGCCGCGTTCGATCGTGGCCGCGTCGTCGGGGCTCAGGCCGCTGTCGGTGATCAGCAGGTCCACGTCGTTCAGGTCGCCGAAGCGGGCGAAGTGCTCCTGGCCGTGCTTGGCGGAGTCGGCGAGCAGGACGACCCGGCGGGCGGCGGCGACGGCGGCTCGCTTCACGGCGGCCTCGGCGAGGTCGGGGGTGGTGAGTCCGTGCTCGGCGGAGAAGCCGTTGGCGGCGACGAACAGGACGTCGGCGCGGATCTCGCCGTATGCGCGGAGCGCCCAGGCGTCGACGGCGGCGCGCGTCCGGTGTCGTACGCGCCCCCCGACGAGGTGAAGCTGCATGCCGGGGTGGTCCGCGAGGCGGGCCGCGATGGGCAGGCTGTGGGTGACGACCGTCAGCTCGGCCTCCAGTGGGAGGGCGGCGGCGAGTCGGGCGACCGTGGTGCCGGCGTCGAGGATGACCGTGCCCTCGGACGGCAGTTCCGTGAGGGCCGCCTTGGCGATGCGGTCCTTCTCGTCGGTGGAGGTGCCCTCGCGTTCGGCGAGGTCCGGTTCGAAGTCGAGGCGTCCGGCCGGTATGGCACCGCCGTGCACGCGGCGCACCAGGCCGGCTCGGTCGAGGGCCTTCAGGTCGCGGCGGATCGTCTCCGCCGTGACCTGGAACTCCTCGGCGAGCGACAGGACGTCCACCCGGCCGGCGTCACGGGCGAGCCGCAGGATCTCCTGCTGCCGCTCCGGTGCGTACATGTCCGTTCGCCTCCGACCGTCACCGGGGCTATGCCCGAACTTGTGGTTTCGCCACGGAGGCTACGCCCGGATTTTCGGAAAGTAAACAGGTTCGGACTTTGTTCGGGCATGAACGGACTTCGGGTTCGAGTCGTCCGTCCGACTGTCCGGCCGTCCGACTCTCCGCCATCCGGCTCTCCGGCCGTCTAGCCGTCTGGCCGTTCTCCGAGCCGGCCTGCCGGTGGGTATGGGAAGGGCCCATGGAATCCGCCGTGTGTGCCGGGCCCTTCGCCTGGGGGTGCCTGGGGGATGCCTGAGGGGCGCCCCGGTGGGGCAGGAGGGGAGTGCGCGTCAGCCCGCGAGCTCCCGCTCCCGCTCGCGCTCCTCCCCGGCGGGTGCGTACTCCTCCTCGATCGCCGCTCCCTCCACATGCTGCGCCGGTCGCTTCGGCAGGGCGAACATCAGCAGGAAGATGGCGAACATCACCAGGGCCACCCAGCCCAGGGCGTGTTGGAAGGCGTTCACGAAGGCGGGACGTACCTGGTCCGGGGTCAGTCGGTCGCCGATCTCGCCGAAGAAGACGACCGCGACGAGGCCGAGGCCGAGCGCGTTGCCCATCTGCTGGACGGTGTTGATGAGCCCGGACGCCGAACCGGCGTGTTCGCGCGGCACGTCCGACAGCACCGCGTCCGTCAGCGGCGCGACGATCAGGCCCATGCCGACGCCCATCACGACCAGCGGCAACGCCATCTGCCACGAGGTGATGGCGAGGCCGTAGCGCTCGGACTCCCCGATATAGAGCAGCACGCCGAGCCCCATCAACAGCGCGCCCGCCTGGAGGACCTTGCGTCCGAAGCGCGGGACCAGTTTCTGGACGGACAGCCCGGCGGCCGTCGAGACGGCGAGCGAGAAGGGGACGCCGGTCAGGCCGGCCTTCAGCGGGCTCCAGCCCAGGCCCGTCTGCATGTACAGCGTCCAGACCAGGAAGAACACGCCGAGACCGACCCCGAAGACGGTCTGTACGGCGACGCCCGCGGCGAAGCTCCGTACCCGGAAGAGGGAGAGCTCGATCAGCGGTGAGCCGTCCCGCGCGCCCTTGCGCCGCTCGTACGCGACGAGCGCCCCGAAGACGACGAGCGCGCCGGCCATCGACACGTACCCCCACATCGGCCAGCCCAGCTCACGGCCGCGGGTGAGCGGGTAGAGCAGCATGAGCAGCGCGACGGTGACCAGGACGACGCCGACGAGGTCCAGTTTCAGCGCCTTGGGGGCCTTGGACTCCGTGATGAAGCGGCTGCCGAGGATCAGTCCGACGATGCCGACCGGCAGGTTGATGAGGAAGATCGGCCGCCATTCCAGCCCGAACAGGTTCCACTCCGTCAGCAGTGCGCCGAGCAGCGGTCCCGAGACGGCTCCCAGTCCCACGATCGCGCCGAAGAGCCCGAAGACCTTCCCCCGCTCGTGCGCCGGAAACGTGGCGTGCACGATCGACAGCACCTGCGGGACCATCAGCGCCGCCATGGCGCCTTGCAGGATGCGTGAGGAGACCAGCATCTCCGGGTTCGCGGCGAAGCCGCACAGTGCGGAGGCGAGGGTGAAGCCGCCGATGCCGACGAGGAACAGCCGCTTGCGGCCGTGGATGTCGCCGAGTCGGCCGCCGGTGATGAGTCCGGCGGCGAAGGCGAGCGCGTAACCGGCGGTGATCCACTGGATCTGGCTCCAGGAGGCGCCCGCCTCCTCCTGTATGGAGGGGATCGCGATGTTGACGATCGTGACGTCGACGAGGTCCATGAAGGCCGCGGTCATCACGATGGCGAGGGCGAACCAGCGGCGGCGGTCACCCGCGGTCGTTGTCTCGGAGGCTGGGGCGGAAGCGGAAGGGGTGCCCTGGGAGGGCTGAGTGGGCTGAGCGGGCAGAGCGGACGGGGTGACCGGAGTGGGCAGGACGGGCGGGGTGGGCAAAACGGGCGGGGTCGGCTGGCCGTCGTCGCCGGAAGTCTCGGCGGAGGTCTCGCTGGAGGTCTCGCCGGAGCTCTCCGTGGACGTCTCGGTGGAGGTCATGGTGCGATAGTAGGACCGCAATAGGCCAGATCGTGTCCTATTGGTACGGCATCCTCGGATGCATGACGACGGACACTCCGGCTCGGCTCCTGCAACTCCTCTCCCTCCTCCAGACGCCCCGCGAATGGCCCGGCGGCGAGCTCTCCGAGCGCCTGGGGGTGTCCCGCCGCACGGTCCGGCGCGACATCGACCGGCTGCGCGAACTGGGGTATCCCGTGCAGGCGACCAAGGGCTCGGACGGCGGGTACCGGCTGGTCGCGGGCAAGGCGATGCCGCCGCTCGTGCTCGACGACGAGGAGGCGGTCGCTATCGCGGTCGGGCTGCGGGCGGGCGCCGGTCACGCGCTGGAGGGGGTGGACGAGGCGTCCGTACGGGCCCTGGCCAAGCTGGAGCAGGTGCTGCCGGCCCGGCTGCGCCACCGTGTGTCCACCCTCCAGGCCGCGACCACGCCGCTGACCAGCGGGGACGGTGCGAGCATCGCGCCCGAGACGCTGACCGCCATCGCGTCGACGGTGGCCGGGCAGGAGCGGTTGCGGTTCGCGTACCGCGCGAAGGACGGCACGCAGTCGCGCCGCCTGACCGAGCCCTACCGGCTCGTGTCCACGGACCGGCGGTGGTACCTCGTGGCGTACGACCTCGACCGCGCGGACTGGCGGACCTTCCGGGTAGACCGGATCCGGGACCCGCTCGCGACCGGCGCCCGTTTCACGCCACGGGAGTTGCCTACGGGCAGCGCGGCGGAATACCTCCGGCGGTCCATCCGACGGCGCTCGGACGCGCACGAGTACGAACTCGACGTCACCTTCGAGGCGTCACCGGAATTCGTGGCGGCCCGGCTGCCGGCCTGGCTGGGGACACCGGTCGCGAACCCGGACGCCGCCCTGCCCGGGAACCCGGAGCGCGCGAAAAACACAGAGAACGCGGAGAACGCGGAGAACAGCGCGGGCGGGTGCCGGCTCCAGAGTTCGACCAGCGATCCGGTGGAGTGGGTGGCGGTGCGTTTGGCGATGCTGGGCTGCGAGTTCTCGGTACGGGGGCCTGCGGAACTGGTGGAGTGCGTACGGGAGTTGGGTGGGCGGTTGGGGCGGGCGGGGGGTGCGTGAGGGCGCACGGCCGGGCCGGGGGCGCAGGGGGGCGTGGCGGAAGGTCTCTTGTGGAGGGGCGCGTACGCCCGTCAAGACTTCCTCTCCGTCGGCTCCTCCTCCCAGACGAACCCTCGCAGTGCCCGCAGGTTGCGCAGTGCCAGTTCCGCCGGGCCTTCCGGGCCGGTGGGAGGGGTGTTGCTCGCCGCCCAACTCTCGACCGCGACCCGGACGGCGGCGCTGGCCACGGCGGCGGTGAAGCGCTGGTGTGGTGAGGCCACGTTGTCGGGGGTGGGAATGGAGGTGGGGGCGGGGGCTGGCGTACGCGGTGGGGCAGCGGCGGTCGTCGGCTGCGCGGTGGCCGTCGCCCGCCCGACCCACTCCGTGCGCTCCGTGCGCTCCGTGCGCTCGGTCCGCTTCGTGCACTCCGTCCGCTCCGCCAGTACCTCCGTGAGTGTCGTCTCCGAGGTGTGGCACACCTCGGCCCAGACCTTGCCGAGCGCCGGACTCGTTCCGGCCAGCCGGATCAGGGTGCGGACCCATTCCCAGGACGCAGCCGACACTCCATGGCTGGAGACGAAGGTGTGGCGTACGGCGTGGTCCAGCGCGTCCGGCACGGGGAGTTCGGCCGGGGCCTCGCGTACCGCCTCCGCCCAGCGCTGGGCGCCGGCCGCGTAGAGGGGGGCGACGGCCTCTTCCTTGGTCGCGAAGTACCGGTAGAAAGTGCGCGGGGCGACGCCTGCGGCCTGGGCGATGTCCTCGGCGCGGGTGGCCTTCAGGCCCCGGCTGACGAAGAGGCCGGCCGCCGCCCGGGCGATCTCCATGCGGGTCGCCGCTTTGCGCCGCTCGGTCAGCGAAGCCGGGGCGGAGGGGGAGGCGGAACTGATCACATCGGCAGGCTATGCCCATGTGGCACAATCTGCCATCCGGGCGGGCCACCCCGTGGTTCAGGTACGGGGTGCCCCGCCCTCCCCGCGTGCCGGTACGTGTCCGGTACGGCCCCACTGGGCATGTGCGCCCGCAATCCCGACCCGGGAGACGATCCCACTTCAGGGACGACGGTCCCAACCCGGGGACGATGATCCCAGCCCAGGAACGACGACTCCTCCCCGGGCACGATGATCCCCGCCTGGGAACAAGAGGGAGCCGAGGGCAAAGGGAGCCGGGCCCCGGCACCTGGGGGGAGAGGCGCCGAAGCCCGGCTCGGGGAGAGTCCCGGCGCCGGGGGGATGTGCGGCGGGACTTGGCTCAGGTGGCACAAAGATCTCGGGGAGGGCTACAGGGCCCGGCCGACCCGAACTCCCGTGGCGACCCGAACTCCCGTGCTCTGAAGTCTTGTTCCCGCGCTCCTCCCGGTTGAAGCGGCGTTCCCACGCCATGTTTGCGCGGCTCTCCACCACCCGGCGCACGCGGGCGGAAACCCAGCACCAGCCAACGCCTGAAGCCCAGTCACCACACCGCCGACTCCAACTCGGGCCACCCACACCCGAGTCCAACGCGAGCCGTTCCGCGCCCGAGGCAAACTCGGCCGCCGCAGCTCCAACCCAGTCCAGCCCGAGGCCGGCCCCAGCCCGAGAGCCGTCGCGGTGGGATGGGGTGGGAGACGTGAGGCTGGGCGTACGACAGCGGCAACCGCTCCTGGCCGGGTACCGGAGCGGGTCATCGGCCTCGCGGCCCCGCACACGCCCCGCCAATCCGCCAACCCGCCTGCCTGCCAGCCCCGTTCACCCTGCGGCAGCCCGGCAGGGCCGGGTCAGCAGCGTCGAAGGCGACCTGGTCTGCGCGTCGACCATCGAAACCGAGCGTGGTGTCCTCGCCGAGGCCGATCCCGTACCGCTCGGAGCGGACTGCCCGGGTGCCGACCAGACAGGGAGCGAACGGCCCCCTAGGCCAAGGCCAACGCAGCGCAGGCCAAGGGCACCCCAGCGAACCCGGCACCCAACTCGCCCACATCAACAGGGGTGTTGGAGACGCTACCGGCATCCCCTCCCCCGTCTGGACGCCGCCGCCGATGCACGCATCACGCCGCAGGCCGGCCCAGCACGACACCGCTCAGCGAAGCGCCCCGCACCGGGCCAACCCGAGCCGGAAACGCCGTCACGCCTCGCCAGCGAACCGAAACGCAACCCGCCCACCCGACGAGTCCCGCCCCACCGACAAGCGGCGGCACTTCCCGGCCTAGCACCAAGCTCCGCCGAGTAAGCGTCAAGCCCGCCAAGCCTCACGCCCCGCCCTCGCCCAGCCAAGCGGCGCACCCGGCTCAGCCCAGCCGAGCATCAAGCCCAGCCCAACCGAACGCCCGGCCCAACAAGCACCAGCCAGGCCACGCACCCTGCCCGGCCAACGCAACGTCCCCGCCACGCGGCCCGCACCGTCACCGCCCGTCCAGCCCCGCCCAGGCCTCGAACCCAGACTCAGACTCAGCCCCGGCCCCGGCCCCGGCCAGCGCAGCGCAACCGCTACGCCGCCGCCTCGAACCCCGTGTCGCGGGCCAGCTTCTTCAGTTCCAGGAGGGCGTGCTTTTCGATCTGGCGGATGCGTTCCCTGGTCAGGCCGTGTTCCTTGCCGACCTCGGTCAGGGTGCGCTCGCGGCCGTCGTCGATGCCGTACCGCATCTTGATGATGGAGGCCGTGCGCGGGTCGAGGCGGTCGATCAGGCCGTCCAGTTCCTCGCTGCGCAGCAGGGTGAGGACGGACTGCTCGGGCGAGACCGCGGAGGTGTCCTCCAGCAGGTCGCCGAACTGGGTCTCGCCCTGGTCGTCGACCGCCATGTTCAGTGAGACCGGGTCGCGGGCCCAGTCCAGGACGTCGATGACGCGCTCCGGTGTGGAGCCGAGCTCCGTCGCGATCTCGACGGGCTCCGGGTCGCGGCCGTTCTCCCGGTTGAACTCGCGCTGCACGCGCCGGATCCGGCCGAGCTCCTCCACGAGGTGGACGGGCAGGCGGATCGTGCGCGACTGGTCCGCTATCGAGCGGGTGATGGCCTGGCGGATCCACCACGTCGCATACGTGGAGAACTTGAAGCCCTTGCGGTAGTCGAACTTCTCGACCGCGCGCACCAGACCGGCGTTGCCCTCCTGGATCAGGTCGAGGAGGGGAAGACCGCTGCGGGGGTAGCGGCGGGCGACCGCGACGACCAGGCGGAGGTTGGAACGGATGAACACGTCCTTGGCCCGCTCGCTCTCGGCGACCAGCGCTTCGAGCTCCGCGCGGGAGGCGTCCGCCTTGGACTCCTCGTCGCCGTCGAGGACCTGCTGTGCGAACACGCCTGCCTCGATGATCTGGGACAACTCGACTTCCTTGGCGGCGTCGAGCAGTGGTGTACGCGCGATTTCGTCGAGATACATGCCGACCAGGTCGCGGTCGGCGATCTCGCCGCCATGGGCGCGAACACTGCGGGCCGCGTCGGTCGTCCCACCAGTGGCGGACTTGCGACGGGCGACGGCACGGGTTGCCATGCGTGCTCCCTTGCGATGGAGGTTCAGCGGGTGGCCTTCGGACACTCGGCGTTCTCGGAGGTTTCGGAAGTCCTGGAAACTGAAGCCCTGGAACCTCTCGGAACTCTCCTCGTGTGCCCTGCATCCGATGGAAACAACGACTGGAATCAGGACAGAATTCCCAACCCGCACCCCGATTTTTATGATCTTGCAGTACCCTGTCCGACCTCGCGGGGAGGCGTGATGTCGGCGGAACGTACAGAGGTGCAGGTCAGACCGGGAGTCGAGGGTGACCTCGAAGCCCTCACGCTGCTCTACAACCACTACGTGCGTGAGACGTCCATCACATTCGACACCGCGGTCTTCACTCCGGAAGAGCGACGTCCTTGGCTGCTCTCCCACCCTGAAGACGGCCCGTATCGCCTGATGGTTGCCGCAGAAGCGGACTCACAGGGCATCCAGGGGACCTCACAGGAGATCCTCGGGTACGCCACATCCAGCCTTTACCGGCCGAAGGCCGCCTACTCCACGTCGGTGGAGGTGACGGTCTACGTCGCCCCGCACGCCGCCCGGCGCGGCATCGGCACGCTCCTCTACAAGGCGCTCTTCGAAGCCCTGGCCGCCGAGGACGTGCACCGCGCGTACGCGGCCATCGCCCAACCGAACGAAGCGTCCGCGCGGCTGCACGAACGCTTCGGTTTCCGGTACGTCGGCACCTACCGGGAGGTCGGCCGCAAGTTCGGCCGCTACTGGGACGTCGCCTGGTACGAGAAGGAGCTCTAGAAGGAGCTCCAGTAAGGAGCGCCAGGAGTCGGCGGAACCCCTAAGGGCACCCGGCAGAACCCGGCCCGACCGGGGCCCACCCCCGCCTCCGCCCCCACCCCCACCCTCAGCCGAACTGCACCGACCGCTTGGCCATCCCGACCCAGAATCCGTCGATCACCGACTTCTGCGCGTCCAGCTCGCCGGACACCTCCGCGGCGCCCATGGTCACGAAGAGCGGGGCGAAGTGCTCGGTGCGCGGGTGGGCGTACCGGCCGGCCGGGGCCTTGTCGAGGAAGTCCAGCAGGCCGTCCCAGTCGCGGGCCTCCAGCGCGCGCCGGCCCCAGTCGTCGAACTCGGAGGACCAGCTCGGCACGCCCGGGCCGGTGTGCCGTAGCGCGGCCAGGTTGTGGGTGAAGAAGCCGGAGCCGACGATCAGGACGCCCTCGTCGCGCAGCGGAGCGAGCTTGCGGCCGATCTCCATCAGCTTGACGGGGTCGAGGGTCGGCATCGAGATCTGGAGGACCGGGATGTCGGCGGCCGGGAACATCTCGACGAGCGGTACGTACGCGCCGTGGTCGAGGCCGCGGTCGGGGATGTCCTGTACGGGCATTCCCGGAGCGCGCAGCAGCTTGCGCACGCTCTCGGCGAGCTCGGGTGCGCCGGGGGCGTCGTACGTCACCTGGTAGTAGTGCTCGGGGAAGCCCCAGAAGTCGTAGACCAGCGGGACCGGGTCGACGGCGCCGAGGGCGAGCGGGGCCTCCTCCCAGTGGGCGGAGACCATGAGGATCGCCTTGGGGCGGGGCAGGTCGGCGGACCAGGCGGCGAGTTGGCCGGGCCAGATCGGGTCGTCCGCGAGCGGCGGGGCACCGTGACTGAGGTAGAGCGCGGGCATGCGCTCCTGGGGGAGGGATCGGTCCCGTTCCTGGGGTGCGGCGGACATGGCGGCGACTCCTTCCGGGACCTCGGCCCCTCACGCCGGGCGCTCCTGGCGATCCTGGTATCTCTAGTACCCCTGACCCTGACCCCTGCACTCCGGTGCTTCGGGTTCCAGGTTGCGGGTTCCGGTCCTCCTGGATCGTCCGGCACGTTTGATTGAAATCTAAAACGGCACTATCCAAAAGGGTAATCCCGATTGGTTTAAAATTCAAGGAGCGGGCGATTACAGTGGAGTACATGACGATGGCATCCGCATCCGCTGACGAGCCCCAGTGGCTCTCCGCCGAGGAGCAGCTCACCTGGCGGTCCTACGTGCACGCGACCACCCTCCTAGAGGATCACATGGACCGCCAGCTCCAGCGTGACGCGGGCATGCCGCACGTCTATTACGGCCTCCTGGTCAAGCTCGCCGACTCCTCCCGCCGACGGCTGCGGATGACCGAGCTGGCCATGCACGCGAAGATCACCCGATCCCGCCTCTCCCATGCCATCGCCCGCCTGGAGAAGAACGGCTGGGTGCGCCGCGAGGACTGCCCCTCCGACAAGCGCGGCCAGTTCGCCGTCCTGACCGACCAGGGGCTCGAGGTGCTCAAGAAGGCCGCGCCGGGCCACGTCAGCATCGTACGCACCGCGGTCTTCGACCGGCTCACTCCCGAACAGCAGAAGTCCCTCGGCGAGATCATGGAGATCATCGCCAAGGGACTCCAGCCCAACGAAGCGGGTGCCGACCTGCCCTGGCTGCGCTAGGGCAGGTCCTGGCCAAGGTCCATGTCCGGACCGCCACTGAGGCCCGGGTGCCTCAGGCCCATGTCCGGACGGCTGAGGCCCGGCCGGTTCACGGCCGTGCGCGCGGTCAGTGGGCCATCACCGGCACCGCGTCCTCGGCGTCCCGTGCCCCCGAGCCCGTGACCGGGCCCATGTCCGGCTTGCCGGCGTTGACGAGGGTCAGGGCGATCGTGGCGGCGGCGACCAGGATGCCGACGGCGAACCAGATCGCGCTGGTGTAGCCGTGCACCATGCCCTCCAACTGCACCAGTTGCTGCTGGGGCTTGGCGGTGGCGCCGGCCATGTGGTCCTTGACGTACGAGGTCGTCGCGGACGCGGCGATCGTGTTCAGCAGGGCGGTGCCGATGGCGCCGCCCACCTGCTGCGAGGTGTTGACCATCGCGGAGGCCACACCGGCGTCCCGCGGCTCGACGCCCTGGGTGGCCAGGGACATGGCCGGCATGAACGCCGTACCCATGCCGAGGCCGAGCAGCAGCATGCTCGGCATCAGGATCGCCGCGTACGAGGAGTCGATCTCCAGGCGGGTCAGCAGCAGCATGCCGAGCGCGGCGACCAGGAAGCCGGGGCCCATCAGCAGACGCGGCGGGACCCGGGTCATCAGGCGGGTGCCGATCTGGGTGGAGCCGGTGATCATGCCCGCGATCATCGGAAGGAACGCGAAACCGGTCTTGACCGGCGAGTAGCCCTTCACGATCTGCAGGTAGTAGGTCAGGAAGAGGAACAGGCCGAACATCGCGATGATCGCGAGGCCCAGGGAGAGGTAGATACCGCCGCGGTTGCGCTCGGTGATCACGCGCAGCGGCAGCAGCGGAGCCTTGACCTTCGACTCGACGATCACGAAAGCGAACAGCAACACGGCCGACGCGGCGAACAGGCCGACCGTCATCGAGTCGCCCCAGCCCTCGGACTCGGCGCGGGTGAAGCCGTAGACCAGGGAGACCAGGCCCAGGGTGGAGAGGATGACGCCCGGGACGTCGAGCGGGGAACGGTTACGTCCGCCTTCGGGCTCACGGATGACGAAGTAGGCGCCGGCCGCGGCGACGATCGCGAACGGCACGTTGACGAAGAACGTCCAGCGCCAGTCCAGGTACTCGGTGAGGAAGCCGCCGAGGATCAGGCCGACGGCGCCGCCGCCACCGGCGATCGCGCCGTAGATACCGAACGCCTTGGCGCGCTCCTTCGCGTCCGTGAACATCACGGCGAGCAGCGAGAGCGCGGCGGGCGCGAGCAGCGCGCCGAACGCGCCTTGCAGGGCGCGGGCGCCGAACATCATCGCCTCGTTGGCGGCCGCGCCACCGAGCGCGGAGGCCGCGGCGAACCCGCCCAGCCCGACGACGAAGGTGCGCTTGCGGCCCCACAGGTCGGCGATCCGGCCGCCGAAGAGCAGCAGCCCGCCGAAGGCGAGGGCGTAGGCGGTGACGATCCACTGCCGGTTGCCGTCGGAGATGCCCAGGTCGTGCTGGGCAGAGGGCATCGCGATGTTCACGATGGTCGCGTCGAGGACGACCATCAGTTGGGCGAGGGCGATGAAGGCCAGGGCTTTCCACCGGTTGGCGTCCGGTGCGCCGCCGCCACCCGTCTTACCGGGGGCCTTCTGGGCTGTTTCAGACATGGGGATACCCACTTCGGGACTTCGTGACGGAAAAAGATGGAAAAGACGGAAAAAACGCGGAAAGAAGGCATGCCGAGGACCGACTTGTCGTCGATGACGACCGGGTCGTTCCACTTGAGTGAGGTCGCGCCGCGTGACGTCGTGCTGTGTGACGTAGCGCCGTGTGACGTCGCGTGATGGCTGCCGCGGTGACGCGAACCAGCCGACCGGCCGACCTGCCGACTGGCGGGCGGGCGAAACTGGCGGCCTATCGCGCTAGCGGACTAATCGCAGAGTTTTCATGCCGTTCATGGCGTTCATGGCGTTCATGGCGTTGTTCGTGGGCTGATCCCTCAGGGCTGGCGCAGGTCCTCCATGGTCGCGGCCGCGCCGGGCAGGACGGAGCGGGCGGGGGCCCGTAGCCCGTCCAGGAACAGTTGCAGGTGGCGGTGGACGAAGCGGTCGACGCTCCCGCAGCCGGTACCGGCCGGGGGCCGGCTGAGCTGGGCCACCGCGATCATCACGTCCCCCACGCCGACGTCGGGCCTGAGCTGCCCGGCCGCCTTCGCGCGGTCCATGACCTCCTCGATGATCAGATCGACCCGTTCGCGTGCCGCTTCGAGGTCGGGGTGATGCTCGTCGAACGTGCTGGCGATCATCGGGCACAGCGCGCTGATCCGCTCGTCGGCGGCGGCGTGCACGAATCGCTCCAGCGCCCCGAACGCGTCGCCGGTCTCGGCGAGGGCGGCCTGTCCGGACCGGGCCGTACGGTCCAGTACCGAGCAGACGACCTCACGGACCAGCGCGTCCCGGTCGGGGAAGTTGCGGTACACCGTGGCGTTGCCGACGCCGGCCCGGCGGGCGATCTCGTCGAGCGGCACGTCAGGCCCGAACTCGACGAACATCTCGCGGGCGGCGGTGACGATCCGCTCCCGGTTGCGCAGGGCGTCAGCGCGGGGCCGGGTCACCTTGCGCTCGGCGGGGATGGCGGTCGCGGTCTGCACGGCGTACTCCTTCTTGTTCTTGTTCTTGCTTGTTCTTGCGGGAGAACCGCTCCTGCGGGAGAACCGCTGAGGTTCTGGGACGGTTTCGCGATCCGGGGATGGAGTCCCCGTTTCACTCGGACACCTGGCTAAACGGGGAAGCGGTCCCCGCTTATTTCCCGTACGGGAAACTTTCTCGACGTGACCTGGGTCACATCCCTTAGGGGCTCCCTCGCAAGTCCGCCTACCGCCAGGTAACCCACGATCGGTCTCCTTCAGCGCGCGCCCGCGTGCGCCCCGGCACAGGGTGATCGCAAGGGTGCAGTCGGTGACCAGTGGCTGCCTGGAGCGAAAGGCCCCGCATGCAGCCGCAGCCCGTGCGCACCGCCCCGGCCCGCGCAGGCGAGCCGCTCCGCCGCCGGATACGCCCGCGTCGCGTCGCCACCCTCGTCTCCGTCACCGCCCTGACCCTCGCGGTCAGCACGTCGGCCGGCACGGGCCGCCTCACACCGCAGCCCGGCTCGACGACGGCCGGCGCGGGCCCGATCTCCCTGTCCCGGTCCTCCGCCCTCGCCCCCTGCATGATCAACGGCGACCCGGCCGTCCAGATGTCCGAGGGCGTCCCGACCACCGGCGGCTACTCCCGCTCCACCGGCACCGTCCACGCCCTCACCCTGATGGTCGACTTCTCGGACGCGCCCGGCCGGGGCAGCGCGCTGAGCCGCTACCGCGAATTCTTCCCGCAGACCGAGGCCTGGTTCCGCACGGCGTCCTACGGCCGCCTCGACTACCGCGCGGAGACCCCGATCCGCCACTGGCTGCGCATGCCCAAGTCGTTTCGCGCGTACGGCATAGAGCGCGGCGCGCCCTTCGACCCCGGCTACCGCGATCTCGTCCAGGACATCGTGGCCGCCGCCGACCCGACCGTCGACTTCCGCGCCTACGACCTCCTGAACGTGCTGGTCACCCCGAACGCGGGCCCCTCCGCGCTGGACACGGTCCTGTCGGTGACGTTCGCAGGCAACACGGAGGCGCCGGTCGCCGACGGCGTGTCGGTGGCGAACGCGTCCTTCGTCTACTCCCGCCAGGACGACGGCTCCGGCTCCTACGACCGCACCGGCTACCGGGTCCTCCCCCACGAGAACGGCCACGTCTTCGGCCTGCCCGACCTCTACACCCAGGAGGGCGGGGGCGCGGTCGGCCACTGGGACATCATGAGCGAGGACTGGGGGGCCAACAACGACCTGCTCGGCTGGCACAAGTGGAAACTGGGCTGGCTGGACGCCTCCCAGATCGCCTGCGCGGCGACCCGCGGCACGAGGGAGTACCCGCTGACCCCCCTCTCCCGCGCGGGCGGCCCGAAACTCGTCTTCGTCCCGGTCGACGCCCGCACCGGCTACGCCGTCGAACTGCGCGCCCCCGGCGGCAACGACGAGACGGTGTGCCGCCCGGGCGTCCTCATCTACAAGGTGGACGCCGACGTGGACACCGGCATGGGCCCGGTGACCGTCTACGACTCCCACGCCGACAGCGGCGGCTGCACCCGCAGCCCCAACGTCCACGCGGAACTCTCCGACGCCCCCTTCACCCCGGGCGAGACCTTCAAGGACCCGAAGCGGAACATCCGCATCGCGGTGACGGGGGCGGACCTCAAGGGGAATTACAGGGTGCGGGTGAGCCGGGGATAGGCGGAGACCCTTGAGGGTGTTCACGTAGTGGGTACCCCGCCGAAGCCCTGACCCGCACCACGCTCCCCCGTCCCGTTACGGTGTCCCGAAGTCCGGTGACGAAGTCCCGTCCCGGAGACCCCCTACGGGGAGCACACACCACCCATGCCACAACCCGCCCCCGCCCCCGCCACCGCCACCGGCGCCCCGCCTGAAGCCGTGGCCCCGGCCGAAGCCGTGGCCCCGCTGATGCGCGGCGTCGCCGTACTGCACCGGCTCACCGAGGCGAACGGCGTGCTGAGCCTCAGCGCGCTCGAACGCGCCACGGGCCTGGCCCGGTCGACCGTCGACCGCGTCGTGGCGACGCTGGCCCGCATGGGATACGTCCGACTCGACGGCCGGGACGCGATCCTGACCCCCCGTGTCATGGAACTGGGCAACGCCTACCTGGCCGCCCTGCGCCTGCCCGCACTGCTGTCCGCCCGCGCGGACGACCTGGCCGACGCACTCGACGAGTCCGTCTCCCTGGCGGTCGCCGACGGCGACGGCATCCGCTTCATCCACCAGGCGACCCGCCGCCGCGCGATGTCCCTGAGCTTCCGCATCGGCGACCTGCTCCCAGCCGAACGCACCGCCCCCGGCCCGCTGTTCGCCACCGAGTGGCCGGACGAGCAGTGGCACTCCTGGCACACCCGCCGAACAACGGACCCCCACAACCACGCCTTCCCGACGGTACCGCCACCCCCACAAAACCAGCGGAACGACAAGGAGTTCGTACAGCGGACGGCGGAAGCGGCCTCCACGGACTATGCGTTGGACGACCAGTTGATCGAACCCGGACTGGTGGCGGTCTCCGTCCCCGTACGGGATCCCCGCACCGCCCGCATCGCGTGCGTGGCGAACGTCGTCAGCCACACGAGCCGGCACACGGCGGCGAGCCTGCGCGAAACGCTGCTGCCCCGCCTGCGCGCGGCGGTGTCGGCGATGGAGGACGACCTGCGGCAGGCCCCGCCCCCGCACCCCGGCCCACCCCCCGCGGGCCTGGCGATCTGGACGGGCGCGTCGAAACAGGAACTGGGCCGCGACTTCGTCGAGTCCCTGGCCCGGGGCCTGACCGTCCTGACGGCGTTCGGCGAGGGCAGGGCGGAACTGACCCTCACGGAGGTCGCGAAGGCGACGGGCCTGGCGCGGGCGACAGCCCGCCGGGCCCTGATCACGTACGAGCACCTGGGCCTGGTGACCCCGGCCCCGCACCGCACGTTCGCCCTCACCCCCCGAGTCCTCTCCCTGGGCTTCCCACCCCTCTCCCGTACGTCCCTCCCCCGCATCGCGACCCCCCACATGACGACCCTGGCGGACGAGATCCAGGAGACGACCTCGCTGGCGGTCCTGACGGAACGGGGCGACGAGATCCAGTACACGGCCCGGGCGACCGCGAGCCACGTCATGAGCGTCGACATCACGGTAGGAACAAGACTGCCGGCCCACGGAACATCAATGGGCCGGATCCTAGCCCCGAGTACCGGGGACGCCCCGCCCCCCTACGCCCTGACCGACGAGGAACTGGAACAGGGCGTGCGAGCGATCGCGGTCCCGATCCACGACCGGACGGGCCGGGTGATCGCCGCCCTGAACGCGGCGACCCACGTCGCCCGCCGCACGACCGAGGAATGCGTCCACGTCCTCCTCCCCGCCCTGCTCTCCACCGCCTCCCACATCGAAACAGACCTCCACACAGCCTCCCGCTTCAACCGATTCCCCCTGACCTGACCCCACCCCCCGACCCCCACACCCCCCACCCCCAATCCGGTACGCTGACGCCTGTGACCCACAGGGCCACACCCAGCCTTCGTAGCTCAGGGGATAGAGCACCGCTCTCCTAAAGCGGGTGTCGCAGGTTCGAATCCTGCCGGGGGCACTGACTAAGTGCCAGGTCAGAGGGCTATAGGCCCCTCGTTCCATTCGAACGGGGGGCCTTTCCCGCGCCAGGAATCCACCTGGAATCCACATCCCCACGGAATCTGCCCCACGATCACCCTTACGGGGGGGGTCTCCCCACGCACGCCTGAGACACGTCTCTCGCATACCTGCACGTCGTCCGCGGGTGCCACTCGATCCCCTGCCCGACTAGGTCTTGGTCCGCCGGGAGATCGAGGCCCGCATCCGAACCGCCCGCCACGCCGCCGACCTCTCGCAGCTAGAGCTGGGCCATCTCGTCGGCCGCGACCACCGGACGGTCCATCGGCGGGAGTACGCCACCGCAGACCCATCGCTGACTGACCTACTACTCCTCGCCGACACCCTCGGCCTCTCTCTTGGCGGCCTCGGCTGAAGGCAGCCAACCGCCGGCGGGCGGGGGTGGCGCTCGGCGGCGGGCCTGGCCGTCCTTCGTGGGGGGGGGCGGTCGGCGCTCCCGAGGCTGCGTGCGGGTACGCCGTGCGTGCCCTCGATCAGCTTGAGCGCACCTGGTACGCGATGGGCATGGACCGGGTCCGCGAGGTGCGGCGGGCGCTCGCGCCGCACCAACATGAGGCGTGTGTGCGCAAGCTGGACGACCGGCTGTACGGATGGGGGACGACGGTCAGCGCGCTGACGCGTTGAACTCCTGGATCAGGCCCGGCAGTTCGAGGAGGCTCTCCACCCGGAAGGTGGGGAGCTTCTTCGCTTCCTCGTCGTGCCACTGGATCGTCGCCCACGGGCCGCGGTGCACCAGCGCGGTGTGCATCCCGGCGGCGACGGCAGGACGGAGGTCGTTGTCGACGCGGTCCCCGACGTAGAGGATCTCCTCGTTGGCGAACGGAGTGACCTCGGCGACGCGCGCGAAGAACAACGGGTCCGGCTTGCTGGCGCCCCAGTCGTCCGAGGTACCGATCAGGTCGACGTCCTGGGTGAACAGCCCGCGCAGGAGCCGGCCGGCTCGAACGGTCTGGTTCCCGGCGATACCCAGCCACAGGCCGTCCGCGCGAAGGGCCGCCAGGGCGCCGCGGACATCCGTGTACAGGTCGGCCTCGTCGAAGGTCTCCGGCTTCCCGACCGCCGCGCGAACCTCCCGCTCGGCGTACAGGTCGAAGCCCGGCCTGAACTCCTGGAACGTCTCGCGGTAGTCGCGCCCCTGCGCAATCACGGCGCCGAACATCGCGGCGAAGGTGTGACGGGGGACTCCGAGCCAGTCGGCCCAAGTACCGTACTCACGGGTCTCGTCCACGAGGCACTCACCCACGTCGAAAACCACTGCACGAATCATGCCCGCAGCGCAGCCGGGCACGACGAGAGGCCTCCTCGGCCATCAACGCCGAGATCCGCGCGCTCATGACGCGGGCCGGCGGCCACCTTCCGGCAGAGGACCGGGCCCGGTACGCGGCGCTGCGCGACGAGTGGGTGGTGGCGGTACGAGCGGAGATGACCACCGCAGCCCACGGGTGGAGGCCTGCCGGTCTCCACCCAGGCGCTCTCCCGTTCCTCCCTCGCTGTCCTTGTCCTGCTGGGGGCGGTGTCGGCTACGTCTGGTCGTGTCGAAGTCACGGCAATGGCAGGCTCCCTTCGGTCGGATCGCCGTCCGCCTGCCGGTGATCGGCGTCTCGCCGGCGGCAACCCGACCACCAGCGGTGGGTGCCGGACCGCCGAAGCCCGGCCCGGCCCGGACCGGCCCCGGGAGATTGTTCCTGTCTCGCCTACGTGCCCGACGGCACGGTGTGCGGCGTCATCCGGAGCCGGTCCGGTGCCCCCTTGGAGTAGCAGAACGTGAGGGGGGAACGCGGGGCCGCACACGGTCAGTCCGTGAGAGTGCGCGGCAGTGCGTGTCGCCGTATCCCTGGTGGTCGGGTCTGCCGGTCAGGTCTTCTGGCGTGATGTCATGGTTCGTTGGATCAGGATGAACGCGCAGAGCAGCACGCCGGTGGCGATTTTCGTCCACCAGGAGCTGAGTGTGCCCTCGAAGGTGATGATGCTCTTGATCAGGCCGAGCACCAGTACACCGAAGAGTGTGCCCAGCACGTAGCCGGAACCGCCGGTCAGCAGGGTGCCGCCGATGACCACCGCGGCGATGGCGTCGAGTTCCATGCCGACGGCGTGCAGCGGGTCGCCCGACTGGATGTACAGCATGAACAGCAGACCGGCCAGGGCCGAGCAGAAGCCGCTCACCGTGTACACGGCGATCTTCGTGCGGCCCAGCGGAAGACCCATGAGCAGCGCCGACTGCTCGTTCCCGCCGATGGCGTACACGCGGCGCCCGAAGCGGGTGTAGTGCAGTACGTAGCTGGCGGCGGCGAGGACGAGCAGGGCCACGACGGCGCCGATCGACAGTTCGCCCACGCCCAGCGACACCCGCGCCTCGGCCAGGCTGCTCACCGAGGCGTCGCTGATGGAGATCGACTCCTTGCTGATGACCAGGCACAGTCCGCGGAAGAGGAAGAGCCCGGCGAGGGTGACGATGAACGGCTGGATCTCGAAGTTGTGGATCACGTAGCCCATCAGGAAACCGCCGAAGGCTCCCACGGCCAGCGCGAGGGGGATGACCAGCACCAGCGGCAGCCCCTGACGTTCCACCAGCCAGGCCGTGAACATGGTGGTGAAGCCGATCATCGAGCCCACGGACAGGTCGATGCCGCCGGACATGATGACGAAGGTGGCGCCGATGGCGGCGACCAGCAGGTAGCTGTTGTCGATGAACAGGTTGAGGAACACCTGGGGTTCGGCGAACCCGTAGTTCTGGTACCGGCCGAGGCCGCCGATGTACATGGCGATGAACAGGGCGGCCGTGACCAGGACGGGCAGACGCCTGTCGCCGAGCAGGCGCGCGGCGCGGGAGGCGATGGCGCTCTTGGCCGCCTCGGGGGTCTGGGCGGTCGCGGTCATCGCGACACCTCCATCTTCGGGGCGTCGTCCCGGCGCAGGGCCTTGAGGCCCTTGGCGCCGAAGACCTTGGCCCGGAACTTCGGGGACTGCAGCAGGCAGACGACGATGACGACGACGGCCTTGAAGACCAGGTTGGTCTGGGTCGGCACGCCGATGGTGTAGATCGTTGTGGTCAGGGTCTGGATGACGAGGGCGCCGATCACCGTGCCGCCGATGGAGAACCGGCCGCCGACCAGCGAGGTGCCGCCGATCACCACGGCGAGGATCGCGTCGAGTTCGATCCACAGGCCGGCGTTGTTGCCGTCCGCGGCCGAGGTGTTGGAGCTGATCATCAGCCCCGCGATGCCCGCGCACAGCGCGCAGAACATGTAGACCATGATCTTGATGCGGGTGGACCTGATGCCGACCAGGCGGCTGGCCTCGGCGTTGCCGCCGACGGACTCGACCAACAGGCCGAGCGCCGTGCGGCGGGTCAGCGCCACGGTGACGGCCACGACCGCGGCCACCACGAAGAGGGAGAAGGGCAGTGTCAGCCAGTAGCCGCCGCCGATCAACTGGTAGGGGTCGCTGTTGACGGTGATGATCTGACCGTCGGTGATCAACTGGGCGACACCGCGCCCGGCGACCATGATGATCAGCGTGGCGATGATCGGCTGGATGCCCCGCCCGGCGACCAGGAAGCCGTTCCACAGGCCGCAGGCGACCGCGGCGACCAGACCCAGCGCCACGGCGACCAGTACCCCGGTAACGGAGTTCTGGTCGGCCTCGCCGTTGATGTACCAGCACGACAGGGCCCCGGTGATGGCGACCACGGCGCCGACGGAGAGGTCGATGCCGCCGGTGGCGATGACCAGGGTCATGCCGACCGACACCAGGATCAGCGGTGAGCCGAACAGCACGATGGAGACGAGGCTGCCGTAGAGGTGGCCGTCCGCCATCCGGATCGAGAAGAAGCCGGGTGTGAAGGGGACGTTGACGAGCAGCAGCACGACCAGGACCGCGACCGGCCAGAACAGGTGGTGGCGCGGCAGAGCTCGCCATCGGGAAGGGGTGGTCACTGGTGTTCTCCACTCGCGATGGTCTCGAGGATCCGGCTGGTGGTGATCTCGGGCCCGTTGGTGAGCCGCGCCACCAGCCGGCGGTCGCGCAGCACCCCGATGGTGTGGCTGAGCCGGAGCACCTCTTCCAGTTCGGCCGCGATGTACAGCACGGACATGCCGTCCTCGGAGAGGGACACGACCAGTTTCTGGATCTCCGCCTTCGCGCCGACGTCGATGCCGCGGGTGGGCTCGTCCAGGATCAGCAGCTTCGGCTGGGTGATCAGCCAGCGGGCGAGCAGCACCTTCTGCTGGTTGCCGCCGCTGAGCTGTCCTACCCGGGCCTCCGGGTCGGCGGGGCGGATGTCCAGGGCCTGGATGTACTTGGCGACGAGTTCGTCGCGCTGGGCGGCCGGTATGGGCCGGGTCCAGCCGCGGGTCGCCTGGAGGGCGAGGATGATGTTCTCGCGCACGGTCAGATCGGGGACCAGCCCCTCGCTCTTGCGGTTCTCCGAGCAGAACGCGACCCCGGCGCCGATGGCGTCGTTCGGGGCGTTCATCGGGACCTGCTTGCCGCTGATGGACACCTTGCCGCTGTCGGGCTGGTCGGCGCCGAACAGCAGCCGGGCGAGCTCGGTGCGGCCGGATCCCAGCAGGCCGGCGAGTCCGAGGACCTCGCCCTTCTTGATCTCCAGGTCGAAGGGGGCGATCCCGCCGCTGCGGCCGAGCCCCTCGGCCTTGACCAGCGTCTCGCCGACATCGGAGCGCATCTGGTGCTCGTGCAGCCCCTCGAGCTGGTCCAGGGCCTTGCCGATCATCAGCTCGATCAGTCCGACCTGGTCGAGGTCACGGACCAGGTGCTCGCCGACCAGGGTGCCGTTGCGCAGGATGGTCATGCGGTCGCAGATCTCGTAGATCTGGTCGAGGAAGTGCGACACGAACAGGATCGCGACGCCCTCGTCCCTCAACTGCCGCATCAGACGGAAGAGTTCGAGGACCTCGTCGCGGTCGAGGCTGGAGGTCGGCTCGTCGAGGACCAGCACCTTGGTGCCGGATCCCTCGCCGTCGCGGTCCCCGAGGCCCACCGACCGTACGATCGCGACCAGTTGCTGCACGGCCAGCGGGTACGAGGACAGCGGCGCGGTGACGTCGATGTCGAGCCCGAGCCGGTCGACCAGCTCCGCCGCCTCCTTGCGCATCCGCTTCCACTGGATGCGGCCGGCGCGGGTGGGTTCGCGTCCGATGAAGATGTTCTCCGCCACCGACAGGTTGGGGCAGAGGTTGACCTCCTGGTAGACGGTGCTGATGCCGGCCTGCTGCGCCTGCAGCGGGCTGCCGAACCGTACGGACGTGCCGTCGAGGGTGATCGTGCCGCCGTCCAGGGAGTAGACGCCCGTCAGCACCTTGATCATCGTGGACTTTCCGGCGCCGTTCTCGCCCATCAGGGCGTGTATCTCGCCCGGGAAGAGCCGGAAGTCGACACCCGACAGAGCCCGTACCCCCGGAAATTCCTTGACTATGCCCGTCATCTCCAGGACGGGCCGCGGCTCTGCCATGGCAGCGCTCCTCATGCGAAGGGTTCGGTTCCGCAGGGAGCCTCGGGGCCGAGGGATCTCGGTCGGCCGGAGGCTCCCTGCCGGTGGGGGCGGTCGGTCAGTACTTGCGGGTGGGGAGCGCGGCCTTGGCCTGGTCCTGCGTGAAGTCGCCCTCCTTGGTCTTGATCCACCGCTCGACCTTCTCGCCGTCGTGGACCTTCTTCACGATCTCCATCAACTGGGGGCCGAGCAGCGGGTTGCACTCGACGATGCCGTTGATCTTGCCTTCGGACATGGCGACGAAGCCGTCCTTCACACCGTCGATCGAGACGATGAGGATGTCCTTGCCGGGCTTCTTGCCGGCCGCCTCGATGGCCTGGATGGCGCCGATGGCCATGTCGTCGTTGTGCGCGAAGAGCACGTTGACGTCCGGGTTGGACTGCAGGAAGGCCGCCATGACCTGCTTGCCGCCGGCGCGGGTGAAGTCACCGGTCTGGCTGATGACGATCTTCCAGTCGGTCTTGTGCTCCGCGTCCATGACCTCCTTGAAGCCCTTGGCGCGCTCGATCGCCGGGGCGGCACCGGTGGTGCCCTCCAACTGCGCTATCTTCACCGCGCCCTTGTGGCCGGCCGTCACCAGGACCTTCTCCAGCATGCGGGCGGCGCGCCGGCCCTCGTCCGTGAAGTCGGAGCCGACCAGGGTCACGTACAGGGACTGGTCGGACGTCTCCACGGAGCGGTCGGTGAGGACCACGGGGATCTTCGCGGCCTTGGCCTCCTTGAGCACCGCGTCCCAGCCGGTGACGACCACCGGCGAGAAGGCGATGACGTCGACCTTCTGCGCGATGTAGCTGCGGATCGCGGAGATCTGGTTCTCCTGCTTCTGCTGGGCGTCGGAGAACTTGAGGGTGTAACCCGCCGCCTTCGCGGCCGACTTCACCGACTCGCTGTTGGCGCTCCGCCAGCCGCTCTCCGAGCCGACCTGGGAGAAGCCGAGGGAGATGGCCTTGCTGCCGCCGGCGGAGGAGGAGCTGCCGTCCTCCTTGGCGCAGGCCGTGAGTCCGGTCGCAGCCGCCACACCGACCGCCGCGGTAAGGAAGTTCCTTCTGTTCAGCATGTTTCTACTCCTTTGTAGACCCGGCCCGGGGATGGGGCTCGGTTGCGTGGGTCGCTTCCGGCGTTCCGTCGGGAACGGGTAGGCGACGTCGTTCTGTGGATCGGCCAACGTTCGAGATGTCGAACATGCGTGGACGGTGCTGTCAGAGGGGGGGTCGGGGGCGGGTGGGGGTTTCCTGGGGGACGGTGGCAACAGGGCGACGAGTCCGTTTTCCCCACCGTGGAGGGGCCCTGGCGGATGGCACTCGGCAGAGGGGCGATGAATTCCACCTCCGGGAGGCAAAGGAACCCGACCGCCGCGATGTCATGGGGGTACGGACGCCGCCTTCGCCCGGCATCCGCGGCAACCAGCGCCATCCGGTCGCTGATTGGTCAAGACCGCGGCCGGACGCCGGTCTGCCCGCCGGAGCGGTTTCCGGCCCGCACGGTGACCCGGCCGTCGGCCTCCGGCCCCTTCCCGAAACCCGTGGGATGCCAGGCGACGCGGCGGTCGGCCGCCAGGAGGCGCCTGGCCGCCGTGGGGTCGGGGTGCCTCCGAGACGCGGCCGCCGGCGACCGCCACCACCGGGAAGGCGCCCCGGAGTTGCGGCGGCGCGGTGGCAGGGCCGTGGAGGGTGGCGCCCGAGGCGATCCCCGGGGCCCCGTCGCGCCGGGTGGCGAGGGCACGCCCGGAGAGAGCGCGGCGATGACCGACCTCCTCCATCGCGCGCCTCCCTTCGGCTCGCGCCTCGTTCCGCACGGTGCGGCGACTCCCCGGCAGACGGGAAACGGTCTGGTGCGACACGCCTGTCGACGGTGGGGCGTCAGCCATGGCGGGCGGCCGCAGTGGCGGTTGCGCCATGGCCGCACCTCCTTGGTGGCTGTCCGTCGGCAGAACGGGAACATGCTGGTAATCCGCCAGGGACGTGTCGCTGTGCGCTGGGTGCGCCACGGCAGTCCCCCCCCTGAAACGCGGTGAATGCGGAGGCCATAGTGAGCGCCAACCGTTCCCGCCGGTCAAGGGGTTGTGCGAGAAGCGGGCCATCACGTTTGGATAACGCGGGGTCGCGGGCGGGGCGGACGGCCCGCCCGCGACCCGGCACAGAATCGCGTTTTCGTCAGAGAGGTTGACGCTCGGCGGCCGTGGCCCATATTTTCGTCCTTTGAACGAAGAGTCGAACTCTGTACGAAATCTCGGACACTTGGATGGCTTGAGGCGCGACGTCCGGGCCGGCGTCGCCGCCGACGAGCTCGGACCGCGAGGAGTACTGCCGTTCGTGGCGACCTGGTGGAGGCTCAGGCCGACGCCGTCTCTTCGGTGATCGGGGGATGCGCTGGAGAGTGCGGAGGGCGTGCGCGACGGAGACGAGGGTGGCGTGGTGGCGCCCATCCCGCCAGGTGCGGCCTTCGAAGCAGGCCGTGGGCCGGGCCCAGGGGCCTGCCTCATCGCGCGGTAGTCGACTCCGCCCGTGCCGAGAAGTGCGGCCGGTCCGACTCCTCCTACCGCCCCTCCCCCGCCTTGGCACGAGCGGCGGCCCTTGGGGAATCGCCGTAAAGCCTGGGAACTGTTCTCTGTTCCCGACGTTCCCCGACGTTCCCCGACCGAACTCCTCAAGCGGGTGTCGCAGGGTCGAATCCTGCCGGGCGCCGGCCTACGTCAAACCACTGACCTGCGCTTTCTTTGCCAGGCAAGCGTTCTGTTCGGCCTCGGACTCCTCGTCCGGGGCCGTTTGCGTGAGCCGTTTGCGAGCGGACGGGCCGCCAGGTCCCGGGCTCCTCTTCGTCGTCGGGCCCGGCTTCGGAGGCGGTGTTCTTGCCCGGTCTCGCGCCCCCGCGCGAGCGGCCAGGTTCCGGCCAGGGCCGTCGCCTGGCGCGTTCAGTCCGCTCGCCGGCAGCCAGGTCCGTCATCGTGCGATCTGCGGTGCCTCCGGGTTGCCGTAGTAGGCGTCGGGGCCGTGTTTGCGGGTGTAGTGCCGCTCCAGGAGGTGTGGGGGCGGCGGGCTTGTCGGGGACAGGGCGAAGGTGTGCAGGGCGATGTCGGCGACGGCCTCGCAGATGATGGCGTGTTCGAGGGACTTGCGGGCGGTGGCGCCCCAGGTGAAGGGGCCGTGGCCGGCGACGAGGGCGCCGGGGACCTCGACCGCTTTGCGGTCGTCGCCGTCCAGCGTGTCGACGATGACGCGGCCGGTGTTGTACTCGTAGTCCTTCGCGCACTGTTCGGCGGTGAGGTCGGGGGTGCAGGGCAGGGGGCCGTTGAAGGTGTCGGCGTGGGTGGTGCCCAGGACGGGTATCTCGCGGCG
>NZ_FOFF01000052.1 GCF_900110755.1 Streptomyces sp. yr375
CGCTGTCGCGGGTCTACCGCAAGTTCGGGGTCCGCTCGCGCACCGCGCTCGCCCACGCGATGACGGTCGCCGTCCTCGCGGCCGGGGCGGCGGCGGTGGATTCCGGCGCGGACGACCAAGTCAAGCCCCCGACTCAGGCGGTGATGACGAGTCAGCCCGACCCCGGTCGAACTTCCCGTACCCGACAACGCCGTTGACGTGACATGCGCCGTTAACACGTAACGCAAGGGTTCCCCCGCTTATGCGGGTGGGGCCGGTGTTCCTACGGTGAAGCCGTTCCCCTTCCGGGACACCACCCCACTCTCCGGAGGACCTCAGTGAAGTCACGCCTGAAACTGGTCGGTCTGGTCGCCGTGCCGGCCCTGCTCGCCGCCGCCGTCCCCGCCGCCTACGCCGCCGGCACCGTTGAACCGCACTCGACTCGCGCGGCTGTCACCGGAGATGTCCTGAAGGGCCTCAAGCAGGACGCGACCCGCACCGGCAACGTCGCCGCCGGGAAGCGGATATCGGTGGCGATCAGCCTGACTCCCCGGAGCGACAAGGCGCTCGACACCTTCGTCGCCGAGGTCAGCAACCCGCGGTCGAGCTCCTACGGCCACTATCTGACGAAGCGCCAGTTCGCGGCGCGCTTCGGCCGGACCGACGCCGAGGTCAAGCAGCTCAAGGACTACCTGCACACGCAGGGGCTCACCGTCACCGCCGTCCACGCGGGAAACCTGGTGGTCGACGCCAGCGGCACCGCCGCCCAGTTGGAGAAGGCCTTCGGCGCCAAGCTGTCGACCTACAAGGACGCCGCGTCCGGGCGCTCCTTCTACGCCAACGAAGCCGCGCCGACCCTGCCGACCGCCATCGCCTCCCTCGTCAGCGACGTGGCGGGCCTCAACAACCGCGTCCAGCTGCACCACCAGGCGCCCTCCACGGTCACCCCCCACAACGGTCCGGGCGGCGGCTACACCCCGGCCCAGCTCAAGGGCGGCTACAACGTCTCCAGCACGTACACCGGCAGCGGCCAGAAGATCGCGCTGCTGGAGTTCGACGGCTTCCAGCAGTCCAACATCACCAAGTACGACAACAACTACGGCCTGGGCTCGCCCACCCCGACCGTGCAGAAGGTGAGCGGCGGCTCGGGCGCGCTCGGCGACGGCCAGGTCGAGGTCGAGCTGGACATCGAGGTCCTGCACGCGATCGCCCCCAAGGCGAACGTCACCGTCTTCGAGGGCCCCAACACCGACGCCGGCGAGGTCGACACCTACCAGGCCATCGTCGACAGCGGCATCCCGACCACGTCGATCAGCTGGGGCGCCGCCGAGAGCGCGCGCACCACCTCCGGCATGAACGCGGTGGACGCCGTCTTCAAGGCGGGCGCCGCCCAGGGCCTCGGCTTCTACGCGGCCTCCGGCGACGACGGCTCCGACGACGCCGGCGACGGCACCACCGCCGTCGACTACCCGGCCAGCGACCCGTACGTCACCGGCGTCGGCGGCACCAAGCTGACCGTCACCTCCTCCAACGCCTTCAGCAAGGAGGTGGCCTGGTCCGGGGGCGGCGGCGGCAAGTCCACCGTCTTCAAGATCCCCAGCTGGCAGACCGCGGTGCAGAAGAGCGCCGGCGGCGGCTTCCGCCAGGTGCCGGACGTCTCGGCCCACGCCAACCCCAGCCCCGGCCTCTCGATCTACTCACAGGGCAGCTGGTCCTCGGTCGGCGGCACCAGCGCCGCCGCGCCCGAATGGGCGGCGTTCGCCGCGCTGTACAACCAGCGGGCCGCGGCCGCCGGCGACGCCAACCTCGGCTTCGCCAACCCCGCCCTCTACGCGGCGAACGGCACCGGCTTCCACGACATCACCAGCGGCAGCAACGGCGCCTACTCCGCGGCCACCGGCTGGGACTTCACCACCGGCTGGGGCTCGTACAACGCCGCGACCCTCGCGACGAAGCTGCTCGGCTGACCTTCAGTCACCGAAGACCAACCGACAAGGCGCGGGCCGGGATCACTCCCGGCCCGCGCCTTCGGTCTGCTGGTCCGCCCGTCTGCCGGTCCGCGGGTCCGCCGGCGGCCGAAAGCGGCGGGCGACATGAGCGTCCTCGGCCGCCGCCAGGCGAAGCGGTCGACCTCAGGCAGCCGCGGTCCGGGCGGCCGCCCCTTGCCAACCCGCTTCGTCGACGTGCTCATCGGGCTTCCGCCCGAGGAGCACGTCAGAGCCGGGCACCGATTCCGGTCAGCGCCCGGACTTCCATCTCCGCTTGTTTGTCCGGATCCGCGGGACGCCTGCTGAACACGGTGCCGAGGTATCCGCACAGGAACGAGAGCGGAATGGACACGATGCCGGGATTTGTAAGCGGAAAGAGGTGGAAATCAACGCCGCTGATGATCGACGTCGGAGTACCCGAGACCGCCGGCGAGAAGACGATGAGCACGAGGCAGGACACCAGACCGCCATAGATGCTCCACAGCGTCCCCGAGGTGTTGAAGCGTTTCCAGTACAGCGTGTAGAGCATCGTCGGCAGGTTGGCGGACGCGGCGAGCGCCAGGGCCAGCGACACGAGGAAGGCGATGTTCTGTCCGTCGGCCACGATGCCGCCGATGATGGCCAGGAAACCGATCACGAGCGCTGTCAGGCGGGCGACCCGTATCTCGGACCGGGGATCGGCCTTACCCCGCCGGATCACGTTGGCGTAGACGTCATGGGCGAACGAGGCCGAAGCGGCCAGCGTCAGACCGGCCACGACCGCCAGGATCGTCGCGAAGGCCACCGCCGAGACGATTCCCAGGAGCACGACTCCACCGATACGGAACGCGAGCAGAGGCGCCGCGGAGTTCTCCCCGCCCGGGGCGTGAACAATCGCGTCGGAACCGACCAGGGCGGTGGCGCCGTAACCGACGACCAGGATTCCCAGATAGAACGTGAACATCGACCAGGAGCACCACACCACCGACCTGCGCGCCTCCTTGGCATCGGGCACGGTGTAGAAGCGCATCAGCACGTGCGGCAGGCTGGAGATGCCGAGGACCAGCGACAGGGCCAGCGAGACGAAGTCGAGTTGGCTCGTCGCGCTGTGGCCGTACGCGCTGCCCGGCTCAAGCAGTCGCTCGCCCAACGGGCTGTTCTGCGTGGCCTGGTGAAGGAGCGCCGAGAAGCTGAATCCGAACTTGCCGATGATGAACACGCTCATGAAGGTCACGCAGACCAGGAGCAGGCCGGCTTTGATGATCTGCACCCAGGTCGTGCCCTTCATGCCGCCCACCAGCACGTAAAGGAGCATGACGACGCCCACGCCGGTGATGAGGAGCGCCTGCCCGCCCCTGGTGTGCACGCCCAGCAGCAAGGCGATCACACCACCGGCGCCGGCCATCTGGGCGAGCATGTAGAAGAACGTGATCACCAGCGTGGCGTTGGCCGCCGCGGCCCGCACCGGGCGCTGCTTCATACGGAAGGCCATCACGTCACCGACGGTGAAACGCCCGGTGTTGCGCAGTCTCTCACCGATGAGCAGAAGGGCTACGAGCCAGGCGACGAGCCATCCGACGGAATAGAGGAATCCGTCGTAACCATGAACGGCTATCGCCCCGGAAATCCCCAGGAAGGAAGCCGCGGAGAGGAAGTCGCCGGACATCGCGATGCCGTTCTGCACACCGGTGAAGGCGCTGCCCGCGGCATAGTAGTCGGACGCCGTCTGGTTTTTGTTGGTGACCTTGTAAACGATGAACAGAGTGATTACGACGAATATCAGGAACACGCTCAGATTGAGCGTGGGGTTACCGGTCGCGCCAGCGGCGGTCTGCCATGTCATTTCGCGTCGACTCCCGCCAGTTCGCGGATCCTGTCCACTTCCGGATCAATCTCCTTCCGGGCGAAGCGCCGGTACGCCAGGACGATCGCCATCGTGGACGCGAACTGTGTCAGACCGAGGATGGTGCCCATGTTGATTTCGCCTGACACCTTGCGGCTCATGAATCCGTGGGCGTAGGCGGAAAGCAGGGTGAACGCCATGTACCAGAGGAAGAAGAGCGCGCTCATCGGAAAGACGAACAACCGAAGCCGTCTGCGCAGCCGGGCGAACTCCTGACTCTGCTGAATCGCACGGTAGTCGGGCTCGCCTTCGCCACGCGGATCGATGAACTCCTGTCCGGCAGACCGCTCGGACACGTCGAAGGCGGGCGACCCCACCGGTCTGGTCACTTTCCTCATTCCTGGACGTTCGGGCAGGCGGGCGCTCGGGTGCTGCCTCGGCGAGAGACGCGAAGGAGCGAGCCGTAGCCCCCTGAGCGGTGGAGTGTAGTGAGATGCCGCGCGCCGTCAAACAACGCCCCCGGCTCACGCGGCGAGCACCGAACCCCGCAGGGACTTCTTGACGTTCCCTGGAGAGCCGCTTGACCACTCGGCGTCCCGGGCGGTTGCAAGTTAACTGTGACTTGACTTTTCCAATTCCCGATGTTAGCCGAGCCGAACCATGGGCGTGCGACGTCGCCGACCGGGCCGCCGAGTGTGGAGAACGCGTGAGCAAAAGGATTGTTTCGTGGTTGGTGGAGTGGGGGCCGCGTTGTTGCCGTTCGCCCGGTTGTCCTAAGCTCCTCTGAGTTCCAAACAGCACTTGACCGGTAGCTACATGGCATGCGGCAATCGGATCGCATCCGGGAGCTGGGAGGTGGAACAATCACTGGGTTTCCTTGGGCACATCCGCGATGTCGCCGGGTCTGCCGGGAGCCCGTGGTCGAACCCTTCGTCAGCTTGCGAGATGCGCTTCTCCACCAACCGGGGCGTATGCCCGCTCCTGGGTTCGCGCACCGCGGCGTGAGCGCAGGCGGTCGCGCCATCCCTCCGGCACCACCCTGTGCTGCCGGGCGTCCCCATCCTGCTCAGGTGAAAACCCGGGAGAAAACAGCATCGTGATAGGTCCCTACGAGCAAGCTGTTCCGAGTACGGAGCTCATACCGTGACCGCGGCCAGACACGCGGCCGCGCGTCCAGTACGGCCATCGCTGTGGGCCTCGCTCGTGCAGTGGCGGAACTGGCGGCTGCTGGTGAAGCTGGCGGCGGTACTGGTCGTGCCCGCCCTGCTCGCCGTCGGCCTGGGCGTCGTGCAGATCCACGGCGACGTCACACGCGCGAACTCCTACGCGGACATGCAACGCCTGGTCAAGCTCCGTGGTGAGCTGCGGACTCTGCTGGAAGCCCTGCAGATGGAACGCACGATGTCCGTCGAGCGGCTGCTCGACGACGCTGCCGTTGATCCCTCCGATCTACGACAGCAGAAGCGTGGCGTCGACAGTGCCCAGGGCGCCGTCACCAGCACCAGGAAGCTGGAGGTCTCCCTGGCGGGCGTCGCGGCGGATCGCTATCGCAACGCCGTAGGCCTCCTGGCCCGCCTGCCTGCCCTGCGCGCGAAGGTGGCGTCCGGCAGCATCGGTTCCTCGACCGCGCTCGACGACTACGGCACGATCATCACGGGACTGCTCACGCTGGACCAGGCACTCGTCAGCAGGTTCGCCGCCCCTCAACTCACCAGGTCGGCGACCGCGTTGTACGACCTGGAGGCGGTCGAGGAGCAGATCCACCTCGAGCACGCGATTCTGCTCCAGGCAGCCGACCGGGGCCGTCCGATGACCACGACGCTCATCAAGGCGCTGCAGGAGGCCGACACGCGCCTGCGGGACAGGGTCAGTGACTTCCGGGCCGTGGCCACCGCCGCGGAGCTCAGCGACTACCAGCGGACGGTCACCGGCCCGGCCGTCACCCGGCGTGCGCACGTGGTGAGCGCCGTGCTGGCCGAGTCCCTCGCGTCGGACGCGCAGCGGAACGCCACAAGGTCACTGCCTGTCTCGGTCAAGAGCTGGAGCCGCGACTCGGAGACCACCGGAAAGCTCGTCGACAAGGCGGCGGACGGCTCCCTCCACACGTTGCGCACAACGTCGGCCACGATGCAGGACCGGACGAGCAGCCAAGCAGGCCTGGCGTCCGTCATCCTCTTCGCGGTGCTGCTGCTCGCCCTCGCCATCGGTCTCGGTATCGGCCGGCATCTGCTGCGGTCGCTGACCGTCCTGCGCTCGACGGCACTCGATGTGGCGGAGCACCGGCTGCCCGCCGCAGTCGTGAGCATGCGCGAGGGGCGGAACGCGGACGCCATGGTCGACGTCGTACCGGTCCACACCACGGAGGAGTTCGGTCAGCTCGCCAGGGCGTTCGACACGGTGCACTCTCAGGCCGTGCGCCTGGCGGCGGAGCAGGCCGCGCTGCGCGGTGACCTCAGGAGCACCCTGGTGAACCTCTCCCGGCGCAGCCAGAGCCTCGTGGACCGTCTGCTGCTGCTGATGGAACAGCTCGAACGGCACGAGGAGGACCCGGAGCAACTGGCCAGCCTCTTCACGCTCGATCACCTGGCGACGCGTATGCGGCGCAACAACGAGAACATGATGGTCCTGTGCGGCAGCACTCTGGTGCGCTCTTCCCACAGTGCGGCGATGGACACCGTGCTGAGGGGTGCCGTCTCCGAGATCGAGCACTACCAGCGCGTGCTCGTTCAGCCCAGCCCTCCCACCGAGGTGATCGGGTACGCGGCCGGCGCCCTGGGGCGGCTCATCGCCGAACTGCTCGACAACGCCACCGCGTTCTCCCCGCCGCACACCCAGGTGGTCGTGGGCGCTACCCGGCAGCCCGACGGCTCGCTGCTGATCGAGATCCAGGACGACGGAATCGGGATGAGCGAGAGCGACCTGGCCAGGGCCAACCGGCACGTGACGACGGACGCCGCCATGGACGCGCCCGCGTCCCGGCAGCTCGGCCTGTCCGTGGTCGGTCGTCTGGCCGGTCGGCACGGCATCGCCGTCAACCTGAGCTCGCGGCCAGGCGTCAGGGGACTGCGGGCCCGTGTTCTGGTACCGGCCAAGCTGGTCACGGCGCCGGCGCCGGCCCTCACAGGCCAACCGGGCGCCATCGCAGAACGCCCCGCTGCCGCGCTTCCGACCCGGACGCGCGGCGGCCGGACGGACGGCGGTGACACGGCATCGCGCCCTCCGCAGCTGCCGTTCGCCGTCGCTGCCGTGACCACAGGGCCCGTCCCGGCCGACACGGACGCGCCTCGGAAGCCCGCCGACTCCTCGTGGTTCCCCCTTGGCGCAACGGCAACGGCACTGGCACCGGCAGCCCCCGGCGCCGGGAACAGCGGGGCCACACCGGTGCCGCGCGCCACACCGGTGCCGCGCGCCGCGGCGGAGGAGCCCGCACCTGTCCCGCCGTCCTCGACCGAGGCACCCGGCGGCCCGGCGCCGACAGGCCGCCCGGCGCCCGCGCCTGCTGTCCGACGCCCGGCCGGGCGCGGTGCGCAGGAGCCTGACCAGCCGGCCGCCCTCACACAGGCCGGGTTGCCCAAAAGGGTGCCGCGTACACGATCCGCTCCGGCCTGGGCCGAGCGGTCCGCCACCGGAGACGGGCCAGCCGCGAGCCCGAACGCCAGCCGCGCCCACAGCTTCCTCAGCAGCTACCAGTCGGGCATCCGTCGGGCGCAGCCCGATCAGACGCCCAATCCATCGGAGACGGGCAGGAACAACCCATGACATCACCCCACTCCCCGGAGGTGAGCCAGTTCGGATGGCTGGTCACCAACTTCACGGAGCGAGTTCCCCATGTGGCGCACGCCGTGGTGATCTCGGCCGACGGACTGCTGCTCACCGCGTCGGACCAGTTGGCAGACGATCGCGCCGAGCAGCTCTCCACCATCGCGGCGGGTGCCATCAGCCTGATCCAGGCTGCCGCCCGCTGTATGGAAACCGGGAACGTGCTGCGTACGGTGATCCAGATGGAGCACGGCAACATGCTGATGATGTCGATCCGAGACGGTTCGTGTCTGGTCGCCCTGGCGGCTCCGGACTGCGAAATCGGCCAGATCGCCTATGAGATGACCGTGCTCGTCGACCAGGTCGGCGAGATGCTGACTCCGGAACTCCGTACCGAGTTGCAGCAATTCCAGCAGACTGCGGCCCGATAACCCGGACGAGGAGAACATGAGCACCGGTGAAGGCCCGTCCGGCCCTCGAAGAGATCAGGAAGCGAAGGACGAACAGACCTTCGCCGACGTGCTCAACGCGTTCAGTTTCGGCAACGGACGGCGGAGGAGGAAGACCTCCGGCACTCGTGGCACGGCGCAGGACACGGCGTACGGCGAGAGCGACGAAGCCTCGCCGCCGCCTGCCGCCGAGCGGTACGGGCCGGCTTCCCAGGTGGACCACCAGTCGGCCGTCTGGGAACCCGGGAACGTGGACCCAGCAGCACCGGCCTCATTCGTCCGCGCCTACGTATTGACGGGCGGCCGGACCAGGTCGCACCACCATTTCGAGGTCGAGACCCTGGTCACAGCCGTCGATCCGGGCGGCGTTCCCGGCGCAGCCACGCAGTGGGACCGCGCGGTGCTGGATCTGTGCCGGGAACCGAGGTCGGTGGCCGAGGTGGCCGCGCTCGTCGCGGTGCCGCTGGGCGTGGCCAAGGTCCTCCTCGGTGACATGGCCGATCGCGGGATGGTCATCGTCCACGAAGCGGCGACCGAGGCCGGCGACGCCCCGCCCCAGGCACTGATGGAGAGGGTGCTGATCGGACTGCGTCAGCTCTGACGGCCCGTCCTCGCCGTAAACCACGTCCGCCGCCGTGGCGCCGGGCGTGTGCGGTGCCCTCAAGCCACCGCGCTTCGAAACCCGCCGACCTGGGGTTCCGTCAGGATCGGCGGGCTTCTCGGCACCATCGGGCCGCCCACGACCACCGGCGGCCCTGGGCGCGTACACCGCGCTGAAGGCCAGGGGCCGGGAGAAGGACGTCCTGATCGTCTCCGTCGACGGCGGCCGCACCGGCACCCAGGCTGTCAAAAACGGCGAGATCGCCGCGACTTCGCAGCAACGACCAGGCAGATCGCGGCGAGGAGCAGGGAGAGCCGGCCCAGGTCGTCGCCCACGTCGGCCCGTAGAGTCCGGGGATCGGGTGGCCGTACGGCCTTGAAGTACTCCGGGTGGTCGGCGCGTAGCGCGGCCGCCCGCCTCGTGGGCGACCCGGCGGACCGCTCCGAGCCCGGTCGACACCAGCATCTTCGCGCCGCCCGACTCCGGTACGCCCCGGACGCGTTCCGCCTTGGTGGGACGCCGCCGCCCTCGAGATCCTCGCCGACGGCGGTCGCACCAAATCGAAATGCCGTACCTCCCAACTGCCGCCTCCGCGTCCTGGGTGAAGCGTACGTTCGTCACCGTCAGCGGATGCGTGGCCCGGTGATCGCGCGGGCCGTACCGTTGAACGTCTGCACATCGGCGCACTGCAGCCAGGCCGACGATGACTACTGCGGAACCTCGCCGAAGATCAGGCGGTGCCCGCGTGCTGTGTCCATGTACTCGCGGACCCGGTGGATCAGCCCGTCCCGGAGCTCGAAGACGAAGCAGTAGTCGCTGGCGTAGTGGCTGCCGTTGGCCAGAGTCGCGGTCATGGTCTCCGCCACGACCACCCGCTCGCCGTCGGCGTAGAAGCCGTGAAAGGTGACGGTGACGTCCTGCACGAAGAAGCGGGGAAAGTCCTCGGCGAGGAAGTGCACGATCGCCTTCCGGCCGACCAGGTGGCTGGGACCCTCCAGCGCGACGGCAGTGGCGCTCCCGGGGGCGCCAGCCACTCGGCGTCCTCCGTGAAGACCGCGGAGATCCGGTCAGCGTCGTGGCTGGCGAACGCCTTCCAGGCGTTCTCACGATGGCGCGGCTCTGCTGTGACATGCCCGCGACCTTGGGTGGGCCCAAGGCGAACGGGCTGGCGGTTCTCCGACATCATCCCCTGCGCGGCCGGTCAGGGCCTTCCGAGGGACAGGCGAGGCAAGCGCCGCGGATTTCCGTCTGGCGTCGGTGACGACCTGACCGGAGGCCGGCCCGGACAAATCCTGGTTCCGCGTCTCGGCACAGACCATAGAGGCCCCCTACAGGCGATACGACGAGGCCCCGAAGCAAGACTGAACCGCCCCGGAGACATCGATCACCGAGGTCAGAAAGCCGACAGACGTGTTCCTGCCTCCGGAGATCAGGCTCGTGCGTCTCGCTGCTGGACTTCCTTGAGGACTCCGGCCACCGTCGCGAAATCATTGTCCACATGGAGAACGGTGTGCCCATGGTGTACAGCTGTCGCACACACCAACAGATCGATCACTCCAGCCGCCCGATGCTGGCCCCGCTGGGTCAGTTTGTACTGGGCTGTGTCGACCCAACGCCAGGCGTTCTTCGGAACCGGAGAGAGCAAGCAGAGCGCGTCCAGTTCCTCTGCGAGCTCATCCCGATGGGACGGGCTGGTTGCCGAGTAGAGAAATTCGGCACGTGTCGGCTCGCAGAGGTGGAACACCCCAGCGGCAATGTGCCCCTCCCAGGGACGCACCGCACCTGGGGTGCGAAACAGGTGCCACAGCGCCGAGGTGTCCACCAGATACGTGATCACTCGAAGGCCTCGCGTCGCGCACGCTTCTCCGCGCCATGCGCCGCCGCGGCCTGCTCGAACTCACCACGTGCACCCCGCGCGGCCAACTTCTCCGCAGCCTCCAGCCGCTTGATCCGCGCCACGTAGTCCCGAAGGGCCACGTTGACAGTCTCTTTCTTCGTCGTGACGCCCATGAGCCGCATGGCCTCGGCCAGCGCCTCGTCGTCAAGATCAATCTGCGTGACGGACATCGGACCCCTCCATCCACGATGTATGCACCCACAATACATCACCAACATTGGACGCGGCCATCGATCACAAACAGACCACGCGAGGGAAGTGCGCCGCATGTCGGGGCGCACCCATGGGCCACTTCCCGCTACGGGACGAGCCGGCAGAGATCGGCCGGACGTCGACACGAACTACCCCATAGAGGCCATGCCCGACTTAACCGGAATCAGCGTCCAGAATTTGTCCAGACGATCATGAAATCATGATCACCACGGGGTCGCCAGGACCCTCACACTCTCGCCCCGACCAGGGAAGTTCCTGGTCAGAAGGTTTCTTCCCGCGTAGCGCGTGGTGGGGCGGGTGGGACTCGAACCCACGGCCGACGGATTATGAGTCCGCTGCTCTAACCGGCTGAGCTACCGCCCCATAGCGGCGTGTCGCGTACATGTGTGCGCGCCGTCTGCCGCAGCATAGCCGCTCATACGATCTCACGCTTCGGCTGGTCGACCTTGCACGACCATGAGGACCGTGCCCTGGCCTGCGCGGTTCCCGCCGACATGAAAAAGGACCCCCAGGGGGCCCTCGTTCACGCTGCTCTCCCGACTGGACTCGAACCAGTAACCTGCCGGTTAACAGCCGGCTGCTCTGCCAATTGAGCTACAGGAGATCGAAGCTCCCCCGACTGGACTCGAACCAGTAACCTGCCGGTTAACAGCCGGCTGCTCTGCCAATTGAGCTACAGGGGAATGCCTCGTTGCATCGAACGCACCTACCTGGGTATTCGCCAGAAGGTGGTTGCTCGCTGCGACACATACATTAGCGCAAGCTGGGGGGTGCTCCGCCAATCGGTTCCCCGGCGCCGCCGTCGGACCGGGGACGTACACGAGGGAAGGGTGGCCGTCATGCGCTACAAGCTCACGTTCGCCGTCGGGCTGGCCGTGGGGTACGTACTGGGCACGCGTGCCGGACGCGAGCGGTACGAGCAGTTGAAGAAGTCCGCGCGGCAGGTCGCCCAGAACCCGGCCGTGCGCAACACCGCCGAGACCGCCGCCCAGCAGGGCCGTCAGTACGCGGGCAAGGCGTATCACGCGGTCAGCGAGAAGGTCGGGGAGCGGATGCCCGAGTCGATGGCCGGCCGGGTGCGCTCACTGAAGGAGCGCAGCGCCCACAACGGTCGGGGCGACGAGTGGGGTACCAGTAACACGTAAGCGCCCTGGCCGTCCCTCGCTGTCTTCCCCTGTATCACGCTGCCTCACCCTGTCTCACCAGGCACAACGTGTCCGTAGGCCGTCGGGCGCGGACACCTCGGCGGTCCGCACGGCCGCATTCGAGCAAAGCGTGCGGCAGAATTTTCGCCATGGGGATAGTCGCCGGGTTGGACAGTTCGCCCGATTTCACTCGTATCGTCGTCTGCGACGCGGATACCGGAGCCGTGCTCCGGCAGGGTTATGCGCCGCATCCGATGGAAGGCGCCGAGAGCGGTGGGCGGCCCTCCGATGTCGATCCGCAGGCCTGGCTGCTGTCCCTGGGCGAGGCCGCGGGCGGCGGGCTGCTCGAAGGTGTGCAGGCCATCGGGGTGTCCTCGCAGCAGAACGCGGTCGTGCCGCTGGACTCGCAGGGCAACACCGTGCGCCCGGCGATGGTCGGCGGCGACAAGCGGGCGCAGGTCGCGGCGGCCGATCTGCTCGACGCGCTCGGCGGGCGCGAGGCGTGGGCGCAGGCGGTCGGCTCCGTGCCGCAGGCGGCCCAGCCGGTGACCAAGCTGCGCTGGCTGGCGAAGAGCGAGCCGGAGGCCGCCGCGCGGACCGCCGTCCTGCTCCAGGCGCACGACTGGCTGGTGTGGCAGCTCCTGGGGCGGCCGGTCCGCCGGACCACCGACCGGGGCGGGGCCTCCGGGACCGGGTACTGGTCGGCCGCCACCGGCGGGTACCGGGCCGACCTCGTGGAGCTGGCGCTCGGTCGCCAGGCGATGCTGCCGGAGGTCATCGGGCCGTCCGACGCGGCCGGTACGACGCCGGAGGGGCTGCTGATCTCCGCCGGCACCGGCGAGACCATGGCGGCGGCGCTGGGGCTCGGGATCGGGCTCGGCGACGCGGTCGTGTCGCTGGGCGCGTCCGGGTCGGTGATGGCCGTGCACCCCGAGGCGCTCGTCGACCAGAGCGGGATGATCACCTCCCTGGCGGACGCGACCGGCATGCACCTGCCCGTCGTCACCACCCTGAACGCCGTACGGACCCTGCGGGGCGCTGCCGAGCTGGTCGGGGCGGCCGATCTGGAGGCGCTGTCGGACCTGGCGATGAAGTCGACGCCGGGGTCGCACGGGCTGGTCATGCTGCCCTACCTGGAGGGTGAGCGGACGCCGAACCTGCCGCACACCGCTGGAACGCTGGCGGGGCTGCGGCGCGAGTCGATGAAGCCCGAGCACTTCGCGCGGGCCGCGTTCGAGGGCATGCTGTGCGGGCTCGCGGACGCGCTGGACGTGCTGCGCGGCCGGGGTGTGGACGTGCGGCGGATCTTCCTGCTGGGGGCGGCGGCCGAGCTGCCGGCCGTGCAGGCGGCGGCGCCCGCGCTGTTCGGGGCGCAGGTCGTCGTACCGCAGCCGGCGGACTACGCGGCGATCGGGGCGGCCCGGCAGGCGGCGTGGGCGCTCGGGGTGTCGCAGGGCACCCTCGACCCGCGCAATCCGCCCGCCTGGCAGGGGCCGGCGGCGCAGGTCCTGGACCCGGGCGACGAGCTGGCGGTGGGGCAGGCGGTGCGGCAGCAGTTCGTGTCGGTGCGGGAGCAGACGCATCCGGGGGCGTTTCGGGCGTAGGGCCCGATCCCGATCAAGTACCCGTCGGACGTTCGTACGTCACCGGGACGACCCCCTAGGGGGCCGTACGGGCGGGGCTGCTACCCCTGTAAGGCCGGAAAAGCACTGCCCTTGGGTTAATCATTGGGGTAACGCGGGCGGAGTGTTCGACGATAGGGGCCAGGGGCAACCAAATACCCGTGCCCCGCCCGCCGACCCCGAGAGACGTAGCGTGCTCATACGACTGCTGAGGACCTACCTCAGGCCCTACCGAAAACCCATCACCCTGCTGGTGCTGCTGCAGTTGCTGCAGACCTGCGCCTCCCTCTACCTGCCCACGCTCAACGCCCACATCATCGACAAGGGCGTCGTCGAGGGGGACACCGGTTACATCCTGTCCTTCGGCGGCGTGATGATCGGCGTCTCGCTGGCGCAGGTCGTGTGCAACATCGGCGCCGTGTACTACGGCGCCCGGACCGCTTCCGCGGTCGGCCGGGACCTGCGGGCGGCCGTCTTCGACCGGGTGCAGTCCTTCTCCGCCCGCGAGGTCGGCCATTTCGGCGCGCCCTCGCTGATCACCCGGACGACGAACGACGTCCAGCAGATCCAGATGCTCGCCCTGATGACGTTCACGCTGATGGTGTCGGCGCCCATCATGTGCGTGGGCGGCATCGTGCTGGCGCTCGGTCTGGACGTGCCGCTGTCCTCCGTGCTGGTCGCCGTGGTGCCGGTGCTGGGCATCTGCGTGACGGTGATCGTGCTGCGGCTGCGGCCGCTGTTCCGGTCCATGCAGGTGAAGCTGGACACCGTGAACCGGGTGCTGCGCGAGCAGATCACCGGCAACCGGGTGATCCGCGCCTTCGTCCGCGACGAGTACGAGCAGCAGCGGTTCCGGCAGGCCAACAGCGACCTCACGAACATCTCGCTGAAGGCCGGCAACCAGCTCGCGCTGATGTTCCCGGTGGTCATGACGACGGTGAACCTGTCGTCGATCGCGGTGGTCTGGTTCGGCGCCCACCGGATCGACGACGGCCAGATGCAGATCGGCGATCTGACCGCGTTCCTCGCCTATCTCATGCAGATCGTCATGTCCGTCATGATGGCCACCTTCATGTTCATGATGGTGCCGCGCGCCGAGGTGTGCGCCGAGCGCGTCCAGGAGGTGCTGGGCACGTCGTCGTCCGTGGTGCCGCCGCTCGCGCCGGTCACCGAGCTGCGGCGGCACGGGCATCTGGAGATCCGGGGGGCCGGGTTCCGGTATCCCGGCGCCGAGGAGCCCGTCCTGAAGGCCGTGGAGTTGGTGGCGCTGCCCGGTGAGACGACCGCGGTGATCGGCTCGACCGGCAGCGGCAAGTCCACGCTGCTCGGGCTGGTGCCCCGGCTGTTCGACGCCACCGAGGGCGAGGTGCTCGTCGACGGGGTGGCCGTCGCGGACGTCGATCCGGTGCTGCTGGCGAAGACCGTCGGGCTGGTGCCGCAGAAGCCGTACCTGTTCGCGGGCACGGTCGCCACCAACCTGCGCTACGGCAATCCGGACGCCACCGACGAGGAGCTGTGGCACGCGCTGGAGGTGGCGCAGGCCAAGGAGTTCGTGAGCGGGCTGGAGAACGGGCTGGACTCCCCGATCGCGCAGGGCGGGACGAACGTCTCCGGCGGTCAGCGGCAGCGGCTCGCGATCGCCCGGACGCTCGTGCAGCGGCCGGAGATCTACCTCTTCGACGACTCCTTCTCCGCCCTCGACTACGCCACCGACGCGGCGCTGCGGGCGGCGCTGGCGCGGGAGACCGCCGAGGCGACCGTCGTGATCGTCGCGCAGCGGGTGGCGACCATCCGCGACGCCGACCGGATCATCGTCCTCGACGCGGGCCGGGTCGTCGGCACGGGCACGCACGGCGCGCTGATGGCGGACAACGAGACCTATCGGGAGATCGTGCTCTCCCAGCTCACGGAAGCGGAGGCAGCCTGATGGCCGGGTCCATGGGGCGCATGATGGCCGGCGCCGGTCCCGAGAGCCGCACGCTGGACTTCAAGGTGTCCGGCCGGCGGCTGCTCGCCCACTTCAAGCCGGAACGGCTCACGCTCGTCGCGATGCTGGTCTGCACGGTGCTCAGCGTCGGCCTCAACGTGGTCGGGCCGAAGATCCTCGGCCAGGCCACCGACCTGGTGTTCGCGGGCATCGTCGGCCGGGAGATGCCGGCCGGGGCGAGCAAGCAGCAGGTGCTCGACTCGATGCGGGCGCGCGGCGAGGGCAGTGTCGCCGACATGCTCCGCAGTACGGACTTCACGCCGGGCCAGGGCATCGACTTCGGCCAGGTCGCCCGGGTCCTGGTGTTCGCGCTCGTCGTGTTCCTCGTCTCCGGTCTGCTGATGGCGGTGGGGACGCGGCTGGTCAACCGGGCCGTCAACCGGACGATGTTCCGGATGCGCGAGGACGTGCAGACGAAGCTGTCGCGGCTGCCGCTGTCGTACTTCGACAAGCGGCAGCGCGGCGAGGTGCTGTCGCGGGCGACGAACGACATCGACAACATCGGGCAGACGCTCCAGCAGTCGATGGGCCAGCTCGTCAACTCGCTGCTGACGATCGTCGGCGTGCTGGCGATGATGTTCTGGGTGTCGTGGCTCCTCGCGCTGGTCGCGCTGGTGACGGTGCCGCTGTCGGCGGTCGTCGCGACGCGGGTCGGCAAGCGGTCGCAGCCGCACTTCGTGCAGCAGTGGCGCACCACCGGCAAGCTGAACGCCCACATCGAGGAGATGTACACCGGTCACACGCTGGTGAAGGTGTTCGGCCGCCAGGAGGAGTCGGCGGAGCAGTTCGCCGAGCAGAACGACGCGCTGTACGAGGCCGGGTTCAAGGCGCAGTTCAACAGCGGGGTCATGCAGCCGCTGATGATGTTCGTGTCGAACCTCAACTACGTGCTGGTGGCGGTCGTCGGCGGGCTGCGCGTCGCGTCGGGCTCGCTGTCCATCGGTGACGTGCAGGCGTTCATCCAGTACTCGCGCCAGTTCTCGATGCCGCTGACGCAGGTCGCGTCGATGGCGAACCTGGTGCAGTCGGGCGTCGCCTCGGCGGAACGAGTCTTCGAACTCCTGGACGCCGAGGAGCAGGAGGCGGATCCGGTGGCGGCGAAGCGGCCGGCGGAGCTGCGCGGGCTGGTGGCGCTGGAGGGCGTGTCCTTCCGGTACGACCCGCAGAAGCCGCTGATCGAGGACCTGTCGCTGACGGTGGAGCCCGGCCACACGGTCGCCATCGTCGGCCCGACGGGCGCCGGCAAGACGACCCTGGTGAACCTCCTCATGCGGTTCTACGACGTCTCCGGCGGGCGCATCACCCTCGACGGCGTCGACATCGCCACGATGACCCGCGACGACCTGCGCGCCGGCATCGGCATGGTCCTCCAGGACACCTGGCTGTTCGGCGGCACCATCGCGGAGAACATCGCGTACGGGGCGGCGCGGGAGGTCACCCGGGGCGAGATCGAGGAGGCGGCGCGGGCCGCGCACGCCGACCGGTTTGTGCGGACCCTTCCCGACGGCTACGACACCGTGATCGACGACGAGGGCAGCGGGGTCAGCGCCGGTGAGAAGCAGTTGATCACCATCGCGCGGGCGTTCCTGTCCGACCCGGTGATCCTGGTGCTCGACGAGGCCACCAGCTCCGTCGACACCCGCACCGAGGTGCTGATCCAGAAGGCGATGGCGAAACTGGCCCACGGGCGTACGTCGTTCGTGATCGCGCACCGCCTGTCGACCATCCGGGACGCCGACACGATCCTGGTGATGGAGAACGGCTCGATCGTCGAACAGGGCGCCCACGCCGAGCTGTTGGCGGCCGACGGGGCGTATGCGCGGCTGTACAAGGCGCAGTTCGCGGAGGCGGTGGCGGAAGTCGACTGAGGCTGTGGTCCTTTGGGGCCGTGGGGCCGCTCACGTTCGCGTGAGCGGCCCCCTTTCCGCCCGGCCCTCAGTCCAGGTAGCCCCTCAGTTGGTCCGCGAAGGCGTGGTCGCGGAGTTTGTTGAGGGTCTTGGACTCGATCTGCCGGATCCGCTCGCGGGTCACGCCGAAGATGCGGCCGATCTCCTCCAGGGTGCGCGGGCGGCCGTCGGCGAGGCCGTAGCGGAGTTGGACGACCTTCCGCTCGCGTTCGCCGAGCGTGGAGAGCACGGCCTCCAGGTGTTCGCGCAGCAGCAGGAAGGCCGCCGACTCGACGGGGCTGGCCGCGTCGCCGTCCTCGATGAGGTCGCCGAGGGCCACGTCGTCCTCCTCGCCCACCGGGGCGTGCAGGGAGACCGGCTCCTGGGCCAGGCGCAGGACCTCGCCGACGCGTTCGGGCGGCAGGTCCAGTTGGGCGGCGACCTCTTCGGGGGTCGGTTCGTAGCCGCGCTCCTGGAGCATGCGGCGCTGGACGCGCACGACCCGGTTGATGAGTTCGACGACGTGGACCGGGACGCGGATGGTGCGGGCCTGGTCGGCCAGCGCCCGGGACATGGCCTGCCGGATCCACCAGGTGGCGTACGTGGAGAACTTGTAGCCGCGGGCGTAGTCGAACTTCTCGACCGCCCGGATCAGGCCGAGGTTGCCCTCCTGGACCAGGTCGAGCATGGTGAGCCCGCGCCCGATGTACCGCTTGGCGACGGAGACCACGAGCCGCAGGTTGGCCTCGATCAGCCGGCGCTTGGCCATCCGACCCATGACGACCAACCGGTCGAGATCCAGGGCGAGTTGACTGTCCGGGTCGGGGGCGCCGCCGAGTTTCTCCTCGGCGAACAGGCCCGCCTCCACGCACCGGGCGAGCTCGACCTCCTCGGCCGCGGTGAGCAGCGGGATGCGGCCTATCTCGCGCAGGTACTGGCGGAACAGGTCCGAGGAGGGGCTGCTGTTGTCGGCGACGCGGGCGCGGGGCGGGGCGAGGACGGGTTCGGGTTCGGGTTCCGGGTCGTCGTCCAGCGCCTCTGCGGGCTCCGGCTCCGCCTCCGCGTCCGTCTCCGGGTGGTGGGCGGCACGGTGTTGCGGCGGGACCGCGGCCAGGACGTCGGTATCGGCGTCCGGTTCCGTGTCGTCGGTCGTGCGGTCGGTCTGCGTCGGAGTTTGCGTCAGAGTCTGGGTCTGGGTCTGCACGGGCGACCTCCAGGATGATCGCTGCTGAGGTGAGCGGCAGCGGTGCTCCGTGGGCCGCTCCGAGGACTCAGGCACCGGAACCAGTGTGGAGTACGACACATCCCTGCCACGAGGGGCGTGCGGTGACTTTTTGAGTCCGGGCTGTGACGGCGTGTTCAGAGGGCCGAGGCGCCGTGGGTCTGGAGGGCCTGGTCGTACTGCTGGAGGACCCACAGTTCGTTCTGCACGGCGGCGAAGCGGGCCTGGTCGCCGGCCGCGCCGAGGCGGGCCAGTTGGGAGTTGACGTCGCGGATCCGGCGTTCCACGGCGCGGCGGCGGACGGTCACCAACTGGAGCCCCGCGTAGATCTCGTCGACCGTCTTGCGCATGATCGCCTCGACGGCCAGCTCCGTGACCATGGCGCGGACCGTGTCGTCCGGCGCGGTCTCGCGGACCCGCACCAGGTAGTCCTGCGGGTCCTGGACGCCCCACTCGGCGCCGCCCGCGTCCAGGATCGTCTGGCGTACGGCGGCGTAGGGGGCGGCGGTGAACTCGTCGACGCCGTACGCGTCGAAGGCCGGGGCCACCAACTCGGGGCGTTGCAGGGCGAGTTTCAGCAGTTCGCGTTCGGTCGCGTAGACGGGGTTGCGCAGGGTGAGGGCGGGACCGGCGCCGCCGGGGCGGGGGGCGGCCTCGTACTGCTGGGGGGTGCGGTTGCCGCCGGGGGCCGGGGCCTTGCCGCCGCCGCGCCGGTGCAGGTGGCCGACGCGGTCCACGACGAACTCCGGGTCCAGGATGCCGACCAGGCCTGCGAGTTCCACGGCCATCTCGCGCCGCGCGGTGCGCTCCTTGATGCGGGCGGCGACGGGGGCCGCCTCGTCCAGGGCCGCCGCGCGGCCGCCGGGGGTCTCCAGGTCGTAGCGCTGCACGATCTGCTGGAGCGCGAACTTGAACAACGGGGTGTGCGGCTGGACCAGTTCGGCGACGGCGTCGTCGCCCTTCGCCAGGCGCAGTTCGCACGGGTCCATGTTGTCGGGGGCGATCGCGATGTACGTCGAGGCGGCGAACTTCTGGTCGTCCTCGAACGCCCGCAGCGCGGCTTTCTGGCCCGCCGCGTCGCCGTCGAAGGTGAAGATGACGCGCGAGGTGCCGTTGTCCATCAGCAGGCGGCGCAGCACCTTGATGTGGTCGACGCCGAAGGCCGTGCCGCAGGTCGCGATCGCCGTCGTCACGCCGGCGAGGTGGCAGGCCATGACGTCGGTGTAGCCCTCGACGACGACAGCCCGGCTGGCCTTGGCGATGTGCGGCTTGGCGAGGTCGATGCCGTACAGCACCTGGGACTTCTTGTAGATCGGCGTGTCGGGCGTGTTGAGGTACTTGGGGCCGTTGTCGGCCTCGTAGAGCTTGCGGGCGCCGAATCCGACGACGTCACCGCCGATGTCGCGGATGGGCCACATCAGACGGCCCCGGAAGCGGTCGATGGGGCCGCGCCGGCCCTCCTGCGCGAGGCCCGACAGGAACAGCTCCTTGTCGGTGAAGCCCTTGCCGCGCAGGAAGCGGGTGAGGTGGTCCCAGCCCTGCGGGCTGTAGCCGACGCCGAAGTGGACGGCGGCGGCCTGGTCGAAGCCGCGCTCGGCGAGGAAGATCCGGCCGGTGTCGGCCTCGGGGCCGGTGGCGAGCTGTTCCGCGTACCACTCGGCGGCGATCTTGTGGGCCTCGACCAGGCGGATGCGTTCGCCGCGCTGGTGGGAGGGGTTGTAGCCGCCCTCCTCGTAGCGCAGGGTGATGCCGGCCTGGGCGGCGAGGCGCTCGACGACCTCGGAGAAGGTGAGGTGGTCGACCTTCATCACGAACGTGATGGTGTCGCCGCCCTCCTGGCAGCCGAAGCAGTGGAAGAGCCCCTTGCTCGGGCTGACCTGGAAGGACGGCGACTTCTCGTCGTGGAACGGGCACAGCCCCTTGAGGTTGCCGCCGCCCGCGTTGCGCAGTTGGAGGTACTCGGACACCACGGCGTCGATCGGGACCGCGTCCCGTACCGCCTTCACGTCCTCGTCGTTGATCCGTCCTGCCACGCCGTGATTCTACGGGGCGGGACCAGCGCCCCCGGAGCGCCTAGGGGACCAGGTCGGCCAGCGGGACGTGCGGGTCCGCCAACGCCTCCGTGTTCACGGGGGTTCGTGACGTGATCAGCTTCTGGATCGGCGCTGTGACGTCCCACACGTTCACGTTCATCCCGGCCAGGACGTGGCCCTCCTTGAGCCAGAACGCGATGAACTCCCGCTTGCCCGCGTCGCCCCGGATCACCACCTCGTCGTACGTCCCCGGCGGGGCCCAGCCGCTGTACTCCATGCCCAGGTCGTACTGGTCGGAGAAGAAGTAGGGCACGCGGGCGTAGGCCGTCTTCTGGCCGAGCATCGCGCGGGCGGCGGCCGGTCCGCCGTGCAGCGCGTTCGCCCAGTGCTCCACGCGCAGCCGGGTGTCGAAGAGGCCGTGCGGGAAGGACGCGACGTCGCCGGCGGCGTGGATGTCGGGGTCGGAGGTGCGCAGCCGGTGGTCCACGGCGATGCCCCCGCCGTGGGCACGCTCGGCCAGCGCCAGCCCGGCCGCCTCCGCGAGGGCGGTGCGCGGGGCCGCGCCGATCGCCGCGAGGACGTCGTGCGCCGGGTGTTCCTCGCCGTCGTCGGTGCGGGCGGCGAGGACCATGCCGTCCTGGCCGACGATCTCGGTGAGCCGGGCGCCGAAGTGGAAGCGGACGCCGTGCTCGCGGTGCAGGTCGGCGAAGATGCCGCCCAGTTCCGGGCCGAGCACGCCGTGCAGCGGGGTGGGCTCCGGTTCGACGACGGTGACCTCGGCGCCGTACTCCCGGGCCGCCGCCGCGACCTCCAGGCCGATCCAGCCGCCGCCGGCGATCACGATGTGGCCGTTGTCGCGGCCGAGGGCGGCCAGGACGCCCTTGAGGCGCTCGGCGTGCGAGAGGCGGCGCAGGTGGTGCACGCCCGCCAGGTCGGTGCCGGGGATGTCCAGGCGGCGCGGTTCGGCGCCGGTGGCCAGGAGCAGTTTGTCGTAGTGGACGAGGGTGCCGTCGTCGCCGAAGCGGACCGTCTTGGCGGTGCGGTCGATCGCGTCGACGGTCTGGCCGAGGTGCAGTTCGATGTCGTGCTGCGCGTACCAGGCGGGCTCGTGCACGAAGACGCTCTCGCGGGGCTCCTTGCCGAGCAGGTAGCCCTTGGAGAGCGGCGGGCGCTCGTAGGGGTGGTCGCGCTCGTCGCAGATCAGTATCACGCGGCCGGTGAAGCCCTCCGCCCGCAGCGTCTCGGCCGCCTTCGCGCCGGCCAGGCCTCCTCCGACGATGACAAATGTCTGATCCGCGTCGACCACGTGATGCCTCCTCGTAAGCGGTTCGCCACATGCGAGCGTCCCGCACGCGGGGGGATGGGGGAAGGGGGACGTGCCCGATCAGCGCGTGCCGGGCCGGGTTCCGGCCCGTTTGGGTGCACACGGCGGGCACGACCGGTCAGCGTCCCGGGCGTGTCGTCAGGCGGGTGTGCAGGGAGCGGGCCGAGGCGTCGGTGAGGGAGGCGATCTGGTCGACGACGACGCGTTTGCGGGCGCGGTCGTCCGGGGCCCGGTCGAACAGGGCGCGGAACTGGGGGTCGAGGCCGTCGGGGGCGCGGGTCGTGAGGGCCTCGGCGAGCTCGCTGATGACGACACGCTGGTCGGCGCGCAGGAGTTCCTGCTCGGCGCGCTGCATGACGTACCGGTCGGCGACCGCCTTGAGGACGGCGCACTCCATGCGCGCCTCGTGCGGTACGACGAGTTCGGCGTCGTAACGGGTCAGGCGGCCCGTGCCGTAGTGGGCGCGGGTGGCGGCCTCGGCGGCGAGGCAGAAGCGCCCGATGAGCTGGCTGGTGGCGTCCTTCAGGCCGGCCTGGGCGACCGCCGTGCCGTCGTAGCCGTGCGGCCACCACTCCTGGTCGAGGAGGCGGTCGAGGGCGGCGGCGAGTTCGGCGGGATCGGTGTCGGCGGGGACGTAGCGGCCGATGGCGACCCGGAAGACCTCCGCGCGTTCCGGTTCGGCGTGCAGGCAGTTGGGGTCGATGTGGCCCGCGTGCAGGCCGTCCTCCACGTCGTGCACCGAGTACGCGACGTCGTCGGCCCAGTCCATGACCTGCGCCTCGAAGCAGGTACGGGTGCCGGGGGCCTCCTTGCGGACCCAGTCGAAGACGGGCCTGTCGTCCTCGTAGACGCCGAACTTGCCGGACGCCGGGTCGGTGGGGTGCGCGCCCCGGGGCCAGGGGTACTTGGTGGCGGCGTCGAGAGTGGCCCGGGTGAGGTTGAGGCCGACGGAGCCCTCGTCGGTGAAGCGCTTGGGCTCGATACGGGTGAGCAGGCGCAGGGACTGAGCGTTGCCCTCGAAGCCGCCGCAGTCCCGCGCGAAGTCGTTCAGGGCCTGTTCGCCGTTGTGGCCGAAGGGGGGGTGGCCCAGGTCGTGGGAGAGGCAGGCGGCCTCGACGAGGTCGGGGTCGCAGCCGAGGGCGGCGCCCAGTTCGCGGCCTACCTGGGCGCACTCCAGGGAGTGGGTGAGGCGGGTGCGGGGCGTGGCGTCCCAGACCTGGCTGCGTTCGCCAGGGGTGACTACCTGGGTTTTGCCCGCGAGTCTTCTTAGCGCCGAGGAGTGGAGGATGCGGGCGCGGTCTCGTTGGAAAGCGGTGCGGCCTGGGCGCTTGTCGGGTTCCGCCGCCCAGCGTTCGGTTGACGGCATGTCGTAGGGCATGTCTCGACAGTAGGTGGCCGTAGTGACAATTGGCGCCTGGTCGTCTGCTGGGTTCTGTGGTCGGGCCCGTGCGGGTCGCTTGTGGTTGCTCGCGCCCACGCGGCGGAGCCGCAAATCGATACAGCCCCGCGCCCCTTAGGCGGCGTTGGCCCTTGAGCCCTTTTCAAGTGACTCGTCGTAGCGGTGTAGCAAGAGGTTGGTCATCGCTTCGTGGGTGCCCAGGGGGGCCGATGCGATCCAGGGGGCCGCCTGCGCGCACTCTGTTGCGAAGCGGCCTGGGGCTGTGAAGCAGGAGGCTATGGCTACGCGGGTGCGGCCTCTTGCCGCCAGGGTGCGGAGGGCCGTCGGGATGGTCGGGGTGGCTGTGGAGGCGTAGGCGGGGAGGACCGGGACGCCCAGGCGCTGGGCGAGGAGGTGGGCGGTGTGGCGGGTGTCGGTGGCCGAGTCCGGGTCGCGGGAGCCGGCCGCCGCGAGGATCACCGCGCTCGTCCGGCGCTCCGCCGCAGTCAGGTCCGTGCGCCAGCCCGCCTCGACGAGACGGGCGTGCAGGGCGTCCACGAGCAGGGGGTGCGGGCCGAGCGGGGCCGCCACGCGCGCGCGTACCCGTGCCTGCGCCGCCATGTCGGGGATGTCCCGCTTGACGTGGTAGCCCCGGGCCAGCAGCAGGGGGACCAGGACGGCGTCCGGTGTGGCGCGGGCGTCGAGGTCGGCGAGGGTGTCCGTCAGCAGCGGCTCGTTGAGCTCGATGTGGCCGAGGTGGACCGGCAGGCCGGGGCGCTGCTCGCGGACGCGGTCCAGGAGCGCGCGGACGGTGCTCAGGGCGCGCGGGTCGCGGCTGCCGTGGGCGACGACGACCAGCGCGGGCGGGCCGGGACGCCCGCGGCGGCGGCCGTCGAGCTGAACGGGGCTTGGCTGGCTCATGTACCCATCCTGACGGCACGAGGTTGCTGTGCCGTTGCCTGACCGTCACGAGTCTTTTCCGGGGGTTCACCTCGGGTGGGGCGGCGGTGTGAGATGTGGTGCGGGGTGAACCGGATCGGTGTTCGGCGCGTCTTGCGAGGCCGGAGGGGTTGTCGATCCGGGGGGACACCGTATGAACATCCGTCTGGCCGTCCGTCGGCCACGGCTGCCGCGCACCCGTGCGGGGCGGCGTCGGCTGGTGCAGGGCGTGATGGCGGGGTGCGTGCTGGCGCTGCTGCCGGCCACCTGGCTGTACGTGTCCACGGCCGACCGGCTCGGTACGACGGCCGACGCGCCGCGCACCGACGTCGCCGTCGTGTTCGGCGCCGGTCTGTGGGACGGCGAGCCGTCGCCGTATCTCGCGCACCGGCTGGACGCGGCGGCCACGCTGTACCGGGCGGGCCGGGTCAAGGTCGTGCTCGTGACCGGCGACAACAGCCGCGAGGACTACGACGAGCCCGACGCGATGCGTACGTACCTCACGGAGCACGGGGTGCCCGACACGCGGATCGTCAGCGACTACGCCGGTTTCGACACCTGGGACTCCTGCGTCCGCGCCAAGAAGATCTTCGGCGTCGACCGGGCCGTACTGATCAGCCAGGGCTTCCACATCCGGCGCGCTGTCGCCCTGTGCCAGGCGGCGGGGGTCGACTCGTACGGCGTCGGCGTCGCCGCGAAACATGACGTGACCTGGTACTACGGCGGTGCCCGGGAGGTCGTCGCGGCCGGGAAGGCGGCCCTGGACGCGGTGTTCGAGCCGCAGCCCCGGTTCCTGGGGCCGAAGGAACCGGGCGTGACGCGGGCGCTGGGCGGCGGGAACCGGCAGGCAGGAGCTACGGCAGGCGTAGGGCGGTCTTCACCCAGTACCTTCAGTTCGTCCTCGGCTACTCCCCCGTCAAGGCGGGCCTCGCCTTCCTGCCGCTGGCCGTCGCCGCGCTCGTCGGCAACGGGGTCGGGGTGAAGCCGGCGGCGGCGACAAGGCGGGGCGGCCCGTGACCGACAGTTCGGTGGAGGAACCGGCACGGGTCGCCTGACCTGGCCCGACCGGCCGTGACGCGCCCGGCCCGGTCCTCAGCCGGCGGTCGTCCAGCCGGGGATCGCCGGGAGCACCTGCTCGGCGACGCGGAGCAGGGCCGCGTCGTCGGGCGGCACGTCGTCCTGACGCCAGATGGCGAGTTCGTAGGAGCCGCCGCCGTCCTTGGTGTCCGGGGCGACCATCAGGCTGCGGGCGACGCCGCCGGGGCCGGTCTCGGACTTGCCGCCGCCGAGGTTGAACTGGATGGCGATCGTCCGGCTCGAGTAGAGCACCGCCGGGTGGCCCAGGATCGTCTTCTTCGTCGCGTCGGTCATCACGTCCTCCAGCCCGGCGACCGGGAGGTCGTCGTAGGACCGCGAGAGCTGCACGGTGTACGTGTCCAGTTGGACGTTCCCCTCGGGGGTGGGGGTATCGGTGCCGCCCTTCAGCCCGACCGTCCCGTCGCTGGCGTAGGCGGTCAGCGCGTGTTCCTGCGGTGTGCCGAGGAGGGTCGGCAGGTCCGCGCGGTTCAGCGCCGTGCACAGTTGCGTCCCGGAGACGCGGTGCGCGGCCCGCGCGGCCTGGTCGGCCTTCTTGTCCGCCGCGTCGGGCGAGCAGGTCGCCGGTTCGGCGGCGGCCTTGGCCTCGTTCTTGCCCACCACGTACAGCCCGCCCCCGAGCGCCCCGACCACGACCACCGCCGCGATGGCCTGAGCCCACGCGTTCGGACCCTTCTCGGGCGCGCCAACTACCTCTGCCATCAACCCTGTTACCCCCGGTACCCCCTGCTCGCGCCGGATGCGCGCGGGGGGAGCGTAACGGGTGATCCAGCCACGGGGAAGCGAGATTCTCCACCACGGGATTCCCGACCGCGGGCTTCCTCACCAGTAGGTCGCATCCAATACGCGCGCGCAGTGCGGATCCGCGTAGTCCGCCGCCATCTGCTCGCCCTCCCCTTCGAGCAGTGAGGGGAGTGCCGCGGTCAGCGCGGTGAGCGCGCCGGTCGTCCGGACGTCGGCGGCGGTCACGCCGGGCAGGCCCGCGACCCGGAAATAGAGCCGCACCCGGTCCTGATCCAGGAAGAGGAAACCGTGCAGGAGAGGGTCGCCCCAGGTCTCGTCGTACGGACGGACGAGGGTCCGCACCAGCCGCAGCCCACGGTCGGCGGCCGTCTCCGGGGCACGGTCCACGACCGCCGGGTCTACGAGGACGAGCGGCATCCCCATCACCGTGCCGACCGCCCCCGACGGCGGACCGCACAGGGTGCGCAGCATGCCGATGACGTCGTACGCGGTCACGCCCTCCTCGCCGACGACGAGCGGGAACTCGTAGAGCGTCAGCTCGCGTGCGGATACGGCGGTCACCGGCCCGACGGCGACCCGTACGGCGTCGGCGTCGCCGGGGGCGGGCAGCACCCCGCGCAGGTACGTCGTCCCGGCGAGCGGGGCGTGGAGGTGCTGGAGCAGGAGGGGGATCAGGTCAGCCTGGTCGTGGGCGGTGTCGTCGCGTTCGGCGTCGTCGTCCATGGGGTCATTGTCGGCCAGGCCTATGCCTACGCCTATGCTTCATCTATCGATATTCGATAGATTGCCATCGTAACTCGATGGATGGAAGGATGAGCCATGGGAAAGCTGGCAGTGGGTGCGTTGCGCGCCGTGCTCGGGGTGGTGCTCGTCGGCACCGTGTTCGTACAGGCGCTGATGCTGTGGACGTTGGTCAGCGGGAACGACCCGGAGGACGGGTCGATGCCGCTGACCGCGCTGCGCGTGGTCACGATCGTGGGCCTGGTGTCGGTCCAGGTCGCCCTGGTGTGCGTAGGGCGGCTGGTGGGCATGGTGCGACGCGGGACCGTGTTCTCCTCCGCCGCCTTCCGGTACGTGGACGGGGTGATCGGCGCGATCGTGGCGGCGGCCCTCGTGTGGTTCACGGTCACGGCCATCAACGCGCCGGGCCAACGCGACGACCCGGGCGTCACCCTCATCATGGGCGGGATCGGCGTGGCCATCCTCGGGGTCGCGCTCATCGTGCTCGTCCTGCGGATGCTGCTCACCCAGGCCGTCGCCCGCGACGTCGAAGCGGCGCGGATGCAGGCCGAGTTGAACGAGGTCATCTGATGCCGATCGCCGTCGACATCGACGTGATGCTGGCCCGCCGGAAGATGTCCGTGGGCGAACTCGCGGACCGCGTCGGGATCACCCCCGCCAACCTCGCGGTACTCAAGAACGGCCGCGCCAAGGCAGTGCGCTTCGCCACGCTCGCCGCGCTCTGCGAGGTACTCGAGTGCCAGCCGGGCGACCTGCTGCGCTGGGAGGCGGAGGACGCGGTGGACGAGGAGGTGGCGCATGCGCCGGCCTAGCCGCGAGTCACCGGGCCTTCGCTCACGAGCGCGGCGCGGAAGGCCAGCCAGGCGCGGGGGGTGACACGGAGGTTGGGGCCGGCGGGGTGCTTGGAGTCACGTATGGCGATGGTGGTGGGGATGTTCGTGGCGACTTCGACGCACTCAGCCACCTTGTCGCTAAATGTGGACTTGCGGTACTCGAAGTTGGGCACGGCTCAGAGATCCTTGCGGAGGGCATGGAGGAACGAGACGGTGTCCCGCTCGCTCAACGAGAGTCTGGCGATTGTCTCGAACAGCTCATCGTAGGACGCAGCCCCCTCCCCGCCTTCAACCCAGGTCTGCGTGAACAGAGTCTCCGAGTAGACAACGTCCATGGCTCCAGGCTCAGCGAATGAGATGACGTTGAACGGACCGTTCAGGCCCTGGTGCGGTCCGCCACCGAACGGAAAGACCCGAAGAGTGACGTTCGGCACCTCAGCCATCTTCACAAGGTGGTCAATCTGCGCGCGAGCGATTTCCGATCCGCCGGGGAAGTTCCGCACCACGGCTTCGTAGATCACGGCCCGCAGCGTCAACGGCGGAGTGTCGCTCAGCCGCCGCTGCCGTTCGAGCCTCGCGGCAACGAACTCCGCATCGGGGTCCTTACGTTGGTTGAGTCCCGTAGCACCTGCGGGAAAGTCCCTCAACGCCATTGTGTATTCGGGAGTTTGCAGCAGACCAGGTACGAAGCCGGGCTGCCATGCCTTGATGGCCGTCGCCGCATTCTCCAGCGTGACGTATTCGTGCATGACGCCCAGCGTCGTGTAGTCGTCCCACCAGCCTTTTGCCTTGCGACGCTCCCGGTCGATTCTTGCCAGTTCCAGGAGTCTGCCGACCACACCGGGGTCGTGAACGCCGTACAGCTCGCACAACGCACGGATGTCCGGGTCGCGCATGGGGACCCAACCGCCCTCCATCTTGGCGACCTTCGTCGTGGAGGCGGTGAGGGCCTTGGCGGCGTGGGTCTGCGTCAGGCCGGCCGTGGTGCGCAACTTGACGAGTTCGCCACCGAGTCGGCGGCCCAGGACGGTGGACGTGCTATGGCCCTGCTGGTTTGCGGTCACGCTCGTGCTCCTCGTGGCATTGATGCGGCGTCAGTCTGACCTGCCGAGGAAGAGCCGTGCAAACCGTTCGGGGGAATTCCTCCGAGAGTAGGTTGCACTGGAGGCGTGCCCCCCTCTACCGTCGGTGACGCACCGATCACAGAGCAGTGGAGGTGAGCGGCATGGCCGCCCCCGATGAGTCCGAGCCCCTCGCGTACGACCGTCTCGACTACACCCCGCTCCCCAGGAGCGTGAGCCTGGCCCGGCGCAGAGCCCACCGGCTTCTCACCGAGTGGGGGCATCCCGAACTCGCCGCCGACACCGCCCTGTTGGTCTCCGAGCTGGGCGGCAACGCCGTGCTCCACGGGTGCCTTCGCGATCGGCTCTTCCGAGTGGAACTCGCCCTCACCGAGCGCTCGTTGCGGATCGCCGTGTCCGACCCGAAGGGTGAACTGCGGCCGTACCCGCGGGAAGCGACCGCCGACGACCTGTTCGGGCGGGGGCTGCTGATCGTCGGGCAGGTCGCCGACCGGTGGGGCATCCGCGAGCTGACCGTCGGCAAGGCGGTGTGGTGCGAGCTGGACCGCCGTGACGGTGTCGAAGCCGTGCGGGTCGACGGCGGTCGGGTCGAGCGGCGTGGCGTGGCGTGAGCTGTCACGCCGTACCCGTTAACGCAACGGCGGCCTCGGTCCCGGGGTTCGGGATCGAGGCCGCCGCGTCAATCGCCCGCGAGACGCGGTCAGTTCACGTTGACCGCGGTCCAGGCTGCCGCTACCGCGTTGTACTCGGTGGTGCCGGTGCCGTAGAGGTCGCGGGCCGCGTTGAGGGTTGCCGTTCTGGCTGCCGCGTAGTTGGTGGACGAGGTCATGTAGACCGTCAGCGCCCGGTACCAGATCGCGCCCAGCTTGTCGCGGCCGATGCCGGTGAGCGTGGAGCCGTTGTACGTCGGGGAGTTGTACGTGACGCCGTTGATGGTCTTCGTGCCGCTGCCCTCCGCGAGGAGGTACGCGAAGTGGTTGGCCACGCCTGAGGAGTAGTGGACGTCGAGGTTGCCGACCGAACTGCTCCAGTAGTCGGCCGAGTTGGCGTCCTTGCTCGGCTTGTCCATGTAGCGCAGGGCGTCCCGGCCGAAGCCGGAGCGGACTATCTCCTCGCCGATGAGGTAGTCGCCGGGGTCGGAGGCGTTGCCCGCGTAGAACTCCACCAGGGTGCCGAAGATGTCGGACGTCGCCTCGTTCAGGCCGCCGGACTCCCCCGAGTAGGTGAGCGCGGCCGTCTTCGACGTGACGCCGTGGGACATCTCGTGGCCGGCGACGTCCAGGCCCACCAGCGGGCCGAGTTGGGTGCCGTCACCGTCGCCGTACGTCATGCAGAAGCAACTGTCGTCCCAGAAGGCGTTGGCGTAGTTGTTGCCGTAGTGGACGCGGTTGTAGGAGCCCTTGCCGTCGTTGCCGATGCCGTTGCGGCCGTGGACGTTCTTGTAGTAGTCCCAGGTCGTGTCGGTGCCGTACTGGGCGTCCACGGCGGCCGTCGAGCGGTCCGAACTCGCCCCCGTTCCCCAGTGGTTGTCGGCGTCCGTGAAGAGGGTCGCGGGGGCGCGGCTGATGCAGATGCCGAAGATGCACAGGTCGGTCTTGTTGGCCGCGTCACCGGTGTAGGTGTTGCCGCGCGTCGGATCCTTGAGCTGGTACGTCGATCCCGAGAGGGTCGTCTCCAACGGGACCGTGCCGCCGTACAGGGACTTGCCGTCGCCCGTCGCGGTCTCGATGGTGTCCCAGGCGTCGATCTGGGCGCCGGTGCGGGCATCGGTCAGGACCGCGCGGGCGACCGGGTTGCCGAGCGAGTCCAGGGCGACGACGTTCGTCCGCCAGGCCAGTCTCGGGGCGCCGTGCAGGGCGTCGACCACCAGTTGCGGCTTGGCCTTCACCTGCTTCAGGGGCTCGCCCAGGTTGGCCGCGCGCAGGGCGTTGACGGCCGCGTCGGCGGCCTTCGGGGCGGCGAGGGCCGGGGTGATGGTCGGCAGCGAGATCGCCGCCCGCGTCGCCCGGTCCGCGTTGCGGTACGTGCCGTCGGGGGCCAGGTGCACGACGAAGTCGCCGCCCAGGACGGGTAGTTGGCGGTACGTACGGTCGTAGCGGACGTGCTGCGCGCCGTCCTTGTCGACGACCACGTCCCGCACGGAGGTGCCCTGTACGGAGGTCAGGCCCAGGGCCGTCGCATGGTCGGCGAGAGCCGTCGCCGCGTGTTCCAGGGCGGTGGCGCGGGTCGGTCGATCGGCCGCGTCGGCGACCGGGGAGAGCACGGCGGCCAGAAGCGTGGCCGTGGTGGCGGCTATGCCGGCGGTGGCGAGACGGGAACCTCGGACGTGCTGCCGTATCCGACTCATCAGTGTCTGAAGTCTCCTCGGGAAGGCGCCGCGGGGGGCGCGTGTGGGGGTGGAGGCGAGGCGAGGCGAGATGAGATGAGGTGCGGTGAGGTGAGGTGAGGTGAGGTGGAGCGCGATGGAGCGCGGTGCGGTGGCGCTGGCTTCGTCCTGACCCCTGGCATTTAAGTGGGCATGACATGTCGTGTCCATAGCGCCTCCACAGGTTCCGTGCGGGGCAGGTGCGGGGGCCCGTGCCGGGTCGGCGAGGGGAGAGAATCGTTTCCGTGACCGGACCCGAACTCCCCTTCTTCGTCTACGGCACCCTCCGCCCCGGCGAGGTCAACCACGACCGCTTCCTGCACGGCCGCACCCTCCGCGAGGAGCCGGCCCGCCTGACGGGCGCGGTGCTGTACCACGGGCCGGGCTATCCCTACGCGGTCGAGGTGCCGGGCACCACCGACAGCGGCAGTGCCAGTGGCATCGGCGTCGGCATCGACACCGGTGTCGCGGGGGATCTCGTGACGGCCGTTCCGTCGGAGTACACGCGCCTGCTCGCCTCGCTCGACCGGCTGGAGGAGTACCGGCCGGGCGACCCGCGCAACCTCTACGAGCGGGTCGAGCGGGCGGTGTTCCCTGCGGACCGCTCCGCGCCCGTGCGCGCCTGGGTCTACGTCGCCGCGCCCGCCGTCGCCGTCCGGCTGCGGGCCCGGGGGAAACTGGTCGAGGGCGGGGACTGGCTCGCGCGGCGGTGACCGTCGCCTCGGTCCGGCGGACCGGCGGTCACCCGTTCACACCCCCTGCGGGCCGTTTTCCGTACCGTGCCGCCACCACGGCGATGACCTGCTGAAACACCGTCACGGACGGACCTGCCGGGCCGGCATCTGACACCCGTTCATCCCATTCCTGACGTCGCATCAGGAAGCGCGCTCGCGCCACTGCGACTTACCTCGGAGCAGAAGGGCAGGGAATCTCGAAGAGCTCGAAGGAGCATCCATGCGACGTACCGTCCGGCTGCTGACCGGTACCGCGCTCGCCGTCGTCGCCGCGGCCGGGGTCGCCGTACCGGCCGCCCACGCGGCGGCCGGTGCCCGGGGCGGGAGCCTGGCGGTGTACCCCGCCACGGCGGTGCCGGGCGGGCACGTGTCGGTGAACACGGCGGCGTGCGGGGACGGCGGGGCGGCGACGGGCGACGCGGGGGCGGTGGGCGCCGGTCGTTTCGCGCTCGCGCCCAGCGCGCACGAGGGTGAGGCGATCGGGCAGTTCCTGGTGCCGCCGAGCGCGCAGCCGGGGACGTACGAGATCGTCGCGGAGTGTGCCGGAGACGGGCGGCGGATCACCGGGGACATGGTGATCACGCTGGCCTCGGACCGGCAGCCGGTGCTTCCGCGAGGAAGTGTGAAGACGGGGGTCGGCGGCGCACTGGGCCCCGACCCCGTACAGACCGCGGCCGGTGTGGCGGCTCTCGCCGTCGCCGCCGCGGGCGGTACCTGGCTCCTGCATCGCCGGGCGAGAGGCGACGGGTTCTGACGGACACCCTCCGCTGTCCGTCAGCCGGTACCGCATGTCCCCGCCCCCTCCGGGTCCGACGCCCCTCGCGACCCGGAGGGGGCACGGGGTCCCCATTAGTGGAGTTCACGTAGTGGAGTTCACGGAGTTCATGGAGTTCATGGAGTTCACGGAGAGGGTTTCGGCATGCGCAAGGTCGGCAACAGCGCCATAGCGGCCGTCACCGTGGTCGCCCTCGGCTGCGGCGCGTGGCTGCTGCACAGCGGCGCCGAGACGCATCCCCCGCCGCAGCCGTCCGCGGCCCAGGCCCACTCGGGCGGCGGCGGCGCGTCGACCGGGTCGGGCCGGTCCGCGCCGGCGCTGCCGCCCTCCCCGCCCGACCGCGTCCGCATCCCCGCGATCCACGTCGACGCCCCCCTTACGGGCCTCGCCCTCACCTCCGCCGGCAGCCTGGACGTCCCGCCCGCCGAGAAGGAGAATCTCGCCGGCTGGTACGAGGCCGGGACCACCCCAGGTGAGACGGGCACCGCGATCGTCGCAGGCCACGTCGACAACGCCGACGGCCCCGCCGTCTTCTACGACCTGGGGGCCCTGCGCAAGGGCAGCGCCATCGAGGTGGACCGGCGCGACGGAAGCGTCGCCGTGTTCACCGTCGACGCCGTCGAGGTCTACCAGGCGCGCGCCTTCCCCGACGCGAAGGTGTACGGGGCGGCGGGCCGGCCCGAGCTGCGGGTGATCACCTGCGGTGGGGGTTTCTCACGGTCGACCGGTTACGAGGGGAACGTCGTCGTCTTCGCGCACCTCACCGGGAGCCGCTGACCACCGACCTGGCGATGGCCCGCGCGCACTCCAGCGCCTCGGTGTGCGTGGTGTCGACCTCCAGGTCGTAGACCACGCCCCGGTGCACCGGCTCCGCCTGCCGCTCGGCCATCCCCCGCACCCGGTCGCCGCGGCCGATCTCCCGGCCCGCCGCCACCGACGCCTCGCACCGGACGCCGACCCAGCGCACGTCCAGCCCGTCCAGTACCTTGCGCCACCGGTCCTGACTGGCACCGCCGCCGAGGAAGACGTCGTCGATGATCACCCGGGCCCCGGCGTGCGCCATCGCGGCGATGCCCGTCGCCCACGCCGCCTCCAGCGTCGTGAACTCCTCGCCGACGCTCACCTCGCCGTCCGCCCCGAACTCGATCCCCGCGCCCGAGCCGGGCATCGCCTCGATCAGCGAGTCGACCCCGAAGGCCAGCCAGGGCTGCGGCAGGACCGCCTGAAGACACCGCACGATCCCGGACTTGCCGGAACTGGAACCGCCGTTCAGCACGATCACCTGAGTCGTCACGCCGGTCACCCTAGGGGAGCACCCGTAGACGGCCCACTCGTTTTCAGGCGACCCACTGCTCGTAGGCCAGGTTCGCCACCAGCGCGAAGACGACCGTCAGCAGGACGACCCGGACGAACCCGCTGCCCTTCTTCAGGGCCGTGCGCGCGCCCAGCGTGCCGCCCACGAGGTTGAAGACGGCCAGCAGCGCCGCCAGCTTCCACAGCACGGCCCCCTGCCAGGCGAAGGTGGCGAGCGCGCCCGCGTTGGTGCAGCAGTTGACGATCTTGGCGGTGGCCGAGGCGGTGACCAGGTCGAGGTGGAGGACGGCGGTGAGGGCGAGGACCAGGAAGGTGCCCGTGCCGGGGCCGATGAGACCGTCGTAGAAGCCGATGCCGAGGCCGGCGAGGCCGATCGCGGCGAGGATCTGGCGGCGGGTGGCCGGGCCGGGGGCGGGCGCGGTGCCGAAGGCGGGGCGCAGGATCACGAAGGCCGCCACGCACACCAGCACCACCATGATCACCGGCTTCAGCACCTCGGTGCTCATCCCGGCGGCGAAGAAGGCTCCGCCGGACGACCCGGCCAGCGCCGCCAGCCCGATCCGCACCGCGAGCCGTACGTCCACGGGCGCTCGGCGCGCGTAGGTCACGGCCGCGCCCGAGGTCCCGACGATGGCGACGGCCTTGTTGGTGCCGAGCGCGGTCGCCGCCGGGGTCCCGGCCGGGAGTCCGAGCAGCATCGCGGGCAGGAGCAGCAGGCCGCCCCCGCCGACCACCGCGTCGATCCAGCCGGCCGCGAGCGCGGCGAGGCAGAGCAGCACGAGGGTGGCCAGGGGTATGTCGGGCATGGTCAGGAACCCTATGCGACGCCGGTCAGGGCCTGTACGGCGGCGGTCGGGGGTTGCGCGACGGCAGTCAGGGCCTGTGGAGCAGCGGTACTGGGGGACCTCCCGCAGGGGACCTCCCGCAGGGGACCACCCGCAGGGGGGACCTCCCGCAGGGGGCAACCCTCACACCCGCCGCCCGTCCCCGCTGAGGGCAAGGTTCCTCGCGGGAAACAGCGGTGATGCGGCTGGGTAACGTCCGCGCCGCACGCTCCTCGACATGACCTCGAATGCGCGTGCGGCGGAGATCGCGGACGACACGCTCGTCCTGGTCGACGAACTCGGCCCTTGCTCCCCTTGCTCCCCCTGCTCCTCACAACGGAGGCTCCTGAATGACCGCCACTGAGGGGGCCACCCCGGCCGCTCCCACGATCGTGCTCGTCGGCCATGGCATGGTCGGCCAACGCTTCCTCGAGGCGCTCGCCGAGCGCGGTCTGACCGCCACGCACCGGGTGGTCGTGCTGTGCGAGGAGCCGCGTCCGGCATACGACCGCGTCGCCCTCACCTCGTACTTCTCGGGCCGCACCGCCGAGGAACTCTCCCTGACCGACCCGGAGTTCATCGCCGCGCACGGCATCGAGCTGCACATCGGCGACCCGGCCGAGACCGTCGACCGCGAGGCCCGGAAGGTGACGTCGCGCTCCGGTCTGGTCGTCGGCTACGACGTCCTCGTCCTGGCCACCGGCTCCTACCCGTTCGTGCCGCCGGTCCCCCACAAGGACGCCGAGGGCTGTTTCGTCTACCGCACGATCGACGACCTCCTCGCCATCGAGGCGTACGCCGCCTCGCGGGCCACGACGGGCGCGGTGGTCGGCGGCGGGCTGCTCGGCCTGGAGGCGGCGGGCGCGCTGAAGGGGCTCGGACTCACCAGCCACATCGTGGAGTTCGCGCCGCGACTGATGCCGGTACAGGTCGACGAGGGCGGCGGCGCGGCCCTGCTGCGGACCATCGAGGACATGGGGCTGAGCGTCCACACCGGTGTGGGCACGCAGGAGATCGTCGTCGACGAGTCCGGCGCGGTCACCGGCATGAAACTGTCCGACGGCTCCGAACTCGCCACGGATCTCGTGGTGTTCAGCGCCGGTGTCCGCCCCCGCGACCAACTCGCCCGTGACTGCGGCCTGTCGGTGGGCGAGCGCGGCGGCGTCGCGGTCGACGAGCAGTGCCGTACCGTCTCCGACCCGCACGTCTTCGCGATCGGCGAGTGCGCGCTCGCGGCGGACGGCCGGGTGTACGGCCTGGTCGCCCCCGGCTACGAGCAGGCCGAGACGGTGGCCGCCGCCATCGCCGCCCCCCTCGCCGCCGACGAGGGCGAACCGTTGTCGTTCACCGGGGCCGACCTCTCCACCAAGCTGAAGCTGCTCGGCGTGGACGTGGCGTCCTTCGGCGACGCGCACGGCGCGACCCCGGACTGCCTGGACGTCGTCTACTCCGACGCCCGCTCGGGCCTGTACAAGAAGCTGGTCATCGGCCGCGACGGCACCCTGCTCGGCGGCATCCTGGTCGGCGACGCCGACGCCTACGGCACCCTGCGCGCGTTCACCGGGTCCGTGCCGCCCGTCGCCCCCGAGTCGCTGGTCCTGCCGGCCGGCGCCGGGGACGCCGTACAGCTCGGGCCGTCCGCGCTGCCGGACGAGGCGATCGTCTGCTCCTGCCACAACGTGTCGAAGGGCACGATCCGCGGCGCGGTGACGGAGCACTCCTGCACGACCGTGCCCGAGGTCAAGAAGTGCACCAAGGCCGGTACCGGCTGCGGGAGTTGCGTCAAGGTGCTCGGCCAGCTCGTCACCGCCGAGCTGGAGGCGAGCGGCGTCGAGGTCGACAAGGGCCTGTGCGGCTGCTTCGCGCAGACCCGCGAGGAGCTCTACGAGATCGTCCTCGCCCTGCGCGTCAACACCTACCAGGATCTCCTCGACCGTTACGGCCGCGACGGCGCCCGGGGCGGCGACGGCTGCGACGTCTGCAAGCCCGCGGTCGCCTCGATCATCGCCTCCCTCGCCCCGACGATCGGCGCGAGCGGCTACGTCCTGGACGGCGAGCAGGCGGCCCTCCAGGAGACCAACGACCACTTCCTCGCCAACCTCCAGAAGAACGGCTCCTATTCGGTCGTCCCGCGCATCCCCGGCGGTGAGATCACCCCCGAGGGCCTCATCGTGATCGGTGAGATCGCCCGCGACTTCGGCCTCTACACGAAGATCACCGGCGGCCAGCGGATCGACATGTTCGGCGCGCGCGTCGAGCAACTCCCGCTGATCTGGACCCGGTTGGTCGACGCCGGCTTCGAGTCCGGCCACGCCTACGGCAAGTCGCTGCGCACGGTGAAGTCCTGCGTCGGCCAGACCTGGTGCCGCTACGGCGTCCAGGACTCCGTCCGCATGGCGATCGACCTGGAGCTGCGCTACCGGGGGCTGCGGTCCCCGCACAAGCTCAAGTCCGCTGTCTCCGGCTGCGCCCGCGAGTGCGCCGAAGCCCAGTCGAAGGACTTCGGCATCATCGCCACCGCCAGCGGCTGGAACCTGTACGTCGGCGGCAACGGCGGGGCCACCCCGCGCCACGCCGACCTGCTCGCGCAGGACCTCTCCGACGCCGAACTGGTGCGCCTCATCGACCGGTTCCTGATGTTCTACATCCGCACCGCCGACCGTCTGGAGCGCACCTCGACCTGGCTGGAGCGGATCCCGGGCGGCCTGGACCACGTACGCGACGTCGTCGTGGCGGACTCCCTCGGCATCTGCGAGGAGCTGGAGTCCCTGATGACGGACCACGTGGCGCACTACGCCGACGAGTGGGCCACCACCATCAACGACCCCGAGAAACTGGCCCGGTTCGTGTCCTTCGTGAACGCGCCGGACACCCCCGACCCGGTCGTCGGCTTCGTCCCCGAGCGCGACCAGATCAAGCCCGACCTGCCGCTGCTGACCATCGGCACGCGTCCCATGGACGCCATGGCCGCCCTTGAAGGGAGCACCCAGCGATGACCCTGGCACCCGAGACCACCGACCTCAAGGTCCAACTGCGGCTGGAGGAGAGCTGGTTGCCGGTCTGCGACCTCGCCCATCTGCTCCCCGGCCGGGGTGTGGCCGCCCTGCTGCCCGACGGCCGTCAGGTCGCCCTGTTCCGCGACCGGGCGGGCGAGCTGTACGCCGTCGACAACCGCGACCCGTTCGGCGGTGCGGCCGTCCTCTCCCGCGGCCTGACCGGCAGCCACGAGGGCCGCCCCTTCGTCGCCTCCCCGCTCCTCAAGCAGCGGTTCGACCTGCGGAGCGGGGAGTGCCTGGACGACGAGACGGTGCGCATCGCGACGTACGAGGTGCGCGCCGCCTGACGGTCCGCCCTCGTTGCATCGTCATCGTCGTCCGGTCGCCGTGGTCTGGAGTGGTCTGGCCGGGGACCGTGGTGCGGGCACGCCGGTTCGGGCCGGTACCGCCGGGAGGCGGACCACCGCGTCGAGGCCGCCGCGCGGGGCGGGTTGCAGGACCACCTCGCCGCCGCTCGCGTGCGCGAGGCGCTGCACCAGCGCGAGTCCCAGGCCGGTGCCGCCCTTGGGGGCGTCCGGGGCGCGCCAGAAGCGGTCGAAGGCGCGGCGGCGCTGCTCCTCGGTCATGCCGGGACCCTCGTCCATGACGTGCAGTTCGACCCATGCCGGGCTCGCCGGGCGGTGCGGGTGGCGGTGCGGGAAGCGGCGCTCGTGGGGGGTGCGGGGGGTGTGGTGGCGCGGGTCGATCGAGACCGTGGAGCCGGGGGGCGCCACGCGCAGGGCGTTGGAGAGCAGGTTGTCGAGGATCTGCTCCACCGCCCCGGGCAGCGCCAGCACCTCGCCCGTGTAGTCCCCGGCCAGCGCCAGCCAGACGCCGTACTGCTGGTACAACGGGGTCCAGGCACGGTGGCGTTCGGCGCACACCGCGCCCAGGTCGACCGTCTCGCGTTCGGCGGCGCTCTCGTCGAGCCGGGCCATCGCGAGCAGCCCCTCGACCATCCGGGCCAGCCGGTCGGTCTCGGTGAGCGCGGCGGTGAGCGAGCCGCGCGCGTGCAGGGCGATGTCGTTCTCCAGGTTCTCCAGCCGCAGCCGCAACGCCGCGAGGGGCGTCTTGAGTTGGTGCGACGCCTCGCCGGCGAAGGCCCGTTGGGAGGCCAGCAGGTGTTCCAGGCGGGCGGCGGTGCGGTTGAAGGTCGCGGCGAGACTGCGGACCTCCGGCGGCCCGTTGGTGATCGCGACCGGGGTGGCGGTGCCGCCGACAGCCAACTCGTGGGTGGCGTGCTCCAGTTCACGGATGGGGCGGCCGGTCCAGCGGGCGATGACGAAGCCGAGGGCGGCGACCGCGGTGAGCGTGGCGAACCCGCCCAGCGCCAGCAACAGCCAGACGTGGTGCACCCGTTCATGGACCATCCGGGTCGGCACGGTGATGCGTACGGCGCCCTGTTCCTGGACGCCGTGCCGGACCGGGGTGGCCACCGCGAGGTACTGCACGCCGCCGATGGTGGAGGTGCGCACGTCGGCCGTGGCGGTGCCCTGGAGTGCGGTGGCGAGGCCGGGTGAGGCGGCGAGCGTGCGCACCTCGTCCTCGGTCAGGGGGTGCGAGGAGGCGAGCAGCGCGCCCGCGCGGTCCACGATCAGCACCTTGCCGCCGATGCGCGCGGCGCAGTGCGCGGCCCGCTCGGGCAGGTCCTGCGCCGCCCGCCCGGCCGAGATGGACAGCGAGGCGAACGCCGACACCGCCTCCGCCTCGTCCTTCGCCGCGTTGATCACCCGCTCCCGCTCACCCCGCGAGTACACGAAGCCGAGCGGGATCTCCAGGCAGAGCAGCACCAGGGCGGCGAGCGTGAGGTAGCTGAGCAGCAGCCGACGGGTCATCGGTAGGCCGCCGTGTGGTGGGGCTGGTCGAAGTTGTGCGTCTGGTCGAAGTCGCGGGTCTGGCCGAACTGGTGGCTTCGGGTGAAGTCGTGGTCCTGGGTGAAGTCGTGCGTCTGCTGGGGGTAGGACCGCGGAGGCTCGTACGAGGACGGCGACGGGGACGGCTCGTAGGGCGATGGTGTCGTCTCGTAGGGCGATGGTGTCGTCTCGTAGACGGGCGGCGCGGGGGACTGCGGCGGCGGGCCCGGTGAGGTGGTGTGCACGGCCAGCCGGAAGCCCACTCCGCGCAGGGTCTGGATCCATGCCGGGTTGCCCAACTTGCGGCGCAGGGTGGCCACATGGACGTCGAGAGTCTTCGTCGGACCCTGGTAGTGCGGGTCCCACACCCGGTCGAGGATCTGCTGCCGCGAGTAAACGGCCCCCGGGTCCTCGGTGAGCAGCGCGAGCAGCTCGAACTCCTTGGGCGTCAGCGTCACCGTCTCCGGCCCGACCCAGACCTGCCGGGTCCGCCGGTCGACGACGAGGGGGCCGGCGGCACCGGAGGAGGCAGGTGCGGGAGCGGGGGCTGGAACGGGAGCGGGGGCGGAAGCCACCGGGGTCGGGGGCGCGGGGTCGTAGTAGGGAGCAGCTCCCCCGAACTCCCGCTCCGACAAGCCCCGTTGGGTCCGCCGGGTCACCGCGCGCACCCGGGCCACCAGTTCGCGCATGCTGAAGGGTTTCGCCAAGTAGTCGTCGGCGCCCAGCTCCAGGCCCAGGACGCGGTCGGCTTCCTCGCCGCGTGCGCTGAGGATGATGATGGGGACGTCGGAGGTCTGCCGGATGCCCCGGCAGACGTCGATGCCGTCGATGTCGGGCAACCCCAGGTCCAGCAGGACGACATCGCCGTACGGACCCCTCAACCCCTCGTTGCCCGTGCTGACGTGATGCACCGTCAGTCCGAAGTTACCGAGGCCCTCGATGAGCGGTTCGGCGATCGTCCGGTCGTCCTCGATGAGCAGGACTCGTACACCCATGCGTTCCCGTCTCTCCCGCTGAACCGAATTCGCGTGTTCCGTGGATCCGTTGTCCCGTCACGCTACAAGAACGGTCAGGAAAACACCCCACACGTCTCGGACAATGTGAGCAGCGGCTCAACTCCGGACGAAAACTGTCCCATTCTTGTCGGCGGTTTAGTGTTCCTCTAACCTTCGCCTGGCAAAGGCTCCTCTACGGTGATGGAGAACTGGTCGGACCCCCACGCCGGCCAGCTCTGAACTGGGAGGATCCACGTGAAGGCATTGCTGGACCGCGCCCGCTCGTTCAAGCGGCGGGTCGATTTCGAAAGCGGCGAATACCGGCGTCTGGCCGAGGGCCAATATCCCGAGGCATTGTTCATCACCTGCTCGGACTCACGGGTGATACCCGCCCTGATCACGGGCGCACGGCCCGGTGAGATATTCGAGCTGCGGAACGCGGGCAATATCGTTCCGCCGCACGGCCGACAGGGCGCCTCGGGCGAGGCCGCCACCATCGAGTACGCACTGGAGGTGCTCGGCGTTCAGGACATCGTGGTGTGCGGCCACTCGTACTGCGGGGCGATGGGCGCCATCAAGTCCGGCGACGACCTGTCCGCCCTGCCCGGCGTGGACGCCTGGCTGCAACTGGCCCGCCCGAGGCTGGCGCCCGTCCTGAACGGCCATGCCGAGGACGGTCACGTCGAGGACCCGTCGATGCCGGACGTCGCCCAGCTCAACGTCGTCAACCAGCTTGCGGTGCTGCGGAGTTACCCGGTGACGCGGCGACGTCTCGACGCGGGCGAGCTGCGACTGCACGGCTGGTACTACGAGGTGGACACCGGCCAGGTGCACGAGCTGGACGAGGACGGTCTGTTCCGGGTGCACGCGGCATGAGCGGCGCACACGCCACCAGGATGCGAGGCTCCCGGGCCCGCGACCCGCGATTCCAGCCCCCTGCCGACCGGCCGAGGAACCCGGCGAACCCCCAACGGGGCGGCGGCCAGGGCGACTTGAGGGAACGGACAGGAGGACCGGGAGGCCAGGGAGGACCCGGAGGAAAGGGTGGCAAGGGCGGGGCTGGAGGGAAGGGAGGAGCGGGCGGCAAGGGGCCGAAGGTAGATCTGGCCACCGAGATCACCGCGTCGCTCGTCGTCTTCCTGGTCGCGCTCCCGCTCTGCATCGGCGTGGCCGTCGCCTCCGGTGTCTCCGCCGAACTGGGCATCATCTCCGGTGTCATCGGCGGTCTGGTGGTGGGTGCGGCACGCGGCAGCACGCTCCAGGTGAGCGGTCCGGCCGCCGGTCTCGCCGCGCTGGTCGCGGAGACCGTGCTCGAGTACGGCGTGGCCATGCTCGGCGTGATCGTGCTCTTCTCCGGCCTCCTCCAGATCGTCCTCGGCCTGGTGAAACTGGGCCGGTTCTTCCAGGCGATCTCGCTGGCCGTCGTCCAGGGCATGCTCGCGGGCATCGGTCTGCCGCTGATGTTCAGTCAGGCGTACCCGGCGATGGACGCGAAAGCGCCCGGCACCCCGCTGGAGAACATGGCCGGCATCCCCGGCCTGCTCGCGAGCACGTTCGCCGACCCGCAGGCGCTGATCGCGGCCGGTCTGGGCGTCGTCACGGTCGTCCTGAGCTTCCTGTGGAAGAAGGCGCCTGGGCCGGTCAAGAAGGTGCCCGCGGCGCTGGTCGCGGTGGGCATCGGCATCGCGGTGGCCGCGCTCCCCGGCGTGGACGTCAAGACGCTCCAGGTCGGCAACCTGCTGGCCTCGGTCAACGTACCCGGCGCGAAGGAGTTCGCGGGCCTGGCGGACGCCGGGATCATCACCGCGATCCTCACGTTCACGGTGATCGCCTCGGCGGAGTCCCTGTTCACGGCCGCCGCGGTAGACCGTATGCACGACGGGCCGCGCACCCGCTACAACCCCGAACTGATCGCCCAGGGCGCGGGCAACACCCTCGCCGGGCTGCTCGGCGCGCTGCCCATCACGGCGGTGGTGGCGCGGAGTTCGGCGAACGTCCAGGCGGGCGCCAAGACCCGGCTCTCCCGCACCCTGCACGGCCTGTGGCTGCTGGCGTTCGCGATCCTGCTCCCCCAGGTGCTGGCCCTGATCCCGATCTCGGTCCTCGCGGGCGTGCTCGTGCACAGCGGCTGGAAGCTTTTCGCGCCCGAGGAGTTCCCGAAGATGTGGCGGCAGGACCGCGGCGAGTTCGCGGTCATGACGATCACCACGCTGGTCATCGTGGCGACGGCGCTCCTGGAGGGCGTACTGATCGGCCTCGCGGCGGGCATCCTGCTGGCCGCGGTGCGCATGTCGCAGACGGTCATCCGGCAGCACATCGAGGACGACACCGCGAAGGTGGTGATGGCCGGCAACGCGACCTTCCTGCGGCTGCCCCAGGTCATCGAGGCCCTGGAGTCCGCCGCCGAAGCCGGCAAACCCCGCATCCGGCTCGACCTCACCGGCGTCACCCACCTCGACCACGCCTGCCGCAGCCAGGTGGAGGAGTTCACCGCCCAGCAACGCGGCAAGGGCCTACGGGTGGAACTCCTGCTACCGGGCCCGGCAAAACACCTGCCTACCGGCACCGGGCCCTCTATTGACGAGGACACGTTCCCGTCGGCCGACCGCCCGACGCCCAGGCAGAAGCCGATACCGGTGCAGGTTCCGACGCCGATGCCGATGCAGTCCGACCCGCTGCCCCGCCACGCGCCCGTAGCAGCCCCCGGCCCCACCGCCGAGTGGTTCTACCTGGACACGACACCGATGCCGGAGGACTTCGCGCAGAGGTACGCGGAGGAATACGCGGGCGGGTACACGGACGGCTACGCGGACGAGTACGCCCCGCAGTACACGCAGGGCTACGGGCAGGGCTACGCGCAGGACTATGGACAGGGCCAGGGCCAGACGTACGGCCAGGGCCAGGGCTACGCGTCCTACTGAGGCGGCGACAAGACGGTAGGGCGGGGCGGAATGGAATGGGCGGCTCAGGCCTTGAGGACGTCGGCGTAGGACACGCCGGTGAGCCGCTCGGAGTCGGCCCACAACCGCTCCCCCGCCCGGTCGTCGAGGGTCCAGGGCGCCCGCCGCGACGGTGCGGGCGCCCCGCGCCAGTTCGCGAGGGACGGTCCGGTAAACGAGTCCGGCCGGACCCCGGGCGCGGTCGCCGCGTACAGGGCGGGCAGCGCGCCCGCCTCGGCGGACTGGGCGATCACCCGGTTGCCGAGCGCCATCAGCCGCTCGGCGACCCGGCGACCCGCAGCGCGCGGCCCGGCCGTCTGGAGGTTGGTCGCCGCGTACCCCGGGTGCGCGGCCGCCGCCACGACACCGGACCCGGCCGCCGCGAGCCGCCGCGCGAGCTCGTGCGTGAAGAGCAGGTTGGCGGTCTTGGAACGGCCGTACGCAGTCCAACGACGGTACTGCCGCTCGGAGTTGAGATCGCTCGGATCGATGGTGCCGACCAGGTGGGCCATGCTGGACACGGTCACGACCCGTACCCCGGACGACCGTTCCACAGGCGCTCGTTGGTCCGCCGCGAGCAGCGCGGGCAGCAGCAGCCCGGTGAGGGCGAAGTGCCCGAGATGGTTCACCCCGAACTGCGTCTCGAACCCGTCGACGGTGGTGCCGTACGGCATCGCCATCACCCCCGCGTTGTTGACGAGCAGGTCGAGCCCCTCGTACGGCAGCGAGTCCGCGAACTCCCGTACGGAGGCGAGGTCCCCGAGATCGAGCCGCCCCAACTCGACGTCCGCGCCCGGCACTTCACCACGCAGCCGCGCTACGGCGTCCCGCCCCCGCGCCTCACTCCGGCACCCGAGCACGACCCGCGCCCCCTTCCGCGCCAGCTCCCGCGCCGTGACATACCCGAGCCCACTGTTGGCCCCGGTGACGACGGCGGTACGCCCCCTCTGATCAGGGATGCCGTCCACACTCCAGCCGGCCATACCCGCACTCCTTCCGCTGCCCCCGCTCCCCCCAGGGGGCAGCCTACGGCGCGCGCCGAGGCTGGATATCGAGGTCTTCCAGAAGGCCACGGATGCGCCGTCGGATCTCGTCACGAATGGGACGTACGGCATCGACGCCCTGACCTGCCGGGTCATCGAGCTTCCAGTCCAAATACGTCTTCCCCGGGAAGACGGGGCAGGTGTCGCCGCAGCCCATGGTGATCACCACGTCGGACGCTCGCACCGCTTCCACGGTCAGCACCTTCGGCGTCTCGGCGGACATGTCGATGCCGACCTCCGACATCGCCTCGACGGCGGCCGGGTTCACAGCGTCGGCCGGTACGGACCCGGCGGAGCGGACCTCGACCCGGCCCTCGGAGAGGTGGGTGAGGAATGCGGCCGCCATCTGCGAGCGCCCGGCGTTGTGGACGCACACGAACAGCACGGACGGCTTGGACTCAGACACGGGCGGAACCTTCCGGGGAGACGGCAGGTCCGGCCGTCGGTGCGGGCTGAGGGAAGAACCGACGGGCGGCCAGGGCGACGTAGACCAGGCCGATCAGGACCGGCACCTCGATGAGCGGGCCGACGACCCCGGCGAGGGCTTGGCCGGAGGTGGCGCCGAAGGTGGCGATGGCGACGGCGATGGCGAGTTCGAAGTTGTTGCCCGCCGCGGTGAACGCCAGCGTCGTCGCCTTCGGGTAGTCCAGTCCGACCGCACGGCCGGCGGCCATCGACCCGGCCCACATCACGGCGAAATACACCAGCAGAGGCAGCGCGATCCGTGCGACATCAAGGGGCTTGGAGGTGATGGCGTCGCCTTGGAGGGCGAACAGGACGACGATCGTGAACAGCAGCCCGTAGAGGGCGAACGGTCCGATGCGCGGGATCAGCTTCGTCTCGTACCAGGTGCGGCCCCGGGCCTTCTCGCCCAAGCGGCGGGTGAGAAACCCGGTCAGCAGCGGGATGCCGAGGAAGATCAGCACGGAGCGGGCGATCTCCCACACCGAGACGTTCAGCGCGGTCTGTTCCAGACCGAGCCGGCCGGGCAGCACGGACAGGTAGAACCAGCCGAGCGCGGCGAAGGCGACCACCTGGAACACGGAGTTCAGGGCGACCAGGACGGCGGCGGCTTCGCGGTCGCCGCAGGCGAGGTCGTTCCAGATGACGACCATGGCGATGCAGCGGGCGAGACCGACGATGATCAGGCCGGTTCGGTACTCGGGCAGGTCGGGCAGGAAGACCCAGGCGAGGGCGAACATCAGGGCCGGGCCGGCGATCCAGTTGAGGACCAGGGACGGGATGAGCAGGCGGCGGTCGCGGGTGACGGTGCCCAGGCGGTCGTAGCGGACCTTGGCGAGGACCGGGTACATCATCACGAGCAGGCCGAGCGCGATCGGCAGCGAGACGCCGGTGACGGTCACCTTCGCCAGCGCGTCCCCGAGCCCCGGTACGAGGCGGCCCAGCCCGAGGCCGGCGGCCATCGCGATCAGAATCCACACGGCGAGGAAGCGGTCCAGGAACGGCAGCCGTCCGGCAACCGGCGCCGTGGCCGCCGCGGTGGCGGCTTCCGGGCTCACGAGGCGGCTCCGGCGGGCGTGATCTCGGGCAGCGGTTGTCCGGCGGGGCGGGTGAGAATCGCGGCCAGCCGATCGGTCGTCTGCGGAAGCAAGCGGTAGTACACCCACGTTCCGCGCCGCTCGGAGTCGATGAGTCCGGCCTGCTTCAGCAGTTTCAGGTGGTGGGAGATCGTCGGCTGCGACAGCTCGAAGGCCGGGGTGAGGTCGCAGACGCAGACCTCGCCGCCCGCTCGGGAAGCGATCATCGACAGCAGCCGCAGCCGTACCGGATCGCCCAGCGCCTTGAACACCTTCGCCAGATCGGCGGCCTGGTCCTCGTCCAGCGGGGCGGTCAGCAACGCGGGACAGCACTCGCCGGCACCGGGTTGGCCGAGCACCGCCAGCTCTTGTTTCGACATGCCTCTATGTTGACGTTCTTCGATCCAGGACGCAAGCTTGTATCGACAGACATCAATACAAAGCGATGGAGGAGAACCGTCATGTCCCGTGTTCAGCTCGCACTCAATGTCGCCGACCTCGACGCCTCGGTGACCTTCTACTCCAAGCTGTTCGGCGTCGAGCCCACCAAGCGGCGCGCTGGCTACGCCAACTTCGCGATCACCGAGCCGCCGCTCAAGCTCGTCCTCATCGAGGGTGAGCCCGGTCAGGACACCCGTCTGGACCACCTCGGCGTCGAAGTCGACTCCACGGAGACGGTCACCGCCGCCACCGACCGCCTCAAGGAGGCGGGGCTCGCCACGTTCGAGGAGAACGACACCTCCTGCTGCTACGCCCTCCAGGACAAGGTGTGGGTCCACGGCCCCGGCCGCGAGCCCTGGGAGGTCTACGTCGTCAAGGCCGACGCCGACCAGATGGGCAAGAGCCCCGCGCCCGGCGGCGGCCACGCCTGCTGCACCGACACTCCGGCGGCGTCGTCCGAGCCTGCGCCGACGGCAACGGCCTGCGGCTGCGGAAGCTGACCGGTTCTCTCCACGCCCCTCGCGCGCCGCCGCCTCCTCCGTCTTCTCCTGAGGTCAGGTGAAGCGGGTCGGCTCCGGTGGCAAGAGCCTCGCCCAGGACACGGTCAACGCGGACACGGTCCAGGCTGACTCCGTTCATGATGAGCCGCCGCCTGGGGAAACCGTGCCGTTCGGGCACGGGACACTCCGCACACCTCCTCGAATCCTACGGCCACTGACTCCCACAAGAACACCCCACCCACACCAACCACCTCCTGACCAACTGGCTGAACTCCCTGAAGCCTTAACCAAAAAGGGACGGCATCCCCCACCCGGAACACCGCCCCTTCCCACAACCCCGCCGCCCGTCGTCAGTCCCGCCGAATCAACTCGGGGTCGATACGCCGCCCGACCAACGGCAGGGATCCGAAGGCGGCGACCGCCACGACCCCGAGAGCGCAGGCCAACAGCAACGGCACACCGGCCCCGTCCCAGAAGACGTCGCCGCCGCCGGTGACGAGATAGCTGGATTCGGCCGCCTTCCCGGCGACGACCGCCAACACCAGGCCCACCGCCAGCGGCAGTACAACCTGCGCCACCTGCACAGCCCGCAAGGTACGAGGCCGCGCACCGAGCAGAGAAAGAGCGGTCACCTGCGGTCGGCGTTCGACCGCACGGTCGGTGGCAGCCACAAGGTAAGCGGCTACGCCGATGATGAGGCCGAGGACCATCCCCATGGCGAGGATCGTCTTGACGACGGTGATCTGCTGGAGGGCGGTGACGACTACGCCGGGCGTCTGAACCTTGGCGATCGGATCGATGCCTCCGATGTCGTCGAGGACGGCACGAACGGTCTGAGGTGCCGAGCTGCTGACCAGGGTGAGATCGGCCCCCTCGGGCCGGAAGCCGTCAGGCAGGAAAGACGGCGGGACCACGACGTTGCCACTACTCAATGTCGAGAGTCCTGATTCATCGCCGAAGATCACCTGTTGCTTCGGCACTCGAACCGTCAGCACGCGCTCCGCGCCTCTCTCATTCCTGAGATGGAAAGGGAAGATCGCACCAGGTTTGCTGTCCTCGTCGTATGTCTCCCGAGGATTCACGACTCGAAAAGGCCGCCCATCCGCGCACCGTCCGATTTCAGGCACCATCCCACGGAGTTGACTGCACGTGGCGATCACGGCGCGGATCACCGGTGGAAACTCGGCTTTCCGATCCTTCCACGAGCTCGCCACCATGCCATGGCCACGTACACCCGGCACCGTCTCGAACGCCCGCTGCCGATCTTGGGTGACGCCGTCAAGGGACAGCATGTACGACTGCACAGGTGACGTGTTCTTGGAGACTTGGTCCAGCTCGATGAGCACGCCTTGCACGAGTGACGCCGCGTAGACGAGCAGCACCAGACCGGTCGCGACGCGCAGGGCCCCGCCTGCTTCCATCTCGTTGCGCCTCATCGCCAGGCCGAGAGACAGCGAACTGGTGCGTGCCGCCCTGCGGGACAGACTCCGCGAGAGGATCGGGAGAGACAGCACGAGCCCGACGCCCACCAGCACGACGGCGAGCGGCATCAGGATCGACGAGATCGAGGTGTCTCGGGGCGCGTGCCCCGTCGCGCCGGCCACGCAGTACCCGGCGACGATGCCCAGTCCTGGAAGGAGGGGCAGCAGCCCCCACTTCGCCGGTGGTTTCTCCACCGCGCTGCGCCTCACAGCCAGGGGGTTCGCGGCGGCCTTCCTGGCTCCGACCGCTCCCGCGAACCAGGCGAGCGCCGGACAACCGATCAGGCAGACGAGGGTGTCGGACAAGGACAGCGATCCGTCAGACGGATACCACCGGAACCCGGGAAGACCGACACGGGAGATGAGTTGGTTGGCCACCGCGTAGACGCCGAGGCCGAGCACCGCTCCGAGCAGTGCCGCAGCGACCGTCTCAGCCGCGTTGACGCGCTGAACGCCCTTCTTGCTCAACCCGACCAGACGCAGTGCGGCGAGCCGTCGGGCCCGCGCCGCGGCCGACAGCCGCGCGCACACGGACAGATAGACGGCCAGCGGAAGCAGGACGACGCCGCACAGCGTGAACCGCACGATGTCCAGTGTCGAGGGCTCCACCGTTTCGTGGCTTGTATAGGGCCACCCGTAGGACGTCACGGGGTCCCCGCCCTTCAACTGGCCCCGGGTGACGCCGATGTACGCGTACAGCTCATCGGGATGAGCGAGCCCTTGAGGACTGATGAGTCCCCGTTCCCGTCCCGGCACGAGCTGGGCCAGGCCCGGTTCCTTCTTGAGCTCTTCGTGCAGCCGTGGCGACACGAACATCTCGCCGGGAGCGGGCAGTTCACTCAGACCGGGTGGCGGGTCGATCGCGAAGGAGCCTGGCGAGTGGAAGACGCGGGTCATGGGGCGGGACCCGTACGGGTCCGTCAGACTGAGCTCGTGGGGTGCTTTGTCGGCACCGATACAGAGTTGACGTTCGCCGACGGAGCATTCGCCCTCACGCGCCGCCTTACGTCCGTCCTGCGCTGCCAGGATCCCGGGAATCGCTAGCACCATGGCCAGGCAGCAGACGCCGACGGCACTACCTCCGGCCATCAGGAAGAAACGCACGCGGTTGCCACGCCCACTGCCCACCAACAGCCGCAGTCCCAGCAGGAGTTCCGTCATGTCGTCTCCCGCGCCACGGCCGAGAGGACTCCGTCGCACATCCCGAACTGGCTGTCGGCCCGGGAGGCCACCTGAGCATCGTGCGTGACGAGCACCACGGCCGTCCCCTGAGAACGCGCAAGGGTCAGGAACTCATCCAGCACAGCGGTGGCGTTGGCGCTGTCCAGCGATCCCGTCGGCTCATCGGCGAACACCACGGCCGGCCGATGCACCAACGCCCGTGCCACCGCGACGCGTTGGCTCTGCCCTCCGGACACCTGCGAAGGCCGGCGCTGTCGCAGGTCGGCGAGACCCAACCGACCGAGAACCTCCCCGGCGGCGGTCAGCGCCTCCGCCTTGCGCTGCCCGGCCAGCCGCAACGGCAGCGCGGTGTTCTCCTCCACGGTCAACTCCGGTAGCAGTTCGCCGTACTGGAAGACGAACCCGAAACGCTCACGGCGCAGCGCGCTGAGCTCCTCGTCGTCGAGTTCACCGAGGACGCGCCCCTCGAACCGGATTTCACCGCGTGCCACCGGCAGGACCCCGGCAAGGCAATACAGCAACGAGGACTTGCCGGAACCGCTCTGCCCGGTGATCGCCGCGACTTCACCGCGGCGCAGGCTGATGTCGGCGTTCCTGACGGCGGGCGTCTGACCGTAAAAAAGGTCGACACCCGTGGCGGACAAGACTTCTGACGTGTTGATGATGCTTCCCCTATGACGAGAGGGAGCCCAGATGCGGGCATCTGGGCTGTGGAGTGCAGAAGGCTTCTAGCTACCGTTCGAATAGCTTTTGGTGACCGAGCAGTTGTCCGGGTGCAGACTGCCGCGGTTTCGGCATGCCCTGATATCGGCTTGGTTGGTGTAGCGCTGGGCGCCATCCCAATTCGAGTGATGCAGGTGGACGGTCTTCCCCTGCTTGCCGTTGTAGCGCACCCAACTGTGCCCCTCGACACGTACCAGCACGTAGACGTTGTGGCCGTCTTCCGCGTCAGCGTCCTTCAGTTTGCCTTTCCACTCGAAGGCACCGTGGTTCTGGCCTGCGGGATTGAAGCGGTACTCGCCACCCCTGAAGCGAACACCCGACGAGTTCAGCTCCGGCATGCCATGCCAGTCGACCGTGCCAACTGCCGTACCCGCGCCCACGAGAAACGCCCCCGCTGCCAGCACTCCGACCCATACCTTGCGCATTGCGCACCTCTCTGACGGCCAGGCAGCCCCCTCGGCCACCACTGGCAACAGAAAGTAGTCGATCGGACACGTGCTGAAACCTTCAGTCGTCCACCCGCCATCACATCAGGTGATCGAAATCCAGACACAAGAGGACGGCACCCCCGCACAGGGTGCCGTCCTCCATGGTGGCCGGAGTCGCCGCCGATCGGTGAGGGTCGGGGACCGGTGGCGGCTCCGGGGTTCAGTGGGCCGTGAGGGGCTGGTTGCCCCTTGGGCTCAGCGGTGGTCGCTGCCTGTTGAGTCGGTTGCCGCGCGGCCCGCTTCCAGGCGGGCCACCGGGATGCGGAACGGGGAGCAGGAGACGTAGTCGAGGCCTACCTCGTGGAAGAAGTGGACCGACTCCGGGTCGCCGCCGTGTTCGCCGCAGACGCCGAGTTTGAGGTCGGGGCGGGTTCGACGGCCCGCCTCCGCCGCGGACTTGACCAGCGAGCCGACGCCGTCGCGGTCGATGGTCTCGAACGGGGAGACGCCGAAGATGCCCTTCTCCAGGTAGGCGGTGAAGAAGCTGGCCTCGACGTCGTCGCGGCTGAAGCCCCACACCGTCTGGGTCAGGTCGTTCGTGCCGAAGGAGAAGAACTCCGCGGCCTCGGCGATCTGCCCCGCCGTGAGGGCCGCGCGCGGGAGTTCGATCATCGTGCCGATCGCCAGCTTCAGTTCGACGCCCGTCGCCGCCTCCACCTCCGCGACGACCTGGTCGGCCTCCTCTCGGACGATCTCCAGCTCCTGGACGGTGCCGACCAGCGGGATCATGATCTCGGCGCGCGGGTCGCCCTTGGCGTTCTTGCGCTCCGCCGCCGCCTCGGCGATCGCGCGGACCTGCATCGTGAACAGGCCCGGGATGACGAGGCCGAGGCGTACGCCGCGCAGGCCCAGCATCGGGTTCTGCTCGTGCAGCCGGTGCACTGCCTGGAGCAGGCGCAGGTCGTTCTCGTGGGACTCCTGGCGGGACTCCGCGAGCGCGACCCGTACCGAGAGTTCGGTGATGTCGGGCAGGAACTCGTGCAGCGGCGGGTCCAGGAGGCGGACGGTGACCGGGAGGCCGTCCATCGCCTCGAAGAGTTCGATGAAGTCCTTCTTCTGGAGAGGCAGGAGCTGCTTCAGGGACTCCTCGCGCTCCGTCTCCGTGTCCGCCAGGATCAGCCGCTCCACCAGCTCGCGCCGGTCGCCGAGGAACATGTGCTCGGTGCGGCACAGGCCGATGCCCTGGGCCCCGAAGCGCCGGGCGCGCAGCGCGTCCTCGGCGTTGTCGGCGTTCGCGCGCACCCGCAGCCGCCGCTTGCGGTCCGCGAAGGCCATGATGCGGTGGACGGCCTCGACCAGTTCGTCGGCGTCGTCCGCACCGGCGTGCATCCGGCCCTCGAAGTACTCCACCACCGGGGACGGCACGACCGGGACCTCGCCCAGGTACACCTTGCCGCTCGACCCGTCGATGGAGATGACGTCGCCCTCCTCCACCACATGGCCGCCCGGGACCGTCATCCGGCGGCGCTTGGTGTCGACCTCGAGCTCCTCCGCGCCGCAGACGCACGTCTTGCCCATGCCGCGTGCGACCACGGCCGCGTGGGAGGTCTTGCCGCCGCGCGAGGTGAGGATGCCCTCGGCCGCGATCATGCCGTCGAGGTCGTCGGGGTTGGTCTCGCGGCGCACGAGGATGACCTTCTCGCCGGAGCGCGACCACTTCACGGCCGTGTAGGAGTCGAACACCGCCTTGCCGACCGCCGCGCCCGGCGAGGCCGCGATGCCCCGGCCGACCTTCTCCACCTTCGCGTGCTCGTCGAAGCGCGGGAACATCAACTGGGCGAGCTGGGCGCCGGTGACGCGCTGTAGCGCCTCCGTCTCGTCGATGAGGCCCTGGTCGACGAGTTGGGTGGCGATCCGGAAGGCCGCGCCCGCCGTGCGCTTGCCCACGCGGGTCTGGAGCATCCACAACTGGCCGCGCTCGATGGTGAATTCGATGTCGCAGAGGTCCTTGTAGTGGTTCTCCAGCGTCTCCATGATGCCGAGCAACTGGTCGTACGACTTCTTGTCGATCTGTTCCAGTTCGGCGAGCGGGACGGTGTTGCGGATGCCGGCGACGACGTCCTCGCCCTGGGCGTTCTGGAGGTAGTCGCCGTAGACGCCCTGGTGGCCGGAGGCGGGGTCGCGGGTGAAGGCGACGCCCGTGCCGGAGTCCGGGCCGAGGTTGCCGAAGACCATCGAGCAGACGTTGACGGCCGTGCCCAGGTCGCCGGGGATGCGCTCCTGGCGGCGGTAGAGCTTGGCGCGGTCGGTGTTCCAGGACTCGAAGACGGCCTTGACGGCGAGGTCCATCTGCTCGCGCGGGTCCTGCGGGAAGTCGCGGCCGGCCTCGGTCTTGACGATCTTCTTGAAGCGGGTGACGAGCTTCTTCAGGTCCGCCGCCTCCAGCTCGGTGTCGACGTGGACCTTCTTCGCCGTCTTCGCCGCTTCGAGGGCGTCCTCGAAGAGCTCGCCGCCGACGCCCAGGACCGTCTTGCCGAACATCTGGATCAGGCGGCGGTAGGAGTCCCACGCGAAGCGGTCGTCGCCGGACTGCCTGGCCAGGCCCTGGACGGACTTGTCGGACAGCCCGATGTTCAGGACGGTGTCCATCATGCCCGGCATGGAGAACTTCGCGCCCGAGCGTACGGAGACCAGGAGCGGGTCGTCCGACTGGCCGAGCTTCTTGCCCATGCGCTGCTCCAGCGCGTCGAGGTGCGCACTCACCTCGTCACGCAGTGCCGCCGGCTCCTCGCCGCTGTCGAGGTAGCCCTTGCAGGCCTCGGTGGTGATCGTGAAACCGGGCGGGACGGGAAGGCCCAGGTTGGTCATCTCGGCGAGGTTCGCACCCTTGCCGCCGAGGAGGTCCTTGAGGTCCTTGTTGCCCTCGGTGAAGTCGTAAACGAACTTCACCACGTGGGAATCCTGGGGATCTTTGTTTTCCGACACGGGTCTCGACTCCTCGAGGACGCGGTGGCTGCCCTGACGGCCAGGAACATACCCAGATCGAAGGCTCCTGGGTACGTCCACTTGCGCGTCATGTGCCTGTAACCAGCCGTCCGCCAGCGGATTGAAAGTCAAGGCTTGGCAAGTCCAGAGCAGCGAATGTTTTCACTTCTTGAACGCAAGCACCCCTTCCGCCACCTCATCGCCGCTCACATGAGCAATGAGGGCTACGTTTGATTTCGGTCGATGAACGATCAAGGGGTGGCACCCAGTGCCACTCTTTGGAGAAGTGCAATCGATCGCGGGTGCGCTCATCTGAGCAATACCCCCCTCGGGGGTGGCGAGAATCACGCCGCCACACGGCCCCGGATGTCACCATGCGGACGCCCTCGCCCACCACGAGCGTGCCTCACACCCCCAGTGCCAGCAACCGCTCCTCGACCCGCTCCGGCGCGTACAGGTGCTCCACGACCATCGCGCCCGCCCCCACCAGCGCCGCCCGCTCCCCCAGCCGCGAGGTCACGACGTCCAGATGGGCCGTGGAGCGGGGCAGCGCCCGCTGGTAGAGCAGCTCGCGCACGCCGGTGAGGAAGGCGGTGCCGGCCAGATCCCCGGCGATCATCAGGACCCCGGGGTTCAGCAGCGTCACGACCGTCGCCAGGACGTCCCCGACCCGGCGCCCCGCTTCCCGGGCCAGCGCCGCCGCCCCGGGGTGCCCGGCGGCGAGCAGCTCGCGCACGTCCGAGCCCGAGGACGCCGGTACGCCCGACTCCGCGAGCCGTCGCGCCACGGCGCCACCGCTGGCGACGGCGGCGAGACAGCCGTACGAGCCGCAGCGGCACAGCGCCTCCGCGCCCACCCGGATGTGCCCGATGTCGCCTGCGCCGCCGTCGACGCCCCGGAAGACCGAGCCGTCGACCACGACCCCGGCGCCGATGCCGGTGGACACCTTGACCAGCACGAACGCCGAGCAGTCGGGGTGTCCGGTGCGCTGTTCGCCGTACGCCATGAGGTTCGCGTCGTTGTCGACGAGGACGGGCACCGTCCGGGCGCTGGCGCCCTCGCCGGTGCGCTCGGCGAAGGCCCTGGCCAGGCGGCTTCGTATGTCGTAGCCGTCCCAGCCGGGCATGATCGGCGGCTGGACGACCCGGCCGGTCTCGCTGTCGACGGGGCCGGGGACGGCGAGTCCGATGCCGCAGACCTCGTCCGCCCGGTGGCCCGCCTTCTCCAGCAACTCGGCGAACCAGCCGCCGAGTTCGCCGAGTACGGCGTCCGGGCCGTCCTCGATGACGAGCGTGCCGCCGTGCTCGGCGAGGATCTCGCCGGTCAGCGTCAGTACGGCGGCGCGGGCGTGGCGGGTGTCGAGGTCGGCGGCCAGGACGACGGCGTGGGCGTCGTCGAACTCCAGGGTGATGGACGGACGGCCGCCGAGGGGCGAGTCCACCGGACCGCCCGCGCCCTCGCGCAGCCAGCCGGCCCGGAACAGGCGGTCGAGGCGCTGGCCGACGGTGGCGCGGGAGAGGCCGGTGGCCTGTTGGAGGGCGCCGCGCGTGGTCGCCCGCCCGCTGCGCACCAGTTCGAGAAGATCGCCGGCACGAGCCTGGCCGCGTCCGGTCATGCGCACCCCCTTGTGTTTATCAAGCCTGCATTACATATTGAGTTTTGCGTGTTAAATAGACGTAACCCTACGGTAGCCACTGCCGAACCAGTCGGCCTTGTCGTCTTCGGGGAGCCCCGAGTGGATCGCACCGCCCAGCTCATCGCCCGCCCGGCGGAGTACGCCGTTGCATACGATCCGACGGCTCCGCCGGGGCCGTCGCAGGTCAGGACACCGCATCTCGGGGCGCTGCACGCGGGCGCGGTGGCGGTGCTGGAGGGCAACTGGACGGGCACGTCGACGGTCCCCTCCCGCCGTCTGTACCCGCACCAGTGGTCCTGGGACTCGGCGTTCATCGCGATCGGGCTGCGGCACGTGTCGCCGCAGCGGGCGCAGACGGAGTTGGAAACACTGCTGGCCGCCCAGTGGGACGACGGGCGGGTCCCGCACATCGTCTTCAACCCCTCCGTGCCGCTCGACGCGTACTTCCCGAGCCCCGACTTCTGGCGCTCCTCGACCGCGGGGCGCGCTGCGGGCGCCCCGCGCACCGTACAGACCTCTGGCATCGTGCAGCCACCGGTGCACGCGCTCGCGGCCTGGCTGGTGCACCGCGCCGACCCGGGGCTCTCGCGGGCGCGCGGCTTCCTGGCCCGGGTCTACCCGCGGCTGGCCGCCTGGCACCGCTATCTGCTGCACCGGCGGGACCTGGGCGGCGGCGGGCTGGTGTCGGTCGTCCACCCCTGGGAGCAGGGGATGGACAACGCGCCGTCCTGGGACGCGCCGCTCGCCCGGGTCACCCCGGCCCCGACCCGCTCCTTCCGGCGCGCCGACCTCGACCACGGGGCCGCGGAGGACCGTCCGACGGACCTGGACTACGGGCGGTACGTACGACTGGCGACGGAGTACCGGGACGGCGGCTACGCCGACGGCGGCGAGGGCGGGGGCCGGGAGTTCGCCGTCGAGGACCCCTCCTTCAACGCGCTGCTCATCGCCTCCGAGCACGCCCTCGCGCGCATCGCGCAGGAACTGGGCGCGACGGCCACGGCCCGCCACGCCCGCGCGGAACGCCTGACGGCGGCGCTGGTGGAGCGGCTGTGGGACCCGGCGGAGGGCATGTTCTTCTGCCGCGACGTACGCGGCGGCGGCCTGATCCCCGAGCGGGGAGTCTCCGGGCTCGTCCCGCTGCTGCTGCCCGGGCTCCCGCGCGAGGTGGTGACGGCCGTCGTCCGGACACTGCGCGGCCCGCACTTCGGCCTCGGTACGACGACCCGCCTCGTCCCCAGCTACGACCTGCTCGGCGAGGCCTTCGACCCACACCGCTACTGGCGCGGCCCCGCCTGGTTCAACACAAGCTGGCTACTGGAACGGGGCCTGCGAATCCACGGCAGGGTCACCGACGCGGACGCGCTGCGCCACGCGGTCCTGGACACCGCGGCCAGCTCGGACTTCGCGGAATACGTCGACCCGCACACGGGCGAGGCCTGCGGCGCAACCAGCTTTAGCTGGACCGCCGCACTCACCCTTGACCTGCTGCATGGCGGGGAGTTGGCGCAGGGCGGCGGCGACTTGCCGCAGGGCGGCGGCTTGGTGCAGGGCGGCGGCTTGGCGCAGGGCGGCGGCTTGGCGCAGGGCGGCGGCTTGGCGCAGGGCGGGGAGCTGACGCAGGGCAGCGATTTGGCGCACGCCAACGACCTCGCGCCCGGCAACGACCTTGCGCGCAGTGGTGATTGGGCGCACGGCGGGGACTTGCCGCAGGGCGGCGACTTGGCGCACGCCAACGACCTGGCACACGGCAGCGACTTGGCGCGCGGCGGCGATCTGGCGCATGCCAACGACCTGCTGCACAGCGGCGACTTGGCGCACGCCAACGACCTACCGCACGGCGGCGACCTACCGCACGGCGGCGACCTATCGCACGGCGGCGGCTTGGCGCACAGCAGCGATTGGTCGCACGGCGGGGAACTGCCGCGTGCCAACGGCCTACCACCGCACGGCAACGACCAGCCGCACAACGGCGATTTGGCGCACGGCAACGAAGCGATCGCGCTCAAGGGAGGGGACCAGGGATGACCGATCGGCATCATCTGCTCGTGTACGGCGGGACGTTCGCCGCCGTGGGCGACCGTGGGGACATCAGCGGTGTGGCAGGCTCCGGCTCGGCCTCCGGATCTCCGGAGGGGTTATTCGTCCGGGACGCCCGGCACCTCAGCCGCTGGCAGTTGACGATCGACGGCGCGGTGCCGGAGGCGCTCTCGCCGGTCGCCGAGGGGGAGACCACGCGGTGCGTGCTCGTGCCGCGCGGTGGGCGCAACGAGCCGCCGTCCTGCACGCTGTTCCGTGAACAGGCCGTCGGGGACAGCTCGTTCGTGGAGTCGTTGCGGGTCGTCAGCAACCGGCCGGTGCCGACGACGGTCCGCCTCGCCGTCACCGCCGACGCCGACTTCACCGACCAGTTCGAACTGCGCTCCGACCACCGTACGTACGCGAAGACCGGGGTCGTCCGACGCCGCCAAGTCCTCGACGACGGCGTGGAGTTCACGTACCAGCGCGCCGAGTGGAAGTCCTGCACGACGGTGACGGCCGAGCCCGCGCCGGACGGCGTCGAGGAGACCGGCACCGGCGCGCGCCGTCTGGTGTGGAAGCTGGAGCTCGAGCCGCACGGCTCGGCCGAGTTGACGCTGCGGGTGATGGCCCGGCCGCACGGTGAGAAACGGGCCCTGCGCGTGCCCCGCTCCCCGGCCGCGGTGGCCGAGCAACTCCGGGAGCTGGAAGGCGAGTTCGTGGAGGGCGTGGCCTTCCCGACCGGCTGGCCCGAGCTGGCCGCCGCCTGCGCCCGCGGCCTCGCGGACCTGGCCGCGCTCCAGGTCCAGGCGACCGGTCCGGACGGCGAGGAGCTGCGCGTCCCGGCGGCGGGCGCGCCCTGGTTCCTGACCCTGCTGGGCCGCGACGCCCTCCTGACCTCACTCTTCACCCTCCCCTACCGGCCGGGCCCGGCCGCCGCCACGCTGCGGGCGCTGGCCGTCGGCCAGGCGACCGAGACGGGCCGGGAGTCGGTGTCCCAGCCGGGCAAGATCGTGCACGAGGTGCGGCACGGCGAACTGGCCCACTTCGGGCAGGTCCCGTTCGGCCGCTACTACGGCTCGGTGGACGCGACGCCGCTGTTCCTCGTCCTGCTCGGCGCGTATGTCGAGCAGACCGGCGACGTGCGGCTGGCGCGCCGCCTGGAGCCGAACGCGCGGGCGGCGATCGGCTGGATGCTGGACCACGGCGGGCTGACCTCCCGTGGCTACCTGGTCTACCGCGCCGACCAGGGCGGCCTGGCCAACCAGAACTGGAAGGACTCCCCGGGCGCGATCTGCTCCGCCGACGGCACGCGGGCGGGTGGGCCGGTGATGGCGGCGGGGGCGCAGGGGTACGCGTACGACGCGCTGCGCCGCACGGCGTGGGTGGCGCGGACGGCGTGGGAGGACGAGAAGTACGCGGCGCTGCTGGAGCAGGCCGCCGCCGACCTCCGGGACCGTTTCCAGCGGGACTTCTGGATGCCGGGCCGCTCCTTCCCGGCGCTCGCGCTGGACGGCGAGGGCCGCCAGGTCGACGCGCTGGCCTCGGACGCGGGGCACCTGCTGTGGTCGGGCCTGCTGGACAAGGAGTACGGGGAGATCGTCGGCCGGCGGCTCCTGGAACCGGACTTCTTCTCGGGTTGGGGCGTGCGCACCCTGGCCTCCGGCCAACCGGCGTACCACCCGCTCTCCTACCACCGGGGTTCGGTCTGGCCGCACGACAACGCGCTGATCACGCTGGGTCTGGCCCGCTACGGCCTGCACGACGAGGCCCGCGCGGTCGCCCACGCGCTCGTCGACGCGGCGACGGCGACCGGCCACCGCCTCCCCGAGGTCCTCGCCGGCTACGACCGCGACACCCACCCCCGACCGGTCCCTTACCCACACGCCTGCGTACGCGAATCCCGCTCGGCAGCGGCCCCCTTGGCCCTGCTCACGGCGGTCGGCGGCGCATAACGCTGCGCTTTGCTTGGCCGTTCTCGGGGCTGAGCTTGGACTTGGCGTGACGCCTGGTCCGGGCTTGGCCCGGTGCCCGGGTCGGGCTTGGCCCGGTGCCCGGGTTGAGCCTGGCTCGGTGCTCGCGTTGAGTCTGACTCGGTGCTCGCGTTGAGCCTGACTCGGTGCTCGCGTTGAGCCTGAGGTTCCCCCTGCCGGCCGGACAGCTTGATACTGGGACGGATGGTCCCGGAGGAAGCAGTCACAGGTAGTGAGCCAGAAGAGCAACATGAGTAAGCGGTATACGGCCGAGTTCAAGCGGGACGCGGTCGCCTTGGCGTTGTCCTCGGAGAAGACGGTCACCGAGGTCGCGAGGGATCTGGGCGTGAGTCCGGAAGGGCTGCGCGGGTGGGTGAAGCAGGCGAAGGTCGACCGCGGTGAGGGGCCCGCCGGGGCTTTGACCACTGCGGAGCGTGAGGAGTTGGTCCGGCTGCGGCGGAAGGTCCGCGAGCAGGAGGCCACG
>NZ_FOFF01000053.1 GCF_900110755.1 Streptomyces sp. yr375
TGGGAACTGTCCGGCGCGAAAGACGCCGTCGGTCACACCACGGTCATCGCCGACGGCGGTTACCGGGGCACCGGCCTGGTCATCCCGCACCGCCGCGAACCCGGCCAGACCGAACTCCCGGCCTGGAAAGAGGAACACAACACCTCCCACCGCAAAGTTCGCGCCCGCGTCGAGCACGCCTTCGCCCGGATGAAGACCTGGAAAATCCTCCGTGACTGCCGTCTCAAGGGCGACGGCGTCCACCACGCGATGCTCGGCATCGCCCGCCTGCACAACCTCACCCTCGCCGGCTGACGAAGAAACAGGCAGGCCGACGAACACGTCGAAGATCATTTACGGGACAACGCTTAGGCTGGTCAGGTGAGCGACCAAGCGCCGAACCAAGCCCGCGTGATCCCGCTGCGCCCGCCCGCCGCGCGCCCGGGCCACACCGCCGCCCCCGCCGCCAGACCCGCAGCCGCGCGCGAGCCCCTGTGGCGCGACCTGGTCGGAGACGTCCTGCGCCGCGAACGCCAGGCGCAGGAGCGCACCCTGAAGGACGTCGCCGACTCGGCCCGCATCTCCATGCCGTACCTCTCGGAGGTGGAGCGCGGCCGCAAGGAAGCCTCCTCGGAGGTCCTCGCGGCCGCCGCCCACGCCCTCGGCCTGAGCCTGGGCGACCTGCTGGGCCGGGCCCAGGGAGAGCTGATCCGGCTCAGCAGCCGCCACTCCGGCAGGAGCCACCCCAACAGGAGCCGTACGACGACGAGTTCGTCCTACGACGGTCTCTGCCTGGCCGCCTGACGAGCCGCGCGGGCCGGCGTCTCACACCGTCATGAGACGCCGGCTCAGCACCTCGTCCGCCAGCCCGTACGCCACCGCCTCCGGCGCGGTGAACACCTTGTCGCGGTCCATGTCCGCGCGCAGCGTCGCGGGGTCGTGGCGGGTGTGACGGGCCAGCACCTCCTCGACCTGGGCGCGGATGCGGACCATCTCCTTGGCCTGCAACGCCAGGTCCGACACCGTGCCCTGCCGGCCGCCGCTGGCCGGCTGCCCGAGCAGCACGCGCGAGTGCTCCAGCACGAACCGGCGGCCCGGGTCCCCGCCCGCCAGCAGGACGGCCGCCGTCGACGCCGCCTGCCCGACGCAGAACGTCGAGATCGGAGCCTGCACGAACGTCATCGTGTCGTAGATCGCCATCAGCGAAGTGAACGATCCGCCCGGGGAGTTGAGGTAGATCGAGATCTCGCTCTCCGGGGCCGCCGACTCCAGATGGAGGAGTTGCGCGATGACGACGTTGGCGACGCCGTCGTCGATCTCGGTGCCGAGGAAGATGATCCGCTCCGACAGCAGCCGGCTGAACACGTCGTAGGACCGCTCGCCCTGCGGGGTGCGCTCGACGACGTTCGGAATCGTGTAGGTGCCCATGGTCACAGCCCCATCCGTCGCTTCGAAGCGGCCGGGCGGACGTCCGCGAGGGACTCCACGACCCGGTCCACGATGCCGTAGTCCCTGGCCTCCTCGGCGGTGAACCAGCGGTCGCGGTCGCCGTCGAGGGAGATGGTCTGCGGGGACTGGCCGGTGTGCTCGGCGGTGATCCGCTCGATGGTCCGCTTGGTGTGCTCCAGGTTCTCCGCCTGGATCTCGATGTCCGCCGTGGTGCCGCCGATCCCGGCCGACGGCTGGTGCATCATGACGCGCGCGTTCGGCAGCGCGTACCGCTTGCCGGGCGCGCCCACGCTGAGCAGGAACTGCCCCATGCTGGCCGCGAAGCCCATGGCGAGCGTCGACACGTCGTTGGGGATCAGCCGCATCGTGTCGTAGACCGCGAGCCCCGCGTGTACCGACCCGCCCGGGCTGTTGATGTACAGCGCGATGTCCGTGCGCGGGTCCTCCGCCGACAGGATCAGCAGTTGCGCGCAGATCCGGTTCGCGGAGACCTCGTCGACCTGGGTGCCGAGCAACACGATGCGCTGGTCGAGCAGTTGGGCCGCGAGGCGGTCGTCGAACGGGGTGGGCCGGGTGTCGCCCTCCTCGGCGCGGGGAGCGAACGTGGTGAGTGGAGTCATCGGTTCTCCTCGTCGTGGTGTGACTGCCGTCCACCCCACTCTCGGCCGCCGTCGGCCCCCGAAGGCGGTTTCTCTGCCCGCGGCAGATTCGCCAGGGGCAGAGCGCATTCGGATTGATCCGCGGCCCGGGCGATGAGTTTCACGGCGGACGGCGGTCGACACTGATGACCGCGTTCCACGCCCAGGAGGTATTCATGACCACCGACGGATTCACCACGTGTCTCTGGTTCGACGGCCAGGCCGAGGAAGCCGCCCACCACTACGCGTCGATCTTCAAGAACTCCGAGGTCGGCGACATCACCCGGTACACCGAGGCGGGTCCGGGCCCCGCCGGGTCCGTGCTCACCGTCGAGTTCACGGCGAACGGCCAGAAGTTCGTCGGGCTGAACGGCGGCCCGGAGTTCACGTTCAACGAGGCGATCTCCTTCCAGATCCACTGCGCCGACCAGGAAGAAGTCGACTACTACTGGGACAGGCTCCTCGAAGGCGGCGGCGAGCCCGGCCCCTGCGGCTGGCTCAAGGACAGGTACGGCGTGTCCTGGCAGGTCGTCCCCGCCGCGCTCCTGGCCATGGTCACCGGCGGCGACTCCGAGAAGTCCGCCCGCGCCATGAAGGCCATGCTCGCGATGGGCAAGCTCGACATCGCCGCCCTGCAGAAGGCGTACGACGGCGCATGAGCGGCCCGGCGGATGGGCGCACCGCCGGTCGCGCCCACCCGCCGCCACGCCGCGTCGGCCTCGGTCGGACCCGGTCGGCCGCGATCAGCAGGTACGGGAAGCTGCCGTTGCGATAGGCGCTCAGGAACGTTTCCACGACGCCGCGTACGCTCCGGACGCCAGGCCGGTGTCCAGCATGTTGCGATGGTGGTAGCGCACCTTGTCGTCGATGCCCCGCTTGCGGGCCTGTTCGTCGGCGAAGGAGGCCTGCTTGGCGGAGATGGTGGAGCAGCCCGAACTCCCGGTTGTTGACCAGCTCCCACTCCTGCCGTTCGCGGATCTCCTCGACGGTCAGCCGGAGTTGCTGCTCGGTCTGGTTCATCGGTTGTCGTAGAGGTCGGCGACCCGGGTGTGGACCTTCAGCACGGTCTGGGTCAGCGACAACTCGTACTCGCGCGGCGCACGTTCGTAGTCGACGAAGCCCGTCGAGAGGGTCGGCTCGCCGGTGTGGCCGGCCCGCACCGGCAGATCGGCCTCGCCCTTGCGGTTCATCGGCAGCCGCTGCCGTGCCGCGTAGGCCTCCAGATGGGCCGCGAGGGACGGCACCCGGCCCACGAACTCCCGGAGCACGTCCCACGGCAGCGCCACCAGCACGCCCGAGGTCTCCGCGCGCACCGAGCTGAGCCACAGCGGGTCGTCCTGCCCGACGGCCTCGTCGCCGAGCTGGTCGCCGCCGGAGACGACCCCGACGATCTCCTCCTCGCCGTACTTGCCGGCGGTGAAGCGGGTGAACCGGCCGTGCACGACGAGGTACGCCTCCGTCACCGGCTGCCCGGCCTTGAAGACGACCTGACCGGCCCGGACCTCCCGACCTGGAACCGGGAGGAGAGCTCCGTGAGCGCGCCGTTGTCGGAGTAGCCGCGCAGCACGGGCGGCTCGGTGAGGGTCTCGCGGATGACCCGGATGTCGTCCCCGCCGTTCTGCTCGAACTGCACCCGGGCCCCGCCCGACCCGCAGTTGGAGCCGCCGTTGACATGGTAGGTACCGCCCTTGATGTCCACCCTGTCCGGTGTGGACCCATTCCCTCCAGGAAGGTGCACGGAGCTGAGGCGGACGGCGTCGCGTGTGTGCCACCGCTCCCGTCACGTGCTCCCACGCGCCGGTGCGCCCACGGGTCACTCTCGGTGACTTCCGTGCTCGGCGCGCGAGTCGACCGCCGGGTGACTAGCGTGAGAAACCGGACAATTCATCTCACCGGGAGGGCCGTCGCCATGGCCGTACGACCAGAGGGAGCCCCTTGTTGGGCCGACGCGATGTTCAGCGACCTGGAGGGCGCCAAGAGCTTCTACGGCGACGTCCTGGGCTGGACCTTCGGCGAGGCGTCGTCGGAGTACGGGAACTACACGCAGGCCTTCGTCGACGGCAAGGCGGTCGCCGCCGTCGTCCCGCCGATGCCCGGCCAGGAGGGCCAGTCGCAGTGGTGCCTGTACTTCGCCTCCCCGGACGCCGCCGCCACCGCCGCCAAGATCCGTGCCAACGGCGGTGAGGTGCTGATGGAGCCGATGCAGGTCGGTGAGTTCGGCACGATGTGCCTGGCCCGCGAGCCCAGCGGCGCCGTCTTCGGCGTGTGGCAGGCAGGTGTCCACGAGGGCTTCGAGGCGCCGCCCGAGCAGCCCGGCGCGTACTGCTGGGCCGAGGTCTTCACCCGCGAACCGGCGAAGACGGACACCTTCCTGCCGGCCGTGTTCCCGTACACGGCGAAGCAGATGCAGGACGACAAGGTCGACTTCCGGCTGTTCGAGGTCGGCGGCGACATGGTCCTGGGCCGCATGAAGATGACGGAGGAGTTCCCGCCCGAGGTGCCGTCGTACGTCAACGTCTACTTCACCGTCGACAACTGCGACGACGCCGTGGCCAAGGCCACCAAGCTGGGCGGCGTCCTGCGCTTCGGCCCGATGGACACCCCGTTCGGCCGGTTCGCCGCGATCAGCGACCCGCAGGGCGCGAACTTCTCGGTCATCGACGTCACCACCACCGAGGGCGACATGCCGCAGACCAAGGACGTGTCCTAGACGACGTCTCCTGGCCGGCGTCCAGGTCGACGCCACCTGGTCGGCGTCTCCTGCGGCCATGGCATGATCGGGCGCATGCGTGAACGAGTGGTGGCCGCGTGCGACGGGGCTTCGAAGGGAAACCCGGGACCGGCGGGCTGGGCGTGGGTGGTCGCGGACGACACGGAGGCCCCGGCCCGCTGGGAGGCGGGGCCGCTCGGCAAGGCCACCAACAACGTCGCCGAACTCACCGCGCTGGAGCGCCTGTTGGCGTCGACCGACCCGGCCGTGCCGCTCGAGGTCCGGATGGACTCGCAGTACGCCATGAAGGCCGTCACCACCTGGCTGCCCGGCTGGAAGCGCAACGGCTGGAAGACGTCCGCCGGCAAGCCGGTCGCCAACCAGGAGCTGGTCGTCCGTATCGACGAACTGCTCGACGGCCGCTCGGTCGACTTCCGTTACGTGCCCGCCCACCAGGTCGACGGCGACCGGCTCAACGACTTCGCCGACCGCGCCGCCAGCCAGGCGGCGATCGTCCAGCAGGCGGCGGGCAGCGACCTGGGCTCTCCGGAGCCGCCGGCCTCGCCGGACACCCCGAAGTCCAAGTCGGCCCGCGCGGCGGGCGTCAAGTCCCCCCGGCGCGGCGGCGGTTCGTCGTCGCGCACGCTCAAGGCCAAGTTCCCCGGCCGCTGCGTGTGCGGGCGGGGTTACGCGGCGGGCGCGGACATCGCCAAGAACGCGCAGGGCTGGGGCCACCCGGAGTGCCGCAGCGCCGACGTCTGATCGGACGCGCGTCCACCGGGCCAGGTGCCTGTGCGCGGCGGACGGGGCAATTCCTTTCTGTGGAGCCCCGCTTTCGGTGGACTTTCGCGCGCCGCCGTGCCGTCGGGTGGTGTGGCTGACGTGGGAAGACGGGCGTGAGTGGGCAGGTGAGGCGTCCAGCGACCGGTGCCGCACCCTGCTACCCTGCGTCGTCAATCCACCACGTCCAGTAATTCCTAGGGGTGCGCGTGAAGGTCGCCTGTGTCGGCGGCGGGCCCGCCGGCCTGTATCTCTCCATCCTGCTCAAGCTGCGGGACCCGTCCCACGACATCACCGTCCACGAGCGTGACCCGGAGGGCTCGACCTACGGCTGGGGCGTCACGTACTGGCAGGGGCTCCTCGACAAACTCCACGCCTGCGACCCCGAGTCGGCGCGCGCGATCGACGAGAGCTCCGTCCGTTGGCACGAAGGCGTCGCCCACGTAAGGGATCTGGCGACCCGTCAGCCCGGCGACGAGGGGCACGGCATCGGCCGGCACAAGCTGCTGGAGATCCTCGCCGCGCGGGCCCGCGCACTCGGCGTACGCCTGGAGTTCGGGAGCGAGATCACGGGGGAGGACCTGCCGGACGCCGACCTCGTCGTGGCGGGCGACGGCGTCCACAGTGCCCTGCGCACCCACCATGCCGACCACTTCGGCGCCGACCTCGCACCGGGCCGCAACTCCTACGTCTGGCTCGGCACCACCAAGGTCTTCGACTCCTTCACCTTCGCCTTCGTGGAGACCGAGCACGGCTGGATCTGGTGCTACGGCTACCCCTTCAGCTCCGAGCAGAGCACCTGCGTCATCGAGTGCGCCCCCGAGACCCTCGCCGGGCTCGGCCTCGACCGGGCGGGCGACGGCGACCGCGACGGCCTCGCCGACCTGGAGAAACTCTTCGCGCACATCCTCGACGGCCACCCCCTGATCGGCCGCGCGGCCACCGTCGGCAGCGCCCAGTGGCTCACCTTCCGCACCCTCACCAACCGCACCTGGTACCGCGACAACCTCGTCCTTCTCGGCGACGCCGCGCACACCACCCACTACTCGATCGGCGCCGGCACCACCCTCGCCCTGGAGGACGCCATCGCCCTCGCCGACGCCCTGCGCGACAGCGCCGACCTCCCCAATGGCCTCGCCCGCTACGAGCAGGAACGCAAGTCCGCCCTGCTCTCGCCGCAGAGCGCCGCTCACTACAGCGCCCAGTGGTACGAGAACCTCAGCCGCTACATCGACCTCCCCCCGGAGCAGATGTTCGCCCTGCTCGGCCAGCGGCACTCGCCCCTGCTGCCGTACGTCCCGCCCCAGTTGTACTACCGGCTCGACAAGGCCGCCGGGCGGCTGGAGGCCCTGCGCCGGTTCAAGCGCTGGCTGGGCCCGAAGCTGGCGCGCGGCGCGCGCGCCCGGACGCCGGCCTCCCGCACGTAGTCGGGCGGGCGTCTGCATCGGGCCGGGCGCACCTTGGGTGAATGGCAATTCACTGCTACGGTGAATTGCCATTCACCTTGTGACTTTCATGCAAGCCGCTGGAGTTCTTGTGGAGTCGCCCGCTCCGATACCCGCCCCGACCAGCACAGACACCGGTCTGCGGGCCCGGCTCACGATCCCGGTCCTGGCGTACTGCGGCATCCTCATGGCGGTCATGCAGACCGTCGTCGTCCCGCTCCTGCCCGACCTGCCCCGGCTGACCGGCGCCTCACCGGGCGCGGTCTCCTGGATGGTCACCGCCTCGCTGCTGTCCGGCGCGGTCCTCACCCCGGTCCTCGGCCGCGCCGGCGACATGTACGGCAAGCGGCGGGTGCTGCTCCTGTCGTTCGCCCTGATGGCCGTCGGCTCGGTGGTCTGCGCCCTCACCTCCGACATCGGCGTACTGATCGCGGCCCGCGCCCTCCAGGGCGCCGCGGTCTCCGTCGTCCCGCTGTCCATCAGCATCCTGCGCGACGAACTGCCCCCGGAACGCCGGGGATCCGCCGTGGCGCTGATGAGCTCCACCGTCGGCATCGGCGCGGCGCTGGGACTGCCCGCGGCGGCCGTGGTCGTGCAGTACGCGAACTGGCACGTGATGTTCTGGGTGACCGCCGCCCTGGGCGCGACCGGCGTCGCGCTGATCCGGTGGGCGGTGCCGGAGTCGCCCGTGTGCGAGCCCGGCGGGTTCGATGTGACGGGGGCGCTCGGGCTGGCCGCCGGGCTGATCTGCCTGCTCCTCGCCGTGTCGCAGGGCGGCCAGTGGGGCTGGGGGAGCGCCCGGATCATCGGCCTGTTCGTCGGCGCGGTGGTCGTCCTGGCCCTGTGGTGGCGGCAGCAGTTGCACGCCCGACGGCCCCTGGTGGACCTGCGGTTGGTGTCCCGGCCACGGGTGGGCCTGTCCCACGTGGCCGCGCTCCTGACCGGCTTCGCGTTCTACGCCAACTCGCTGGTGACCGCCCAGTTGGTGCAGGCGCCCGAGGCCAGCGGCTACGGGCTCGGGCTGTCCATCGTCCAGACCGGTCTGTGCCTGCTGCCCGGCGGCATCACCATGCTGCTGTTCTCGCCGGTCTCCGCCCGGATCTCCGAGGCGCGCGGCCCCCGCGTCACCCTCGCCCTGGGCGCGGCCGTCATCGCCTCGGGGTACGCCGTGCGCGTCGCCGACAGCCACCAACTGTGGATGATCATGGTGGGGGCGACCGTCGTGTCGACCGGCACCACCCTCGCCTACTCGGCGCTGCCCTCGCTGATCCTGCGCGCCGTCCCGCCCGGGCAGACCGCCTCGGCGAACGGCGTCAACGTCCTGATGCGCACGATCGGCCAGGCGGTCTCCAGCGCCGCCGTGGCCGCCGTCCTCGTCCACCACACCAGCCTCGTCGACGGCGCCCCGGTACCGACGCTGCACGGCTACCTGCTGGCCTTCGGCATCGCCGGCGCGGTCGCCCTGGCCGCGTGCGCCGTGGCGCTCACCATCCCCGGCGACACCGAGCCGCACGACCCACGACCACTCCGAGGCGGCACCCGGCAGGTGACCGACGGCGCGCTGGAGGAAGCATGAGCCCCATGACCCCATCACCCGACGCCCGCACACCACCCGACGCCGCTCCCCGCACCGCCGCTGACACTGCTGCCACGAGCATGCCCCCGGCCCCCGTGCGCCGTGACGCCGAGGCGACCAAGGTGGCCATTCTGCGGGCCGCCCGGCACCTGCTCGCGCGGCAGGCGCACGCCGACATCACGCTCAAGGCCGTCGCGGTGCGCGCCGGGGTGAGTGCGCCGCTCGTCGTGAAGTACTTCGGCAACAAGGACGCCCTGTTCGCGCACGTCATGTCCTTCGACGAGGACGCCGACGCCCTGCTGGCCGCCCCGCTGCCGGAGCTGGGCCGGCACATGGTCCGGCACGTGGTGGTCAGCCAGCGCGAGCGCGGCACCGACCCCGTGCTGCGGATCGTGTTCGCGCCCCTGCACGGCGACCACGGCGAGGTACTGCGCGCCAACTTCCGCGCCCAGGTCACCGAACGCCTCGCCGCCCGGCTCACCGGCCCCGACACCGGCGCCCGCGCCGAACTCGCCGTCGCCACCCTGCTCGGCCTCGGCGTGATGTTCGGCATCGCCCGCGGTCCGGAGCTGCGGGCGATGCCCGTCGAGGACATCGTCGACCGGTACGGCCCCACCGTGCAGGCCCACCTGGACGACCACCAGGACACGGGGCAGGGGACGATACGCGGGTGACGGGCCGGAGCGGGTTGTTCCGCGTGCGGTCGCCGCTGATGACAGACTGGCCTCATGGACGAGCGCGAATTCGGTAGGTCTGGTCAGCACGCATCCGTCGTCGGTCTCGGCACCTGGCAACTGGGCGCAGACTGGGGGGACGTCGACGACAAGGAGGCCCTGACGGTGCTGGAGACGGCCGCCGAGTCGGGAGTGACCTTCTTCGACACCGCCGACGTCTACGGCGACGGCCGCAGCGAGCAGACCATCGCCACGTTCCTGAGCGGCCGGCCCGACCTGCACGTGCTGGTCGCCACCAAGATGGGCCGCCGGGTCGACCAGCTCCCCGAGAACTACGTCCTGGACAACTTCCGCGCCTGGAACGACCGTTCCCGCCGCAACCTCGGCGTCGACCGTATCGACCTGGTGCAGTTGCACTGCCCGCCCACCCCCGTCTACTCCAGCGACGAGGTCTTCGACGCGCTCGACACCCTCGTAGAGGAGGAGCGCATCGCGCAGTACGGCGTCAGCGTGGAGACCTGCGCCGAGGCCCTCACCGCGATCGCCCGGCCGGGCGTGGCGAGCGTGCAGATCATCCTCAACCCGTTCCGCCTGAAGCCCCTGTACGAGGTGCTCCCGGCGGCCCGCGAGGCCGGCGTCGGCATCATCGCCCGCGTCCCGCTCGCCTCCGGCCTGCTGTCCGGCAAGTACACCAAGGACACCGTCTTCCCGGCGAACGACCACCGCACCTACAACCGGCACGGCGAGGCCTTCGACCAGGGCGAGACCTTCTCCGGCGTCGACTACGTCACCGGCGTCGAGGCCGCCGCCGAGTTCGCGGCCCTCGCGCCCGAGGGGTACACCCCGGCCCAGCTCGCCCTGCGCTGGATCGTCCAGCAGCCCGGCGTGACCACCGTGATCCCGGGCGCCCGCTCGCCCGAGCAGGCCCGCGCCAACGCGGCCGCCGCCAGGCTCCCCGAGCTCTCCGACGAGACCCTCGCGGCCGTCCGCGACCTCTACGACCGGCGCATCAAGGCGCAGGTCGAGGGCGGCTGGTAGCGGCGGCCGTTTGAACGCCCGGCGGCCCGGTTACCCGGGCCGCATGGACCAGGGCGAGCGAAGATCGGGGCGCGACGAGACCGAGGAGGAGCGGGCCGACCGCATGTGGGCGGAGCTCATCCAGGAGATCCGCGTCGCCCAGACGGGCGTGCAGATCCTCTTCGGCTTCCTGCTGACCGTGGTGTTCACCCCGCGCTACGCGGACCTGCAAGACACCGACCAGGTCATCTACATCGTGACCGTCGTGCTGGGCGCCTGCGCGACCGGCGCGCTCATCGGCCCCGTCTCCCTGCACCGCCTGGTCTCCGGGCAGCGGGTGAAGCCGCAGGCGGTGGGGTGGGCGTCCCGGCTGACCTTCGTCGGCCTGCTCCTGCTGCTCGCCACCATGACCGCCTCACTGCTGCTGATCCTGCGCGTGGCCACCCACGACGCCTACGTGCCCTGGCTGGTCGCGGGTGTCTTCGCGTGGTACGTGCTGTGCTGGTTCGTGCTGCCGCTGTGGACCCGGCACCGCTACACGGCACGGTGACGCGGGGCCCACAACGGCACGCGTACGGCTGGTACTTCCAGTACGGCTACTCGGCCCCGGGCGCACCGCCCCGTGCCCCGCGCAGCGCGGTGATGCAGGTGCCGATCGCCTGCTGGAGTTCCTCCAACTGCTGCACCATGTCGTCCTCGTAGAACTCCTGCGCGTCGTCGAAGGTCAGCTCCTCGAACACCTTCGTCACCCGCTGCAGGCTGCTGTAGAACTTGGTGCGCCGTTCCTGGACGCGCAGTTCGGGATCGGCCTGCACGGTCTCCACGACAAGGTTCTTCATCGTGTCGTAGGCGTCGGTCGCCCACTCGCCGGCGTCCTCGCCGTCGTCCAGCTCGTCGATGAGCGAGAGGTGGCGCTCCGCCTCCTGGCGCAGCTCGGCCGGCGCGTCGAGGGTCTGCCCGGCGGGCGTCTTGATCTGGCCGGACTCGGCGATCTGGCGCACGTACCCGATGCGGTCGGCCGAGCGGCTCTCGGTGGCCACGGCCTTCTTCAGGTCGTCGGTGCGCACGACGTCACGGGCCAGCTCGGCCTGGAGGTCGGGGTCCTCCTTGAGGCGGTCCAGGAGGGCGGCGCGGGCCGCGCGGGCGGTCGAGGGGTCGGCGAGGATCGCGGCGCGCAGGGCGGTGGGGTTCTCCGCGACCTCCAGCGCCTTCGTCGGGCGGATGCCCTCGGCCTCGGCGGCCTCCGCGATCGCGGTGCCGCGCTCGGACGTGGCGCTGGAGCGCGAGACGTAGAACGTCAGCCACACGTCGGCGTCCGGCAGTTCGACCTCCTGGCCGGGCGCCAGCTCCTCGAAGTGCGGGACGAGACCGTCGTCGGCGGCCCGGTCCCAGGCCTTGTAGTAGCGCATGACGCGCTCGGGGGAGCAGCCGGCCAGCGTGGCGAACTCCTTCGCCGACACCTTCGGCGTCTCGGCCGAGCTCTGCCCGCCCGGCCGGACGCTGCGCGCCACCATCAGGCCGAAGGCCCACCCGCCGGTCCGCGCGTACACGCCGAACTCGCGGGCGTCACGCGCCACCAGGTCGGACAGGGGCGACTGGGGCGCGGGGGACGTCTCGGCGGGCGTCTCGGACGTCTCGGGCAGGTCGATCGCCAGGGTCACGGATGACTCTCCTCTGGGGGCTGCGGACTGGGGGCTGCGGACTGAGGGCTGTGTGCTGCGGGACGTAGGATCGGCACTGCGGAAGTGCAGACCGGCAGCCTATATGGACCCATTGGCCATGCTTTGCCAGGCGTCTCCGGCCGCCGGGGGCGGAAACGGGCCACGTGTGACGCGAAAAAAGCTGTCGATCGCCGTCCGCCCGGCGGGGAGGATTCCGGTATGACCGTCAGCCCGCTGCCCACGAGCACCCCCTCCGCCCAGGGCGTCGACGCCTCCCGCGTCCTCGCCTTCTTCGACGCCCTGGACGCCTGCGAGGCCGTCGAGCCGCACAGCGTCATGATCTTGCGCCACGACCACGTCGTCGCCGCCGGCTGGTGGGCGCCGTACCACCGCGACCGCCTGCATCTGCTGTACTCGATCAGCAAGAGCTTCACGGCCACGGCCGTCGGTCTGGCCGTCGCGGAGGGGGTGATCGGGCTCGACGACCCGGTGGTGTCGTACTTCCCGGAGTTCGAGGCCGACATCACCGACCCGCGCAGCCGCGCGATGCGGGTCCGGCACCTGGCGTCGATGACGAGCGGGCACGAGGCCGAGACGCTGGAGCGGGCGCGCGCCCTCGACCCCGGCGACCTGGTCCGGGGCTTCCTGCTGCTGCCGCCCGAGCGCGATCCGGGGACCGTGTTCGCCTACAACCAGCCCGCCACCTACACCCTCGCCGCGATCCTCCAGCGGGTCACCGGCCAGTCGCTCACCGCGTATCTGCGACCCCGGCTGCTGGACCCGCTCGGCATCGGCGAGGTCGGCTGGCTGGCCGACCGGACCGGCCGCGAGCTGGGCTTCAGCGGGCTGCACGCCGTCACCGACGCGGTCGCCCGGCTCGGCCTGCTGTATCTCGGCGAGGGCCGCTGGGAGGGGAAGCAACTGCTGCCGCAGGAGTGGGTCGCCGAGGCGACGCGCTCCCACATCCCCACGGCCACCCCTGGGGAGAGCGCGGACCGGGACGGGGACTGGGGCCTGGGCTACGGCTTCTCGTTCTGGCAGTCCCGGCACGGTTACCGCGGCGACGGCGCTTACGGCCAGTTCTGCCTGGTGCTGCCCGAGCACGACGCGGTGATCGCCACCACCGCCGCGACCAACGACATGCCGGCCCTCCTCGACCTCGTCTGGGAGCACCTGATCCCCGCCTTCGGACCCGAACCGCTCACCGGACGAGGGGACGCCGAAGCGGCCCTCGCCGACCGTCTGACCCGGCTCGCACTGCCCCCGGCCCCCGGCGCTCCCGTACCGCCGGAGCGGGCCGAGCAGTGGTCGGGCGCCGAGTTCACCCCGCACGGCGGCGGCTGCGCCGACCAGCCGGGACTGACCGGCGTCTCCGTCTCCGTGGACGCGGACGGCTGGACGCTGACCCTCGTCGAGGACGGCGACCCCCTGCGGGCCGCCCTGGGAGCGGGCGGCTGGCAGGTGGCGGAGGAGCCGCTGCCGCTCGCGGTGAGCGGCGGATGGAGCGACGGCGACACCCTCGCCGTCGACCTCGCCCCGCTGGAGATCCCGCACCGGCTCCGGGTGACGTGCACCCTCGCCGACCGGACGTTCACCGCCCACTGGACCACCCGGCCGCTGCACGCCGCACCCCTGCGCCTGCGGCGCGCCCCGCGCCCGTCCGGCCCGTCAGGCGGCTGACCCCGGCCGGAAGGTCCGCAGGAACGTGTCCAGGGCCTCCCGGTTGGCCTTCGTGTCCCAGTCCGCGGCGGGCGTCGTGTAGCGCAGCGAGAAGCTGCGGTGCCCGCCGAGGAGGAGGCCCCGGCCGAACGTGCGCACCTGGCCGCCGTCGGCGTCGACGAGCCACTCCATGTCGGCGGCCTTGAACCCCTGGTACGTCACCGTCCGGATGGCCCCCAGCCGCCGGAAACCGGCGTCCTTCTTCAGGTTGGGCTCGACGTCGTCGCGCCAGACGGCCACCGGGTCAGGGCCGGCGCTCTCGCTGTAGGTCACCGCGAGGGTGCGCGGGTCGCCCGTGGCCCCGAAGGTGACGCGGTACGCCTGGTTGGCGCCGCGCGCGGTCTCCAGCCGCTGCCAGCCGGCGGGCAGGGCGACCGAGAACCCCTCGGGCGCACGGTAGACGCGGAAGCCGGCCGGGAGCGCGTCGGCGGAGGCCGAGGGCGAGGACGCCGCGGACGGGGAGGCGTCCGGGGACGCGCTGGGGGACGGGCTGCTCGGCGCGGTCGGGGACGCGCTCGGGGCCGGCGTCGCGGGGTCCGGCGCGCCGGCGTCCTCGACGGGCGGCGCGACGGACGCGGACGGCCGGGGCTGCGCGCCGCTCGCCGCCGCGTCGTCGGTGTCGGGGAACTGGTGGGTCACGGCGAGGGCGGCGACCGCCACGGTGACCACGGCCAGCGCCGTCCCGGCCGCCATGGCCCGGCCGCTCCACTGCGGACCGATCTGCCGGGCCGCGGCGCAGGCCCGCTTCAGCTTGGGGGCGGGCAGGACGCCGTCCGGGTCGTCCAGCACCCGGGTGAGGGCCTGGCGTACGACCGTCCGGTTCAGCCGGTCCCGGGAGTCCTTGCGCAGCAGCCCCAGCACGGTCCCGGTGAGCGGGCCCGCCCGCAGCGGGGTGCGCAACGGCAGCCGGTCCACGCTCTTCAGCGTGGACTCGGGCTGGTCCCGGTCCCGGTAGGGCGGCCGGCCCTCGACCATCGTGTAGAGGATCGCGCCCAGCGCCCACAGGTCGGCCGCCGGACCGATCCGGTCGTTGCGGGCCTGCTCGGGAGAGGCGTACGCCGGGGCCGCCACGCGCGGGGCGAGGGTCGCGCCCGCCAGCCCGAAGCCGGTGAGGACGAGCGGACCGCGGGCCCGTATGAAGACCTGGCCGGGGCTCAGCTCGCCGTGGGTGATGCCCTCACCGTGCGCGACCTCCAGCACGTCGAGCAGTTCCAGCCCGATCGCCGCGGCCTTGGCCGGACTGAACGTTCCCTTCTGCTCGAAGAGTTGGCCGAGGGGGAGGCCGTCGATCCACTCGGTGACGGTCCACAGGGAACCCTCCTCCTCCAGGGCGTCGACGACCGCGGCGATCCGGCCCGGGCTCAGCCGCGCCATCGTCTCCGACATGCCGAGGACCCGGTCGGCGACCTGCCGTGCCTTCTCCTCGCCCTGGTCGGGAGGCAACCCGATCCTGGTGACCAGGCACGGTCGCGCCGCCCCGGTCTCCTCCACGTACTCGCCGTACCAACTGACGCGGTTCGTCTCCTGGTGGACGACGTCGAGCAGCCGGTACCTCCCGGCGACCAACTCGTGCGTGGAGACGTGCGTCTTGACCATGGGCCATCCCTCGCTGAACCGCTGGTTCTCACCTTTCCCATGGGTACGACCGGTGAGAGGGGGTCCGTTCAATTGGATCGCAACTCCGGTGTGTTTTCTGTCTTTCATTCAAATGGGCCGACCGGTGCGAGCCGAGTGTTTGTGCGAGAAAAGGGAATTACCGGGGTCTGTCCGGGGTCCGTCCGGTTCTTCCTCCGGACCTGTCCCGGGTCCGTCCTGCGGTGTAACCAGAGGTGAACGGACCGGCAGAGGACGCCCGGGAGACGCTCGGGAGACCGCCCGGGGAGGCCGGAAACAACCTTCCCGGCCGCGTCCCATTCCTGCTCGGACGCCCTCGGGAAGATTTTCCTTATCCCGGCCGAGCGGTTTCAGTGCAGCCCGAACCGATCCATCCAGGCCATCATGTCCGCGACCGTCGCGTTGCCCCCGCAGACCACCAGCCCCAGCCGCGCGCCGTCCCCGACCCGCGCCACGACCTGCCGGGCCGCGGGCAGCAGACAGCCGGCCGCCGGTTCGGTCCACACCTTGCCGTGCTCGGCGAGCTCCAGGCTCCCCCGCACGGCCTCCCGGTCGGGGACCACCAGCACCTCGCCGACCAGGGCGCGGACATGGTCGTACGTCAACTGCGAGACGCTGGGCGCGCTGAGGGTGGAGACGATCGACGACAGTTCCACCCGCACCGGCCCGCCCGCCGTCAGCGCCTCCGACATGGCCTGCGCGCCCTCGGTCTCCACACCCCAGACCCGCACCTCCGGGCGGCGGGCGCGCAGGGCCGCGGCGACACCGGCGATCAGACCGCCGCCCCCGACACTGACCAGCACGTCCGTGAGGTCACCGGCGTCGGCGGCCAGTTCCAGACCGACCGTGCCCTGACCGGCGACGACCACCGGGTCGTCGAAGGGGTGCACCAGCGTGAAGCCCTCGTCGCGCAAGCGCTCCGCCAGCGAGAACGCGCCGCCCATCGTGTCGGTCAGCCGCACCGCGGCGCCGGTCGCCGCCACGATCTCGACGGACCGGGAGGGCGCCGAACGCGGCATGACGACCGTGGCCTTCACCTCCAGCGCGGCGGCCATGACCGCGAGCGCGATCCCGTGGTTCCCGCCGCTCACGGCCACGACCCCCGCCGCCCGCTCGGCCTCGCTCAACGACAGCAGCTTCGCCGTCGCCCCGCGCGACTTGAAGGAACCGGTGCGCTGGAGGAGTTCCAGCTTCGTGGTCACGGGGACGCCGAGCAGCGTCGACAGGCCCGGGCTCACCACGGTCGGGGTACGGACGAGATGTCCGGCGATCCGCTCGGCCGCGGCTTCGATCTCCGAGATGCCGATCACGGCAGTCACCCTTCCGGCGCGGCGGAGGAGACGGGCCCGCACCTGTTTCGCTTCGTCTCCTCGAACCCTCACCCGGCGCGACCCCGCAGGTCAACACGGGCCGGCGAGCTTGCCCGCGTGGGTGGGGGCTCGGCTTCAGAGATCCCGGCGTACGACGAAGTCCACCAGGCAGCGCAGGTCGCGCAGGGCGTCGGCGGTCCACGGCAGCTCCGCGAGCGCCGACTCGGCGGCGGCGACCTGCCGGCCCGCCTCGGCGAGCGCCGCCGTACGACCCCCGGCCGCCTCGACCAGCTCCGCCGCCGCACCCGGATCGCCGCCCCGCTCCAGGAGCGCGGCCAGTCGGCGCGCGGCGGGCGCGGGCGAGTCGAGCGCGGCCAGCACCGGGAACGTCTTCTTCCGCTCCCGCAGATCGGCGTGGACGGGCTTGCCGGTGACCGAGGGGTCGCCCCAGATGCCCAGCATGTCGTCGACCACCTGGAACGCGACCCCCAGATGCCGTCCGGCCCGGTCCAGCGCCGCCGCCGCGGCCGGGGACGCCCCGCCGAGGACGGCCCCCAGCGCCGCCGCACAGCCCAGCAGCGCACCGGTCTTCCCCTCGGCCATCGCCCGATAGGCGGCCGGCCGCACCCGCTCAGGCCCCGACCAGGGCCGCGCGGCGAACAACAGGTCGTCGGCCTGCCCCCGTACGAGGTCCCCGAGCGCGCCCGACAGCAGCCGCACCGCCTCGGCGTCGGCCGGGGGCGGCTGCACCGCGAGCGTCTCCACCGCCAGCGCGAACAGGGCGTCGCCCGCCAGGACTGCCGGCCCCGTGCCGTACGCCTTCCACACGGTGGCACGCCCGCGCCGGGTCGGGTCGCCGTCCATGATGTCGTCGTGGAGCAGGGAGAAGGCGTGCACGAGTTCCACCGCGACCGCCGCCGGCACCCCGGCCCGCGCGGGCGCGCCGACCGCCTCGGCACCGAGCACCGCGAGAGCCTGCCGTACGCCCTTGCCCCCGGAACCGGCCACGGGCGCACCGCCGACCGCACACCAGCCGAAGGTGTACCCGGCCATCTCACCCACCCAGGGATGCGACCGCCCCACGGCCTCCCTCAACGCGGGCCGCACCAACGCGCGGCAACGGGCGAGGACTTGGAGTGCCCGGGACGGCGTGGCGGGGACGGTGGGTGCTGTGGCGCGGTCGCGCACCGCCGGGCCGGGTGCCGGGGCGACCTTCTGCACGGCTGTGTCGAGCGCCGTCACCGTGCGACCGCCATGTGCTGGCCGTCGGCCGGTGCCGCCGCGGTCGTCGCGTCGGCCGGTCCCACCCCCAGCTCGCGCTGCGCCCGGGCGACCATCTCGCGGGCGTGCCGCAGGCCGATGCGCTCCAACGCCCGTGCCAGGTCGGTCAGTTCGGCCTCCGTCTCCCGGCGGTCGCGGCCCAGGCGGGCCAGCGACTTCGTCAGGCCGAGCCGGGACAGCGCCTCGCCGCGCGGCTCGCCCATGGCACGGAACTCGGCGAGTGCCAGCTCGTAGAGGTCCCGGGCCTCGGCGTAACGACCGGCGCGGTACAGGACGTTGCCGCGCATCTTGTGGTTGTAGGCCAGCGCGCCGGACAGGTTCATGGTGCGGCAGGACGCCTCGGCCTCCGCCAGCAGGTCGAGGGCGCGCTCGGTCGCGCCGTCCCGCACGGAGACGATGTCGGCCAGCCCGCGCAGCGCCCAGGCGTGCCCCCGCCGGTCCTCGGCGCGCGCCGAGATCAGGGCCGCCTCCTCGAAGAGGGCGTACGCGGTGTCGTAGGCACCGGAATTGCGGTGCATCTGCGCTATGCCCTCCAGCGCCCACACCGTGTGCCGGGCCTCGCCGCGCCTGCGGGCCTCGGCCAGCAGTTGTTCGTGCAGGCGGCCCACGGCCTCGTAGTCACCCTGGATGCGCCCGGTCTCCGCGAGCCCGGCCAGCGAGTAGCCGCGCACGACGATGTCGCCGCCCCGCTCGCCGAGTTCGGCCGCGAGCCCCAGCAGTCGCCAGGCCAGCGGGAACGCGCCCCGCTGCCGGGCCAGGGTGCCGCCGCTCCACAGCGCCCACGCCATCGCGGCGACGTCCCCGGCCGCCCGCGCCGCCCGGTAACTCGCCTTCCACGCCCCATCCGCCTCCCGCACCTGCCCCAGCCGCCGGTGCGCCTCGGCGACCGCGAGCCCCGAGCGGGCCGCCTCGCCGTGCTCGCCGGCGCGCTCGGCGACCCTCAACTGCTCGGTGCCGGCGGCCAGTACGTCGTCCAGCGAGGAGTTCACGGACAGGGTGGTGAGAGCGCCCTGGTACTCCGGGGCGAATGCCTTGCCGTACATCGGTTCCCTTCGGTCGATCGCCCTGCGCCTATGTATACACTCTGTGTATACATCGCGTGTATACATGGTGCGCATAGTGGGCTTGTCGCTCGTCAAGACGCGGGCGGGGCGACCGAGGTTGCCTGTGAGGCGTGGCCCACCTCGGGAGGCCGACGGGGCCGACGGGGCCGAAAGGGCCTCAGGCGCCGAAGAGTTGGGTCCAGTACGTGCCGGACGGGCCGCCGCCCTCGTAGCCGACGCCGATGTGGGTGAAGGCGGGCTCGAGGATGTTGGCGCGGTGGCCGGGGCTGTTCATCCAGCCGTCCACCACCTCGGCGGCGGAGCGCTGGCCGCAGGCGATGTTCTCGCCGATGGTCCGCCGGGTGGAGCCCGCGGCGGCGGCCCGGTCCCACGGTCGGCCGCCCTCGGGCGAGGTGTGGGAGTAGAAGGCGCGGGCCACCATGTCCGCGCTGTGCGCCTGCGCGGCGGCGGTGAGCGACGGATCGACGGCGAGGGGCCGCAGACCGGTCCGGGTCCGCTCGCGGTTGGTGAGGTCGACGACCTCGGCGGCCGTGCGGGCCAGCCCGTCCGGCGTGCGGGGGCTCGCCCACAGGGCGGTCCAGTACGTGTCGCCGGTGCGCCCGTCCGTGACGTGCCCCAGGCCGGTGTGGGTGAACGCCGGGTCGTGCAGGGTGCGGTGGGCCTGGTCGGTGCGCAGGCAGTACGCGACGAACTCGGCGGCCGTGCGCGGCCCGGACACCAGGTGCTCGCCCACCGCGAGATACCGGTATCCGGCGGCCGTGACCCGCTGGTGCACCGAGACGCCGTCCGTGCCCTCGACGCCGAGCCGCCCGGCCGCGGCCATGGCGGCGGCATGTGCCCGGGCCGCCGAGGCGAGCCTGCCGTCGAGGGCCACGGGCGGCGAACCGGCCGTGGCCCGGGCGGGGTTGACGAGGCCGAGGAAGCCGTCGGGGTCGGGCGCGGGGGAGGGCGCGGGCCGTGCGCGGGGCACTGCTGCGTGGGGCGGGGCCGTCCGGCGTCGGCGCGCGGGCGCGGGGTCGCCTGTCGTGGCGTACGCGGGCGGCCCGGCGGGGGACTGCCGGCCGGCGGACGACGTGTCGCCCTCCATGGCGCCCTCGTCCTCCATGACGTCCACGCCGAAGTCCCGGGCCAGTCCCGCCAATCCGTCCGCGTACCCCTGGCCGAGCGCGCGCAACTTCCAGCCGCCGTCCCGCTGGTAGAGCTCCGCGAGCAGCAGGACCGTCTCGCGCTGGGCGGGCGGCGGTGTGAACCGGGCCAGGGTGCGGCCACCGGGATCGGTGACATGGAGGGTGGGTATGGGCAGGCGGGCCAGGGGCGTGCCCGGCTCGGCGGCGCCGACGACCACCGTGACGCGCGTGGCACCCGCCCGCAGCCTGGCCGGTTCCAGCGTCAGCGTGTCGCCCTGGAGCCTGGCTCCCGGCGCCGTCGGCTGGTTGTAGAACACGAAGTCGCCGTCGCCCCGGACCTTGCCGCGGTCGTCCGTGACGAGCGCGCAGACGTCGAAGGGGCCGGACACCCGCACGGCCAGGGCGCCGCCGGGGAGGGGCACGTTGCCCCCGGGGACCAACTCGCTCATCCTGCCGCCCTGGTGTCGTCGTACGGCGTAGACCACCCTGCCGGGACCTGTCCGAACAACGGTCGGCGCCGCCCACCAGTTCCCGGTCCGGCGCGCGACGGCCTCTGGTCGATTCCCGATGCGAGATCGATCACATCCGGTCGAGGCAACCGACTTTTGACATGCCACATCTTCAGATCCGACGCGTAGATGATCGCTTTGCGGTCACGGTGCGTCGCGAGGGTGCCCGGTACCGCCGTCGCGGTCCGGGGCCCGACCAGTCCCTCGGCGCCCAACGGTGCTGTGTCTAAAGGCGGTTGGCGACCCCAGCCGTCCAAACGAAGGAACCCTCACCTGTGCGCAGCGCACACATACGCAGCCTGGCGCTCGCCGTCGCCGTGACCACGGCCGCCACGGGCCTCGCGGGCACCGCCTTCGCGGCTCCGGCCGCGGGGGAGACCCACGCCACGGCCGCGACCGCCTCGCAGGCCGACCGCGTCGTCGAGGCCGCCCGTACCGCCGCCTTCGCCCACGCCTCGGCGACCGGCGTCGGCCAGGGCGACGAACTCCAGGCCCAGGACGTCCTGATCGACCCGGAGGGCGCACGGCACGTGCGGTTCGTCCGCACCCACCAGGGGATGCCGGTCCTCGGCGGCGACCTCGTCGTCCACCTCACCCAGGGCCTCGCCTACGCGGGTGTCACCCGCGCCGCCGGCCACGCCGTCGACCCCGGCACCGGCACCGCCGAGCTGACGGCCCGCCAGGCCGAGGCGAAGGCCGCGGCCGTGGCCGAGGGCGACGCGCAGAGCGCCGAACTCGTGGTCGACGCCCGGGGCGGTGCCTCGGCGCTCGCCTACCGGATCCGCGTCACCGGCAGCGACACCACCGAGACCGGCGGCTCCCGCACGGTCGTCCTCGACGCCCGCACCGGCAAGGTGCGCAGCAACATGCCCGACAGCGACGAGTTCCTCTCGCCCGAGCTGCTGGACACCCTGCGCGAGCGCGGCGAGACCCTCGACCCCGCCACCGGCACCGTCACGCAGGCCGCGAGCCTGCTCAGCGGGGCGCCCGCGGCCCGCGCCGCCGTGCGCTACCCGGCGAAGGCCAACGGGGTCGGCACGGGCCTGTCCGTCGGCAAGGTCCCGCTGACCACCACCCGCACCGCGCGCGCCGTCTACCTGCTGAAGGACCCCGCGCACTGGAACACCGAGACGCGTGACGCGCGGAACAAGGAGCTGGAGAACTTCGCGGGCGGCCGGCCCTTCACCACCGCCACCAACACGTGGGGCAACGGCGCGGTCTCCAGCCGTGTCAGCGCCGCCGTCGACGCCCAGTACGGCGTCACCAAGACGCTGGACTTCTACCAGAAGACCTTCGGCCGCAAGGGCATCGCCAACAACGGCAAGGGCGCCCGCGCCATGGTCCACTTCGGCAACAAGGTGGGCAACGCGTTCTGGGACCCGGCCTGCGGCTGCATGCTCTACGGCGACGGCGACGGCACCGTCATCAAGAAGCCCCTCGTCGTCCTCGACGTCACCGGCCACGAACTCACCCACGGCGTCGTCGACGCGACCGCCCGGCTGGAGCCCACGTCCGTCGACGCCGACGGCAACCAGTTCGGCGAGCCGGGCTCCCTCAACGAGTCCCTCGCCGACATCTTCGGCTCCAACGTCGAGTTCAGCGCCAACAACCCCAAGAACCCGCCGAACTACCTGATCGGCGAGCGGCTGGGCCTCGACCAGAAGTTCCTGCGCCGCCTCGACAAGCCGTCCCTGGACGTCCTCGAAGGCACGATCGACTACTGGTCGCCGGAGGCCTCCCACGCCGAGGTGCACGCCGGCTCCGGCGTCTCCTCGCACGCCTACTACCTCCTCGCCGAGGGCAGCGGCCGCAAGAAGATCGGCGGCTTCGCCTACGACTCGCCGACCTTCGACGGCGCCCCGGTCAAGGGCATCGGCCGGGCCAAGGCGACCGCGATCTTCTACCGCGCCCTGACCCGCTACATGGTCTCCACGACCGACTTCCACGACGCCCGCACCGCGACCCTCAAGGCCGCCAAGGACCTCTACGGTGCGACCAGCACCGAGTACCTGACGGTGGACCGCGCCTGGGCCGCCGTCAACGTGACGGCGGCGAACACCCCGGCCGCCCGCCGCTGACCACCGGGTGAAGACGCGCGGGGCCCAGCCCCGCGCGTCGGCCTCCGGGCGGTGGCGAACGCGTCAGCGATGCAGTGACCGTGCCCAGTCCTCCGGCACCCGTCCGGCCGGACCGGGCACGGGCTGGTCGGCGGGGTGGTGGGTCGGCGGGGCGAGGCCGGGTCCGGACTCGTACAGCTCGTCGGTGGAGTAGTCCCAGAACCACTCCTCGCCCGGCTCGAAACTGCGCACCACGGGATGCCCGGTCGCCTTGAAATGCGCGGTGGCGTGCTGCCCGGGGGAGGAGTCGCAGCAGGCGACCCGGCCGCAGGTCGCGCAGCGCCGCAGATGGAACCACCAGCCGCCGAGCGCGTCGCAGTCGACGCAGCCCGCGCCGCTGGGCGGGACGCTCGGGTCGATGGCGGCTACGTCGGTCATACGGGCTCCTCGGCGGTCTCGGGGTCGTCCTGGGCGCTCTCGGGGTCGGGGGCCGTCAGCGGCAGCAGGACCTGGAAACGGGTGTCGCCCGGCGCGGACTCGACGGTGAGACTGCCGTGATGCTTGTTGACGACGATCCGCCAGGAGATGTCCAGACCCAGACCGGTGCCCTCGCCGACCGGCTTGGTCGTGAAGAACGGGTCGAAGATACGGCCGCGGACATCCGGCGGGATACCGGGCCCGGTGTCACGGAACTCCACCAGCAGCCGATCGCCCTCACGTGCCGTCCGCACGGTCAACGTGCCTTCCCCGCCAGCGCTGTTGACGGCGAAGACGGCGTTGTCGACGAGGTTCGTCCACACCTGGTTGAGCTCGGCCGGATAGGCCGGGATCTGCGGGAGCGTACGGTCGTAGTCCCTGACGACCTCGATGCGGCCGATCTTGCCGGACAGCATCAGCAGGGTGCTGTCGAGGAGTTCGTGCACGTCGACGACCCGGTAAGGGGCGCGGTCGAGCTGCGAGTACTGCTTGGCGGCGTCGACGAGGTGCGAGATGCGGCTGGTGGAGTCGCCGATCTCGTCCATCAACAGCTCTGTCTCCACCGTGTAGTTGAGCCACCCCATCGCACCCGGCAGGGTGTCCTCGTCCACGGCCGCCGCGACCTGCTCCAGCCAGTCGGTGTCCAACCCGGCCTGGACGAAGGTCGGCGCGATCCGCCAGCCCTCCGGGATGTCGTGGTCGTCGAGCCAGTCGGTGAGCGCGTCCTCCCGGTCGGAGGCCTCCAGCGGGCTCAACACCGGTGCCTTGGCGACCAGTTCGGCCGTGCGCTCCTGGATCTCGATCAGCCGGGCCAGCGCCTCCGGGTCGTACCCGGCCGAGGCGATCACACCGAGCTTGTGCCGCATCTTCGCCACCCGCTCCCGCAGCGTCGCCGTGGCCCGTACGGCCGCCGCGGCCGGGTTGTTGAGCTCGTGCGTGAGGCCCGCCGACAACGAGCCCAGCGCCAGCAGGCGTTCGCGCTGACCGATGGCCCGTTGCATGTTCTTCGAGCCGAAGAACAGTCCCTCCAGCAGATGGGCCGCCATCGGGAACCACTCCTGCATGACGTCCGCGAACGACTGCGCGGGCAGCACGAAGAACCGCGTCGGCACGGTCACCCGCATCGAGTTGTTGTAGACCTGCGGCACCCGGGCCCCCAAGTACGCCTGCATGGCCCCCGAGTACACCCCGCGCTGGGAGGTGCGGCTGACCTCGACGTCGTCCGCGCCGACCCGCCGGTACAGCACGACCGTGCCCTCGATCATCACGTAGAAGCAGGTCGCGGGATCACCCTCGGTGTACACCGGGCCGGGCTCGAACCGCTCCACCCGCCCCTCGCCGCACAGCCGTCCGAGCTGCTCGGGGGAGAGCTTCTCGAACAGGAACAACGAGCTGATCTCCGCCGGGCTGCACGGCAGCGCCCGGCCGCTCATGACTGCTCCAGATACCGGTGGACGAGCATCACGGCCATCGCTCCCTCTCCTACGGCGGACGCGACGCGCTTGGCGGACTCGGCGCGCGCGTCGCCCGCCACGAACACGCCGGGAATGTTGGTCTCCAGGTGGTAGGGCGGCCGGTCCAGCTCCCAGTCGGCAGGCGGCCGCCCGTCCGGCGTGAGATCGGGTCCGGCCAGGATGAATCCGCGCCCGTCACGCAGCACCGTGCCGTCCAGCCAGCCGGTCAGCGGGGCCGCGCCGATGAACACGAACATCCACTGCGCGTCGACCAGTTCGGTCTGCCCGCTCGCCACGTCCCGCAACGTCAACTGCTCCAGATGGCCATCGCCGTGCGCGGACTCGACGACCGTGAAGGGGCGCACGGTGATGTTGGGCGCCTCCTCGATCTGCTGGATCAGGTAGTGCGACATGGACGCCGACAGGGACTCGCCGCGCACCAGCAGCGTGACGGACTTCGCGCCCCGCGCCAGGTACATCGCCGCCTGTCCGGCCGAGTTGGCGCCGCCCACGATGTACACGTCCTGCCCCTGGCAGGACGCCGCCTCGGTGAGCGCCGAGCCGTAGAACACCCCGCAGCCGGTCAGATCGGCGCAGCCGGGCGCCGCCAACTGCCGGTAGGACACGCCGGTCGCGAGGATCACGCTGTGCGCGGCCACCGTCGAACCGTCCGCGAAGCGGACCACCCGCGCGGACCCGTTCGCCGCCAGCCCCGTCACCTCACGCGCGGTGAGGATCTCCGCGCCGAACCGCGTCGCCTGCCGTCGCGCCCGGTCGGTGAGCTGGGCCCCGGACACGCCGTCGGGGAAGCCGAGGTAGTTCTCGATCCGCGAACTCTGCCCGGCCTGCCCACCCGTCGCCGACCGCTCCACGAGCACCGTCCGCAACCCCTCGGAGGCCCCGTACACCGCCGCGCCGAGCCCGGCCGGGCCGCCGCCGATCACCACCAGGTCGTAGAAGTCGGCCGTCGGAGTCGTCGCCAGCCCCACCTCGGCGGCCAGTTCCGGGGCGTCCGGCTCGACCAGCGGCGTGCCCTCGGCGGTGACCACCAGCGGCAGCCGCCGCCCGTCGACCCCGGCCGCGGCCAGCAGCCGCTGCCCCTCGGGCTCGTCGGCGGAGTACCACCGGTACGGCACCTGGTTACGGGCCAGGAACTCCCTGACGTCCGACGAGCGCGCCGACCACCGGTGCCCGACCACCTTCGTGGCCGGCACCGGCCGGTGATCACTGGTCCGCCAGGCCTCCAGCAGGTCGTCCAGGACGGGGTAGAGCTTCTCCTCCGGCGGGTCCCAGGGCTTGAGCAGATAGTGGTCGAGGTCGACGACGTTGATCGCGTCGATCGCCGCACCCGTGTCCGCGTACGCGGTCAGCAGCACCCGCCGCGCGCCCGGGTACACGTCCAGCGCCTGTTCGAGGAACTCGATGCCGTTCATCTGCGGCATCCGGTAGTCGGCCAGGATGACCGCCACCAGATCGCCACGCAGCTTCAGCTCGCGCAACGCCTCCAGCGCGGACTCACCGGACTCGGCGCGCACGATCCGGTACTGCGCGCCGTAGCGGCGCCGCAGATCACGGGCGACGGCACGGGACACCCCGGGATCGTCGTCCACCGTCAGGATGACGGTCCGGCTTACGTCGGCGGCCTGTGCCATACGTCTCCCACCCCGAGAGCGGTCGTTCCTCACGACGGCACGACGAACCCCGCGCCGACTCCACCCATCGTATGTTCGATCGCCCATGCCCGCTCCGGGACACGATGACACCGGCAGACCGCGCCAGTGCCGTCCTGGGACAGCTCAGGGCGAGGGCGGCTGCCGGGCTCCCAGCACGCGGAACTCGTTCCCCTCGGGGTCTCCCAACACTCCGTTCTAGCGGTTCTGGAGTGTCGCCATGGTGGCATCGGTCCTGGTCAAGCCCGGGAACGTCCCTACCGAGGGGATGACGACCACTCGTAACCCCTGGTCGGGACGGTCTACACCGAGACCCTTCGGGGCGCGCGGTGCGTCCGGCTCCCTGTACTCACGGACGAGCCCACCAGCCCCGAGCGGCAGCGCGGCCCTCTCGACCGAAGGTGTAGTGAGCCTTTTCAGCGGTGCCGCTCCAGAGTGAGGACGGCGGCTGCGATGGACGACATTCGGTCGGGACCGCAGCGGGCTTTGCGGAAGATCCGCCAGGACTTCAGTCGTGCGACGCCGCGCTCGACCGGGGCGCGCCACGGCGGGGGTCTATCTGCCAGAGCTTCACGTGTTTGTCTATCTGCCGGAAATCGATCGGTATTCTGCGCGCGCCGTATGTGATGAGTTACGTAGCATGCTGAGTTTTCGGCACACCGTCAGCCTCCAATGTGGTGAGGGATTTGCTGATAAGGGCACAGTCCAACTGCCGTACTCGGTCGGCCCTGCGGTTGGGATTCCCGACGGCGAGCCAGGCCCTGGCAGCAGGCGGTTAGCCGCCGCCATCGTGTAGTGATCTCGCCGTCAACTTGTGGTAAAAGGCAACAACAGGGATGATCGAGTCAGTTGCTCGGAATAAGGGCGCTCTTCCACGCAGGCCACAGGTCCGGCCATGCCTTTTCAGCGGATGCGCGGGCTTGAGGCGTGGGTAGAATGCGAAGGGAACGGCGATGAGCGCGAACGCGCCCGCGCCGATACCGCCTGCGCTTGGCCGCTTTTCCCCAGTCCGACCACTCCGCAGGCACATACACCGATATGTCTCCGCTTCGATGGAGCCGGACTCCGCGTGCACCTGATACGGGCACCGTTGGTAGACGGTGGTCAAAGCGGCTACTCCAATGGATTCTGGAGAACAGTGGCCCCACGGCTGTCCAGAATCTCCGCCATCCTCTGCTCGTACATCAGGGTTCCGCCGCGGCGCGGGCGGAGTCGCTGTCGCCAGGCGTAGGACATCGTGAAGAACCTCTCGTCGGGACCGGTACCCGCGGGCCCGTAGCTCTCCCGCGCATTCAGCCTGTCCGCTCCCCGCCAGCCGACTCCCGGCGCCACACGGATGCCCTGCCCCCGGACCCGGCATTCCTGTGCCGGACCGCCCAGGACATGAGCAACCGACGACCCTCACGGTGGACGCCGCCGTCCCCGGGTCCGGACCGCGACGCCGTCCGGACCCGGGGACTCGGAGAACAGGTGAGGTGCGCCTCTCAGCGCCCTTTCCGGCCCCGGTAGGCGAGGGCTATGACGGAGGCGAGGAACCAGAAGGCTCCGACGGCCGAGTAACCGGCGACGGTGGACAGGCCGCTCGTTTCCGAGGCGGACATGGCGGCGATGGTGACACCGGCGACGGTGGACTGCGCGCCGCTGATGATCATGGGCCACTGGGCGCCGACGGCGCGCCGACGCCGCATCGCCACGAGGAACTGGAGCGCCCCGGACAGGAGGGCCCGGATGCCGAACACGAGGAGCACCGTTGCGATGGTGGAGAGGACGGCGCCGGCCATCCCGATGGTGGCGGCGAGGCCGAGAGCCACGTTGGCGTCGGCGACACGGTTCCCGGAGACCCCCGCAACACAACCAGGGAGACCAGGCAGTGACCATGACCGATGACCGAGACCTCTCGGCACCCACTGACGAGTTCACGGGCACGGTCGGGGATGACGTGCTGACCGTTCACAGGCTCGGCGAACCGATGCCTTGAGGCACTCCCGGAAACGGGGGCCCTGTTTGCTGCGCTTCCTTCTCCGAGGCGCGCGGGCGGGCGTCACCCACGACCGTTCGCCTGGCCGACGTCCGTGTGCCGTGCGCCCAGGGACAGCGGACTGGTCACCTCGGGCCGCGGCCCACCAGCGGCCCAGCGTCGGTGGGTCGGTCGAGTCGACGGTGGCTTGTTCCCACTCCAAGGCCATGGTTGCAGCCGTAGTGAAGACTGGGCCCGATGGTTGTGGGCACGACAGAAGGAGGCGACGGGATGACGGTCCCGATCACGGCAGGGGTCGACGGGACGGACGAGAGCCTCGCGGCGCTCGCCTGGGCGGCGCGCGAGGCCGTCCGGCGCGACCTGGCGCTGCGGGTGGTGCACGCCTGGCGGTTCCAGCCGGACGCGGCGGCCGACGTGGCGGACCGGGACGCGCAGGAGCGCTGGGTGCGGGACTCCGTACGGCAGGCCGTCGCGGCGGTCGCCGAACGGCACCCGGGACTGACCGTCACCACCGACGTCCGGGAGGGCGAGCCGGTCGAGACGCTGCTCGCGGCCGTGGCGGACGCGGAACTGCTGGTGCTGGGATCGCGCGGGCACGGCCCGGTCGTCGGGTTCCTGCTGGGCTCGGTCGGCCAGCAGGTGATCGCCGAGGCCGCGCGTCCGGTCGTACTGGTCCGGGCCGGTGACCGGCCGTCGGCCGAGGCGGCCGGCCACGAGATCGTCGTCGGCCAGCACGGCGAGCCCGAGGACAGCGCCCCCGCCCTGCGGTTCGCGTTTGAGACGGCCGCCGCGCGGGGCGCGAGCGTGCGCGCGGTGCGGGCCTGGACGTTGCCGCCGGTGTTCGCCTACAGCCCCGGCTCGCTCAAACTCCTCGACGACGCCGGCGGCCTGGAACCGTACGAGAGGAAGGCGCTGGCGGCGGCCCTGGCGCCGTGGCGGGAGCGGTTCCCGGACGTGCCGGTGGTGGAGCACGTGGAGATCGGCAGCGCGGGGCAGGTGCTGCTGTCGGTGGCCGGCCGGGCGCAGTTGATGATCGTCGGCCGCCGCGCCCACCGCACGGCCGTCGGGGCCCGGATCGGCTCCGTCGCGCACGGGGTCCTGCACCACGCGGACTGCCCTGTCGCCGTCGTGCCGCACGCCTGACGCGCCACGGACCTCACTCCGGGACGGTCGGCTCCAGCGTCTCGCGCGCCGTGGGCAGGATGTTCTCGACGTAGTCGGTGACGGCGGTGTCGAGCCCGATGTCGTGCTGCGCGTGCTCCGACAGGTACCAGCGGTGTTCGAGAAGCTCGTGGTAGATCTCCGCCGCGTCCATGGAGCCGCGCAGTTCGAGGGGGACCGCGCGCACGGTGGGCCGGAAGACGTCCCGCACCCACCGGTGCGCCAGCACCTCGGGGCGGGCCGCGAGGGGGTCGCCCGGGGCGTAGTCGTCCTGGGTGGCCATCCAGCTCTCCAGGTCGCTCAGCAGCCGCCGGGCCTGGTTCTCCTCGGTGTCCAGGCCGGTCAGGCGCAGCAACTGGCGCTGGTGGTGGCCCGCGTCGACGACCTTCGGCACGAAGGTCACCGTGTCACCGTTGGAGGAGTGCTCGATCTGCATCTCGGCGACGTCGAAACCCAGCTCGTTCAGCCGCCGGATCCGGCGCTCGATGTAGTGGTACTTGCCCGCCGGGTACACCGAGGTGCGGGTCAGCTCCTCCCACAGCGCCCCGTAGCGCGCGCAGATCTCCATGCCGAACTCGATCGGGTCCACCGACGGGTGCAGCGCCCCGGACGCCTCCAGGTCCAGCAGCTCGCCGCTGATGTTGACGCGGGCGAGATCGAGGTCGTAGTCGCGCTGCCCGGGGCTGAGCTGGGGGTGCAGGTCGCCCGTCTCGGCGTCGACGAGGTAGGCGGCGTAGGCCCCCGCGTCCCGCCGGAACAGCGTGTTGGACAGTGAGCAGTCGCCCCACGCGAACCCGGAGAGATGCAGCCGCACCAGCAGCACGGCGAGGGCGTCCATCAGCCGGTGCATGGTCGCCGGGCGCATCGTCGTCTCGAACATCGAGCGGTACGGCATCGAACCGCCCAGGTGCCGGGTGACCAGCACCGACTCCAGCGGAGCGTCGTCGCGCGCGGTACGGCCGGTGACCACCGCGAGCGGGTCGACGGCGGGGATGCCGAGCCTGTCCAGGTCGCGCAGCAGCTCGTACTCGCGCAGCGCCGGGCGTTCGGCGAGCTCCTTGACGGCGATCACCTCGTCGCCGGCCCGGGCATAGCGCACCACGTGGCGGGAGATGCCGCGCGGCAGCGGGACGAGGATCTCCTCGGGCCACTCCTCCAGGGGCAGGTGCCACGGCAGCTCCAGGAGGAGTACCGGGTGCTCCGGGGTGGTGGCGCTGATCTGCAAAGCCATGGCCCGACCTTAGACGGCGCGCTCGCGGGCCTGCTGCGCCGCCGCCTTCACGGAGCCCTGGTGCAGCGGTCCGTGCCCGGGCAGCAGCAGATCGCCCGCCAGCCCCTCGATCACGTCCAGCGACGCCACCGCGCGGGCCCGCTCGTGGTGGAACATGTCCGGCAGAAGTTGCGGGCCCCGCAGCCGCGAGGTCGGGTGGTCGCTGACCAGGGCGTCGCCCGAGATGACGATGCCGGCGTCCGGCAGGTGGTAGACGGCGTGGCCGCTGGTGTGGCCGGGGGCGTGCACCGGCACGGGCCGCCCGGGCAGGTCGAGGGGGCCCTCGGCGACCGGGAACGCCTCCGGGGCGGTGACCGGGTGCTGCTCGGTGCCGCCGGAGCGCAGCACGTGCGCCAGCCACGGCAGGACACCGGGACGCCAGGCGTTCTTCAGCACGGCGCCGACGCTCACCTGCTGGAGGAACTCCCGCCGGGCGTGCGGCACTTCGGCCTCGTGCAGATAGACCGGGGTGCCGTACGTCGCGCGCAGGTGCTCGGCGGAGCCCAGGTGGTCGTTGTGGGCGTGGGTGATCAGCACGGCGGTGACCGCCTCCGGCGAACCGCCCACGGCGGCAAGGGAGTCGAGCACGAGCTGACGGTCGCCGGGGTAGCCGGTGTCGATCAGGGTGAGGGCGTCCCCGTCGGTCAGGATCACCCAGTTGGTGTTGCTGCCGTGCACCAGGTAGGTGCCGTCCGCCACTTGCCGTACGTCTGCCCGCATGACCGTCCCGTGTCCTCGATATGGGTGATCGTCGGGGACAGCAAAGCAGATCATCGGGCAGATTCGGACGGCGGGGTTCCGTGCGATGGACTCACTGCACTCCGCGTGGCCGGAATTGGACGCTGATGCGCGGTCCGGCGGCGCGGGCGGATTTCGGGACGCAGTGCTCCCAGGTCCGCTGGCAGGAACCGCCCATCACGATCAGATCGCCGTGCCCCAGCGGTCGCCGTACCGTCCCGCCCCCGAGCACGGGACGCAGCGGACGCAGCAGCAGGTCGCGCGGGGAGCCCACGGAGAGGATCGCGACCATCGTGTCCTCCCGGGCGCCCCGGCCGATCCGGTCGCCGTGCCAGGCGACGCTGTCCCGGCCGTCGCGGTAGTGGCACAGCCCGGCGGTGACGAACGGCTCGCCCAACTCGTCGGCGTAGTGCGCGGACAGCGCCCGGCGGGCCTCCGCCAGCACCGGGTGGGGCAGCGCCTCGTCCGCCGCGTAGAACGCCAGCAGACGCGGTACGGCCACGACGTCGTCGTACATCTTCCGGCGCTCGGCGCGCCACGGGACCTCGGCCGCCAGGTGCTCGAACAGGGCGGCCGACCCGGTGAGCCAGCCCGGCAGCACGTCGATCCACGCGCCCGCTCCGAGTACGGTCCGGCGGATCCCGTCGAGGGGGCCGAGCCGTGGTTCGTCGGCCTGGTCGAACAGGGAGCCCTGGAGGCCATGGACGCCCTGGAGGTCCTGGTGGGCCTGGAGGCTCTGGACGTGGTGCGCGGTCATGGTTCCAGCGTACGCCTAATCGAAAACCTGTTCCCATGATAGGCGGGGGCTTTCGATACATCGATGTATCCGATACATTCGCGTATCGAATGGGGGTGCGAGATGGCGAGGTCCGAGATGGTGACGGAGCGGGCCCGGCGGGCGGCCGGGCGTGGCACGCGGCGTCGGGTCCACACGCGGGCCAACCTCCTGGACGCCGCCTTCGCCGTGTTCGCCGCCAAGGGCTTCGGGCGGGTCTCCATCGAGGAGGTCTGCGAGGCCGCGGGCTACAGCAGGGGCGCCTTCTACTCCAACTTCGACAGCCTCGACGAACTGTTCTTCGCCCTCTACCGGCAGCGGGCCGACCTGATCGCCGAGCAGGTCGCCGACTCCCTCGCCGGGGACGGGCCCGACCTCGACGTACCGGCCTCCGTGGACCGCGTCGCCGAGGTGCTGCTCCTCGACCGGGACTGGCTGCTGGTGAAGACGGACTTCCTGGTGCACGCCGCCCGTGACCCGGTCGTCGCGCAGACCCTGCTGGAACACCGGGCCCGCCTGCGCCGTGCGATCGCCGACCGGCTGGCCCGGGCGCGCGGTCACACCGCCCTGCCCGCCGTGCTCGGCGACACCGACTCCGCCGCCCACGCCGTGGTCGCCGCCTACGACGGAGTCACCACACAACTGCTGCTGGACAAGGACGTCGAGGGTGCTCGTGTCTGGCTGAAACAACTGCTCACCGCGCTGCTGACGCACGGCGGCGGCACCCCGCAACGACCTCTTGAGAAGACTTGAGAAGAAGGGCAACGGACGCCATGGACGCGGACGTCATCGTCGTCGGAGCGGGTCTCGCCGGCCTGGTCGCGGCGCACGAACTCACCAGCAGGGGCCGCCGGGTCGCCCTGGTCGACCAGGAGAACGCCGCCAACCTCGGCGGCCAGGCGTTCTGGTCCTTCGGCGGGCTGTTCCTCGTCGACTCCCCGGAGCAGCGCCGCCTGGGCATCAAGGACTCCTTCGACCTCGCCTGGAACGACTGGCAGGGCAGCGCGCAGTTCGACCGGACCGAGGACGAGGACTCCTGGGCGGTGCGCTGGGCGCGCGCCTACGTCGAGTTCGCGGCCGGGGAGAAGCGGACCTGGCTCGCCGGGCACGGCATCTCCTTCGTGCCCACCGTCGGCTGGGCCGAGCGCGGCGACCTGCGCGCCGACGGCCACGGCAACTCCGTACCCCGCTTCCACGTCACCTGGGGCACCGGCACCGGCGTCGTCGAGCCGTTCGCGCGCTACGCCAAGCAGGCCGCGAAGGACGGGCTGCTGACCTTCTACCACCGTCACCGCGTGGACGAGCTGGTCGTCCAGGACGGCGCCGCCCGTGGCGTGCGCGGCACGGTCCTCGCCGCCGACGACTCAGCGCGCGGCGTCGCCTCCAACCGCGACCGTATCGGCGACTTCGAACTGACCGCCCAGGCCGTCATCGTCACCAGCGGCGGCATCGGCGCCGACCACGAGACCGTGCGCCGGTACTGGCCCGAGCGCCTCGGCACCCCGCCCGCCGAGATGATCACCGGGGTGCCCGCCTACGTCGACGGCCGCATGCTCGACATCAGCGCCGAGGCCGGTGCCCGGCTGGTCAACCGGGACCGCATGTGGCACTACACCGAGGGCATCCAGAACTGGGACCCGATCTGGCCCGGCCACGGCATCCGCATCCTGCCCGGCCCGTCCTCCCTGTGGTTCGACGCCCTCGGCCGCCGGCTGCCCGACCCGTGCCTGCCGGGCTACGACACCCTCAACACCCTCAAGTACCTGCGCACCACGCAGGACATCGCCGACTACGACCACTCCTGGTTCGTCCTCACCCGGAAGATCGTGGAGAAGGAGTTCGCGCTGTCGGGCTCCGAGCAGAACCCCGACATCACCGCCAAGGACCGCAAGGCCGTCCTGCGCGACCGGCTCCTCGGCAAGGGCGCCCCGGCACCGGTGCAGGCGTTCCTGGACAAGGGCGCGGACTTCGTCGTCGCCGACACCCTCGACCGGCTCGTCGAGAAGATGAACGGACTGACCGACAAGCCACTGCTCGACGTGGCCGACCTGCGCCGCCAGATCGAGGCCCGCGACCTCCAGATCGCCAACCCGTACAGCAAGGACTCCCAGATCCAGGGCGCGCGCAACGCCCGCCGCTACATCGGCGACCGGCTCGGCCGCGTCGCGACCCCGCACCGCGTCCTCGACCCCGAGGCCGGCCCGCTGATCGCCGTCAAGCTGCACGTCCTCACCCGCAAGACGCTCGGCGGCATCCAGACCGACCTGGACTCGCGCGCCCTGGGCGCCGACGGACAGCCGGTCGAGGGACTGTACGCGGCGGGCGAGGTCGCCGGCTTCGGCGGCGGCGGCGTCCACGGCTACAACGCCCTCGAAGGCACCTTCCTCGGCGGCTGCCTCTTCTCCGGACGCGCGGCGGGCCGGGCGGCGGCGAAACAGACCGGCTGAGCAGACGGGGTGGGCGGGCGGTCAGCGCCGGTCCGCCTCCAGCAGGCGGACCAGCACCGTCGTGTGACTCTGCTCCGGGGACTTCGCGGACGTCAGCAGCGTCACCGGCCCCTTGGTGGCCAACTCCCGCACATGTTCCAAGAGTTCGGCCGCCTCGGGGGCGGTCAGCTCCGCCTCGTAGCGCCGCGCGAACTCCTCGTACGATCCCTCGCCCGCGTGGTACCAGCGGCGCAGCTCGGTGGACGGGGTGAGGCCCTTCGGCCACTCGTCGACGTGCGCCGCGTCCTTGGACACACCGCGCGGCCACAGCCGGTCGACGAGGACCCGCACACCGTCGCCGGGCTCGGGCGGGTCGTAGACGCGACGTACGCGGACACGGACGCTCATGGCGGGCCGTCCTCGGGTTCGGCGGGCGCGGCGGGTGGTGTCGAGCGTAGGCCGCAGTTGCCTGCCGGCACCGCTCGGCTTGACCTGAATGAGCCTGAACGAGGAGCAAACCGTGGTGCCGGGTCCTTACGCTGAGGGTGTTTGATCACTCGCCACCCCCCAGGAGCGCACGTGAGACACCCCCGCAGCCGGACCACGACCACGACCCTCCTCCGCCGTGAAGCGGTCGCCGCCATTGTCCCCGTCGCCGTGGCGGCGCTGCTCATCGCGGCCGGACCCGCCACCGCGGCCGGTCCGACGGGCACGTCCGGCGTCGGCGACCCCTACTTCCCGCTCGCCGGCAACGGCGGCTACCACGTCACCCACTACGGTCTGACGCTCGGTTACGACCCGGGTAGCCGCCACCTCACCGGCACCGCGGTCCTCACCGCCCGCGCCACCCAGCGGCTGACCCGCTTCGACCTCGACTTCAACGGGCTGAAGGTCACCGGCCTGACGGTCGATCACGTCAAGGCCGCATACAAGCGCGACGGCCAGGAACTCGTGATCACCCCGAAGCGCGCCCTGCGCAAGGGCGAGCGGTTCCGCGTCACCGTCACCTACAACGGCACCCCCGGCCCGGTCACCGACCCCGACGGTTCCCTCGACGGCTGGATCCCCACCGACGACGGTGCCTTCGTCGCCGGTGAACCGCAGGGCGCGATGACCTGGTTCCCGGCCAACAACCACCCCCTCGACAAGTCCGCCTACGACTTCGCGATCACCGTCCCCAAGGACCGCGTCGCCGTCGCCAACGGCGTCCTGCTCGGCCGCCGCACGGCGAACGGGAAGACCACCTTCCGCTGGCGCCAGACGGAACCCATGGCCGCCTACCTCGCCACCGCCACGGTAGGAAAGTTCCAGGTCAAGCAGTACACGACCCGCGACGGCCTGAAGGTCTACGACGCCGTCGACCCCCGCGAGGCCACGGCCGCCGCACCCGTCCTGAACAAGCTGCCGTCCGTGCTGGAGTGGGAGAGCAAGCTGTTCGGGCCCTACCCGTTCCGCGCCGCCGGCTCCATCGTCGACCACGCCCCGAACGTCGGCTACGCCCTGGAGACCCAGTCGCGGCCCGTGTACGACAGCGCACCCGACCTGAGCACCCTCGTCCACGAGAGCGCCCACCAGTGGTTCGGCGACTCCGTCTCCCTCACCTCCTGGAAGGACATCTGGCTCAACGAGGGCTTCGCCACCTACGCCGAGTGGCTCTACGCGGAGCAGCACGGCGGCGACACGGCGCAGAAGACGTTCGACGCCCTGTACGCCCGCCCCGCGACCGACGGCCTGTGGGCGTTCCCGCCCGGCGACCCCGGCAGCGGCGCGCACATCTTCGACACCCCCGTCTACGCCCGCGGCGCCATGACCCTGCACGTCCTGCGCACCGCCGTCGGAGACCGCGCCTTCCTCCGCATCCTGCGCGCCTGGGCCGCCCAGCACCGCTACGGCCACGGCACCACCGCCCAGTTCGAGCGGCTCGCCGAGCGGGAGTCCGGGAAGAACGTCGGCCCGCTGCTGCAAACCTGGCTGTACGGCAAGGGCAAGCCCGCCAAGCCGTAACGCCCGAGCCAGCCGAACTGGACGAACCGGGCCCGGAACGCGGCGAGTTCCACCTACCTGCGGGCCCGGGGCCAGGGTCACGAACCGCGTCGGGCCCTGGCGCGCCGCCTGAGGGCGCGTCGTTCCGTTTCGCTCGTGCCGCCCCAGACCCCGAGGGTCTGGTCGGTCTCCATGGCCCACTCCAGGCACGGTTCCCGCACGGGGCAGCGTCGGCAGACCGCCGTCGCCTGCTCCGTCTGGAGCAGGGCCGGCCCCGACGTGCCGACGGGGAAGAAGAGGTCCGGGTCCTCGCGGCGGCACGCGGCGTGCTGTCGCCAGTCGTCCATCGAAGTCACCTGCGATCAAGTCGTACGTGCTGTTCCGGATGTTCGCTCCCGGCCGGGTCACCGCAGGAGCCGGACCGAAACAGCGCGGGACCGCAGCGACGTTCACTGCTCCCGCAGGCCCCACGGGGAGCCGTACGCCGTCAGCAGGTCGAGGAAGGGGCGGGCCGGGAACGCCTCGGGGCCCAGGACGCCCGCGCCGGACCACGCGCCCGTGGCGAGCAGTTCGAGGGCGACCACCGGGTTGACGGCGGTCTGCCACACCACCGCCTGGCTGCCGTACTCGGCCATCGACCACTGGTTGTCGACCACGTGGTAGAGGTACACCTCGCGTGGCACACCGTCCTTCACGCCCCGCACCCAGGTCCCGGCGCACGTCTTGCCGTGCATCAGCGCGCCCAGTGTCGCCGGGTCGGGCAGACAGGCGGCGACCACGTCCCGGGGCGAGACCGGCACCGGTCCGTGCGCGCTCGGCACGGTCACGGGCACCGTACGGTCCAGCTCCAGGCGGTGCAGCGTCTTCAGCGTCTCGACGAACTCCCGGCCCAGGCCGTACTTGAAGGTGACCCGGCGTGCCTTCACCCAGCGCGGCACGAGCAGCACCTCCTCGTGCTCGACGTTCACGCACTCCACCGGACCGATGCCGGCGGGGAAGTCGAACACCTCGGGCTCGCTGAACGGCGCGGTGGTGAACCAGCCGCGGTCGGCCTCGTAGACCACCGGGGGGTTCAGGCACTCCTCGATCGTGGTCCAGATGTTGAAGGAGGGCGCGAAGTCGTGGCCCTCGACGGTGAGGTTCGCGCCGTCACGGACGCCGATCTCGTCGATCTCGTCGAAGAGTTCGTCGGCGGCGTACCGGGCGAAGACGTCCGACAGCCCCGGCTCGACCCCCATGCCGACCAGCGCCAGAAGGCCCGCCCCGGCCCAGTCGTCGGCCTCCGCGAACTGTGCGTCGCCGAGCCTGACCCCGCACTCCTCGTACGGACGCTCCGGGTGCGGCCGGGACAGCGACATCGCCATGTCGACATAGGTGGCCGCGGCGCCGCGCGCGGCACGGAACAGCGGCATCACGAACCGCGGGTCGGTGGCGTTGAGCAGGACGTCGCAGCGGTGGCGGGCGAGCAGACCGGCCACGGCCGTCTCGTCGGCGGCGTCGACTTGCTCGGCGTGGAACCGGTCGTCGCCGTCGAGCGCGGCGACGGCGGCAGCGGCCCGGGCGGGGTCGTGGTCGGCGACCACCATCGCCTCGAAGAACGGACGCCGGGCGGCGATCCGGGTGACGGCGGTGCCCACACCACCGGCACCCACGAGCAGGACACGCATGACGAAACTCCCTCGATCGAGGTGTGTAAAAAGTATGAAAGGTGCGAAAGGAGGGTGCCCTGTCGGAGATGAAACGCCGTGCGTCCGCCTAAGGTCAATGGCGTTGGCATAAGGAGCCCCGGGGGGCAGGCTCAAGGAGGGAGCGGGTATGGCGAAGGCGGTCGTACCGGAGGAGAAGCGGCGTCGGCGGCGGCCGACCAAGAGCGGCACCGTGCTGTCCGAGGCGCTGATCGTCGAGACCGCGTTGCGCCTGCTGCGCGAGCACGGCAGCACCGGCCTGACCGCCCGCCGCCTCGGCCTCGCCCTCGACTGCGACCCCAGCACCCTGTACCGGTACTTCCGGGGCATGGACGAACTGACCCTCGCCATCGGAGACGCGCTCATCGGCGAGGCGCTGCGCGGCTGGCGGCCGACGGGTCAGTGGCGGACGGACCTGCGCGCCATCGGGCTGCGCATCCACGCCGCCTACGTCGCCCACCCGCAGGCCGCCCAGCTCACCGCGAGCCGGGTGACCGGCCGGGCCAACGAACTCGCCGCCGACGAGGCCGTGTTGGAGGTGCTGCGCACCGCCGGGTTCGCGCTGCCGGACACCGTGCGGATCTACCACGCCTTCATCGACCAGACCCTGGCCTTCGCCGCCCTCGACGCCGCGTCGCTGGCCCTGCCCCGGGCCACGCGGCGCGCCGACGACGCGATGTGGCGCTCTACGTACGCCCGGCTCCCCGCCGCGACCCACCCCCGGATCGCCGAGGCGGCCCCGCTGCTGTCGACCCACATGGTGACCAGCGCCTATCCGACGGCGCTGGACATGCTCCTGGACAGCGCCCACGCGACGCTGACCCGGCTCAGTTCCTGAGGGTCCGGTCAGACCCGGTCAGACCCGGTCAGGTTCTCAGGGCCCGGGCCGCCGCTGTCGTCACCGCGTCCGCCACCGCCGCCAGCGCGGGCGAGTCCAGCTTCCACTGCTGCCAGTACAGCGGGACGTCCAGGGGGCGGTCGGGGGCGAGGCGGACCAGGCGGCCGGAGTCGAGGAGCGGTCTGGAGTGCGCCTCGGGCACCATGCCCCAGCCGAAGCCGGCGGCGACCGCGGTCAGGAAACCCTCCGAGGTCGGCACGGCGTGTCGCAGCGAGCTCGCGCCGCCCGAGCCGCTGCGCAACCCGCGCACGAACGCGTCCTGGAGATCGTCGCTCCGGTCGAAGAACAGCACCGGCGCCCCGGGCAGCGTCTCGTGGAGCGGGCCGTCGGCGAGATGGCGGGCCACGAAGTCCGGGCTCGCGACGGCCACGTAGCGCATCGTCCCCAGCGCCCGCACCGAACAGCCCGCCACCGCCTCGGGCGACGACGTCACCGCGGCCATCACCAGCCCCTCCCGCAGCAGCTCCGCCGTGCGGGTCTCGTCCTCGCGGTGCAGTTCGAAACAGAGGTGCGGCTCCCGCGACACCCGGGTCAGGGCCGGCAGGAACCAGGTGGCGAGGGAGTCCGCGTTCACCGCGACCGTCACGCGCGTCGGCTCGCCCTCGCCGCTCATGCCCAGCTCGGACCGCGTGTCGCGCTCCAGCCGGGCCAACTGGCGGGCGAACCGCACGACGATCTCGCCCGACGGCGTCGGCCGCACCGGCTTGGTGCGCAGCAGCAGGACCCGGCCCGTGCGCTGCTCCAGCGCCTTGACGCGCTGGCTGACCGCCGACGGCGTCACATGCAGAGCGGCCGCCGCAGCGTCGAAGGTGCCGCCGTCCACCACCGCGAGCAGCGTCCGCACCTGGTCCAGCGGAAGCTCCGCCATCGCGGAAGTCATCACAGGAGTCGTCTCGGGAGTCATCACGAGCGCTAATGTTACGTAAGAATCTTTAGCTGTACGCCCAGTGATCGTTTCCCTAGCGTGGACGCCATGTCCCACGCACTCACCGCCGCGGCCGCCGGATTCGGCACCGGTCTGTCGCTCATCGTCGCCATCGGCGCCCAGAACGCCTTCGTCCTGCGCCAGGGGATCCGCCGGAACGCCGTCCTCGCCGTCGTCGCGATCTGCGCCCTGTCCGACGCACTGCTCATCGCCCTCGGTATCGGCGGTATGGGAACGCTGGTGGTGGCCTGGCCCGGGGCGCTGACGACGGTCGCCTGGATCGGCGGACTGTTCCTGCTCGGCTACGGGGCCCTGGCGGCCCGCCGGGTGCTTCGGCCCCAGGGCGCCCTGGCGACGGAGGGCGACGCCACCGGCTCACTGCGCCGGGCCGTGCTGACCTGTCTGGCGCTGACCTGGCTCAACCCCCACGTCTACCTCGACACCGTCTTCCTGCTCGGCTCCGTCGCCGCCGACCGCGGCCCCATGCGCTGGACCTTCGGCCTCGGCGCCGCGCTCGCCAGCGTGTGCTGGTTCGCCGCGCTGGGCTTCGGCGCCCGGCTGCTCGGCCGCTTCCTGACCCGCCCCGCCGCCTGGCGCGCCCTGGACGCACTCGTCGCCGCCACGATGGTCACCCTCGGCGCGACCCTCCTCGCGGGGGCCTGAAAGGCGGGAACCCGGCGGCCGGAGCCCGGAACACGGGTGGGATAGTGACCCCCGGACCCGAAAGATGTAACGAGCAACCAGGAAGCGTGTGGACGCGAGCGAGAGCAGTACCGCACCCCCTGCCGACGAGACCGACCCGAGCCCGCAGGACCGGCCCCGGCGCGGCTGGCGCCGCTGGGCGATGGACACCCGCCCGCTGCGCCGGCCGGCCTACCGGCGACTGTGGTCCTCGACCATCGTCACCGCCGTGGGCAGCCAGCTCACCGCCGTCGCCGTGCCCAAGCAGATCTACGACATCACCGGCTCCTCCGCCTGGGTCGGCTACGCCAGCCTCGCCGGACTCGTACCGATGGTGGTGTTCGCGCTGTGGGGCGGCGCGATCGCCGACACCGTCGACCGGCGCAAGCTGCTGCTGATCACCAACAGCGGTATCGCCGTCACCTCGGTGCTGTTCTGGCTCCAGGCGGTCTCCGGGCTCGACTCGGTGGCCGTGCTGATGGTGCTGCTCGCCGTCCAGCAGGCGTTCTTCGGCCTCAACTCGCCCGCCCGCAGCGCCTCCATCGCCCGTCTGGTCCCCGCCGACGAACTGGCCGCCGCCAACGCCCTCGGCTCGACCGTCATGCAGACCGGCCTGGTCGCGGGCCCGCTGCTGGCGGGCGCCCTGATCCCCGTCATCGGCCTGCCCGAGCTGTACCTGCTCGACGCCGTCGCGCTGTGCGCGACCCTGTGGGCCGTGTTCCGGCTGCCCGCGCTGCCGCCACTGGCGGGCACGACCACCCGGCGCGCCGGGGTGCGCGAGATCGTGGCGGGCTTCCGCTACATATCCCGGCACAAGGTGCTGCTGCTGTCCTTCCTCGCCGACATCATCGCCATGGTCTTCGGTATGCCCCGCGCCCTGTTCCCCCAGCTCGCCGCCGAGACGTACGCCTCCTACGGCGAAGGGCTCGCCCTCGGCCTGCTGTTCGCGGCGATCCCCGTCGGCGCGGTGCTGGGCGGACTGCTCTCCGGGACGTTCTCCCGGGCCCGCCGGCACGGCTGGATGGTGATCGGCGCGGTCGTCGCCTGGGGCGCGGCCATCACCGGGTTCGGGCTGAGCGGCAGTCTGTGGCTGGCCGTGGTGTTCCTGGCCGTCGCCGGCGTCGCCGACATGGTGTCGATGGTCTTCCGGGGCGCGATCCTCCTGTCCGCCGCCACCGACGAGATGCGCGGCCGGATGCAGGGCGTCTTCACCGTCGTCGTCGTGGGCGGGCCGCGCCTCGCCGACGTCCTGCACGGCACGGCCGGCGCCGCCTTCGGGCCCCGCGAGGCCGTCGCGGGCGGCGGCCTGCTGGTCGTCGCGACGATGCTGGGCCTGGCGGTCGCGGTACCCGCGCTGCGCCGCTACCGCATCTGAGCCGTTGCCGTGTCCGGCGCGGGCGGGGGGTTACAGCACCCCGTGCCGTTGGGTGCCGTACTGCTCCATCAGTCTGCCGCGGGTCATCTCCAGCCGGTGCGCGAGGATCTCGGCCACGATCCGCACCAGCGACATCCCGAGCGCCGGATCCTCCTCGCACAGCTTCTGCACCGGCTGCGCCTCGAACTCGTAGGCGCGTACGGGGCTGAAGGCCTCCGCGCCGAAGTCCCACCGGTACGGCGGGAACAGCCACGACCAGCCCAGCAGGTCGCCGGCGCCGAGGCTCGCGACGGTGACCCGGCGCACGGTCGTCACCTGCTGGACGAGCGAGACCGCGCCGGAGCGGACGACCCAGAAACGGTCGGCCGTGCCGCCCGCCTCGAAGATCCGGGCGTCCTCGGCGAAGGAGACCTCGCGGGCGAGCCCCATCAGGCGCTGGCGCTGGGGCGGGGGGAGGGCGGTCAGCAGTCTGGTCGCTTTGGTCATGGCGCGGGGCTCCTCGCCGGCGGTCGATGGGGGAGGGCTGCTTCCTCTGGGTGATGCTCGGAGTGCTGTCCTCCTCCCATTTCAGCCGCTGCCGACGCCCCGGGCACCTCGGCGGACGGCACTTTTCGCAAGAGGGCAGGGCAGAGGGCAGAGGAAAGCCCTGGCTGGACGGGGGAAGCCAGCCAGGGCGGCAAGAGGGTGGCGCACGGAGGAGGAGTGCCGTCGGACTCCGACCGCCACGTATGAATAAACGGTAGACCATTCAAGGAGATTGCGCGTAGAGGAAATCCAGAAAATCCGGTTGTGCGACCTGTTTCGCCGCGCTTCTTTCCGGATCTCACTGCCGGGGCAGTTCGTGCGGTCGGCCGGGCGTCAGGATCTCGTCCAGCACGCTGAGCACGGCCTCGTAGGCGAGCGCCCGCACCCGGGCGTCACGCGCCCCGTCGGCGCCGTCCGCCCCGTCCGCGTCGGCCCGTGCGAGGTCCGCGCTCCGGATCCGCCAGGCCAGCGCCTCCTCCCGGGCGCAGGTCCGGGCCCGCTGGATGCGCCGTAGCAGTTCGCCCGCGTCCACGACATCGGTCATGTACTTCACCTACCCCGTCAGGGCCGGTCGATTGCTCCCTGTCCGAGAGGTTTGGCCGACGCCGATGGGGCCAGCCGAAAAGAGACGACCAGTGACCAGTCGGCGACAGCCAAGGGAGCGAAGGGATGCCTGCGAAGGACCCGACCGACCGGCCGGACGTGCCGGACGGCACGTTCCGGCGCGGGGGAGGCGAGCAGTGCCGGCCGGCCGACGTCCGCTGCGCCGTGCGGCGCGCGGTGACCGGGCGGTGCGGGGCCACCGGCCGCCCGTACGACGAGGAGGCCCTCTCGGACGCGCTGCTCGTCGCCTCCGAACTCACGACCAACGCCATCCTGCACGGCGGCGGCGTCACCGGGTTCGACGTCGACGTGGACGGGCGGGCCGTGCGCGTCTCCGTCAGCGACCGCAGCGACCGGCTGCCGGTCAGCACCGGCCCGGTCGACGACGAGGGACGCTGGCGCACCGGTGGCCGCGGCTGGCCGATCGTCTGCCGGCTGGCCCGCGACGTCCGGGTGTCCGAGCTGCCCTCCGGGGGCAAGCGCATCACCGTCGTCGTCCCCGTGTTCTGACCCGTCCACGCTCCGGCGCGGCCCGGGACGCGGAGCGCCGATCCCGCCCAACGCCTTTCTCCCGGGCGGAGTTTGTACCTCCGGAGGCAGGGCAGACGGAGGTTCGTGCTTCGGACCGGAGGCGCGCCGACGGGAGCGGTTCAGCCGCTCCGGGGCGCTGCACGCGCCCTGGGTGGCAGAGGCCCTCCCGTCGCCACATCCCTGAAACGACCCTTCAGGAGCGATCCCGCATGCCTATCGACATGTCGACAAGCAGCACCGCATCCGCTTCCACCGCCGTATCCGCCCCCACCGCCCCCACCACGGCACAGCTCCGCCGCACCCACGCCGACGCCCCCGACACCGCGAGCCGGTTCGCCCGCCTCGTCGCCCTGGCGGCGGGGCCCGAGCGGGACGCCCTGCGCGACGAGATCGTCACCGCCTGGCTGCCCATGGCCCACCGGATCGCCGGCCGCTTCCGCGACCGCGGCGAGGCCGTCGAGGACCTGCGGCAGGTGGCCGCCCTCGGACTGGTGAAGGCCGTCGACCGCTTCGACCCCGAGCGCGGGGCGTTCGAGAGCTACGCCGTGCCGACCGTCACCGGTGAGATCAAGCGGCACTTCCGGGACCGGATGTGGGCGCTGCGCGTGCCCCGCCGGGTGCAGGAACTGCGGAACAAGGTGCGCGTCGCCCGCCGCGAACTGGCCCAGAACCCGGGTGCGGCCGAGCCCTCGGTCGCCGATGTCGCCGCCCATACCGGGCTCACCGAGGACGAGGTCACCGCCGGTCTGGAGGCCCTGGAGAGCTTCAGCACCCTCTCGCTGGACGCCGAACTCCCCACCGGCGACGACGGCTACAGCCTCGCCGACACCCTCGGCGGCCCCGACTCCTCCTTCGACGTCGTGGTCGACCGCGAGTCGGCGAAGGAAGGCCTGCGTCGCCTGCCGGAACGCGAGCGCACCATCCTCTACCTGCGCTTCTTCGAGGACATGACACAGAGCAAGATCGCCGACCGGCTGGGCATCTCCCAGATGCACGTCTCCCGTCTCATCAACCGCAGTTGCGCGCGGGTGCGCCAGGAGGCACTGGGCTGAGAGGTTCCCCCGCAGGGTCCGCAGACCGGAGCCCGCCCTCGGCTTCCTGCCGGACCACCCGGCGGGCAGCGAGGCCGAGGCCACGGACACGGCCACAGCCGGGGCGCGGTGCTCGGCGCAGTGCTGAGCCGCACGCTCGCCGTGGTCGACACCGAACATGGGCAACGTGCAGACGGTCGACCGGGTGCGCGGCGGCCTGCGCATCGAGCGGCACACCGGTCTCACGGCGGACTTCGTCCACTTCTTCGACGTCCTGCGCGCAGGACGCTCGCGACTTCGCCCAGGTCACCGTGCGGGACGTGGCGAGCGACCCGGTGTTCAGCGAGCCGGCCCGGGGGGCAGTCCTCGTTGCGAACACCCCCTGCGCGAGCTGTGCCCGTCCGAGCTGAAGAGACTGGACGCCCACCGGATCGGACTGTTCTTCTTCGCGTTCCGTTCGCGATGGCACGCCTGCGTGAGGTCTGACGTCCGCCTGGGTGGGAACACGGACCAGATGAAAGAACCAGAGTTCCCGCCCGACGGACAGCCCGACGAACAGCCCGTGGACATGTACCTCGACCTGTTGCGCGTCCGCATGGACAGCGAGGACTACCAGCTCCTGCTGAAGGTCGTCGCACCCGCGCTGCGCGCCCTCGAACAGCAGCCACCGGGCAGTCTCGACTTCGCCCTCGACCCGGAGGACACCCTGCACCTGCCCCAGGAGGTCCGCGACGAGGCCGCGCTGGTCATCGCCACCGCGGTCACCGGCCGGCTGGACAACCAGCTCGTGGAGATACAGGTCGACGGCACCGGCCCGGTCCGGGTGGTCACCGACGCGGCCACCGCGGCCGACCCCAGCCGCCTCGCCGATATCGCCGGCTGCATCCGGCAGCGCCAGCAGGACGCCGAGGAACTGCGTGGCATCGCCGAGGCGAGCGGCATGTCCACGGAGTTCTGAACGGAGTTTTTTCGAGCCCGGCCGGTATCGGGCCTCACTTCGGCGGTGCACCCGGTGCCACCGGCACCCCGAGCGGGCGCGCGAGGCCGACCACCGCCTCGTCCAGGCGTTGCAGATGCCGTAGCACCCGGTCGGTCACCCGGCCGTAGCGCGGTGTGCCCGGGACGCCCGGCTTCAGCAGCGCGGCGATGCTCGGCCCGGTCAGCACCTCGGCGGCCGACCGCTCGTCCGCGACGCGCGCGGCGATCGCCCCGGTGTTGTGCAGGATGCGCTGCCCCGCCCGGCGCAGCCGAGGGTCCGCCGCGATCGACGGATGCGTCGGCAGCAGCTCGGCCGTGGCCGCCAGGGACCGCGCGTGGTAGGCACAGGTCTCCAGGAGCGCGACGACATAGCGCGCGGTGTCCCGCCGGGTCCGCAACGGCGTGACCGGATGCGTCAGGGGCTGTGTGGCGGCCCGCAGGTCGGCCAGCGCCTGGTCCAGGTCCCGGGCCCGGTCCAGCAGGTCGGCCGGGGGCCCGCCGCTGAGCTGCTCCACCGCCGCCCCGGTGACATCGGTCAGCCGGTCCAGGACGGTCGTCAGCAGCTCGTTCGTCCGCCGGTCCGTGCGCACCGGCAGCACCAGCGCCGCCGCGACGATCCCGCAGGCCGCGCCCAGCGCCGTCTCCTCCACCCGCAGCACCAGCACCGACAAGCTGTAGGTGTGCAGCAGCGTGTACAGCACGCCCAGCGCGGCCGTCACGAAGAACGACATCAGCGTGTACGACAGCGGCGCCGTGTAGAACATCGCGAACACGCACAGCAGCACCACCGCGAACGCCGTCCACGTGTGCTGTCCGACCAGCCCCGCCAGCACGATGCCCGCGACCACCCCGAGCACGGTGCCCAGCAGCTGCCGGTAGCCCTTGACCAGGATCTCCCCGGTGGACGCGGTGTTCAGGAACACGATCCAGCAGGTCAGCACCGCCCAGTACCAGCGGTGCGCGGACAGCAGCTCGCCGCCGACGATGGCCAGCGACGACCCGACGGCGACCTGCACCGCGGCCCGGGTCGTCGGCCGCCGCAGCCCCGTCGCCTCCTCGGCCGCGCCCTCGTCCTCCTCGGCGCCGATCGAGGCGTCCTCGGCGTCCAGTTCCTCGCGGGAGCGGGCCGTCTCGGGACTGTCGTCGGACTCGTCCTGCGGCCCGTCGAGCGCGATCCGCAGCCCCAGCACCGCGCGCGCCGCCTCACCGACCCCCCGGAAGACGTCCTGCACCGCCGGCGACGCCTTCGGCAGGTTCTCCTCGTCCCGGTACCCCAGCAGCCGGTTGCGCATCAACGCCGACGCCGTCCCCGACACCTGAGCCGCGGGATGCCGTACGAGCAGGTGAAGGGCCTGGAGATCGCGGCGCAGGGTGTCCAGGGCGTCGTCCCGCCAGGGCAGCTCGCCGCCCTCCGGGAGCGCCGCGCCCGGCAGGTGCAGGGTCAGGGTGTCGGCCCGCTCGGCGCTGCGGGCCGTCAGCAGGAGCAGGCCCAGCCGCTCGGCGGTGATCTCGGCCTCGGCGATCCGGCGCTGCACCAGCCCGGCCACCGCCTCGTCCGGGGTGCCCTCCGCCAGCCGGCCCTGGATCATCATGGCCGTCTCGTGCAGCCGGGCGGTGCCCTCGCGCACCTGGCCGAGCGCCCGGTCCGCGTCGTCCGGGCCGGCGTCGAGCAGCTCGAGCTGGGCGTCGAGCAACTGCGCGAGCCGCGCCCGGAAGGCCTGCCGCAGCCGCTCCAGGATCCCGGTCGACGTCTGGGGCACCAGCACGAAACGCGCCACCGCACTGCACGCGAAGGCGACGGCGAGCACCCCGTAGTACCCCGGCAGCGTCGACGTCCCGACACCGACGAACAGGGCCAGGAAGTAGACCTGGAACCCGATCAGCCCGAGCGCCGTGCCCCGGTCGCCGAACCGCCGTCCGTAGACCGCGCAGAAGATCAGGGCGACGAAGAAGACGTCACCGGCCAGCACCCGGGAACTGAGCAGCGCCGCCAGCGACACCGAGGCCAGCGCCACCGGCAGGCCCAGCGCGAGCGTGCCGGCCTGCCGGTCGCGCTCCTGCTCCCGGACGGCGAACGTGGCGACCATCGCCGCGATGGCCCCCGCCACCAGATGCGAGACGTCCGCGCCCACCAGCGAGAGCACGGCCAGCGTCAGGGAGATCGCGCCGACCGTCCGCAGCCCGGCCGCCAGCCGCAGCAGCCCGGGATCGGACGCCGCGACCCGGTCCCGCCACCGCGCACCGGACGACCGTGCCGCCGCCCGCACCCCGCCCCGCTCCGCCGCCGGCCTCACTCCTGATCGGGGCCCGAGCCCTCGAAGCCGGAGCCCTCGGAGCCGGACACGTCGGAGCCGGAGCCCTTGAGGTGCGCCCGCACCTGCTCGGTCGTCAGATAGCTGTCCGTGTACTCGAAGTCCTTCAGCTTCGCCGCCCGGCGCGCCTGGAAGCCGGTGCGCACGAAATCGTCGCCCGCGACCGCGTTGAGCGTCCAGTTCGTCAGCACCCGGGCCTTGGCCACCCCGGTGCGCAGCGCCGACCAGTGGTAGCCGCGGGCCACGGCCTGCGCGGGCAGCCCCCGCAGTTCGATGCCGAGCGGCTTGGAGACGGCGTCGGTGCCGCCGAGGTCGACGACCAGACCCAGGTCCTTGTGCACGTACGGCCGCAGCGGCCGGCCCCGCAGCGTCGCGATGACGTTGTCGGCGACGACCTTGCCCTGCCGCATCGCGTGCTGCGCGGTCGGCGGGCAGACCGCGCCCGCCTCGCCCTTGGCCCGGTCGGGTACGGCGGCGGCGTCGCCGAGCGCGAACACCCCGTCGTTCCCTGGCAGGTTCAGCTCCGCCTCGACCGCGAGCCGCCCGCGGACCGTCTCCGCGCCGAGCGTCGCGATCAGCGGGCTGGCGGCCACGCCCGCCGTCCAGATGAGGGTCCGGGTCGGGACGGCCCGCCCGTCGGTGAAGGTGACCTCCTGCGGGCCCGCCTTCGCGATGGACACGCCCAACGAGACCTCGATCCCGCGCCTGCGCAGCACCTCCTGGGCGCTGCGGCCCAGCTTGTCGCCGAGTTCCGGCATCAGCTTCGGGGCGATGTCGATCAGATGCCACTTGATCAGGGCCGGGTCCAGCCGCGGATACCGCTTGACCGCGTTGTGGGTGAGCAGTTGCAGACAGGCGGCGGTCTCGGTGCCCGCGTAGCCGCCGCCCACGACCACGAACTGCAGCCGCGAGGCCCGCTCGGCGGGGTCGTGACTGGCGTCGGCCAGGTCCAGTTGAGTGATGACGTGGTCGCGCAGGTACGCCGCCTCCGCGAGGGACTTCATCCCGAAGGCATGGTCGGTCAGCCCCGGGATGTCGAAGGTGCGGGTGACACTGCCGGGAGCCAGCACGAGGTAGTCGTAGGGCTCATTGACGAGCTCGTCGGTGATGGTCCGCACGACGCAGACCTTCGACGCGAGGTCCACGCCGATGGCGCCGCCCGGGATGATCCGGGTGCGGTACTTCCTGCTGCGGCGCAGCGAGACGGCGATCGACTGGGGCGTCAGCACCCCGGAGGCGACCTGCGGCAGCAGCGGCAGGTAGAGCTGGTAGGCGAACGGCGTCACCAAGGTGACGTCGGCCTCCGCGGCGGCGAGTTCGCGTTCCAGGCGCCGCACGCACCCCACCCCCGCGAAGCCCGCGCCCACCACCAGGATCCTGGGTCGTGTCACGATGCCCACCCCTTTCTACGGCTCCACGCGCGCTGCCCTGTCTGCCCCGTCGGTCCTGTCGATCCCACCGCGGCCGAACCGGTCGCGCCAGCCGGACGAGCCATGCAGACGAACGTTTCTCCTGAGGCCACCCTGGTACCCGCAACACGCCCCGGGTACGCCCGGCCGGGGAGAGCGGGGCGTCGCAGGCGCATCTGGGAGCTGCCAACGAGTGGAGTTCCTCGACCAGTTGCAGCGCCGGTTCGGCGTGCGCACCCTCACCACGGCAGGAAGACGTGGACGTCCTTGCCTTCCCCCTGGCCCCGCTCGTTCGGCACCACGCTCACCTGGCTGCACAGCGTGTGCACCAGATACCAGCCGATGCCGCCGCCCCCGCTGTCGGGACGGAACGGCCGCGGCGTCGGCGGGGTGCTGTTGGTGTCGTGGACCGTGACGTGCACCCCGTCGAAGGTGGGGCGTAGCTGGAGCTCGAAGGGGCCCGGCGCGTACTGGACGGCGTTGGCGGCCAGCTCCGTGACGATCAGCACGATGTCGTGCCAGCACTCCGGTGTCGAGGGCGGTGCGGCCCGGGCCAGCTCACGGAGGAAATCCTCGGCGACCAGCCGCGCGCCCGTCACGTCCTGCGGTTCGCCCGCGAACCGGGCGCTGCGGCTCGAAATCGCCCAGAAGGACAGTGCGTCGTCACCACGCGGCTCGGTTGCCATGTCGTCAGTGCGGCCCCGCTGCTGCCGGGACCGTCGTCCTTTCTCGTACGGCTCTCAGGCGTCGCCCCTTCCAGGGTTCCCGAGCCCGCGCAGGCTACGCGTCCGCCGCACACCTGCGTACCTGGCAAGGCTCAGCGGAACACGTCGTCCGCGTCGTCCGAGCTCAGGATCTCCTCCGGGGCGCCCGGGCGGGGCAGGCGGGCCCGCGCCTGGTACATCGCCTCGATCTCGCTCGCGTAGTGCGCCACGATCGAGTCGCGGCGCAGCTTCATCGAGGGCGTCAGCAGACCGTTGGCCTGGTCGAACGGCTGCGGCAGGATGCGGAAGGCCCGGATCGACTCCGAGCGGGAGACCGTGCTGTTGGCCGCGGCCACCGCCCGCGCGACCTCCTCGCGCAGGGCGTTCTCCTCACGTGCCTCCCGGCCCCGGGGATCGCCGTGCAGCGTGAGACTGCCGCGCCAGTGCGCCACGAAGTCGGGGTCCAGGGTGATCAGCGCGCCCACACAGGGCCGGTTGTCGCCCACGACCACCGCCTGGTGCACGAGCGGATGCAGCCGCAGCCGCTGCTCCAGCGCGGCCGGCGCCACGCTCTTGCCGCTGCTGGTGATGATGACGTCCTTCTTGCGGCCGGTGATCGACAGGTAGCCGTCGGCGTCCAGGGTCCCGAGGTCGCCGGTGGCCAGCCAGCCGCCCCACAGCGCGGCCCGGGTCGCGGGCTCGTCGTTGACGTAGCCCTGGAACAGCGACGGGCCGCGCACCAGGATCTCCCCGTCGTCCGCCACCCGGATGTCCATGCCCGGCAGGGCCTGTCCGACGGTGCCCGACTTCTCCCGGCCCAGCGGCTGCATGGTGACCCCGCCGCTGGTCTCGGTGAGGCCGTACCCGTCGTGCACGTAGATGCCGATGCCCTCGTAGAACAGGGACAGGTCGCGGTGGAGGGGGGAGCCGCCCGAGGTCGCGCGGTGCACCCGGCCGCCGAGCGCGGCCCGCAGTCTGCGGTACACCGTCCGCTCGAACAGGGCGTGCTGGAGCCGCAGGTCGAAGCCGGGCCCGGAGCCGCGGCCCAGCCGGTGCCGTTCGGCGGCGGCGGCGAAGTCCCGCGCCGTCTCCGCCGCCCGCTCGAAGAGCGCCCCGCGGCCCGTCTCCTGCGCCGCCCGCAGGAAGTTCTTGTAGATCTTCTCGAACACCGACGGGACCGCGTACAGATACGTCGGCCGGAACGTGCGCAGCGACTCCCAGAGCGCGTCCGCGCCGAGGTCGGGCTCGTGGCCCATCAGGATGCCGCCGCGCAGACACAGGCCCTGGATCATCAGGCCGTACACATGGGAGAACGGCAGGAAGGCGAGGACGCTCGGCTGTTGTCCGGGGGGCGCGGCCGTGTGCCCCCAGCCGGCCAGGAGCGTGTCGCAGGGGCTGGCCAGACTGCGGTGGGTCAGCGCGCAGCCCAGGGGCCGGCCCGAGGTGCCGGAGGTGTACGCGATCACCGCGGTGGAGTCGGGCAGCACGATCCGGCGCAGCGAGTCCACCGTGGTCACCGGCACCAACGCGCCGCGCCGCCGCAGCTCGTCGAGCGCGCCCGCGTCCATCTGCCAGACGTGCCGCAGTGCGGGCAGGGCCGCGCACACCGATCCCACGGTCATGACGCTCTGTTCGTCCTCGACGACCACGCCCACGCAGGCCGCGTCCCGCAGGATCCACTCGACCTGCTCGCGCGAGGACGTCGGGTACACGGGGACGACCTCGGCGCCCACCGCCCACAGCGCGTGACTCAGCACCGTCCACTCGTACCGGGTGCGCGCCATGATCGCCACGCGGTGGCCCGGCTTGATCCCGCAGGCCACGAACCCCTTGGCCAGCTCGACCACCTCGTCCCGCAGCTCGACCGCCGTCACCTCCGCCCAGCTCGCCGGGCCGGCGTCCGGGCGGCGACGGGCGAGCACCGCGAGCGTGGGAGTGCGGACGGCCGTGTCGAAGACGCTGTCGGCGAGCCCTCCGGTCAGCGGCGGGGTGGTGCGGGGAGCGAGGGCGAAGTCGCGCATGCGCTGCTCCTGTGACGTGTACGGGCCGTGACGCCGCCGACCGGAACTGTCATCGACGGTGGTCGAATCTAGCCCAGGCGAGACCGGTTATGGCCGGGAATGAATAAGTAATCCGCCTTGATGATCTCGACGCCCGAGGATCCCGGCGGGGCCCGCGTCGTCGCCTCAACTCTGGGTGTGCCGCACACACGTCGTGACGACCTCGCGGAAACTGCCCGTACGCTCCCACACCTCGCGCTGGATCTGCGAACCGTTGCCGACCCGCAGCAGCTCGGCGCAGGACGCGCGGGCCCGCTCCAGGTCCCCGCTGTCCGCCAGCGCGTCCTCGACATACGCCAGCAGCGCCCCGACGACCGTCTCGGCGCGGGTGCGCCGCATGGTCGCCGGGTGCAGCAGATCCGCGGTCAGCCCCGAGCGCGCGGCACGCCAGCCGGCCAGCCGCAGCAGGCTCACCGTGTGGTCCACCGGCGGCCGGCCGGCCTCCCAGTCCCGGGCGGCCGTCTCGACGAGCCCGCGCACCAGCGTGGCGATCAGCAGGGCGGTGTCCGCGTGCAGACAGACGTCCGACACCCGCACCTCCACCGTCGGATAGCGCGCCGACAGCCGGGCGTCGAAGTAGACCATGCCCTCGTCGAGGATCGTGCCGGTGGCCACCATGTCCGCCACCCGCCCGTGGTAGTGCTCCGCCGAGCCGAACAGCTCGGTCGGACCCGCCGACGGCCAGCGCTGCCACACCCGGCTGCGGTAACTGCTGTAGCCCGTCTCCCGGCCCTGCCAGAACGGCGAGTTGGCACTCAGTGCCGACAGCACCGACAGCCAGGGCCGGATCCGGTCGACGACCGCGACGCCCTCCTCGTCCGAGCCCACGGACACATGGACATGGCAGCCGCACACCAACTGTTCACGTGTCGCGATGCCGTACTGCTCCGCCATCCACTGGTAGCGCCGGTTCATGCTGATGGACGGGCGCACCGGCAGCGGTGACGTGGCGAGCGCGGCGACCGCGCACCCGGCCTCCCGGGCATGCCCGGCCGCCTCCCCGCGGATGCGGACGATCTCCGCGCCGAGGTCGGCCATCGCCGACTGCGGGTGGGTGGCGAACTCGAGCATCTGGTTGTGCAGTTCCTTCTCGAAGACGGGCGGCTCCTCCGCCACCTCGCACCGCGAGGCGCGGGCGAGGACGGCAGCGGACAGCGCCCTGGGCTCGCCGGTCTTCGGGTCGACCAGGAGGAGTTCCTCCTCCACTCCGACGGTGCGCACGGGATACGGCCTTTCTCTACGGCCTTCTCGGGCGGGTGGCACGCACCCGACTGCCCCGTCAGGCCCTTTTCACACGGACGACGGCGTCAGCCACACGGTGGCCAGGGGCGGCAGCGTCAGCCGCAGCCGCCCCTGCTCGGCTACGACGGGGGCGGACCGCACGACACCGCCGCCGCCGTACCGCTCGGCGTCGGTGTTGAGCACCTCCCGCCAGGCCGGGGCGTCGCCGGGGACGGCGAGCGGGTAGTCGTGGCGGACCACGGGGGAGAAGTTGCTGACGGCGAGCAGTGGAGCACCCTGCGCGTCGTGGCGCAGGAACGCGAAGACGTTGTCGTCCGCGGCGTCGCCGACCACCCACCGGAAACCGGCCGGGTCGGTGTCGCGCTCCCAGAGCGCCGGCGTCGCCCGGTAGACCGTGTTGAGATCACGGACCAGGTCCCGCACCCCCCGGTGATCGCCCGCGGACGCGTACCCCGGGTCCAGCAGCCACCACTCCGGCCCCTCGCTCTCCGACCACTCCGCGCCCTGGGCGAACTCCTGCCCCATGAAGAGGAGTTGCTTGCCCGGGTGGGCCCACATGAAGCCCAGATAGGCACGGTGGTCGGCGCGCCGCTGCCACCAGTCGCCGGGCATCTTCGACACCAGCGCCCGCTTGCCGTGCACCACCTCGTCGTGCGAGATCGGCAGGATGTAGTTCTCGCTGTACGCGTACACCATCGAGAACGTCATCTCGTGGTGGTGGTACTTGCGGTGCACCGGCTCCTTGGCGATGTACTGGAGCGAGTCGTGCATCCAGCCCATGTTCCACTTCAGCCCGAACCCCAGACCACCGCTGTCGGTCGGCCGGGTCACCCCCTCCCACGCCGTCGACTCCTCCGCGATCGTCACGACCCCCGGATTGCGCCGGTACACCGTCGCGTTCATCTCCTGGAGGAACGCCATCGCGTCCAGGTCCTCCCGGCCGCCGAACACGTTCGGCGTCCACTGTCCGGAGTCCCGCGAGTAGTCGAGATAGAGCATGGAGGCGACGGCGTCCACCCGCAGCCCGTCGACGTGGAACTCCTCGCACCAGTAAGTGGCGTTGGCCACCAGGAAGTTGCGCACCTCGACGCGCCCGAAGTCGAACTCGTACGTCCCCCAGTCCGGATGCTCCGCCCGCCGCGAGTCACCCGGCTCGTACAGCGGCTCCCCGTCGAACCGGCCGAGCGCCCAGTCGTCCTTGGGGAAGTGCGCCGGCACCCAGTCCACGATCACGCCGATCCCGGCCCGGTGCAGGGCGTCCACCAGGAACTTGAAGTCGTCCGGCGTCCCGAGCCGCGAGGTCACCGCGTAGAAACCGGTGACCTGGTAACCCCAGGAACCCGAGAACGGATGCTGCGCGACCGGCATGAACTCCACATGCGTGAAGCCGAGTTCGCTGACATACGGCGGCAGCTCTTCGGCCAGTTGACGGTACGTCAACCCAGGCCGCCAGGATGGGAGATGGACCTCGTACACGGAGAACGGCGCCACGTGCACGGGGACATCGCCCCGGTGCGCCATCCACTCCTCGTCCGCCCACTCGTAGTGCGAGGTGTGCACGATCGACGCGGTGTCCGGCGGCACCTCCGCGCGCCGGGCCATCGGGTCGGCCTTGAGGAAGCGGTGGCCGTGCCGGGAGGTGATCTCGAACTTGTACCGGGCGCCCTCGCCGATCCCGGGCAGGAACAGCTCCCACACCCCGGACGACCCCAGCGACCGCATCGGGAAGGCCGTCCCGTCCCAGAAACAGAAGTCGCCGGCGACCCGCACCCCCTGGGCGTTCGGCGCCCACACCGTGAACCGGGTGCCGATCACCCCCTGGTGCGCCATCGGCTCCGCGCCGAGCGCCGTCCACAGCTCCTCGTGCCGCCCCTCACGGATGAGATGCAGATCGAGATCGCCGAGGGCCGGCAGGAAGCGGTACGGGTCGTCCACCTTGTGCTCGGCGCCCTCGTACGCCACCAGCAGCGTGTACGCGGGCACCGCGGCCAGCGGCAGGACGACCGCGAAGAGACCGTCGCCCTCCGACATCAGCGGGGTGGGATCGCCGTCGATCAGCACACTCACCGCGTCGGCGAAGGGGCGCAGGGCCCGGAAGAGGATCCCGCCCGGCACCGGGTGCGCGCCCAGCAGCGCGTGCGGATCGTGGTGCGCGCCCGAGAGCAGGCGCCCGCGGTCGGCCGCGTCGAGCGCGGGCGCCGTGCGCGGGCGGGGGCCGGCCGACTCGGGCGGAGAAGTGTCACGCAGGGCCACGGGGGTCAGCCTCCTCGGACGGCGAGTCGTTCGATCGCCGCCATGGGTACGGGCAGCCAGTCGGGACGGTTACGGGCCTCGTACAGCACTTCGTACACGGCTCGGTCCGTCTCGTAGGCACGCAACAGGGCATGTTTCTTACGGGGGTCCCAGCCCGCGCGGGCCGCGTAGCCCGCGCAGTAGGCCTCCCGGCAGCGGCGCGCCCACTCCGGGCGCCACGGGCGGCGCTGGCGGGCGGCGTAGTCGAAGGAGCGCAGCATCCCGGCGATGTCCCGGACCGGGGAGTGGGCGCTGCGCCGCTCGGCCAGCGGACGGGACGGCTCGCCCTCGAAGTCGATGACGAACCAGTCGCGCCCGGCGCGCAGCACCTGCCCGAGGTGCAGGTCGCCGTGGATGCGCTGGGCGGCCGGCCCGGCGTCGCACACGGACAGCGCGCCGAAGGCGGTGGTCAGGCCCGGGACGAACGGGCGCAGCGCCGGTACGTGGTGCGCGGCGGCCTCCAGCCGCTCGGTCATCGCCGCCGCCGTACGCCCGTCCTCCGCGTCCGGACCGGCCGGCAGGGCCGAGGCCAGCGCCAGGTGGACGTCCGCGGTGGCCCGCCCCAGCTCCGCGGCCTCCGCCGTGAAGTCGTCCCCGCGGGCGAGGGCCCGCAGCGCCAGCGTCCAGCCGTCGGAGGCGTCCGGCAGGAACGGCTGGAGCACGCCGAGCGTCGCCTCCTGCGGATGCGTCGTCCTGAACCAGGCCACCGGCGCGGGCACCCGCCCGCAGCCCTGCCCGGCCAGCGCGACCGGCACCTCCAGATCGGGGTTCACGCCGGGCTGGATGCGCCGGAAGATCTTCAGGATGAACGCGTCCCCGTACACCAGCGAGGTGTTGGACTGCTCGGCCTCCAGCAGTCTGGGCGCGAGCCCCGGGGGCAGTGACACGGACGGGTCCGACTCGAAGGTCAGCGGGCCCAGCGTGCCGGGATGCCGCAGCCGCTCCAGCAGCAGATGCGCCGACCGCGGGTCCTGCAACGCGTCGTGCACCGTCAGCCCCGCCATCGGCCCGTCCTCGACCCTGCCGATGAGCGCCCGGCCCAGCCGGGGCGACAGATGCTCCTGGACACCGAGGAGCAACTGGTAGCAGTCACCGGCCGGGGGAGTGTTCCCCGGGGTCGGGACGCCCGACTGACCGGCGTGCACGAGCAGATGCAGACAGCCCGGATACAGCTCGGTCATCGACAGCAGGCGCAGCTCGGTGAGGGGCCGGTCCTTGCCGGCGAACCAGCGCTGCCGCGGCAGCCACTCGCACAGCAGCGCGGCGAGCCCGACGGAGCGCACTGCGCTCACGCCGCTCGGTCGCATGGGTGCGGTCTTCGTCACGGTGACCCATCCTTTCCTCGGCGCACGCTCACGGGCGGCGACCGATCCGGGACGCGGCTCTGGTGAGCCGGAACCAGTAGAAGCCGTGGCCCGCGAGGGTGAGCAGGTAGGGCAGTTCACCGATGGCGGGGAAACGGACTCCGCCGAACAGCTCGACGGGATGGCGGCCGTCGAACCGGCGCAGGTCGAGCTCGGTGGGCTGTGCGAAGCGCGAGAAGTTGTGCACGCACAGCACCAGGTCGTCCTCGTATTCGCGCAGGAAGGCGAGGACGGCCGGGTTGGAGGACTGCAACTCGGTGTAGGTCCCGAGGCCGAAGGCGGGGTTCTGCTTGCGGATCTCGATCATGCGCCGGGTCCAGTGCAGCAGCGAGGACGGCGACGACATCGACGCCTCGACGTTGGTGACCTGGTAGCCGTAGACGGGATCCATGATCGCGGGGAGGGACAGCCGGCCCGGGTCGCAGGGGGAGAAGCCCGCGTTGCGGTCGGGCGTCCACTGCATCGGCGTGCGGACGGCGTCGCGGTCGCCGAGCCAGATGTTGTCGCCCATGCCGATCTCGTCGCCGTAGTAGAGGATCGGCGAGCCGGGGAGCGACAGCAGCAGCGCGGTGAACAGCTCGATCTGGTTGCGGTCGTTGTCGAGGAGCGGGGCGAGCCGGCGGCGGATGCCGATGTTGGCGCGCATACGCGGGTCTTTCGCGTATTCCGCGTACATGTAGTCGCGTTCTTCGTCGGTGACCATTTCGAGGGTCAGCTCGTCGTGGTTGCGGAGGAAGATGCCCCACTGGCAGTTCGCGGGAATCGCCGGGGTCTTGGCGAGGATTTCCGACACGGGATAGCGGGATTCCCGGCGGACCGCCATGAAGATGCGGGGCATGACGGGGAAGTGGAACGCCATGTGGCATTCGTCGCCGCCGGAGGCGTAGTCGCCGAAGTAGTCGACGACGTCGTCGGGCCACTGGTTCGCCTCGGCGAGGAGCACCGTGTCCGGGTAGTGGGCGTCGATCTCCCGGCGGACCCGCTTCAGGAACCCGTGCGACGCAGGAAGGTTCTCGCAGTTCGTGCCCTCCGCCGCGAACAGGTAGGGCACCGCGTCCAGGCGGAAACCGTCGATCCCCAGGTCCAGCCAGAACCGCAGCGCGGACAGCATCTCCTCCTGCACGGCCGGGTTCTCGTAGTTGAGGTCCGGTTGGTGGGAGAAGAAGCGGTGGAAGAAGTACTGCTTGCGGACGGGGTCGAAGGTCCAGTTGGAGACTTCGGTGTCGACGAAGATGATGCGGGCGTCCGCGTACTGCTTGTCGTCGTCGGCCCACATGTAGTAGTCGCCGTAGGGTCCGTCGGGGTCCTTCCTCGATTCCTGGAACCACGGGTGCTGGTCGCTGGTGTGGTTCATCACGAAGTCGATGATGACGCGCATGCCGCGTTGGTGGGCGGCGTCGACGAATTCCACGAAGTCGGCCAGGTCGCCGAATTCGGGGAGGACGGCGGTGTAGTCCGAGACGTCGTATCCGCCGTCGCG
>NZ_FOFF01000085.1 GCF_900110755.1 Streptomyces sp. yr375
CTAGAAGACTGCTGAAAATCTTGAGGGTGGGGCTGTCCGGCCGTGGGCCGGGCGGCCCTTGCGCTATGCGATGGCCGGGGTGAGGTGCCAGCTGCCGTTGGCCCGGGTGAGTCCGAGGTTGATGAGTCGGCGGAGGTTGAGGGCGGCGGCGCGGTGGTGGAGCCAGATGTTGTTGGCGATGACGCCGTGGTAGGGGACTCTGCGGTTGCCCTTGGCGACGAGCCAGGCGATGGCCCGTTCAACTGGTGGCCGCCATCTGCGGTATTCGTCCTGCCAGGCCACATCGTTGGCGGCCTGTGCCCGGGCGGCGGCCAGCAGCTCGTGCTGGGGGTGGACGTTGAGCGTGCGCCCGGTCTTGGAGGTGGTGCAGCGTCCGCGCAGGGGGCAGCCGGTGCACAGGCGTTTGAACTGGGCGGTGCGGGCGCCGTCGGCTTTGACCTGTCCGAGGTTGGCGGTGTGTCCGGCCGGGCAGGTCGCGGTGCCGGACGCCGCATCGATGTGGAAGTCGTCGATGGTGAAGCCGCCGGGGACGGCCTGCCGCAGCGGTGGCGGCTTGATCACCAGGGTGTGGCCGTCGGCCTGCAGCTGTTCGCGCAGCCGGCCGGTGCCGTACGCGGAGTCGCCGAGCACGGTTAACTCCTGGCCCTCGTCCTCGTCGGCCAGCAGACCGACGGCGACGGCGGCCTCGTGGTTGTCGGGGCCGTGGCCGCCGGTGGCAGCAATCGCGGTGAACAGCCCGGTCTCCGGCTCGAAGGACGCATGTCCTTTGAAGCCGTCCTGGTGGCGGGTTCGGTTTTTGTGGATGTGCCGTGCGTCCGCGTCGACGGTGGACACGGTCCGGTCCGCGACCGTGCGCCGGGCGATGCGCCAGCGTCCGTCGCGTCCGTCGGAGTCCTCGGCCGGCTCCACGTCCTGGCCCGCGACCAGGGCCAGCAGACCCACCGCGTTCGCCGCCTTCTCGCCCAGGTCCTGTTCGGGCAGGTGTCCGAGCAGGTTGATCGCGTCGGTGACCAGCGCGTCGACCAGTGCGGCGCGCGCTTGCTCGTCGTCCCAGGCGATCCTCGGCTTGCCCGGATCGGTGTAATCGTGCGCCGTGCACCACTGCTGCGCGGTCTCCTCGCCGCCGGGGACCTCGCGGATCACCCGGCGGACCGCGGAGATGATCTGGGTGACGGTGTCCTGGGTGGCCACTGCATCATCAAGGACGGTGGAGTCCAGTGCCCGCCGCCGCTTGCCCTTGAGTACCCCGGTTGAGGCCACGACCTCTTTGACCTTGGTGAAGATCCGCGTCGGGTCGGCCGAGTGACGCAGGCGGCGCCGGAAGTACGTCAGCAGCGACGGATCGAACGCGGTGTCGTACAGGCCGAGTCCGCAGGCGGCCTTCCACCGCAGGTCACAGCGCAGCTCTTGGACCGTCTCGAAGTCCGACAGCCCGTGCAGGCTCTGCAGGACCACCGTCGCGGCCAGCACCTGCGGCGGCAGACTCGGACGCCCGTTGGACGACGGATACATGTCCGCGAACATCGACTGCGGAAACAACACCTCACGGTGCTCGGCGAGGAACGCGAACACGCTCCCGGCCGGGATCAACTCCCGGCAGGTCTCCCACACATCCGGCCCGACCATCTCCCCGGCCCATTCCCCCTGCATGCCTACAAGACTGGCCCCGGACCAGCCGGTCCGGGGCCAGAACGCAAAAGATTTTCAGCAGTCTTCTAGACGAGTTTCACGCCGTCGTGGGCGCGAATGGCCGGCGGGGATGCCGCGTCCAATGCGTCGATGACGCGGATCGCGTACGCCTCGTCGGCGAGTTCGGAGACTTCTTCACGGGTTACCCAGCGCAGGGCGCGGGTCTCGTCGCCGGTGGTGGGCGTGCCGTCGGCCGCTTCGCAGCGGAAGACCAGCGAGACGATCAATCCCGTCATGTTCTTGTAGACGCCGGTGAGGGTCGCGGGGAGCGCGATCTTGACGCCGGTCTCTTCGAGGACCTCGCGCTGAAGGGCTTCGGGAACGGTCTCCTCGCGTTCGAGGATGCCGCCCGGCGGTTCCCAGTGACCGTTGTCGCGGCGCTGGATCAGGAGGGCCCGGCCCTGGTCGTCGACGACGACCCCGGCCACGCTCACGGAGTGCGGGCGTTCTGTGCTCACGTTCCTCGGCCCTCTCGGATGGCTAGGCTCTCCACCGTAGCAACAAGCACTCGCCCACTCGTCTAGATACCTAAAGGAGTACACACGTGAGCCCTCTTTCTTCGGGCCTGCTCGGTGATCTCGATCCCACGAGCGATCGTGCGGTCTTCCGGCAGATCGCCGACCAGCTGCGTGAGGCCATCGACCGTGGGCGATTCCGGGAGGGCGAGAAGCTGCCCTCGGAGGCCGAGCTGGTCGACCACTACGGCGTCTCCCGCATGACGGTCAGAAACTCCTTCTCCATCCTCCAGGGCGAGGGCCTGGTGCACGCCGAGCATGGCAAGGGCGTCTTCGTCCGGCCGCGTCCGCCCGTTCGGCGGCTCGCCTCCGACCGGTTCGCCCGGCGGCACCGTGAGCAGGGGAAGTCCGCGTTCATCGTCGAGGCGGATGCCGTCGGCAGTCATCCGCAGGTGGACAGTCTTGAGGTGAAGGAGGAGAAGGCCAGTCAGGACATCTCCACCCGGCTCGGGTCTGTGCGGCGCGTCCTCGCCCGTCGGCGGCGGTACCTCCTCGACGGGCGCCCGGTCGAGTTCGCTACCTCCTACCTGCCGCTCGACATCGCCCGCGGTACGCAGATCGCCGAGCCCAACCCCGGTCCCGGCGGCATCTACGCCCGCCTCGAAGAGCTGGGCCACCGCCTCGACCACTTCGAGGAGGAAATCCGCGCCCGGATGCCCGCGCCCGCCGAGGTGAAGACGCTCCGCCTTGCAGCCGGCGTGCCCGTGATCCACCTGATCCGGACCGCCTTCGACACCGAGGGGCGGCCCGTGGAGGTCTGTGACACGGTCATGGCAGCGGACGCCTACGTCCTGTCGTACCAGCTCCCGGCCACGTGAGCGGGTGAACGGCGGTGGTGCGCGGGGCCGTTCTCCCGAACTCGTACGCCCCAACACGCTTACTCGTATAGACGAGTGGGCAAGCTGTGTGGCAGGGTGATCGTCGCGAGCCCGAGAGATCGGGTTTGCAGATCGCATCTTGTATAGACGAGTAGATAGGAACGCACCCTTGCGCACCATCCGTGTTGAGACCTCCGCCGCGACCATCCTCCTGACGGAGGCTCCCGAGCCGAAGGTCCGCGACCGTCAGACCGGCGAGATCGCCAAGGACGCCGTCAGCGGTGAGGCGCTGATGACCATCGGCGTCGTCTACATCGAGGACGGGGAGTCCTCGCTGATCAAGGTCACCGTCCCGGAAGGCGGTGTCTCCGAGGGGCTGAGCCTCGGGGCTCCGGTCTCGCTGCCGGGGCTCATCGCCCGGCCGTGGGAGTCCGTGTTCAACGGGCAGCAGCGTCACGGCATCGCCTACCGCGCCGCCGCCGTCACTCCGGCCGCCTTCCCGGCCGCCATGGGGGCCTCGGCCTGATGTCCGACCTGACGACGCTCCTGGAGGTGGGTGGTCCTGTCGCCGCGCTCGGTGGCGGGGCCGCCTACACCCGGGCCAACCACCCGGGTCTCTACTGGTCGTCGGTCGGCGGCCCGATATCGACCGTCCGCCTCCTCAGCTCGTACGCCTCGGTCATGGAAGCCTGCGGCCTGACCGTCGCACCGTCCCGACTGCGAGTCCTCGCCGTCAGAGCCACCACCCGCCGTGAGGTTCGGCCGGTTCCTCCCCGTCGGGGCATCATCCGGCCCACGACCACTGGCTTACGGCTCCGGCTCCGCCTCGCTCCGGGGCAGGAACCCGCCGACGTCGCCGCCTCGGCCGAACGGCTGCGGCACGCCTGGGGCGTCCACGCCGTCTACGTGAGCACCGTCAAGCCGGGCGTCGTGGAACTGCGGCTCGTCGGCTTCGATGTCCTGCGCAAGGTGCGGATGCCCCGCAAGGTCGAGGGCGGCTTCCTCAAAGTGCCGGTCGCGCTGCGGGAGGACGCCATGCCCTTCGTGCGCGACTACCGGGCCGTGCCTCACCAACTCACCCTCGGCGCGACACTGTCGGGCAAGTCCATGTACCTCCGGCACCTGGTCGCCGGACTCGCCGGGCAGGACGTCGCTCTCGTCGGCATCGACTGCAAGCGCGGGGTCGAGCTGGCTCCGTTCGCCCCGCGCCTCTCGGCGCTCGCCACCGATCCGGACGAAGCCGCCGAACTGCTGCCGGTCCTGATCAAGGAGATGGAGGACCGATACGACCTGATCAAGGCCAGGCAGGGCATCGCCCCCGATCTCCCTGACGAAGAGATCACCTCCGACATCTGGGGCCTGCCCGAGAGCGAACGGCCGGTGCCCATCGTCCTGTTCGTCGACGAGGTGGCTGAGCTCTTCCTGACCGCCACCCGCAAGGACGAGGAACGGCGCGACGAGATGGTCACCCAGCTCATCCGCCTCGCCCAGCTCGGCCGAGCGGCCGGTATCTACCTGGAGGTGTGCGGGCAGCGCTTCGGCGCTGAGCTGGGCAAGGGGGCGACCATGCTCCGGGCCCAGTTGACCGGCCGCGTCTGCCACCGCGTCAATGACGAAGCCTCCGCGAAGATGGCCCTCGGCGACATCGCGCCGGAAGCCGTTCTCGCAGCCTGCGCCATCGCCCCTGAACGCCCCGGCCTCGCCGTCGCGGGCGACACCTCCGGCGGCTGGTCCCGCATCCGCACCCCGTACCTCTCCCTCGGCGACGCCGCCGACGTCTGCCGGGAGACGGCCCACCTGGTGCCCGAGCTGCCCGCGCTGAAGCCCTTCCGGCCCGACGTCCCCGTGCGGCCCGTCGAGACCCCGGCCCCCGCCGTCCAGCCGCACCCCATCACCGACTGACACCCCTCACCTCAACGGTCGGCGTGACCGCCTCGCGCCACGTCCCTACCCCTCCCATGCCTGATTCCGGAAGGAGCCACCATGCGCGCCCAACTGGCCCGCGTCGACGCGGTGCTCGTCCAGGCGCTCATCGCCGCCGCGCTGTCCTTCGCCCACATTCACGACGTCGCCGTGGCGGCCGGACAGGACGGCTGGAAGGCCTGGGCCTATCCCGTCTCGGTCGATCTGCTGCTCGTCGCCGCCTGGCGTCGACTGCGCTCCGGCTCGGCCAAGGGTGCGGCCTGGTGCTGGTTCGTCATCGCGCTCGCCGCGTCCCTCGGCGCGAACGTCGCCACGGCCGGCCTGCTCGACCTCGGCGACGTCCCGGCCTGGCTGCGCATCCTCGTCGCGGGCTGGCCCGCCGTCGCCTTCCTCGGCGGAACACTCCTCGCCCACTCCGCCCCCAAGTTGGCCGACGACGTCGAGCTGATCGAGGACCAGGAGGACGAGCCCGAAACGGCCCCCGAGTCGTCCACCCCGGCACCACCCGCCATCGAAGCCCCACCGGAACGTCCCGCCGTCCCGGTCCCGGCCGCCCTCATCGACCACGCCCGCAAGGTCGCCGCCGAGCACCACACCCGGACCGGCACCCCCATGGACGTCACCACCCTGCGCGCCCGCCTCGGCGTCCCGGCGCCCATGGCCGACGCCATCGCCGCCCACCTCTAAAGGGAGCTCTGATGACCGCCAACCGCCGCTTCCGCAACGTCACCCGCATCGGCCCCGTCCAGGTCGGCACCGCCTACGACCACCGCGGCCACGAGAAGCACACCGCCGCCTGCACCGCCCCGCGCTGCAACTTCTCCGCCGACTACGACAGCCGCGCCGCCGCCGAGCTGGCCGCCCGCACCCACCTCTGCCCCGTCCGCTGAAAGGACCCCGTACCCGTGACCGTCAGCCTTCCGCTCGTCGTCGTCCTCGGCTTCTTCGCCTGGGCGGCCATCAAGTACCTCGGCGTCCGCATCTGGATCGTCGTCCTGATCACCCTCTTCGGCTTCTGGCTCTCGCGCACCTTCCTCGCCCCCGCCATCGAGTCCGGCACGCGCTCCGGCGTGACCGTCATAAACGGCCAACACATCTAGACGAGTAGACAGGAGATCGCAACCGTGTTCCTGCCCAAGTACCCGGACAGCCCCACCCCGCCGCCCGCGCACACCCACGCCCCGACCGACCCGGCCCCTGTCCCGGTGCGGCGCTCGCTCCCCTCGGTCTCCATCGATCAGAAGACCGTCGCGGCCGTCGTCGTCGGTGGAGTCGTCCTCACCGCGCTCCTGGCCGCCGTCGCCGTCACGGCCATCTCGGTCGCCGTGGCCGCCGTGGTCCTGCGCTCCCTGCTCCGCGACCACCGCCGCCGCTGACCTGCGGCCAGACCTCCGGGGCGGCGTGACACAGCCACGTACCCGCCGCCCCGGCGGCCCACCCCTCCCGAAGTGCCCGTCAGAAGGAGAACCGTCATCTTCGCCCGCGCCACCCCGCCCCCTCTCCCGGAACTCACCAACCTCGCCGCAGGCGGCACCCTGCCCGGTATCCTCCGCCAGCTCTCCGGCCTCGGCGGCTGCACCCACCCGATCCGCCTCGACGGCCACCGCACCGAATACGACGTCGACACCGCCACCGGTGAAATCGGCCGCGTCCTCCACCACCTCGACTCGGGCGACCTCCCGGCCGGCCAACTCCTCGTCCGCTGCAACAACCGACGCACGACCCGCTGCCCGGCCTGCTCCGAGGTCTACCGCCGGGACACCTTCCAACTGATCACCGCCGGACTGCGCGGCGGCAAGGGCACCCCCGAACACGTCGCCACCCACCCCCGCGTCTTCGCCACCTTCACCGCCCCCGGCTTCGGCCCGGTCCACAACCGCCGCACCGACGGACGCCCCTGCCGCTGCGGCACCCAGCACGACCAGGAGGACGAGCAACTCGGCACCCCGCTCAACCCGGACACCTACGACTACGAAGCCGCCGTGCTCTGGAACGCGCATGCCGGGCCCCTCTGGCGACGCTTCTCGATCTACCTGCGCTGAGAGGTCGCCAAGCATGCGGGCCTGTCACAGCGGGAGCTCCGCGACTACGCCCGCGTGTCCTTCGCCAAGGTCGCCGAATACCAAAAGCGCGGTGCGGTCCACTTTCACGCCGTCATCCGCATCGACGGCCCGACCGGCGGGGACACCCCGCCCCCGGCCTGGGCAACCGCCGAGCTGCTGACCGACGCCATCGGCGCTGCCGCGTCCAAGGTCCAGGTCGACGGCCCGACCATCGACGGCCGCGCCCATGAGTTCGTCTTCGGCCGCCAACTCGACGTCCGCACCATCCGATCCGCCGACTTCAACGACGGCCAGGAGCTCACCGAACGCGCCGTCGCCGCCTACATCGCCAAGTACGCCACCAAGGGCGCGGAAACCGCCACAGGGGCTCTCGACCGGCCGCTGAAGTTCGTCGCCGAACTCGCCCAGCTCGACATCAGCGAGCACGCCCGTCGCCTCATCCGAACCGCCTGGGCTCTGGGGGCCCGTAAGGACCTCGAACACCTCCGCCTGCGCGCCTGGGCCCACATGCTCGGCTTTCGCGGCCACTTCTCCACCAAATCCCGCCGCTACTCCACCACCCTCGGCGCACTCCGCGACGCCCGCGCCGAATGGCGACGAGCCCAAGCAGCGACCACCACACCCGACCGCGCACCTGAGACGACGTACGTCCTCGCTCACTGGGCCTTCGCCGGAACCGGCCTCTCCGACGCCGAATCCTGGCTCGCCGCATCCCTCGAACCCGCCCCCGGGACGGAAGGAGAACCGACCAAGTGACCACAGTGACAATCAAGCGCAAGTGGCACACGACAGCCGAGGTCGCCGAGATGCTCGGCTTCGGCCTCTCCAAGACAAAGGCGCTCGTGCTGAGCGGTGAGATTCGTTCCGTCAAGGTCGGCCGCAACCGGCGCGTCCTCCCGGCCTGGGTCGACGAGTACGTCAACCGCTGCGCGGCCGACGCCGAAGGGTGGGCGGCATGAGCGGGAAGCGGGCCAACGGTGAAGGGTCCATCTACGCGTATAAGACCGGCTTCGCCGCCTACGTCTGGGTGACCACCCCGGATGGCGACCGGAAGCGGAAATACGTCTACGGCAAGACCCGTGAAGAGGCCCACGAGAAGTGGATCAAGCTCCACGGCGAGGCTCGGAAGGGGCCGGTGCAGACTCGGCACCGCACGGTGGAGGCGTTTCTGTCCTACTGGCTTGAGTCCATCGTGAAGCCGAACCTCGCCCCGCTGTCGTACGTCTCTTACGAGGGCTCGGTGCGGCTCTATATCGCTCCCCACCTGGGCGCGAAACGGCTGGACAAGCTGACCGTCCGCGATGTCCGCGAGTGGCTTACCAAGCTGGCCGGCATCTGTCAGTGCTGCGCGCAGGGCAAGGACGCCAAGCGTGCCAAGCCGCGTCAGCGGTGCTGCGCCGTCGGGGAGTGCTGCGAGGCATATCCCTCGCGGCGGGTCGTCCAGGCTGCCCGCGACGCCCTGAGAGCGGCACTCACCCACGCTGTGACCGAGGAGGAAATCAGCAAGAACGTCGCCTCCCTGGTCAAGGTCCCCAAACCGCGCCGTCGCCGGATCAAGCCCTGGTCCGTCGTCGAGGCGGGCCGCTTCCTGGCTGATGCCCTCACCCGCGAAGATCCGCTCTTCGCCGCCTGGGTCCTGGTCCTCAGCCTCGGCCTCCGCCGCGGTGAAGTCCTCGGGCTCACCTGGAAGTCGATCGACTTCGAGACGGCCGAGTTGTACGTGGATCACCAGATTCAGCGGGCGGGCCGTCAGATCCTCCACCGGGAGACGAAGACCGAGGAGTCGGACGACTTCCTTCCTCTCCCCGCGTTCTGTCTCAAGGCGCTCCGCATGCGTCACGCCCAGCAGACCGGGGACCGGAACGCGGCCGGGGAGCTCTGGCAGGACACCCGCGGCCTGGTCTTCACCACGAAGTACGGGACGCCCATCGAGCCAGGAAATCTCACCCGCATGTTCGCCCTGCGCGCTCGCCGCGCCGGCCTCCGCGTGATTCCACTCCGAAATACCCGGCACACGTGCAGCTCGCTGCTCGTCGCGCTCAAGGTCCACCCGAAGGTGGCTCAGCGCATCCTCCGCCACTCCCAGATCGCCATGACGATGGAGGTCTACGCAGAGGCGAGCGAGGAGGAGGTGCGCGCCGCACTCGGCAAGCTGTCCTCAGCGATGGGCGGCGGCGAAGCGGGCTGACATGAGCCGCTGACATCAACCGTTGCTGTACTTCGCTGCTGTACGCCCTCGAAACAACAAAGACCCCGGAGTGATCCGGGGTCTTTGACCTGTGTGCACTCGGCAGGATTCGAACCTGCAACCTTCTGATCCGTAGGATCGGGCAACTTGCCGTGAGGGCTGCCGACGGCCTCCTAATCCGATCGCCCAAGCCAGCGATCATGTGCGTCCGTGTGACGTCGTTGCCGTCAGCACTGCCGTCAACTCAAACCGGTCGCGCCGTCGCCATGACGGTCTGCCATCCGACCCTTCACAGCTCTATCAACACCGACTCTGGCAACCGCATGTCCAGCAGTCAGCCCCGGCCAATCACCCGCAGATCAACCGAGCTACAACTTTCTTCACTGTTTCAAGGCGGCTCGCTTCGCTCCCCGCGGGGCCCGACCCCGCCGGCCCCGCCGCCCCCGCGCTCCTGCCTCCGTCCCGCTCCAGCCCGGCCGGCACCCATTCCACGCGCATAGCATGCAGGCGCCTACAGCAGTCTGAGTGGATACCTCGACTGGAACGGTCGGTGTTGCAGCAAATTACCGGCCGTAAAATTCTAACCTTCATACGAATCTGGAGTCGATAGCGAAAACTCGCCCTTACACCATCTGCAAACGAAATCAAAGAACTCGGGAGTAAACATCGCACGATATTTATCCAATCCGGAGTCGTATACGCCCCTCCGGTGAGCCTTTGCAACGCGTGCGAATAGCTCATGGGCGCCGAAATCCGCGAGAATCTCAACGTCCCGGTCTTCCTCAGAACTATTTCTATCGTCCGCTTCGAGCTCCATCCCGAGCATCCAACCCAAGAGCTGACATGCGGTGTTGTTCGGATCAAGAGGAAGGCGCGAAGAGTAGGTGATAAAACTCTGCCTGCCCTCCATCCATGGCGTTTGCTCAGGAAGCAGTGCACTGACTACTTCGCCTGCAATGCGGCCACTTTCCTCATGATTCCACCGCAATCCGGGATAGCCAAGCTCATGCAGGACATTTTCAGGTCCTCCCGTACCATGCGGAGCAAATTTCTGTTCGGTCATGACGGATGCCCCATGCCAGCTCACCGCTTGCGCGGCCTCCACCAAACCAAATAGCACTGCGACCGCTGCGGCTCGAATATCTCGCCGCGCTAGGTCGACGAGTGGGACCTGACTAGCATTCTTCCTATCTTGATCAGCCCAGAATCTCCGGACTTCCAAACTCGCGTGGCGAGGCACAAAGTCTGCCATTGAAATCGCAAGCCTCAGCTCGTCGAATCCATGATCACCGGAAGCCAGCGACTTCATCAGTTCGTCATTGACCACAGTGCGCGTTTCGGGAGCGCACAAGCAAATCCCAGCCCATGCAGCATTAAGTACTTTTAGGTCGCGTCTATGAGAGGCCGGTACTGCACGCGGGTCTTCGGATAGGCCTTGATAGCTCTGTATGGTCAGGCGCAACAGGGCTGAAACAACCTCACGCACCACAGAGGGGCGGAGCGTGATGAACTCTAGAAGTCGTGCACAGAAGGAGATCAACGCGGACTTCTTCCTCCTCTCAGAGGTGCACTCCGACTCACTGAGCGCCATGCTGACGAAGTCATTGGCCGCGTCGCCCAATCGCTCATCCAAGAACTGCACGGCCAACTGGGAAGTAACGTCCCATGACTCGTTCACCAGATGGGCGTGTAGCTCCTGATACAGAGACTCAACATTTCCACTATTACGAACCAACTGTCTGGCAGAGAAGTATTCCAGAAAAGTTCGGTGAGTGAACGAATAGATGCGCTCTCCGTTTGGGTTCGTACCGACATCTGTCAGCACCCAGGCCCGCCCTCTGCAATACTTCACAAAAGCCTCTGCTGCAGCGTCAGAGGTGTCACGGTCCTCATATTGCTGGCCCAGTAGATAATCAGAGGTGTAGCGGACAAGTTCCCCCTCCGTCATTCCACCGCCCTCGCCCTGATTGCGGAGCATACTCAACGCCAAACTAAACATCGCGAACTGGATACCGCGTTCAAATGGCTTGGGGATTGTTATCCCGCGAGAGGCGTCCCAACGCTCGAACAAGAATTCCGAGCATCGGCGGTACAGATCTGGGCGATTTCGAGGAATATACCCCTCTCCCCGGTACAGAGCACACATGAGGCCCAACATCAGGGGGTTCGAAGTCAGATCCCTTGCATGCGAGGATTCAGCAAGAAATCTGTCAGCCATCCCCTCTTCCTGCGCCGACCCCCTGACGTTCAGAAACCACTTCTTCACATATTGCTTCTGCTGCGCGCCATTGAAAGGAGAAAGATGCGTTACGAAGAAAAGGCTCTCATCAAGCGGGGCCATTTCGTAACCTACTTTGCGAGAGGTTACCAGGATCGGGGCCGTGGGGTACGCGTGGGTGAAAGCTTCTACGGCATCAACGATTGCTGCACGCAGGCTAGTGTCAGTCAGTTCGTCCAAGCCGTCAAAAATGACCACGGCCCTACCATTTAGCAAGAGGTAATCGATTGCCCCCTCTGGGGCCGGGGTAGAGTAATCGGCCTTACACTGCTTCTCGAGGAAGTCAATAATTGACTCCTGATTGGACTTGTAATGGCTCGCATATTCTCGAAGCACGATTCGCAGCGGCGTTTGTAGCGCCGCCCCCGTTCCCAAACCTCTCGCGACATCGATGGTTAGTTTTAGCGCGAGAGTGGTTTTCCCGCCCCCAGGGTCTCCTAGAACAACAAGTCTGCCAGTCTCCCGGAGCAGAGTTCGAGCATCAGAGAATCCTTCATCCTCTGGATCCTCATCGCCGACTGCCAAGGTTGGCGGCACGTACAGATCCTCGAACTTTACCCGAGCACCCGATTCGGTTTGGGCAGGCCTGATTCGACCATGAATTCTAGCGCACTGCTGGGAAAGCCGGGTCGAGAATCTGTCAATATCGACTAGGCTAGCGATTCTCCCATGCAGTTCCGCATTCCTTGCTGCCGAAGCGATGTGAGACGCAACGATTTCTGGAGTAAGGCTACGCTTCGAAATTCCGCTATCTTTTTGGTGGCGATTAACCTCACTCCATGAGATAGCAGCCACTTCAGAAAAGAGGGTCTCTGCGATCAAGCGAGTCTTTCCATCCTCCACTCCACTATATCTACGGAGCGAGGTCTCCATGGTGTTCTTCAGAACCTCCAAATGCGCTTCTGGATTGCCTGGCATGCAAGCAGCAACAGCTACCTCGAAGCACAGGTTCTCGAACTCGGCAGACTTCATAAAACCGAGAATTTTTTCCCGGTCTACAGCCGAAAGCCCTACTAGCGCTTTGCTAATATCGTCTGCACCGTGAAGTTCTACAGTAGCCGCTCGCTTTCTGATAGCCCGTCGCTCAAGACGCGATCGCGCACCTCCGAGTAGGAGCGGGCCTACAGCGCGCCCAGCAGCGGAACCTGCAGTGGATACGAGGCCAGTCGTGATCGGATCAGGCATTGCTCCCCCTAGCTGTGCAATCGATGAGTCCAAGGTTAGGGCAACAACACGCTTCGTATGCCGATTTCTCACTGATCGAGTGCGGTACCGATCCGAACTTAACGGTCTCACTACTACTGTGTGGTCGCAGCCCCAGGGCTTCCCAGCTGAGGGCTCCGCCGACGTCACGATCTGGCCATACCACTTGCTCTGGTCGACGACACACTTTGCGTGGCTGAAGTCGTTTGGGGGGGCGAATCGCACGCTGGCCTCATTGGTCGGCCCACCCGCCCTCGTGGCTGGCGTCGTCAGCTCAGACGGAGAGCATCAAGGGTTCCAGTCGTCGGCCGAGAGCAGCAGAGCTGGACCAGCCCTATGCCGTCCGACGCCGCTCGAGTGGCTACTGACGACCATCGACGATCATCAAACGCAGATGGGGAACTGTGGGGGAACCACGGCGAAAGCAGCCGAGGCCGACACGGCAGCTGCCAAGCTGTTCGCCTAAGAGCTGTCCCGTAACTGCTGGTCACGGATGAGATGATCTTGCCGTGTCTGGTGTGATCACGGCGTCGGAGCCGTCCTGGATAGCCCCGTTCACCGGGCTGAGCCCGCGTCAGTTCGGCATGCTGATCACCGCGTTGCGGCGTGAGGGTGCAGACCCGGTCCGCAAGGGCCGGCCGTGGAGCCTGCCACTGGAGGACCGAGTCCTGCTGGTCGCCGCGTACTGGCGGACCAACCTGACCCTGCGCCAACTGGCGCCGCTGTTCGGGGTGTCCAAGTCCGCGGCCGACCGGAT
>NZ_FOFF01000054.1 GCF_900110755.1 Streptomyces sp. yr375
TGGAAGGAGCGGACGAGGACTTCGTAGAACACGGCGCGTTTGAACCACTCCGGGTCGCGGTCCTTGGCGGGGGTGTCCTCGAAGGTGTCCGGAACAGGTGAGTTGACGGTCATGGCGGTCGGGAGCCTCCGATCGGAGGTGCGGGTCACCGGACGTGGAACACGTGGGCAGGCGTCCGGCCGGGCTCCAGGCGCACGTAGTTCGCGCTGCCCCAGGCGTATGTCTCGCCCGTCAGTTCGTCGTGCACGGTCAGGGACGCGCCGTGGTCCAGGCCGAGTTGCGGCATGTCCAACGACACCGTCGCCTCCTGGGTGTGGTGGGGGTCGAGGTTGACGACCACCACCACCGTGTTCGACCCCGCGCGCTTGCTGTACGCGATGACGGAGGGGTTGTCCGTGCCGTGGAAACGGAGGTTCCGCAGCCAGTGCAGGGCCGGGTTCGCCCGCCGGATCTCGTTGAGCTTCGTGATCAGCGGGGCGATCGTGCGGCCGTCCCGCTCGGCCGCCGCCCAGTCACGGGCTTTGAGCTGGTACTTCTCCGAGTCGAGGTACTCCTCGCCGCCTTCCTTCTGCGGGGTGTTCTCGCAGAGTTCGTAGCCGCTGTAGATGCCCCAGGCGGGGGAGAGGGTGGCGGCGAGCACGGCGCGGACCTCGAAGGCGGGACGGCCGCCGTGCTGGAGGTAGGCGTGCAGGATGTCCGGCGTGTTGGGGAAGAGGTTGGGCCGCATGTACGAGGCGGACTCGCCCGACAGTTCGGTGAGGTAGTCGGTCAGCTCTTCCTTGGTGGTGCGCCAGGTGAAGTAGGTGTACGACTGCTGGAAGCCGACCTGGGCGAGGGTGTGCATCATCGCGGGGCGGGTGAACGCCTCGGCCAGGAAGATCACGTCGGGGTCGGTGCGGTTGATCTCCCCGATGACCCGCTCCCAGAACACCACGGGCTTGGTGTGCGGGTTGTCGACGCGGAAGATCCGCACCCCGTGCGCCATCCAGTGCCGCAGGACGCGCTGGGTCTCGGAGACCAGCCCCTTCATGTCGGCGTCGAAGGCGACGGGAAAGATGTCCTGGTACTTCTTCGGCGGGTTCTCCGCGTACGCGATCGTCCCGTCGGGCCGGTGCTGGAACCACTCGGAGTGCTTGTGCACCCAGGGGTGGTCGGGCGAGCACTGGAGGGCGAAGTCGAGAGCGACCTCCAGCCCGTGCTCCCGCGCCTCCTGCACGAACCAGGCGAAGTCCTCGATCGTGCCGAGGTCGGGGTGGACGGCGTCGTGACCGCCCTCCGGTGAGCCGATCGCCCACGGCACGCCCACGTCGTTTGGCCCTGCGTTCAACGTGTTGTTGCGGCCCTTGCGGAACGTCGTACCGATGGGGTGGATCGGCGGGAGGTAGACGACGTCGAAGCCCATCGCGGCGATGGCGGGCAGTCTGCGCGCGGCGGTGCGGAAGGTGCCGTGCGGACGCTCCGGGGTGCCCTCCGAGCGCGGGAAGAACTCGTACCACGCGCCGTACAGGGCGCGTTGCCGCTCGACCAGCAGGGGCATCGGTTCGGCGGCGGTGACCAGTTCGCGCAGCGGATGGCGGGCGAGGACGGCTTCGACCTCCGGGGTCAGCGCCGCCGCGTAGCGCTCGGCCACCGGGAGGGCGTCGTCGAGCAGCCGCTTCGACGCGTCCCGCAGCAGGGTGCGCTCCGGGCCGCGCGGGGCGCGGGCCGCCGCCCGTTCGAAGAGCCGGCCGCCCTCCTCCAGGACCAGACCCGTGTCGATGCCCGCCGGGATCTTGATCTCCGCGTGCCGCCGCCAGGTGGCGACCGGGTCGCTCCAGGCCTCCACCGTGTAGGTCCAGCGGCCCATGGCCTCCAACGTCACCTCGGCGCCCCAGCGGTCGCTGCCCGGGGCGAGTTCGCGCATCGGTGTCCACGGGCCGCGGCCGCCGTCCGGGCTCTTGAGGACCACGTTGGCGCCGATGGCGTCGTGGCCCTCGCGAAACACCGTCGCGGAGATCCGCACCGTCTCCCCGGTCACGGCTTTCGCCGGCCGCCTGCCGCACTCCACGCGCGGTTCGACGTCCCGTACCGGAATACGGCCGATCGCCCTGGTGGACTTCACCTCTGCACCTCCGTTTGCTGAAACTGGCTTCGCCCGCCCGGTGTTGGGCGGCCTGACTGCCGCACCGCGCCGTAGCGCTACATCTCCGCCGGAAGCAGGGGGAGGGACCGCGTCACGGACAACCGTGCGACGCCCGTACGCCGGATCGGCCCCCTGCGCTCGCGTTGACGGGGGTCCCCGGCGGCCCGCAGATACTGTTCGGCGGCGTCCGCGGCCTCGCGCGCGCAGCGCTTGCCCAGCAGCACGCACAGGGTGTACCCGCAGTCCTCGAACGCGGCCCGCACCGTGCGGTCGCCCGGGCGCGCGAGCATCGCCCGCTCCCAGGACCGGTAACTGCCCAGGGCTTTGGCGACTTCGGTCTTCGCTGGTTGCAGCATCGCGCTGGTCACCTTCCGGGAGTCCAAGAGGTACGCCGCTCGGCGAAACGAGCGGGCCGGCCCTTTCCGCAGAGGCGCGAATGCGTCCAACCTCCCGTGGCCTTCACTTATGGTGCACGGCGCATCACCCAACGTCCTGTTGGATCTTGGTTGTGGTGTGCTCGTGTTGCACGAATGGCGTAGCAGCCGCACTGTGGTTGTGACTCAGAAGCGATTACCGCTCACGCTTCGTATCGGGGAACTCGGTCCGTCGGGCCGAGGATGAGCGCAGCCTCGCCGGTGAGGAGCCAACGACGATGAAGACAGCAGTCCCCTGCTACTACCACCTCGACGTGGACGTCAGTCCGGATCGCGTCGGACAGGTCAGGCGCATCCTGGCCGCTCATCTGAACCACTGGGACCTCGACCCGCTCGTCGAGCCCGTCTGCCGGGGCGTCGAGATGCTGCTGAAGGCCATCGACGAACACGCGACGGACAAGCACACGTCGATCGAGATGTGGTGGAACGGCCAGCATCTGATCACCGCGATCGGCGGCGACGACCGCGATCTGCGCCCCGACCACGACCTGCGCGCCTGCCTGGAGCGCATCGCCGTGATGAGCGACGGCTGGGGCTGCTGCACCACCGCCACCGGCAGCAAGGTCGTCTGGTTCTCCCAGCGGGCCCGCGCCGGCGAGCGCGTCCCCCGCGTGCACCTCGGGCCGGCGCCCACCCTGCGCGAAGGGTGCCAGGTGCCCCGCGCCCTGCCGGCGGCTGCCCTGGCCGCCCCGGCGGGCGAGGAGCGCGGCGTCCTGGCGGCCACCCGGTGACCTTACGGCCGAACCGGCCGTACCGCGGTGCAGGGGTGTCCGCCTGGAGCGGGCACCCCTGGCCGTCCGCTTCGACTTCAGCACAGCGAAGTCCCCTGGACGAACTGGCGGTTGACCGACGAACAGCGCGGCCTCGCCGACTTCTGCCGGCGCCTGCGGTGGTTCAGCGTTCGTCGTGCGAGGTCACCGTGAACTGGGCGCCGTCCTGATCCCGTAGCACCGCCTCGTGGGCGGACTCCACCAGTACGCTGCCGCCGTGCTTCTCGGCCGCCCGTGCGCAGGCCGCCACGTCCGCGACGGCGAAGTGGACCTGCCAGTGCGGACGGATCGTGGGATCCGGCGCCGCCTCCAGCGCGCCCGACTCGATCCGGGCCACCACGTCGCCCCGGCTGCGCAGCACGACCTCGCCGCCCTCGTAGCGGACCTCGACGCCGCCGGGCCGGTCCGTGGCCCACTCCAGGAGTTCGCCGTAGAAGATGGCGGAGTCGAAGGCGTCGCGCGTGTGCAGCTTGATGAAGGCGGGCGCCGCCTGCCGCCAGGCCTCCCAGTTGCCGATCAGCTCCCCCTCCCAGATGCCGAACGTCGCGCCGTCCCGGTCGGCCAGCAGCGCCGCCCGGCCCGGCGGCAGCGAGATCGGCCCGACGGCCACCGTCCCGCCCCGCTCCCGGGCCCGCGACGCCGCCTCGTCCGCGTCGGCCACCGCGAAGTACGGCGTCCACGCCACCGCCATCTGCCACATCGAGGCCACGGCGGCCACCCCCGCGACCGGCACGTTCCCGACCAGCGCCGTACGGAAGTGCTCGCCGAGCACCCCGCGCCGCCACTCCCAGCCGAGCACGGCCCCGTAGAACTCCTGCGTCGCCTCCAGGTCGCGGCTGGTCAGGCTCACCCAGCAGGGCGCGCCGAACACGGAGTCCGTGGACAGGGAGTGCGCGGACAGGGACCTTCTCGCACGGGCGGATGACGGGTGGTGGTTCATGGCACTCGCGTTCCTGCTCTCTCGGCCGACGGGCGGGGCCTTTCCCCAGTGTCCGGCCGTAACCGCCCCGAGCGCCTGCCGAGTGACCCGGTGGCACGATGGAGAGATGGCACGAGTACCGCGCGGGCCCGATGCCGAAACGGCTCGGATCTTCGCACTCGAAGCGGAGAACGCCCAGCTCAAAGAGGCGATCGCCGCCCACGCGGTGGTGGACCAGGCGATCGGCGTGGTCGTCGCGCTCGGGCGGATGTCGCCCGACGAGGGCTGGGTCGTGCTGCGCGAGGCCTCCCAGCACACGAACATCAGACTGCGCAGCGTGGCCGACCTGATCCTCGTCTGGGGACGCACCGGAGACCTGCCCGACGAGATCCGCGCGGAACTCGAGGACCTCCTCGACCGGCACGGCCCGCTCCAGATCCCCGGCGCACCCCCGCTGGAGTGAACGCCGACCGCCGACCGCCGTCAGGCCTCGGCGGCGATCTCCTCGCGCAGCCGCGCGAAGCAGCCGCTGAGCAGCCGCGAGACGTGCATCTGCGAGATGCCCAACTGCTCCGCGATCCGGCTCTGTGTCATGCCCGCGAAGAACCGCAGGTACAGGATGGTCCGCTCGCGCTCCGGCAACGCCCGCAGACAGGGCGCCACGGCCACCCGGTCGACGACGGTGTCGTAGCCGGGATCGGTGTCCCCGAGGGCGTCCTCCAGCGCGTAGCCGTCCGTGCCGGGCAGCTCGGCCTCCAGCGACAGCGCCGAGAAGCACTCCAGAGCCTCCGCGCCGGCGCGCACCTCGTCCTCGCTGAGCTGCGCGTACGCGGCGATCTCGGCGACGGTCGGGGGCCGGTCCGCAGGCGTCTGCGACAGCTCCTTCGCCGCGTGCCGCACCCGGTTGCGCAGATCCTGCACCCGGCGCGGCACGTGCAGCGTCCACATGTGGTCGCGGAAGTGGCGCTTGATCTCACCCGTGATCGTCGGCACCGCGTACGCCTCGAAGGCCCGGCCGCGCTCCGGATCGTAGTGGTCGACGGCCTTGACCAGCCCCAGCGCCGCCACCTGGTACAGATCCTCGAGGGCCTCGCCGCGCCCCCGGAAGCGGACCGCGATCCGCTCGGCCATCGGCAGCCAGAGCCGGACCAGCTCGTCCTTGAGCGCCTGGCGCTGCGGCCCGTCGGGCAGCGCGGCGAACCGTACGAAGGTCTCGGCGGTGTCCGGGGCGTCGTCATGGGGGTGCTGCTGGGTGCGGACGGTGCTGTGCATCACGCGCGCCTCCCTCGGGAGGGTGCCGATGAATGGGCGGACACCGTGGGAGGCGCTCACTGGGACGGTTCGCACAACACCCGGGGCCGGCCGCGCGGCGGGTCCCACGGACGTGCCTCCGGTCCGAAGCACTGCCGTGCAGATGCCCCCGGCCGGCCACCCCGAAACGAATTTGCCCCCGTTTATTACCTCTTGTCCCGCGTCGCGCCGTCCCATGTCCCATGGTGCGCTGTCCCTTGTCGCGCTTGACTTTCCCTTGGGGTGGATATCTCTGATGCAGAGGTAATCTCGGAGGTGTGGACGAAGAGACGTTCCCGGAAGAGCTCGCCGACGCGCTCGTCGGCGTCCAGCGGCTGCTGAGGCGGCGGCTGCGGGCCGGTCTGACCGTGCCGCGGCTGCGCGGCGCCGAGGTCGAGCTGCTGCGCCTCGTCGGGGGGCGGCCCGGCATCGGTGTGTCGGACGCGGCCAAGGAGCTGTGCCTCGCGGGCAACTCCGTCTCGACCCTCGTCAACAAGCTCGTCAAGGACGGCTATCTGGTGCGGGAGACCGACCCCGCCGACCGGCGCGCCGCGCGCCTGCTGCTCACCGACGCGGCCGAGGCACGGCTGCGGGCATGGCAGGAGCGGCGCGCCGCGCTCGTCGCCCGGCAGGTCGCCCGCCTCGACGCCGCCGACCGCCAGGCCCTGCACGCGGCGCTGCCCGCCCTGCGCGCGCTCGCCGTCACCCTGCACGAGGAGGCCGAGGAGTCATGACGACCGACACCGCCACCTATGCCGACACCGGCACGGCCGAGGCCACGGCCGCCGTCGCCTGCACCGGGCTCGGCTACGCCTTCGGCGACACCCGGGCCGTCGACGGGCTCGACCTGACCGTCAAGGAGGGCGAGGTCTTCGGCCTGCTCGGGCCCAACGGGGCCGGCAAGACCACCGCCCTGCGCTGCATCACCACCCTGCTGCCGGTCCCGTCCGGCATGGTCCGCGTCTTCGGCCACGACACCGCCGGCGACCGGATGGCCGTACGCCGGCTGCTCGGCTACGTCCCGCAGCAACTGTCCGCCGACGCCGGTCTGACCGGCCGGGAGAACGTGTCCCTGTTCGCTCGCGTCTTCGACGTGCCCCGGCGCGAGCGCGCCGCGCGCGTCGGCCAGGCGCTGGCCGCCGTCGGCCTCACGGACGCCGCCGACCGGCTCGCCGGCACCTACTCCGGCGGCATGGTCCGCCGCCTCGAACTCGCCCAGGCCCTGGTCAGCGCGCCCCGGCTGCTGATCCTCGACGAGCCGACGATCGGCCTCGACCCGATCGCCCGAACGGGTGTCTGGGAGCACATCACCGCCGTCCGCGAGGCCACCGGCATGACGGTCCTGGTGACCACCCACTCCATGGACGAGGCCGACCAGTACTGCCACCGGGTGGGCCTGATGCACCGCGGCCGGATCCGCGCCCTCGGCACCCCCGACGAACTCCGGCAGGGGCTCGGGGAGCGCCGACGTGCCGAGGGCGCGCCGGCCACGGATCCGGTGCCGAGCCTGGAGGACGTCTTCCGGGAGGTCGCCGGCAGCGGCCTCGACGAGCAGGCAGGAGATTTCCGCGATGTCCGAAGCACCCGCCGCACCGCTCAGCGCGTCGGCTGATCCCGCCGACCCCACTGACCCTGCTGACTCCGCCCGCGCGCAGGGCATCGACCTCCTGCTGCGGCCACCCCGCCCCCGCGAGGGCTGGCGGCTGCTGCCCGCCCGGATCGGCGCCCTGTGCGCCGTCGAACTGCAGAAACTGCGCCACGACCGCACCGAGCTGTACACCCGGGCCGTCCAGCCCGCCCTGTGGCTGCTGATCTTCGGCCAGACCTTCACCCGCATCAAGGCGATCCCGACCGGCGGCATCCCCTACGTCGACTACCTGGCGCCCGGCATCATCGCCCAGTCCGCGATGTTCATCGCCATCTTCTACGGCATCCAGATCATCTGGGAGCGCGACGCCGGCGTCCTCAACAAGCTGCTCGTCACGCCCACTCCGCGCTCCGCGCTCATCACCGGCAAGGCGTTCGCGGCCGGGGTGAAGTCGGTGGTCCAGGCGGTCGTGGTGGTCGTCATCGCCGCCCTGCTCGGCGTCGCCCTGACCTGGAACCCGCTCCGACTGCTCGGCGTCGCCGCGATCGTCGTCCTCGGCTCGGCCTTCTTCTCCTGCCTGTCGATGACCATCGCCGGCATCGTCCTCAGCCGCGACCGCCTCATGGGCATCGGCCAGGCGATCACCATGCCGCTGTTCTTCGGCTCCAACGCCCTCTACCCCGTCGCCATCATGCCGGGCTGGCTCCAGGCCGTCAGCAAGGGCAACCCGCTGAGCTACGAGGTGGACGCCCTGCGCGGGCTGCTCCTCGGTACGCCCGCGCACCTCGCCCTCGACTTCGGGGTGCTGGTCGTGGCCGCCGGGCTCGGCATCACCGCGGCGTCCTCGCTGCTGGGCCGGCTGGCCCGCTGATCTTGCCCCGGGACGTGATGTGCGGCACGCCCCGGCAAGCCCTTTCTGCGGCCGAGGGCGGATCGTCCCTGCGCACGGCTTGATCAGCGATCAAAAGGGGTGAAGTCCCTGGCCACAGCGCATTCCGCGCATTTGACAGTGCGATCGGCACACGGATAGGAAGCACCCCGGTAGACGTCGAGAGGTGGACTGTGTACGAGCCGAACGTGGTCGGGGACTGGCACGAGTACGACGAGCATGCCGGTCTGCGGGTCCGCGTCCACCGCCTGGAACCGAGCGAGCCGCCGCGGGGGCGCGACGACGCGGCCGAGGGGCTGACGTACTTCTGCCTCCGGGTCACCGTCGAGAACCGCGGCACCCTCCAGCCCACGATCCACCTCGAGGACGGCCAGATCGACGTACGGCTCGGGCCCGACGGCGAGAGCGCGTTCATCGACTGGCGCAACTCGCAGTTCATCGAGGGCTTCGACGTCCACCCGCTGCGCCGGGTCACCGCCGTGCTCTACGCGGCGGGCGCAGAGGCCGCGCTGAGCCAGGTGGACGTCCAGATCCAATTGCGGGTCGACGACGACTGGGCCGACCGCCGGCTGTGGACCGGCGGCATCGGGCTGCACGAGGGCTCCGGCGTCGCCCAGCCCGGCACGGTACGCGACAGCCTGGCCCGGCAGGTCAGCAACTTCCTGCGGGACCAGGCCGAAGAGGGCACCGCCTGACCGGCGCCGCCCCAGCCGCCCGGCTACGGCGTCGTCAGTGCGGGATGCCGTCGATGATCTCGCGCGCGCCCTGACGCAGCAGCGCCACCGCCACGGACGTGCCGAGGGTCGCCGGGTCGAGGCGGCCCGCCCACTCGTGGGCGTTCAGCCGCACCTTGCCGTCCGGGGTGAACACGCAGGCCCGCAGGGACAGTTCACCGCTGCGGTCCACCTGCGCGTACCCGGCGATGGGGCTGTTGCAGTGCCCCTGGAGGACATGCAGGAACATGCGCTCCGCCGTGGCCTCCCGGTGGGTGGCCGGATCGCCGAGGCCGCTGACCGCGTCGATCAGGTCGCTGTCGCCCTCCCGGCACTGCAGGGCGAGGATGCCCGCGCCGATCGGCGGCATCATCGTCTCCGGCGACAACACCTCGCTGATCACGTCGGGCCGGCCGATGCGCTCCAGACCGGAGACCGCGAGCAGCAGCGCGTTCGCCTCGCCCGCCGCCAGCTTCTCCAGCCGCCGGTTGGCGTTGCCGCGGAACGGCACGCACTCCAGATGGGGATGGGTGGCGGCGAGCTGGGCGACCCGGCGCACCGAGGAGGTGCCGATGCGGGTACCGGAGGGCAGCTCGTCGAGCGTCAGGCCGCCGGGGTGGACCAGCGCGTCGCGGATGTCGTCCCGCTTCAGGAACGCGGCGAACACCGTGCCCGCGGGCAGCGGCCGGTCGGCCGGCACGTCCTTGACGCAGTGCACCGCGAGATCCGCCGCACCGGCCAGCAGCGCCGCGTCGACCTCCTTGGTGAACGCGCCCTTCCCCTCGACCTGGGACAGGTCGCCCAGCCACTTGTCGCCGGTCGTCTTCACGGGGACGACCTCGGTGCGCACCCCGGGATACAGGGCGGCCAACTCCGCGCGCACGCGCTCCACTTGGGCCAGAGCCATGGGCGAGTCGCGGGAGACGATACGGATCAGTTCCGGAACGGACATGCGGAAAACGATAAACCCTCACACCCCCTGCGCCGCGCCGTTCGCCGCCGTCCACGGCCGAGGAGGGACCGGCCGTGGACGGCGGCCCGGGCTCACGCGGCGGGGTCGAAGGCGATCCCGGACGGCTTGGCCGACGTGAGGTGGCTGGTGAAGTTGGCGTCCTTCAGGCCGAAGTTGGCGCTGCCGAAGTCGTACGCGCTGAGCTTGTCGCGCAGCCCCGCCGGGTAGCCGTTCCAGCCGACCAGCGGCGGGAACTGCCAGGTGCCCTTGGCGTTCTCCGGCGGCTCGTCGTTGGGGTTGCCGAGCCGGAAGCAGTGCGTGGCGATGCCGTCCTTGTGGTAGACGATCTTCGCGTGCGTGCCGTCGAAGCGGACGCCGGAGGCCGCGGTCACGGTGAACGAGCCGTGGTTGGACGTCGAGACGTACTGCACCGAGCCGTTCTGCACCCAGATCACGACGTGCTCCCAGTCATGGCGGTGCCCGCCGATGCCGCTGCCGGCCACCGCCTGGTCCTTCTCGAAGTACAGGCCGTACATGTACGCGCACCAGCCGTTGTTGCACTTGTAGCGCGAGTAGGTGTTCGTGTTGTCCAGGTCGGAGGCGTCGTGGCACTCGCCGCTGAGCGAACCGGAGGGCTTCAGACCGCCGTTGATCGTGCCGTCGGGGCCGATGGCGGGGGTCGGATAGCAGCCGTCCGTGTCGTAGTCGAACGCGGGCTGGTACGTCAGCTCCGCGGCCTCGGCGTTGGACGGCAGCGCCGCCGGCGGGGCGGCGAAGGCGACCGACGGGACGGCGACGACGAGCGCGGCGGCCCCGGCGAGTCCGGTCAGCCACCTCCTGCGGTGGGCCTTGAACTTCGGTGACGACACTGCGTCCTCCTCGGGGTCGCGGGCGCAGCCGAACGGCTGTGTGGGGAAGGGGAGTTGAACAAAAGCTTAACCAGGGAGCGGAAAAGCAGTTCAGCTTCCCCGGTTTTCCCATCCGCGCCAAGGGGTCGCAGGCGTATCAGTGGTGAAGCGCAGCCCAATATTCGGCGGCTGAAGGGAGGTCAGGGCGAAATGTCCGGGAAATCGGCCGCCGACTCCTCGGGCGTCAGGTCCGGCCGCAGCCGCAGCCAGGACGGCTGACGCAGCAGCCCCGCCCGGGTGCGGGTGCTGTAGCGGACCTCGCCGACCAGTCGGGGCACGACCCAGTGCGCGCCCGCCGACTTCGGCACGGAGTCGAAGGGGCACACGTCGGTCGCGGCGGCCCGCAGCAGCGCCGCGAGTTCGGTCCGCTCGGCCTCGCTCCAGCCGGTGCCCACCCCGCCGACGTAGCGCAGGCCGGTCGCGGACCGCTGTCCGACGAGCACCGCGCCGGGCAGCCCGGCCAGCCGCCCCCTGCCGGGCAGCCAGCCGCCGACCAGGACGTCCGCGACCCGCATGTTGCGGATCTTGATCCAGGCGCGGGAGCGCACGCCCGGCTCGTACGGCGAGTCCAGCCGTTTGCAGACCAGCCCCTCCAGGCCATGGGCGCGGGTCGCCTCCAGGGCTTCGCGCCCGTGTCCGACCAGCGCCCCGGGCGTCGACCAGCACGGCCCGTCCAGCGCCAGCTCCGTCAGCCGGGACCTGCGCCGCAGGTAGGGGAGCGGGAGCAGGGAGCGCCCGGCGAGGTGCAGCACGTCGAACAGCACCAGGTGAACGGGCGCCGTCGCCGCCAGCCGCGCGGCCCGGCCCGGCGCCTGGACCAGCCCCATCCGGGACTGCAGCAACTGGAAGTCGGACCGGCCCTGTTCGTCCAGGGCGAGGATCTCGCCGTCCAGCACCGCCGGTGTGCCGCCGAGCGCCTCGCCCAGTGGCCGCAGTTCGGGGTAGGCGGCGGTGATGTCCTCGCCCGAGCGGGCGCGCAGGACGATGCCGCCGTCCCCGGCGAGGTACACGACGGCCCGCTGTCCGTCCTGCTTGGTCTCGTAGGCCCAGCGGGCGTCCTGGGTGGCGGGCGGCAGCGTGCCCGGGGTGGCGAGCATGGGGGCGATCAGCGGGAGGGTCACGCAGGAGTTGTGGACCCGGCCGCTCCCGCGCACGCGGCGGACGTGCCGGTTTCGCCTGAACGGCGCTGTGCGGTAGGGATGCCATAAATTACTTGCGTTACGCAACAAGATGGTAAAGTGCGGCACATGTCCACCGAACCGCTCCCCGAGCCCCCCGCCGCCTCTCAGGAAGTGATCGAGATCGAGCGCGCCCTCACGCGCATCACCTATCTGAGCACCCGCGCCCGCCGCCACGACCGGCTGATGGCGCTGGCCGGCGTCCCCCTCGACCGGGCCGCCGTCGCCCTGCTGCGGCAGGTCGCCGAGTCCGAGCCGCTGCGGCCGGGGGAGCTGGCCCAGCGCCTGGGCGTCGAGGCCTCCCATGTGACGCGCACCGTGCAGCAGCTCGACAAGTCCGGGTACGTCACCCGGGTCCCCGACCCGCAGGACGGCCGGGCCCAGCGGATCGAGCTGACCGACACCGGCCGCGCGGCCGTCGAGCGGGTGCGGGACGCGGGCGCGCGGGGAATGCAACTGGCGCTGTCCGACTGGTCCCCGGACGAGCTGAACCGGCTCGCCACCCTCTTCCACCGCATGGTCGACGACTTCCTCGCCCACTCCGCCGACGAGGAGCCCGAGCAACCCCCGACGCCTACCGGCACGTGACCCCCGGACGCTAGCCCACCCCGCCTCACAGGCCCCGCCTACCCTCCAGTAATGTCGGGCGCCTGATCTTCAGAGGAGGAACCGTGTCCCGGTCCGATCGTTCACCCCTGTTGCTGGCGGGCCTGCTGGCCACCGCCGGGATCGCGCATCTCGCCAAGCCGCAATCGTTCGACGCGACCATCCCGAGCGCCCTGCCCGGCTCGCCCAGGACCTGGACGTACGCCAGCGGCGTCGCCGAACTGGCACTGGCCGCCGCGGTGGCGCTGCCGCGGACCCGCAAGCCGGCCGCGCTGGCCACGGCCGCGTTCTTCGTCGGCGTCTTCCCCGCCAACGTCAAGATGGCGTGGGACGCCCGCCACGGCTCCACCCGGGTCAGGGCCATCACCGTCGGCCGCCTTCCCCTGCAGATACCCCTCGTGATGTGGGCCCGCGGCGTCGCCGCCGGCGCCGAGGCCGCGCAGACCGTGAAGGGGCAGGCATGACCAAGGCGCTGGAGACCGGCGACCTCGTGGAGGACTTCGCCCTGCCCGACGAGACCGGCACCGTGCGCAGCCTCACGGAGCTGCTCGCCGCCGGACCCGTGGTCCTCTTCTTCTACCCCGCCGCCCTCACCCCGGGCTGCACCGCCGAGGCCTGCCACTTCCGTGACCTGGCCGCCGAGTTCGCCGCCGTCGGCGCACAGCCCGTCGGCGTCAGCGGGGACTCCGTCGACCGCCAGCAGGAGTTCGCCGGCAAGCACACGCTCGACATGCCGCTGCTGTCCGACCCCGACGGCGCGGTGCGCGAACGGTTCGGCGTCAAGCGCGGCTTCTCCCTGGCCCCCACCAAGCGCGTCACCTACGTCATCGGCCAGGACCGCACCGTCCTGGAGGTCGTCCGCAGCGAGCTGCGCATGAACACCCACGCCGACCGCGCCCTCGACGCGCTGCGCGCCCACCGCGCCTGAAACCCCGGCGGGCCGTTCACCCACGGACGGCCCGCCGCGGTTGATGCGCCGGACCAAAGGGACCATTCTGTACGACATGGAGCATGTCGTCGCTGCGGCGGTCGTCGATGCCCGGGGCATCGTGACGGGCTGGAGCGAGGGTGCTCGTCTACTGACGGGCCACCCGGCCACGGAGGCCGTGGGCCGGGCGGCGGCCGACCTGCTCGCCGAGGACCCCCCGCCGCGCGCCGACGGCGCGTGGACGGGCCCGGTCGTGGTACGCCACCGCGACGGCAGCCCCGTCCGCCTCACCGTCACCGCCTGCCCGCTGCTGGGCCCCGACGGCCGCCCCACCGGCTACACCCTCACCGCCGAGCGGCCCCGCCCCCCGGAGCAGACCCTCGCCGGGCGCGCCTTCCAGCAGGCGTCCATGTCGATGTCGGTCTTCGATCCCCGGCAGCGCTATCTGCGCCTGAACGAGGTCGCCTGCAAGGTCATGGGCGTCTCCGAGGACGTCCTGCTCGGCCGCCCCTTCCCGGAGACCGTCGAGGACGCCGAACACAGCCGGGGCTTCAACTGGCACCTGCGCCATGTCACCGAGACCGGCCGCCCGGTCCGCTACGAGAGCTTCACCGGCGCCCCCTCCCTCAACCGGGAGCACGCCTGGAGCATCGAGATGTGGCCCGTGCGCGAGGACTCCGGCGAGGTCAGCGGCGTCGCCCTGGCCGCCTTCGACAGCACCGAGTCGTACCTCGCCCGCCAGCGCCTCGCCCTCCTGAACGAGGCGGCGGCCTCCATCGGCACCACCCTCGACGTGGTGCGCACCGCCGAGGAACTCATCGGCATCCTCGTGCCGCAGTTCGCCGACTTCGCCAGCGTCGACCTCCTCGACTGGGTCCTCGGCGCGGACGAACCGCCCCCCGTGCCCGACGGCGAGATCGTGCTGCGCCGCGTCGCCCACGGCTCCGTCCGCGACGGCGCGCCCGAGGCGGGCGTGCGCCTCGGCGACACCGACGCCTACCCGCCGTACAGCGCGCCCGCCCGCGCCCTGCGGGAAGGGCGGGCCATCCTCAGCCAGGCGGGCGAACCGGACTTCATGCGCTGGTTCGCCGAGCGCGACGCCAGCGCCCCCGAGGGCCGCCGCTACCGGCACGGCGTGCACACGATGATCGCGGTGCCGCTGCGGGCCCGCGGCACCGTCCTGGGCGTCGCCGTCGGCATCCGCGTCGCCCACCCCGACGACTACGAGGCCGACGACGCCGTCTTCGCCGAGGAACTCGCCAGCCGGGCCGCCGTCTGCATCGACAACGCCCGCCGCTTCGCCCGCGAACGCACCACCGCCCTCGCCCTCCAGCACAGCCTGCTGCCGCGCGGCCTGCCCGGACAGGCGGCCGTCGAGGTCGCCCACCGCTATCTGCCCAGCGGCTCCACGGCCGGCATCGGCGGCGACTGGTTCGACGTCATCCCGCTCTCCGGCAGCCGGGTCGCGCTCGTCGTCGGCGACGTCGTCGGGCACGGCATCCCCTCCTCGGCCACCATGGGACGGCTCTGCATGGCGGTGCGCACCCTCGCCGACGTGGACCTGCCGCCCGACGAACTCCTCACCCACCTCGACGACCTCGTCACCCACCTCGCGGCCTACGACGACGGCGGCGACGACGTCGCCGAGCTCGGCGCCACCTGCCTCTACGCCGTCTACGACCCCGTCAGCCGCCGCCTCACCCTCGCCGCCGCCGGCCACCCCGCCCCCGCCGTCGTCCTGCCCGACGGCACCGCACGCCTCGTCGCCATGACCCCCGGACCGCCGCTCGGCGTCGGCGGACTGCCCTTCGAGGCCGTCGAACTGGAACTGCCCGAGGGATCCGTCGTCGCCCTCTACACCGACGGCCTGATCGAGGGCCGCGACCGCGACGTCGACCGCGCCACCGGCGAACTGTGCAACGCCCTCACCGCGCCCGCCGCCACCCTCGACGCCCTCTGCGACACCGTCCTCAAGGCCGTCCTGCCCGAGGAGCCCGGCGACGACGTCGCCCTGCTGCTCGCCCGGACCCGGGCGCTCGGCGCGGACCAGGTCGCCACCTGGGACGTCACCCCGGACCCCGCCCACGTCGCCGCCACCCGGCAGGCCGCCACCGAGCAACTCACCGCCTGGGGGCTGGAGGAGGCCGCGTTCGTCACGGAACTCGTCGTCAGCGAACTCGTCACCAACGCCATCCGCTACGGCGCGGCCCCCATCCAGCTCCGGCTGATCCGCGACCGCACCCTCATCTGCGAGGTCTCCGACGGCAGTTCCACCTCCCCGCACCTGCGCCGCGCCCACGAGTCCGACGAGGGCGGGCGCGGCCTGCTGCTCGTCGCGCAGCTCACCCAGCGCTGGGGCAGCCGGCAGACGGACCGGGGCAAGACGATCTGGGCGGAGCAGACCCTCGAACCGGAGTGATCACTCGAACGGGCAGCCCGGGTTCGGCGCGTCCTCGGAGAACGGCGCGCCGTGCGGCAGCACGTACAGCACCTCGAGGACGAGCGGCACGGCCCCCAGGTTGCGGCCGATGTGCACGTTGCCGGCACCGGCCGGTTCCTGGACGACGCTGCCCCGGGGATAGACGCCGTCGGAGGCGCACGTCGACGCGAAGTGGCTGAGGGTGCCCGCCTTCACGACGGCGTACAGCGGCCCGTCGTGGTAGTGCCAGCCGGTGCCCTGCCCGGGCGGCACGGTCAGCTCCCGCAGGGTGTAGTCGGTGTCCCCGACGGTCTTCTGGGCGATCAGCCGGGCGGTGACCCCGGGACCCGGCGGGGTCGCGTGGGCGGCCGGCGGGCCGACCAGGGCGGTGGCGGCGACGGCCGCCCCGGTGAGGGCGGCGGCACGGAGCACGGTGCGCATACGGGACCTCCTGGGGACGCGGGGCGCGCCTCAGGTTCAACCGTAGGCGGCCGACTCCCAGTTGTCTCCGCCCGCGAGGCCCTCCAGGAGCCCGGCCTCCCGCACCTCGACCGTCAGTGTGGCCTGAGGGGCGCGGGACGGGTCCTGCCACAGCGCACGCCACTCGGCCTGGAAGGCGGCGTCCCAGGCGGCCGCGTCGGCGGGGTCGAGACCGCGCTCGCGCAGCACCGCGTGGATGCGCTCCTTGGCCGCGCGCTCACTGAAGGGCAGGTTGCGGCGGTCGGTCACCGCGACCTGGGCGACGACCTCACCGGCCGTGCCGGCGTCGGCCCGGGCGTCGAGCGCGCTCGCCCGCTCGGCCGCGCCGGCCGCCCGCTCCAGACCGTCGGCGAGCAGCCGGACGGCGAACGCGGCGCTCCGCGCAGGCTCACCGGCGTCCGGGTGGATCGCGGTGAGGCGCAGGACGACGGTCCCACCGCCGATCTCCACGACCCTGGCATTCCAAAGACTCGACATCCGGGACTCCTGCTGAGAGGTGCTTCACGAACAGTACGGGCGGCGGCCACGGGGCCGACCCGCCCTCAGGTCAGCATCCCGGTGCCCATGTTGTTGGCGAGGACCTCCAGCGCGGCCTCGTTCCCGATCCGCTCGGCGAACTTCGTCGCGCCCTGGCTCGCCGCGGCGCGGCCGCCCGCCCGGGGCGGCGAGAACGGGATCGCGTAGAACGCCGCGAGGATCCGCTCGCTCACCGTGCCCCCGTAGTTCGCCATGATCCCCTGGAACTCCGTCTGGCGGGCGCCGCCCGTCGCGATGCTCTTCAGGAAGTCGAGGTCGGGGGTGTCCCAGACCTTGGAGCTCGGCGGGAAGCCGGTGTACTGCCGCAGCGTGGCGAGGTCGATGCCGCTGATCGCCTGGGCGACCCGGCTGTCCGCCGGCTGCGCCACCTGGAAGGCGAAGGTCGCGCCGTTGTGCTTTCCGGCCTGCCAGCCCGCGGCCGGGTCGTACAGCTTGTGCGTGATGGTGAGGCTGGAGGGGAAGGCGTGGGCCGAGTTGAGCTGGCTGGCGCTGCCCTGGGCGGGAGCCGCGTTGTTGTAGTGCACCTGGACGCCGAAGTAGACGTACGCGCCGGGCGTCGCGGCGGCGGCCGTCACGTCGTTCTTGAGGTCCTTCTCGATGCCCTTCTCATAATTCTGGTTGTCGGACTGCGCCGCCGGCACCAGGTTGTTCGCGGTGCCCGGGCCGCCCGCCTTCTCGTTGACCAGGTGGAAGCGGATCCACTGACTGGTCAGTTTCAGCGAGCGGATGTAGTCGTAGCCGGGCGGATCCTGCGACGGCGTACTGCCCACCAGGGAACCGTCGTTGAGCATCTCGGACCTGACGGCCCGGCCCTGGCCGTCCTGCACCGCCTCGTGCCTGCTGGCGGTCGGCACCGCCGTCTGGTTCAGCACCCGCTGCACGAACGGCTGCGCGGGCCCCGCCTGTGCTGTGCCCGACTGCGGGGCGGCCAGGTCCTCGCCGGTCCCGGACCCGCTCGTACGGGCCGGGGCGCGCATGACGCGGGTCGCGTTGGCCTCCGCCTCCCGCTCGAAGCGGTCCGACGGATCCGACACCCGCAGCCCGGAACCGTTGTCGGCGCCCGCCACGGGCCCCTGGCGCTGCTGGATGACATGGGTCAACTCGTGCGCCAGGGTGTGCTTGTCGCCCCCGCCCTCGCCGAGCACGACATGGTTGCCCGAGGTGTAGGCCCGCGCGCCGATCTCGGACGCGGACGCCTTCGCCGCGGCGTCCGTGTGCACGCGGACATCGGAGAAGTCGGCGCCGAGGCGGCTCTCCATGTCGCCGCGGGTGGCGTCGTCCAACGGCCGGCCGCCGCTGCGCAGCACCTCGTGGACGGCCGAGCGCTGCACCGGAGCGGCCCCGGCCCCGGTGGCGCTCTGGTGCCCGCAGCCCGGGCCGTGCGCGTGCCGCTCCTGCGCCGGGGCCAGGGGGTGGCCTTCCTCGCGGAGCATCTGCACGACGGCGGCGTTGCCCGCGGCGCGCTGAAGGGCGAGGAGCCGGTGCAGCGGCCCTCCGGCCTTCGCCGGGGTCGCCGGTCCCCGACGGGCCGAGTCGTCGGGAGTCCTGCTGGGCTGCGGTGTGCGCACGAGGTGCCTTCCAAGCGGGCGAGACGGTACACCTCTGCATACAGGCCGACCGCCGGGCGCGTACAGGAACGCAGGGGCAGACTCCACTGCCCCGACGGACAGGAGCGAGGGACGCACCCCCTGCTCAGAACTCCTCGTGCACCTCGGGATCCCCGCCCAGCCGCTGCTGCGCCCGCTCGGCGATCACCGCCATCTGCGCCGGGCCCAGCTCGAAGCCGAAGACGTCGAGGTTGGCGCGCTGCCGCTCGGGGCTGGACGACTTCGGGATGGGGACCGCGCCGAGCTGGACGTGCCAGCGCAGCACGACCTGGCCGGGAGTCACGCCGAGCGCCTCGGAGACGGAGACGACGGCCGGGTCGTCCAGGAGCGCCGAGCCGCGCCCCAGCGGGCTCCAGCTCTCCGTACGGACGCCCCTGGCCTCGTGGAAGGCGCGCAGCTCCGCCTGCGGAAGGAGCGGGTGCAGCTCGATCTGGTTGACGGACGGCAGCACGCCCGTCTCCCGCTCCAGCCGCTCGATGTGCTCGGCGGTGAAGTTGGAGACGCCGATCGAGCGGATCAGACCCTCCTCGCGGAGCTTGATCATGGCCCGCCAGGAGTCGACGAACCTGCCGACCCGGGGGAGCGGCCAGTGGATCAGATACAGGTCCACGTACTCCAGGCCGAGCCGCCGACGGGACTCCTCGAAGGACGCGAGCGTCTCCTCGTAGCCGTGATGGCGGCCGGGCAGCTTCGTGGTCACCACGATCTCCTCGCGCGCCACCCCGCTGCGGGCCACCCCACGGCCGACCCCGCTCTCGTTGCGGTAGTTCGTCGCCGTGTCGAGCAGCCGGTAGCCCAGCGCGAGCGCCCCGGCCACCGCCTCCTCCGCCTCCGTGTCGTCCATCGGCCAGGTGCCCAGGCCCAGGGCCGGGAACCGCGTGCCGTCGTTGAGCGTGTGCTCCGGGATGCTGATCACGATCGGGCCTTCCCTCGACTGTGCCGTCCTCCCAGCCTCGGGGACAGGAGGCGGATTGATCAACCGGAGAGCCGGGCAGGGGTGGGGTCGGACGAGTGACGACGAGCGGAGCGCGCATGACGACGGAGGGCCGGGCGTTGTCTTCGGAAGAGGCTGCCGCGCGGGCGGCAGGGGTGGTGGTGAGACCGGTCGCCGGGCACATCGGCGCCGAGATCGAGGGCGTCGACCTGGCCGCCGGCCTCGACACCGCCCAGGTCGACGTGATCAGGGCGGCGCTGCTGCGCTGGAAGGTGGTGTTCTTCCGCGGGCAGCGCCTCGACCACGCCGGGCACGTGGCGTTCGCGCGCCGGTTCGGCGACCCCGTCGTGCTGCGCAAACGCGGCAGCGCCTCCCCGCCGGACTTCCCGGAGATCGAGACGACCGCCGACCGGCTGGAGTTGGGCGGGAAGTTCGGCATGGCGCACGAGGAGTGGCTGCGCCGCCGCCGGCACACCCTGCTGCGCGGCTGGCACTGCGACCACGGCGCCCGCGTCGACCCGCCCGCCGCGACGATCCTGCGCGCCGAGACAGTGCCGCCCTACGGCGGCGACACGACCTGGTCCAACCTGGCCGCCGCCTACGCCGGACTCTCCACGCCGGTACGGGAGTTCGCGGCCGGGCTGCGCGCCGAGCACCGGCTCGGCGTCGGCTACCAGCCGCGCCCCGGCGACGACGCGTACGCCCGCCACCTCCTCGACCACCAGGTCGCCTCGGTGCACCCGCTGGTCCGCGTCCACCCCGAGACGGGCGAGCGCGTGCTCTACGTCAACGGCTACTACGTCGAGCAGATCACCGACCTCTCGCGGGCGGAGAGCGCGGCGATCCTGGACCTGCTCCTCGCCGAGGCCACCCGCCCCGAGTACACGGTCCGCTTCCGCTGGGAGCCGGGCAGCGTGGCCTTCTGGGACAATCGCGCCACCATCCACCTCGCCCCGAGCGACAACGCCCACCTCGGCTTCCCGCGCACCATGCACCGGGTGATGCTCACCGGTGACGTGCCGGTCGGGGTGGACGGCAGGCCGTCGGAGCCGGTGACGGGGACCGCGCCCGGGCGCTGGTGAGGTCAGACGCCCGGCTGCCAGCCCAGGGCCGGGCCCAGCTTCGTCGCCATGTCGGTGAGGATCTGCACGTAGTCCTCGTGCTCGAAGGTGAACGGCAGCGCGAAGGCGACCTCGTCGATCTCGCGGAACGCGGCGTGGCCGTGCAGGAGTTCGGCGATCTCCGCCGAGGTGCCCACCAGGTCCGGGGCGAACAGCAGCCCGGCCGGACCCTGCGGGGACCGCGTACGGAGCAGCCGCTTCGCCGCGAACTCCTCGTATTTCGCGCGCTGTTGGGGCGAGGCGGAGTCGGTGGGGACGACCACGAGGCCCTGTGAGACGCGGGCGGCGTCGCCGTCGGGGTGGGCGGCGCGGAAGGCGCGGACGTGGGAGAGCTGGATCTCGGCGAAGTCCCTTGTGGCGCCTGGTCCTTCGGCTTTTACGACGCTGCTGGTGAGGAAGTTCATGCCGTGCTCCCCGGCCCACCGCGTCGAGTTGAGGCTGCCCCCGCCGTACCACAGACGGCGCCCGAGACCGGGGGACTGCGGCTGGACGCGATCGGAGAACACCTCGAAGCCCTCGACCCCGCTGAAGTCCGTGGCCGGCTTGCCGCGTACGAAGTCCAGCAGCCGCCGCACCCGCTCGTAGCCGAAGTCCTCCGCGCCGGACGTGTCCGGGTACAGGGCCTCCTTCACCTGGTCGTAGTGCATCGGCGGGCCGACGCTCACCCCCGGGTTGAGCCGGCCCCCGGAGAGGAGGTCGACCGTCGCCAGGTCCTCCGCGAGGCGCAGCGGGTTCTCCCAGCCCAGCGGGATGACCGCGGTGCCGAGCTCGATACGGCGGGTGCGCTGCGAGGCCGCCGCCAGGACGGCGACGGGGGAGGAGATGCCGTACTGCAGATGGCGGTGGCGCACCCACGCGCTGTCGAAGCCGAGCCGCTCGCCCAGCTCGATGATCTCCAGGGTGGTCTCGTGACCCCGGCGCGGGTCGTCCCCGTCGAACAGTCCGATGGTGAGGAAGCCCAGCTTGCGCAGGGGGCGTGAGGTCGGCGGCACGGACTCCTCCATGGTTCGCGGCGCGTACGGTTCGTACGGCAGTTCCCTGGTTACCTGTTCTGTGCCGATTGTCGCAGGCGGCGGTCGCAGGCGGCGGTCTCAGGTGAGCGGGATGGTGACCTCGTCCTCGACGGGCGGGTTCAGCTCCTGCGCGAGGTTGCCGGTGGCCGCGTAGCAGCGCAGCCGCACCGCCTGCGGGGTGACGTCCAGCCGCAGGAAGCACTTGAAGAACGGCGGGCTGTACGTCGCCGAGCTCGGCGAGAACAACTGGGTGTAGATCGTGCGCACGGGCAGCCGCAGCCGCTTGCGGCGGTCCGGGCGGCTCCCGGTGCCCAGCAGGGCGGCGATCAGCCGCAGCCGCCGCGTCACCCGGACCTCCGCGCCCGGCGTCCGGGTCGGCCCGATGCCCAGCCGCTCCGCGACGACCGCCTGGCCCTCGGCCTCCGTAAGAGCGAAGAAGCGGCGCAGCCGCAGCCGCCGCCCGTACAGGCGGCTGTAGAAGGCGAGGGAGTCGCCGCGCAGCGGATAGCAGCGGAAGTCCCCCTCGGTGACGCCGGCGACGGACACCCGGGGGATGGTGTGCGTGGCGTGCATGAAAGCGCCCCCGCCGCCCGCGACCACGTATTGCAGGGTCCGACCGTCCGCCAGCCGCACCGGGTAGCGCTGGTAGTTGTGGATGTCGCCGCCGATGGCCGCCACGTAGTGGTGCTCGGGCGCGCTGACGATGTCGTCGACGGTGCCGCCCCCTTCGACGGGGCACGGGTGGTGCTCGCCGTCGACGTACAGGGGCGAGCCGGTGATGAGGATCTTCGGCCGGGGGCCGCGGGACACCTCGCGCAGCCATGCGCCCTGTTCGGCGTCGATAGTGCCGAGCAGCCCGGTGTCGATGCCTATGATCCGCACCGGCCCGGTGTCGATCGCCCAGTACGGCCCCGGCTGCACGGCCTGTTGGGCCGCAGCCGACCTCAACTCGCGCATGTCGGCGAGGTGTTGGCCGTCGGTCGGGTGCGGTCGGTGCCACAGCAGGGTGCGCAGCCAGGCCCGGGACAGGGGGCGTGGGGCGGGCTCGGTGGGCAGGGGCGGGGCGTCGTCGCAGAAGACCCGCATGAACGCGCCGAGATCCTCGTACCAGTCGTGGTTGCCCGGTATCGCGTAGATCGGGGCCTGGTAGTCGCGGTACGGGCGGAAGAACTTGGTGCCGTAGTCGTCGGCACTGCCGACCGGGTAGATGACGTCACTGGCGACGACCGCGAACGACGTGCCCTGACTCACCCTCAGAAAGCCTGGCACGACGGCGTATTGGGGATCGTCGCCCTCGCCGGTGTCGCCGATGACCATGAAGGAGAAGGTGTCCGGGTCCGTCCGCCGGATCACCTTGTCGGCGGGTGCGCCGGCCGCCGCGCGCTGCGCGACCCACCGGCCGCGCGTACGGCCCGTCGGGTCGCCGAACCAGGACGCCAGCGCGCCGTTGCGGGCGGCCCACAGCGTCCGGGGATCCAGCCACGAGATCTTCTCGACCCGGCCCGGCATGAGCTGTCGGTACGCGCCTGGGTCGGCGGCGCCCCAGCCGGCGCCTGTGGCGGTATCGCGTGAGGAGTCAGACACCGGTGCACCGTAGCAACGGTCCACGGCGCGGCTCCGGGCGGGTGACCTGCCACGATGACCGGCCATGACGGCGGCTGGAGGGCGCGGACGCCTCAGTGCTCGCTCCACGACCGGGCGGCGGCGGGCGGGCCGGCCGGCCGGCCGGCTCCCGCGCCGGGTCGGCCCCGGCCGTCCGGGCGGGGCGGTTCCATTCGCCGTCGCCGAGCACGAGCAGCGGGTCGAACATCACCACCACACCGGCCAGCAGCAGGAAGATCACCGGGCCGATCAGCATCGGCAGCAGGAGCGAGGTCGGGGTGTCGCCGGCCCACGACGACGTCGCACCGTGCGTATGGACGCTGACCGCCGCCATCGCCGTGTAGTGCATCCCGGACACGGCGACGCCCATCACCAGGCTGGCGCCCAGGCTGGTCAGGAAGGAGCGGATCGTGACGGCCGCCCACAGCGCCGCCGTCGCGGCGACCACCGCGATCAGCACGGACGCCCCGACCGCGAGCGGGGCGTACTCGATCTCCCCGTTGAGTTGCAGCGCCGCCATGCCCAGGTAGTGCATGGCGGCGACCCCGAGACCGGTGACGATCCCCGCGAGCGACAGCGACCCGCGGCCCGCGCCCCGGTAGCCCACGATGAACACGCCGACGCCGACCACCACGACCGCGACGGCGAGGCTGAGCACGGTCAGGCCGACGTGGTAGCCGATCCGGGTCTCCTCCACCTGGAAGCCGATCATGGCGATGAAGTGCATCGTCCAGATGCCGCAGCCGATCGAGGCGGCCCCCAGCGCCAGCCAACCCGGTTTCCACGACCCGGTGTTGACCAGCGTCCGCACAATGCAGCGCAGCCCGAGCGCTCCTCCCAGGCAGGCCATCACAAACGCCGCGATCGGGGTCACCACCCCGTACCGGAACCCGTCAATCGTGCCCTGCATCCCCAACTCCCCCCGGAGTAATGGCTGTTCGTGGGGGAAGGTCTACGTGTAATGCGGTGGTAAAAGCAAGCGACGCCTGTCTGTCTGCATGCGAGACGCTTGCGGGCATATGCGGGAAGAGTATTTAGCGTGGCGAATTCCGGCTGTCGCCACCGGTGTTCGCCGACCGGTCTCGGCCACCGTCCGCGGTCGCGGTCCTCCCTCGCCGGACCTGGCCGGGGCCGCCCGGACAGTGAACGCACAGCTCGCGCACAGTCGGGCCGGGGGTGCGGGCCGTGAGTGCGTCCGGCACCGAGGGATAACCCTCGAAGCGCCGCTGTCTGAATGACATGCAACCGACAAGCCTGTCATTCTCCCTTCCAACTGCCGCACACCAACGGCACGTTGGCTCCACACCTCTCGCTCCCGCACAGCTCGGCTCGTCCCGGACAGCACATCCGTCTGCCCGGTCTGTCACCGGCCGTACCCCGCGGCCGCCGCAGTAGGAGAACGAGTGAGACCCAACCCCCGCAAGCGCACCACCGTCGGCGCGGCCCTGCTCTCCAGCGCCGCCCTCCTGGCCCTCGGTGTCCAGACGGTTCCGGCCACCGCGCTGCCCGCCGCCCCGCACCCCGGCCCTCTGCGCACCGGCAGCCTGCCCGCCGACCTCACGCCCGCCCAGCGCACGACGCTCATCAAGAGCGCCGAGGCGCGCACGACGCAGACCGCCGACACCCTGGGTCTGGGCGCCCAGGAGAAGCTGGTCGTCAAGGACGTCGTGAAGGACAACGACGGCACCGTGCACACGCGCTACGAGCGCACCTACGCCGGACTGCCCGTCCTCGGCGGCGACCTGGTCGTGCACACGCCCCCGGCGTCCGTGGCCGCCGGCACGGTGAGCACGACGTTCAACAACAACCGCCGTACCGTGTCGGTCAGGTCCACGACCGCCACGTACAGCAAGACGGCCGCCGAGTCCAAGGCCCTGACGGCCGCCAAGGCGCTCGACGCGAAGGACCCCGCCGCGCAGAGCGCCCGCAAGGTGATCTGGGCCGGCGAGGGCACGCCCAAGCTCGCCTGGGAGACGGTCGTCAGCGGTCTCCAGGACGACGGGACGCCGAGCAAACTGCACGTCATCACCGACGCCGCCACCGGCGCGAAGCTCTCCCAGTACGAGGGCGTCGAGACCGGCACCGGCAACACGCAGTACAGCGGCACCGTCAGCCTGTCGACGACCCTGTCCGGGTCGACGTACCAGCTCTACGACACCACGCGCGGCGGCCACAAGACGTACAGCCTGAACAACGCCACGTCGGGCACCGGCACCCTGATGACGGACTCCGACGACGTGTGGGGCACCGGAGCCGGCTCCAACACCCAGACGGCCGGCGCGGACGCCGCCTACGGAGCCCAGGAGACCTGGGACTTCTACAAGAACACCTTCGGCCGCAGCGGCATCAAGAACGACGGCGTGGCCGCGTACTCGCGCGTCCACTACAGCTCGGCCTACGTCAACGCCTTCTGGGACGACGACTGCTTCTGCATGACCTACGGCGACGGCTCCGGCAGCACCCACGCGCTGACCTCGCTGGACGTCGCCGGTCACGAGATGAGCCACGGCGTCACCTCCAACACGGCGGGGCTCGACTACACCGGCGAGTCGGGCGGCCTGAACGAGGCCACCTCCGACATCTTCGGCACCGGCGTCGAGTTCTACGCCAACAACTCCTCCGACGTCGGTGACTACCTCATCGGCGAGAAGATCGACATCAACGGCGACGGCACGCCGCTGCGTTACATGGACGAGCCCGACAAGGACGGCGGCTCGGCCGACAGTTGGTACTCGGGCGTCGGCAACCTGGACGTGCACTACTCCTCGGGCCCCGCGAACCACATGTTCTACCTGCTCTCCGAGGGCAGCGGCAGTAAGACCATCAACGGCGTCACCTACAACAGCCCGACCTCCGACGGGGTCGCCGTCGCCGGCATCGGCCGGGCCGCGGCGCTGCAGATCTGGTACAAGGCGCTGACGACGTACATGACGTCCAGCACCAACTACGCGGGCGCCCGCACCGCCGCCCTCAGCGCCGCCGCGGCGCTGTACGGCTCCAGCTCCGCCCAGTACGCGGGCGTCGGCAACGCGTTCGCCGGCATCAACGTCGGCAGCCACATCACGGTCCCGTCGACAGGCGTCACGGTCACCAACCCGGGCAGTCAGACCGCCACGGTCGGCACCGCGGTGAGCCTCCAGCTCTCGGCCAGCAGCACCAACAGCGGCACCCTGACCTACGCCGCCAGCGGACTGCCCACCGGCCTGTCGATCAGCTCGACCGGTCTGATCTCGGGCACGCCGACCACGGCAGGCACCTACAGCACCACCGTCACGGTGACCGACTCGACCGGCGCCACCGGCACCGCGGCCTTCACCTGGACGGTCGGCTCCACCGGCGGCGGCTCCTGCACCGTGACGCAGCTCCTGGGCAACAACGGCTTCGAGTCGGGCAACACCACCTGGACGGCCTCCAGCGGTGTCATCACCAACTCCAGCAGCCAGGCGGCCCGCACCGGCTCCTACAAGGCGTGGCTTGACGGCTACGGATCGACCCACACCGACACGCTCTCGCAGTCGGTGACGATCCCCAGCGGCTGCACCAACACCACGTTCACCTTCTACCTCCACGTCGACACGGCCGAGACCTCCACCAGCACCCAGTACGACAAGCTGACGGTCACCGCCGGATCGACCACCCTGGCCACGTACTCCAACCTCAATGCGGCCTCCGGCTACGTCCAGAAGTCCCTCAGCCTCGGGTCCTACGCGGGCAGCACCGTCGCCCTGAAGTTCTCCGGCGTCGAGGACTCCTCGCTCCAGACCAGCTTCGTCATCGACGACACCGCCGTCACGACCGGCTGATCCGCCCCGCCAGACCGACGTCCCGCACCCGGGCTCTCCCCGGGTGCGGGACGTCGTCGTGTCGTGTCCGCTCAGTTCAGCGGGTCGAGCGTGAGGTACGCCTCGCGCGGCGCGCCGTCGTGCACGAGCGACTCCTGCTGTCCGACGTCGTCGAAGGCGAACGCGTACGCCTTCCCGTCGGCCGTCCGGGCGTGGATCGCGCGGGCGTAGTGGTTGGTCACCGCGTCCCGGTAGAAGTCCGCCGGCGTGGTGTCCGGCTGGTCGGGACGGGTGAGGAGCGTGGAGCGGTTGAAGCCCGCGCACAGGGTGCGGGAGATCGGCCCGCGCACGGCGTCGTTCGGGGCGTCGAGGAGCCGGTGGCAGCCGAAGACGCTGGAGGCGTCCGGCTTCTGGAAGCTCGTCACGACCGCACCGGAGGAATCGGTGAAGTTGAGGACGCCGCCCGCGACCCGGCCGTAGTACTTCGTGGCGGGCCGGTCGGCGAACGGCGTGACGGTCAGGGTCGTGGTGGCGTACTTCTGCCAGACGCGGTCGACGTAGTCGTCCATGACGTTCGCCGGGAGCGCGCCCGTCTCCACCCCGTACAGCGGGGCGAGCGCCCGCAGCACGGTTCCGTCAGGCCGGGTCTGGATCAGGTTCGCCCAGCCGCCGCCCTGCGCGCGCAGGGCGGAGAAGAACCCGGTGTAGCCGCCCGCCTTGAGGCGCCCGGTGCTGACGGTGCTTCCGTCGCCGCGCTGCACGCCGACGGCATACGGCGCGGAGAACATGTCGACCTGGGTGCTGTTGAGCCACAGCCCGGAGTCGTTGAGCGTGTACTCCGACCAGTTGAACAGGGTGTTCCGGTTGGGGTCGCTCGGGTTCTGCACGGCCGGCTGCACCAGCCCGCCGGTGGTGAGCCGGAAGTCGAGCTTCTGTCCGTACGAGAAGTAGATCCGGCCCGAGAACTTCGGGATCCGGATCGTGGCGGACTGTCCGGCGGCCGGTCCCGCGATCGACGCGTCGGGCGCCGGCGTGGGCGGGTTGCCGCCGGCCGGCCACGCGTGGAAGCCGCCGTTCGCGTCGGCCCAGCCCTGCTGTCCCGTCGTCAGGAGGGTGCCGAGGTCGTAGACGTACAGGGCGTCGCCACGGCCCGAGTTGTTGGTGATCTTCAGTGGGACGGTGTCGGGGACGGCGGCCGCGGCCGGCGGTCCGAGGGTGAGCAGCGTGCCGGTGAGGGTGACCGCCGCGAGCAGTGCCGTCGTGATCCTGGTGACCTTCGATAACACTCTCCACCTCCGTGTTTGAGAGCGCTCTCAACGTGGCATTGGGGTGTGCTCATGTCAACATCGCGAACAGGTGTGAACGGGCGTGAACGAGCGGGAACGCGAGAGGGCGCCCGTGGCGGACGGTGAGCCGCGGGCGCCCCTGTGGCGGACGGGGTTCAAAAAGGGATCAGTGAACAGTGATCAGGGATTGGTGAAAAGGGATCAGAAGGTGCGCTTGAGGAGATCCAGCAGCGCGGCCCAGTGCCGCTCCGCACCCGCCTCGTTGTAGGCGGAGGTGTCGGCCTGCGTGTAACCGTGCTCGGCGCCGGTGTAGACCTCGCAGGTGTGCCGGACCCCGGCCGCGGTGAGGGCGTCCGCGAACCGCTCGATGTCCTCGGGCGGCAGGGACGAGTCGTTGTCCGCGTGGCCGAAGTACACCTCGGCCGTGATGCGCTCGGCCGACAGGTGCGGACTGTCCGGGGTGTCGGTGACGAGCCGCCCGCCGTGGAAACCGGCCGCCGCCGCGACCCGGTCCGGGTGCGCGCCCGCGGTCCACAGCACGAGCCGCGCGCCCATGCAGTACCCGGTCAGGCCCACGGGGCCGTCCGCCACCAGCTCGCTCTGCTCGAGCCACCGCAGGTAGGCGCCGGCGTCCCGCTCCACCAGCTCCTGGGTGAGCGACAGCATGATCGGGTAGATGGCCTCGAAGATCTCCGGACGCGCGCCCGGGTCGATGAACTCGGGCAGCTCCACGACGGGGGCCCGCCCGTTGCGGTAGAACACGTTGGGCACCAGCACCGCGTAGCCGGCCTCGGCCAGCCGGTCGGCCATGGCCCGCAGATGCGGGCGCAGCCCGAAGGCGTCCTGGTAGAGCAGCACGCCCGGCCGGGGAGTCCCGTCACCGGGATGGGCGAAGTAGGCGTCGACGACGCCGTCCTCGGTGGGGATGTCAACTGCGGTTCCCTGAACGGAGGTCATGGGGGAGCCTCTCTGCGCGATGCACGGCGACAAGGGGTCATCAGGCCCGGCAGGACCGGGCACCGGCCATCGTTGCACGCACCGTTCACCTGTTCGTGAGGACCCCCGGCACGACGGACGCCCCGCGGCCTACTCGAACCGGGAGGTGTCGCCCGCCCCGTGCCGCACGATCTTCGCCTCGCCGTCGGAGAAGTCGACGACCGTCGTCGGCTCGGTGCCGCAGTCCCCGGAGTCCAGCACACCGTCCACCACATGGTCGAGCCGGTCCTTGATCTCCCAGCCCTGCGTCATCGGCTGCGCCTCCCCGGGCAGCAACAGCGTGCTGGACAGCAGGGGTTCGCCCAGCTCGGCGAGGAGCGCCTGAGTGGCGACGTGGTCCGGAATGCGCACGCCCACCGTCTTCTTCTTCGGGTGCTGGAGCATACGCGGCACCTCCTTCGTCGCCGGCAGGATGAAGGTGTAACTGCCGGGCGTCGACGCCTTGATCGCGCGGAACACGTCCTTGTCCACCCGCACGAACTGGCCGAGCTGCGCGAAGTCCTGGCAGACCAGGGTGAAGTGGTGCCGGTCGTCCAGCTCGCGGATGGCCCGGATCCGGTCGATGCCGTCCTTGCTGCCCAGCCGGCAGCCGAGCGCGTAGCAGGAATCCGTCGGGTACGCGATCAGGGCGTCCGCCCGGATCGCGGCGGCGACCTGGGAGATGATGCGGGGCTGGGGGTTCTCGGGGTGCACGTCGTAGTACTTGGCCATTGGCCGAGCTTATGCCGTGCCACGGAGCGAGGCCGCGCAGGACCCTCGTCCGCAGGTCAGGACCCTGCGGGCGGCCGGGCCGCGCCTTGCGGGCCGGGCCGTGTGAGGTAACGTTTCCGACCGATATGACTGGTTCGGCCCGCGTGGGCCGGGAGGACGAGGAGAGCGCGGAAGATGGCCGCCCGGGACGACGAGCACCGCCACAGCGACCCGGCGGACGGCGCCGACCCGGCGTGGGCGCGGCAACTCCTCGACCATCTGCGCCCCACCGGACGCGACGTCCGCCGCGTCGTCGACTGGCTGGCGGACACCACCGACGCGACCGTCTCCCTGCGCGACGACACCGGCACCGCCCTCGCCGGACCGCTCGTCCCGCTCGACGAGAGCCTCGTCGCCGACATCACCGGCGGCCGCATCGCCTCCGCCGCCTGGGAGGGCGAGGGCACATTCGCGCGCCTGATCAGGGTCGAACTCCCGGGCCCCGGCGCGGCCGGCGTGCTCGCCGTGGCCCGCACCAGCCCCTTCGACCGGCGCGCCGCCGGCATCGTCACGCACACCGCGGCCGTCCTCGAAGTCCTCCTGCGCGCCGAGCAGACCGCGGCGACCGGACACCGCCTCGCCCGCGCCACCGCCGACCTGCGCCTCGCCATCCTGCAACTGCTCATGGTCGAGGACACCGTCGCCGCCCGCCGTGTCGCCGCCGGCCTGTGGCCCGGCCTGCTGGACACCGACACCGCCTGCGTCTACGTCGTCGAGAGCAGCCCCGAGGAACGCGACCGGCTCGCCGCCGCCTGCCTGGCGGCGACCCGCGACGAGGCACTCGTCGTACGCTGCCCCGCCATGGCCGGCCACGTCATCGTCGTCGTCCCCGACGACAGCACAGGACACGCGCTGCGCACCCTGTGCGACCGCAACCCCGGCGCGTTCCTCGGCGGCAGCGTCCGGCAGAGCCTCGCCCGCACCGCCACCGCCTACGGGCAGGCCGTCAGCGCCCTCGCCGTCGCCCGCTTCCGCCCCGACCAGACGGCCGTCTACGCCGAACGCACCCACCCCGAACGCCTGATGGACCCCGCCGTCCTGCGCACCTGGACGACCCGGCTGCTGCGCCCCCTCGACACCCTCCCGCACCACACCCGCGCCGAACTCCTCGCCACCACCCGGCTCGGCCTGGAGTTCACGGCCGTGAACGCGGCGAAGGTGCTCGGGGTGAGCCGCAACACCGTCCGAGCCCGGATGGAACGCGTCGAGACCCTGCTGCGCACCGACTTCTCCGACCTCACCGTCCGGGCCGCCGTCCACCTCGCCCTCAACACCCAGATCGGCATCGCGGGCGACCCGACCGGCCCCGCGGCCGCCCCCGCCCGCCTCGGCGAACTGCTCACCGGGCCCGCGCTGCGCACCTGGGCGCAGGACCTGCTGGCCCGGCTCGACATCGACGGCCGCGACCTGCGCGGCACCCTGCGCGCCTGGATCGCCGTCGGCGGCAACGCCGAACGGGCCGCCCACCTGCTGGGCGTGCACGCGCAGACCGTCCGCGAACACGTCCGCAGCGCCGAGCCCGTCCTCGAACGCCAGCTCCTCGCCGCCGGCAGCGACCTCTACGAAGTCGTCCTCGCCCATCTCGCGGTCGGCGACCTCGACCAGCCCGACCTGCACGAACACACCCAACGGGCGGAATCGGGCCATCCGGACGCACCTGTGCACAGGTGAGCCCTCCGGCCCCGGAAGCGGGCACCGGGACGATACACAACCCGGTCGCCGGGCACGTAGGTTCGAGGAGCCGCGGGGGTGCGACCGGCACGGGGGTCTGGTCGCACCCGCGCAGGCTCAGTCCCGCAGCCGCACCGGGATCTCCTGCCAGCCGCTCGCGATGAACGACGGCACCTGCCGCAGCTCCCCGGCCGCCCCGTCCAGCCGCAGGTCGGGGAACCGGTCGAACAGCGCGGACAGCGCCGTCAGCGCCTCCATCCGGGCCAGCGGAGCCCCGATGCACCGGTGCACACCGAGCCCGAACGCCAGATGGTCGTCCGCCGCGCGCGCCGCGTCGAACACCTCCGCGTCCGCCCCGTAGTGCGCCGGGTCCACGTTCGCCGCCGCGTACGTCGTGATGATCGCGTCCCCGGCGGGGATCGTCACGTCACCCACCGTCAGGTCGCTGACCGCGAACCGCAGCGGCAGCGTCGCGATCGACGGGTACAGCCGCAGCGTCTCGTCCGCGACCGCGTCCCAGCCGAGCTCGCCGCCCCGCACCGCCGCCGACTGGCCGGGGCTGCGCAGCAGCGCCACCACCGCGTTCCCGATGAGGTTCACGGTCGTCTCGAAACCGGCCCCGATGACCAGCAGCAGCGTGTACAGCAGCTCCTCGTCGCCGAGCCGGTCGCCCTCCTCGTCGCGCACCCGGATCAGCTCGGTCGTCATGTCGTCGCCGGGGTGCTCGGCCTTGTGGGCGATCAGCGAGCCCAGCACCGTACCGATCTGCTCCTGCACGAACGCGGCGTGCTCCGGGCTCGGATCGGAGGTGTCCATGATCGCCGCGATGAGTCGGCCGGTCGCCGCCCGCAACTCCTCCGGCACCCCGAAGAGTTCACAGATGATCCGCATCGGCAGCGGGTACGCGAAGGCGGCCTTCAGGTCGACCGTGTCCGGGCCCTTCTCGAGCGCGTCCAGCAGCTCCCCGGTGATCGCCGCCACCCGCGCGGCCAGCGCCTCGGTACGCCGGTGGGTGAAGCTCGGCGCCACCAGCCTGCGCAGCCGCGCGTGGTCGGGGCCGTACGTCGAGAGCATGTTGATCACACCGACCCAGCCCAGGATCCAGCCCCAGGAGGGGTGGTCGGCGAGCTCCGGCCACTGCCGCCAGTGCCGCCGGGGGTCCTTGCTGACCCGCGGGTCCAGGATCAGCGCCTTGAGGGTGTCGTACCCGGTGGGCGCCCAGGCCGGGATGCCGCCGGGCAGCTCCACGGGCACGATCGGGCCGAGGGCGCGCAGCCGGGCGCTCTCGGCATGCACATCGGCGCCGAACGGGTCGAGGGCGATGCGGTCGGTCACGCTCACGTACGGACTCCTGAGGGGTCGGCGGGAGAAGCGGGGGAGCGGGGGCTGAAACGCACGGGCAGCGCGCTGAGCGAACGGTGGAACGGGCCCGGCCGCCAGGCCAGCCGCTCGCGCGGCAGCACGGGATCGAGGTCGGGCAGCCACTGGGTGAGCCGCTCGATCGCCTCGGTGACGAGCAGCAGCACGTGCTGCTTCACCGGGCAGGCGTGCGACCCGGCGCCCCACGACAGATGCGACGCGTCCTTGGGCGACCGGCCGCCGGTGACGTACCGCTCGGCGAACTGCCCGAGCGCCCCGTACGACACCACGATCGGCACCGCCTCGCGCAGCCACACCCCGTGGATGGCGACCGGCTCGCGGGCGTAGTACGTGCCGTAGTTCGCGAGCGGCGTCTCGTGGTGCAGCACCTCCACCACCGCGTCCATCACGGGGCGGGCGCCGTTGGTGAGGGTCGAGTAGTAGAGCGGGTTGCCCAGGATCCGCGACAGCGTGTTGGACAGCAGGTTCGCGGTCGGCTCGTACCCGGCGCCGAGGGTCAGGAACACCTGCCAGGTGACCTCCTCGCAGGTCAGCTCGGCCGGATGGGCCAGCAGCCGGCTGGGCAGGTCGTCGCCGGGCCGCTCGGCCTTGGCCGCCACGAGCTCCAGCACGTACTGCGCGAACTGCGTCTCGCCCTCGACGGCCTGCGCGCCGCCCTCCATCATCTTGCCCAGGCCCTCGTTGAGCCGGTCGCTCTGACTGTCCGGCAGCCCGAACAGGTCGTTGAGCACCAGCGCCATCAGCGGCCGGGAGAAGTCCGCGACCAGGTCCGCCTCGCCGCGCGGCCCGATGCGTCCGGCCAGCAGCCGCACCGCCCGATGCACGCGCCCACGCAGGTCGTGCGGCTCCACCAGGTCGAACACGTCGATGAGGGTGGTGCGGTAGCGCAGGTGCGCGGCGCCGTCGGAGAACAGGGCGTTGGGCCGCCAGCGCATCATGCCGAGCACCGGCGAGTCGGGGGGCACGGTCTCCTCCCAGCCGCGCGGGTCGTGCGAGAACGTCCGGGTGTCGTGCATGACGTCCAGCGCGGCCCGCCGGTCGGTGATCACGTACGCGGGCACCCCGGGCGCCAACTCGGCCCAGCCGATGGGACCTTGGGCGCGCAGCGCGTCGTAGTAGCGGTGCGGATCCGGTGCGAAGCCGTCCTCCCACAGCCGCACGGGCGCGGAGCGGGAGAAGTCGTGCCGGTCCGGCGGGTAGGCGGTCACCGGGCCGCCACGGGGCCGCGGCCGATCAGATGGTCGACGAGCGCGAGCAGCGCGTCGATCGAGGAGTTCGCGTTCCGCGCGTCACACGTCACCATCGGCGTCTGAGGCTCCAGGTCCAGCGCCCGGCGCAGCCGCTCCTCGCCGTAGTGGCGGGGCGCGTCGGGAAAGTCGTTGAAGGCCACCGCGTACGGCAGCCCGCTCTCCTCCACCAGGCCCAGCACGTCGAACGACGCGTCGAGCCGGCGGCTGTCGACGAGGACGAGCGCCCCCAGCGCCCCATGGGCGATGTCGTTCCACAGCTCCCGGAACCGCGACTGCCCGGGCGTGCCGAACAGGTACAGCACCACGTTTCCGGGCAGGGTGAGCCGGCCGAAGTCTACGGCGACGGTGGTCGTCGACTTGTCCCGCACCCCGGCCAGGTCGTCGACCTGCGCGGACGCCTCGGACAGCGGCTCCTCGGTGTGCAGCGGCCGGATCTCGGACACCGAGTCGATCAGCGTCGTCTTGCCCACCCCGAACGGCCCCGCGACCAGGATCTTCACCAGGTCGCGGGCGGTGTCCGGCAGGTGGACGGCACCGGGCGCGCCGGGTGTGCCGGGGCTAGGTGCGGTGCTTGAGGGCGCGGAGGCCATCGGCCACTCTCTTCAGCAGGTCGGGGTCGAACCGGTCGGCGGGCGGGATCGGCGCGCGGGCCAGGACCAGGTCCCGGTCGACGAGGTCGGCCGCCAGCACCCGCACCGCGGAGACCGGCAGCCGCAGCAGCGCCGCCGCCTCCACCACCGCCAGCGAGCCGCCCTCCAGCGTGTCCAGCAGGGCGAGTTCGGCGGCCGGGAGACCGGCGGGCGGCACCTCGCCGCTGCGGGCGAGCACCGACAGCCGCTCCAGGTGGGGGCGGCTGGGCCGGGCCACACCGCCGGTCGACAGGTACGCGGGAACCAGGGGGCGGCCGGCCGGGCGGCCGGTCATGCCGGCGGGGTGTCGTCGGCTCCTCGAGGCGGGGACGCCATGGCCTTCTCACCCAGTCGCGCCACCTGGGAGTGCACCCGGTGCGCCAGCAGGTCCAGCCGCACCTCGCCGTCGCCGTACGCGGCCACACAAGTGCCGTGGTCGGTCGGCACGATCAGCACGTACCCGAGGTCGGACTCGATGACGATCTGCCGTATGTCGGCCCCGTCCCGGTCGGCGAACGCGGCCGCCGCCGTCCGGCAGGCCCCCTGCACCGTGCTGGTGATGGCGGCCACCCGCTCCGCAGACGGCTGCGACAGGGCGTCGGTGTATCCCGTCACGAGCCCGTCGCGGGTCAGTATGACGGCGGCCAGCACGTGCGGCACCTGCAGGATCGGGTCCAGCACCCATGCCGTGTCGCCCGTGTTGCGGCTGGTCATGTGGCCGCTCCCTCTTCGTTGTCGGTGTGGTCGGTGTCGTCGGTGTTCCGGGCGGCGGCGCGGGCCGCCGCCGTGCCGGACTGCAGCGCGCCGAGCGCGGCCGCCGCCTCCTCCGGACGGCGCGCCGGACGCCGCGCGGGGGTCTCCTGCGGCGGGGTCTGCGGCGGTGCGGCGGCCCGGGGGCGGCGCCTGCGCTGCGGCAGGCCGCCGTCGGTGTCCGGCGGCTCGTGGTGCCCGGGCGCCGCCTCCGGGACGCCGGCCTCCGCGCCGTACGCGTGGGCGGGCGCGGGGTGGACGGGGGCGGGCCGGTCGGGCGCCGCCTCGGGCGTCGTACGCGGTGTGGGCGTCGTACGCGGTCTGCGGGTCGTAGGTGGTGTGTGCGCCGTACGAGGTGTGCGGGTCGTGCGGGGGGCGCTGGCGGCCGGCGGGCGGTCGGCCGGGTCGAGGGTGCTGAGGAGGTGGCTGTCGACCCGCAGCACCGCGCGCACCCCGCCGTACGGGGAGGCCGAGGACACGTCGACGCCGAGGTCGAACTGCCGGGTCAGCCGGCCCACCGCGGCCAGCCCCATGCGCGGCGGATCGCCCAGGTCGGTCAGCAGGATGAGGTCGTCACCGGCCACCAGCCGCTGGGCGCGCTCGCGTTCGTCCTGCGTCATGCCCAGACCCGCGTCGTCGATCGTGACGCACACCCCGTGATGGACGTGCTGGAGGCTCACCACGACGGCGGTGTCCGGGGCGGAGTGCCGCAGCGCGTTGTCGAGCAGCTCGGCGACGATGATGGCCACCGGCTCGACGGCGTGCGAGACCAGGGCGGTGCCGGCCTCCAAGTGGTTGTGGACCTCGACCCGGTGGTAGCCGGAGAGCCGCGCCTGACCGCCGGTCACCGCGTCCACCAGGTGCGATTCCTCGCGGGCCAGCCCGACCCACGCCCCGCACACCACGGCGGTGACCTGCGCGCGGCGCAGCGACTGCTCGTTCTCGTGGTCGAGGCGGAACAGGGTCTGCGCCAACTCCGGGTCGTCGTAATGCTGTTGCAGCCCGCGCAGCGCGTCCTGGAGCCGGTACAGGGCCGCCTGGATCTCCCGGGTCGCGCCCCGCATCCCGGCCTGCGCCGCGGCGTCGACCCGGGTGCGCTGGACGGCCACCTCGGACTGGAGCGCCAACACCACGTTCTCCAGGGCGATACCGAGGGGGGTGCCGGTGGTGAGCGGCTGGAGCGGGCCCGGCACGACCAGGTGCGGATGCGCGACCTGACGGGCGGCCGCGGGCACGCGCTGCGCCGCGAGATGCTCGACCTCGGCCGTGAACGACCGCAAGGAGCCGTCGAGTTGGGTGCGCAGCGCGGCAATCTCCGCTCGCTGCCTGGCCTGTTGCCGCCGTAGCCGCAGCAGGCCGCCACCCAGGGCGAGCGCGGACAGCGTGCCGACGGCCAGAGCGCCGGTCACCAAGTCCGGTAATTCGATCATCGATTCGGTTCCAGGAAGGGGCGGGCGGGGGTGGGGCGACGATTCGGTGTCGTCGCGGAGTCGACGGCAGGGGCGGAGTGCGACGGGGGCGGGTTCGAGTGTGCGAACCGGGCACTCGGAGCACAGTACACACCGTCATCGATCGATCTCGCGCGGTTGAGCGAGACTCGGCTCCGAAACCGCCCGGCATCTGTTCGCTTCTGCGCGGACTGTCGTGAATATCCGTTCACCGGCGTGCCCGTCAGTTTCCGCTCACCGGGGCCAGCACGGCCAGCGTGCCGTTGGCCTGGCGCAGCGCCAACTCCAGTGTGGCGGGCGGGTGCAGCGCGCCGGTCCCGTCCGGCGGAACCAGCCATTCCATGAACCGGGCCGCCCGGTACGGCGGCGGCACCGCCACCCAGGAACCCCGGCCCGCGCGCCGCAGCCCCGCTCCGATCCACCGGCTGCCGGGGTCGGGCGGCAGGAAGAAACCCACCCGGTGCGCGGCGGTGTCCACCAGCGTCGGTCCCGGCGCGGGGCGCGAGGCCTGCCACAGCAGGTCCAGGGTGAGCAGCCCCAGCCGGTCGGGCACGCTGAGCACGTCCCAGTACCGGCCCGCCTCCAGCAGGGCGATGCCGTCGCCCCGGTCCCACTCCCGCTTGCACATCCGTGGGTCCGTCGCGGCGGCGGCGAGCCACTCCACGCCGCGCATCCACATCGCATCGCTCATGTCGGCTCCGGTCGCAGTCCCCCGCCGACCACATGCCGACCGGGCATATGCATGCTGGTAGATATTTCTACATGGCGGAAGGGGTGGCGAACCGTGGCGTTCAACCTGTTTTGTTCGAGCTTCGGCCTGTCGTTCGGTGACCGACACCTACGGGTTCCGCTCACCTCCGGCCGGGTCCGCCGCCCTGCGGCACCGACAAGGTCACCGGCGACGGCGACGGCATCGGCAACGGCACCGGTGCGGGCGCGGGCAGTTCGGCCTGGCGCAGCTCGGCCAGCAACTCGTTCTGCCCGGCGAGGAGTTCGGTGAGGATGCGGCGGGCGGCGCGCAGCAGCTCGGCCACGTCGCCGCCCGCGAGCGCGTAACTGACCGTCGCCCCTTCCCGGATCGACACCACGATCCCGGACCGGCGCAACACCGCCAACTGCTGGGACAGGCTGGACGGTTCGATCTCGATCTCGGCGAGCAGGTCCCGCACGGCGACGGGGCCGCCCTGCAGCAGTTCGAGGACCCGGATGCGTACGGGGTGCCCGAGCATGCGGAAGAACTCGGCCTTGGCCTGGTAGAGGGGAACCTGCATGTCTGTCGCTCGCTCCCTGCCGCGTTCGGTGCCTGTGCTCGACGGCGCGGGCGGCCCGCCGAAATCCCCGCGCCGCCCGCCGATCCCTGCGCCGCCGCCCGTCCCCACGCCGCCGCGCGCGACGGGCCGCGTCCCGATCCTGGTGGCTGCGGGCTCCGCACACCCGTGTGATGCGCTGATCTGGATGTGTCGAGATGAAGAAGACTTCAATTCGAGGGCGTGCGAAGCCGCGGGCCATGCCGAGCGCTACACCTCGAGCTCGGCCTCGATCCGCTTCAACTGGTGGCGGGCCATGGCCAGATTGGACCGGCCGCGGTCCAGTACGAGGTAGAGGAACAGCCCGCTGCTGCCACGGCCCTTGAGCAGCCGGATGAGGTGGTACTGACTGCCGAGCGTGATCAGGATGTCCTCGATCTCGCCCTTCAGCCCCAGGTGTTCCATGGTGCGGACCTTGGCGCGGATCACATCCGTGTTGCCGGCCGCGGCCACGTTCAGGTCGAGGTCCTTGCCACCGCCGAGCGTGCCGAGGGCCATGCCGCTGGTGTAGTCGACGAGGGCGACCCCCACCGCCCCCTCCACCGCGGTCATCGTCTCCTTGAGCGAGATCTCCACATTCGCCATGGCGCTTCTCCTGCCGGTTGCGCGGTCCGGGCACGTCCGCCCCCGCTGGTGCCCCGACCGTACGGAGCCCGTCCCCCGAGGGGGTGACATGCTCCGGGACTGGCCCAAAGGGTTTCGGGACGTGAAGATCTCCGTTCCTTTCCGACCATGTCCATACGAATGTTGAGCGGATCGAGAGCGGCGGACGGGAACGCCCTCTCGATCGTGATCGAGGGCGCGCAGGGGGTGGCGCGCCGGTCCGGAAGCGGTGCAGGATGACCCGAACCATCAGGAATCCTGTTGATTCCGCGTCGCGAGGACGGGACGGACCAGGCCCCTCACCCCCAGAATCCAGGCCCGGGCCATCCAACTGCTGCTCGGCGGCGTGATGGCGCGCGTGCACGAGGACCTGCGCTTCACCGACATCCCGAAACACGCCGAAACCCTCCAAGTGGAGACCGGCGCCGGACCGGTGAACTGCACCGTCTACCGCCCGCCCACCCCCGCCGACACCCCCACCCCAACCCCCACTCCCGCCCCCCGTCTACGTCAACTTCCATGGCGGAGGCTTCATCGTGGGCCGCCACGAGCAGGACGACCACCTGTGCCGCTACATCGCCGCCACGGCCGGCTGCGTCGTGGTCAACGTCGACTACGCCATCGCCCCGCAGCGCCCCTTCCCCGCCGCCCTCACCCAGGCCTACGTCGTCACCGCGTGGGTCGCCGAGAACGGCCCCGCCCACGACTGGGACGGCGCCCGGCTCGCCGTGGGCGGACACAGCGCCGGCGCGAACCTGACCGCCACGGTGTGCCGCACCGCCCGGGACCGCGGCACGTTCGCCCCGCGCCTGCAGATCATCGACTCCGCGCCGCTCGACATGGTCTCCGACCCCGCCACCAAGTCGTCCCCCATCGCCAAACCGCTGCTCACCCCGCACTTCATACGGGTCTTCACCGCTGCCTACGTCGCCGACCCGGCCCGGCGCGGCGACCCGCTCGTCTCACCCGGTCTGGCCGACGACCTCGCCGGCCTGCCGCCCGCCCTCGTCATCACCGCGGAGAACGACCGCCTGCGCGACGAGGGCGACGCCTACGCCAAGGCCCTGGCCGCCGCCGGCGTCCCCGTCACCCACCGCGTCTTCGCCGGCGCCGACCACTACTTCACCCACACCGGCCCGGTACCGGCCGGCAAGGAAGCCATCGAGCTGATGGCCACCACCCTGCGCACCGCACTGCACGCCTGAGCCCCGCCGCTCGGTGGCTTTCCGGCACGGTCATCCCGTGCCGGTGCCGGGCGGCAACCACTTCGCCAGGGCGTCGATGAGACGGTCGAGGGCGGGCTCGGCGGCGGACCGGTCCGTCGTGACCGTACGGCCGTCGAACCGCAGCGTGTACTGGAACATGTCCGCCGCTCCCGTGTTCCTCGTGACCGCGGGGACGTCGGCGAGCGCCGGGTCAGCGAGCAGCTTGCGCAACTCCGTGAACTGGGCCGTCGTGGTGCGGCGCACCTCGGACTCGCCCCGGTCGCTGGTACGGACGCTGCCGTCGCCCCGCAGGACCACTTCCTGGTTCACCCCGGCGAAGCCACCGCTGACGGTCATGGCCACCAACTGCTGGGAGGGGGACGGAGGCGCGGAGGAAGAGGGGGATGGGGAAGCGGAAGAGGGGGACAGGGACGCGGTTGGGGCGGGGCCAGTCGCCGTCGTGTGCCCGGTGTCCGCCGACTTCGGGGAGCTTGTGTCGCCGCCGCCCCCGGGAGAGCAGGCGGCCAGGGCCAGTGCGAGCACACCGGCCGCGCACACCATCGCCGTACTTCGACTGAGCACCCTGCACTCCTCGCGTGTCGATACCTGAAGGACCGTCACATCAGGGTGCCATGTCATGAGTTCCGCCGTGAGGTGTGTTTGTGTGTGCAGTCGTGAATCACGCCGTCGCTCCGGAGGCCCCCATGCCCGAACCGTCCGTCCTCGCCGCGCTGGTGTCCGCACTGCGCACCGGGTCGATCGACGTCGTCGACCTCACCTCGCCGTTGTCGTCGTCGACACCGGTGATCCAACTGCCGCCCGAGTTCGGCCAGACGGCGGTGTTCGAACTGGAGGAGATCAGCCGGTACGACGACCGGGGACCGGCCTGGTACTGGAACAACTTCCGCAGCGGCGAGCACACCGGCACCCACTTCGACGCCCCGAACCACTGGGTGACCGGCAAGGACCTCACCGATGTGGCGTCCGTGCCGGCGGGCCGCCTCGTCGCACCGGCGGCCGTGCTCGACTTCACCGCGGAGGTGGCGCGCGACCCGGACTTCCTCGTGGAGGTGGACCACGTCAAGGCGTGGGAGGCCGAGCACGGCCCGCTGCCCGAGGGCGGCTGGCTGCTGCTGCGCACCGGCTGGGACGCCCGCGCGCACTCCCAGGAGGCGTTCCTCAACACGGACGAGAACGGCCCGCACACCCCCGGCCTGTCAGCGGAGTGCGCCCGCTGGGTGGCTCAGGAGGCGCCGGTGATCGGCCTCGGCGTCGAGACGGTGGGCACCGACGCCGGACGCGGCCACTCGTTCGACCCGGCCTTCCCCTGCCACTCCTACCTCATGGGCAGCGACAAGTACGGCCTGACCCAGTTGCGGAACCTGGCGCAGCTCCCGCCGACCGGCTCCGTCGTCCTCGCCGGACCGCTGCCCATCGTCACGGGATCCGGCGCACCCGCGCGCGTGCTCGCGCTGGTGGAACGCTCATGAAGGTCGCGGAAGCCGTCGGACGGGCGCTCGTCGCGGCCGGGGTCGGCCAGGTCTTCGGCGTGGTCGGGTCGGGCAACTTCCATCTCACCAACGCCATGGTCGCGGCCGGGGCGCGGTTCGTCGCCGCACGTCACGAGGGCGGCGCGGCGACGATGGCGGACGCGTACGCCCGCGTGAGCGGCACCCTGGCCGCGCTCAGCGTCCACCAGGGCCCGGGTCTGACGAACGCCCTGACGGGGATCGCCGAGGCGGCCAAGAGCCGTACCCCGCTGCTCGTGCTGGCGGCCGAGGTGACCGAGCCGCGCTCCAACTTCCACATCGACCAGGACGCGCTGGCCCGGGCGGTGGACGCGGTCCCGATGCGCGTCATCTCGGCCGAGGACGCGGTGGAACAGGCCCTGGCCGCGGCCGGGCGAGCCGTACGCGACAGACGCACCGTCCTGCTCAACCTCCCTTTGCCGGTACAGGAGTTGGAGGTCCTGGATGCGGAGGTACCCGACAGCCTCCGGGTGCCGGCCGCCGAGCCGCCCCCACGGACGCCGGTCGACCCGGTCGACCCGGTCGACCCGGTCGAGCCGACCGAAGTCGACGTCGCGGCCCTGGCCCATGTCCTCGAACAGGCCCGGCGGCCGGTCTTCGTGGCCGGCCGGGGAGCCCGCTCGCCCGGTGCCGGGGACGCCCTGGAGGCTCTCGCCGACCACTGCGGCGCCCTGCTGGCGACGTCGGCCGTGGCACGCGGCCTCTTCCACGGCAACCCGTGGTCGCTCGACGTGTCCGGCGGTTTCGCCTCGCCCCTGGCGGCCGAACTGATCGCGGGCGCGGACACGCTCGTGGGCTGGGGCTGCGCCCTGAACATGTGGACGATGCGGCACGGCACCCTGATCGGCGCCGGGACGACCGTCGTACAGGTCGACGACGACCCGGCGGCGCTCGGAGCACACCGGAAGGTGCACCTCGGGGTCACCGGCGACGTGGCACGCACCGCGCGGCGCGTGCTGGAGACACTGGAGGCGGGCGGCGAGAAACGGCAGGGCTGCCGCACCGCCGACACCGCCGCCGCCCTCACCGCCCGCGTGCGGTGGCGGGACGTGCCGTACGACGACATGAGCGGCAAGCGCGTGAACGGCAAAGGCGCGACCGGCGAGGACATGGGCGGCGAGGCCCGGATCGATCCGCGCACGCTGACCATCGCCCTCGACGACCTCCTTCCCCCGGAGCGGGTCATCGGTGTGGACTCCGGCAACTTCATGGGCTACCCGAGCATGTACCTGTCGGTGCCGGACGAGAACGGCCTTTGCTTCACCCAGGCCTTCCAGTCGATCGGGCTGGGGCTCGCGACCGCGATCGGCGCGGCCCTGGCCCGCCCCGACCGGCTCCCCGTGGCCGCCCTCGGCGACGGCGGCGCGCTGATGGGCGCCGCGGAACTCGACACGGTTCGCCGGCTCGGGCTGCCGATGCTGGTCGTCGTCTACAACGACGCCGCCTACGGAGCGGAGGTGCACCACTTCGGACCCGACGGACACCCCCTCGACACGGTCGAGTTCCCGGACACCGACATCGCCGCCGTGGCCCGCGGGTACGGCTTCGAGGCGGTGACCGTGCGCACCCCGGCGGACCTGCGGCCCGTCGAGGACTGGATCGCCGGACCACGGTCCACGCCGCTGCTCATCGACGCGAAGGTGGTCAAGGACCGCGGGTCGTGGTGGCTGGAGGAGGCGTTCCGCGGCCACTGACCCTGTCGGCGGCGACCCCGACTCCCGTTCGTGTCAGAAGCGTTGACCGAGCCTCTGGAAACGTTTTAACGTCACCTCACTCGACCATCGAGGGGAGGAGACTCCGTGGCGACGCTGCTGCGCGAGAACCCCGGTAAGACGGAAGAGAGCGACCGGTCCCGCCGTCCGCTGCGGCGCCGAAGGGACCGAAAACGTTTCCAGAGACGCCGCGGCCGGACCCTGTTCCTGCTCATGCTGCCGGGGCTCGCCTACTTCCTCGTGTTCCACTACGGAGCCCTCGCCGGGAACGTCATCGCCTTCAAGGAGTACGTGCCGTTCGACGGCCTCTGGGGCAGCCCCTGGGCCGGACTCGGCAACTTCCAACGGATGTTCCAGGACGGCGAGTTCTGGGACGCGGTCCTCAACACGCTCTGGATCGCGGTCCTCCAGATCGTGTTCTACTTCCCCGTCCCGCTCGCCCTCGCCCTGCTCCTGCACAGCCTCACCTGGAGCACCGTCCGCCGCTTCGTGCAGTCGGTGGCCTATCTCCCGCACTTCATCTCGTGGGTGATCGTCGTCGCCCTGTTCCAGCAGGTCCTGGGCGACACCGGCATGGTGAACGGCTACCTCGGCGACGCGGGCCTGCACACCGTCGACATCATCGGCAACCCCGACGCCTTCCGCCCGCTCGTCGTCGCGCAGGTGATCTGGAAGGACGCCGGCTGGGGCACGATCATCTTCCTCGCCGCACTCTCCCAGGTCGACGAACAGCAGTACGAGGCCGCCGCGATCGACGGCGCCGGACCCTGGCGGCGGTTCTGGCACATCACCCTGCCCGCCATCCGGGCCGTGATCGTGCTGCTGCTCATCATGCGGCTCGGCGACGTCCTCTCCGTCGGCTTCGAGCAGATGCTGCTCCAGCGCGACGCCGTCGGCCCGCAGGCCGCCGAGGTCATCGACACCTTCGTCTACTACCGGGGCATCGTCGGCGGCGACTACGGATTCGCCGCAGCAGCGGGCCTGTTCAAGGGCCTGGTCGGCGCGCTGCTCGTGTACGCGGCCAACAAGGTCGCCCACCGCCTCGGCGAACAGGGGGTCTACAGGTGAGCGGCACCCGAGGCGGCGGCGCCCCCGTCCGGCCCGGCTGGCTGGAGCGACCGAGGCCCCTCACCCAGGCCGCGAAGGCCGTCGCCCTCGCCACCGTCGTCCTGCTGGTCTGCGTGCCTTTCCTCGTCATCCTCTCGACCTCGCTCGCCGCCCCGCGCGAGGTCGTGGCGAACGGCGGCTGGGTGCTGTGGCCGCGGCACCCCACCCTCCAGGCGTACCGGGACATCCTCGACGGCGGCATCGTCACCCACGCCCTCGCCGTCAGCGCCGGAGTCACCCTCGTCGGCACCGCGCTCAGCCTCGCCTGCACGGTCACCCTCGGCTACGCGCTGTCGCGCCCCGGCGTGTTCGGAGGCCGCCTGGTGCTGCTGCTGATCCTGTTCACCTTCCTCTTCCCGCCGGGCATGATCCCGGGCTTCCTGCTTGTCAAGGAGCTTGACCTGCTGGGCAGTTACGGCTCGCTGATCCTCCCGGTGGTGGTCAACGTCTTCAACCTGGTCGTCCTGCGCGGCTTCTTCCAGGGCATCCCCGAGGAGCTGTACGAGGCGGCCCGGCTCGACGGCGCAGGCGACTGGCGCGTGCTGTGGTCCGTCGTACTGCCGCTGTCGAAGGCGGCGCTCGCCGTGGTCGGACTGTTCTACGCGGTGGCCTACTGGAACTCCTGGTTCTACGCCTCGCTCTACCTCGAGAGCGACCGCTGGCCGCTGCAACAGGTGCTGCGCACCTACGTCGTGGCCGGTTCCGGGCTCACCGACACCACCACCGGCGAGGCCGCCGTCAACGCGCCGCAGACCATCCAGATGGCCGTCCTGGTGATCGCCACCGTGCCGATCCTGCTCGTCTACCCCTTCCTCCAGAAGTACTTCACCAAGGGCGTGCTCACCGGCGCCGTCAAGAGCTGACCCACCACCCCTCGCACCACATCAGTACGTCAGACTCCAAGAGCCGCACGCGGAAAGGTCGTTCGCCATGCCCGGCATGTCCCGACGCACGCTGCTGCGATCCGCGGCCGTAGGTGGCGCCGCCGTCGCCGCCCCCGGTCTGCTCACCGCCTGCTCCACGGGCTCGGACGACGGAGACGTCTCCAACGCGGGCAAGGAACTCGCCCCCTGGCCCGCCCACGCCGCCCCCGCCGGACCCCGCCCCGACCTCGCCCCCACCGACGCGGGCGTCCAGGCAGGCTTCACCTCCTACCCCTCCGACCTGGTCACCTCGGCCGCCCGCACCCCCGGCGACGGCTCCACCGTGAAGGTCCTCACCGTCACCTTCGGCACCCCGCCCAAGCCGGCCGCGCAGAACCGGTACTGGCGGGCCGTCGAGAAGGCCCTCGGCGTGACGATCGAGTTCACGGTGGTCCCGCAGGCCGACTACCAGAAGAAGATGGCCACCGTGATGGCCGGCGACCCCGAGTCGCTGCCCGACGTCATCAACGTCTTCGGCGGGTTCACCCTGCCCCGCGAGGCCCAGTTCGTGCAGCGCAGAGCCGAGGACCTCACCCCCCACCTCTCCGGCGCGGCGGTCAGGGACTACCCCAACCTGGCCGGCATCCCCACCCACGCCTGGCACGACATGGGCCGCATCGGCGGACGGCTCTACGGCGTCCCGCTCGAACGCCCGCTGCCCGGCTCCACCCTCTGGCTCAACCAGGGCCTGTTCACCGACGCCGGCATGCAGGCCGGCTGGACCTCCACCGACTTCACCGCCGTGGCCCGCAGCGCCACCCACGGCAAGCGGTACGCGCTCGGCGCCTCCGTCGGCTCCCTCTTCGGCAACGCCGTCCACGCCGCCGCCCACCACGCCCCGAACACCTGGGCAATCGACAGGAACGGCACCTTCCACGCCCACTACACCGACGACCGCTACAGGGCCGCCGTCGCCTTCCAGGCCCGCCTGCGCAAGAACGGCTCCTACCACCCCGACGCCACCGCCATGTCGCAGGCGGACCTCGGCACCCTCTTCCTCAACGGCACCGTCGCCTCCCTCCAGGACGGCTTCGGCGCGTACCAGACCCGCTACCCCGACGCCGAGGGCCTGCTGACCCCGGCGCCGGCCCTGCCGTACAGCGTCGACGGCGCCCCCGGCGGCATCGTCGCCGCCCGCCGCTCCTTCGGCTACACGATCCTGAAGAAGGCCGGCCAGGAACGTATCCGGATGCTGCTGCGCCTCCTCGACCACCTCGCCGCCCCCTTCGGCAGCAGGGAGTGGGAACTCCTCCACCACGGCCTGGAAGGCGTCCACTTCACCCGCGGCACGGACGGCTCCCCGCGGCCTACCAAGCTCGGCGAGGTGGAGAACGTCTCCAACCTGCCGTTCCGCTACCTGGCCGAGGGACCCCAGGTGCTGTACCTGCCGGGGCGGCCCGACGCCGTACGGGCCCTGCACACCTGGCAGCGGGCGGTCGTCCCGGTCGCGATCCGCAACGCCTCCTTCGGCCTGAAGTCCCGCACCGAGACCTCCCAGGGCGCCACCCTCAAGGCCCTGATGGACGACACGATCACCGCCGTCGTCGCCGGCCGCGCCCCCATGGCGCAGTACGACGAGGCGGTCCGCACCTGGCGGTCCCGGGGCGGCGACAGAATGGCCGGGGAGTACGCCGAGGAGTACGACGCCACCACCTGAGCCGACGGCAGAGGCGGCGGCGGACGTGGACTCGGGCACGGCGAGAGGAACGGGGAGCGACATGGCGGCACAGGGGCGGGTGACCATCCGTGAGGTGGCCGAGCGGGCGGGCGTGTCCGTGGCCACGGTCTCGCGCGTCCTCAGCGGCAACTACCCGGTACCGCCCGCCACCCGCACCCGGGTCCTGCGCGCCGCCCGCGCCCTCGACTACGTCGCCAACGCCCACGCCCGCGCCCTGGTCGGCGGCGGCCGCAAGACGGTCGCCGTCGTCGTACGCCAGGTCACCAGCCCGTTCTACGCCCAGGTCGCCGAGGGCGTCGAGGCCGAGGCCGCCGCCCACGGCCGGCTCTGCCTGGTCGGTACCACCGGTGGGGACCCGCAGCGCGAGCTGGCGTTCGTGCAGCTCATGCGGGAGGAGGGGGCCCGGCTGGTGATCCTGGTCGGCGGGGTCGTCGAGGACGACGCCTACCGCGAGCGCGTCGCCCACTACGCCCAGGCCCTGGACGCCGCCGGCGCCCGCCTCGTGCTGTGCGGACGGCCCGCCCCCGACCCTCGAATCCCCGCGCTGGTCGTCGAGTTCGACAACGAGGCCGGGGCCCGCGCCCTCACCGCGCACCTGCTCTCGGCCGGCCACCGCAGGATCGTCTTCCTCGGCGGACTGCCCGGCAACACCGCCCTGGACGCCCGCGTCCGCGGCTACCGCGCCGCCCTCGCCGCACACGGCCTGCCGCCGGCCGCCGCACACGTCGTCGACTGCGGCCTCGGGCGGACCGCCGGACTGCGCGCGATGTCCGAACTCCTCAAGGAGCGACCCGAGTTCACGGCCGTCTTCGCCGGTGACGACATGGTCGCGGCCGGCGTCCTGCGCGCCGTCGCCGAGGCCGGACTGCGCGTCCCCGACGACATCTCCGTCGTCGGCTACAACGACATACCGCTCGCCGAGGACTTCCACCCGCCCCTCACCACCGTCCGCACACCCGCCGAGGAACTCGGCCGCGCCGCCGTCCGCATCGCTTTGCGCGACCCCGAACACGCCGCAGGCGCCCACCACTTGCTCGGCACCCACATCGTCGTACGCGACAGCGTCGCCGCGCCCCCACCCGGGCGCGCGCACTGACCCACGGAGGTACCGCCCCCGTATGACCGCGCCGCACCCGTCGGCCGCCGCCGGCCAACTCCCGCCCCCCGACCACGACTTGTCCCCCCGGACCGGCTACACCCGGGCCCACTGGGAAGCCGCCGCCGACCGGCTGCTCGCCGCACTCCAGCCGTACGCCACCCCGGGTCTCGCCCAGTACCGGCTGCCCGGCCGCACCGGTCACTCCGGGGCCTGGTCGGACGGGCTGGAGGGATACGCCCGTTCGTTCCTGCTGGCCGCCTTCCGCATCGCGGGCTCCGCCGGAACCGTCGGCCCCGCGCTGATCGAGCGCTACGCCGCCGGGCTCGCCGCCGGAGTCGACCCCCGCCATCCGGAGCACTGGCCGCCCCTCACGGACCGCTCCCAGCCCATGGTCGAGGCGGCCTCGCTCGCCCTCGCCCTGCACGAGACCCGCTCCTGGATCTGGGAACAACTCAGCGACCGAACACGGGAGTTGACGGTCGACTGGCTTGGCGGCTTCGTCGGCGCCACCGTCAACGACTCCAACTGGCGGCTGTTCCAGGTCGTCGTCGAGGAGTTCCTCGCCTCTGTCGGCGCTCCGCATGAGCGCGCCGAGATCGACGCGGGACTGGACCGCCTCGACGACTGGTACCGGGGCGGCGGCTGGTACACCGACGGCGACGGCCGGAAGTTCGACTACTACAACGCCTGGGCCCTGCACCTCTACCCCGCCCTGTGGGCCCGCGTCGCCGGGCCCCGCGCGGACCCGGCCCGGGTCGCCGTCCACCGCGCCCGGCTGCGCGAATTCCTGTGCGTCCACCAGTACTTCTTCGGATCCGACGGCGCCCCCGTCCACCAGGGCCGCTCCCTCACCTACCGCTACGCCACCGCGGCCCCGCTGTGGGCGGGCGTCCTCGCCGACGCCACCCCGCTGTCACCCGGCCGCACCCGCCGCCTCGCCTCGGGTGCCCTCAAACACTTCACCGACCGCCAAGTGCCGGACGAGCAAGGATTGTTGAGCCTCGGCTGGTACCGGACCCACCTTCCCGTCACCCAGCCGTACTCGGGACCGGCCTCCCCGTACTGGGCGAGCAAGGCCTTCCTCGGTCTGCTTCTGCCCGCCGACCACCCCGTGTGGACGGCATCGGAGGAGGCGAGCCCCGTCGACACCGCCGACCGGCACCTGACCCTGCCCGCGCCCGGCTGGCTGCTGCACTCCACGGCCGCCGACGGGATCGTCCGCCTGGTCAACCACGGCTCCGACCGGCTCCCGCCGCCGCCCGCCCCGTCCGACGACAGCCCGCACTACACGGCCTTCGCCTACTCCTCCGCGACCGCCCCCGAGACCCCGCCCCCCGGCGAACCGCCCGGGACCGCACCCGACAACCGCATCGCCCTCCTGACCCCCACCGGCCCGTCCCGCCGCGGCCGTATCCACCCGCTGTACACGGACGGCCGACGCGCGGCGTCCTGGCACACGCCGCTCGGCCCGGACGGCGACGACGGCGCGCGCATCACCACGGTGAGCGTGGTGCACGGCCCCTGGGAGATCCGGGTGCACCGCGTCGAGTCCCCGGCCGGCACCCCCGTCCGCGAGGGCGGCTGGGCGGTGGCCGGCGACGACGCCCCGCCCACCGCGCGGACGGGCGGAGCCTGGGCGCAGGCCCGCCGCGCCGACGGCCTGACCTCGGCCCTCGTCGGCCTGCTCGGCTGGGACGACGCCACCGCCGAAGTCGCCCGGGCCCGCGGCCACAACGCCTACGGCGACCACTCCGCCGTCCCCCTCCTCACAACACCGCACCCGGGCGGAACCCTGCTCGTGGCAACGCTGGTGATCCTCACCGCCGACCCCCTCATCGCGGCGGACACCCGGACGGGAGCCCGCGCGGTCCCGGTCACGGACGGCCGCCTGGAGCTCCGCTTCCCGGACGGCACGACCGAGACCGTCACCCCGCCGCCCGGTCCGGCGTGACCGGCGGCGGCGCTTGCGGTCGGCCCGGGGGAGCGGGCAGGGTCTGGTGCCGTGGCCACCTTGCTGATCGTCCATCACACCCCCTCGCCCAACTGCCAGGCGCTCTTCGAAGCGGTCGTCTCGGGCGCGACGGCACCCGAGATCGAGGGCGTCCGCGTCGAGCGGCGGGCGGCCCTCGCCGCGACCGCCTCCGACGTCCTGGCCGCCGACGCCTGCCTGCTGGGCACCCCGGCCAACCTCGGTTACATGTCGGGCGCGCTCAAGCACTTCTTCGACCTGGTCTACTACCCCTGCCTCGACACCACCCGCGGCCGGCCCTTCGGCTACTACGTGCACGGCGGCAACGACGTCACCGGCGCGGTACGCGGCATCGAGGCCATCACCACGGGCCTCGGCTGGCGACGCGCCGCCGAGCCGGTCACCGTCAAGGGGGAACCGGGCAAGGCGGACCTGGCGGCCTGCTGGGAACTGGGCGCGACGCTCGCGGCCGGCCTGATGGACTGACCGGACCTGATCTGACCTGCCCTGATCTGACCGGGTCGGTTCAGTTCCACAGCGGGTACGACACGACCCGCGCGAACTGCCGGGGCCGGTCCCCGGGGTAGGTCAGGGTGATCCGGCTGTAGTGCTGCATCCGCGGGTTCTTCTTCCAGGGCCGCGGCCGGTCCAGCTTCACGACGACGGCGTACCGGTGGAAGGTGCCCACCGCGCAGTACGGGTCACAGTCGTTGACGGCGTTGCCCCCCGTGGCGTGCGCCGAGTCCGCGCCCCAACTGTCCCAGTGCAGCGAGACTAGACGGCTGTTGCCGTCGCCGCACGCCAGGACGAAGTCGCCGGGCCGCACCTGGGCGTGCCAGAAGCAGTCGACCAGGACGGGCGCCGTGGCCCGCCGCACCGCGGCCTCGCGCGCTGTGGGCGGCGCGGCGGCCGGCGCGGCCGAGGCCGAGCCGAGGGTCGCCGTGAGGCCCAGCGCCGCACAGAGCATCACCGCAGTTCGCGTCGTGTGTCGCATGTCCGCTCCCGCCCGCCCGAACCGGGACCCGCCGATGCCGCGCCCCGCTGAGGTTCCCTCCGACGCTACGACGACGAGCCGAACGGGACCACTCGGACACACCATGCCCCCGGCAGCGGCGGCACACGCCTGCGTGAGAGGCGGCGCCCGCACGCATCAGAGATGGCTTACGCAAGCGGCCGAAAACGTGCGACCGGCCGTCCGAATCGGTCCGAATCCCCAGTTGGGCATGGTCATTTCAAGCCGATGTCTTGGCATTCCCATGACAAAGCTGTGCACGCGGTGCCAGTCTGCTGCCGAAGTTCACCGTTCCTTCACACCCGCATCATGCGGGGCACCCCTCACCCACCCCACCTCCTGCCACCCGCCTGCCGTGCAGCGCCCCGGACCGGCCCCGACCACGCCGGTCCGCCCCCACCTCGGCCGCCATCCCGGGCCGACCGTGCACACAAGGAGAACCCGTTGCCCCGTCGACACCGTCCCACCCTCCGGCGCAGACGCTCCACCGCCCTCGCGTTGACCACCGTCGGGACCCTGCTGGCACTGGGTGCCCCCGCGGGCCTCGCCGGCGCGGCCCCCGCCGACCCGGCCCCGTCCAAGATCACCGCCACGCCTCGCGCCGGAGCGGCTACGGCGGCCCTGTCGCCCGCCGGCCGCGCCGCGCTGATCAAGAGCGCGCAGACCACGGCCGCCACCACGGCCCAGCGGCTCGCCCTCGGCGCGCAGGAGAAGCTCGTCGTGAAGGACGTCGTCAAGGACGCCGACGGCACCGTCCACACCCGCTACGAGCGCACCTACGCCGGGCTGCCCGTCCTCGGCGGCGACCTGGTCGTGCACGTCAAGAGCGGCCGCACCACCGTGACGAAGGCCAGCGCGGCGACCCTCACGGTGCCGTCGCTCACCCCGAAGCTCTCCGCGTCCGCCGCCACCGGCAAGGCCCTCACCGCCTCGAAGAACGCCGCGGTCAAGGGCTCCGAGACCGGCAGCGCGCCCCGGCTGGTCGTCTGGGCCGGCAGCGGAAAGCCCGTGCTGGCCTGGGAGACCGTCGTCGAGGGCGTCCAGCGGGACGGCACGCCCAGCAGGCTCCAGGTCGTCACCGACGCGACCACCGGCAAGCAGCTCCTCGCCGCCGAGCAGGTGGAGACCGGCACCGGCACCGGCCAGTACAGCGGCCCCGTCTCCCTCGGCACCACCCGGTCGGGATCGACGTACCAGCTCACCGACGGCGACCGGGCCGGACACAAGACGTACGACCTGAACCAGGGCACCTCGGGCACCGGCACCCTCTTCACGGACGACAACGATGTCTGGGGTGACGGCACCGCCGCCAACCGCCAGACCGCCGGTGTCGACGTGGCCTTCGGCGCCGCCGCCACGTGGGACTACTACAAGGACGTGTACGGCCGCAACGGCATCCGCAACGACGGCGTCGCCGCCTACAGCCGCGCCCACTACGGCAGCAGCTACGTCAACGCCTTCTGGGACGACAGTTGCTTCTGCATGACCTACGGCGACGGCTCGGGCAACACCCACCCGCTGACCGCCCTCGACGTGGCCGCCCATGAGATGAGCCACGGCGTCACCGCCGCCACCGCCGACCTGAACTACTCGGGCGAGTCCGGCGGCCTCAACGAGGCGACCTCCGACATCTTCGCCGCCGCCGTCGAGTTCCACTCGAACCTCGCCAACGACCCCGGCGACTACCTCGTCGGCGAGAAGATCGACATCAACGGCGACGGCACCCCGCTGCGCTACATGGACAAGCCCTCCAAGGACGGCGACTCCCGCGACAACTGGAGCTCCACCCTCGGCAGCGTCGACGTCCACTACTCCTCGGGCCCGGCGAACCACTTCTTCTACCTGCTGTCCGAGGGCAGCGGCGCGAAGACCGTCAACGGCGTCGCCTACGACAGCCCGACCTACGACGGCCAGGCCGTCACCGGCATCGGCATCGACAACGCCGCCGCCATCTGGTACCGGGCGCTGACGACGTACATGACGTCGACGACCGACTACGCGGGCGCCCGCACCGCCACCCTCCAGGCCGCCGGCGACCTGTTCGGCGCCTACAGCCCCACCTACCTCGCCGTCGCCAACGCGTGGGCCGGCATCAACGTCGGCAGCCGCATCGCCCTCGGCGTCAACGTCGCCCCGATCGCCGACCAGATCAGCGGCGTCGGCCAGGCCGTCAACCTCCAGGTGGACGCCTACACCACCAACTCCGGGGCCGGCCTGACCTACGAGGCGACCGGGCTGCCCGCCGGACTGAGCATGAGCCCGAGCGGCCTGATCACCGGCACGCCGACCACCATCGGCAGCGGCGACGTCACCGTCAAGGTCACCGACAGCACCGGCGCGTCCGTCACGGACACCTTCACCTGGCGGATCGCGTACATCTACGCCAGCACCACCCGCGTCGACATACCGGACAACGGCGCGGCCGTGGAGTCCCCGGTCACCATCGCGGGCCGCGACGGCAACGCCTCCGCCACCACCTCGGTGTACGTCAACATCGTGCACACCTACCGCGGTGACCTGACCGTCGACCTCGTCGGCCCCAACGGCACCGTCTACTCCCTGCTCAACCTGAGCGGCGGCTCCGCCGACAACGTCGACCAGACGTTCACGGTCAACGCCTCCGCCCAGCCCGTCAACGGCACCTGGAAACTGCGCGTCCAGGACCACGCGTCGATCGACGTGGGCTACATCCAGCGCTGGCAGCTCACTCCCTGACCGGATCCCGCCCCACACCGCCGCCCGGGCCCTTCGAGACCCGGGCGGCGGTGTGTCACGCTCTGGACCTGGTCGAGAGCCCCGCAACCCGGCGGCCATCGCCCGCCTCCGCGCGTATCTGCGGACGGTGGACCGGGCCCGCTGAGGCCGGCGGCGGGTCTCACGTGCGCCGGGGCGCGGGGACGACTCCGCCCGCGAGTTGCGCCAACGGCGTGCCGCACGCCCACAGGCGAAGCCGGGGGCCGTCGATCAGATACGTGCGGCCCTCGCGCGAGGCCCACACCTCGTCGCGGTGCGTGAACGTGCCCCGGTGCACGACCAGCCGCAGCGGGGGACCGGTCCGGCCCCGCGCCCGCGTCCGGGCCCGGCAGGAACAGGCCGACTCCTCGTCCGGCAGCGGCTCGGCCACCGGCCGGAAGGCCACGTCCAGCAGCAGCCCCCGGCCGTCACGGGCGGCGAGATGAAGGGTGTCGTGGCGCGGGGGCGGCAGCACCCGCCAGCCGTCCCGCCGGAGCATCCGGGCCACGGCGACCATCAGCGCGGGCATGTCCAACTCGGCCAGTTCCTCGGCGGTGTAGTACCCACCGCGCCGCCGGGCCGGCCGCCGCGACCGCCGCCGTACGACGACGGCGACCACCGCGAGCGGCACCAGGAGCAGCGCGCAGGCCGGACCGCCGAACGCGCGCGTGACCAGCACGAGTCCCGCGACCGCGGCGCACGCGGCGGCGAGCAGCGCCATGAGGACCGGCAGCACCTCGCGCAACCGCGGCCCGTAGCGCCCCGCCGCCCGCAACTCCCGCACGGTCCGCCGACGCCGGGCACGCACCGACTCACCGGCCGGCCCCCGCTCCCGCCCACGTGCCATCAGGGTCGGCCCCCCAGCCCTCGCACAACGACGTGTAAGGGGTGGATACCCGCCGGGTTGGGACCTGCCCCCGGACACCGCGTTTCCGCCACGGTCTTGGCCGAAGAACGCCCACGGAGGCGGCAGTGCGTCGGCGCCGGGCCGTTGTCAGTGGTGGGTGACAAGCTGCTGGTCATGGACGAGGTTGAGTTCTTGCGGGGCCGGGTCTACGGCGCCGACCACGAAGACGCCGGCCCCCGCCCCGACCGCGTGTACGCACACCTGGTGGGCGGCCCGCTGGACGGGCTGCTGCTCGACGTCACGGACCGGTCCGACCACGAGCTGCGCGAGGTCGCGCTGACCACGGAGATCGGCCGCTACGGCCCCGGCGGCCGGGCCCTGTACGGGCGGCGCGGCCCCGATGCCAGCAGGCTCGACTGGCGGGGGGACACCCCGGGCACGCCCTGACCTCGGCGGGGTCGTAGGCGGAACGGTGTCTTCCGTCGCGGACGGGTGATCAAATGTGCGAATGTTCACAGGATCGTCACCCGTCACCCGGCCGGCGACCACCGCGCCGGCGGTCCGTCACGGCTGGCACAAAATGCTCATCGGGCTCTTCCTGCTGGGCCGCGCGACCCGCATCCCGGCCGCGATGGACGGCATGGTGGGGGCGACCCCGTCGGGCTGGTGGAACGCGCTGTGGGAGGTGCTCGCCCTGGTGCTGGCCGCGTTCGCGGTGAGCGAGTGGGAGATCCTCAGTGCGACGTCCTGGCGCATGCCCGTGTCGCAGTGGATCTGCATGGTCGTCTTCCACATCGGACTCACCGGGTTCCTGATCTCCCTCGTGTTCCAACTCCTCCAGCCACTCGAACTGCTCCAACTGCTCTAGTCCCGGCCCGCCGTGACGGCGGGTCAGTTGGTTCGATCGCACGAACATCACACGAACATGGCTTCGATGGGTTACTTCTGTCACCTGACACTGATAGGAAACATTCCTGTCAGTTGCAGTGTGGAGTCACCCCACCCCCACTCCTCATCAGGAGCCACTGTGGTGCACATACCCGGGCCGTTCGACGGCCCCACCCTCACCCCCGTCTCCACCCCCGTCTCCACCCCCGTCTCCCGTCGCTTCTTCCTCGCCGTCACCGGCGTCCTGACGGCCGCCCCGCTGCTCGACGCCCACCCGGCGATCGCGGAGACTGGGCTCATGACGTCCACAGGCCTCGACGACCCGGCGAAGAAGGAGATCGCCATGAAACTGGTGTCGAGCGCGGAGAACTCCTCGCTCGACTGGAAGGCGCAGTACCAGTACATCGAGGACATCG
>NZ_FOFF01000055.1 GCF_900110755.1 Streptomyces sp. yr375
CGGAGGACTTGTTGGCCTTGGCGGCGTCCTGCTCCGTGCGGCCGGGTTCGGTCGACGTCAGGACGGTGGTGACGGCGAGCAGGACGACGGCGACGCCGGCCTCGGCGAGGACCGAGCGGCGCAGGCCGAAGCGGCCCGGGTCGGAGTCCCGCAGCCGCTTCTGCCGGGTGGCGTCGACGGCGGCCTGCTGCCGGGCGAGCTGCGCGGCCCGATTCTTGCCCCCGGAGCTCTTGCCCCCGGAGCTCTTGCCCCCGGAGCTCTTGCCCCCGGAGCTCTTGCCCCCGGAGCTCTTGCCCCCGGAGCCGGAGCCGGAGTCGGCGGCGTTGGAACCGCTCTCGGTGTCGCCGGAGGCTGCCGTGCCGGCGTCGCTGGTCCCGGTCGCCGCTGCCGCCCCTGCCGTGACGCGCTCCTTCTCGGGCGCGGCCTCGGAAGCCGTCTTGGACACCGTCTCGGACGTCGCCTTGGACACCGTCTCGGACGTCGCCTCGGACGCCGTCTCAGACACTGCCTCGGGTGCGGACTCGAGTGTGGAGTCCTCGGGTGCGGAGGTCGCTGCCGTCGCCTTGGACGTCGTATCCGCCAGTTGGGCTGTCCAGCGTCGGGAGATCCAGGCGATGCCGACGAGCAGTGCCACGAGCCCGATCTTGATGAGCAGCAGTTGTCCGTAGCGGGTGTCCGTGAAGGCGGACCAGGAGCCGAGCTGACGCCAGGACTGGTAGACGCCGGTGGCGACCACGGTGAGGACGCTGCCGAAGGCGACCTGGGAGAAGCGGCGGACGGCCGAGCCCTCGACGGGCAGGTCGGCGGGTGCCCGGTACAGCGCGACGAGGAGCGCGGTGAGTCCGCCGAGCCAGGTCGCGACCGCCAGCAGGTGCAGTACGTCGACCGGCATCGCGATGCCGGGCTGCAGGCCGGTCGAGGCGTGCTCGGCCATGGCCCAGCTCGCCGCGAGCCCGGCGGCGACGACGGTGCCGCCGATCGCGAGCCCGAAGGTCAGGTCCCGCTTCTCCTCGGCCTCACGCTTGTCGTACGCGCCGAAGAGCACGGCGATGAACAGGGCCGCCGCGGCGAGGAGCAGCAGCCGGGAGACCATGGCCGCGCCGGTCTTGGTCTGGAGGACCTGCCCGAGGAGGTCGAGGTCGAAGACGTCGCCGACCTTGCCCGAGCTGGTGTAGGAGCCGCGCAGGAGCAGCAGGAACAGGGTGGCCGCGGTCATCGCGACCCAGCCGGAGACGACGAGCCGCTGCACGGCCCGCACCCCGGAGCCGCGCTGCCAGCAGGCCAGTACGAAGGCGGCCCCGCCGACCAGCACGATGAACCCGGCGTACGACATGTACCGCCCGAAGCCGTAGAGCCAGCCGACGACTCCGCCGCCGGCCCCCTGGTCGGACACCGAGACGCTGGTCTTGGAGGGCGATCCGATGGAGAAGGTGTAGGCGCCGGCGACGGGATGGCTGTCGGCGGACACCACCTGGTAGGTCACCGTGTAGGTGCCGTTGGGCAGCCCCGAGTGCAGTTGCACCGCGTACGACGTGCCGCTCGTGCCGGCGGGCTTGCCGTTGTCGACGCGGGTGCCCTTGGGGTCGAGGACGCGCAGTGAGTCGTCGTTCAGCGAGACGGTCTCGGAGAAGGTCAGCGTCACCTGGGTGGGCGCCTTGTCGACCACCACCCCCTGCGTGGGGTCGCTGCCGGTCAGCGCGGCGTGCGCGGAGGCGGGCCCGGCGCCGGCGAGCAGCGCGCCGGTGACCGCCAGGAACAGCAGCACGAGCATTCGGACGCGGGGGGCGATGGTCTGCGTCAAGGTGGTCCCTCCCTCAAGGGTCAGGGGTCAGTCGTCTGTGGTCTGTGGTCTGTGGTCTGTGGTCTGTTGTGAGTGGTCAGTTGCCGGTCTTCGGGTTGTACGTGGCGGACTCCACCGGAATCTCGACCTTGACGGGGTCGGATGTGGCGAAGTGCAGCTCGACGGTGACCGTCTCGCCCTGCACCGGCTTGCTCTTCAGCTTCTCCAACATCAGATGGTTCCCGCCGCTCTTGAACACGAGTTGACCGTGTGCGGGCACATCGAGGGCCTTGACCTCCTGCATCGACGACCCGACGGTCTCATGGAGGGTGACGCTGCCCGCCGCCGTACTGGTCACGGAGGTCAGCTCGACCTTCGTACCGCCCTTGTTGACGATGGTGAGGAAACCGGCGGCCATGGTGTCGGAGACGGGCTGCGGTATGTAGGCGGACTCGACGGACAGTTCCGCCTTGCCGCCGGAGGTGCCGCCGGAACCCGGACCGCAGCCGGTCAGGAGCACGGAGCCGGCGATCACGGCGCTGGTCACCGCGGTGGTCAGGGCGGTGGTCCGCACGGGGTGCCTCACGGGTTCTCGCCCTTGACGATCTTGGGGAGGTCCTTGGTGTAGTCGTCGACCGTGGCCTCCTCGCCGTACAGGAGGTATCCCCCGTTCGTCTTCGGGGAGAAGGCGACGACCTGGGTGCCGTGGGTGGAGACGATCTTGCCGTTCTTGTCCTTGTGCGGCGCCTCGACGGAGATGCCGAGGGTGCGGGCGGCGGCCTGGATGGTGGCGAACTTCCCCGACAGGCCGACGACCTGGGGGTCGATGCCCTTGAGCCACTTGCCGAGCGCGGCCGGGGTGTCACGGTCCGGGTCGGTGGTGACGAACACGATGCGCAGTTCGTCCTGTTCGGCCTTGGGCAACTGCTTCTTGGCGACGGCGATGTTGCTCATCGTCAGCGGGCAGACGTCCGGGCAGTTGGTGTAGCCGAAGTAGATCAGCGTGGGGTGGCCGGCGGTCTCCTTGCGGAGGTCGTACGGCTTGCCCTGGGTGTCGGTGAGGACCAGGTCGGGCTTGGTGAAGGGCTGGTCGAGCACGGTCGCGGCCTGCTGCGAGGTGTCCCCGGAGACGACGGCGACGGCGCTGCCGCCGTCACTGTCGCCGCTGCCGCAGGCGGAGAGGGTGAGGGTGGCGGCGGCGAGCAGCGCGGCCACGGCGAACGTCTTCTTGCGCATAGAGGAATGTCCCAGATGTATTAAATCCGGCGCGCACCGGGGTCCTGCGGCCCGGGGGTCCCACAGACCCCGAGGTACGGAGGGGTGAAGGGGCGTAGGGGCCGGGGTCCCGGTGCGCGCGCGGCGGTCGAGCAGGGTGCGGATCGGGGTGCGACGGATCAGGCTTCGGTCGTCGTCCGACGGCGGCCGGCGAGCACGCCGTACGCCACACCGGCGGCGCCGACGACGATGCCGACCACGCCGAGGACCCGGGCGGTGGTGTCACTGCCGCCGTCGGAGTCGGAGGCGGTCTCGGTCGTCGCGGCGGTCGCCTTGGCGTCGTCGGAGGTGTCGGAGACGTCCTCGGCGCTCGTGCCGTGGTGGCCGCCCTCGGAGGCGGCGGCCAGGGTCAGCACCGGGGCCGGGTTCTCCGGCTCCTCCGCGCCGTCCTCCTGGACCTCGATCCAGCGCACGACCTCCTTGTTGGAGTACGTCTGGATCGCCTTGAAGACGAGTTCGTCGGCGTCCTCGGGCAGCGCGCCGACGGAGACCGGGAACTTCTGGAAGTAGCCGGTCTCGATGCCCTTGCCGGTGGCGGTCCAGGTGATCTTGGAGACGGCCTCGGAGATCTGCTTGCCGTGCACCGTGATGGGCTTGGCGAGCTTCGCCTTGGTGACGTCGATCTTCCAGCCGTTGATCGGCTCCGGCATCGCGGAGGCCAGCGGGTGGTCGGTCGGGAAGTTGACCTCGAGCTTGGTGGTCGAGGCGTCGTCCCGCTCGTTGGGGACCTTGAAGTCGACGACCGCGTAGCCGCCCTTGGCGGCGGTGCCCTCGGCGGCGACGCTGACGTGCGCGAGGGCGGGCGAGGAGAGGACGAGGACGGCACAGCCGGCGACGGCGGCGGTGGCGGCGACGCGGGAGGCGATACGAGAGGTCTTCATGACGGCGAGCACTCCACTCTCAGTGATTCAGAGAATCGGAAATTCAGCGATGCATTGATGCATTGACGCAGCGAGTTCTGCGGGTGAGGAGAGGCGTGTGCACGGTGGTGATGGCGGTGCGCACGCGCGCGTGCCGCACGACGACGGCCGTCCCCCCCCGTGAGGTGGAGTGCTGGTCGTGTCGCGTCAGGCAGCGAGGACGAGAGCGGCTACGGCCGGTGGGCCTCGTCTGATCACCGAGTGCTGAAGTGCGGTGGTGCGGGGTACGGCGGGTGCGTCCGGGGCGGGGTGCGGGACGCGCGGTCCCGCACCGGGCGCGGCGGGCAGCCCCGCGAGCAGGGCGCGCACCAGTGCGAGCGCCCCGCGCAGGGATCGTACGAGCGCCCTCTCGGCGACGCCGTGCGCCGACAGGGCGAGCAGCCGCAGTAGGGCCGTGTCGCCGCGCCGCAGCAGCCATCCGGCGGCGAGGGCGGCGAGGACGTGACCGAGCAGCATGGGCAGGGACGGCAGCAGGGACATCGACGAGTCGGCGGTGGACAGGGCGTCCGCCGGATGGTGCGAGCCGATCCCGCCCGTCCCACCCCCCATCCCGCTCATGCCACCCATGCCGTTCATCCCGCTCATGTCGGTGCCGGCACCGGCCTGGGGGTAGAGCCGCGCGTCGACGAGCAACTTCTGGGCCTGGGCGGGGCTGATCACCGCCGCCGAGGCCCCGCACACCAGCCGGGCGGCCCGTTCGACGAGCGTGGCGTCGGAGACGGATGTGGCGGAGACGGCGGCCGAGGTGGTGTGCTGGCCGAGTCCGAACAGCGTGTGCAGCACGGTCTGGCCGAGTGCGAGGAGCGCCGCGATGCCCGGCAGGGAACGCGCGCGTCCGGCGAGCGGCACCACGACCGCGAGGGCGCCCAGGAATCCCGCGCCCAGCGTCCACAGCGGAACCGTGGCGCAGGAGGCCATGGTGTGCCCGGCGGCGGCCAGCACGACGCAGACCGCGGCGAACATCGTGGCCCGCAGCAGCCGTAGATCGCGTCCCGAGCGCTCACCTTGGGGGGCAGTCATGGCGGGCTCATCATCGCACTGGCCTTACCGCGGTCATACGGCAGGTCCACAAGGTTCCTTGTGATGCGGAAGATCACCTTCTGTGCCTGACTGATGAGTTCTCATCCATTCTGATTGGGGCTGATCAGAACTGGTGGGACCGGTACGACTGGTGCTCCTGGGTCCCACATACACCGATTCTGAGCCTGCGTGCATCCCCCACATGGGCGGCATCACGCGGAATTCGTGCTTACGCACGGCCATGGGCGGCAATACGTATCGGTATGTCGAGCCGCGGCCAGGAGGCTGGAGCATGAGCATCTGGTGGTCACTCCATCTCCGGCGCGAAGCCGCGAGCGTTCCGCTCGCCCGGCGCCTGCTGCTCGGCACCATGGAGACGGCGGGCGTCGATCCCGACGTCAGTTACGACCTCTCCGTCGCCCTGAGTGAGGCCTGCGCCAACGCCGTCGAGCACGGCGGGGACACCGCGCACGGCGGCTGTTCGGAGGCGTACCGCGTCACCGCGTACCTCGACGGCGAGAAGTGCCGCATCGAGGTCGCCGACTCGGGCCCGGGCTTCCGCGGCGGACGCCCCGCCCCAGCCCCGGTCCGCACAGGCACAGGCACAGGCACAGGCACAGGCACAGGCACAGGCACAGGCACAGGCACAGGCACAGGTACAGGCACAGCCACCGACGCCGAGCACGGCCGCGGCCTCTACCTCATCCGGGAACTCGCCGACCACGTCCACATCGGCAACAAGCCGGGGTTCGGCGGCGCGGTGGTGAGCTTCGACAAGATGCTCAAGTGGCGCAAGGACGCGCCGCTGATGGCGGTGTAGCGGCGACGGCGGTGGCCGGGTGTGGTGAGCCCCGCCCGGTCCCCGGCCGGGTCGCCGCCCAAGCTTGCGGCGACGCGAGCTCAACTCTCCTCCACCGGCGAGCCCGACCGCGGGAGCTGCCGCTCACCGACATCGACGTTCGTCTCAAAACCTCTCTCCCCACTTAAATCACTTGGTGCTAGCGTCACTAGCACCATGCTGTTGAGACTGAACACCGCGGACAGTCGCCCCCTGCACGAGCAGGTTGCCGGCGCGATCCGGCGCGCCATCGCCGAGGGCGAGTGCGGGCCGGGAGACCGCCTTCCCCCGGCCCGAGACCTTTCCCAGGCCCTGGACGTGAACGTCAACACGGTTTTACGGGGTCTTCGCGCACTGCGCGACGAAGGGGTGCTGGAGTTCCGGCGCGGTCGGGGCGTGACGGTGGCCGACGGGGCTGACCAGCGCTCCGTCCTGCTGGACCGCGTACGCGACCTGGTGACCGAAGCGGCGCACCTCGGCTACGGCAAGGACGACCTCATCGACATGATCAGGGGGATCTCGTGACCGACCAGGCGCGTAGGAGCGGGGCGGTGTGGGGCGCCGTCGGCTGGGGCGTCGGCGTCCTGGCGCTGTTGGTGGGGCTGCCGTTGGCCGCGAGCGGCCGGCTCCCGGACCGGCTGGCGACCCACTGGGGCGCAGGCTCGGGCCGGCCCGACGGCTCCATGCCGCTCTGGGCCGCCGCAATGTTCCCCGCGCTGATCTGGGGTGTTCTGGCAGTCGTCGTCATGCTGACGTTGCGCCGGACGTGGGCCGGTGGCGCGGTGCCGGGGTGGGCGGTCGCGAGCCTCGGGTTCGGCGGTGTGACGCTGCTCGGCGGGCAGGCATCGATCGTACGGGCGAATCTGGACCGCGCGGACTGGCATGAAGCGGGATCGGTGACGAGCGGGGTCGTGGGCACGCTCGTCGTGGCGGCGACGGTTGGGGCGTTCGGCCTGCTGGCCGCGCGCCGGGCACCGGCCGAGCCCCGGCCCGAGGCGGACGTCCCGACCCTGGACATTCCCGCCGGGCAACGGGTCGTATGGCTCGCACGCACGTCGAACTCCTGGCTTCAAGCGCTCGCCGCACTGACCGGGCTGCTCGCGATCGCCGTCGGCGTGGCGGCGCTCGCGGGCCTGACGGACCTTCCGTTCCTGCTGGCGGCCACGCCGTTCGCCCTCGCTAGCGTGCTCGTCCTCGGCTGCTCCTCGGTGCAGGTGCGGGTCAGCGAGCGGGGGCTGGTCGTTGCCTTCGGCCCCTTGGGCTGGCCCACACGGCGCTGGGCCGCCGAGGACGTCGAGTCGGCACGCGTCGAGAGCCGCACGCCCGCCCAGGTCGGCGGCTGGGGCTACCGACTGAGCGGACTGGGAACCACTGTGCTGCTGCGCGGCGGCGAGTGTTTGGTCATCCACCCCTCGAAGGGCAGGGAATTCGCAGTGAGCGTGGACGACGCCGAACGAGGAGCCGCCCTTCTGAACTCCTTGAGCGCCCGGCACACAGGGTGAAGGAACCGTCGGCTTGACGCAGGAGAAACCGATGCCGTGGGCCTGGTGCGCCCCCCTGCGCGAGGCGCACACCCCGGAGACGCCGGCGCCCGGGAGCAGCCCCCCCACCCCAACCCCCACCCCCTCGTCATTTGATGCTCAAGTGCCCAAGGACGCGCCCCTGATCGCCGTCTGAGGGGCTTTCAGGGTGTTGCCCGGTCGGCTCACAGGCTGCTCTCAGCGTTCCCTCATGCCGTGCACTGGTGGTGTTCATACCGTCGCGTTCATGACGGGAATTCACCAGGACCCCAGCAGCACCCGGCGGCGCGCCCTCGTGGTGGCCGGTGGCACGGTCGCGGTCGGCGGTGCGCCCAGCGACACCCCGTCAGGGGCGCAGTCATGACGACTCGGGTGGACGAGGAGCTCGCGCAGGTCGCGGTGGCCGCGCTGACCGGTCAACTGGCGCTGGCTCCCAAGCCGGGCCTGCCCGACCCCCGTGACCTGGCCGCCCGCGTCACCCGCAGGGACCACTGCGGGCTGCGCTGGTCGGCCAAGGCGCTCGCGCCCGGCCTCGCGGCGATGGCCGCGGCCGCCCGCCGCACCGGTGAGCCCACGCCCCGGCTCCGCGCGGAACTCGGCGCGATCGGGCGCTGCACCGAGCACTCGGTGGGCCTCGCCGGCGGCGGGCACCGGGGCGCGCTGTGGACGCTCGGCCTGCTCGTCGCGGCGGCCGCCCTCGAACCCCGCGCGCGGGGCGTCGAGGTCGCCGCGACCGCCAAGCGGATCGCCGCCCACCCCGACCGGGGCGCCCCACGCCGGCCCTCGCGGGGCGCGACCGTCTCGGCGAAGTACGGCGCGGCCGGCGCCCGCGGCGAGGCCCGCGCCGGATTCCCGCACGTACGACGGGCCCTGGACGCGCTCGGCGCGGCCCGCTCGGCCGGCGCGGACGAACCCGACGCCCGGCTCGACGCCCTGCTCACCGTGATGTCCACGCTCCAGGACACCGAACTCCTGCACACCGCAGGCCCGCTGGGCCTGCGCCACGTACAGGCCGGTGCCCGCACCGTCCTGGAGGCGGGCGGCACGGCGACCCCGGCGGGCCGCAAGGCCCTCGCCGACCTCGACACCGACCTCCACACGCGCGCGTGGAGCCCCCGCGGCAGCGCCGGCCTCCTGGCAGGCGCCCTGTTCGTGGACGCCCTCCCGAGGCCGGCCCGTCAGTCCGTCGGCTAGTCAGCCCTTCAGGGAAGCCATCCAGGACTCCACCTCGTCCGACTGCCGAGGCAGCGCAGCGCTGAGGTTCCGGTTGCCGTCCTCCGTGACGAGGATGTCGTCCTCGATGCGGACGCCGATCCCCCGGTACTCCTGCGGCACCGTCAGGTCGTCGGCCTGGAAGTACAGTCCGGGCTCGACGGTCAGCACCATGCCCGGCTCCAGCGTGCCGTCGACGTACGACTCCACGCGCGCGGCGGCGCAGTCGTGGACGTCCATGCCGAGCATGTGACCGGTGCCGTGCAGCGTCCAGCGGCGCTGCAGGCCGAGCTCCAGCACGCGCTCGACCGGCCCCTCGACCAGGCCCCACTCGACGATCCGCTCGGCCAGCACGCGCTGCGCGGCGTCGTGGAAGTCGCGGTACTTGCCGCCCGGCGCGACGGCCGCGATACCGGCCTCCTGGGCGTCGTACACGGCGTCGTAGATCTTCTTCTGGATCTCGGTGAAGCGGCCGTCGATCGGCAGCGTGCGCGTGACGTCGGCGGTGTAGTACGTGTGCGTCTCGACGCCCGCGTCCAGCAGCAGCAGGTCGCCGGCGCGGACCGGGCCGTCGTTGCGCACCCAGTGCAGCGTGCAGGCGTGCGGGCCGGCGGCGGCGATGGTGCCGTAGCCGACGTCGTTGCCCTCCACCCGCGCGCGGAGGAAGAACGTGCCCTCGATGTAGCGCTCGGAGGTCGCCTGCGCCTTGTCGAGCACGCGGACGACGTCCTCGAAGCCGCGGACCGTCGAGTCGACGGCCTTCTGCAGCTCGCCGATCTCGAACTCGTCCTTGACGAGGCGGGCCTCGGAGAGGAAGACGCGCAGCTCGGCGTCGCGCTCGGCGGTGACCTTGTCGGTCAGGGCCGCCTCGATGGCCGCGTCGTAGCCGCGCACGACCCGCACCGGGCCGGTGGCCTCGCGCAGCGTGGCCGCCAGCTCGCGCACGTCGGCGGCCGGGATGCCGTGCAGTTGCGCCGCCTCGGCGAGCGAGTGCCGGCGGCCGACCCACAGCTCGCCCTGCCCGGACAGCCAGAACTCGCCGTTCTCGCGGTCGGAGCGCGGCAGCAGGTAGATCGTCGCCTTGTGGCCGTCGGCCACCGGCTCCAGGACGAGCACGCCGTCCTCGGTCTGGTTGCCGGTCAGGTACGCGTACTCGACCGACGCGCGGAAGGCGTACTCCGTGTCGTTCGAGCGGGTCTTCAGGTTGCCCGCGGGGATCACCAGACGCTCGCCCGGGAAGCGCGCGGAGAGCGCGGCGCGGCGGGCGGCGGTCTCGGCGGCCTGGGCGATCGGCCGCAGGTCGTGCAGCTCCGTGTCGGCCCAGCCGGACTTCATGTTCTCGGCCAGCTCGTCGGACACGCCCGGGTACAGGCCGTTCTTCCGCTTCTTGATGGGCTCCTCGGACTCGGTCTCCGGGACCGCTGCGGTGGCAGCGTCGTCCGGCACAGCCGGGGTGAGCTCGTCGGCCACGGTCATCCTCCTCGATACGGCACTGGACCCCCTCCATCGTACGGTCGTACGTAAGGGGGTCCAGGGGCGAAGGACCTGTTACGGCCGAAGGCCTGTCACGGGCGAACGGCCCGTTACGGCCGCTGTCGCCGGGGCCTCAGTCGAAGCGGGCCGCCAGCAGCACCACGTCCTCGTCGCTGTCCTGGTCGGCCGGCCCGTCGGGCAGCACCGTGCGCAGCACGTGGTCGGCGATCGCGCCCGGGTCGTGCCGCAGCGGCTTCGGCACCCCGGCGGCGGCCGCGTGCAGCCGCGCGAAGGCGCGGTCGGCGGGGTCGCCGGTGCGGTGCAGCAGGCCGTCGGTGTAGAGCAGGACCGTCTCGCCGGGCTCGGCCTCCAGCTCCACGCTCGGCGCCTCCCAGCAGGCCAGCATGCCCAGCGGCGCGGAGACGGAGGTCTCGACGAACTCCGTGCGCCGCTCGCCGACCAGCAGCGGCGGGCAGTGCCCGGCACCGGCCAGGGTGATCTTGCGCAGGGCGGGTTCGCAGTAGGCGAACAGGGCGGTCGCGGAGCGGGCGGGCTCGGTGAGGCGCAGCAGCAGCTCCAGGTCGGACAGGACGGCGACCGGGTCCTCGCCCTCCATCACGGCGTACGCCCGCAGGGAGGCGCGCAGCCGGCCCATCGCGGCGACGGCGCTCGGCCCGGACCCGGTGACGGAGCCCACGGCGAGGCCCAGCGCGGCGTCCGGCAGCGGCAGCGCGTCGTACCAGTCGCCGCCCCCGCGCGGGCCGGTGCGGTGCCGGGCGGCGAGCTGGACGCCGGGCACGCGCGGCAGCCGGGACGGCAGCAGCTCCTCGGCCATCGTCTTCATGCACGCGCGTGTGCGCTCGATCTCCAGGAGCCGGGCCAGGTGCTCGGCGGCGTACCGGACGTACAGGCCGACCAGGTGGCGCTGGCGCTCGCCCGGCTCGGCGGGCTCGTCGTAGAGCCATACGGCGGCGCCCATACGGCCGGACGCGCCGTCCGTCTCCAGGGGCAGCGCGTAGCTGGCGGCGTAGCCGAGGCGGGCGGCCACCTCGCGGTGGCGGGGGTCGAGGCCGTCCTCGGCGAGCAGGTCGGGCTCGGCGATCTCCCCCTCGCCGCCGGGCAGTCCGTCGAGGATCCGGCCGAAGGCCAGGGCGCTGCGCGGGACGGTCTCGATGTGGCCGAGGTCGGCGCGGCCGAGACCCAGGCCGATGGTGGTGTCAGGACCGAGCCGGTCGGCGGGTTCGAGGACGACGAGCCCGCGCCGCGCGCCCACCAGGGCGGCTCCGGCCTGCAGCAGTTCCGTCAGAGCGGCCGTCAGCGCGTCCGTGCGGGCGAGGCGTTCGGTGAGTTCGTGGAGGGTCGTGAGGTCCGAGACCCAGCCGGCGAGCCGGTCCGTCAGAAGCGCTCCCGGCACGGCTGCGCCGGAGGCGCCGGACGGACCGGAGGCGTCGGCGGCGTCAGAGGCATCGGGGGTACCGGAGGGGCCGGGTGAGGCCGCGGGGACCGTCGGGGTGCCCGGGGTGGCGGGCGCGGGCGCGACAGTGTGTGCGGGCGAGGGAACCGTTGAATCGATTCCAGCCACTTTCGGAGGGTGAGGGGCGTTCATGGCGTCCGGCTCTCGGACCGGAGCGTATTGCTCAAAAGCATCGCAAACCCCCATGTCATTCTGCGCCGCTAGCGGTGTCTCCACATGTACACGCACTCGTGATGGGATGTCCAGCATTGTCCTGCTGGGATTACTGGTGTCCGTGGGGTCTTCGGGGGAATCGCGCACGCTTCTTCCGGCTCCCTTGCGAAATGGCAAAGTTGGCTTAAAACTGCCTCGGGTAACGGTTGATTGCGGTCGACTGGCCTTGCTCCACGGAGCGTCACAGCGGTCGTGATGGGTACGTACTCGGTAAGGGCCAGGGGTCGTGGGGAGCTCAGGGGAGCATCCCGGAACCTGGTGACCGGCCCGGGCGTCATAGTCATCGACGACCGTGCCCCATCCTCCCGTGGCGGAGGCGGAGAGAAATACGCGCGACGTCAAACGCCAGACTTCGCCACCCCACGCCACGCCCAAAGCATGAGTGAGATGGACGCGAGTCGGACGGAGTGACCGCGGAAGCAGTCACCGCTCGACCCTGAGGGGTTCCCCTTGTCTCGGACAGGGGTGTGATGCGCCAAAAGGTACGCACAGTGAAGTGATCGACACACGATGTGATGTGGCCCACGGTGTTGCCAGCGGTGCAACGGAAAGGAACGAGCGCTCATGCGCGAGATCCTCGGAAAGCGACGCAGGCTCCTGTCCAAGCGTAGTGACGGCCGGACCGAGTTGATGGACTCGGCCCTGACCTTCGCGACCGAATGGCAGTGGCCCGTCCTCCCGGGTGTGATGGCCGACCAGCGGAGCACGTCGCGCTGCAGTTGCCCCGACCCGGAGTGCACGGTCCCCGGTGCTCACCCCTTCGACCCCGGCCTGCTCGCGGCCACCACCGACGGGCGCATGGTGCGCTGGTGGTGGAGCAACCGGCCGGCCGCGCCCATCGTCCTGGCCACCGGGGGCCCGGCGCCCTGCGCGGTCAGCCTCCCCGCCCTCGCGGCCGCGCGCGCGCTCGTGGCGCTCGACGCGCAGGGCATGCGCCTCGGCCCGGTCGTGGCCTCGCCCACCCGCTGGTTCCTCCTCGTCCGGCCGTACACGATGGAGCAGTTGGGCGAGCTGCTCTACGCCAAGGACTTCGTGCCCGGCTCCCTGCGCTTCCACGGCGAGGGCGGCTACATCACACTGCCCCCGTCCGAGACCGGCCGCGGCGACATCTGGTGGGAGCGCGCACCGCTGCCCGGCTCGGCCTCCCCCTGGGTGCCCGACGTCGAGGCCGTGGTGGACGCCGTCGTCGACGCCCTCACTCGTACGGGTGTGAGCGCCCCCGAGTTGTAGGGGTGTCGGGCGCGCGCCGGACGGGACGCCCCGGTTCGCCCTCTATCTTCCGCTACATGAACCTTCGTCTCCTCGCCCTCGGGGGCGCCGTGGCAGGCGCGATTGCACTGCCTCTGGCCATGGCGTCCGCGGGGCCGGCCGGCGACGAAGGCCGCACGGCGACCCGAGCGGCCGGCCCACACGCCTTCCCGCACGTCTCCCCGCACGCCTCCCCACTCACCGACTACGCCGACGCGCGTGCCGACGGTGCGGCCGACGCGCGTGCCGACGGCGATACGGACACGGACCCCGATCCCAAGGCGCCCCCCGTCGTCCCCTCCCGGTCCCCGCTGCTGCTCGGGCTGGGGCCGGCGACCGCCGCGCGCTGCGGCCCCGAGCTCACCTCGCCGGACGGTGTGGAGGCGCAGACCTGTGTGCTGTCCCAGGGCGAGGACACCTGGGCGCGCACCTACTACCGCAACGCCACCGGACGCGCCGTAGACGCCTTCCTGAGCCTCATGGGGCCCGCGGGGCGCACGGTGCGGACGAGCTGCGTGGTGGGCGCCGAGGACGAGCCGGAATCCTGCGAGACGCCCCACGAGCGGACCCGGGGGGAGCTGGCGGCGTACACGGCGGTCGCGGAGTTTGCCCGAGCGACCGACGACGGGCCGCTGCTGCTGCGCTCCGGGAGCAACTCCCGGGCGGACACGGGCAGTTGACGTGCCCGCGCACCGCGTGAACGGAGCCGCGCACAGAGAGGCCCGGTTGCTGGCGACGGGGGATGCACCAGCAACCGGGCTACTCGAACGGTAACAAGAGATCGGCGCTACGCAAATTCGATCTCCTGTTTCCATCGGCTTTCCGGACACCGGCGAATCGACGCTTCTGGCGTCGACTCGCCTTGCGCAGACGGCAGTTGTGAGCGGAGTCACGCGGACCGCCGGTGCCCGGAGTACTGACCGGTCGGTCAGTGCGGCCGGGTGCGGACCCTGTGCGTCAGCTCAGCGTGACCTGTCGGTTCGTCAGGCCGCCACGCGCGCGCCGCTCGTCGGCCGTGAGCGCTTCGTCCGAGGCCAGGGCGGTGGCGAGGCGCTCGGCGAACTCGGCGGCCGGCTTCTCCACGTCGTCCGCGGTGACCGCGGACGGCAGGTCCCAGACGGGCACCGTCAGGCCGTGCGCCCGGAAGGAACCCACCAGCCGCGTGCCCTCGCCGAGGCTCGAACCGCCCGCCACGTGCAGTCGCGCGAGGGCGTCCAGAAGCTGCTCCTCCGGGTACGGCATGACCCAGCGCAGGTGGTTCTTGTCCGGCGTCTCACACCAGTACGCGGCGTCCACACCGGTCAGCTTCACGGTCGGGATCGCCGCCGCGTTGGCCCGCTCCAGGGAGGCGGCCACCTCGGGCGCGGCGTTCTGCGGGTCCGGCACCCAGAACTCGAAGCCGCTGTGCACAACTGGCTCGAACGCGCCTTCGGGATCGAGTAGATCCTGCATCCGCGGACCGTCGGCGGGGGCGCGGCGGGCCTGCACCGGGGTGCCGGGCTCCGCCTCCAGGGCCCGACGCAGGGTGTCCGCCAGGTCGCGGCTGATGTCGCCGGACGGCGTGTCGTTCTGCAGGCCGAGAAGCACCGAGCCGTCGTCGCGGCGCAGGGCGGGCCAGGCCATCGGCAGCACCGTGGCGAGTGTGACGGACGGGACGCCCTCGGGCAGGCCCGACTTCAGGTGCAGTTCGACCGTGGCGGCGGGCACCAGCTCACGCAGCGCCACCCAGTCGCCCTCGCCCGGCAGGCCCTCGAAGGGGCGCTGCACCAGCTCGGTCGCGGCATGCGCGGCGGCCCGGCCGTGGCAGGCCTTGTAGCGGCGGCCACTGCCGCACGGGCAGGGCTCCCGCGCGCCGACGACCGGGACCTCGCCATCGGTGAGCTGCGGCCGTCCGGCCTTCGTCTGGGGTCGCTTCTTGGCCATCTGGCTGTCTCCCGGGTACGGCTCGTCTGGTACGGGCGGGAGCCTAGCCGTTCGCACGCTCCGTCACCGGAACCTGTGGACAACCCGGGTCCGGCCGGCGGCCCAGCCGATGCCCGGTCCAGGCCCGGTCACGGTCTGCTCCAGGCCCGGTGCATGCCCGGTGCGTGCCCGGTCCAGATCCAGTCCGGGTCTAGTCCAGGTCGTCGAACGCGTCCGCGAAGTCCAGGCCGGGCATCGACGCCACCGACGGGGCCGCGACCCGGGACGCGAAGTCGTCGCGGCGACAGCCGGCGTCGGGGTCGTACACGTCCGCGTGGACGACGACCCACACCGTGACCTCGCCGCGGGCGTCGTCCCGCACGCCCCAGTCGGCGGCCAGCGCCGTGATGATGTTGAGCCCGCGGCCGCCGTGCGCGGTGACGGAGGGCGTGGCCGGTGCCGGACGGGTCGGGCCACCGCCGTCGGTCACCTCGACCACCAGCCGGCCGCTCGGATCGACCCGCCACGCAGCCCGGACGTCGCCGTCCCCGACGAGAGCGTCGCCCAAGGGCCTGCCGTGCTTGCACGCATTGCTCAAAAGTTCGGAAAGGATCAGTACGGCGTCGTCGATGACCGATTCCGACACTCCGCCGCTGCGCAACTGATCACGCATCCGGTGTCTCGCATGCCCCACGCCCGCAGGGCCATGGGATACGGCCATGCTCGACGACGCGGGCACCTCCTGTGCCACCACCAACGCCACCCCCGAGACCTCCTTCGCCCCACGCCACGGTGTGGATGCCCCATTGGCCTGTACCGGAAACCGGCCAACGCGGGTGCCGTGACGCATTCGGAATCGTCGAACACGGACCGAACGCGCCGGTGCACTCCCTGTGAGGGGCTTGTCAGCGAGTGGCTTGATTGTGCCGGTGTGGCCGAGATTGGAGGATGCTGTGGCCGCACTGTGGGGGTCAAGAGGTACGCGTGAGACTTGAGGTGTTGTTGGGACGGTCCAGGCACCGCCTCCACGGACGGTCTTAAGGGGGATGCCCTAGGCATCGGCTCCTGGGGCCGTCTCTAGAGGGGCCGGCCCAGTTGTCGCAGCACCGCGCGCGGGCGGTTGGTGATGATGGCGTCGACGCCCAGCTCGACGCAGAGGTCGACGTCCTCCGGTTCGTTCACGGTCCACACGTGCACCCGGTGACCGGCCCGCTTCAGGCGCTCGATGTACGCCGGGTGGTTGCGCACGATCCGGATCGAGGGGCCGGCGATCTCCACCCCCGCGGGCAGCCGTCCGTCGCGCAGCCGGGGTGAGACGAACTGCATCAGGTAGACCGTCGGCATCGTGGGCGCGGCGGCACGCACGCGATGCAGCGAGCGGGCCGAGAAGCTCATGATCCGCACCGGGGACTCGGCCGCCGAGGCGGGCGCGTCCAGCCCGAACCGCTTCAGGAGCACGAGCAGCCGCTCCTCCACCTGTCCGGCCCAGCGCGTCGGATGCTTGGTCTCGATCGCCAGCTCCACCCGGCGTCCCGCGTCGGAGACGAGCTCCAGCAGCCGTTCCAGGGTCAGTACGGAGGTCTCCGCGCGGTCCTCGGGCCGCACCTCCCAGTCGGGATCCTCCACGCGCGCGTGCCAGGCCTCGCGTGCCTCCCGGGTCTTCCAGGAGCCGAAGTCCAGCGTCGCGAGATCGGCGAGTTCCAGGGCGGAGACGGCCCCGCGGCCGTTGGACGTACGGTTGACGCGACGGTCGTGTACACAGACGAGGTGGCCGTCGGCGGTCAGTCGTACGTCGCACTCGAGGGCGTCCGCACCGTCCTCGATCGCCTTCTTGTACGCGGCCAGAGTGTGCTCGGGAGCCTCCTCGGAGGCCCCGCGGTGAGCGACGACTTGAATATGGTGCTGCCGTGCGTGGGTCACCGCGTCATCGTGCCACCGGCGCCGGGTCGTCTGAGAACCCCCTGAGATGTTTCGAGGATGCGCACTTATTGTGCGTAATGACCCATATAAGGAATGGCCGTGGACCCACAGCCACCGCTTATGGTGCTCTGACGGCCTGTGGGAAAAGCTGGGACGTACAGAAAATGCAAATGCACCTGCACCCCTGCACCCTGCACAGCTTCAGCGCGCCGGGTCGACGACAAGATGACAAGGCGTGCGACAAAGTGCGACCGACGACAACAGCCGTGGATCGAGGAGAAGAGCTGTGAGCACCGAGAACGAGGGCAAGAGCGAGGGCACTCAGGTACCCCCGGCCCCGTCCGCACCCCCCGTGCCGGTGGAGTCTCCCTCGGCCTCCCCGCAGGCGTCGGAAGCCGCCCAGGCCGCCGCGGCGGGCGCGCCCGAGAGCGGCTGGCCGCCGCCCACCGTGCCCCAGGGAGCACCGGCGGCCCCGGTCGACGGCGACTGGCCGCCGCCGACCGCCGCGCAGCCGCCCTCCTCGCCGCCGCAGGGCTCCCCGGCCGCCCCCGTGGACGACTGGCCGAACCAGCCCCCGGCCACACCGCTGTACGCCGACCCGGGCGCGGGCACGCACGTGTACGGCACCGCCGGCCACGCGGACTTCGCGGCGGGCGGGGCGGGCGGGGCGGGCGGTTCCGACGGGAGTGGGAGTGGGAGCGGGACCGTCTGGGGGGCCGCCTACCAGCAGCCCGCGCCCAAGTCCGGCGGTGGCCGCGGCGGCCTGGTCGCCGCGATCCTGATCGCCGCGCTGGTCGCGGGCGGTCTGGGCGGCGGCCTCGGCTACACCCTCGCCAAGAACGACGACAACAACGGCTCGACGACCGTCACCGCCTCCACCAGCGGCGGCGCGGTCAAGCGCGACCCGGGCACGGTCGCCGGGGTCGCCGCCAAGGCGCTGCCCAGCACGGTCACCATCGAGGCCGAGTCCAGCAACGGCGAGGGCGGCACCGGCACCGGCTTCGTCTTCGACACCCAGGGCCACATCATCACCAACAACCACGTCGTCGCGGACGCGGTCGACGGCGGCAAGGTGACGGCCACCTTCCCGGACGGCAAGAAGTACGACGCCGAGGTCGTCGGCCACGCCCAGGGCTACGACGTCGCCGTCATCAAGCTCAAGAACGCCCCCTCGGACCTGAAGCCCCTCACCCTCGGCGACTCCGACAAGGTCGCGGTCGGCGACTCGACGATCGCGATCGGCGCGCCCTTCGGCCTGTCCAACACGGTGACGACGGGCATCATCAGCGCCAAGAACCGCCCGGTGGCCTCCTCCGACGGTACGAGCAGCACGTCCTCCTACATGAGCGCCCTGCAGACGGACGCCTCGATCAACCCGGGCAACTCCGGCGGCCCGCTGCTGGACGCCTCGGGCAACGTCATCGGCATCAACTCCGCGATCCAGTCCACCGGCGGCGGAGGCCTGGGCGGCACCAGCCAGTCCGGCTCGATCGGCCTCGGCTTCGCCATCCCGATCAACCAGGCCAAGTACGTCGCCCAGCAACTGATCAAGACCGGTCAGCCGGTGTACGCCAAGATCGGCGCGTCCGTCTCGCTGGAGGACACGACGGGCGGCGCGAAGATCACCGAGCCGGTCTCGGGCAGCGCCTCCCCGATCGAGTCGGGCGGCCCCGCCGACCAGGCCGGCCTCAAGCCCGGCGACGTCATCACCAAGCTCGACGACATGGTGATCGACAGCGGCCGGACCCTCATCGGCGAGATCTGGACCCACAAGCCCGGCGACAAGGTCACGATCACCTACGAGCGCGGCGGCAAGTCCCACACCGTCGACCTCACCCTCGCCTCCCGCAAGGGCGATAGCTGACCCTCGGTCCGACGCCACTCGTGCTCGAAGTGAGGCGGCCTGCCGGAAGCGTGGCTTCCGGCAGACCGCCTCTGCTCGTCGCGCAGTACGGGACTAGCGAATCGCACCGTCGGTGATCTTGGTGGCGATGCCGTTCTTGACGACGACCTCGGCCTCCACACCCTTCTTGGCGGCCTTCTCCAGGTCGGCCTCCTCGCACGGGGCGTCCACCTTCGAGCCGGCGGTGCCGCAGATCTGGCCGCCGCCCAGGATCACGGTGTCCTCGGCGAGGTAGAAGGCCTGCTGCTCACCGCCGGAGCCCTGGGACGCGGGACCGTCGACCAGGTACTTGCCGGGCGCCACGTACCGCACGATGCCGTACCAGGTGCCGCTGACACCCTTGCCCTTGTCGAGGCCCTCGACGGCGGTCTTGCCGGCGTCGGACGTGCTCCCGGAACCGGCCGAGCCACTGCCGCCGGACGTGCTCCCGGAGGCGGGAGTGCTGCCACCGCCGGACGTGCCCCCGGAACCGGAGACCGGGGTGGACGCGGGGGTGGCACTGGTGCTGGTGCTGGCGCTGACATCCGCGGGGGCACCGGACTGGCTCGCCGTAGCGGACGCGTCGGCCTTGCCGGAGGAACTGTCGGCGGCGTCGTCGCCCTGGCTGCACGCCGTCATCAGCAGCGTCCCTCCCAGGAACGCGGCGGAGACGAGGAAGGCCTTGCGACGGTTGCGGATCATGCGTCAAATCCCCTGAGAGCTCGGTTGGTTGGGCCTGAGGGGTCGGTACCTCAGCGCGTATTCGATCACTATGAGGCGTCCAGAACCCGAACGGCTGCCTCGCCCCTCGCTCTAAGACAACGCTGTCACCGATTTGTGACATGAACATCCCGAGTCCATGGCCCTGGGGTTGCCGCTCGCAGCCACGCGCCCTCATCACGGCAGAGGCCAGGCCAACTCCGCCAACAACGACGGCACACGGAGACAGGCCAGTGGTCCCCGTGTGGGCCACGCCCCCCGAGCAGCGCCCGCGCCCGGTACGCTGTACCCGCTCCACCCCAGGTGGGCCGGGGCGCAGGTGGGTTGCCCGAGCGGCCTAAGGGAACGGTCTTGAAAACCGTCGTGGCAGCGATGTCACCGTGGGTTCAAATCCCACACCCACCGCCAGGTCAGTGAACGTGCTGGTCAGAAGGGGTGTCTCCCAGGGGAGACACCCCTTCTGCGTTCACCTTGTCTCACCCTGACTCGCCGGTATCCCGGCGTTGATCAGCGCGTGTGGCCAACCTGTGGCCACTGGCCGCGCCGCTCAGGCGTCCGTCTCGTCGGCCAAGGCGGCGTCAATCATGCTGTTGGATGCGTCTTGGTGGCCGCGCAGGATCTTCGCGTAGAACTTCCACAGGACGGCCGGACTGTGCCCGGCACGGCGCGCCACCTCCACCGGATCGACCCCGGCTTTGATCCACAGGGAGACCCCCGCGTGCCGCAGTGAGTACGGCACATCGGCATAGGGCGTCTCCAGATCTTCGGCGTTGAGTGCCAGCTCGCGCGCCGCCTTCCAGACTTCGGCGTACTCGGTCGACGGCACCCGTCCGCCCCGGATACCCCGGAAAAGCCGTCCGTCCGGTGCCGTCCCGTACGTGTCCAGGTGCGCCCGCAGCAGACTGACCAGCGCCGGGGGGATCGGGACGGGGCGCGTCGCATTGCGGGCCCGCCTCTTCAGGCCCCGTTCCTCGTAGGGCTTGCCGTCGTCGGTCCATCCGCTCCCGACCTCGGGGCGGCTCTTGGACAACACCAGCTCGCCCCACCCCTGATCAGGCAACTTGCAGGCGGACCGCTTCAGGTTGGCGACCTCCGAGGGACGCATCGCGGCGTAGTACATGCACGCGAAGAACCCGTGGAGGTGGCCCCCTCGGGTACCCGTCTCTTGTACGGCCTCAAGCAGCTCTGCGACCTGGGCAGGGCCGGGGACGAACTGGAAGTCCACCTCGTCAGAGGTGGCCGGCGGGGTCCAGTCGATTCGCTTCAGCGGGTTGACCGCCAGAAGGTCGCGCTCGATGGCGTACTTGAACGAGTTGCTCAGCACCGAGTGCTTGCGCCGCACCGTGTTGTCGGCGGCCGGGTCACCGTTCAGCCTCTTGGACAGGACGCGCAGGACGCCGCGCAGTACGTCGGACTCCGCTACGTCGACCATCTTCAATGAGTGCGACGCCACCCAGTCGAGCGCGGTCTCGACCTCTCGCGGCAGTTCCTCACTGTCCTTGCGGGAGACAGGCTCGCCGCTCTCCGGATCGATCCGGCATTGGAAGGCGTACGTCCGGAGCGCGCGCCGGAGTACAACACGGTCAGGTACGCCTCGCTGAGTCGAGACCAGGTGCGCCGTCACCGCCGACAACGTCTCGGCCACGCTCGCGCGGTGCTTGCCCGCCGCCCCCGGCCACTTCATCACGGCGTACGCGCATGCGTGCTCGTACCAGGTAGGCGAGGACGCCTCACGCATCTCTGCGATCGGTACCCCGGTGGCCACGTCGAACGGCTCGCCGTTCTTGGTCGCGGTGAGCAGTTGGGCCCGTCGCGCGTCAGCCAGCGTCCGAGTCGTGAACGGTTCCTGGAACACCTCTCCGTTGACCAGCCAACGGAGTTGGAAGGGGGCCGACTTGCTGGCGCGCTTCCGGATGCCCCAGATCCGCACGTTGTAGGTCTTCAAGTGCTCTCCTCATACCGAGGGGCCCACCGGACGGCGGGCCCCTCGGGTGGTGTGCGGGGTGGGATCAGGCCGCGTCCTGGCAGCCGTTCAGCCAGGTGTCCAGGTCGTGACGGCGGCAACGGATCTGCCCGTTGGGCAACTTGATGAGCTTCGGTGCCTTCCCACGTGCCCGCATGCGGTAGAAGGCGGCACGGCTCATGTCGATCTCTTCGAGAACCTCGGGGAGTTTCAGCAGCTTGGGGCGAGACATGGCACTCCTCAGCGCGGGGGTAGCGCGGTGATGGGGTTCTGAACACATTGCTCTGAGTCGTGACTCATCGCGACTCAGAGCGGGTTGGTGGGGGCTTGAGTCGCGATGAGTCACGACTCAGGCAGATGTGGTTCGGACGCGTTCACCGTGATTCCGGTGTAGGTGGCCACCTGCCGGTTGTAGGCGTCGCGGGGGCGGGTGCGGTTGAGCGGGGGGACGACGGAGAGCAGGTTGCGGCCGAACACTTGCTTGGTGCCGGGGCGGACGCCGTTGTCCTCGGCCCACTCGCGCCAGACGTTCCACAAGGTGTCCACGGGCACGCTGCACGTGGGTCCGGTGGTGCAGCGTTCTCGGACGAACGCGCTGGTGGGGGAGGCGGTGTCCTGCATGGTGGTGACCGCTTCGCGGCTGGACTTCGGTTCCGTGATCCGGCCGGTGCGCTGGAGACGGGCGAGTCCGTCGAGGGCCCAGTTGAGGATGCCGGGCATCTCGGCCGCGAGGCGGTCGGTGAGGGAGGTGTCTTCCTTGCCCAGCCACGACACCCGCATGTTGAGCAGCACGAACCGTTTGGCGATGACCCCGGAAGAGTCGCCGAAGTGCGGCAGTTCGTTGGACAGCAGCATCAGCCGGGTGGGCAGTCGACCGGTCCACTGCTCGCGGTACTTGCGGTCGACGTCGATGGTGTCCTCACCGGAGATGGTCAGGAGCCGTTCGACGACTTGGCTGCTGTCGTTGCCGGACAGACGGGCGTCGGAGATGACCGCGAGCGGCTTGCCGACCAGGGTGGCGAGGCCGAAGTTGGTGCCGAGTCCGGCAAGGGTGGGGCCGGCGAGATTCTCCTTGCCGACCAGCTCTTTGAGGACGCGGGCGATGGTGCCCTTGCCCGAGCGGGACGGTCCGACGATCAGCAGGATCTTCTGCTGGTCGGTCCGGCCGGACAGCACGTAGCCGAACCACTCCTGAAGTGCCTGGATGCTGTCGGGGTCGTCGGGCCAGAGCTGGGCCAGGAAGCGTTCCCACGTCGGTGCGGTGGCGGTGGGGTCGTAGGCGAAGGGCACGGACACGAGGTTGAAGAACCCTGGCCCATGAGGGAGAAGCGCGCGGTCCCGGATCCTCAGCAGGCCGTTTTCGCACGCCACGATCGGCCCTCCGTCGTCCTCGCCCTGGCCGTCGGTGTCGAGCCAGGTGGGGGCGTCGGTGTCGGTGGGCAGCAGGGTGATGGCCCCGAGCGCGTCCAGAAGGTTGCTGATCTTCTGCTTCGTCGGTGCCCACTCCCGCTGTTCCGGTTGCCCGTCCTTGCCGGGAGCGCTGTACACGGTGTGCTCAAGGCGTGTGTACATGGCGGCGCGGATCTGAGCTTCGTCCAGCTCGCGCCAACAGGTACCGGTCCAGCGCATCCAGGATGCGCGCCAGCGCCGGCACACGAGCTGTCCGTCCTCGGTCTGCCAGTCCGGCAGGAGACGGCGGGCGACGGCCAACGGGTTGGACGGCGCGGGCAGTTCCTCGCTGTCGGTGGTGCGGGCGTCCATCACGCGGCGGCCCTGCCTTCCTGGGGGTGGCGCAGCGGGCAGGCGTCTCGGTGGGCGGTGTGTGCCTCGATCAGGGCGAGTACGCGGGTGTGGCCGACGGCGCTTCGGTCCCAGCCGCACAGGCACTGCGAGGTCGCCGTGGGCGTGCCTCCGGACCTGCGCGGGGGGCGGATCTCCAGCCATGCGACGGGGTAACGGCCGTCGCCCTGCGGCGGGTTGGAGCGAAGGGCATTACGGACGCCCTGACGGGCGGCGACTTTCAGCACGCCCACGCTCACCCCCTGCGCGCCCTGCACGGCGTCCTGAGGGTCATTTGCGGGATTAGGCGATGGTTTGTTCATGCCGCACGCCCTGAGGGCGTCTGGAGGCCGTTGGCGACCGCGCGGCGGGCGTAGTCCTCCGGAACCCCGACGGCGACGGCGGCGGTCACGATCTCCTCCCCGATCGCGTCGAGCGCGCACGGGCCGGGGCACTGGGCGTGCTGGGCGGCGAGGAAGCGGGCGACGCCGAAGGCTTGTGAGCCTGCGCCGGATTCGGTGCGGGCGGATACGAGGGTGAGGCCGCGTTCGAGTCCGGTGCGGACGTAGCGTTCGGTGTGTCGGCAGCCGGTGGCCACGCTGCGGCTCCATGGGGCGCGGGCCGGGACGGGAGAAGAGGCCAAGCCTGCCGGGGCGGGGGTGGCGTCTTCCTTCACGACCAGGGCGCGCACGGCGGGCGGCAGTGCGGTCATGCGGCCGGTGCCGGGTCCGAGCCAGCGGGCGTACTGCATGAGCGACTTGACGTCGACCCCGGGCCGGACGCCGTTTGCCGACCGCATCACGCCCTGGTAGAGCCAGTGTTCGCCGCGCGTGGTGGGCACGGTCCGGGTCGCGGGCAGGGTCTCTCTGGCCCATGCGACGGCGGCGGGGGTGTCGAGGTCGACCACGGTCACCCCGGCACCGCCGGGGTGGTAGGCGACGGCTTCGGCCCGTCGCCATGCCGCCTCCCAGAGCGGGGAGGTGAGGATGCGGGTGTCGGTGGTGGCTGCGGCCCATGCGTGGCAGACGTCGGGGCAGTGGCAGGGGCCGGGGTTCTTCATGTTCGGCCGGTCCCCGCAGTAACTTGCCTTGCAGGTACGGCAGTTGCCGAACGGGAGCTTGCCCGCTCGTAGCGGCAGCACCGGCACGCCCGCCGCCGCCAGCGCCAGCGCCGTGCGCAGGAGCGTGGGTGTCGCGGTCATGCGGCTGCCCTCCCTTCCAGCGCGAGGAACTGACGGCCGATGTGCTCGGTGTAGGCGGGCGGGATCGCTTCGGTGAGTTCCTCGCGCACGTCGGTCCACGTGATGCCCATGGCGGTCTGGAGTTCGGGGACGGTCGGTTTGCCGCCGCCGTTGCCGTACGCGGCGACGTACGGCCCGTCGTGGAAACGGCCGTGCCGCCATCCGCGCACCCGTCCACGGTGCGGGACGTGCGTCGGCCGCTCGATCGTCCAGCCGCCCAGCTCGAAGTTGCGGTGCCGGATGACCCCGAGACCGAACATCTCGCCGCACAGGGTGAGGTCTTTGCGGATCATCGCGCGGCCGTTGGGCTGCTCGATCACGTACGGCAGGCCGGTCCGGTCGAGCAGCGCGCGTGTCGGGGCGACCAGGTCGACGTGGGTGCGGCCCCACCCTTGCGAGGCGTTGGTGCCGACGGTGAGCGCGCATCCGTGCTGGCACGGCGGGGAGGCGTGGACGAACGAGTACCGCTCGATCTCGCCGGACGTGATCAGGGTGGCGAGGTGGGCGAGGGCGTCGCCGTGGTGGCAGGGGAAGGGGTAGTTCGGGCGGTCGGCGACGTCGCAGCCGTCCACTTCGAACCCCGAGCGGTGGTAGCCCATGGCGGCCCCGCCGGCGCACGAGAACAGATCCAGCAGGCGCGGCCGTCGGTCGCGCACTCGCCGGAAGAGGGTGAGTTGGGTCATGCTGGGAGACCTCCACAGGTCAGTTCGTGGCAGGTGGACAAGGGCGGCCCCGGTTCTTTGGCGAGAGGGGGGTCGCCCTTGGCGTAGCTACTGCTGGTCGGCGATCCAGTGGGCGTACTGCTGGCGGGTGTAGGCGCGGGGGGCGCAGACGAGGGCCGCGCGGTCGAGGCTCATCAGGCGGCATGCCACGTTGAGGGCCTGTTCCTCGGTGGCGATGCCGTCGGGGGACAGTCCGCAGGCCATGCGGTCGGTGGCGGCGGCGCGGCGCAGCCACCACACGCGGTCGCGCTCGTGCGGCTCACGCTCGGACAGCCACGTCAGCTCGCTGCGCACGTTCGGCGCGCCGGTGTAGGCCTGCTCGGGGTCGGGCCAGATCTCGCGCTGTTCGGCGTCGAGGTAGACGCGGGCACGCTTGCCGTCGCGGGCGGGACGGACGACGGCCCGCCCGGTGATGAATGTGCCGCTCAGGGTGTTGGTCAGGCGGTCGACGTCGGCGTAGTCGCAGATGATCCGGATCTCGAACACGGCAGTTCCTTTCAGCGTTTGGAGTCGAAGAGCTTGAGGGTGATGCCGCCGATGCTGAGGGGGCTGGTGGCGGCGGCGATGGCGAGGGCGGTGTGGACGGCGAAGTCGAGCAGCGCGAGGAGCGCGGCGACGGTGGCGAACACCCCGATCGCGCCGGCCGTGGCGACGGCGAGCGGGTACAGGTACGCGCTGAGGGGGCGGTCGTGGTGGTCGGTGGTGTGGACGACGATCACGATGGGCTGGCCGGTGGCCTGGGCGCGGTGGTAGGCGTCGGCGGGGATGTGAGGGGCGATGATTCCGGGCGGGTCGGAGCGGCGCATGAGTCCTCCTTCGAGGGCGCGCGGGTGGATGCGAGGGCTATGCGGAATCCCTCCCGGCAACAGGCCAGGGAGGTGGAGACGCCCCCTTCGGGAAGGCTTCTAGAGGGGGTTTCAAGGGTGTTGACCTGTGCGCTTCCCTGCCTCCCTGGACGATCATTCGTGCAGGTCAGAGCGAGGGAGGCGGGTCAGGGAGGGGGTGAGGGAGTTCTCCCTGCCTCCCTGACCCGGAAGGGGGTCGCTTCCCTGCCTCAGGCGGCGGAAGCGGAACCCTCGCCGTCGCCGTTGCCGTCGCGGTTGGCAAGGGCGCGCAGGACGCGGTCGCGGCCGACGTGCATGCGGCCGTCGGACTTGTAGGGCTCAGCCCCCGCGTCGTCCAGGACGCGCTTGAGGTCGCTGTTGGTCCAGCCGCCGTAGGCGTCCTCGTTGAGGAGCGCGAGGCGCTTGAGGACGTCGGCGGTGAGGACGCGGGGGGCGTCTCCGAGGACGGCGGCGATGTCGGCGAGGGGGTCGCGGTCTTCGCTCCGGTCGATGGCGTGGAGGGTGGTGACGCCGTCGCGCAGGGCCTTGGCCCGGGCGGTGATGGCCTTGGCGGCGTCGTCGTCGATGTAGTGCGTGCGCACGGTGATGGACGCCTGTCCGGCGGGGATCTTGATGCCGTCGGAGGCGACGACCAGCGTTCCCTTGTCCAGGCCGGGGCGGAGCATGTTCGGTGCGGCCCCGCCGTCGACGGCTTTGTCCCCCAAAGCCATCCGGGCCTGCTGTTCGGTGCCCAGCGCGAGCGACGCCCGGGTGTGGGCACCTTCGCGGACGAGCTTGGGGAGGTTCTGGTCGGTGGGGTCCTGGGTGCCCTGCCACATCAGGACGTTGACGGCCCGGCCCTGGTTGTGGATCTTGCGGACGGCCATGAAGTAGCGGGAGGTGGCCTTGGATCCGCCGTAGGGCCGCTTGTCCTCGTCGACGGCCGGGCACATGAACGCCACCTGGGCCTCGTCGACCACCACGATCAGCGGCGCGAACGTAGTGCCGGGCGGGGCCTGGATCCGGCGGTTCATCTCCTCGACCGCGCCCTCGACCATCTCGGTGACCTGCATGACGTGCTCGTCCGTCGGCCCCTGGATCAGGGTCGAGGCGAGTCCGTCGAACATGGCCCAGTCGCCGACGCCCTTGAGGTCGCCCATCAGGAACTGCACCGACCGGTCGAGCGCGACCCACAGGGCGAGCGAGCGCAGGGCGACGGTCTTGCCCTGGTTCGACAGCCCGGTGATGAGCAGGTGGCGTTGGTAGAGGCTGAGGGCTGCGGCGTCGCCGCGCAGGTCCTGTCCCCAGGGGGCGCGGCCCTTGGCGTAGTCGGCGGTCATGGTGTCGTCGGTGACCAGCGGGGACGGGCCGATCGGCTCGTCCAGGGCTCCGGAGTCGGCGACCCACAGCCGGACCGTGCGGGCGGCGGTCGGGATGGTGATGAACACTTCGTGCTCGTGCCGGGCCAGGTTCTCGGCGAGTTTGCGGCGGCGCTGCTGCACCTCGTTCGTCGACACCCCAGACGGGAGGGTGACGTCGACCTCGACGCCACATCCGGCGATCACGATCGGCGAGAGCATCGACGCGCCGGCGTCGCCCATCTCCTTGATGGCGTTGCGCAGCGCGGGCACCCCCAGGTCGCGCAGGGCCTTGACCACGATCGAGGGCGTGATCGGCTCGCCCTCGCCGCTGCGGACGGCGGCGGGAAGAGCCCATGCGGGTGCGGCCTGCTGATGCTGACCGACCGCCCACAGCGCGAGCAGGACGAGGAACGGGCCCAGGGTGACCAGCGGCCCCCACACCACGGACACGATGGTGATGAGCAGGCGGATGAACTCGATGACGGCCATGACCGGGGTGACGACGTCGGTGACGTCCTTGTTCGCGATGGCGAGCACGACCCCGAGCGCGACCAGCGATCCGATCCCCATCCCCGTCCCGACCAGCACGCCCTTGGCGGCGTCGACCGGGGAGTGGAGGAGGTCCATGCGGCGGCGGTGGCGGGCCTCGCGGAAACGCTGCCCGCGCTCCTCCCACTCGGCGGCCGCCTCCATGTTCCCCGCGGCTTCCGCCGCACGCATGTAGCGCTCGTAACGGGCGGCGGTACGACCGTCCCACGTACGGCGGGCCACGATCCGGCCCCCGCCGACTACGTAGAGGGTGTGGCGGGCGACCGTGCGGGCGACGGTCTTCGTGGTCTCGTGCGTGAGCGCCGTCCTGACGGCGCGTCCGGAGCGCACCCACAACGGCACGGGGGCGGGCGGTGCCGGGTCGGGGACCACGGTCAGCGTGGTCACCGTGGCGGTGGCCGGTTCGGCGGGCGGGTCGGTGTCCTTGTGCAGGCGAACGACGTTCTCGGACATGCGGAAGTCTCCTCAGCACCCCACGGCGGGGGCAGGCAAGGGCAGGCAGAAGGGTGAGGGGCCGGGACGGCGGGGGCGGCCGTCCCGGCGGGTGGTTCACGGAGCGGGGGCGGGTGTCACCACCAGCTCGACTTCTTCTTGGGCACGAGGTAGGGGCAGCCGTTGAGCATGTGGTCCACGCAGGGCGGGCAGTCCTCCCGGGGCCCGAGCTTGCGGTGGATGCGCCGGTCGTAGGCGTGCTGCCAGCACTGCGGGCACTGGCCCGGGGGCGTGGGCGTCGCGGGCATGCTCACCACCACCCCGTCGACTTCTTGGCGGCCTTGGCGGCGGCGGCCTCGTTCACGATCCGCTGCCGCTCCATCTGCAACGCGGTGATCTCGGCGATCAGCCGGGTCTGGACCGACTCCCACATCGTGTCGAGCTTCCGTTCGGCGCGGCCGGGGCTCTTGCCCCGGGCGACGCGGTAGGAGCCGCCGGCCATCGCGCCGATCACGGCGCGGCGTTCGGCACCGGTCAGGGGCCACATCTCCTGGTTGCGGACCGCGTCGAGCTTGCGGGTCGCTTGCTGGATCTCGCGGTCCAGGCGGCGGGTGTCGGGCTTGCCCATGGTCAGGTACTCCTCAGGACGTCGGAGCGGTCGGAGTGGGAGCGGGGAGCCCGGGTCACGCGACGCGCTTCCAGGCGTCGCGCAGGCGGCCCTCGGACGCGGAGTGGCCCGCCGCGCGGAAGCGGGCGGCCATCTCGCGGTAGGACAGGGCGGGCGTCTCGCTGTGCCGGATCTCGTCGACCAACGCGTCCAACTCGTCGTCGGTGAGCACGGGCGGCGGCACGAGGGCGAGGGCCGGGACCGCCTCCACGGGACCCCAGACGGGGAGCTCCCAGCAGGGTGTGACGCCGGGTGTGACGCCGGGTGTGACGCGGGTCGTCACGCTGGTCAGCGCCCTGCCCGTGTCCGCACCCTGCCGCGCCGCCTCCAGCGTCGACCACGCTTCGGCGAGGGTCGCGGCGGTCTTGGCCTGTACGCGTGCGACGCGTGCCCCGGCCCCCGTCACGGCCGTCAGCCGGGTCTCCTCGGTCGCGGCCCGCGCCCTCAGCCGGGCACGGGCCACGGCGGCTTCGTCGCGGGCTTCCTGCTGGATGCCCCGGATCGCTCCGAGAGCGGACGCGGTGAGCGCGGTGCGCTCCCACAGCCCGTGCACCAGCCACAACGCCTTCGCCGCGATCGGCAGCCAGGCCACGGCCAGCCATGCGCCGGGGGAGTCCTCCCCCACCGCGTGGGCGACCAGGACGCCGGTCGCGGCGGCACCGAAGCCCCAGCCGACCCCGGTCACCCACCAGTTGTGGTCGCCCTGCGCGGCCAAGCGGCGTTCGTAGGCGAGGGTGGCCAGCCAGCCGCCGTCCAGACCGAGGCCGACGACCAGGGCGACGCCCTTGGGCATCGAGTCCCCGAGCCACATCACGACCACGGCCAGGGTCAGCACCATGGACACCGCCGTCATCGCGACAGCGGGCAACACGGTCTTGGCCCGCACCACGCCGGACCACCAAGTCTTGGCGCTCATGCCACACCCCCCGCCCGCTCCCGCACCGCGAGGCCGGCGAGCAGACGAACCGGCCCGCCGTGGTCGGTGGTGTCTTCGCACCACTGCCACTCGGCACCCTCGACGCCCTCGTAACCCAGCAGGGCGAGAGCCGCCGTGCGGGCGGCGGGCACCGGGATCTGCCGGGTGCCGATCACGTGCTCGGGCCACGGGCCGACGGTCTTCGGCACCGTCACGAACACCCGCCACGTGCCGGTCGCGGGCGACACGGACAGGACCGCCGTATGCGTGCGCACACTCATGCCGCGCCCCCTGCCGTGAGGAGGGCGGCGAGGATGAGCAGTGCGCCGCCGGCGTAGGTGAGGTCGACCGCGCGGCGCAGGCTGGTGAACTTCGCGACCGCCAAGCGGGACAGTCCGGCGACGTCGGCGGCGAGGTCACCGCCGTTGACGGTGGTGGTGATCTCTTCCGGGGTGAGGGTGGCCCACAGCGGGAAGCCGTGCCGGCCGCGCAGGTTCGGACGCACCGACCGCAGCAGCAGACCCGCCGCCCCGATCAGCAGTCCCACGCCCAGACCGCCCGCGATGTACGCGGGGACGTTCAGGGGCAGGGAGCGGGCGACGGTCCACGCGCCGGCCAGGACCGCGCCGACGAACGCCAGCAACAGGCCCGTCTTGTTGTCCGTCCGCGCGATCTCCGCCTTCACCTCGGCGTGCGCGGCCGTCAGCTTCTGCGTCGGGGTGCTCATGCGGCACCGCCGGGCAGCATCACGGCGGCCGGGCCGTTGGCCAGGTCCCGCCGGGCCGCCAGCACCTTGTTCCGGGCCCGGCGGATGCGGCGGGCGTCGAGCTCGTTCGCGGGGCGGTCCATGGCCGTGATCTGCGCGTCCAGCAGGTCGACCTCCGCCAGGATGACGGGGTACTCCAGCTCGATCGCGTCCAACTCGGTGTCCGTCGGCTCAATCCAGTCGGCGAACGCCGTAACAGCGTCCTGAACAGTCACGATGGGGTTCATAGGGTCGTGGTTCCTCTCACAGGGTGAACGGCCCGAACAGCACCCCCGGAGCGGGAACTCCGGGGGTGCGCGCCGTTGGAGACAGGGCTTCCGGCTCCCTGCCACCCCGTCCGTACGGCCAGCGCAGGGAGCGCGGGTCGGACGGGCGGGGGAGGCAACCGGCCGCAGCGCTAGCCGCTGCGATGGCAGGAAGGGGGGGACCGGTTCGGCCGTGAGCGTGTGCGTTCCGCTCACTGGCTCGGGTGTCGCACGGGTACCGCCGGCCGGTCCATCACGGCGGTACCCACAGGGTTCGTTGAAACATCGGAACTCCCAGGTCGAAGGGGCACGGAATATCACTGCAAGGGGGACCAAGTCCCCACACTCCGGCCGTTGCTCGCGGTCGCCGGGCCACCTCCCCAGTACGGGCCGAAACCCTGTTTCACCTGGGCCTTAGCGGGCGGTCTTGCAGCGTTGCCGCCCTTGCTTCAGAGCACCCCAAAGAGGACCCTCCGAACTCGCTGTCCTAGGACTGCGAGCTGCTGATGAAGACAATGGCGCACAGTCCCAGGACTGTCAACAGTCCTGGGACTGTGTTTCACTGGATCGCATCGAAGGGAGTTCGGCTGTGGCACCCAAGTGGCGCGAACTAGCGGATCGGATCGCGCAGGAGATCAAGAGCGGCGAGCGCAAGCCCGGGGCTCAGTTGCCCCAGATCAGAGAGCTTGTGGAGGCAGGGGAAGGCTCGAAGTCCACGGTCCATCAGGCCTACAAGGCACTTGAAGCCGAAGGGCTCGTGACGTCGTCGCGCGGGCACGGCACGGTCGTGCGCGCGCGTACTCCCCTCAAGCGGCTCGGAATCGCCCGCTACGACAAGGCGAAGTGGCGCGACGGCGATGAGGTCGCGTTCATCGCTGACCGTGTGGCGTCGGGGCGGGCGTACAAGCGGGACGAGCAGACGCAGACGGTGAGCCGCGCCGAAGCGACCGCCCTCGTAGCCGAAGGGCTTGGCGTCCCGGTTGGGTCCGGCGTGTACGCACGGGCCCGGCTGGTGAAGGAAGGGACGCAGCCGACCCATACCCTGACCAGCTACTACCGTCCCGAACACGTAGAGGGAACCCGCATCGTCGATCCCACGCCGGGGCCCGCCGGCCGGGGTGGCGGGTACCGCGTCCTCTACGACGCCGGTTACGAGATCGACCACATGAAAGAGGCGCTGTTCGCGCGCGTGCCGACGGCCGACGAGGTGAAACTCCTACAGCTTCCCGCCGGTGAACCCGTTGTCGAACTGCATCGGACGACATACACGGCAGATGGCACCGTGGTTGAGTTCGCGGTCGGCGTTCATGCGGCCTCCCGCTTCGCGTGGGAGTACGAGTTCGACGTTCCCGATTCCGCTGGCCAGCAGGTCAACGGCAAGAAAGGTCTGACGTGATCTCCGTACGCGACTGGGAGGACGCCCAACTTTGTTGGGACTACCAACGGATGCACCACGAACCGCGTCCGTGCTCCGTCGGCATCGGGCTGGGAAGCCATGATCTGGGAGTGGCCGACACGACGGCGGACCTGTTTCGGCGCGGCATGATGCCGTTGATCGTGTTCACGGGAGCGACCAGCAAGACCACGCAGGAACGCATGCCGCGCGGTGAGGCCGAGCACTACCGGGACCGTGCGATCGAGCTGGGAGTCCCGGGGGACGCCGTCCTTGTGGAGCCTCACGCGCGCAACACAGGGCAGAACATCACCCTGTCCCGCTCGCTACTCGAAGAGCGCGGGATCGAGGTGTCCTCGGTGCTGCTGATCAGCAAGCCGTACGAGGAACGGCGGTCCTATGCCACCGCCCGGAAGCTGTGGCCCGGGGTGAAGTTCGTCAGCGCTTCCACCCCGATGCCACTCCCCGAATACGTCGATTCGATTCAGGACGCGCGCCTTGTGATCGACATGCTTGTGGGGTCGCTGCAACGTCTGTTGATCTACCCGGCGCAGGGCTTCATGATCCCGCAAGACGTGCCCGCCGATGTGACACGAGCGTACGAGCGGCTTGTGTCCCGTGGCTTCACGAGTCGTCTCGTTCCCGCCCGTGCCGGGAGCACCCTCAACAAGGGCGCGTGACACGCGTGTCGCCACCTTTGTGGCCATCCTCTGGCCAACATGGCCCACAGGGTGCGCCATAGAAGGCTGAAGTCGCAGGTCAGGGACCATCTGGCCGTGTGAAACCGGACGGTCTTGAAAACCGTCGTGGCAGCGATGTCACCGTGGGTTCAAATCCCACACCCACCGCACCGCAGATGAACGGCCCCTGACCAGGTAATCGGTCGGGGGTCGTTGTCGTGGGGCCACCTGGGCGGGTTGGGTTTCCGTCGGCACCCTGTGATTGGGCGGGGCTTCGTCCTAGGTGGTCCCAGGTGCGCCGTGGTCTCGGGGCATGCGGGCCGCCGACGTGATCGTCGCTCGGGCCTCTTGGGCCGTCAGGCCTGTTCGTGTGGCCGCTTCGATCAGGTGCTCGGTGAGTTCCGGGCCGATTCCGGCCTCGTAGGCGCGGCAGGCTGCCCAGAACAGGCGGGTGTTGCGCTGGCCCTCGTGGGCGGCCAGGACGAACTGGAGCAGGCCCCGGCCGCGTGCCCCGGCCGCCCTGGTTGCGTCACGCGGTGCGGGGTAGGGGCGGTGCGGTGGGAGCAAGAGGCGGAGGAGGGCGTGGGGGCAGGGGGCCGGGGTGAGGTGGGCGGTGCCGGGGGTCGTGGCATACGTGCCGTGGGTGGTGTGGGAGCCGGGGCCGACCAGGTAGCCGCCGGCGCCTCGGATGTCGATGCCGGGGGCGAGGCGGCCGGCCGAGTTGGGGACGATGACGTCCGGCGGGCCGGTGAGCCAGAGGTGGCGGCCGCCGGACGGGGTGCGGACGACGATCGTGGGCGGGATCGTGAAGTGGTGGCGCAGGGCGAGTTCGCGCAGGGCGGCCGTGGAGTCCGTGTCCGACTTGGTGTCCAGGTCGACGCCGATGAGGTGGTGCGGGGGCAGGCCGCAGGCGATGCCGTAGCCGGTGGCCCAGGGCGCGGCGGCGAACAGCTCGCGGACGCGGGCCGGGTCGGCGGAGGCGTCGTACACACCGTGGCCGAAGCGGCCGCACTCGCCGTGGCAGGGCACCCCCGCCGGCCCCACCGGCCCCAGCCCCGCCCGTTTCCGGTCGTCGTCGTGGTGAGGGGAGCGTAGGGCCGGGAGTTTGGTTCGGGACAGCGGAATGACCGACAGGCCGTGTTCGGCGGCTGACAGGGCGTGGGCGAGGGTCAGTGCGGTGGCCTGTCGGGGGTGGCGGTACCGGTGTGGGTCGGTGGTGGCCATGTATCTATGGTCGTACATGTGTTCGAAAAGGGGAAGGGGGGTGGGGGTGCGACGCGCCCGGGGGTCGTCGGGGCCGGGAAAGTGCTGGAACGGTTCGTCTCTTGTGGGGGCTGAGGGGCTGGTGTCCGAGTTGCCGGGGGTTATGGGGGCACGGGCAGGAAAAGTGGCGCTAGGGGTTTATCGACTTGTCATCACGCTTGCGTGCTAATCATGGCTTCCGGGGTGGTTCGCCGGGGATTCGTGGGCAACTCTGATCTTGCGACGTCGAGCACGAAAACGCCGGGGCGGTCGGCCAACTGCCTTGGTGCAAGCCGTACTTCATGTTCAGAATGTTCTGGAGGAACAACATGGCAAGCATCCGTACCGCCCGCGTCATCGCCGCCGTCTCCGCCCTCCCGCTGGCAGCCGCCCTGTTCACCGGCGTCGCGGCGGCGGACAACGGCGGCTTCGCGGACGACGGATCGAACGCGGGTGTCTCGAGCATCGTCGGCAGCGGTGTCGGGCACGACAACAGCGGCAACTCGGCCACCACGCAGCAGAATGCGGTCGGCTCGGGTGCCTCGAACCAGAGCAATACCGCGCAGGTCAACGGTTCCGCGTACACGGCGCTCAACCAGGGCAACAGCAATGTGGCCGTCGCCTTCAGCCCGCTGTGGTGGTGATCCGGTGAGCTGAGGGGGCCGGCGTCCGGCGCGGGCCCCCGCGAAGTCCCGTACTGGGTGTGGTTCGTGGGGTGGCAGCGCGTCTGCGCGGCGGTGCTTCGGCGTCGCCGCGCAGGCGTTTTTTCGTGGACAGACATCTCTTCGTCTGCGAGGCGTTTCTTCGTGTGCGGTAACGACCTTGACAGGCTGTCAGATCTGACGGACAGTCAGAAATCTGCTCCGGTAAGGGGGTAAGTGGGTAAGGGTCCAGGGTTCTGAAGGGAGTGCGTCGGTGGACGACGATCCGCTGTACCCGCGGCTGAAGGCCCACGTGGGTCGCCCCGCCGCCGTCGCCGGCACCGGCCGTGACCCCGTCAACGCGCCCATGATCAGGCACTGGTGCGAGGCGATGGCCGACCGGAACCCGGCGTACACCGGCCCCGGCGCGATCGCCCCGCCCACCATGCTCCAGGCGTGGATCATGGGCGGCCTGAGCGGTCATCAGGGGCGCGCGCGGGCCTACGACGAGCTGCTCGCCCTGCTCGACGAGGCGGGCTGCACCTCGGTCGTCGCGACCGACTGCGAGCAGGAGTACCTGCGCCCGCTGCGGCCGGGGGACGAGGTCGTCTTCGACACCGTCATCGAGTCGGTCTCGCCGCGCAAGACGACCAAGCTCGGCACCGGGTACTTCGTCACGACCCGGACGGACGTCCGGGTGGGCGAGACCCTCGTCGGCACCCACCGCTTCCGCATCCTCAAGTACGCGCCGGCCGGGCAGAGACGAACCCCTCAGGAACAGATACCGCAGGAACAGATACCGCAGGAACAGATACCGCAGGAACAGAAACCGCAGGAACAGAAACCGCGGGAACTCCGGCCCCGGCCCGTCGTCAACCGGGACAACGCCGGTTTCTGGGAGGGCGTCCGGCGCCACCGCCTCCTCATCCAGCGCTGCACCGCCTGCGACACCCTCCGCTTCCCCTGGCTCCCCGGCTGCAACGCGTGCGGTGCGGCGGAGTGGGACACCGTCGAGGCGGGCGGCGAGGGCACGGTGTTCTCGTACGTCGTGCTGCATCACCCGCGCTTCCCGGCCTTCGACCCGCCCTACGCGGTCGGTCTCGTCGAGCTGGCCGAGGGGGTGCGGATCGTGAGCAACGTGGTCGGGGTGCCGTACGACAAGGTGCGGATCGGGATGCCGGTGCGGCTCGAATTCCGTTGTTACGACGATGAGTTGACGCTCCCCGTGTTCCGGGGGGTGACGGGGTGAAGGTGGGTGACGTGCTGCCGCCGCTGGAGATCGAGGTCACCCGCACCCTGATCGTCGCCGGCGCGATCGCCTCGCGGGACTACCAGGACGTGCACCACGACCCCGAGGCCGCCCGCGCGAAGGGCTCCCCGGACGTCTTCATGAACATCCTCACCACCAACGGCCTGGTGGGCCGCTACATCACCGAGCTCTTCGGTCCGGCGGCCGTGCTCCGCAGGGTGGCCATCCGGCTGGGGGTGCCCAACTACCCCGGCGACACGATGGTGTTGCGGGCCACGGTCGAGGAGATCCGTGACGAGGTCGACGAGGACACGGTTGTGGTGCGCGTTGTCGGTGACAACGGCATCGGTCGGCACGTCAGCGGGACGGTGACGGTCACCCTTCCGGGAACGGTCACCCTTCCGGGAACGGTCACCATCCCGGAAACGGTTGCCGTCCCGGAAGGCGGTGGGCAGTGAGTGTGCGGGCGCGGGATGCCCTAGGGGGCCGGGCCGCGATCGTCGGGGTCGGGGCCACGGAGTTCTCCAAGGACTCGGGGCGCAGTGAACTGCGGCTGGCGGTGGAGTCGGTCCGGGCGGCGCTGGCCGACGCCGGGCTCGCCCCCGCCGACGTGGACGGCCTGGTGACGTTCACGATGGACACGAACCCCGAGATCACCGTGGCGCAGGCCTGCGGCATGGGCGAGCTGTCGTTCTTCTCGCGGGTCCACTACGGGGGCGGGGCGGCCTGCGCGACCGTGCAGCAGGCGGCGCTCGCCGTCGCGACGGGCGTCGCCGAGGTCGTCGTCTGCTACCGCGCCTTCAACGAGCGCTCGGGCCGCCGCTTCGGCTCGGGCGTGCGGCACCGCGAGCCCTCGGCGGAGGGGACAGCGCTCGGCTGGAGCCTGCCGTTCGGGCTGCTCACCCCCGCCTCCTGGGTGGCGATGGCGGCGCAGCGGTACCTGTACACCTTCGGTATGACCCCGGAGGAGGCCTTCGGGCCGGTCGCCGTCACCGCCCGCAGGCACGCGGCGACGAACCCGGCGGCGTACTTCCACGACCGGCCGATCACCCTCGCCGACCACGCGGCCTCCCGCTGGATCGCCGAGCCGCTGCGGCTGCTGGACTGCTGCCAGGAGACGGACGGCGGCCAGGCGCTGGTCGTCACGTCGGTCGAGCGGGCCCGCGACCTGCCGCAGCCACCCGCCGTGGTCGCCGCGGCGGCCCAGGGCGCCGGGCGCGCCCAGGAGCAGATGACCAGCTTCTACCGCGACGACCTGACGGGCCTGCCGGAGATGTCGGTGGTCGCCCGCCAACTGTGGCGCGGCTCCGGGCTGGCGCCGGCCGACATCGACGTCGGGATCCTGTACGACCACTTCACGCCGTTCGTGCTGATGCAGTTGGAGGAGTTCGGGTTCTGCGCGCCCGGCGAGGCCGCGGCCTTCGTGGCGGCGGACCGGCTGCCGCTGAACACCCACGGCGGCCAGCTCGGCGAGGCCTACCTCCACGGGATGAACGGCATCGCCGAGGCCGTACGGCAGCTCCGCGGCACGTCCGTGAACCAGGTGCCGGGCGCGAGCCGGACCCTGGTGACGGCGGGGACGGGCGTGCCGACCTCGGGCGTGGTCCTGACCTCGGACGGATGAGACACCGGGGCCCGACGGGGTCGAAGGAGCCGACGGGGTCGAAGGAGCCGACGGGGTCGAAGGAGCCGACGGGGCTGTAAGGGGCGTCACCCAAGGGTCATCCCGTAGTTGTCGACGTCCGTTCGTCCACCTTCAGGAGGTGAGGCGGGTACCGCCCCTACAACCTGAGAGGGACGCCCCTTCGGGACCTGCGGCCGATCCGCCCGAGCGGCGACCGAACCTAGCGTGGAGCCATGACCACACCCGTCTGCACCAGTGCTTCGAACGGCATGACGCGGCCTTCTCCGTACCCGTACCCGTCCTTCGCGTCGTACGTCAGGGCCCGTCAGCCGGTGCTGCTGCGCACCGCCCGGTCGCTGACCGCGAACCCGAGCGACGCGGAGGACCTGCTGCAGACCGCGCTCACCAAGACGTACGTCGCGTGGGAGCGGATCGAGGACCATCGGGCGCTCGACGGCTATGTCCGCCGGGCCCTGCTCAACACCCGTACGTCGCAGTGGCGCAAGCGCAAGGTCGACGAGTACGTGTGCGACGAGCTGCCGGAACCGGACCCGGTCGCGAGCGCGGAAGACCCGGCCGAGCACCAGGCCCTGCACGACGCCATGTGGCGGGCGATCACGAAGCTGCCCACGCGGCAGCGCGCGATGGTAGTCCTCAGGTACTACGAGGATCTCAGCGAGGCCCAGACGGCGGAGGTGCTCGGCGTCTCGGTGGGCACGGTGAAGTCGGCGGTGTCGCGGGCGCTCGGCAAGCTCCGCGAGGACCCTGAGCTTGTGCTCGTGCGATGACAGGGTGAGGTGAGGGTGAGGTCAGGGTCACCTGGGGGATAAACGAGGGCCGCTTCCTAGTGACATACCCATCGGTATGTGAGCAGACTTAGCACAACCGCTACCACCGTGTAGGCAATGTCGCTGCCCTGGGAGGACGCCGTGCTGAGCACCATGCAGGACGTACCGCTGACCGTCACCCGCATCCTCGAGCACGGTGTGCTGGTGCACGGGCGGTCCCGGATCACCACCTGGACCGGTGAGGGCGAACCGCAGCGGCGCAGCTTCGCCGAGGCGGGCACGCGCGCGGTGCAGTTGGCACACGCCCTGCGCGACGACCTGGGCGTCCGCGGCGACGACCGCGTCGCCACACTGATGTGGAACAACGCCGAGCACGTGGAGGCGTACTTCGCGATCCCCTCCATGGGCGCGGTGCTGCACACCCTGAACCTCCGCCTGCCGGCCGAGCAGCTCGTGTGGATCGTCAACCACGCCGCCGACAAGATCGTCATAGTCAACGGCTCGCTGCTCCCGCTGCTCGCGCCGCTGCTGGCGAAGCTGCCCACGGTCGAGCACATCGTGGTGTCCGGTCCCGGCGACCGCTCCCTCCTCGACGCCGCCGGCTCTCACGCGCGCGTGCACGAGTACGAGGAGCTGATCGCGGACAAGCCGACCACGTTCGACTGGCCCGAGCTGGACGAACGTCAGGCCGCCGCCATGTGCTACACCTCCGGGACCACGGGTGACCCCAAGGGCGTCGTCTACAGCCACCGGTCGATCTACCTGCACTCCATGCAGGTCAACATGGCCGAGTCGATGGGCCTGACCGACGAGGACACCACGCTCGTGGTCGTCCCGCAGTTCCATGTGAACGCCTGGGGACTGCCGCACGCCACCTTCATGACCGGCATCAACATGTTGATGCCGGACCGCTTCCTGCAGCCCGCGCCCCTCGCCGAGATGATCGAGCAGGAGAAGCCGACCCACGCGGCGGCCGTCCCCACCATCTGGCGGGGCCTGCTGGCCGAGCTCACCGCCAGGCCGCGCGACGTCTCGTCCCTCACCCAGGTCAGCGTCGGCGGCTCGGCCTGCCCGCCGTCCCTCATGCGGGCCTTCGACGACCTCGGTATGCGGATCTGCCACGCCTGGGGCATGACGGAGACCTCCCCGCTCGGCACCATGGCCCGCCCGCCGGCCCACGCCCTCGGTACCGACGAGGAGTTCGGCTACCGCCTCACCCAGGGCCGTTTCCCGGCCGGCGTCGAGGGCCGCCTCATTGGCCCCGGCGGCGAACGCCTCCCCTGGGACGGCGAGTCGGCCGGTGAACTGGAGGTCCGCGGCAACTGGATAGCGGGCTCCTACTACAACGGCCCCGACACCGAACCCCTGCGCCTCGCCGACAAGTTCAGCGAGGACGGCTGGCTGAAGACCGGCGACGTCGGCACCATCTCCCCCGACGGCTTCCTCACCCTCACCGACCGCGCCAAGGACGTCATCAAGTCCGGCGGCGAGTGGATCTCCTCGGTGGAGCTGGAGAACGCGCTGATGTCCCACCCGGCCGTCGCCGAGGCCGCCGTCGTCGCCGTCCCGGACGACAAGTGGGGCGAACGCCCGCTGGCCACGGTCGTCCTCAAGGAGGGCGCGACCGCCGACTTCGACGCCCTGCGCGCCTTCCTCGCCGAGGAGGGGAACATCGCCAAGTGGCAGCTCCCGGAGCGCTGGACGATCATCGAGGCGGTCCCGAAGACGAGCGTGGGCAAGTTCGACAAGAAGGTGCTGCGCAGGCAGTACGCGGAGGGCGAGTTGGACGTCACGCGGCTCTGATCCCGTCGGCCGGGTCGTTCACGTCCGGTCGGTCAGGTGTGTATGCCGGGCAGGGGCCGTGAGGCACCCGCCCTGCCCGGCGAGGCTGGTCTCGAATCCCGATGCCGGCCCGAGACCAGCGGCCTCAATCCCGAGACCAGCGGCCTCAGTTGGTGCCGATGCGGGCCAGCAGGTCCACGATCCTGCTCTGTACGTCGGGGCTGGTGGACCGCTCGGCGAGGAACAGGACCGTCTCCCCCGACGCCAGCCGCGGCAGGTCCGCCTGGTCGACGGCGGCCGTGTAGACGACCAGCGGGGTGCGGTTGAGCTGGCCGTTCGCCCGCAGCCAGTCCAGGATCCCGGACTGGCGGCGATCCACCTGCATCAGGTCCATCACGACGAGGTTCGGCCGCAGTTGCCCGGCGAGCGTGACGGCGTCCGCGTCGCTCGCCGCCCGCGCGACCTGCATCCCGCGCCGCTCCAGCGTCGAGGTCAGCGCCAGGGCGATCTCGGCGTGCTCCTCGACCAGCAGCACCCGCGGCGGATGCTGCTCGCTGTCGCGCGGCGCGAGCGCCTTCAGCAGGACGGCGGGGTCGGCGCCGTACGCCGCCTCGCGCGTCGCCTGCCCGAGCCCGGCCGTGACCAGCACCGGCACCTCCGCGGCGACGGCGGCCGTACGCAGCGACTGCAGCGCGGTCCGGGTGATCGGCCCGGTCAGCGGGTCCACGAACAGCGCGGCCGGGAAGGCGGCGATCTGCGCGTCGACCTCCTCGCGCGAGTTCACGATCACCGGCCGGTAGCCACGGTCGCTGAGCGCCTGCTGCGTGTTGACGTCCGGCGCCGGCCACACCAGCAGCCGACGCGGGTTGTCGAGCGGCTCCGGCGGCAACTCGTCGTCCAGCGGCTGCGGGCGCGGCGGATCCGCCACCTCGACGGCCCCTCCGGGCCCGTCCAGCGGCTCGGGCCCCTCGGCGGCGTTCTCGTCCGGGGCCCCTATGGCGTACGACCGCCCGGCCCCCTCGGTCCCCGGCCCACCGGGCACGAGCCGCGACTGACCGGCGAGGGAGGGGTGCGGGAGGGGTGCGGAGGCGGGCGTGGGAGTGGACGAGGCGGCGGCCTGTGGTGCTGTCGGTGCCTGCGGGACCTGCGCCCCGACGGGCTGCTCGGCCGACGGGTGCGGGCGGGCCGTCTGCTCCGGGCGCGTGGCCGGGTCGGGCGGAGTCCCCAGCTTGCGGCGACGCCCGGAACCACCGGGGGCGTTCGGGGCGGGGGTGGCCGAGGCGGACTGCGCCGACGACAGCCCCGGTTGCGCCTGCTGTGCCTGCTGTGCCTGCTGGGCTTGGTGAAGCGGCAGTGCTTGCTGCGGTTGTGGCTGCGGCTGCTGCACCTGCGCGGCCTGCCGGGTGAAGGGCACGCCCTGCCCCAGCGTCCGCACGCTGATCGCCCGCCCGTGCGTCGAGTGGGCGTCCACCGGCCGGCTCCCCGCGGCCTCGGCGGGCAACGGCTGCGCCGCCCGCGGCTGCCCGACGGCGGCTTCGGGCGGCAGTGGGGTGCCACCACCGGGCGTCGGCTGCGCGGGGGCGGGCGCGGCTTCGGCCGGGAGCGGCTGCCCGTGACCGGCGGCGACGGGCCGTTCGACGACCTCCGCCGCCTGCGCCTGCGCCTGCGCCTGTGCCGGGACGGCGGGCTGGGCGACGGCCCGGCGACGGCGGCCCGTGGGCGCGCTCGTGGGGTGCGGCTGGGGCGGGGTGTGGTCGTCGGCCTGGTCGTGCGGGACGGCGTCGTGCCGTCCTTGGTCGCCCGCCGAGCCCTCGACGGAACCCGGAACCGGAACCGGAACCGGAGCCTGGCCCTGGCCCTGCGCCTGGGCGGGAATCGGAGCCTGCGCGGGCACCGGAACGGCCCCCGGAACCGCTCCCTGAGCCGGAACCGGAACGGGACCCTGAGTCGGAACAGGAACAGCAACCGGAACCGGAACCGGAATCTGAGGGTGCCCCTGGGCCGGGATCGGCCCCGCCGCCCGCGCCTGGTCGGCGGCGCTCGTACCGCCGGAACCCGCCGCCTCCGGCACCCGGTCCGCCTCCGCCGGCGGCAGGGCGAACACCGCGCGCGGCCCCGCCTCCTGCGCGGCGGCGCGCTCGTTGGCGGCGGCCAGCGCCCGCCGACGGCGACCCGTCGGCTGCCCGCTCTCCTCCTCCGTACCGCCACCCGTCGCCGAGGCGTCGGCGGCGGCCGGCAGCGCATTCGCGATCGCGGGCAACGCGGGCGGCAACGCGTTCTGGAGCTGCTGGGGTTGGTGAAGCTGCTGGAGTTGCTGAGGTTGCTGGAGCTGTTGGGGTTGCTGGCCGTCCGGCGCGTGGCGGGCCCGCCGTCCGCCCGGCCCCGGCACCGGCACGCCCTGCGGCGGAACGGTGCCGCCGAGCCCCGTACCCGAGGCCGCGGTCCCCGCCGCATGCTCGGCGGCGGTGACGACCGCGCCCTCGCTCACCCCACCGTCGCCCCCGACACCGGCCCCCGCCTCGGCCCCCACGACGGCGATCTCGGCCGACGGCCCGCGCCGCAGCCCCGCACCGTCCGCGTCGCCCCCGGCGGACACCCCACCTGGCGTCCCTTCCAAGGCCGTGGCCACGGCGTCGGAGCCGGAGTCGGAAGCGGCACGCCTGCGTCGCCGTCCGGTCGGAACCGCGGCCTCCGCCTCGGTGCCGCCCTCGGCGGCAACCGGACCGTCCCCCTCCAGGAAGGCGTCCACGGAGGACCGCCGAGCCCGCCGACGCCCCCCGACAACCCCCTGCTCACCGGGAAGTTCCGCACCCCCGCCGCCCCCACCCGCGACGAGGGCGGGCAGCGCCATGGCGGCAGCCGGTTCCGGCGCCACGACGGCTCCCGCCCCACCACCCAACGGCACTTCCAGCACATACGCACTGCCGCTCATGCCCGGCACCTCGTGCGTCTGGAGCACGCCCCCGTGCGCGCGCACGATCCCGCGCACGATCGGCTGGTGCACGGGGTCGCCGCCGGCGTACGGCCCGCGCACCTCGATCCGTACGACCTCACCGCGCTGCGCGGCGGCCACCACGACCGTGTTGTCCATGTAACCGCCCGCCGAGACGGGCGCGTTGCCGGTGGCGTCGACGCCCGCGACGTCGGCCACGAGATGCGCGAGCGCGGTCGCCAGCAGCCGTACGTCGACCTCGGCCTCGATCGGCGGCGCGTGCACGGCGAACTGCACCCGGCCCGGCCCGATGAGCTCGACGGCCCCGTCGACACCGGCGGCGACGACGGCGTCCAGCATCACCTTCGTACGGACGACGGACTCGACCCCGGTGTCGAGCCGCTGGTACCCGAGGACGTTCTCGATGAGCGTGGTGATCCGCGAGTAACCCGCCGACAGGTGATGGAGCACCTGGTTGGCCTCGGGCCACAACTGGCCGGCGTCGTCCGCGGCGAGCGTGGCCAGTTCGCGGCGCAGCTCGTCCAGGGGACCGCGCAGGGAGTCCCCGAGCAGGGTGAGCAACTGCTCGTGCCGCCCGGCGAGCGCCTCGTACCGGTCCTTCTCCCGCTCGCCCAGCGAGGCGTAGCGCTCTTCGCCCGCCGCGAGCTCCTCCTCGTGCCGCTCGCGCGCCTCCTCGACCTCGGTGACGTGCTGCTGGCGCAGCGCGGTCAGGTCGGAGGCGTGCTCCTCGGAGAGCTTCTCCAGCTCCTCCGCGTGCAGCGCCTCGACGGCTTCCTTCTCCTCGGCGAGGGCGTCGTAGGGCCGCCGGTCGGTGAAGGTCATGACGGCGCCGACGAGTTGGTCGCCGTCGCGCACGGGAGCGGTGGTCAGATCGACCGACACCTTCTCCCCGCCCTTGGACCACAGCACCTGGCCGCGCACCCGATGCTTGCGCCCGGAGCGCAGGGTGTCGGCGAGCGGCGACTCGTCGTACGGGAACGGCGTGCCGTCGACGCGCGAGTGCAGCACGAGGTCGTGCAGCTCCTTGCCGCCGAGATCACTCGCCCGATAGCCCAGTATCTGGGCGGCGGCCGGATTGACGAGCACGATCCGCCCGTCGGTGTCGGTCCCTACGACGCCCTCGGACGCGGCCCGCAGGATCATCTCGGTCTGCCGCTGCGAACGCGCCAGCTCGGCCTCGGTGTCGACGGTGCCGGACAGGTCGCGTACGACGAGCATCAGCAGCTCGTCGGAGGCGGAGGGGTAGCCGTAGCCGTCGTAGGCCTGCTGCCCGTTCTCGAGGTTCGCGCTGGTCACCTCGACGGGGAACTCGGTCCCGTCGGTCCGGCGCGCGACCATCCGCGTCGGCTTGGTCCGGCCGCGCGGATCCATGTGGTCGGGCCGCCGCATGGACCCCGGGATCAGCTTGGAGTCGAACTGCGGCAGCAGATCGAGCAGCCCCCGCCCCACCAGAGCCGTACCCGGCGTCTCGAAGGCCTCGAGCGCGATGGTGTTCGCGTTGACGACCGTCCCGTTGGCGTTGACCAGCACCAACGCGTCGGGAAGAGCGTCGAGTATGGCTGCGAGGCGAGCAGCGCCTCGGGATGGCCTGCTGCTCACGAGTCGCTTCCTCCCTGTTACCGCACCTTGCCCACCGCTCGGGCCATCTTGCCAACCGGTCCGCAGCGTGTCACGCGAGGGAGTCTAAGGGCTGGGGTGCCGCCGGCGACGCCGGATGAGAGGCAGCTCGCACGACGAAGTGACACAGAACGTATGTCCTTACGTCTGTCCCTACGTCCGTCCTCGCATGTCGCCGCTCACGACCGGCTGCTCAGCCTTCGAGGGACCTTCGCGCGACTTTTACGGAACGGGTACTTCTGTCACGAGCGGCGAAGTCACGGTGTCGACGGGCAAGGGGGGTGTCAGTGGGCGAGGGACGGGCTCAGGTCCGGCAGCAACGGCACGAACCGATCCCACCGCTCGATCTGACAGCCGTTGCTGCGGTCGAACGTCGCGTCGACCGGACGCCCGGCCCAGCGGCCGGTGACATGGGCGGTGGCCGGTCCGCCGTACCGCATGGTGCAGACGCCGCCGTCCGGCACGGGCGCGAAGGCGTCCCGCCCCCACCGCGTGTTCCGGTCAACGGCGCGACACGCGCGTCCCACGTCCGGGTGATTGCCGCGCCCCGGGTGGCAGTACACCTCGAACGTCCCGTCGCCCCGCACGCCGGCCTGCCGGACGGTGACCGTCAGATGATCGCCGGAGATCCGGTCCTCCTCCCGGACGGGCGGCGGCGCGAGCGAGACGCCGTGGCCGGCCCCCCCGGCGTACGCGGCGACGGGCCAGCCGACCGCCGAGGCGACCACGGCGACGGACGCGACGGATGCGGCGAGGGCGAACCGCCGAAACCGCCGAAGCGGGATGCCCTGGAACGGGATGACCTGGAACATGACCGGACTAACGCCACGCCCCCGACGACGTTCCGCCCCGACAACGCCTTTGCCCTACGGCCCACCTGCCTAGTACCGTGGATGCCGATTGGTGACGCACCGCGAGACTGTGTCATCATCTGCACGCACCACTCGCACACGCGAGAGGTTGTGCTGGAGGCGTCGCCTAGTCCGGTCTATGGCGCCGCACTGCTAATGCGGTTTGGGACTTCAATCCCATCGAGGGTTCAAATCCCTCCGCCTCCGCTCGATCACCGAAGCCCCGGTCAAGCCGACCGGGGCTTCGTCGCGTCCCAGCCCCCTTCCGAGCCGTTTCCGCAGCTCACAAGGGGTACGGCAAACGGATTTCACATGACGGCGGCAGTCATGTAATGTTCTTCCTGTCGCCGCGAGCGGCCCAGAAGGGCCCCAAGCAAAGACAGAAAAACCAAATAACAAGCACTCGTAGCTTAACGGATAGAGCATCTGACTACGGATCAGAAGGTTGCAGGTTCGAATCCTGCCGAGTGCACAGCAGACCAGAGGCCCTAAGGATCAGTCCTTAGGGCCTCTGGGTTTTGCGTTGACGGCAGTGTTTGACGGCAACCGCCTTTGCGAGCCGATCAGACGGCTACCGGGGCACCGGCCGCGCCGTCGTCATCGTCCGGATCGTTGCCGTCACCCCTCAGGGCGTCCCCCACTCGATCGAACGCCGAGCGCTGCGAGTCGAGCCGGACGAAGGTGTAGATGTCCATGGTCACGCGGATCGAGCTGTGGCCGAGGACTTCCATGATCATGCGAGCGTCGGCACCCTGTTCGTGGAGGAGCGACGCGCAGGTGTGCCGCAGGTCGTGAAAGCGGACCTTGCGAACGCCGGCCCGAATGGACAGCGCCTCGAAGGAGCGGTTCAGATTGCGCGGCTCGATGGGGGTTCCATTCCGCGTGGTGAAGACGAGCCCCTGCCCCGTCCCCTTCCAGTTGTTGCCAGCTTCCTTCCGGTCGGCGATCTGCTGGGCGCGCTGAGCACGGAGCGCGGTCACGCACTCGGCCGGTAGAGCCACGCGACGGGCCGAGCGCTGCGTCTTCGGGGCGACGATCAGCAGCTCTCCGCCGACTCGCTGAAGGGCCTGCCGCACGGTGAGGACGCCTTCGAGGAGGTCCACGTCCGACCACCGCAGCCCGAGCAGCTCCCCGCGCCGCAGGCCGATGCGGACCGCCAGCTCGTACGCGGCCCACAGCCGGTTTTCCCTGGCCGCAGTCAGGAGCTGACGTCCTTCCCTGACCGTGAGTGGTTCGATCTCGCGCTTCGTTCCCATGCTCAGCTCCACGTTCCTGGCCACGTTGCGGGGCAGCTCGTCCTCACGCACGGCGTGCTGGAGAGCGGCACGCATGATCACCAGCAGGAAGCGCACGGTCCGGTCAGACGGAAGTTTCTTGCAGCACGTGCCGAGGGCGCAGCAGCGCCGCCTGTGCTCGGGCCGCTTCTTGTCCTTGCCCTGCGCGCAGCACTGGCAGGTGACGGCCGTCTTCGCGAGGAAGGCGCGTATGTCGCGCGCCGTGAGCCGGGCGAGCTTCTTCCGGCCGAACTCGGGGGTGACGTAGTTGCGGACGAGGGACTCGTAGTTGACGTAGGTGGTCCTGCGGACCTTGCCCATGGCGATGTTGGTCAGCCAGTACGCCAGGTACTCGGCGATCGTCATCTTGTTGGTGGCGACCGGGAGACCGTTGAGGGAGTCGGCTTTCAGCTTGGTCAGCTTCTCGTGCGCGTCGTCCCAGGTCTTGCCGTAGACGCTGCGCCGCTTGTAGGTGCCGTCTGTCGTGAGGACGTAGGCACTGCCCTCCCAACGACCATCCTTGCGCTGGTAGATGGTGCCCTCGTTGTTGGGGTTCTTCTTCGGCGTGGCCATCAAGCGGCTTCCTGTTCGGTGCGGAGGGATACGTACGCGTCCACGGCGGCTTCGCTGATACGGCGGCAGCGGCCGATCTTGAAGGAGGCGAGTTCGCGGGAGCGGATGAGGTCGTGGACCTTCCAGCGGCTGATGCCAAGACGCTCGGCGACCTGGTCCACGGTGAGCACGGCCGTCGTCATGCAGGCAGCAGCCCTTCTTGTTTGGCGCGTTGGGAGTGAGCGATCTCGTGGCGGACCTGGGCGGCGAGGAGTTCTTCGCCGGGGCGGTAGCCGCTGCTGAGGTAGGTCCACGAGGAGGCGGTGACGAGGGTGGTGTTCTCGTCGTCGACCGGAAGGCCGGCCTGGATGCGGGCGGCTTCGGCCTGGGCGGTGCGCCAGGCTCGGCGTACGTCGCGGAGTGCGCCGAGGGTGGTCGAGTAGGCGCGGGACTTGCTGGAGAAGTGGCCGCGGAATCCGAGCATGTGGGCCCACTTCCAGAGCTTGAGGTGGGCGAACTCGGGGAGGTGGCCGAGCGCCCAGGCGGTGCGGATCATCTGCCGTGAGTGCTGCTGGATGGGGAGGTCGGTGAGGGGTTCGGCTTGGCCGGTGCCGTCGCAGTCGGCGCAGAGGTCGTGGAAGCCGTCGGGGCCGCGTACGTGGCCGCGTCCGGTGCAAGGGCGGCACACGAGGGTGCGGTCCACGGTGCCCGCGCCTTCGGCGTTCTTGGTGGCGTACTTGGCGACGTATCCGGCGACTTTGGCGTCTGTGAGTTCGCCGTCTCCGAGGGCGGAGATCTCGTCCACCTTGAAGCGGTCGCCCCACCTGATGACGCGTTCGCCGACCGCGTCCGACTCGACGATGAGCCGGGCACGGTCGACCGCCAGGCCGACGGCGACGTTGAGGGCGTCGAAGGTGGCCCAGGCCGGGGGCGAGGTGGTGTGGCCGTCGGGACCGTCGAAGCGGACGACCGCGTGGAAGTGGACCAGGCCGCGTTGCTGGTACTCGGCGACCTTGGCGAAGGAGACGCGGAGGGCCATGTTGAGTGCCTTCTGCGTCATGCCCAGGTGCTCGGCGAGGGCGCGGCGCAGGTAAGTGGTGAAGCGTGCCCACAGCGCCCCGGCGTAGGCGTTCCACAGAACTGCGCCGGTGTAGTCGTAGCGTGCCGGGTGGAGGGGAGTGCCGAGTTGGGGTGCGTCCTGGGGGTGGCTTTCGCCGCATGCGCAGGGGCGGGGCTTGGCTGCGTCGGTCGTGGGGCGGTTGTGGACGGGGCCGAAGGACGGGGCGGTGAGGGTGACGAAGGCGCGTGGGTGGTGGCGGACGGCTTCGGCGATGTTCTTGCCGCCGGACAGCCCGGCCTTGATCAGGTGGTAGGTGTCGGCGGCGTAGAGGCGGGAGCAGGCGGGGCAGCGGGAGGCGCGGCGGTTGCCGCAGGTGGTGAGGAGTCGGCCGGAGGGTTCGTCTTCGGAGCGGTAGGAGCGGACCACTTGCTTGGTGGTCTGGTCGGTGGTGACGGTCCAGCCGTGCAGGTTGACGGGGCTGGTGCAGCCGCGAAGGTTGCGGACCTGTTCCGTCACGCGGTCGAAGTCGTCGGTGTTGGCCAGTTCGACCAGGTCCCGCAGGCCGGGGCTGATGATGTGGCGCAGGTCGAGGGGGCGGCGCATGGGTGGCGGGGTGTCCCTTCTGGCACGAGGGTGGGCGTGCGGGCAGCAGCGATTCAGTGCGCTCGGGCTGCTGCCCGCAGGCATGGCAGGTCGGCCCAGGGAGCGGGCGTGGTGGGAAGTGCCGGAGAGGCCGGCGGAAGGGTGTGGCCCTACAGAGCGGCGTGAAGCGCGGTGGCCATGGGGAGGCCGATCCCGAGTCGCGTCTTGAGCTGGGCTGCCGTGATCGGTTCGCCGTGCTCGGAGTGGTGGGACGTCGCGATGGTGCGGGCTTCGGTCAGCAGCGGCTCAGGCACCTTGACCGCAGGTGAAGCGGGGCCCGGGGCGACGTGAGGAGTGACCGGGGCCGGGGCCGGGGCCGGAACGGTGAGGGGCAGCTCAGGGCAGGACGCGTCGGAAGTCGTCTCAGGCTTCGACTCGATCTCGTCCGGCAGGGACGCGGGTTCGGCGGGGTGCGCAACGGTGTGGAAGGCGCGCAGGAGCTGCGGGCCGACGGTGCCCCAGCCGAGGAGGAGCAAGGGGGCCACCGCGTCAACGGCGGCGCGGCCGTAGTGTCCGGCGACGATCGGTTCTGCGACGTTGAGGGCCAGGGTCAGCAGTCCGGAGAAGTGCATGAGGCGAGTGGCGGCCGTCATCTGTTCGGCGGGCAGGCCGCGCAGGGAGAGATAGCGCAGGGCGACCAGGAGGCCGACCACGGAGAGGTCCACCATCGGAGCGATGAGTGGTGCGATAGGGCCGGGGACGCCCAGGCGCAGGGCGAGGGACCAGACGTTGCCGAAGGAGAAGACGAACGCCAGCGCGGCAATGACGATCATGACGGCGGTGATGGTGCGCTGAGTGATTCGGTCCTCTGTCATGGGTGTTCACCTCCTCTCCTGAGTGTCGGGAACGTGCGGGCGCGGTAGGTCAGGCTGCTCAGGCGTCGAGCTTGGTGAAGTCCACGTCGGTCATCGGAAGACCGAGGAAGGCTTCGAGGAGGGCGTACGGGTCGGTGGTGAGGGTCGCCGTCTGTTCGGCGACGAGGGCTGCTTCCGCGTCGGGTACGTAGGGCGTGCGGATGCGGGTGAAGCCGGGCTGTGACTGGTGGTTCATGGACGCGACGCCGACATAGGTGGGGTCCTGGAGGTTGATCGGGTTGGCGTCGGGCCATTCCCGGATCTCCTCGCCGAGCGCGGCCACGGCGGCTTCGGCGGTCTTCTGCGCGAAGCTCAGGCCCACGGGGCACACGTCGCGGATGAAGGTGGGGATCGCGTCGCCGGTGGACTTCTGGGTGGTGAGGATGGTGAGCAGCCCCACGGACCGGCCCTTCTTCACCAGGTCTTCCACGAGCCGGGCGTTTTCGGCAGCGAGCGCGGCGAGCTTCTTCGTCTGTGGGTCGCTGCCCTTGTGGTCGCGGAAGTACGTGTGGGCTTCGTCGACGATCAGCACGACCAGCGGCCAGTTCTCGGACGGGCCGACGTCCCACATCGACTTCACCCCGAGCACCTGACGCACCGACGCCGACCGCGCGCGCCGCAGCTCCACCAGGTGCCGGAACAGCTTGTTGGCTTCGTCGAGGTCATCGCCCACGAAGGCGAACATGCGTTGGACCCAGTCGGCGTAGTCGCCCTCGTGAGCAGCCGACACCTTGCCGTCCGCGCAGGCGAACTGCACTGCGGGCGAGGGTGCCCAGTCCGAGAGGAGCCGGTTGATCAGGCTGGTCTTGCCGAAGCCGGGGAGGCCGGCCACGGTCACGCCGGGCACCTGCGTGAGGTTCACGGACACCGGCTGTGCGTACTCGTCGAGGCCCAGGTCCCACCGGGCCGTCTCGTCCGGTACGTCACCCGTGGGGAGATGCTCGGTGGGGAACTTCAGCGGATCGAGCCGTACGCCCCGGATGAGGACCTGTCCGGGCTTGTCCTGAGTGACCGCGACCCGCGTGCACCTCCAAGCGTCCGCCAGGTGTGGGGCGGCTTTCTGGAACTGTTGCAGGCCTATACCGGGCAGGCAGTTCGCCCGCGCGATCACTCCGTACGCGTCGTGCACGACCTTCAAGGCAGGTATGAGGACGCGGGGCCTGATGGGCTTGCCCTCCGGGTTCGCCAGCGACGCGAGTGCGGTCGGGGTCTTGTCCGTGGCCGACAGCTTGAGCATCGGCGCGAGCCGCTTCCAGCCTCGCCGGATGCGCACGGCCTGCCGGATGGACTGCCGGGTCATGGCGTCGGCGCGCAGGTAGCGGACTACCCACCAGGTCGCCCATCCGACGAGTACGGCCAGGGCCAATCCGACCATCAGCGAGGCGAACCTGAAGGCTGCTTCCGCCGTGTCGTTGAGGTCCTTCATCTGTCCTTCTCCAACGGCTTGTAGAGGAAGGCCGCGAGGGCCGATTCGAGGGCCACCCGATCCGCCGGGGTGCTGACGCCGGGGTAGCCGTAGCCGACGAGCACGGCCGCCAGCGAGGTCACGAGTGATTCGGTGAACCGGGCATCCGGCCCGGCGTGAGGCAGCGGGTAGCTGCGCTCAGCGCCGGACCGAGAAGCGTTGACACTCACGCCGCCTCGGCAGCGGGGCCGACCAGGTCCACGCGGTCCGCGCGGTAGGCGATGCCGTCCGAGAGCGAGCCGTTGAAGATCCGCGCCCACGGAGTGGCGAACAGGTCCACCGGCATGACCGGCACACCAGGCTTGAGGCCGTTGGGGAGACCAGTCTCCGGAACGGTGATTTTCAGCGCCTCGGCACGGTCCTCCTCCATGAAGAAGAGGGTGAGCGTGTAGAGCTTCGCGCCGGTCTCACGGTCGGTCGCGAACTGCGTCTTCTCCTGGTCCGCGTACTTCGGCACCGGCAGGGTGCCGACCATGAACGACGAAGTGGGGAGCAGGCCAACACGGATGCGTGCCATGGGAGTTGATTCCTTTCGATCGCGCTCCACCCGGGCGGCGGGGCGTGATCACCATTGAACATAGCTGACCTAGCAGTGTCAAGTGAGAGGTGTGAGCTAGATGTCTGTTGATATATAGGCCACCTATGTCAGTGGGGTGTGCTAGGGGTGCTAGGAATCGCTACTCTTGGGACATGAGCCCCGTGCCAGAGAGCAAGCAGGACCGTCGGCCGCCGTATCAGCACGCTGCCGACGAGCTTCGGCGCGACATCTTGCAGGGGCGGATCAAGCCGGGCGAGCAGATGCCGGCCATTCGCGAGCTACAGGAACGGTTCGGCGTGGCCAACATGACCATGAGGTCCGCGCTCAACGTGCTGCGCGATGAGGGCTTGATCTACACGATCCACGGTCGGGGCAGCTTCGTCGCAGACCACGATGCCGGCGGCGAGTTCTCGGCGAACTACACCGCGCCGGCTTGGTACTTGGCGAACAAGAACGAGGTGCCAGACCGGGCAGAGCTGATGGAGGGCAGGCCCGACGACGCCGAAGCCGCCGGGGCCACCCTCGCTGAACTGCTCACAGCACTACGTGACGAGATCCGTGCCCTCAGTGCTGATCATCAGGAACTGCGGCGTGAGGTTGAGGAGTTGAAGGCTCAGCGGTCGAAGCCGTAGTCCTGAGCTGGGCTAGTTCCTCTCGCAACTCCCTGGTCTCCCTGCCCAGACGGACGACTATGGCCCGCATCTCCTTGATCAGTGCGGCTACCTGATCCGTGTCGCCTACGTGAATGCTCGTTGACCCCATTTCGGTGTCCGGTATGTGCTCGCTCATTGCTCCCCGCTTGCCGCCGTGCCGTCGTTCCGTACCGCGCTTGCTCGAACCGCCGGGGCTTGCTCACGGCACCGTCTCTCTCAGGTTGCGCGACCACTGCCCTGCGGTGCTGTTCAGAGTTTCTTTACTGGATCAAGGCGGCCCGCTGGCGCGGGCCGCGCGCGCTGGCGGCCACGGGCCGCCGCCGCTCCCTGTCTCCGCCACCGCTGCGCCGGCCCCCGGCCACTCAGCGCGCAGCACCGCCAAGGCAGACAGCCAAGCCAGGAAGTAACTCGCCCAGCCCGAGCACCAGGACGACGACCAGGACCACGGCCGGGACCAGGCCGAGCCCGACCAAGCGTGACCGCGCCGTCAGGCTGACCACGTTTCACAATCGGAAAGCGTGGCTGAGGCCCGAACGGGGTTGCTGGAGACATACGTGACGGGTGCTCGTTCGACTCTCCCGCCGCCGTGGCTGACTTTCGGTGGCTCAGGTCAGAACTGCACTTCCAATGACCGAAGTTCAACAGCCCTCCTCTCTAACTCGACAGCGGCAAGTAGGGGTTGCAGCCGCACCCGAATCTGCGCACGCCGACCGCCCCGGTACCATCGGCACCGGGGTCCTGATCAGGGCTTCCGCGACCGGACCACCCGGAATGCTGTCCAGGCTGAGGGGTGGTCCGGTCTTTTGTTGTCGGAGTCCGCGCACGGGTGACGCGAGACGGGTTGGAGCCGAGTCGGGGCGTCGGGTTCAGATCAGGGCTTTGATCACCTCGTAGATGGTGGGCCGATCCTCGGGTGCGTGGCTGAGCATGGCGTCGACGAGTTTGCTCAGCTCGCCGGGCACCTTCACGGGGCGACGTCGGCCGTCGGCCACTGCTTCTCTCTGCACGGGGCGAGGTGCGTCGTCCGGGTATTCGACCGCCCGCCAGCCGGTGGCGGAGATGAGGAGGGAGGCCCCGAGCGCGTAGATGTCGGCTTCCTGCGTGGGTTCGGCTTCTCCGGTGTCGAGGACGCTGCGGGCGATCTCCGGTGCCTCGTAGTGGACGAGACAACCGCGGAACGGGAAGTCGTACCCCTCGGGTACCCGCCCGCCCCGGGCCAGGGCGAGGTCGATGAGATGGGTTCGCTGCGGCCCGATGATGAAGTGGGCGGGCTGCACGTCACCGTGAGCCCAGCCTCGTACGTGGAGATCGGCGAGGGCTTCGGCGCACCTCCGGGCCACGCTGGTCTGGGGTTTGATGGCCGAGCCTCGCTTACGGCACGGCTCCCACAGCGTGTGGAGGTCTGGCCCTTCGTGCCACGCCTGGAAGTTCCACGTGCCGTGCTCCCATTCGCCGTAGGCGATGGTGTCGAGGCCGAGGCGATGCAGGACGGCCCCCTCGCGTGCGGGGGCGAGCGCGGTCCAGGGCTGGGCGGGCCACTCGTCGGTGGCCTCGATCGGATGGCCGAGCTTCACTGCGTAGTGGCCCCGGTGGCTCTCGACCTCCCAGACCGTGGAGCCCCGGCGGTTGATGACCATGCGCTGTGCGGTGGGCATGAGGGCGTCGAGCACCACGATCGGGAGTTCAGGGGTTGGGCCGGACAAGGTCTCTTTCTCCTTCCGGGCGAGCGCGGCCGTCCACGTGTCGAGGCCGGCCGCGTCACTGGTGTCGGGTGCTTACGCCTGACCGTAGGGTCGGCCGCAGTCCGAGTCGCACTGCGCGAGGTTGGTGCCGTCCACGGTCCACAGGTCGTCGAAGACCGTGAACCCGGCCGCCTTCATGGCACGAGCCGAGGCGGC
>NZ_FOFF01000121.1 GCF_900110755.1 Streptomyces sp. yr375
GCTCACTACCTGTGACTGCTTCCTCCGGGACCATCCGTCCCAGTATCAAGCTGTCCGGCCGGCAGGGGGAACCTCACCTGATCCTCAAGCACCCCGGCATGACCCGCGTGACGCCCTCACGACAGTTAGTGTCCTGTCTCGGATATGTCCGGGCATCGTGCTGCTCTGACCTGCGGTGCCCGGACTTGAGTGAGACGGGATTCGGCTGTGTGTCTCACTCAAGTCCGGGCAGGGAGCCGTGCCCTCGCACCGACAGGTAGGGGTCGCCGGGGCCGTGATGGGCTCAGGCGTCGGCGGGAGTGGTGCCGAGGGCGGTGGGATCGAAGCCTGCCTCGGCGAGGACGTCGGCGGCGACTCCGCGGCCGACCTGCGCGAGTCCGATCAGCAGGTCCTCGCAGTCGATGCGATCGGAGCCGTTCTGCTCCGATCGCGCCTCCGCGATGGCGATGGCCTTGCGGGAGTAGGGCGTCCATGCGATGCGCTCGGCTGCCTGAGAGGCGCCCATGCTCAGCCGGGTTCCGACGGATCGGTGGACTGTGTCCGCTGAGACGCCGGTGGCCTGCAAGAGTCGGGTGGCGCTGTTGTCCTCCGCGGTCAGTCCCCAGAGCAGGTGCTCGGTGCCGATGTAGTTGTTGCGGTGGTGCACTGCTGCTTGCTTGACGTGGACCATCGCCTGTCGGAGGTCGTTGGTCATCGTGTCGGGGCCGTAGCGCTTGTGCGGGGCGTGGAAGCGCTGCTGGACCGCCTGTCGGGTCACGCCCAGGGCGGTGCCGATGTCGGTCCATGAGGAGCCGTGCATCCGGCAGTGCTCGACGTAGTCCTCGACCAGGTCGTCTGCCAGCGCCTGCATCTGGCCTGCGAGTTGGGCGGCGACGGTCAGCAGAGCGAGCCAGTCGGGCTGTTCTTGTCCTCCGGGGCGGTGTGCGGTGTCGCATCTCCGGTCGACTTCCGCGATGAGATCGTCCAGGTCTGGAAGAGCCATGAGGCAAGTACGCCTTGACAGTTTTAAATTGTCAAGGCGTACTTGCCTCATGCTGCCTCATGCTGATGGAGGGCGACGAGCGCCTTGAGTTCGGCGCCTTCCATGGATCGCTCGATGCGCAGGGCGGTTCGTATCAGCTCAGTGAGGAACCATTGCCTGGCCGTGGTGCGAAGCGCGCTCTCCTGGGGCAGGCGCCTGTTGAACTCTGCCCTGAACAGCTCAAATCTCTCGCCGAAGAGTGAGGGGCCACGAAGTTTCCGGACAGGCACCCAATAGGGTTGTCCTGAACAAGGAAACGAGGAAGAAGTGGCGCCACCCAGTAAGTACTCGCCG
>NZ_FOFF01000033.1 GCF_900110755.1 Streptomyces sp. yr375
TGCGGAAACGCAGTGTTCACGCCCCCGTTGTGTAGCGGCCTAGCACGCCGCCCTCTCAAGGCGGTAGCGCCGGTTCGAATCCGGTCGGGGGTACGTGATCGAAAAGCCCCTCGCTTCGGCGGGGGGCTTTTTCGTATGCCAACCGGACGCGGGACAGGGGCGGTTCGGCGTCCCGTGCGTAGCCGGGTCGTGCGTAGCCGAGTGGGAAAAAGGCCGCCGCGGCGTTGAGGCTGCCCTGTTCCCTCGGTCTCTCGGTCGTCGTCCCCCAGGCGGGCGTCAGCCCGTGCGGCGCAGTGCCTCCGACAGGCGGCCCGCCGCGTCGATGACCGCCTGCGCGTGCATCCGGCCCGGGTGCCGGGTCAGCCGCTCGATGGGGCCCGAGACGGAGACGGCCGCCACCACGCGGTTCGAGGGGCCGCGCACGGGAGCCGACACGGACGCGACGCCCGGCTCGCGCTCGCCGATGGACTGCGCCCAGCCCCGGCGCCGTACGCCCGACAGGGCCGTCGCCGTGAAGCGGGCGCCCTGGAGGCCGCGGTGCAGGCGCTCCGGCTCCTCCCAGGCCATCAGGATCTGGGCCGAGGAACCGGCCTTCATCGTGAGCGTCGAACCGACCGGGACCGTGTCCCGAAGGCCGGACAGGCGCTCCGCCGCGGCCACGCAGATACGCATGTCGCCCTGGCGGCGGTAGAGCTGCGCGCTCTCACCCGTGATGTCCCGAAGATGCGTGAGCACCGGGCCCGCCGTGGCCAGCAGGCGGTCCTCGCCGGCGGCCGCGGCCAGCTCGGCCAGCCGGGGGCCCAGAATGAAACGGCCCTGCATGTCGCGCGCCACCATACGGTGGTGTTCCAAAGCCACGGCCAGCCGGTGGGCCGTGGGTCGTGCGAGTCCGGTGGCAGCGACCAAGCCTGCGAGGGTGGCCGGACCGGACTCCAGGGCGCTCAGGACAAGGGCTGCCTTGTCCAGGACGCCGACGCCGCTACTGTTGTCCATGAAACGATACTCCCGTCTCACTCTGTGAAACGCAAGTTCATTTTCCCGTGAGACGCGCAACCCTGGACACATGGCGGCCCGAAGACCGACGGGCCTGGCGGCGGGTGCCCGGATACGGGGCGTGGGCGTCGCCTCCACAAGATCTCTAGTTGGGCCGGTGCGCCATTTGCCGGCCGGAGGGAAAGCGATGGGTAGGACACTCGCGGAGAAGGTCTGGGACGACCACGTCGTCCGGCGCGCCGAGGGCGAGCCCGACCTCCTCTTCATCGATCTGCACCTGCTGCACGAGGTGACCAGCCCGCAGGCCTTCGACGGTCTCCGTCAGGCGGGCCGTCCGGTGCGCCGTCTCGACCTCACCATCGCCACCGAGGATCACAACACCCCGACCCTCGACATCGACAAGCCCATCGCGGACCCGGTCTCCCGCGCCCAACTGGAGACGCTGCGCAAGAACTGCGCCGAGTTCGGGGTCCGGCTGCATCCGCTCGGCGACGTCGAGCAGGGCGTCGTGCACGTCGTCGGCCCGCAGTTGGGTCTGACCCAGCCCGGCATGACCGTCGTCTGCGGCGACTCGCACACCTCCACGCACGGCGCGTTCGGCGCGCTGGCGTTCGGCATCGGCACCTCGCAGGTCGAGCACGTGCTGGCCACCCAGACGCTGCCGCTGGCCCGCCCCAAGACCATGGCGATCACGGTCGACGGCGAGCTGCCCGACGGCGTCACCGCCAAGGACCTGATCCTCGCGATCATCGCCAGGATCGGCACCGGCGGCGGCCAGGGCTACATCCTGGAGTACCGCGGCCCCGCCATCGAGAAGCTCTCGATGGAGGCCCGGATGACCATCTGCAACATGTCGATCGAGGCCGGCGCCCGCGCGGGCATGATCGCCCCCGACGAGACGACCTTCGAGTACATCAAGGGCCGCGCCCACGCCCCCGAGGGCGAGGACTGGGACGCCGCGGTCGCGTACTGGAAGACGCTGAAGACGGACGACGACGCCGAGTTCGACGCCGAGGTCGTCATCGACGGCGCCGCGCTCGCGCCGTTCGTCACCTGGGGCACCAACCCCGGCCAGGGCGCGCCGCTTTCGGCGGACGTCCCCGACCCCGCTTCGTACGAAGACGCTTCGGAGCGCCTCGCCGCCGAAAAGGCCCTGGAATACATGGGGTTGACGGCCGGGCAGCCGCTGCGCTCCATCAACGTGGACACCGTCTTCGTAGGTTCGTGCACCAACGGCCGGATCGAGGACCTGCGCGCCGCCGCCGCGATCGTCGAGGGCCGCAAAGTCGCCGACGGCGTACGGATGCTGGTCGTCCCCGGCTCGGTGCGGGTCGGTCTGCAGGCCGTCTCCGAGGGCCTGGACGTCGTCTTCAAGGACGCCGGCGCCGAATGGCGGCACGCGGGCTGCTCGATGTGCCTCGGCATGAACCCCGACCAGCTCGCGCCGGGGGAGCGCTCCGCGTCCACCTCCAACCGCAACTTCGAGGGCCGGCAGGGCAAGGGCGGTCGTACGCACCTGGTGTCGCCGCAGGTCGCGGCCGCCACGGCCGTCCTGGGCCACCTGGCCTCCCCGGCCGACCTGTCCGACGCCGAGACCCGTACGCCCGCTGGAGTCTGAGAAGCCATGGAAGCATTCACCACGCACACCGGGCGGGCCGTCCCGCTGCGCCGCTCCAACGTCGACACCGACCAGATCATCCCTGCTCACTGGCTCAAGAAGGTCACACGGGACGGGTTCGAGGACGGGCTGTTCGAGGCCTGGCGCAAGGACGAGAACTTCATCCTCAACCGCCCCGAGCGGCAGGGCGCCACGGTGCTGGTCGCCGGCCCCGACTTCGGCACCGGCTCCTCCCGTGAGCACGCCGTCTGGGCGCTGCAGAACTACGGCTTCAAGACCGTGATCTCGTCCCGCTTCGCCGACATCTTCCGCGGCAACTCGCTGAAGAACGGCCTGCTCACGGTAGTGATCGCACAGAGCGTCGTGGACGCGCTGTGGGACCTCACGGAGCGCGACCCGCAGGCCGAGATCACCGTCGACCTCGAGGCCCGCGAGGTGCGCGCCGAGGGCGTCACCGCCCCCTTCGAGCTGGACGAGAACTCCCGCTGGCGGCTGCTGAACGGGCTGGACGACATCTCCATCACCCTCCAGAACGAGGGCGACATCTCCACGTACGAGGCCAAGCGGCCGTCGTACAAGCCGAGGACGCTCCAGGCCTGACCCCGGAGCCTTCGCGAAGGCCCTGGGCAAGTCGAGTTTCGGCCAGCGCGACACCCCCGCCGTACCCCCGATCGGACCGATCGGGGGTACGGCTGTTTCTGCACCCGTTCGGCCCCGAGAACCTTCGCCGTATCTCCCAACTTCCCACGTTAGGAAGGGTGTTGACTGGGTACGCGCAGTGTGTGGGGATGACCGCCGAAAGCGCCCGGACGGCCGTTCGGGGCGGCAGTTGCCCCCTGGGCGGGCGACAACTCGCCCCAGATGGCACAATCTGTGCATGGAACACGACGGCCAACTCGAGCTCTACGCGGCGGTCGCGGACCAACTCAAGGAAGCGCACGCAGCGGTGCGCGCACTGCAAGTCCCGGAGGGCGTACGGATGGCGCTGACCCGGAAGCTGCTGGTCATTACGGCCGCGGCCAAGCACGATCTCGCCGATGCGACAAGGCGTCTGGAGCGGTTCATGGCAGACCTCGAAGACGGGCGAATGCCCGAAGAGGAGCACTGATCGCCTCCGGAGCCGCCGATTTCGTTGCGGCACAAGGGTGATTAGCCCGTTTCGTGTTTGATTTGCGGTATATATCTGCCTAACGTGCGAAAAAGCTTGAACAGTTTCGTTCTGGCTAATGTCTCCGAAGGGGAAGACGTGAACAAGGCGCAGCTCGTAGAAGCGATTGCCGACAAGGTCGGAGGCCGTCAGCAGGCCGCCGAGGCGGTCGACGCGGTCCTGGACGCCATCGTCCGCGCGACCGTCGCCGGAGACCGGGTCTCGGTGACCGGCTTCGGTTCGTTCGAGAAGGTCGACCGGCCCGCCCGTTACGCCCGCAACCCGCAGACGGGTGAGCGGGTTCGGGTCAAGAAGACGTCCGTGCCGCGGTTCCGCGCGGGCCAGGGCTTCAAGGACCTGGTGAGCGGCTCGAAGAAGCTCCCGCGCGGTGGCGAGGTCGCCGTCAAGAAGGCCCCCAAGGGCAGCCTGACCGGCGGTGCTTCCGCGACGGTCAAGAAGGCCGTCGCGAAGAAGGCCGCCCCGTCGACGCGGGCCGCCGCCGCGAAGCGGACCACCGCCGCCGCGAAGAAGACCACCGCGACCGCGAAGAAGACCGCGGCCACGGCCAAGAAGGTCACCGCGAAGAAGGCCACCACCAAGTCGGCGGCGGCGAAGAAGACCACCACCGCGAAGACGGCCGCCGCGAAGAAGACGGCGGCCAAGAAGGCCCCGGCCAAGAAGGCGACCGCCACGAAGGCCCCGGCCAAGAAGTCGACCGCGCGCAAGACCACCGCCAAGAAGGCCACCGCCGCCCGCTAGACACCAGGCAGCGGGGGCACTCACGCGCCGGGCCGGACTCCCTCACGGAGTCCGGCCCGCGGCGTTCTCAGAGCGTCTGGAGCGTCACGAGGGTGATCCGGGGGGCGTCCGCCGCATCCTCGGCCGCCGCCACCTCGATCCGTACCCGCTGGCCGGGCCGCAGCAGCCGCAGCCCGCCCGCGTCGAACGCCGGGGCGTCGAAGGGCAGCGGGGTGCCGTCGTCCAACAGCACCTGTCCGCTGCGCGTGTCGGGGTCGTACGTGTATGCGGTCGCCTGCATGGCGGCAGCCTACTGCCCCGCGATCAGCAGCCGCGCGGCCGCCGCGGCCGTTCGGGGCCCCACGCCCAGGGACAGGGCCGTGCGCAGGTCTTCGCCGGTGTCCACGTCCTGGCGTACGGAATCCACCGCGTCGAGCAGGAGTTCCACCGCTCCGGAAGCGCGGTGGCGGGCGCGGGAATCCGTACCGAATGCGGGGAGCAATTCACGCCCGGCGGCGACGGCGAGAAGTGTGGTGCCGATTGCGGCGGCGTCCGCGAGAAAAGCGCGGGGGAATTCCGCGGCGGCGTCCAGGACCCGGGCCAATTCCACCGGACGCAGCGCCGGCAGATCCGCGTTGAGGGCCGCGAGCGGGGAATCGGGACGCAGTGCGCGCACGGCCGCCGCGCCGTGCGCCAGAGCCGCGTTCAGGCCCGTGCGCGGCTCGCCCGGGACGATGCGGGCGCCCAGGGCGGCCAGGGTGCGTCCGGCCAGCGCGTCGTCCGTGACGACGGCCACATCCCGCACCGCGGGCGAGGCCAGCGCCGCCGCCACGGTGTCCTCGGCGAAGGCGAGGGCGAGGCCGGGGCGCAGTCCGTCGCCGGCGGTGTCCGCGAGTCGGCTCTTGGCCAGCGTCAAGGGCTTCAGGGGTATGACCAAGGTCCACTGCACCGGCGTACCGTTCCTCTCTTGTCGCGGCCATTGTCACCCGGCCCATTCGCCGCTAGGGCGCGCGGGCGTACCGTGTTCTCGACAGACCGGCGGCCCGGGGCGACACTTGTGCGGCCCCAGGCCCGGGAGCAGGCCTTGGGAAGTCCTAGAGGAAGGTGTTCGCGTGCCCCGCCGCAGAATCGGCTTCTGGTACCGCTTCGCAGCGGTCCTCTGCAAACCCTGGCTGGTGGTTCTGATCAAGCGGGACTGGCGCGGAATGGAGCACATTCCGGCCGAGGGCGGATTTATCACCGCGGTGAACCACAATTCACACGTCGACCCCTTCGCGTACGCGCACTTCCAGTACAACACCGGCCGGGTGCCGCGATTCCTGGCGAAGAGCGCCCTGTTCAGGGACGGGTTCGTCGGCGCCGCGATGCGCGGCACCGGACAGATCCCCGTCTACCGCGAGTCCACGGACGCGCTCAGCGCCTTCCGCGCCGCGATCGACGCCGTGGAGCGCGGCGAGTGCGTCGCGTTCTACCCCGAGGGCACCCTGACCCGCGACCCCGACGGCTGGCCCATGACCGCCAAGACCGGTGCCGCGCGCGTCGCCCTGCAGACCAGGTGCCCGGTGATCCCGGTCGCCCAGTGGGGCGTCAACGAACTGCTCCCGCCCTACGCGAAGAAGCCCGACGTCCTGCCGCGCAAGACGCACCATGTGCTCGCCGGGCCGCCGGTGGACCTCTCGCGGTTCTACGGCCGGGAGATGACCCCGGATCTCCTGAAGGAGGCGACGGAGGTCATCATGGCCACCGTCACCGCGCTGCTGGAGGAGATCCGGGGCGAGAAGGCACCCGAGACGCCCTACGACCCGCGCCTGGAGCGGATCGAGCAGCGCCGCCGCACCCGCGCGGAGACCACCGCGCACACCGGTGCGGACGCCGGCGCCGAGACGGGTGCGGAGATCAGTCACGAGGGGGAGAACAGCAAGTGAGCAAGTCCGTGAAGGCGGCCGTCTTCGGTACCGGATCCTGGGGGACCGCCTTCGGCACGGTCCTCGCCGACGCGGGCTGCGAGGTGACGCTGTGGGCGCGCCGCCCCGAGCTGGCCGACGCGGTCAACTCCACGCGCAGCAACCCCGACTACCTCCCCGGCGTCGAACTCCCGCGCAACCTGCGGGCCACCGCCGACCCGGCCGAGGCGGCCCGCGACGCCGACTTCACCGTCCTCGCGATCCCCTCGCAGACCCTGCGCGCCAACCTCGCCGACTGGGCGCCGCTGCTCGCCCCGGACACCGTCCTGGTGTCGCTGATGAAGGGCGTCGAGCTCGGTACGACCATGCGGATGAGCGAGGTCATCGAGGACGTCGCCAAGGTCGGCCCGGGCCGTATCGCCGTGGTCACCGGGCCCAACCTCGCCAAGGAGATCGCCTCCCGCAGGCCGGCCGCCGCCGTGGTCGCCTGCACCGACGAGGCCGTCGCGCGGCGGCTCCAGGCCGCCTGCCACACGCCGTACTTCCGCCCGTACACCAACACCGACGTGGTGGGCTGCGAGCTGGGCGGCGCGGTGAAGAACGTGATCGGCCTCGCGGTCGGCATCGCGGACGGCATGGGGCTCGGCGACAACGCCAAGGGCTCGCTGATCACGCGCGGGCTCGCCGAGACCACCCGGCTGGGCCTGGCGATGGGCGCGGACCCGCTCACCTTCGCCGGTCTCGCCGGGCTCGGCGACCTGGTGGCGACCTGCTCCTCGCCGCTGTCGCGCAACCACACCTTCGGCACCAACCTCGGCAAGGGCATGACCTTGCAGGAGACCATCGCGGTCACCCGGCAGACCGCCGAGGGCGTCAAGTCCTGCGAGTCGGTGCTGGATCTGGCCCGGCGGCACGGCGTCGACATGCCCATCACCGAGACGGTCGTCGGCATCGTCCACGAGGGCAAGCCTCCGGTGGTCGCGCTCAAGGAGCTGATGTCGCGCAGCGCGAAGCCCGAACGACACTGAGCGAACCCCGACGGGGCCTTCGGCGCGACCCTGTGACGCAACCCGGGGGAACCCTGAGGAACCTGGGGGACGGACGCTGACTCGCGGCATTGCCACCGGGTACTCTCAACCCGATATGAGCACCGAGAACCTCCCCCAGAGCCCTCAGCAGCCCATCCGCAAGCCGCGGGTGGCCGTCGTCTTCGGCGGCCGCAGCTCCGAGCACGGGATCTCCGTGGTCACCGCGGGCGCGGTCCTCAGGGCCATCGACCGGACCAAGTACGAGGTCCTGCCGATCGGCATCACGCGCGAGGGCCGCTGGTTCCTCACCGCCGACGAGCCCGAGCGGATGGCGATCACCGACCGCCGCACGCCCGACGTCGACGAACTCGCCGAGTCGCGGGACGGCGGCGTGCTGCTCCCCGTCGACCCCGCCAACCGCGAAGTCGTCTACTACGAGGCCGGATCGGTGCCCAAGGCGCTCGGCGAGGTCGACGTCGTCTTCCCGGTGCTGCACGGCCCCTACGGGGAGGACGGCACGCTCCAGGGCCTGCTGGAGCTCTCCGGGGTGCCGTACGTGGGTTCGGGTGTGCTCGCCTCGGCCGTCGGCCAGGACAAGGAGTACATGAAGCGGGTGTTCACCTCCTTCGGGCTCAAGGTCGGCCCGTACGTGGTGATCCGGCCGCGCGAGTGGGAGCGGGACGAGTCGGCGGCCCGCAAGGAGATCGTCGACTTCGCGGGCGAGCACGGCTGGCCGCTCTTCGTGAAGCCCGCGCGCGCGGGTTCGTCGATCGGCATCACCAAGGTCGACGACCTGGCAGGGCTCGACGAGGCGATCGCCGAGGCCCAGCGGCACGACCCGAAGATCCTGGTGGAGGCGGCGCTGCGGGGCCGCGAGATCGAGTGCGGCGTCCTGGAGTTCGAGGACGGCCCCCGCGCCTCCGTCCCGGCCGAGATCCCGCCGCCGGACGCGCACGCGTACTACGACTTCGACGCCAAGTACATCGACTCGACCCCGGGGATCGTCCCGGCGCCGCTCACCCCCGAGGAGACGGCGGACGTCCGGCGGCTCGCGGTGGACGCCTTCGAGGCGGCGTCCTGCGAGGGCCTGGTGCGCGCGGACTTCTTCCTCACGGAGGACGGCGAGTTCGTCATCAACGAGATCAACACGATGCCCGGCTTCACGCCGATCTCCATGTACCCGAAGATGTGGCAGGCGGCCGGGATCGCCTACCCGGAGCTGGTGGACCGCCTGGTGCAGGCGGCGCTGCGCAGGTCGACGGGGCTGCGTTGATCTTGGGCTGATCCGGAGCGGATCCAGTGTCGATCTTGCTCCGGTTCGCCTCGGGCACTGCCCCCGCGCCGCTGCGGTGTCGGTCTAGTCGGCGATCCCTTCGGGGATCGCCTTCTTGATGGCGGGGGCCAGGTCGACGAGCGGCGCCATGCCGTTTTCCGTGCGGTCCTTGGGGATCGTCACCTCGACGTACGCCCGGCGCAGGGTCGTGGTGAACCGGAACGACCCCCCGTCCCGCTTCTCCAGCAGCCAGCCCACCCCGTTCACCTCGACTCCGTCGGCCTGGGGGTCGAGCATCTTCTCGGGTCGTTCGACACCGCAGCGCAGTATGATCGCCGGGTTCCCCCAGCCCGAGGTCAGCGCGGACTCGGGCGAGGGATCCCGGCGGCCGAGATCGTCCACGGTGGACGGCAGCGCCTTGTCCAGGTTCCGGCACAGCCCGGTGACCGTCGCCGAGGGACTGGGAACCGCTGCCGCCGTCTCACCGTCTGCTGAGGAGCAGCCCGCCACGGCGAGCAACAGGGCGAGCGAGGGCAGGCCGAAGGGCCGGTGACGGAAAGGGTTCACCGGCCAAGGTTAGACGGGGGCTACAGATGCACGACCGGGCAGGTCAGGGTACGGGTGATCCCGTCCACCTGCTGGACCTTGGCGACCACCATCCGGCCGAGGTCGTCCACCGTGTCGGCCTGGGCCCGCACGATCACGTCGTAGGGTCCCGTCACGTCCTCGGCCTGGACGACGCCAGGAATCTTGCCGATCTCCTCGGCTACGGTCGACGCCTTGCCGACCTCGGTCTGGATCAGGATGTACGCCTGTACCACGGAACCTCCAGGGCGGCCACGAGGATCATGTGGGGAAAAGGAACGCCACGGTATCGCGTCGCCGCTCGCCACGGGGAGACTCGCGCGGCCCACGACTTGCGCGCCGGGGTGCAGGCACGACAGAAGTTGACGGCTCTCTCGACCGTATCGAGGACACTGGTTATGCGCGACCGGGCACGGACAGGTACAGAAGGGGCCAAAGGGCAATGAAGGGCACTGTTGGTGAACTCGGCGAGTTCGGGCTCATCAGGGAGCTCACCTCCCGTCTCACCACCACCCCCGCGGTCCGGGTCGGCCCCGGCGACGACGCCGCGGTGGTCGCCGCGCCCGACCGGCGGGTGGTGGCCAGCACCGACATCCTGCTGGAGGGCCGGCACTTCCGCCGCGACTGGTCCACGGCCTACGACGTCGGCCGCAAGGCCGCCGCGCAGAACCTCGCCGACATCGCCGCCATGGGCGCGGTGCCGACGGCCCTGCTGCTCGGCCTCGTCGTGCCCGCCGAGCTGCCGGTCACCTGGCCGTCCGAGCTGATGGACGGGCTGCGCGACGAGTGCCATGTCGCCGGCGCCTCCGTGGTCGGCGGCGACGTCGTACGGGGCGACACGATCATGGTGTCGATCACCGCGCTCGGCGATCTGCGCAACCAGGAGCCGGTCACCCGGGGCGGCGCCCAGCCCGGCGACCTGGTCGCGGTGACCGGCTGGCTGGGCTGGTCGGCGGCCGGGTACGCGGTGCTGTCCCGCGGCTTCCGCTCGCCCCGCGCCTTCGTCGAGGCCCACCGCCGCCCCGAGCCGCCGTACCACGCGGGTCCGGCGGCGGCGGGGCTCGGCGCGACGGCGATGTGCGACGTCAGCGACGGGCTGATCGCCGACCTCGGGCACATCGCCGAGGCCAGCAAGGTCCGCATCGACATCCGCTCCGGCGCGATCGACGTCCCGACGCAGATGTACGACATCGGGCAGGCCGTCGGCGTCGACCCCATCCAGTGGGTGCTGACCGGGGGCGAGGACCACGCGATCGTGGCGACCTTCCCGCCGGACGTGAAGCTGCCCGCCCGCTGGAAGGTGATCGGCGAGGTCCTCAACCCGTCCGCGCTGCCCCAGGTGACGGTCGACGGCGCGCCCTGGACCGCCAAGGGCGGCTGGGACCACTTCGGGGACCTGGAGCAGTGAGGCCCAGGGTTCTGACGGTGGCCGGCTCCGACTCCGGTGGCGGGGCCGGGATCCAGGCCGACCTGAAGACGATGCTCGCGCTCGGCGTGCACGGCATGAGCGTGCTCACGGCGGTCACCGCGCAGAACTCCCTTGGCGTGCAGGGGGCTTGGGAGCTGCCGGTGGCGGCGGTGCGGTCGCAGTACCGCAGCGTCGTCGACGACATCGGCGTGCAGGCGGTGAAGACGGGCATGCTGGCCTCCGCCGAACTCGTGGAGACGGTCGCCGAGTTGATCGCCGGCACGGACGCTCCGGTGGTCGTCGACCCGGTCGGCGTCTCCAAGCACGGCGACCCGCTGCTGGCGGCCTCCGCGCTGGACTCCGTACGCACGAGGCTGCTGCCGGCCGCGACCGTCGCCACCCCGAACCTCGACGAGGTCGCCCAACTGACGGGCGTGCGGGTCGAGTCGGAGGACCAGTTGAGGGCCGCTGCGGCCGCCGTGCTGGCCTACGGGCCGCGGTGGGTGCTGATCAAGGGCGGCCATCTCCCCGGCGACGCCGTGGACCTGCTGACGGACGGCGTCGAGGAGCACTGGCTGCGCGCCCCGAGGTACGACAACCGTCACACGCACGGCACCGGCTGCACGCTCGCGTCCGCGATCGCGTCGTACCTGGCGATGGGGCGGTCCGTCCCGGAGGCGGTGCGGGCGGCCAAGGCGTACGTCACCGGGGCGATCGCCGCCGGGTTCGCCCTCGGCGCGGGGATCGGCCCCGTGGATCACGGCTGGGATCTCACCCGGGGCACGTCCTGACCCGGTCCTGGGCCGGTCCTGAGCCGCTGAATTGGCACAGCGGAGCCGCCGAACGGGCATAGCAGAAAGCCGGCCCACACGAGGTGGACCGGCTCTATGCAGCGAACCAGCAGTGGCCGCGCACTTAGCTGTGCGTCAGCGCGAGACCTTGCCGGCCTTGATGCACGAGGTGCAAGCGTTCACGCGCTTCGGCGTCCCGCCGACCACGGTACGGACGCGCTGGATGTTCGGGTTCCAGCGACGGGACGTACGGCGGTGCGAGTGCGAGATGTTGTTGCCGAAGCTCGGCCCCTTGCCACAGACGTCGCAGTTGGCAGCCACGGGTCACTCCAAAGACTTCAGATGCACTTACGGTTGATCCCGGCATGCCGGGATCAGGATCGGAGGATCTGAAGTGGCGGTGCCAGGGGGGAGAGCCCGACGGGATCGGGCAACCGGAGCAGCATACAACGACTGCGCCAGTAGAACGAAACTACCATGGCTGCTCAGGGCCCCTGGACCAGCCCCCACCTGTTTCCGGTGGACACCGCCCCGGGGTCTACGCTGCGACCAGTCCAGCCGCTCAAGGAGGCGCAGGTGGCGCAGGTGCCGCAGACATTCTTCGATGCTCTCGCGGTGCGCACCTGGTGCGGCCTCGCGCTCACGGCGCTTGGCCGGGCGCGCGAGGAGATCGACGCGATCAACGTCTACCCGGTCGCGGACGGGGACACCGGCACCAACCTGTATCTGACCGTCGAGTCGGCGGCGACCGCCGTCGAGGCCGTGTTCGCCGGGCAGCCCTCCCTGGGCGACGCCGCGCGCGCGATGGCGCACGGTGCGCTCATAGGGGCGCGCGGGAACTCGGGGACGATCCTGGCGCAGTTGCTGCGCGGCATGGCCCAGGTGCTCGCCGCCGAGGGCGACGCCTCCCACACCGACGGTGACGGGCTGCGGCTGGCCCTTCGGCACGCGGCCGACTCCGCCCGCCAGGCCGTCGCCCATCCCGTCGAGGGCACCGTCCTGACGGTCGCCTCGGCCGCCGCCGACGCGGCCGCGGGAGCGGAGGGCGACTGCGGGGCGGTCGCCAGGGCGGCCTACCAGGGGGCGTGCGCGGCGCTCGCCGCGACCCCGGGGCAGTTGGCCGTCCTGGAGCAGGCCGGCGTCGTGGACGCGGGCGGGCGGGGCCTGGTGGCGGTCCTCGGGGCACTGGTGGAGACGTTCACGGGGGAGGCGCCGGGACTCACCGGGGCCGTGGCCGGTTCCGGTTCCGGATCCGGTTTCGGTTCCGGGGTGCACGCGCGCGTGGAGGAAGTGGCGGAGTGCGTCGACGGGGCGGACGGCGAGGGTGGTCCCGCGTTCGAGGTGATCTACCTCCTTAAGGCGGACGACGCGGCCGTGACGCGGCTGCGGCAGCGGCTGGACGCCCTGGGCGACTCGCTCGTCGTGGTCGGCGGCGACGGCCTGTGGAACGTCCATGTGCATGTGGACGACGCGGGCGCGGCCGTCGAGGCGGGCGTCGAGGCGGGCCGGCCCTACCGGATCCGCATCACGCACTTCGGGGTCGGCGACGCGCACACGCGTGGGGGTGAGCGTGCGCCCCGTGAGCGCGTCCAGCGCGCGGTCGTCGCCGTCGTGCCCGGCGAGGGCCTGGCCGGGCTGTACGCCGAGGCGGGCGCGACCACCGTGCTCGCGCGCCCGGGGGAGCCGCCCGCCAGCGGGGAGCTCGTCGAGGCCGTACGACGGGCCCACGCGCGCGAGGTCGTGCTGCTGCCCAACGACGCCGATCTGCGGCACACCGCCGCCGCGGCCGCCGAGCAGGCCCGCACGGAGGGCATCCGGGTGGCGCTGATCCCGACCCGCTCCGCGGTCCAGGGGATCGCCGCGCTCGCCGTGCACGAGCCGGACCGCCGCTTCGACGAGGACGTCGTCTCGATGACCTCGGCGGCCGGCGCCACCCGCTACGCCGAGGTCGTCGTCGCCGAGCGCCAGTCGTGGACCATGGCCGGCATCTGCCAGGCCGGCGACGTCCTCGGGCTCATCGACGGCGACGTGGCCGTCATCGGCTCCGACGTCACCGCCACCGCCGAGGTCGTCCTGAACCGGATGCTGGCGGCGGGCGGCGAACTCGTCACCCTCGTCCTCGGCGACGAGGCCCCCCAGGGCGTCGCCGAACACCTGGAGGCACGGGTACGGGAGGCCTATCTCGCCGTCGACACGGTGGTGTACCGGGGCGGGCGGCAGGGGTCGCTGGTGTTGGTCGGGGTGGAGTAGGCCGCAGGGCGGAGTTCGGTGGGCCGGGGTTGCGTGGGGGCGGGCGCCCCCGACCCTCACGGGATCGGTCAACGATCCTTTTGTTCCTCCGTCGCCTGCAACAACTGCTCCGCCTCGGCCCGCCGCGCCCGAGCCGTCCCGCCGTCCCCCTCGTCGCCCTCCTCGGCACCGGCACCGTCCTCGGCGTCCGCGTAGGCCCTCAGCACCGCACGCGCGCGTGCCGCCGCCTCCTTGGGGCGTCCGAGGTCCGTCTCCAGCCAGCCCGCGGCCAGCTCGGCTCCGGTCCGGGCGGACAGGGCGCTGTCGCCCAGGGCGACGAACACCGCGACGGCCTCGGACATCTGGGACAGCGCGTCGTCCAGGGCGGCCCGGATCGAGTCGTCGTCCGCGTCGTCGGCGGCGGACCGGGCCAGCAGGTCGCCGAACTGGCGGTGCGTGTGGCCGAGTTCGGCGACGAGCCGCAGGCGCGCCTCGTCGTCGTCCGCCGCGTCGAACGCGTCCGCGCACTGCTCCACGGCGCTCGTCATCAGGTCGCGCGCCGCCTGCGTACCGTCCTCGGTACGCAGCGCGAGCCACGCGCGGGCGCGCAGGGAGCGGACCAGCCCGTGGACGTTGCCGAGGCCGCGCCACAGCTCGCCCGCGCGGGCGTAGGCCTGGTCCGCCTCGGTGTGCAGGCCGGCCTGGCCGAGCGACTCGGCGGCCAGGTGGGCGAGGGTGGCGTGGTCGTGCTGCTCGGGCCAGTGCCGGGCCAGCTCGGCGGCCTGCAACCGGCGTTCGGCGGCGTCCCGGTGGTCCCCGAGCTCGCTCAGGCAGTCGCCGAGCCACCACTGCGTCTGGACGACCGCGCCGTCGCCGTGCGTCTCGGCGGTCAGGTCCGCGAGCGCCGACTCCAGCACCTCCGCGGCCTCGGCCCAGCGGCCCAGCCGCACCAGGAACCCGCCGAGCTGGTGCCGCGCCCACGCACCGAACGTCGGGCCCGCGCCCGCCTCGTCGGCCCAGTGCGCCGCCTCCAGGGCGTGTTCCGCGGCCTCCTCGGCCTGTCCCCGGCCCCCGACGACCTCGGCGAGCTGGAGATGCAGTTGGGCCCGCCCGACGGCCTCCAGGAACGGCCCGCCGTGCTCCAGGGCGGCCCGCAGCGCCCGCTCCGCCTCCACCATGTCGCCCAGTTGGTGGGCGAGACCGGCCAACCGGGCCTCGTACTCCACGGCGAACCACGGCAGACCCGCCTCGACGAACTCCGCCGCGGCCCGCGCGAACCGCTCCGCGCCCGCCTCCGGATCCCCGGCGCACGTGGCCAGCTCGGCGAGCATCGCGTGCCCCTCGGCGACCCGCGCGGCCAGCCGTACGTCGGCGCCGGTGCGGCCGTCCACCAGCGCCAGCAGCTCGCGTACGGCCGCCTCCGCCTGGGTCACCACCGTGGCCGGCACCGGCCCGTCGGCCTCGTGGACGCGCCGCATCAGGATCCGCGCCCGCCCCATCAGCACGCCCGCCGCCTGCGGCACCTCGGTACCGCCGTCGGCGTACAGCGCGAGGACCTGGTCGTACGGGTCGGCGACCGCCTCGAGCGCCTCGTCGACCTCGCCGGCCAGCGCACGGACGTACGCGGCACGCGCGCGTGCGGCCAGCGCCTCGCCGGGGTCGCCCGCCTCCGCGTACAGCCCGGCGGCCTGCTCGAACGTTTCCGCGCCCGCCGGGCCCAGCCCGATCGCCTCGTGGTCGGCGATCTCCGCGCGGTCCCGCGCCGCCAGCTCCACCCCCGCCGACTCCCCGGCCAGCCGCGCCACCCGCGCCCACGCCTCCACGGCGTGCGGTTGGAGGGTGTCCGACAGCCGCCGGGCCTCGACGAGCAGCGCCGCCAGATCCGGTTCGGCGGCCTCCGGGACCGGAGCCGGAGCCGGGGCCGGTGACACCGGTGCCGTGGCGGCCGGGCGGGTCGCCCGCACCCCCAGGGGCAACCGCTCCACCAGGGGCCGCTGCGCCATCCGCGCGCGTGCCCGCTCACTGACGTACGCCGTGCCGTTGCGCTCGTCGAAGCGCGCCGCCAGCGCGAGGGCCTCCACGCGCGCGTGCGCCGCGAGTTCGACGGCCGTCCACTCCCGCCCGGCCGCCCCGGGCACCCGCTGACCGCCGAGCCCGAGCTCCGTCAGCCGCTCCATGAGCAGCACCACGACGCTCAGGAACTCCAGCCTGCTGCGCGGCTGTCCCTCGTCCGTGAAGTACGCCGGCCGCTCCGCGAGCAGCTCCAGGCCCCGCGCCTCGTTGCCGGTCAGCGCGCAGAACTCGACGTGGTCCGCGTAGGCGCCCCGCATGCTCTCCATGGGCCGCACCAGCCGGAAACCCCGCAGATGGTGCGCGCGGGCCTCCTCCAGGCGGCCCAGCCGCAACAGCGGCAGCAGCGACGACGCGAGCACCGTGTGCGGCTCGTGCGCGCACGTGTACGCGCCCTCCAGGACCGGCGCCCACACCTCCAGCGCCACCGCGTCCCGGCCCCGCTCCGCCTGCCACCAGCCCTGCCCGTGCAGCTCGCACGCGTGGCAGTCGGCCATGGTGTCCCGGTCCGCCGCCAGCCACGCGGCGAACGCCCGCTCGGCCCGCGCCACGTCCCCCACATGCACCGCCACACTGAACTCGGCGCTGCGCACCGCCCGTTCGGAGTGCCCGGCGAGCCGGTAGCGGTGCTCCATCTCGCCGAGCCACTTCTCCACCGACGCCAGCGGCACGTGCGGCTGGTCGAGCATGCCGGCCGACACCCACTTGAAGACCCAGTGCAGCGAGTGCGTCTCGTACTCGTCGAAGTCCTCTGGCCGTTCGTCCCACAGGCGCAGCAGCCGCGCGAAGGGGACGAACATCTTCGCCTTCTCGGAGCTGTAGTTGTAGACCTTCAACTGGTGCCCGAGCGCCTCGATCACGGCGAGCGGGACGCTCAGCCTCTCCGCCTCCAGCAGCAACTGCTCCGCGCGCGCGTTGCGGGCCGGCCCCTCCGGCTGCTCGCCGTTCTCCGCCAGCGCCCGGCGGAGGGAGTCGAAATCCGTGATCTCACTCATCAGTGGTCCCCTGCTGCCCCTCTGTCGACTCCCCGTGCCCCGGCTCCCCCTGCGCGGCCGCCCCGTGCGTCGCCCACTCCAGGAGACCGATGAACGCCCGGTTCAGCAGCGCCGAGTCCGCGGGCCGCAGCGGGCGTTGCGCCATCAGCAGCGCCTGCCCGTACAGGGACTCCGTGGCGGTGCCGATCAGTTCCGGCTCGTTCAGCGAACTGATCCGCCGGATCAGCGGGTTGAGATGGTTGAGCACCAGCCGCGCGCGCGGGGCGCTGCCGCGCAGCGAGCCCAGGATGCCCGCCCACAGGTCGTCGGCCTGCTCCTCGGCCTGCGCCCGCGCCTGTTCGTGCCGGGCCGCCCGGTCGTCGAGATGCAGCGCCGGCACCGACAACGGATGGAAGGCCCGCAGGACGACGTCACAGCCCAGCGGGTCGAGCTTCGCCCGCGCGGCCGCCAGGAAGCCCGCCAGCGCCAGCTCGTCGGCCGGGTCGACGCCGTCCAGGTGCGCGGTCACGGTGTCCGCGTCCAGCTCGGCGACCGCCGTCCCCGGCCGCACCGACGGCAGCGCCTCGACCAGCTCGCTGTCGTACGTGTAACCGCCGTTGATCACCCCGACGCCCTGCGCGGACGCGATCGGAGCGACCTGCCGGTACTCCTCCACGGTCCGCGTGAAGTGCACCACCGGGTGCCGCTGCGCGAACTCCTCCAGCGACAGCCGCCCGTCGGTCGTCTCGAAGGGCAGCCACGGCAGCATCGTGCGCAGCATCTCCTTGTCGTGCCGCGCCAGCGACTTCACACCCAGGTGGTGCACCGCGAGGAAGGCCGCGAGCCGCTCCGGATCACCGGCCGCCAGACCCGTCAGCCACGACCGGATCCGCTCCCCGAGCGCCTCCCGTACGGCGGCCAGCGTCTCGTCCTCGTACAGCGACTCGCGCGAGGCCGTCGGCCGCAGACTGTCGGTGTCCAGGACGCAGCGCACGAAGAACGCCCAGTCGGGCAGCAGTTGCTCGCCCCGCTCGGTCAGCAGCATGCCCTTGAGATGCACCCGGTGACCGGCGCGCTGCGCGGGGCTGACCGCCGACGGCAGCACGTACGCCACCCCGCGGATCCCCGCCAGCGGCACGTTCAGCTCGACCGAGTCCAACGGCGTGAACCCGAACAGCGCGTGACAGTGCCGGGCCAGCGCCACCCGCCGGTTGGCGGGGGAGGCGTACGCCCGGTCCCAGGGCGCCGGCAGATCGGTGACCGCCTCCTCGCCGACCCGGACGTCGTACGGCAGCAGCGACCCGAACTCCCGGGCCAGCGCCAGCACCCGCGGCTCGGCGAGCCACTCCCCGGCGCCGGCCCGCGCCACCAGATGCACCGTGGTGCCCGGCTCGGGCCGCGCCTCGTGGGGCAGCGTCCGCACGGTGTACGAACCGTCGTCGCGCGCCGTCCACTCCACGGGCGGCGCGTCCGGCGTACGGGCGCTGCGGCTGACCACGCGGATCCGCTCGGCGACCACGAAACAGGCCAGCAGCCCGATGCCGAACTGGCCGAGGAAGTCCGAACGCACGCCGTGCAGCCCCTCGGCCCGCTTGGAACTGCGCCCGATCGTGGCCAGCAGGTTGTGCACGTCGGCCTCGGTGAGCCCGACGCCGGAGTCCTCCACCCGCAGCCGGCCGCCCGCCGCGAACAACCGCACCCGCGCCGGGGCTTCGGGCTCCTCGGTGCGCCGGGCGGTGATCGCGTCCACGGCGTTCTGCAGCAGTTCGCGCAGGTAGACCCGGGGACTGGAGTAGAGGTGATGGGACAGCAGGTCCACGAGACCACGCAGGTCGACCTGGAAGGTGTGAGGTGACGGAGATGCCTGGGATGACGGTGAGGTCTGGGAGTCCATCGCTGCAGCGCCGCGGGCTGGGGGAGAAGCACGGCGCGGGGTCGGGCGGTCCCGTTGGGGCGGTGACCGCGGATGATGGCCGGAGCGCGCCATCCTAGAGCCCGAACGAGCCGTCTGACCAGGACTTTCAGGACACGTATACGGCAATGTCAGTGGTGTGGTGTGCAATGGATCTCGTGCCCGCACTGGAAGAAGCGCTGAAGCAGCCACTCAGGTCGGTGCTCGGCCCCGCCACCGCGAAGGTGATGGCCGAGCACCTCGGCCTGCACACCGTCGGCGACCTCCTGCACCACTACCCCCGCAGATACGAGGAGCGCGGCCAGCTCACCCACCTCGCCGACCTCCCGATGGACGAGCACGTCACCGTGGTCGCCCAGGTCGCCGACGCCCGCCTGCACAGCTTCGCCTCCGCCAAGGCCCCCCGGGGCAAGGGCCAGCGCCTGGAGGTGACGATCACCGACGGCAGCGGCCGACTCCAACTGGTCTTCTTCGGCAGCGGTGTCCACAAACCCCACAAGGACCTCCTGCCGGGCACCCGCGCGATGTTCTCCGGCAAGGTCTCGGTCTTCAACCGCCGCCTCCAACTGGCCCACCCGGCCTACGAACCGCTGCGCGCCGACCCCGAGGAGGCGGACCCCGAGGAGTCCGTCGAGAGCTGGGCCGGCGCCCTCATCCCGATCTACCCCGCCACCGCCAAACTGGAGTCCTGGAAGATCGGCAAGGCCGTCCAGACGGTCCTGCCCAGCGCCCAGGAGGCCGTCGACCCCCTCCCGGACGCGCTGCGCGACGGCCGCGGCCTGGTCTCCCTCCCCGAGGCCCTCCACAAGATCCACCGCCCGCACACCAAGGCCGACATCGCCGCCGCCCGCACCCGCCTGAAGTGGGACGAGGCCTTCGTCCTCCAGGTCGCCCTGGCCCGCCGCCGCCACGCCGACGCCCAACTCCCGGCCGTGGCCCGCAGACCCGCCCCCGACGGCCTGCTCACCGCCTTCGACGCCCGCCTCCCCTTCACCCTCACGGAGGGCCAGCAGAAGGTCTCCAAGGAGATCTTCGACGACCTGGCGACGGACCACCCGATGCACCGCCTCCTCCAGGGCGAGGTCGGATCGGGCAAGACCCTGGTCGCCCTGCGCGCCATGCTCGCCGTCGTCGACGCCGGCGGACAGGCCGCCATGCTCGCCCCCACCGAGGTCCTCGCCCAGCAGCACCACCGCTCCGTCGTCGAGATGATGGGCGACCTGGCCGAGGGCGGGATGCTCGGCGGCTCCGACCGGGCCACCAAGGTCGTCCTGCTGACCGGCTCCATGGGCATGGCCGCACGCAGGCAGGCACTGCTCGACCTCGTCACCGGCGAGGCCGGCATCGTGATCGGCACGCACGCGTTGATCGAGGACAAGGTCCAGTTCCACGACCTCGGGCTGGTCGTGGTCGACGAACAGCACCGCTTCGGCGTCGAGCAGCGCGACGCCCTGCGCGGCAAGGGCAAACAGCCCCCGCACCTCCTGGTGATGACCGCCACCCCCATCCCGCGCACGGTCGCCATGACCGTCTTCGGCGACCTGGAGACATCCGTCCTCGACCAGCTCCCGGCCGGCCGCTCGCCCATCGCCAGCCATGTCGTCCCGGCCGCCGACAAGCCCCACTTCCTGGCCCGCGCCTGGGAGCGCGTCCGCGAAGAGGTGGCCGGCGGCCATCAGGCGTACGTCGTCTGCCCCCGCATCGGCGACGAGGAGGACGACCCGAAGAAGGCCGCCAAGACCAAGAAGAAGCCCCCGGAGGCGGAGGCCGAGGCCGAAAAGCGCCCCCCGCTCGCCGTCCTCGACGTGGCCGACCAGCTCGTCAAGGGCCCGCTCCAGGGCCTCAAGGTCGAGGTCCTCTACGGCCGGATGCCCCCCGACGACAAGGACGCCGCCATGCGCCGCTTCGCCGCGGGCGACACCGACGTCCTGGTCGCCACGACCGTCATCGAGGTCGGCGTCAACGTCCCGAACGCCACCGCGATGGTGATCATGGACGCCGACCGCTTCGGCGTCTCCCAGTTGCACCAGCTCCGCGGCCGGGTCGGGCGCGGCGCGGCCCCCGGCCTCTGCCTGCTGGTCACCGAGATGCCCGAGGCCAGCCCCGCCCGCCAGCGCCTCAACGCGGTCGCCGCCACCCTCGACGGCTTCGAGCTCTCCCGCATCGACCTCGAACAGCGCCGCGAGGGCGACGTCCTGGGCCAGGCCCAGTCCGGCGCCCGCACCTCACTGCGCGTCCTCGCCGTCATCGAGGACGAGGAGGTCATCGCGGAGGCGCGAGGAGAGGCCGCGCGGGTGGTCGCGGCCGACCCGGAACTGACCGCCTACCCGGGCCTGCGCACGGCCCTGGACGCCCTCCTGGACGAGGAGCGGGAGCAGTACCTGGAAAAGGGCTAGCAGACCGGAAGAGAAGACCGCGAGAGGTGACCGACTCGGCGGCACGGGGCCGTACTGGACATCGGGGCGGTACCGGACACACGGCTAACGCCGCACGGCCGCGACCAGCCACACTGGACCCGAACGCACCCCACGACCAAGGACCCGAGATGACCCGCGTGATCGCCGGCACAGCCGGTGGGCGCCGCCTGGCAGTCCCGCCGGGCAACGGAACCCGTCCCACCTCCGACCGCGCCCGCGAGGGCCTCTTCTCCACCTGGCAGTCCCTGCTGGGCGGCGGCCCCCTCGCCGGCGAACGCGTCCTCGACCTGTACGCCGGCTCCGGCGCCGTGGGCCTGGAGGCCCTCTCCCGCGGCGCGGGCCACACCCTCCTGGTCGAGGCCGACGCCCGCGCGGCCCGCACGATCCGGGAGAACGTGAAGACCCTCGGCCTGCCCGGCGCGGAGGTCAGGGCCGGCAAGGCCCACCAGGTGATCCAGACGCCGCCGCCGACGCCGTACGACCTCGTCTTCCTCGACCCCCCGTACGCCGTCTCCGACGACGATCTTCGGGAGATCCTGCTCACACTCCGCGCGGGGGGCTGGCTCACGGCCGAAGCGCTCGTCACCGTGGAGCGCAGCACCAGAGGCGGAGAGTTCCACTGGCCGGCCGGTTTCGAAGGCCTCAGGGCCCGTCGCTACGGCGAGGGAACGTTTTGGTACGGTCGCGCCGCCGCTACGTGCGAAGACGCACGATGACCGGACCGGAGAGCGAGGGATCACTAGTGCGCCGCGCCGTCTGTCCCGGGTCGTTCGACCCGATCACCAACGGACACCTCGACATCATTTCCCGCGCCTCCCGTCTGTACGACGAGGTCTATGTCGCGGTCATGATCAACAAGTCCAAGAAGGGCCTGTTCGAGATCGACGAGCGGATCGACCTGATCCGCCGGGTCACCGCCGAGTACGGCAACGTCCGCGTCGAGGCCTTCCACGGCCTCCTCGTCGACTTCTGCAAGCAGCGCGAGATCCCCGCCATCGTCAAGGGCCTGCGCGCGGTCAGCGACTTCGACTACGAGCTGCAGATGGCCCAGATGAACAACGGGCTGTCCGGCGTCGAGACGCTGTTCGTGCCCACCAACCCCACCTACAGCTTCCTCTCCTCCTCGCTGGTGAAGGAGGTCGCCACCTGGGGCGGAGACGTCTCCCACCTCGTTCCGGCGATCGTCCTGGAGGCGCTCAACGAGCGCCTGCGCAACGACTGATGGGGCTACAGTCGTTCCGTCCGTCTCCAACACGGCTTTAGAGAGTGGCGAGCAACCGGTGGACGTGCAGAAGAAGCTCGACGAGATCGTCACGGCGGTCTCCAGTGCCCGGTCGATGCCGATGTCGGCCTCGTGCGTGGTCAACCGCGCGGATCTGCTCGCCCTGCTCGAAGAGGTCCGCGCGGCCCTGCCCGACTCGCTCGCCCAGGCCCAGGAACTGATCGGCGGCCGCGAGCAGATGGTCGAGCAGGCCCGCCAGGAGGCCGAGCGGATCATCTCCACCGCGCACGTCGAGCGCGGCTCCCTGATCTCCGACACCGAGATCGCCCGCCGCTCCCAGTCCGAGGCCGACCGCATCCTCGCCGAGGCCCGCAAAGAGGCCGACGACGTCCGCGCGGAGGCCGACGAATACGTCGACTCCAAGCTCGCCAACTTCGAGGTCGTCCTCACCAAGACCCTCGGCTCCGTCGGCCGCGGCCGCGAGAAGCTCCTCGGCACCGGCCCCGGCGTCGACGAGAACGGCTACGAGGACGAGGACGCCCCCGAGCGCAGCCACGACCCGGAGACCCTGCGCCGCGACGCCGACTCCTACGTCGACACCAAGCTCGGCGCCTTCGAGGCGGTCCTCGCCAAGACCCTGGACGCGGTCGGCCGCGGCCGCCAGAAGCTGCACGGCCGCATCGCCTCGGACGACCTCGGCGCCCTCGCCGACGACACCACGACCTTCCAGCACTCCTCGGACGCCGACTACCTCGCCGACCTCACCGCCCTCGCCGAGCAGGACGCGGCGGCCGCCCAGCCGCTCCAGCAGCCGTACGAGCAGCAGCAGGAGGCCTACGCCTACCAGCAGCAGCCGGACCCGTACGCCGGCGGCTACGGCCAGCAGCAGGGCTACGGCGGCCAGCAGCAGGACGCGTACGGCTATCAGCAGCAGGCCGACCCCTACGCCTACCAGGGCTACGACACCCAGCAGGCCCCCTACGACCCCCAACAGCCCGAGCAGCCCCAACAGGCCCAGCAGGGGTACGCCCTCGACGAGACCAGCCTCTTCGACACGGGCATGATCAGCGCCGAACAACTGCGCGCCTACGAGCAGGGACGCGGCCTGTAGCGACCGGGAGCACCCGGTCGGACGGGGTTGTCCACACCCGATTGGGCTGTGGGCGCAAGCTCAAGTATCCTGGCTCCTCGGTCGTGTGTACGTCCGCGATCACCGCTGCCCGGGAACACCGAAGGGCGGCGTCCCTCGAGCTCAGCAGATCGAAAGCAGGAATGGCCCTGAACGCCCGCCTCGACCACCGTAAGCCTCTCGTGTTCGACACACACGAGCTGGGGCGGCGGCCTGGTGCGCAGCAGCGCCTGACCCGCGAGATCGACGCACCCCAGGATCTCGGGATCCAGGGAGTCGTCGGAGTGCCGGAAGGCGCCCCGCTGGAGCTCGAGCTCCGACTCGAGTCGGTCATGGAAGGGGTGCTCGTCACGGGCACCGCCCGTGCATCGGCCGAGGGGGAGTGCGTAAGGTGTCTGGAGCCGCTGGAGCTGGAGCTCGAAGCGGACTTCCAGGAGATGTTCTCGTACCCTGACGCCGACGACCGGGGCCGCCCCAAAGCGGAGCCGGTCGACGACGCCGAGGAAGACGAGGACAGGCTCTTCATCGAGGACGGCCTGTTCGACCTCGAACCCGTGCTGCGCGATGCGGTGGTGCTCGCACTGCCGATGCAGCCGGTGTGCCAGGACGACTGCCTGGGCCTGTGTTCCGAATGCGGAACACGGCTCACGGACGCCCCGGACCACCACCACGACGCCGTCGACATCCGATGGGCGGCACTGCAGGGACTCGCCGGTTCACCTGAAGACGGCGAGAAGGACGAGATGAGCGGCGAAGCGCAGAGAGCAGCACGCGCCGCCGAGAAGCAGGAGAAGTAGCCGTGGCTGTTCCGAAGCGGAAGATGTCGCGCAGCAACACGCGCCACCGCCGGTCGCAGTGGAAGGCTGCGGTCCCCACCCTGGTTGCGTGCGAGCGCTGCCACGAGCCCAAGCTGCAGCACATCGCGTGCCCGTCTTGCGGCACCTATAACAAGCGCCAGGTCCTCGAGGTCTGAGCGGCTGGTGAGAGGCTCCATGTCTGACGCCAAAGAAGTTGGTCCCCGCCTTCGCGGGGGTGGCCCGGCGGACACGGCCTCGTCCCACACGCTTCTGGAAGGGCGGCTCGGCTATCAGCTCGAGTCCGCCCTTCTGGTGCGTGCGCTGACCCACCGTTCCTTCGCATACGAGAACGGCGGCCTGCCGACGAACGAGCGGCTGGAGTTCCTCGGGGACTCCGTGCTCGGCCTCGTCGTCACGGACACGCTGTACCGCACCCACCCCGACCTGCCCGAAGGCCAACTGGCCAAGTTGCGGGCCGCGGTGGTCAACTCGCGTGCGCTGGCGGAGGTCGGTCGTGGCCTCGACCTGGGCTCCTTCATCCGGCTCGGCCGGGGTGAAGAGGGCACGGGCGGCCGGGACAAGGCGTCCATCCTCGCCGACACCCTTGAAGCGGTGATCGGCGCGGTCTATCTCGACCAGGGCCTCGACGCGGCCTCCGAACTGGTGCACCGCCTGTTCGACCCGCTGATCGAGAAGTCCTCGAACCTCGGTGCCGGCCTGGACTGGAAGACCAGTCTCCAGGAGCTCACCGCGACCGAAGGGCTCGGCGTCCCCGAGTACCTGGTCACGGAGACCGGCCCCGACCACGAGAAGACCTTCACTGCTGCCGCCCGCGTCGGAGGCGTCTCGTACGGCACCGGCACCGGCCGCAGCAAGAAGGAGGCGGAGCAGCAAGCCGCCGAGTCCGCCTGGCGGTCCATCCGGGCCGCCGCGGACGAGCGGGCCGAAGCGGCAGAGACGGCCCCGGCCGTCGAGACCGTCGACGTCGGCCAGGACTCCGAGTCCGCCTCCGCCTGACCCACAGCAGTAGATCCACAGCAGTAGCAGCAGTAGCAGCAGTAGCAGCAGTAACAGCGGTACATCGGTACGAGACGAACGCCCGCCTCCACTGGAGGCGGGCGTTCCGTACGAGGGGGTCCCATGCCCGAGTTGCCCGAGGTCGAGGTGGTCCGGCGCGGTCTGGAGCGGTGGGTCGCCCATCGCACGGTCGCCGACGCCGAGGTGCTGCACCCGCGCGCCGTACGCCGTCACACCGCCGGCGCCGACGACTTCGCACACCGCCTCAAGGGCCACCGCATCGGCGTCCCGAGCCGCCGCGGCAAGTACCTGTGGCTGCCGCTGGAGGACACGGACCAGGCGGTCCTGGCCCACCTCGGCATGAGCGGCCAGCTCCTGGTGCAGCCGCACGCGGCCCCCGACGAGAAGCACCTGCGCATCCGCGTGCGCTTCGCCGACGACGTGGACACCGAACTGCGCTTCGTCGACCAGCGCACCTTCGGCGGCCTGTCCCTCCACGACACCACCGCGGACGGCCTGCCCGACGTCATCGGGCACATCGCCCGCGACCCCCTCGACCCGCTGTTCGACGACGAGGCCTTCCACCAGGCCCTTCGCCGCAAGCGCAGCACCATCAAGCGGGCCCTGCTCGACCAGTCGCTGATCAGCGGCGTCGGCAACATCTACGCCGACGAGGCGCTGTGGCGCGCCCGCCTGCACTACGAACGCCCGACCGCGAACTTCACCCGCCCGCGCACCCTCGAACTCCTCGGCCATGTCCGGGACGTGATGAACGCGGCCCTCGCCGTCGGCGGCACCAGCTTCGACAGTCTGTACGTCAACGTCAACGGCGAGTCGGGCTACTTCGACCGGTCCCTCGACGCGTACGGCCGGGAGGGTCTGCCCTGCAAGCGATGCGGCACGCCGATGCGCCGCCGCCCGTGGATGAACCGGTCCAGCTACTTCTGCCCGAAGTGTCAGCGCGCGCCGCGCGCCGTGTCGTAGCGCTCGCGGGCGGCCAGGACGTCGTCCATCCGGCCCTCCAGGCAGTGGATGAGCGACAGCAGCCGCTCGGCTACCTCGCGGCCGAGCGGGGTCAGCTCGTAGTCCACCCGGGGCGGGTTGGTGGGCTGGGCCTCGCGGTGCACCAGGCCGTCGCGCTCCAGGGCGTGCAGCGTCTGGGACAGCATCTTCTCGCTCACGCCGTCGACCCGGCGGCGCAGCTCGTTGAAGCGCAGCGAACCTTCGTGCAGCGCTCCGAGCGTGAGCCCGCCCCAGCGGCCCGTGATGTGCTCGAGCGTGCCGCGCGAGGGGCAGAGCTTGGCGAACACGTTGTACGGGAGGTCCATGTCCGCCGTGCGCTCCTGGGTGCTGGTCATGGCGCAAGGGTACGCGAAGGCAGCGCTAACCAACAGGTTGCACTAACCAGAAGTTAGTGCTTTCCTTTGATCGCCGCACTTGAGTTGCCCATTTCGAGGAGTCCGCATGCCCACCCCCGTTGTCTCCGTCGCCTTCCACTCCGGCTACGGCCACACCGCCGTCCTCGCCGAGGCGGTCCGCGCCGGTGCCGCCGACGCCGGCGCCGAGGTGCACCTGATCGACGTCTCCGAGATCACCGAGGAGCAGTGGACGCTGCTCGACGGCTCGGACGCGATCGTGTTCGGCTCGCCGACCTACATGGGCACCGCCTCCGGCGCCTTCCACACCTTCGCGGAGGCGACCTCCGCGCGCTGGGCCACCCAGGCGTGGCAGGACAAGCTCGCCGCGGGCTTCACCAACTCCGGCTCCAAGAACGGCGACAAGCTGCACACGCTGCAGTTCTTCCAGATCCTGGCCGGCCAGCTCGGCATGCACTGGGTCAACCTCGGCCTGACGCCCGGCTGGAACAGCAGCACCGGCTCCGAGAACGACCTCAACCGGCTCGGCGTCTCCCTCGGCGCGGCCGCGCAGACCAATGTCGACGCGGGCCCGGAGGGCGTCCACAAGGCCGACGCGGCGACGGCGGAGCACCTGGGCCGACGGGTCGCCGAGACCGCGAAGATCTTCGTGGCCGGCCGGACCCAGGCTGCATGATCGTTCCTGCGGAGTCTTTTCCGCAGGCCTAGGGCCTAGTAGCCGAAGTCCTGCGTCCACCAGGGTCCGCCGGACCCGAAGTGGACGCCGACGCCCAGCGTCTTGAAGTCGCAGTTCAGGATGTTCGCCCGGTGGCCGGGGCTGTTCATCCAGGCTTCCATGACGGCTGCCGCGTCGGACTGGCCGCGGGCTATGTTCTCGCCGCCGAGGTCGGATATGCCGGCCTTGGCGGCCCGGTCCCAGGGGCTCGCCCCGTCCGGGTCGGTGTGGTCGAAGAAGCCCCGCGCGGCCATGTCGTCGCTGAACTTCTCGGCCAGCCCCGACAGCGCGCTGTTCGCGGAGAGGGCGCTGCACCCGACCTTGGACCGCTCCACGTTGACGAGCCGCAGCACCTCGGCCGCCGCCTGCGCCTCGGCCGAGACGGTCACCGGCGACTCGACCCGCTCCGGGGCCTTGGCCGCCGCCCTCGACTTGGACGGAGTCGCCACCGGGGCCGCAGGAGTGGTCTTCCGCTGCTTGGAAGGCGTGGGCTTCGGCTTCTGGGGCGTCGCCGTCTTGGCGGGTGCCGTCGACGGCGCCGCCTTCGAGGCGGAAGCGGAAGCAGAGGCGGAGGGTGTGGGCGAGGCGGACGGCGAGGCCGAGCGGTTGGCGTCGCGGCTGGTCGACGTACCACCGCGCTCGTCGTCGGCGGTGCCGGACGTGCCGCCCTGCTCGGCGGGCGAGTTGGTCGGCGAGTCGGCGGCCTGGACCTTCTCGCCGGGGCCGGTGCCGCCGCCGAGCTGGTAGCTCTCGAGTCCGGGCACCACGCCGGTGGCCACCGCGACGGTGCCGAGGGCGACCGCCGCGGACACACCGAGCAGACCCGTCTTGACCGGCGTGCCGATCCTCTTCCTCCGGCGGCGGCTCACACCGGCCTGGCCGGACGCGGTCCGCGGCGCGCCGCCGCCGGGCGTGAACCCGTCGGCCGCGAACACCATGGTGTCGGCGTGGTCGTACCCGCCCTTCTCCCCGTCCGTGCCCCCGTGCCGCGTCGAGAACAGGTACTCCTGGCTCTTCGCGACGGAGTCGGCGTAGGCCTCCGGGTTCAGGTACGGCGCGATCCCCGCCGTGGGGTGGTCGACCCCGTGCGAGTCCTGCGGGATGTGGCTGTCCGCGTGCGAGCCGTGCGTCTGTGTGACCCCCGTGGCGCGGCCCTTGGCGGCGCGGCCGGCGTCGGAGCGTCGGTGGCGTCCCATGTCCTTGCCTTCCTCGTCCAGGCGGTGTTCCCACGGTCGGCCGAAGACCTGGGGCGACGCGCGCCTCCTGGGCCTTCTGGTCAACCTGACTCACCCGATCGAGTGAGTTTCATATGAGAATCATTGGGTCGGGACGGTACCCCATGGTGCTGAGGAGGGAAGTGCTCCGAGCGACTTTGCCCGGTTAGGTTGCACCCATGAACGAGGATGTACGGCTGGTGGCCTGGGTGCGCGGACACGTGCAGGGCGTGGGATTCCGCTGGTTCACGCGGGCGAAGGCGCTGGAGATCGGCGGCCTGAGTGGCTTTGCTCTCAATTTGGCCGACGGCCGGGTCCAGGTGGTGGCGGAAGGGGCCCGTGAGGGCTGCGAGGGGCTGCTCGGCTGGCTCCTGGGCGACGACACGCCCGGGCACGTGGACGGAGTCACCGAGATCTGGGACACACCGCGCGGCGGTTACGACGGCTTCGCGATCCGCTGAGAACTCCGTGCGAGGCGGCCCCCGCCGAGCGCCGGGACATGCCACCGGCACCTGCCCGCAGCGGAAAGGGCCAGGTGGTTGCCAAGAACTGCTTGCGGTGGGACGCTCCGCACGCAAGGATGATCGCCACGCCTCGAGGTCCCCGCAGGAGTCGCAGCGCCGCCGTTTCGGCCGCGTGCCACCGGGATGCCCGCCAATACGGGGCGTGATCGTGTTGACCGTCAAACTTTTTGGTGAGACGCTGAAAGCACCCCGCGCACCTTAGCTGTTTGGCATGGATGAACGGCAGCACCAAACAAGATCCTGCCAAACACCGCGGGTGCGAATCCCTCACGACCCACACCGCTTCGGTCGGTCACTCAGTGTGGAGGACCATCCATCATGGCAAAGGCGCTTCTCGGTTACGTCGGCGGCTCCGACCCGCGACTCCTCTCCGAGATGCGACGGCTCCAGCAGCGCGTACAGGATCTGGAATCCGAGCTCGGACGGATCCAGGCCGAGAACGACGCGCTGACGGCTGCCGCTTCTCACGAATCGCTTCTGGAGAGCATCGACGCACGCCAGGCGGAGCCTGCGCTCACCTGATCGCTGCACCGCTGCACAACGGCACTCGCAGTGGTCGGGCGGCACACATCAGCCGCGTCGAACCGCTAAGTACTAAGAGTTTGCAAGGGACGCTTCGGCGTCCCTTCTTTCTTTCTCTTTCCGTCTTCTGACGTCTTCTACTGACGTCTTCTGCCGTCTTTTTCTTGCGTCTTCTGTCTTTTTCTTTCGCTCCCCCGCGCACCCTTTCAGTCTCTTAACGTCTGGTGTGCCCTGCGCGTTCATGGGTGAAACCGCGGGTTCATGGAGTGGGACATTCCCGGAAGGTAGAGTCCAGCGCCGTGCACCTCAAGGCCCTGACCCTCCGGGGGTTCAAGTCGTTCGCTTCCGCGACCACGCTCCGGTTCGAACCGGGGATCACCTGCGTCGTCGGACCGAACGGCTCGGGCAAGTCCAACGTCGTCGACGCGCTCAGTTGGGTCATGGGCGAGCAGGGCGCCAAGTCGCTGCGCGGCGGCAAGATGGAGGACGTCATCTTCGCCGGCACCACCGGCCGCCCCCCGCTGGGCCGCGCCGAGGTGTCCCTGACCATCGACAACTCCGACGGGGCGCTGCCCATCGAGTACGCCGAGGTCACCATCACGCGGATCATGTTCCGCAACGGCGGCAGCGAGTACCAGATCAACGGCGACACCTGCCGCCTCCTCGACATCCAGGACCTGTTGTCCGACTCCGGCATCGGCCGCGAGATGCACGTCATCGTCGGTCAGGGCCAGCTCGACTCCGTCCTGCACGCCGATCCCATGGGCCGCCGCGCCTTCATCGAGGAGGCCGCGGGCGTTCTCAAGCATCGCAAGCGCAAGGAGAAGGCGCTCCGCAAGCTGGACGCGATGCAGGCCAACCTCGCGCGCGTGCAGGATCTGACGGACGAACTCCGCCGTCAGCTCAAGCCCCTGGGCCGGCAGGCCGCCGTCGCCCGCCGGGCCGCCGTCATCCAGGCCGACCTGCGGGACGCCCGGCTCCGCCTGCTGGCCGACGACCTCGTACGGCTGCGGGAGGCGCTGCGGGCCGAGGTGGCCGACGAGGCCGCGCTCAAGGGGCGCAAGGAGGCCGCCGAGCAGGAGCTGCGGAAGGCCCTCCAGCGCGAGGCGCAGTCGGAGGACGAGGTCCGGCGGCTCACGCCACGCCTCCAGCAGGCCCAGCAGACCTGGTACGAGCTGTCTCAGCTCGCCGAACGCGTCCGCGGCACGATCTCGCTCGCCGACGCGCGCGTGAAGAGCGCGACCTCCGTGCCCCCGGAGGAGCGGCGCGGCCGTGACCCCGAGGACATGGAGCGGGAGGCCGCCCGGGTCCGCGAGCAGGAGGCCGAGTTGGCGGCCGCCCTCGAAGCGGCCCAGCACGCCCTGGACGACACCGTCGCCCACCGCGCCGACCTGGAGCGGGAACTCGCCGTCGAGGAACGCCGGCTGAAGGACGTCGCCCGGGCCATCGCCGACCGCCGCGAGGGGCTGGCCCGGCTGAACGGCCAGGTCAACGCGGCCCGTTCGCGCGCCGCCTCGGCCCAGGCCGAGATCGACCGCCTGGCCGCCGCCCGCGACGAGGCGCAGGAACGCGCGGTCACCGCACAGCAGGAGTACGAGGAGCTGAAGGCGGAGGTCGACGGCCTCGACGCCGGTGACCAGGCACTGGGCGAACAGCACGAGACGGCCAGGCGGCGGCTCGCCGAGGCGGAGGCCGCCCTCGGCGCCGCCCGCGAGGCGGCCACGGCGGCCGAACGCAGCCGCGCCGCGACCCAGGCCCGCCACGAGACGCTGGCGCTGGGCCTGCGCCGCAAGGACGGCACGGGCGCGCTGCTCGGCGCCCGCGACCGCCTGACCGGCCTGCTCGGCCCGGCCGCCGAACTGCTGACGGTGACCCCGGGACACGAGATCCCGCTCGCGGCGGCCTTCGGGGCCGCGGCCGACGCGATCGCGGTGACGACACCCGCGTCGGCGGCCGAGGCCATCCGCCTGCTCCGCAAACAGGACGCGGGCCGGGCCGCACTGCTCCTGGCGGGCGCCCCGGTGGCCCGGGACGCCGACGACTCGGGCGTCCCGGGCCCGGGTGCGGGGAGGTGCTTCGCCGCCGATCTCGTACGAGGCCCCGCCGAGCTGATGCCCGCCGTGCGGCGGCTGCTGCGGGGGATCGTCGTCGTCGGGACGCTGGAGGACGCCGAGGAACTGGTGTACTCCCGGCCCGAGTTGACCGCCGTCACCGCCGAAGGCGACCTGCTCGGGGCGCACTTCGCGCACGGCGGGTCGGCCGGCGCGCCCAGCCTGCTGGAGGTGCAGGCGTCCGTCGACGAGGCCGCCGTCGCACTTGAAGAACTGGCCGTGCGGTGCGAGGAGTTGACGCGGGTGCAGCGGGCGGCGGGGGAGCGGCGTACGGAATGTGCCGCGCTCGTCGAGGAGTTGGGGGAGCGGCGGCGGGCCGCCGACCGGGAGAAGTCGGCCGTGGCCCAGCAGCTCGGGCGGCTCGCGGGCCAGGCGAGGGGCGCGGCCGGCGAGGCCGAGCGGTCCACGGCGGCGGCGGTGCGGGCGCAGGACGCGCTCGACCGGGCCGTGGAGGACGCGGAGGAACTGGCCGAACGGCTGGCCGTCGCCGAGGAGTTGCCGGTCGAGGAGGAGCCCGACACCGCCGTGCGGGACCGGCTCGCCGCCGACGGGGCCAACGCGCGGCAGACCGAGATGGAGGCGCGGCTCCAGGCCCGTACGCACGAGGAGCGGGTCAGGGGGCTGGCCGGACGGGCCGATTCGCTGGACCGGGCCGCGCGGGCGGAGCGCGAGGCACGCGCGCGTGCCGAGCAGCGGCGGGCGCGGCTGCGGCACGAGGCGGCCGTCGCGGAGGCCGTCGGCTCGGGCGCGCGGCAGTTGCTCGCGCATGTCGAGGTGTCCCTCGGGCGGGCCGAGGCGGAGCGGGTCGCCGCCGACGCGGCCAAGGCGCGGCGCGAACAGGAACTGGCCGCCGCCCGCACCGCCGGCCGCGAACTCAAGGCCGAACTGGACACGTTGACGGACTCGGTGCACCGGGGCGAGGTGCTCGGCGCCGAGAAGCGGCTGCGGATCGAGCAGTTGGAGACCAGGGCGCTGGAGGAGCTGGGCGTGGAGCCCGCCGGGCTGGTCTCCGAGTACGGGCCGCATCAGCTCGTGCCGCCGTCGCCGCCCGCCGAGGGCGAGGCGCTGCCGGAGGACCCCGAGGACCCGCGCAACCAGCCGAGGCCGTTCGCGCGGGCCGAGCAGGAGAAGCGGCTGAAGGCGGCCGAACGGGCGTACCAGCAGCTCGGCAAGGTGAACCCGCTCGCCCTGGAGGAGTTCTCCGCGCTGGAGGAACGCCACAAGTTCCTCAGCGAGCAGTTGGAGGACCTCAAGAAGACCCGAACCGACCTGCTTCAGGTGGTGAAGGAGGTCGACGAGCGCGTCGAGCAGGTCTTCACCGAGGCGTTCCGGGACACGGCCAGGCAGTTCGAGGGCGTCTTCAGCCGGCTCTTCCCGGGCGGCGAGGGGCGGCTGATCCTGACCGATCCCGACAACATGCTCACCACGGGCGTGGACGTCGAGGCCCGGCCCCCGGGCAAGAAGGTCAAGCGGCTCAGCCTGCTCTCCGGCGGCGAGCGGTCGCTGACCGCCGTCGCGATGCTGGTGTCGATCTTCAAGGCCCGGCCCAGCCCGTTCTACGTCATGGACGAGGTCGAGGCCGCCCTCGACGACACCAACCTCCAGCGGCTCATCCGGATCATGGAGGAGCTCCAGGAGTCCTCGCAGCTCATCGTGATCACGCACCAGAAGCGGACGATGGAGGTCGCCGACGCGCTGTACGGCGTGTCCATGCAGGGCGACGGCGTGTCGAAGGTGATCAGCCAGCGCCTGCGCTGAGCCATCAAACCGCCCACTCAGACCCCTTCCGACCCCCTCCGACCCATCCGGGTTCAAGAAGTGAACGAACGCGGCACTTCTGTGCCTTAGATCTCACCTTTCCTCACGTTTGACTTTGAGACTTGAAGGCATAGTCTCGGCAACGTTGTATTTACCTTCAGGTACCACCTATCCGGGGGTCGACCCCCGTCGGCAGCGTTGCCGGCGGCCCGAGGAGTTGAACGTGACCAGCGCAGCGCAGGCACAGAAGTCAGGAGCCCGGGCGGCTCACCCCGATCATCTCGGGCACGTCGTCTTCATCGCGGCGGCGGCCGCGATGGGCGGCTTCCTCTTCGGCTACGACAGCTCCGTCATCAACGGCGCCGTCGAGGCCATCCGGGACCGCTACGACATCGGCTCCGTGGCCCTGGCGCAGGTCATCGCCGTCGCCCTGATCGGCTGCGCGGTCGGCGCGGCGACCGCCGGCCGGATCGCCGACCGCGTCGGCCGCATCCGGGTCATGCAGATCGCCGCCGCCCTGTTCACGGTCAGCGCCGTCGGCTCCGCACTGCCCTTCGCGCTGTGGGACTTCGCCCTGTGGCGGGTCGTCGGCGGCTTCGCCATCGGCATGGCCTCCGTGATCGGCCCCGCCTACATCGCCGAGGTCGCCCCGCCCGCCTATCGCGGCCGCCTCGGCTCCTTCCAGCAGGCCGCGATCGTCATCGGCATCGCCGTCTCGCAGCTCGTCAACTGGGGTCTGCTCAACGCAGCCGGCGGCGACCAGCGCGGCAAGCTGATGGGCCTGGAGGCCTGGCAGGTCATGCTCGGCGTGATGGTCGTCCCGGCCGTCCTCTACGGCCTGCTCTCCTTCGCCATCCCCGAGTCGCCCCGCTTCCTGATCTCCGTCGGCAGGCACGACCGCGCCCGCGAGATCCTTCAGGAGGTCGAGGGACCGAGCGGCGACCTGGACGCCCGCGTCACCGAGATCGAGCACGCCATGCGGAGCGAGCACAAGTCGGCCTTCAAGGACCTGCTCGGCGGCGGCTTCTTCTTCAAGCCGATCGTCTGGATCGGCATCGGCCTGTCGGTCTTCCAGCAGTTCGTCGGCATCAACGTCGCGTTCTACTACTCCTCGACGCTGTGGCAGTCGGTCGGCGTCGACCCGACGGACTCGTTCTTCTACTCCTTCACCACGTCGATCATCAACATCCTCGGCACCGTGATCGCGATGATCTTCGTGGACCGCGTCGGCCGCAAGCCGCTCGCCCTCATCGGCTCCGTCGGCATGGTCGTCGGCCTCGGCCTGGAGGCCTGGGCGTTCTCCTTCGACCTGGTCGACGGCAAGCTGCCCGCCACCCAGGGCTGGATCGCCCTGATCGCCGCCCACGTGTTCGTCCTCTTCTTCGCCCTGTCCTGGGGCGTCGTCGTCTGGGTCTTCCTCGGCGAGATGTTCCCCAACCGGATCCGCGCCGCCGCCCTGGGCGTGGCCGCCTCCGCACAGTGGATCGCCAACTGGGCCATCACCGCGAGCTTCCCGTCCCTCGCCGACTGGAACCTCTCCGCGACCTACCTGATCTACACCGTCTTCGCCGCGCTCTCCATCCCCTTCGTCCTCAGGTACGTCAAGGAGACGAAGGGCAAGACCCTGGAGGAGATGGGCTGACCCTCACCCTCCGAGCCGGGGCAGCACGTCGTCGCAGAACAGCCGCAGACTCCGCCACCCCTCGGCCACCGGCATCCCACCCGCGAGCGGATGCAGTACGAGGTGGTCGAGCCCCTGCGCCACACACGCGTCCGGCGTGAGAATCCGGTACACCCCCTCCTCCCGGAGCCCGTCGACCGTCGTCGCCCCCGACCGCACCGCCGAGCGGATGTCACCGGACTGCCAGGATGCGTACGTCCGCGCCTCGTGCAGGAAGTGGCCGCCGTACTCGGCCCACGCCCGGTCCGGATCCTCGGCGAGGTGCAGCAGCGGCGTCTCCGCGCCCGGCATCATCGTCCAGCCGTCCGTCCCGTACTCCACCAGCCGCTCCTTGTAGTACGCCTCCAGCTCCGGAAGGTGCGCGCTCGGGAAGAACGGCAGCCCGAACCGGGCGGCCCGGCGGGCGGCGGCCCGGGAGGAGCCGCCGACCAGGAGCAGGGGGTGCGGGTCGGACCCCGGGCGCGGGGTGACCCGTACCGTACGGCCCCGGTACGTGAACTCCTCGCCGGTCCAGGCCTTGAGCAGGGTGTCCAGGAGCTCGTCCTGGAGGCGACCGCGCCGCTTCCAGTCCACCCCCGCCCACGCGTACTCCTCGGGCCGGTAGCCGATCCCGGCGACCGTGACCAGCCGCCCGCCGCTGAGCAGGTCGAGCACGGCGATGTCCTCGGCGAGCCGCAGCGGGTCGTGCAGCGGGCCGATCGCCGCCGACACGGTCACCGCCAGCCGCCGCGTCGCCCCCAGCACCGCGCCCGCGAAGGCGAACGGCGACGGCAGCCAGTTGTTCTCGACGCCGTGATGCTCCTCGGTCTGCGCGACGGCGACCCCGCGCTCGTCGGCGTACCGGGCCATCTCCAGCGCCGCCCGGTAGCGGACGCCCAGCTCGGCGGGGCTCGCGCCGGGGGCGACGAGGTTGAAACGGACGACGGTGACGGGCATGGGAGGCCCCCTTCGCCGGGCGGGTCGGGTGCTGACGCGGTGCTGACGCAGGGGGACGTTAGCTGACGATGCGTCAGGTAACCAGGGGAGCGGCATGCCGCCGTTCGGGCGTGCGGCCACCCGCCCCGCCGCAGAGGGGTCACGCATACTGGGTGCGTTATGGAAACCGTCATCCTTGCTGTAGTCATCGCCGTGGTCGTGCTCGGTGTGCTGGGCGGGCTCGTCGTCGGCAGCCGACGGAAGAAGTCGCTGCCCCCGCCGCCCCCCACCGCGCCCGACATCACCGCCCCGCCGGCCGAGCCGCACGTCGGCGACGAGGCCGAGACCCCGCGCGACGAACCGCGCCGCACGATCGAGGAGGTGGATCTCCCCGGCGGCGGCCCGACCGGCACCGCCGTCGAGGAACCGCCCGCCGTCGAGGCTCCCGGGATCGAGATCCCGGAGCCCACCGAGGGGCGGCTGATCCGCCTCCGCGCCCGTCTCTCCCGCTCGCAGAACGCCCTCGGCAAGGGCCTGCTCACGCTGCTCTCGCGCGAGCACCTCGACGACGACACCTGGGAGGAGATCGAGGACACGCTGCTCACCGCGGACGTCGGCGTGGCCCCCACCCAGGAACTCGTCGAGCGCCTCCGCGCACGCGTCAAGGTGCTCGGCACCCGCACCCCCGTCGAGCTGCGCGCCCTGCTGCGCGAGGAGCTGCTCAAGCTGGTCGGCACCGACGTCGACCGCACGGTGAAGACCGAGCCCGAGGAGCGCAAGCCGGGCATCGTGATGGTCGTCGGGGTCAACGGCACCGGCAAGACCACCACCACCGGCAAGCTCGCGCGCGTCCTCGTCGCCGACGGCCGGAGCGTCGTCCTGGGCGCCGCCGACACCTTCCGCGCCGCCGCCGCCGACCAGCTCCAGACCTGGGGCGACCGGGTCGGCGCCCACACCGTGCGCGGCCCCGAGGCCGGCGACCCCGCCTCCGTCGCGTTCGACGCGGTGAAGGAGGGCAAGGCGATGGGCGTCGACGTCGTCCTCATCGACACCGCCGGCCGGCTGCACACCAAGACCGGCCTCATGGACGAGCTGGGCAAGGTCAAGCGCGTCGTCGAGAAGCACGCCCCGCTCGACGAGGTGCTGCTCGTCCTCGACGCCACCACCGGGCAGAACGGCCTCGTCCAGGCCCGGGTCTTCGCCGAGGTCGTCGACATCACCGGCATCGTCCTGACCAAGCTGGACGGTACGGCGAAGGGCGGCATCGTGGTCGCGGTCCAGCGCGAGCTGGGCGTACCGGTCAAGCTCATCGGACTCGGCGAGGGCGCGGACGACCTGGCGCCGTTCGACCCGGAGGCGTTCGTCGACGCCCTGATCGGCGACTGACACAGGTACCCGTACCCGATTCAGTGGCCGCCGCGAAGAAGCGCCCGCCCCCAGACGCAGTGGGGAGCGGGCGCTTCGCTGTGTACGACCGGCCCTGGGGCCGATGCGGTTACGCGCGCGACCGGTGCGCCAGATACGCCAGCGTGCCCAGCAGCAGGCGGGCCTCCGGCGGGCGGGTCGCCGAGTCCAGGGCGGGTGGGCGCAGCCAGCGGACCGGGCCGAGGCCGCCGCGGTCGGAGGGCGGGGCCGTGACATACGTACCGGGGCCGAGGCCGCGCAGGTCGAGGGCGGCCGGGTCGTCCCAGCCCATGCGGTAGAGGAGGTCGGTCAGCTCGGCGGCGGCGCCGGGGGCGACGAAGAACTGCGTGCGGCCCTCGGGGGTGGCGGTGACCGGACCGAGGGGCAGGCCCATCCGCTCCAGACGGACCAGGGCCCGTCGGCCGGCGGGCTCGGCGACCTCGATCGCGTCGAACGCGCGCCCCACGGGCAGCATGATCGCGGCGCCCGGGAACTCCGACCAGGTCCTGCTCACCTCGTCGAGGGTGGCGCCGGCGGGGACCCGCGGGGCGAACTCCAGGGGATGCGCGCCCGGTTCGCGACAACCGGCGCGCCCGCACGAGCAGACACCCGCCGCGGCCCGTGCGCCCGGCACCGCGTCCCAGCCCCACAGCCCCGTGAACTCGGCGACGGCGGTGCACTCGGACGAGCGAGAGCGCCTGCGCGCGCCGGAGCGGATCTCGCGAATGCCGCCGATCGTGAAGCCCATGCCCCCTCCAACGGGTCCGGCGCGGCGATGGTTACGCAGCGGTGACCATCATGACTCTCCGTGCTTTCCGCTGTCCGGTGGCCGCTCGATCCGGGCAGCGCCCTGAAGTGCTCCGGGTGGTGTGTTCGGCTGCGTGCGCCCCTGAGTGCTTCGCTCCACTCACTCCCGGCCTTCCGCTGTCAAGTGAATCGCGTGCAGGTCAGCGGGAGTTCATTCGAAGGGGTGGCGAATGGTGGCGTTTCCGGGATCGCCGTGGCTGGAGGCGTGATCGTAGGATTACGTTGAGTGTGCGGGTCCTGGAGGCACATGCGCTTTCGGGTATGCCGGAGGCAAGTCGGCTTTCCGTTCGAAGGGTGGCAGGTCCCGGACGGTGGGCCCTATTTACCGGCATTCTGATAAGGCTTGGCGCACTCAGTGACAAGTGGTCTCAGGGATGGGGGCGTTCCAGTGAGCGGCAACGGCGGAAGCGGAAACAGCGCTACGGGCACGGACAAGCGTCCGAACGAGCTGCTCACGTCGTGGTTCGTGCGCAGCGGCTGGTCGAAGGGCGAACTGGCCCGTCAAGTCAACCGCCGGGCCCGCCAGTTGGGCGCCAACCACATCTCCACCGACACCTCGCGGGTGCGCCGCTGGCTGGACGGCGAGAACCCCCGCGAGCCCATCCCGAGGATCCTCTCGGAGCTGTTCTCCGAGCGGTTCGGCTGCGTCGTCTCCGTCGAGGACCTCGGGCTGCGCACGGCGCGCCAGGCACCCTCCGTGACCGGCGTCGACCTGCCGTGGACGGCCCCGCAGACGGTGGCCCAGCTCAGCGAGTTCTCGCGCAGCGACCTCATGCTGGCGCGGCGCGGCTTCCTCGGCACCTCGCTCGCCCTGTGTGCCGGGCCGACGCTCATCGAACCCATGCAGCGCTGGCTCGTGCCGTCCCCGCCCGCCCCGCGCCAGGAGCCGGACTCGGTGCCCACCAGCCGGGCCCGCGGCCGGCTCTCCGGACCCGAGCTTGACCTGCTGGAGTCCACCACCACGATGTTCCGGCAGTGGGACGCGCAGTGCGGCGGCGGCCTGCGCCGCAAGGCCGTCGTCGGACAACTGCACGAGGTGACCGACCTCCTCCAGGAGCCGCACCCCGAGTCCACCGCGCGCCGGCTCTTCAAGGTCGCCGCCGAGCTGGCGGAGCTGGCCGGCTGGATGAGTTACGACGTCGGGCTCCAGCCGACCGCGCAGAAGTACTTCGTCCTCGCCCTGCACGCCGCCAAGGAGGCCGGTGACCGGCCGCTCGGCTCGTACGTGCTGTCCAGCATGAGCCGCCAGATGATCCACCTCGGCCGCCCCGAGGACGCGCTGGAGCTGATCCACCTCGCGCAGTACGGCAGCCGCGACTGCGCGAGCCCGCGCACCCAGTCCATGCTGTATGCGATGGAGGCCCGCGCCTTCGCCAACATGGGGCAGCCCGGGCGGTGCAAGCGGGCCGTGCGGATGGCCGAGGACACCTTCGCCGAGGCCGCCGAGTGGGACGAGCCGGACCCCGACTGGATCCGCTTCTTCTCCGAGGCCGAGCTGTACGGCGAGAACAGCCACTCCTTCCGCGACCTCGCCTACGTCGCAGGCCGCAGCCCCACGTACGCCTCGCTGGCCGAGCCCCTCATGCGCAAGGCCGTGCACCTGTTCACCGACGACACCGACCACCAGCGGTCGTACGTGCTGAACCTGATCGGCATGGCCACCGTCCACCTGCTGCAGCGCGAGCCCGAGCAGAGCGCGGTCCTCGCCACCAAGGCCATGCAGGAGGCCAAGAAGGTGCGCTCCGAGCGCGTCAACACTCGTATTCGAAAGACCGTGGACAGCGCCGTGCGCGAGTTCGGGGATCTCTCCGAGGTCATCGACCTCACCGAGCGCCTCACCATCGAACTTCCGGAGACGGCCGAAGCGGTCTGAACCGGCCGGTCCACCGACCGAAACCCTTGAACCCCGGCCGCGGCCGGCCCTCCCGAACTGCCCGACTCGGCTCCCCCATGCCAGGTCATCGGAAGGCCGACCGCGGCCGGTCCGCGTGGCGCCCGCCCGAAGGTTGCGCCACGATAACGATCGATTCCGCCAGAATCCGGCAGTTCATCTATGCGTAACACACGAGACGCCTTCGTCACGGCGGCGAAACAACCAGGGGCTTCCACCGAAACCGCGCTGCGCCAATCTCATGGCGCATAACCGGCCCACCCCTCACCACCCGCACTGGCTTCGCCCGCACGGGGCCGTACCTACGACGAGGAGACGCCGATGGCACCAGCCATCACGCTTGCCGCGGAGGCACCCAAGCTGTCCTCCGCGAACACAGGCTTCATGCTCATCTGTTCCGCCCTGGTGCTGATCATGACCCCGGGCCTTGCCTTCTTCTACGGCGGCATGGTCCGCGTCAAGAGCACGCTCAACATGCTGATGATGAGCTTCATCAGCATCGGGATCGTCACCATCCTGTGGGTGCTGTACGGCTTCTCCCTCGCCTTCGGTACCGACTCCGGCAGCCTCATCGGCTGGAACTCCGACTGGGTCGGCCTCAGCAACATCGGCCTGACGGACCTCTGGGACGGCTACACCATCCCGATCTTCGTCTTCATGGTCTTCCAGATGATGTTCGCCATCATCACGCCGGCCCTGATAAGCGGTGCCCTCGCCGACCGCGTCAAGTTCTCGGCCTGGGCGCTGTTCGTCGCCCTGTGGGCCACGGTCGTCTACTTCCCCGTCGCCCACTGGGTGTGGGGCGCCGGCGGCTGGGCCTTCGAGCTGGGCGTCATCGACTTCGCCGGTGGTACGGCGGTGCACATCAACGCCGGTGCCGCGGCCCTCGGCGTGATCCTCGTCATCGGTAAGCGCGTCGGCTTCAAGAAGGACCCGATGCGCCCGCACAGCCTGCCGCTGGTCATGCTCGGCGCCGGTCTGCTGTGGTTCGGCTGGTTCGGCTTCAACGCCGGCTCGTGGCTCGGCAACGACGACGGCGTCGGCGCGCTGATGTTCGTCAACACGCAGGTCGCCACCGCCGCCGCCATGCTCGCCTGGCTCATCTACGAGAAGATCCGCCACGGCGCGTTCACCACGCTGGGCGCGGCCTCCGGCGCGGTCGCCGGTCTCGTCGCCATCACCCCGTCCGGCGGTGCGGTCTCCCCGCTCGGCGCGATCGCGATCGGCGCCATCGCCGGTGTGCTGTGCGCCATGGCCGTCGGCCTGAAGTACAAGTTCGGCTACGACGACTCGCTCGACGTCGTCGGCGTCCACCTCGTCGGCGGTGTCGTCGGCTCCCTGCTGATCGGCCTCTTCGCCAGCGGCAAGGGCCAGTCCGCGGTGGAGGGCCTCTTCTACGGCGGCGGCCTCACCCAGTTCTGGAAGCAGTGCGCCGGTGTCTTCGCCGTCCTCGCCTACTCCCTGATCGCCTCCGCGATCCTCGCCTTCCTCCTCGACAAGACCATCGGCATGCGGGTCTCCGAGGACGACGAGATCGCCGGCATCGACCAGGCCGAGCACGCCGAGACCGCATACGACTTCAGCGGAGCGGGCGGCGGCATCGTCGGCGGCTCGATCTCCTCCCACACCGCAACGGCGAGCAAGAAGGTGGACGCATGAAGCTCATCACCGCCGTCGTGAAGCCCCACCGGCTCGACGAGATCAAGGAAGCCCTCCAGGCCTTCGGCGTCCACGGCCTGACGGTCACCGAGGCGAGCGGCTACGGTCGTCAGCGGGGACACACCGAGGTCTACCGCGGCGCCGAGTACACCGTCGACCTCGTCCCCAAGATCCGCATCGAGGTGCTGGCCGAGGACGACGACGCCGAAGGACTGATCGACGTCATCGTCAAGGCGGCCCGCACCGGCAAGATCGGTGACGGCAAGGTCTGGTCCCTCCCGGTCGAGACAGCCGTACGGGTCCGCACCGGCGAGCGCGGCCCGGACGCGCTCTGACGGCAGAACAGAACAGGAGTCGCTGGGTGACGAGTACGGACGTGCGCATGGATGCAGAGGACTCGGGACCCAGCGGCTACGCGGCGGCCCGGCTGCGCCTCCTCACCGAGGGGGCGCGGTCCGGGCCGCCGCGCCGTGCCGCTCTCGCCGAGCTGACCGACGACTGGCTGACCGGGCTCTTCACCGCCGGCACCGAGGACCTGAAGGGCGTCTCCCTGGTCGCCGTCGGCGGCTACGGCCGCGGCGAGCTGTCCCCGCGCAGCGACCTCGACCTCCTCCTGCTGCACGACGGCGCCGACTCCAAGGCGGTCGCCGCCCTCGCCGACCGCCTCTGGTACCCGGTCTGGGACCTCGGCCTCGCCCTCGACCACTCCGTCCGCACCCCGGCCGAGGCCCGCAGGACGTCCGCCGAGGACCTCAAGGTCCAACTCGGCCTCCTCGACGCCCGCCACCTCGCCGGCGACCCGGCCCTCACCGCCGGACTGCGTACGGCCGTCCTCGCCGACTGGCGCAACCAGGCGCCCAAGCGCCTCCCCGAACTCCTCGAACTGTGCACCGAGCGCGCCGAACGCCAGGGCGAGCTGCAGTACCTCCTGGAACCCGACCTGAAGGAAGCCCGCGGCGGCCTCAGGGACGCCACCGCGCTGCGCGCCGTCGCCGCCTCCTGGCTCGCCGACGCCCCCCGCGAGGGCCTCGACGACGCCCGCCGCCGCCTCCTCGACGTCCGCGACGCCCTCCACCTGGCCACCGGGCGCGCCACCGACCGGCTCGCGCTCCAGGAACAGGACCAGGTCGCCGCCGAACTCGGCCTCCTAGACGCCGACACGCTGCTGCGGCAGGTGTACGAGGCGGCGCGGGTCATCTCGTACGCCAGTGACGTCACCTGGCGCGAAGTGGGGCGCGTGCTGCGCTCGCGCGCCGTCAGGCCGCGGCTGCGGGCCATGCTGGGCGGCGGCGCCAAGCCCGCCACCGAGCGGTCCCCGCTCGCCGAAGGCGTCGTGGAACAGGACGGCGAGGTGGTACTCGCCCGCGCCGCCCGCCCCGAACGCGACCCCGTGCTCCCCCTGCGCGCCGCGGCCGCCGCCGCACAGGCAGGCCTCCCGCTCTCCCTGCACGCCGTCCGCCGCCTCGCCGCCACCGTGCGCCCCCTGCCCACGCCCTGGCCCGCCGAGGCCCGCGAACAGCTCGTCACCCTGCTCGGCTCCGGCCAGCCCACCATCGAGGTGTGGGAGGCCCTGGAGGCCGAAGGCCTGATCACCCGGCTGCTGCCCGACTGGGAGCGGGTGCGCTGCCGGCCGCAGCGCAACGCCGTGCACATCTGGACCGTCGACCGGCATCTCATCGAGACCGCCGTCCGCGCCTCCGAGTTCACCCGCCGCGTCAGCCGCCCCGACCTCCTCCTCGTCGCCGCGCTGCTGCACGACATCGGCAAGGGCTGGCCCGGCGACCACTCGGTGGCCGGCGAGATCATCGCCAAGGACGTCGCCGCCCGCATCGGCTTCGACCGCGCCGACGTCGCCGTCCTCGCCACGCTCGTACGCCAGCACCTGCTGCTGATCGAGACGGCCACCCGGCGCGACCTGGAGGATCCGGCCACGGTCCGCTCGGTCGCCGAGGCGGTCGGCTCGCAGAGCACCCTGGAACTGCTGCACGCGCTCACCGAGGCGGACGCCCTGGCCACCGGCCCCGCCGCCTGGTCCTCCTGGCGCGGCTCGCTCGTGACGGACCTGGTCAAGCGGGTCGCGGCGGTCCTCGCCGGGGACGCGCCCGAGGAACCCGACACCGCCGCGCCCACCGCCGAACAGGAACGGCTGGCCATCGAGGCGATCGCCACCGGCAGCCCGGTGCTGTCCCTGCGCGCCCAGACCGAGGCGCCCACCGAGGAGCAGCTCGCCGGCGACCCCGAGCCGCTCGGCGTGGAACTGCTCATCGCCGTCCCCGACCAGCAGGGCGTGCTGCCCGCCGTGGCCGGCGTGCTCGCCATGCACCGGCTGACCGTCCGTACGGCCGAACTGCGCGCCCTGGACCTCCCGGACGGCGTCGACGGCACCGTCCTGCTGCTGAACTGGCGGGTCGCCGCCGAGTACGGCTCGCTGCCCCAGGCGGCCCGGCTGCGCGCCGACCTCGTCCGCGCCCTGGACGGCTCGCTGGACATCGCCGGCCGGCTCGCCGAGCGCGACGCGGCCTACCCGCGCCGCCGGGGCGTGGTCGCACCGCCGCCGCGCGTCACGGTGGCCTCCGCGGCCTCCCACCACGCCACGGTCATCGAGGTCCGCGCCCAGGACGCCCCCGGGCTCCTGTTCCGCATCGGCCGCGCCCTGGAGGACGAGGGCCTGCGCGTGCGCAGCATGCACGTCTCCACGCTGGGCGCGAACGCGGTGGACGCCTTCTACGTGACCGGATCCCAGGGCCTGCCCCTGCCGGGCGAGGAGGCGACGGCCACGGCCCGCAAGCTGGAGGAACTCCTGCGGGCGTGACCTGCGGTCGCTCCCCGCAGACGCGGGCTTCCGTCCCCGTCCGCCGAATACCGCGGGCGGGGACGATTGTCCTGCCGGGCCAGATACCCTGGAGAGCAATCCACACTGCCCCCGACTCCGAGGACCGACGCCACCGTGTTCGATACCCTCTCAGACCGCCTCAGCGCGACTTTCAAAAACCTTCGCGGGAAGGGCCGGCTCTCCGAGGCGGACATCGACGCCACGGCCCGTGACATCCGCATCGCTCTCCTCGAAGCCGACGTTGCCCTGCCCGTCGTGCGCACGTTCATCAAGAACGTCAAGGAGCGCGCCCTCGGCTCCGACGTCTCCAAGGCGCTGAACCCGGCCCAGCAGGTCCTCAAGATCGTCAACGAAGAGCTGGTCACGATCCTGGGCGGGGAGACCCGACGGCTGCGGTTCGCCAAGCAGCCGCCCACCGTGATCATGCTGGCGGGTCTCCAGGGCGCCGGTAAGACCACGCTCGCGGGCAAGCTCGGCCTCTGGCTGAAGGAGCAGGGCCACTCGCCGCTCCTCGTCGCCGCCGACCTCCAGCGCCCCAACGCCGTCAACCAGCTCAGCGTCGTCGCGCAGCGCGCCGGCGTGGCGGTGTACGCCCCGCAGCCCGGTAACGGCGTCGGTGACCCGGTGCAGGTCGCCAAGGACTCGATCGAGCACGCGAAGACCAAGGTCCACGACATCGTGATCGTGGACACCGCCGGCCGCCTCGGCATCGACGCCGAGCTGATGCAGCAGGCAGCCGACATCCGGGACGCCGTCTCGCCCGACGAGATCCTCTTCGTCGTCGACGCGATGATCGGCCAGGACGCCGTGAACACGGCCGAGGCCTTCCGGGACGGCGTCGGGTTCGACGGTGTCGTGCTGTCGAAGCTCGACGGCGACGCCCGTGGCGGCGCGGCCCTGTCGATCGCCTCGGTGACCGGCAAGCCGATCATGTTCGCCTCGAACGGCGAGAAGCTCGACGAGTTCGACGCCTTCCACCCCGACCGGATGGCCTCCCGCATCCTCGACATGGGTGACCTCCTCACCCTGATCGAGCAGGCGGAGAAGACGTTCAGTCAGGAAGAGGCCGAGAAGATGGCCTCCAAGCTGGCGTCCAAGAAGGGCCAGGACTTCACCCTGGACGACTTCCTGGCCCAGATGGAGCAGGTCCGGAAGATGGGCAGCATCTCCAAGCTGCTCGGCATGCTGCCCGGCATGGGCCAGATCAAGGACCAGATCGCCAACCTCGACGAGCGGGACGTCGACCGCACGGCCGCGATCATCAAGTCGATGACCCCGGCCGAGCGCCAGGAGCCCACGATCATCAACGGCTCCCGCCGCGCCCGTATCGCCAAGGGCTCCGGTGTCGAGGTCAGCGCGGTGAAGGGCCTGGTCGAGCGGTTCTTCGAGGCCCGCAAGATGATGTCCCGGATGGCCCAGGGCGGCGGCATGCCCGGCATGCCGGGGATCCCGGGCATGGGCGGCGGCCCCGGCCGGCAGAAGAAGCAGCCGAAGCAGGCCAAGGGCAAGCAGCGCTCCGGCAACCCGATGAAGCGCAAGCAGCAGGAGCTGGAGGAGGCCCAGCGCCGCGAGGCCCAGGCCCAGGGCGGCAACGCGCTCGGGCTGCCCCAGCAGGGCGCTCAGGACTTCGAGCTGCCGGACGAGTTCAAGAAGTTCATGGGCTGACGGCTCTCTTCGTACGCGGTCGGGGGCGCTGCTCCTCGCACGATGTCCGTGCGGGAGAAGCGCCCCCGATGCGTTCCCGCAGGTGCTGACCTGGGTCCGGTGTCGTAACGTCCCGATATGACCAACCCTGCGCCGCCGCGGAAGTCGCCGGACAAGCCCTGGCGTACCGAGGGCACTCCCGAGGAGCCGCCGAAGCCGTCCTCGGGCGGGCGGCGGATACGCGGCGGCTGGTGGGGGCTGATCCTCACCGCGGTGCTCGTGTTTCTCGTCGCCAACCTGGCGCTGTGGCTCTTCAACGAGGGCGACGAGCCGACGATCTCGTACACCGAGTTCAGCAAGCAGGTCGACGCGGGCAACGTCGGCAAGATCTACGCCAAGGGCGACGCGATCCAGGGGCAGCTCAAGACGTCGCGGAAGAACCCCGACGGCGGCGGCTCGTACACCAAGTTCAACACCCAGCGGCCGTCCTTCGCGGACGACCAGCTCTGGCAGGACCTGACCAAGAACAACGTCACCGTCACGGCGGAGCCGGTCGTCCAGCACCGCAGTGTGCTCGCCAATGTGCTGATCTCACTGGCCCCGATGGTGCTGCTCATCGCCGTGTGGGTGTTCGTCGCCCGGCGGATGCGGGCAGGGGGCGGACTGGGCGGCCCGGGCGGCATGCTCGGCCGCAAGGCGCCGCCCAAGCCGGTCGAGCTGGAGCCGGGACACCTGCGGACGACGTTCGACGACGTCGCCGGCATCGACGAGGTCCAGGGCGAGCTGCACGACGTCGTCGACTTCCTGAAGAACCCCGACGCCTACCGCAGGATGGGCGCCAAGATGCCCCGGGGCGTGCTGCTGGCGGGACCGCCGGGCACCGGCAAGACACTGCTCGCGCGGGCGGTGGCCGGTGAGGCGGGGGTGCCGTTCTTCTCGGCGTCGGCGTCCGAGTTCATCGAGATGATCGTGGGCGTCGGCGCGTCACGCGTGCGTGAGCTGTTCGCGGAGGCCCGCAAGGTGGCGCCGTCGATCATCTTCATCGACGAGATCGACACCATCGGACGGGCCCGGGGCGGGGGCGGGACCGTCGGCGGCCACGACGAGCGCGAGCAGACCCTCAACCAGATCCTGACCGAGATGGACGGCTTCTCCGGCTCGGAGGGCGTCATCGTCATCGCGGCCACGAACCGCGCCGACGTCCTGGACCCGGCCCTGACCCGCCCGGGCCGCTTCGACCGGGTGGTCATGGTCTCGCCCCCGGACCGCAGCGGCCGCAAGGCGATCCTGGAGATCCACACCCGCGAGATCCCCCTCGCCGGGGACGTCGACCTGGCCCACGTGGCCCGTACGACACCGGGCATGACCGGCGCCGAGCTGGCCAACCTCGCCAACGAGGCCGCCCTCCTCGCCGTCAAGCGCCAGCAGGACCAGGTGACCCGGGCCGACCTCTCGGAGGCCCTGGAGAAGGTCCAGCTCGGCGCGGAACGGCCGCTGGTGATGCCCGAGGAGGAGCGCCGCAGGACCGCCTACCACGAGAGCGGACACGCCCTGCTGGGCATGCTCCAGCCGGGCGCGGACCCCGTCCGCAAGATCACCATCGTGCCGCGCGGGCGGGCCCTCGGCGTGACGCTGTCGACGCCGGACGCGGACCGGTACGCGTACACCGAGGAGTACCTGCGCGGCCGGATCATCGGCGCGCTCGGCGGGATGGCGGCCGAGCACGTGGTCTACGGGGTCGTCACGACCGGTGCGGAGAACGACCTGGAGCAGGTCACCAACATCGTGCGCGGGATGGTCGCCCGCTGGGGCATGAGCGAGCGCGTCGGCCGCCTGTCGGCCCTCCCGGGCGACTTCCAGCAGGCCTACGGCCTCTCCGCCGCGCCCGCGACCCTCGACGTCATCGACCACGAGATGCGGCGCATCGTCGACGAGTGCTACGAGGAGGCCTGCCACAAACTCCGCGACCACCGTGGCCAGTTGGACGACCTGGCCCAGGCGCTGCTGGCCAGCGAGACCCTGGAGGAGGCGGACGCCTACCGGATCGCGGGCATCCCGCGCCTCGCTAAGGACGACACGTAACTCCCCCTGTGTGCCTACGCGTTGGAGGACTATGCGTGGGGGAACTTCCAGATGAAGGGCTCCCCGTCCTCCTCCGACCAGTGCACCTCGATGCTCTTGGCGGTGACCGGGACGAGGTACGTCTCGCAGAAGACGTGGCTCTCGCCCTGCTTCCAGCTCTCGACGTCGTAGGGGTCGTCGCAGCCGGCGACGTCGTCCGCCGAGGCGCCGATCAGGATCGAGCCGCGCTGCTCGTCGGCCCAGACGGTCGTGCCGTCGTTCGCGTCGGAGGAGTCGGTGAGCGCCGGACCGGCCTGGTGCGTGAACTTCACGTGCGCGATCGCGAGCACCATGCCCTTGGCGTCCTTCGGGTCCGACACCACCTTCTGCGCCTCGGCCTCGGTGCCGACGTCGACCTTCTGCGCCGCGATCTCGTACGTGACCTCGCCGGGCTCCTCCGCGACCTTCCCCGTGACGCTCTCACCGGTCGCCACGTCGCCGCCGGCGGCGGACGTCGACGCGGAGGCCGATGCCGATGCCGACCCGCCGGTCGACGGAGAGGAGTCGGCCGCTGCCGTGGCGGCGCCCTTCGCGTCCGCGTCGTCGCTCCCGTTGCACGCGCTGAGGGTGAGGGCGAGAACGGCGACGGGCGCGACGAGACGCAGCGCGGTCTTGCGGTGCAGCACAACAGCTCCTGTATGCAGATGTGAGGTCTCCCCCGGGCGGTTCGACAGGCTATGGGGGCGGTGCGCTGGTCAGCGAAGCGAGAGGCACCCCGCTTCGCTTTCTTCACACCATTCACACGTGCGTTTCCAGGAACTTCCTTACCTCGCGCCAGGGCGTGCGCGATGTCAGGGCGTGCGCGCGATCAGGTAGCGGAACACGTTCGGCATCCACACCGTCCCGTCCGGTCGCCGGTAGGGGTGCAGCGCCTCCGTCAGCTCCTTGTCGACCTGGGCCGGGTCGGTCGCCGTGACCGCCGCGTCGAACAGGCCCGTGGACAGCAGCCCCTTGACGGCGCTCGGCACGTCGGCGTACCCGAACGGGCAGGCCACCCGGCCCGATCCGGCCGGCTTCAGCCCGGCCCGCTGGGCGACCTCCTCCAGGTCGTCGCGCCGGGCGGGGCGCGGCCGGGCCGGGCCGCCGCGCAGCGGATCGGCCAGCTTGGCCGCGACCCGCAACACCGCGGAGGTGGCGCAGCGTTCGGGCGGACCCCAGCCGACGAGCACCACGGCCGCCCCGCGCGCGGCGAGCGGCGTCGAGGCTGCGAGCAGCCCGACGAGCCGGTCCGTGTCGCCCGCGAGACACCCGACCGGCTCGAAGGCGGTCACCAGGTCGTACGCGGGCGTCTCCGCGTCGGCCGGGTCGGCTGTGTCGGTCGCGTCGGTCGTGTCGGTCGTGTTCTTCGGTGGCCGGTGGATGAGCCGGATACGGCCATGATCCGAGCCGTCTCCGGTGCCTTCACGCGCGGGTGCGGGGCGGTCGCCCGCCCCTTCCTCCGTGGGCAGCAGCCGCTCGCGCGCGAGGGCCAGCCGTTCGGGGGAGGCGGTCTCGACGCCCGTGAGCAGGGCCGCGCCTCGGGCGGCCGCCATCAGCAGGGCGAGTCCGGAGCCGCAGCCGAGCGCGAGGAGCCGGGTGCCGCGTCCTACGTCCAGCCGTTCGTAGACCGCCTCGTAGAGCGGGACCAGCATCCGTTCCTGGATCTCCGACCAGTCACGCGCGCGTGCGCCCAGGTCCGCGCGGGTCGTCGGCCCCGCGTGAGGCAGGTGCTGTCGCACGAGCACAGATGTCATGGATAAGCGCCCCAATCCGCGGAGAGTTGCCGCAGTAACCGATCAGGTGGCCCCCGTGCAGTGCGCTCGCACTTCCCCCGTATGCCAGGTAACTCCCCGTTCGCGACCGCGTCCAGGGGTCGCGGGCCGCTGCTTGTGGACGGGCTGTGCCTGTGGCCAGAATTCACATTCCGGCAACGTGGAGCCGTACCATCACGTCATGGAAAAGGCTCCCGTTCTCCCCTTGTGGGAGACGGGGACGGCGCCCGCGCCCGAGAGCGCGGCCGAAACGCCTCTTGCGCCCCCGCGGAGCATCCGCACCCCGGCGCGACGGCATGGTCTACGCGCCGGGCCGTACGCAGGACTACGTAGGGCTACGCACCAGCTTGGTACGAGCTGTGAGGCTTCTCCGCAGATCAGCGCACCCGCCCTCGTCCGGACGCATCAGTGCCAACTGACGGGTACGTGCAAATTATTTGGGATGCCCCGGAATAGGAACACAGGGGCACTCCCGCTCGTTGTCATTACGTGAGCACGACACAGACACCACCAGTTCTCGCCGCAGAGCTGGCAGAGGCGTGGGCCGACATTCAGCGGTACCACCCCGAACTGCCGGATCTCGCCGCGCCAGAGTCCCTGATCGGGGAGTCGTCGTCCGCCTGCGGTCACGAGCTCTCCTTCGAGCGACTGCTTCACGAAGCAGTCCATGGCATCGCGGCCGCCCGAGGCGTCCGCGACACCTCCCGTGCCGGCCGCTACCACAACCGCAGATTCCTCGCGATCGCCGAGGAAATGGGGCTTGACCACCCCGAGGAACCCCATCCCAGCAGCGGTTTCTCACTGGTCACGCTCAACCCGGAGGCCAAGCGCCGCTACCGGCCGACCATCGAGCGCCTCCAGCGGGCCCTCAAGGCCCACCTGGCGGCCACCTCTTCCGACACCACCCGCAGCTTCCGCGGCCCCGCGGCCCGGCACGGCTCCTCCGGCGGAGGCGTCCGCGTCAAGGCCGTGTGCGACTGCGGACGCAATGTGCGGGTCGTGCCGTCGGTCCTGGCCCAGGCGCCGATCGTGTGCGGGGGCTGCGGAAAGCCGTTCCGGATCCCGGAGATCGTCGGCGCGGCCTAGTCCCGGCGGCAGTGCACCGGCATCTCGTGGCTGCCGGTTCAGCGCGCTGCGGGGAGCCGTCCACCGACGGGTCCCCGCAGGCGCCGGGCGCCCCTCACGCATGCCCGCACACCACCCGCGGCCGGAAGGGCCCCGCGCGGTGTGGCACAATGGCTAGCTGTACTCGACAGTCGCACAGGACCCCTCTCTCCTCCGGCTGACGCGTCCATCGGGCACTCGGGTACCGCAACCCCACGCGGCAGTCTCGCGGTGCCCAACCACGTCAAAATCAGGAGAGTCCACTTCCGTGGCAGTCAAGATCAAGCTGAAGCGTCTGGGCAAGATTCGCGCGCCTCACTACCGCATCGTCATCGCCGACTCCCGCACCCGTCGTGACGGCCGTGCGATCGAGGAGATCGGCAAGTACCAGCCGACGTACAACCCGTCGGTCATGGAGGTCGACGCCGAGCGTGTGGCGTACTGGCTGGGTGTCGGCGCGCAGCCGACCGAGCCCGTGCTCGCCATCCTGAAGAAGACCGGCGACTGGCAGAAGTTCAAGGGCGAGCCCGCCCCGGCGCCGCTGCTCGTCGCCGAGCCGAAGAAGGCTCGCCCGCTGTTCGAGGCCCTCGGTGGCGACGACTCGGGCAAGGGTGAGGCCATCACCCAGAAGAAGAAGGCTGAGAAGAAGGACGAGGCCGCGGCTGAGTCCTCTGAGCCGACCGAGGCCTGAGCAGCATGCTCGAAGAGGCGCTTGAGCACCTCGTGAAGGGCATCGTCGACAACCCCGACGATGTGCAGGTCGCCTCGCGCAACCTGCGCCGCGGGCGCGTACTCGAGGTCCGGGTCCACCCGGACGACCTCGGCAAGGTGATCGGCCGCAACGGCCGCACCGCGCGCGCTCTGCGCACCGTCGTGGGCGCCATCGGCGGCCGGGGCGTCCGTGTCGACCTCGTCGACGTGGACCACGTCCGCTAGACGCGTTTCGCAGCACCGGCTCGGGCCGGGGAGGGCCACTGGGCCGTCCCCGGCCCGAAGTCGTTACGACAGGAGATCCAGAGAAGTGCAGTTGGTTGTCGCTCGCATCGGCCGCGCCCATGGCATCAAGGGCGAGGTCACCGTCGAGGTCCGTACCGACGAGCCGGAACTGCGGCTCGCCCCTGGTGCCGTGCTGGCCACCGATCCGGCCGCCACCGGCCCGCTCACCATCGAGACCGGCCGCGTCCACAGCGGCCGCCTCCTGCTGCGCTTCGAGGGCGTACGCGACCGCAACGCCGCCGAGGCCCTGCGCAACACCCTCCTGATCGCCGACGTCGATCCGGAGGAACTGCCGGAGGACGAGGACGAGTACTACGACCACCAGCTCATGGACCTGGACGTGGTCACCAAAGACGGCGCCGAGGTCGGCCGGATCACCGAGATCTCGCACCTGCCCTCCCAGGACCTCTTCATCGTCGAGCGGCCCGACGGCACCGAGGTGATGATCCCGTTCGTCGAGTCGATCGTCGTCGAGATCGACCTCGAGGAGCAGAAGGCCGTCATCGACCCGCCGCCGGGACTGATCGACGACCGGGCCGAGATCGCCTCGACCGAGGACGACAGCGCATGAGGCTCGACGTCGTCACGATCTTCCCCGAGTACCTCGACCCGCTGAACGTCTCCCTCGTCGGCAAGGCACGCGCGCGTGGCCGCCTCGACGTGCGGGTGCACGACCTGCGGGAGTGGACGTACGACCGGCACAACACGGTCGACGACACCCCCTACGGCGGCGGACCCGGCATGGTCATGAAGACCGACCCCTGGGGCGACGCCCTCGACTCCGTCCTCGCCGACGGCTACGAGCGGGGAGCGCACGCCCCCGCGCTCGTCGTGCCCACGCCCAGCGGCCGCCCCTTCACCCAGGAACTGGCCGTCGAGCTCTCCGAGCACCCCTGGCTGATCTTCACACCGGCCCGCTACGAGGGCATCGACCGGCGCGTCATCGACGAGTACGCCACCCGGATCCCCGTCTACGAGGTCTCCATCGGCGACTACGTGCTGGCCGGCGGCGAGGCCGCCGTCCTGGTCGTCACCGAGGCCGTGGCCCGGCTGCTGCCCGGGGTGCTCGGCAACGCCGAGTCCCACCGCGACGACTCCTTCGCCCCCGGCGCCATGGCCAACCTCCTCGAAGGCCCCGTCTACACCAAGCCGCCCGCCTGGCGCGACCGGGAGATCCCCGAGGTGCTGCTCAGCGGCCACCACGGCAAGATCGCCCGCTGGCGGCGCGATGAGGCGCTGCGCCGCACGACGGCCAACCGGCCCGACCTGATCGCGCGCTGCGAGCCCAAGACCTTCGACAAGAAGGACCGCGAGATGCTCTCCATCCTGGGCTGGACGCCCGACCCGGAGGGTGCGCCGTACGGTCGATTTTGGCGCAGGACCGAGGGCGTGGAAGAATAGGCCGCTGTTGTGCGCCGTCCGGTGTGCGCCCCTGCCGCAGGGGGACACGACGCCCGCCTCGACGGGCACACGGCACTCAATCCCCGAACTTCTAGTTCCGTTGATGACCTGTGGCATCAGCGAAGAAAGCAGACGAAATGTCTCACGTGCTCGACACCGTCGACGCCGCGTCGCTGCGCAGCGACATCCCGGCCTTCCGCCCGGGTGACACCGTCAACGTCCACGTGCGCGTCATCGAGGGCAACCGCTCCCGTGTGCAGCAGTTCAAGGGCGTGGTGATCCGCCGCCAGGGCGCCGGTGTCCGCGAGACCTTCACGGTCCGCAAGGTCTCCTTCTCCGTCGGCGTCGAGCGCACCTTCCCGGTGCACACTCCGATCGTCGAGAAGATCGAGCTCGTCACCCGCGGTGACGTGCGTCGCGCGAAGCTGTACTACCTCCGTGAGCTGCGCGGCAAGGCCGCGAAGATCAAGGAGAAGCGCGACAACTGAGCACCCTGAGGGGTTCATGACGGGGCCGGATACCATCTGGCCCCGATGGACACCGAAGCTCAGCAGCCGACGGAGCGCGACCGCTCCTCCAGCCCTTCCGTTTCCGCAGGCGCCTCCCAGGAGGCTGCCCCGGACACCGAAGGACCGGGGGGACGGTCGCGCTTCGCGTTTGCCGGACCCTTTGCAGGGCGCTTCACCCAGTGGCTCCCGGGCGGCCGGATCAGCCTGTCCCTGCTGGTCTGCCTGCTGTTTTTGCTGCTTTTGAACACTTTCGTGGCGCAACCATTCCAGATTCCCAGCGGATCCATGGAAAACGCGTTGAGGATCGGCGACCGGGTTCTCGTAAATAAGTTGGCGTACCGTTTTGGTGCCGAGCCGCAGCGCGGCGACGTCATTGTGTTCGACGGCACCGGGTACTTCGGGAACTCCGACTACATCAAGCGCGTAGTGGGTGTAGGGGGAGATCACGTGGTCTGCTGCGACAAGGAGGGGAGCATCCAGGTGAACGGGCGGTCGGTCGACGAGTCGACGTTCCTGTATCCCGGCGACGATCCGTCCACGGTGGACTTCGACGCGGTCGTGCCCCCGGGCACCCTCTTCGTCCTGGGCGACCATCGCAGCCACTCCAGCGACTCCCGGGACCACCTGGGCTCGCCGGGCGGCGGCATGATCCCCGTCGACGACGTGATCGGCCGCGCCGACTGGATCATCTGGCCCTACGCGCATCTCACCGGTCTGACCCGCCCGAGCGCCTACGCGCGCGTGCCCGGCGCGGTGGGCGCCCATGGGTAACCGCGGCAAACCGCGCGGCGTCCCCGCCTCCGCAGCCGAGCAGCTCCTGCCCACCGGCGTCCGGCGCACCGCCGGCTCGTCGTCCGGCGCCGGCCGCTCCCGCGCGGAGCGGCGCAAGCTGCAGCGCAAGGTCAAGCGCAAGCGCAGGCGCTCGGCCGTCCGGGAGATACCGCTCCTGGTCGGGGTCGCCGTCCTGATAGCGCTGGTCCTGAAGACGTTCCTGGTGCAGGCCTTCGTGATCCCGTCCGGGTCCATGGAGCAGACGATCCGGATCGGCGACCGCGTCCTGGTCGACAAGTTCACCCCCTGGTTCGGCTCCAAGCCCACGCGCGGGGACGTCGTCGTCTTCAAGGACCCCGGCGGCTGGCTCGACGACGAGCAGACCGGCACCAAGAAGTCGGACCCGGTCGTCGTCAAGCAGGTCAAGGAAGGGCTCACCTTCATCGGTCTGCTGCCGTCGGACAACGAGAAGGACCTCATCAAGCGGGTCGTCGGCGTCGGCGGCGACCGTGTCGTGTGCTGTGACACACAGGGGCGGGTGACCGTCAACGGGGCTCCCCTCGACGAGGGCGCCTATCTGTACCCGGGCAACGAGCCCTCCAACACGGCGTTCGACATCACCGTCCCGCAGGGGCGGCTGTGGGTGATGGGCGACCACCGGGCCAACTCCGCGGACTCCCGGGCCCACCAGAACACCGATTACGGGGGCACCGTCTCGGAGAGCGAGGTGGTGGGCCGGGCCATGGTCATCGCCTGGCCGGTGGGGCACATGGTCCGTCTCAAGGAACCGCAAACTTTCTCTTCCGTGACCGGCTCGGCCGCCACGGCGACCGCGTCCGCGCGGCAGTCGCATAGGGTTGCACCCGGCGATCCGAACGGATCGATTGGACAACTCCCGACCCCTGCGGAACTCCCGCTCGTTATGGGAGTGGTGGGCCTGCGTCGTATGTGGGGCAGGCAGCGGCACGGAGTAAGGAGTTGGCGTGGGGGATGTGGCGGTTGGCGCACGGTCCGGGCACGACGGCGAGGATCACCGCGGGCGGTCCGTGGAAGCAGCCGACCCGACCGCGGACGGCGCCGTGACCTCAGAGAATGACCCGGTGGCCGGCGGCGAGGGCCCGCCGGCGGACCAGCCGCCCGGCAGCGGCGGTGAGGGTTCGGGCGGCGACTCGACGCCGAAGGCGAAGAAGCCGCGCTCCTTCTGGAAGGAGCTGCCGATCCTGATCTTCATCGCGCTCGTCCTCGCGCTGCTGATCAAGACGTTCCTGGTGCAGGCGTTCTCCATCCCGTCGGCCTCCATGGAGAACACCCTCAAGGTGGGCGACCGGGTCCTCGTCGACAAGCTGACCCCGTGGTTCGGCTCCGAGCCGGAGCGCGGCGAGGTCATCGTCTTCCACGACCCCGCCGACTGGCTGGCGGGCGAGAACACCGCCGACCCGAACGCCTTCCAGACCTTCCTGAGCTGGATCGGCCTGATGCCGTCCGCGGAGGAGAAGGACCTGATCAAGCGGGTCATCGGCGTCGGCGGCGACACCGTCTCCTGCAAGGGCACCGGCCCGCTCATGGTCAACGGCAAGGCGCTGAACGAGCCGTACGTGTACCCCGGCAACACCCCGTGCAGCCAGGACGACCAGGGCGGCCAGTTCACCGTGAAGGTCCCCAAGGGCTCCGTCTGGGTCATGGGCGACCACCGCCAGAACTCGCGCGACTCCCGCTACAACCAGTCGGACAAGAACCACGGCATGGTGCCCGTCAACCAGGTCGTCGGGCGCGCCATCGTCAAGGCGTGGCCGCTCAACCGCTGGGGCACGCTGCCGGTGCCGGACACCTTCGACCAGACCGGCCTGGGCTACCAGTCCTCGGCGTCCGCGGCCCTGACAGTCGCCCCGCAGGGCCTCGCCCTCGCCGGGGTCGTACCGGTGGTCCTGTGGCGCCGCCGGCGCACCGAGGACTCCAAGGTCCGCTGAAGCAGGGGCTGACCGGGTTCGGTACCGCCGGGTAGGGTGCGGACCCATGGGTGGCGAGAGCACGACGCGTACGGCCCCGCACAGTGGCGGTGGCACCAGCAGTGGCCCGGTGGGCAGCCGGACCGGACAGCGACTGTCCGGCCTGGCCGTCGCACTGGGCCTCGTGCTGTTCCTCGGCGGGTTCGCCTGGGGGGCCCTGGTCTACCGGCCGTACACCGTGCCCACCAGCTCCATGAGCCCGACGATCGCCTCCGGTGACCGGGTGCTGGCGCAGCGGATCGACGGCGGCGAGGTGCGCCGCGGGGATGTCGTCGTCTTCAGCGACAAGACGTGGGTGAGCAACGCGCTCGTCGTCAAGCGGGTCGTCGCGGTCGGCGGCGACACGGTCTCCTGCTGCACCGACGGCAAGCTGACCGTCAACGGCAAGGAGATCGCGGAACCGTATCTGCCCGCGGGCAGCCTGGCCGAGATCAAGAACTTCCCGACCGTGAAGGTCCCCGACGGCAGGCTCTTCCTGCTCGGCGACGAGCGGCAGGGCTCCCTGGACTCCACCGCCCACCTCACGGACGCGGCGCAGGGCACGGTCGCGCGCAGCGCCGTCACGGCCCGCGTCGACGCCGTCGTCTACCCCATGAACGGCATGCTGAAGAGCCCCACCGGCTTCGAGACGCTCGGCGCCCTCTCCCAGCCGGGTCCGCTGCGCACGATCGGCGGGCTGATCATCGCCGGTGTCGTGCTGATCCTCGGCGGAGCCGCGTACGGCCCGATCGCCAAGCGGACGTCCGGCCGCCGTACCGGCACCCGCCCCCAGCCGGAGCCCGCCGGTGTCGGCTGAGGCGGCGGACGGGCTGTCGGAGGTGCCGGCGGGCGGGGGCGTCGGCGCGTACGAGGGCGGGCTGCGCAAGGTCGCCCGGGTCGTCCTCCTCGACCCACAGGACCGCATCCTGCTGCTGCACGGCCATGAGCCGGACGACCCGGCCGACGACTGGTGGTTCACGCCGGGCGGCGGTGTGGAGGGCGACGAGACCCGCGCGCAGGCCGCGCTGCGGGAACTCGCCGAGGAGACCGGCATCACCGAGGTCGAACTCGGCCCGGTGCTGTGGCGGCGGAGGTGCTCGTTCCCGTTCGCGGGCCGCCGCTGGGACCAGGACGAGTGGTACTACCTGGCCCGGACGACCGTGACCGCGACCCGGGCCACGGCGCTGACCGAGCTGGAGCGGCGCACTGTCGCCGGAGCGCGTTGGTGGACGTGTCGGGAACTGACCCAGGCACATGAGACGGTGTATCCGACCAGACTCGCCGAGCTGCTGCGCACGCTGCTCGACGAAGGTCCCCCGGCAGGACCCGTAACCCTTGACACGGAAATCGTCTAGCGGCGCACGGGACTGGCGCACAATGGGGGGATCGCACGGCTGAAGGGGAACATGCCATGAGCGCCGAGGACCTCGAGAAGTACGAGACCGAGATGGAGCTGAAGCTCTACCGGGAGTACCGCGATGTCGTCGGTCTGTTCAAATACGTGATCGAGACCGAGCGGCGCTTCTACCTCACCAACGACTACGAGATGCAGGTGCACTCGGTCCAGGGCGAGGTGTTCTTCGAGGTGTCGATGGCCGACGCCTGGGTGTGGGACATGTACCGGCCGGCCCGGTTCGTGAAGCAGGTGAGGGTGCTCACGTTCAAGGACGTGAACATCGAGGAGCTGAACAAGAGCGATCTGGAGCTTCCGGGGAGCTGATGTCGGTCGCCGGGGCCGGTGGCTCGGGCCGGTCGCCGTGCGCTCGTGTGGGTGACGGAGTTATCCACAGCCGCAGAGTTCTCCACCAAGATCCTTTACGTGGCGGCTGACGCGTGAACGTGGGTGCCGGAGGTGGTGCCCACATGAGCACGAACACGAACCCGAGCGCGGACGCGAACCCGAGCACGAAGACGAACGCGGATCTGGCCCGAGGCGCACTCGGGCGGTACGGCGAGGAGCTGGCCGCACGGCGGCTGGCCGAGGCCGGGATGACGGTCCTGGAGCGCAACTGGCGCTGCGGCAGGACCGGTGAGATCGACATCGTCGCGAGGGACGGCGACGTCCTGGTCGTCTGCGAGGTGAAGACCCGCAGGGGCGGCGGATACCAGCACCCGATGGCGGCGGTGACACCGGAGAAGGTCGAGCGCCTGCGCGGCCTCGCCGGGCGGTGGATCCAGGCGCACGGGGGAGCCCCGCCGGGCGGTGTCCGCATCGACCTGATCGGTGTCGTCCTGCCCCGGCGCGGCGCGGCCGTCGTCGAGCACGCGCGGGGGGTGGCCTGAGATGGGCTTCGCGCGTACGTGCTCGGTGGCGCTGGTGGGCGTCGAGGGGGTCGTCGTCGAGGTGCAGGCCGACCTCGAACCGGGAGTGGCGGCCTTCACGCTGGTGGGGCTGCCGGACAAGAGCCTGAGCGAGAGCCGCGACCGGGTGCGGGCGGCGGTGGTGAACTCGGGCGGCGAATGGCCGCAGAAGAAACTCACCGTCGGACTCAGCCCGGCCTCGGTGCCCAAAAGCGGCAGCGGCTTCGACCTGGCCATCGCCAGCGCGGTGCTCGGCGCGGCCGAGCGGATCGACCCGCGGGTGCTCGCCGACCTCGTGATGATCGGCGAACTGGGCCTGGACGGGCGGGTGCGCCCGGTCCGGGGCATCCTCCCCGCGGTGCTGGCCGCCGCCGAGGCCGGATACGAACAGGTGGTCGTGCCGGAGTGCGCCGCCGTCGAGGCGTCGCTCGTGCCGGGCATCTCCGTGCTCGCAGTGCGCAGCCTGCGGCAGTTGATCGCCGTCCTCGCCGACGAACCCGTCCCCGAGGAGGAGCCGGACGAGGTGGGCCGCCCGGATCCGCTCCTGTCCGGGCTGCGGATGCCCGGCACCGGCGCGGCCACCGGCATGCACGGCATGGGCGCCGCGCAGCAGGACCACGGGCACGACCTCGCGGACGTGGTCGGCCAGCGCTCGGCGCGCACCGCGGTGGAGGTCGCCGCGGCGGGCGGCCACCACCTGTTCCTGGAGGGTCCGCCAGGTGCGGGCAAGACGATGTTGGCGGAGCGGCTGTCGGCCGTGCTGCCCCGGCTGAGCCGGGAGGAGTCGTTGGAGGTCACGGCGGTGCACTCGGTGGCCGGGCTGCTGCCGCCCGGCAAGCCCCTCATCGACGTGCCCCCGTACTGCGCCCCGCACCACTCGGCGACGATGCAGTCGCTGGTCGGGGGCGGGGCGGGGTTCGCCCGGCCCGGTGCCGTCTCGCTGGCCCATCGGGGCGTGCTCTTCCTCGACGAGACCCCCGAGTTCGGCAGCCAGGCCCTCGACGCCCTGCGGCAGCCGCTGGAAGCGGGGCACGTGGTGATCGCGCGCAGTGCGGGGGTGGTGCGGTTCCCGGCGCGGTTCCTGATGGTGCTGGCGGCCAACCCGTGCCCCTGCGGCCGGTTCTCGCAGCGGGACGCCGCCTGCGAGTGCCTGCCCTCGGTGATCCGCCGCTACCAGGCGCGGCTCTCCGGCCCGCTGCTCGACCGGGTCGACCTGCGGGTCGAGGTTGATCCGGTCGGCCGGGCCGAGCTGGCGCACCGCGGTCCCGGGGGCGATTCCACGGCGACCGTCGCCGACCGGGTCCGGGCCGCCCGGGAACGCGCGGCGGCCCGGCTCGCGGGCACCGGGTGGCGGACCAACAGCGAGATCCCCGGCCGTGAGCTGCGCAACCGCTGGCATGCCGGGATCGGCGCCATGGACGAGGCGGAGCGCAGCCTCGAACGCGGGCTGCTGACCGCCCGAGGCCTCGACCGGGTGCTGCGCGTCGCCTGGACCGTCGCCGACCTGGTCGGCCACGACCGGCCCGACGCCATGGACGTGGCCCTGGCCCTGCAACTGCGCACGGGGGTGCCGCGCGGGGTGCCGATGGCCCTCGGAGCCCTGACGTGAACGGCGGCGGCGACCTTGCCGACGAGCGGCTCGCCCGGGTCTTCCTCGGGCGGGTCATCGAGCCCGGCGACGAGGTGGGCGGGCAGTGGGTGCGGGAGCGGGGCGTGCCGGAGGTGGTGCGGCGGCTGTCGGGCGTCGGGGAGCCGCTGCACGGGGTGACCGCGCGGCGGTGGGCCGGGCTGCGGGCACGCGCCGCCCTGGCCGAGCCGGAACGGGATCTGGCCGTCGCGGCGGCGGCCGGGGTGCGGTTCGTGTGCCCGGGGGACGCCGAGTGGCCGGGCACGCTGGACGAGCTGGGGGACGCCCGGCCGCTGGGGCTCTGGGTGCGGGGGCGGCCCAGTCTGCGGATGTGGGCGCTGCGGTCGGTCGCCGTCGTCGGCGCCCGCGCCTGCACCCAGTACGGCGCACACATGGCCGCCGCCCTCGCCTGCGGCCTCGCCGAACGGGGGTGGGTGGTGGTCTCCGGCGGGGCCTACGGCATCGACGGGGCCGCCCACCGGGGCGCCCTCGGCGCGGGCGGCGCCACCGTCGCCGTCCTCGCCTGCGGGGTCGATCGGCCCTACCCGCGCGGCCACACCCAGTTGATCAACCGGATCGCCGAACAGGGCCTGGTGGTCGGGGAGTTGCCGCCCGGCGATCATCCGACGCCGAGCAGGTTCATCCTGCGGAACCGGGTGATCGCCGCCCTCACCCGGGGCACGGTCGTCGTCGAGGCGGCGTACCGCAGCGGTTCGCTGGTCACCGCGCGGGCGGCGCAGCGGTTGGGGCGGCACACGATGGGGGTGCCCGGGCCGGCCACAAGTGGCCTCTCCACCGGTGTGCACGAGCTGCTGCGCGGCGAAGCCGTGCTGGTCACCGACGCCGCGGAGGTCGTCGAACTGGTCGGTGACATGGGCGAGCTGGCCCCGGACCGGCGCGGGCCGGTGCTGCCGCGCGACCTGCTGGAGCCGGCCGCCCGGCGCGTCCTGGCCGCGCTCCCCGCCCGCAGACCCGCGACGGCCGACGAGGTCGCCCGCGAGGCCCGCACCACACCGGACGACGCCATCGCGAGACTGTACGAACTCGACGCGCTCGGTTACGTCGAACGACACGGCGACGGCTGGAAGTTGACACGCCAGGCGATGGTCTCCGTTCGAGAAGGCCGCCGCCCGTGTTGACCCAGGGTGTTCGGCCGTCCGGGGGAACGCCGAAAGCCTTGGGAATTCCGGCAGTTGACCCATCCCGGTGATCACCCACAGCGATCGCCGTGACCCCGGAGTGCGTCCAGCGGAACGTATCTGCGTACCGGTCCCGCCACGCCCTTCGCGCACCGCGACACTCCAGTCACGCTACGCTCACGAGGATTCCGGCACAGACCGGCACCTCTGCACCACGCGGTACCCACCTCGCACACTTCACGGCAGAACGGCACAAGGCGACGAATGCCCCAGCACACCTCCGGGTCCGACCGGGCGGCGATCCCCCCAGCAGCCCGCGACGGTGGCAGCGTGCGGCCGCCCGCTCCCTCGACGCTCGACGAGCTGTGGCGGTCGTACAAGGCGACGGGGGACGAGCGGCTGCGGGAGCAGTTGATCCTGCACTACTCGCCGCTGGTGAAGTACGTGGCGGGACGCGTCAGCGTCGGGCTGCCGCCCAACGTGGAGCAGGCCGACTTCGTGTCCTCCGGGGTCTTCGGGCTGATCGACGCGATCGAGAAGTTCGACATCGACCGGGAGATCAAGTTCGAGACGTACGCGATCACCCGGATCCGGGGCGCGATGATCGACGAGCTGCGGGCGCTGGACTGGATCCCGCGCTCCGTGCGGCAGAAGGCGCGCAACGTCGAGCGGGCCTACGCCACGCTGGAGGCCAGGCTGCGGCGGACGCCGACGGAGTGCGAGGTGGCCGCCGAGCTGGGCATCGCGGTGGACGAACTGCACGCCGTGTTCAGCCAGTTGTCGCTGGCCAACGTGGTGGCGCTGGAGGAGCTGCTGCATGTCGGGGGTGAGGGCGGCGACCGGCTGAGCCTGATGGACACCCTCGAGGACACCGCCGCCGACAATCCCGTCGAGGTGGCCGAGGACCGGGAGCTCAGGCGGTTCCTGGCGCGGGCGATCAACACGCTGCCCGACCGGGAGAAGACGGTCGTCACGCTCTACTACTACGAGGGCCTGACGCTCGCCGAGATCGGGAACGTGCTGGGCGTGACCGAGAGCAGGGTCAGCCAGATCCACACCAAGTCCGTGCTCCAGTTGCGCGCGAAGCTCGCGAGCTTCGGCCGCTGACGGGCCGGGTGAGGGTCGGGTGAGGGTCGGGTGAGGGCCGGGTTCGGGCCGGAATAGGGGCTGGATCACTCCCGTCGGAGGTGGCGCGTCCGTAGAGTGGGCGACGTGCCAAGGATTCGAGCGGCCTCCGTGGCCGAGCACCGGTCGATGCAGCGTGCCGCCCTGCTGGACGCGGCGCGCTCCCTGTTGTCCGAGGGCGGGACGGAGGCGTTGACCTTCCCGGCCCTCGCCGAGCGGACGGGCCTCGCGCGCTCGTCCGTGTACGAGTACTTCCGGTCGCGGGCCGCCGTGGTCGAGGAGCTGTGCGAGGTCGACTTCCCGGTCTGGGCGGCCGAGGTCGAGACGGCCATGGCCGCCGCCGACGGGGCGGAGGCCAAGGTCGAGGCGTATGTGCGGCGGCAGCTCGCGCTGGTGGGCGACCGCCGGCACCGGGCCGTCGTGGCGATCTCGGCGAGCGAGCTGGACGCGGGCGCCCGGGAGAAGATCCGGGCGGCGCACGGCGGGCTCGTGACGATGATCGGGGAGGCCCTGGCGGAGCTCGGGCACACCGAGCCCCGGCTCGCGGCGATGCTGCTCCAGGGCGTCGTGGACGCGGCGGTGCGGCGGATCGAGCTGGGAGCCGCGGAGGACCCTTCGGCGATCACGGACGCGGCGGTGCGGATGGTGCTGCGGGGCGTGCGCGGCTGAGTCACGCCGCCGGGAGCCGCGGCAGCGGCACACCGAGCACCGGCAGCAGCCGGGACGGGCCCCTCCGCAGGAGCCACGGAGGCAGCAGCGACAGCGGGTCCAGGTAGGCGTCGCCTCTCAGCAGCCCCCAGTGCAGACACGTCCCCGCGCAGTGCCCGCCCGTCGGCTCCACCGTGCCGACGAACTGACCCGGAGCCACCTCGTCGCCCTTGCGCACCGACGCCCGTACCGGCTCGTAGGTCGTCCGCAGGGGCGGCAGGCCCGTCCCCGTCAGTTCCACCGCGACGACGCCCCGGCCCGCCACCCGGCCCGCGAAGGACACGCGGCCGGCCGCCACCGACCGGACCGGGACGCCCGGCGCCGCCGCCAGATCGACGCCCCGGTGGCCGCGGGCGTACGCCGTCGCCGGGGCCTCCCAACCGCGGACCACCGCCGGACGCGCGCCCACCGGCCAGACCCGGCCGATCACCGGGACGGGAGCCGGGATGGGAGCGGGGGCGGCAGGAGGGGGCGTGGGGGCGCGGGGCGGGGCCTGTGGGGACGCCCATGCCACGGACGTCAGGATCGTGATCAGCAGGAGCAGCGTGAGGCTGCCGAGGCGTCGCTTCGCGTACATGGGAACACCGTGCCGCGGTTCGACGATCACCGCCGGGGCCTGTGGACTACTCACCGGTTGTGGACAGCGGCGTCACCCGGTGCCTCGCCGGTCCCGTACACTTCTTCTGGCGATCCGGGTCACCGGGTCGACTTCGCACGCCCCGGTATCGGGGTCCGGCCACGGTCGGTCTCCTGGTATCCGCGCCCCTCGGTCCTTCGTGGCTCGGCGCACAGCGGGCGTCAGGCGCGGGAGCCGTCCGGTTCCCGCGGTACAACCGAGAAACCCGAGGAGAACGGCCATGGCCGTCGTCACGATGCGGGAGCTGCTGGAAAGCGGCGTCCACTTCGGTCACCAGACCCGTCGCTGGAACCCGAAGATGAAGCGCTTCATCTTCACCGAGCGCAACGGCATCTACATCATCGACCTGCTCCAGTCGCTGTCGTACATCGACCGCGCCTACGAGTTCGTCAAGGAGACCGTCGCCCACGGCGGCACGGTCATGTTCGTCGGCACGAAGAAGCAGGCGCAGGAGGCCATCGCCGAGCAGGCCACCCGCGTCGGCATGCCCTACGTCAACCAGCGCTGGCTGGGCGGCATGCTCACCAACTTCTCCACCGTCTACAAGCGTCTGCAGCGCCTCAAGGAGCTCGAGCTCATCGACTTCGAGGACGTCGCCGCCTCGGGTCTGACGAAGAAGGAGCTCCTGGTCCTCTCCCGCGAGAAGGCCAAGCTGGAGAAGACCCTCGGCGGTATCCGCGAGATGTCCAAGGTGCCCAGCGCCGTCTGGATCGTGGACACCAAGAAGGAGCACATCGCGGTCGGTGAGGCCCGGAAGCTCAACATCCCGGTCGTCGCGATCCTCGACACCAACTGCGACCCCGACGAGGTCGACTACAAGATCCCGGGCAACGACGACGCGATCCGCTCCGTCACCCTGCTCACCCGCGTGATCGCCGACGGCGTCGCCGAGGGCCTCATGTCCCGGTCCCGTGTCGCCACTGGTGACAAGGGCGAGAAGGCCGCCGCCGAGCCGCTCGCCGAGTGGGAGCGCGACCTGCTCGAGGGCGAGAAGAAGGCCGACGAGGCCGAGAAGCCGGCCGAGGCCGCTGCCGAGACCGAGGCTCCGGCCGCTGAGGCCCCCGCCGCCGAGGCCGAGGCCGCTGTCGAGGCGCCCGCCGCCGAGGAAGCCCCCGTCGCCGAGGCCGAGGCTCCGGCCGCCGAGGGCGAGCAGGCCTGAGTCAGGCCGTGGGCCGTGCGGTCGCCGAGCTGACCGCAGGGCCGTAGGGACGAAGTGACGGCGGGAGGCGTCGAGTACGCCGCCCGCCGTTCACCCACAGCCCCCAGATCTTCGTAGATCTTCGAGACTTCGAACTCCGAGAGAGATTCACAGATCATGGCGAACTACACCGCCGCCGACGTCAAGAAGCTCCGTGAGCTCACCGGCGCCGGCATGATGGACTGCAAGAAGGCGCTGGACGAGGCCGAGGGCGATGTCGACAAGGCCGTAGAGGCCCTGCGCATCAAGGGCCAGAAGGGCGTCGCCAAGCGCGAGGGCCGCTCCGCCGAGAACGGCGCCGTGGTCTCGATCATCGCCGACGACAACTCCGCCGGTGTCATCGTCGAGCTGAAGTGCGAGACGGACTTCGTCGCCAAGGGTGACAAGTTCCAGGCCGTCGCCAACACGATCGCCGCGCACATCGCCAAGTCCACCCCGGCCGACATCGAGGCGCTGCTCGCCTCCGAGATCGAGCCCGGCAAGACCGTCCAGGCGTTCGTGGACGAGGCCAACGCCAACCTCGGCGAGAAGATCGTGCTGGACCGCTTCGCGCAGTTCACCGACGGCTTCGTGAGCGCCTACATGCACCGCACGATGCCCGACCTGCCGCCGCAGATCGGTGTCCTCGTCGAGCTGGACAAGCCGAACGCCGACGTCGCCAAGGGCATCGCCCAGCACATCGCCGCCTTCGCGCCGAAGTACCTCTCCAAGGAGGACGTGCCGGCCGAGGTCGTCGAGACCGAGCGCCGCGTCGCCGAGGAGACCACCCGCGCCGAGGGCAAGCCCGAGGCCGCCCTGCCGAAGATCGTCGAGGGTCGCCTCAACGGCTTCTTCAAGGACGCCACGCTGCTCGGCCAGCCGTACGCGCTCGACAACAAGAAGTCCGTCCAGAAGGTCCTGGACGAGGCCGGTGTCACCCTGAAGCGCTTCTCGCGCATCAAGGTCGGCATCTGAGTCCGTACCGCGACGGACGCCCGGTCCCGATAGGGTCGGCAGCAGTCGTCCCGGTACGCCGTCACGAGAGTGGCGGACGACAGCAGATCTGACGAGGAGGCCATTGCCGCGCATGGGATGCGTACGACACCCCACCGGCAATGGCCTCCTCGTATGTGCACCATGAGGAGAACGCCATGACCACCAAGGCCCAGAAGAGCGACGAAGGCAAAGTGAGCGGCCGGTTTCTGCTGAAGCTGTCCGGAGAGGCCTTCGCCGGTGGCGGCGGCCTGGGCGTCGACCCCAACGTGGTGCACAAGATCGCCCGCGAGATCGCCGCCGTCGTCCGGGACGGCGCGGAGATCGCGGTCGTCATCGGCGGCGGCAACTTCTTCCGCGGCGCCGAGCTCCAGGTGCGCGGCATGGACCGGGCCCGCTCGGACTACATGGGCATGCTCGGCACGGTCATGAACTGCCTCGCCCTCCAGGACTTCCTGGAGAAGGAGGGCATCGACAGCCGGGTGCAGACCGCCATCACCATGGGCCAGGTCGCCGAGCCGTACATCCCGCTGCGCGCCGTGCGCCACCTGGAGAAGGGCCGCGTCGTCATCTTCGGCGCGGGCATGGGCATGCCGTACTTCTCCACCGACACCACCGCCGCCCAGCGCGCCCTGGAGATCGACGCCGAGGCGCTGCTGATGGGCAAGAACGGCGTGGACGGCGTCTACGACTCCGACCCGAAGACCAACCCGACGGCCGTCAAGTACGACGCCCTCAGCTACGGCGAGGTCATCACCCGCGAGCTGAAGGTCGCCGACGCCACCGCCGTCACGCTGTGCCGCGACAACAAGCTGCCGATCCTCGTCTTCGAGCTTCTGGTCGAGGGCAATATCGCTCGCGCCGTCAAGGGTGAGAAGATCGGCACGCTCGTGGGTGAGCAGGGCAGCCGGTCCTGACCGGCCAACTCCCGGTTCATCACCGGTAGAACCCCGGTCTCGTACGACAACACCCGACCGGGGGACGGACCCTGGTCGGGGGATGGACAATGTCCTGCCGGTCGGGAACCGTGCAGGAAGAAGACGCGACGCAGCCGGCCGCCGCCACCGACAGGGAACCGCGGCCGGGCCTACTCAAGACACGCAGGAGCATGTGGTGATCGAAGAGACCCTCCTCGAGGCCGAGGAGAAGATGGAGAAGGCCGTCGTGGTCGCCAAGGAGGACTTCGCCGCGATCCGCACCGGTCGTGCGCACCCGGCGATGTTCAACAAGATCGTGGCCGACTATTACGGCGCGCTGACGCCGATCAACCAGCTCGCCTCGTTCTCCGTGCCGGAGCCGCGCATGGCGGTCGTGACGCCGTTCGACAAGAGCGCGCTGCGCAACATCGAGCAGGCGATCCGGGACTCGGACCTGGGCGTCAACCCGAGCAACGACGGCAACATCATCCGTGTGACGTTCCCGGAGCTGACCCAGGACCGCCGCAAGGAGTACATCAAGGTCGCCAAGACCAAGGCCGAGGACTCCAAGATCTCGATCCGGTCCATCCGCCGCAAGGCCAAGGAGACGATCGACAAGCTCGTCAAGGACGGCGAGGTCGGCGAGGACGAGGGCCGTCGTGCGGAGAAGGAGCTCGACGACACCACCGCGAAGTACGTCGCCCAGGTGGACGAGCTCCTGAAGCACAAGGAAGCGGAGCTGCTCGAGGTCTGATGAACGACTCTTCCTGGGGCTCACCGCCACACGCCGGGTCGCGGGCCGGGTACTGGGGGCCCGTCGACCAGGGGCCTGTCCAGGGGGCCGCCCCGGCGGGTCCCGGCTACGATGCGCCTGAGGCGCAGCAGACTCGCCCCATGCCCATCGTCCCCGACGTACCCGCGCACGGCGGAAACCAGGATGACGACCGGGGGGCCGCTCGGCTGGGCGGTCCCTTGTTCAGCGACGAGAACCACGGCGGCGCCGCCCACGCCGGCGCCGCCCACGGTGACGACACCCCGTCGGCACGGCCCGCTGCGGCAGTGCCGCAGAATCCGGAGCCCATGCCCGACGCCTCTCACCCGGCGCCCGCACCGCAGAAGAAGAGCGCGGGCCGAGACCTGGGCGCTGCCATAGGGGTCGGGGTCGGGCTCGGTGTGGTGATCGTGGCGTCGCTGTTCGTCGTCAAGGCCGTGTTCATCGGCGTCATAGCGGTCGCCGTCGTGGTGGGTCTGTGGGAGCTGACCAGCAGGCTGCAGGAGCGCAAGGGCATCAAGGCGCCGCTCGTGCCGCTCGCGGTCGGCGGGGCTGCGATGGTCGTCGCCGGGTACGTCCGGGGTGCCGAGGGCGCCTGGGTCGCCATGGCCCTCACCGCGCTCGCGGTGCTGGTCTGGCGGATGACGGAACCGCCCGAGGGCTACCTCAAGGACGTCACGGCCGGTGTCTTCGCCGCCTTCTACGTCCCGTTCCTGGCCACGTTCGTCGCCCTGATGCTCACCGCCCACGACGGGGCGCTGCGCGTCATGACGTTCCTGCTGCTGACGGTCGTCAGCGACACCGGCGCGTACGCCGTCGGCTGGCGCTTCGGCCGGACCAAGCTCGCCCCGCGCATCAGTCCCGGCAAGACCCGCGAGGGCCTGCTCGGCGCGGTGGCGTTCGCCATGGTCGCGGGCGCGCTGCTGATGGAGTTCGTGATCGACGACGGCACCTGGTGGCAGGGTCTGCTGCTGGGCCTCGCCGTCGCGGCCAGCGCCACGCTCGGCGACCTGGGCGAGTCCATGATCAAGCGGGACCTGGGCATCAAGGACATGGGCACGCTGCTCCCGGGCCACGGCGGCATCATGGACCGGCTGGACTCCCTGCTGCCGACGGCTCCCGTGGTGTGGCTGCTGCTGGTGCTGTTCGTGGGCTCCGGCTGACCGGGCCGCCGTACACGCGCTGCGCGCGGGCCTCCGTCCTTCCTGGGCGGGGGCCCGTCGCCGTTCGGTGAAGTCGCCGTATGGTGAAAGAGCGGGGAAATCCATTCAAAGGGACCCCTGGAAGGGGGCGGACCTCATGTCCGACTTCCGTGAATCGTTCGACGTCGACCGCCGCCCCGAGGACGTCTGGGCGTATGTCGTCGACCCCTCCCACCTGCCGGAATGGCAGCAGAGCGCGGTCTCGGCGGAGCCGCTCGACCCCGGGCCGACCGGCGTCGGCTCCCGGCTGCGGATCACCCGGCACGTCGGCCGCCGGGACATGCCGATGACCATGAAGTACACCGAGTTCGACCCACCCCACGCCTGGGGCATGGAGGGCGTCGACGGCCCGATCCGCGGCCACTTCCGCGGCGAGATCACCCCGCTCGACGACGGCCGCCGCTCCCGCGTCACCATGGACCTCGACTTCGAGGGCCACGGCATCGGCAAGATCCTCCTCCCCCTCGTCGTCCGCCCCCAGGTCCGCAAGGAACTCCCGCACAACGAACGGCTGCTGAAGGACCTGCTGGAGCACGGGGCCGCGTAGGCCTGCCGGCGGGCGGGTCGGTAGGGTCCTCGCATGGGGCAGGCACGCTTGGGGGATGACGGCGGGCACTACGACGATCTGCCGTGCCGCTGGTGCGGGGCACTGGTGACACAGGACGGCCGGCGCAGGCCTCGCCTGTACTGCGGCGGCTGGCACCGCACGAAGACCTACTGCCATGGGGCTTTCATGGTGATCGCCGGCCTGTTCTGAGCCGACCGGGGCATCGGAGTGGATCTGCGACACTGGTGAGGCTATGCCTAAGCCCGGAGAACTTACCTTTGTCGCCCCCCGCGGAGCCCAGAAGCCGCCGCGGCACCTCGCCGACCTCTCGCCCGCCGAGCGGAAGGAGGTCGTGGCGGAGATCGGGGAGAAGCCGTTCCGCGCGAAGCAGCTCTCGCAGCACTACTTCGCCCGTTACGCGCACGACCCGGCCGAGTGGACGGACATTCCCGCCGGTGCGCGCGAGAAGCTGCGTGCGGCGCTGCTGCCGGACCTGATGTCGGTCGTACGGCATCTGTCGACGGACCAGGGGACCACCCGCAAGACGCTGTGGCGGCTGTTCGACGGCACGCTCGTGGAGTCGGTGCTGATGCGCTACCCGGACCGGGTGACGATGTGCATCAGTTCGCAGGCCGGGTGCGGGATGAACTGTCCGTTCTGTGCGACCGGGCAGGCGGGGCTCGACCGGAATCTGTCGACCGCCGAGATCGTGCACCAGATCGTCGACGGGATGCGGGCGCTGCGCGACGGGGAGGTGCCCGGCGGGCCCGCCCGGCTGTCCAACATCGTCTTCATGGGGATGGGCGAGCCGCTCGCCAACTACAAGCGTGTCGTGGGCGCGATCCGCGCGCTCACCGACCCGGCGCCCGACGGAGTCGGTCTCTCGCAGCGGGGCATCACCGTGTCGACGGTCGGGCTGGTGCCCGCCATCCACCGGTTCACCGACGAGGGCTTCAAGTGCCGGCTCGCGATCTCCCTGCACGCGCCCGACGACGAGCTGCGCGACACCCTCGTCCCCGTGAACACGCGGTGGAAGGTGCGCGAGGTGCTGGACGCCGGGTTCGAGTACACCGAGCGCTCCGGGCGCCGGCTGTCCATCGAGTACGCCCTGATCCGGGACATCAACGACCAGGCATGGCGCGGTGACCGGCTCGGGCGACTGCTCCGCGGCAAGCCCGTGCACGTCAACCTCATCCCGCTCAACCCGACCCCGGGTTCGAAGTGGACGGCCTCCCGGCCCGAGGACGAGAAGGCGTTCGTCGAGGCGATCGCCGCGCACGGGGTCCCCGTCACCGTCCGGGACACCCGTGGCCAGGAGATCGACGGGGCGTGCGGTCAGCTCGCGGCCACCGAGCGGTAGTCTGAGGACCGTACACCCGTACACACATCTTCATATCCCGACATCTTCACCTGACATCTTCATATTCCGACAGGGGAGCGCCACAGCGCTGAGAGTGCGGCATCCAGGCCGCAGACCCTCTGAACCTCGCCCAGGTCATTCTGGGTAGGAAGTTCGGTCATCACTCGAGCTGTTGCGCCCTGCCCGGCGTCCGTCCCGTGCGGACGGACCCGGGCGGGGCCGCGTCTCTTCCTGGTCAACCCAGGAGGAAAACCAGTGCAGAACAAGACCATCGCGGCCGTGGCCGGAGCCGTCGTGCTCGGTCTGGTCACGCTGTCCGCGTGCGGTTCGACGGACGGCAAGGAGACGGCGGCGGAGTCCAAGACCGTCACCCTCGTCAGCCACGACTCGTGGGCCGTGTCCAAGAGCGTGCTCGCCGACTTCGAGAAGCAGTCCGGCTACCGGGTGAAGGTCCTCAAGGACGGCGACGCCGGCCAGGCCGTCAACAAGGCCATCCTCACCAAGGACAACCCGCAGGGCGACGTCTTCTTCGGCGTCGACAACACCCTGCTCTCCCGGGCGCTCGACAACGGGCTCTTCCAGCCGTACGAGGCGAAGGGGCTCGGCCAGGTCGGCAGCGCGTATCAGCTCGACGCCGGCAAGCACCGGGTCACGCCCATCGACTACGGCGACATCTGCGTCAACTACGACAAGAAGTACTTCGCCGATCACAAGCTGGCCCCGCCCACGTCGTACGACGATCTGGTCAAGCCCGCCTACAAGAACCTCCTCGTCACCGAGAACGCGTCCACCTCCTCGCCGGGCCTCGGCTTCCTGCTCGGGAGCGCCGCCAAGTACGGGGACGACGGGTGGGCGGACTACTGGAAGAAGCTCAAGGCCAACGGCGTGAAGGTCGTCGACGGCTGGGAGCAGGCCTACAACGACGAGTTCTCGGGGTCGGCCGGCGGCAAGAAGGCCAAGGCGGACCGGCCGCTCGTCGTGTCGTACGCCTCCTCGCCGCCCGCCGAGGTGATCTACGGCGACCCGAAGCCGGCCACCGCCCCGACCGGGGTCGCGACCGGCACCTGCTTCCGGCAGATCGAGTTCGCGGGGCTGCTGAGCAACGCGGCGAACAGCAAGGGCGGCAAGGCGCTCATCGACTTCCTGATCGGCAGGAAGTTCCAGGAGGACATGCCGCTCAACATGTTCGTGTACCCGGTGCTGACGGGCGCGGCCGTGCCCGCCGAGTTCACGGCGTACGGGCCCGCCGCCAAGGATCCCGAGACCATGGACCCCGCGAAGATCGCCGACCACCGCGACGACTGGGTCAAGTCATGGACCTCGCTCGTACTGAAGTAGCCCCCGGGAAGGGCGACAAGGGGAGCGCCAAGCGGAGTGCGGCGGTTCGGTTCGGGCTGCTGGTCGTGCCCGTCGCGTTCTTCGCGGTCTTCTTCGCCTACCCGGTCGCCGCGATCGTCGCCCGTGGGCTGAAGACGGACGGCGGCTGGCAGTTCGGGCGGTTGTGGGACGTGCTCGGGCAGTCCGACATCCGGCACGTGCTGTGGTTCACCACCTGGCAGGCGCTCGCGTCCACCGTGCTCACCCTCCTGGTCGCGCTGCCCGGCGCGTACGTGTTCGCGCGGCTCGACTTCCCGGGCAAGCAGGTGCTGCGCGCCGTCGTCACCGTCCCGTTCGTGCTGCCGACGGTCGTCGTCGGTACGGCGTTCCTCGCGCTCGTCGGGCGCGGCGGACTGCTCGACGCGCTGTGGGGCGTACGGCTGGACACCACCGTGTGGGCGATCCTGCTCGCGCACGTCTTCTTCAACTACGCGGTCGTCGTACGGACCGTGGGCGGGCTGTGGGCGCAGCTCGACCCGCGGCAGGAGGAGGCGGCGCGGATGCTGGGCGCGTCCCGGCTGCGGGCCTGGCGCTCGGTCACGCTGCCGGCGCTCGGGCCCGCCGTGGCCGCCGCCGCGCTGATGGTGTTCCTCTTCACCTTCACCTCCTTCGGCGTGGTGCAGATCCTCGGCGGCCCCACCTTCTCCACCCTCGAGGTGGAGATCTACCGGCAGACCTCCGAGATCTTCGACCTGTCCACGGCCGCCGTCCTCACGCTCGTCCAGTTCGCGGCCGTCGGCGCGATCCTCGCCGTGCACGCCCTGGCCGTACGGCGGCGGGAGACCGCGCTGCGGCTGGTGGACGCCTCCGTGACGGCGCGGCGGCCGCGCGGGGCCGGGCAGTGGGCGCTGCTCGCCGGGGTGCTCGCGAGCATCGCCGTGCTGCTCGTGCTGCCGCTCGCGGTGCTGGTGCAACGGTCCCTCGACGCACCCGACTTCGCCTACTACCGGGCGCTGACCAGCGACGACGGCAACATCTTCCTCGTCCCGCCGATCGAGGCGATCGGCAACTCCCTCCAGTACGCCGTCGTCGCGACCGCGATCGCCGTGCTCGTCGGCGGGCTCGCCGCGGCGGCCCTCATCCGCCGGGACGCCGGGGCGCTGGTCCGCGGCTTCGACGCGCTGCTGATGCTGCCGCTCGGCGTCTCCGCCGTGACCGTCGGCTTCGGGTTCCTGATCGCGCTGGACGAGCCGCCGCTGAACCTGCGCGGCACGTGGATCCTCGTGCCGCTCGCCCAGGCGCTGGTGGGGGTGCCCTTCGTCGTACGGACCATGCTGCCGGTGCTGCGGGCGGTGGACCAGCGGCTGCGGGAGGCGGCGGCGGTGCTCGGGGCGTCGCCGTGGCGGGTGTGGCGGGAGGTGGACCTGCCGATGGTGCGGCGGGCGCTGCTGGTCGCGGCCGGGTTCGCGTTCGCGGTGTCGCTGGGGGAGTTCGGGGCGACCGTGTTCATCGCGCGGCCCGACAACCCGACGCTGCCGGTCGCCGTGGCGCGCCTGCTCGGGCGGGCCGGTGAGCTCAACTACGGCCAGGCGATGGCCCTTTCGACGATTCTGATGGTGGTGTGCGCGGTGGCCCTGCTGGTGCTTGAGCGGCTGCGGACCGACCGGACGGGGGAGTTCTAGATGCTGCTGCTGGAACTGGCGGGCGCGACCGTGCGGTTCGGGGGCCGGGCGGTGCTCGACGCCGTCGATCTGGCCGTCGTCGAGCACGAGGTGGTGTGTGTGCTCGGGCCCAGCGGCAGCGGCAAGTCGACGCTGCTGCGGGCCGTCGCCGGACTGCAACCCCTGGACTCCGGGCGGGTGTTGCTCGACGGGCGCGACCAGACGGGGGTGCCCGCGCACAAGCGGGAGCTCGGGCTGATGTTCCAGGACCATCAGCTCTTCCCGCAGCGGGACGTCGGCGGCAACGTGGCCTTCGGGCTGCGGATGCGGGCCGCCTCGGCGCGGGAACAGGCGGCGCGGGTGGCGGAGTTGCTCGACCTCGTCGGGCTGCCCGGCGCCGCCCGCCGGGCCGTGGCCGCGCTCTCCGGCGGGGAGCAGCAGCGGGTGGCGCTGGCCCGCGCGTTGGCGCCCCGGCCTCGGCTGCTGATGCTGGACGAGCCGCTCGGTCAGCTCGACCGGTCGCTGCGGGAGCGGCTGGTCGTCGAACTCCGTGAACTCTTCGGCCGGTTGGGGACGACCGTCCTCGCGGTGACGCACGACCAGGGCGAGGCGTTCGCGCTCGCCGACCGGGTCGTGGTGATGCGGGACGGGCGGATCGCCCAGTCCGGCACGCCGCTTGAGGTGTGGCAGCGGCCGGCGGACGCGTTCGTGGCCCGCTTCCTCGGCTTCGACAACGTGGTCGAGGCGACCGTCACCGGCGAGGTCGCGGTCACGCCGTGGGGCAAGGCGCCGGTGCCGGCCGGGTCTGGGCAGGGGGCGCGTACGCTGCTCGTCCGGCCCGCCGGTGTGCGCCTGGTGGGCGCGGCGGAGGGCCTGCGCTGCACGGTCGCCGCCCGCACCTTCCGGGGCACCCATGTCGCCGTACACCTCCAGCCGGAGGGCGCACCGAGGCTGGAAGCGGCGTGCACGCTACGGGACGCGCCGGAGGTCGGGGACGAGGTCGGGGTGTCCTTCGACGCTGCCGAGATCGTCGTACTCGACTGACCTGGCCGGCCGACCCCTAAGGGACGGGGACGACAACGTGCGGGTGGCCCGTCCCCGCGAAGGAAGGGACGGGCCACCCGCACGCACGTTTCGTGCTACGGGGTCAGCGGTTGCTGGACCCGCGGCGACGCATGCCGAAGAACACCGCGGCACCGCCTATGACGACCAGGGCGCCCGCGACGCCGACGATCAGGCCGGTGTTCGAGTTGGCGCCGGTCTCGGCGAGGTTGGACTCCTGGGCGGCGGCCGAGGGGGCGTTGCTCGCGGAGGGCACGGGCGCGGCGCTGGCGCTCGCCGACTCCACGTCCGAGACGGAGTCGGACGGGCTCGGGGCGGTGGTGTCGGCCGGCGGCGGAGCGGTGTCCGACGGGGTCGAGGACGCGGTGCCGGACGGCGTGTTCGACGGGGTGTCGGTCGGGGTGGTGGTGTCGTCGGCCGCGCAGGCCTTGGACGGGGTGGTCAGGTTCGGGCTGATGTCCTCGTCGACGACCTTCTTGCCCGCGGCGGCCTTGACGTGGACCCGGTAGATCGCGCCCGGCTCCCAGTCCTCGGCGAAGGAGATGGTGACGCCCTTCTTCGAGCCCTTGACGGTCTGGGCCTCGCCGACCTGGCGGAGGTCGGCGCCGTTGTTCTCGAGGAAGACCGTGATCTCGGCCGAGGTGTGCGAGGGGTCCTTGTCGGTGACGGTGATGACGCCCTTCGCGCCGTCACAGGCGGCGGAGGCGGAGAACTCACTGATGTCGCAGGCCAGCGCGGTGCCGGCGGCGCTGAACGCGAGGGCGGCGGAAGCGGCGGTGACGCCGAGCATGCGCACCGAACGAGCGGCGGTACGGCGGGGAAGGGACACGTTTGTCCTTTACGGGAAGCGCAACTGCGGGGGGTGGAGGGGAGGATGACGCCCCCGGTGAGCGAGTGCGTCACCATCCCCAGCAGACTCACAGGTCTATAAGCGTTCCATAAGCAGTGTCAATGCGGGGACGCCTGTGAGCGGTTGCCTTTGCCCGCTTATTAAGCACGGGGACGTTTCAATGCGCCCGGCGCCGCCCCGATCCGGTCAACGGGGGTGATACGGGACTCCAGTGACCGTACGGCCCGTCAGGACACGGTCGTGGGGCCTCGGTCAGCCTTCGATCGTCGCCGGGTCCATCCAGACGATCTCCCAGGTGTGGCCGTCGAGGTCGTCGAAGGAACGGCCGTACATGAAGCCCATGTCCTGCGTCTCGCCGCTCGGCGTGCCGCCCGACGAGAGCGCCTTGTCGACCAGTTCGTCGACCTTCGCGCGGCTCTGGGCGCTGAGGGCGACGAGGACCTCGCTGGTCGTCGTGGCGTCCGCGATCTCCTTCTTGGTGAAGGTCGAGTAGAACGGCTTGGTGAGGAGCATCGCGACGATCGTTTCGCTGATCACCACGGAGGCCGCGTTGTCGTCGCTGAACTGCGGGTTGATCGTGTAGCCGAGCTGCGTGAAGAACTTCTTCGAGGCGTCGAGGTCGTTCACGGGCAGGTTCACGAAAATCATCTGCTGGTAGGCCGGGGCGGTCATCGCGTCTCTCCCAGGGGTTCGTGGTGCTGTGGTGCGTACGGGTGCGTGCTGTTCGGTGGGTAGACCCGGGGGGCGTGCGGAACTCATCGGTGGGCGGGAGATCGTTTCGCACGGGATCCCGGGGGCACCGGCGGGCGGGCCTCAGCGGGTCAGGGGGAGCGCCGCCAGTTCCGCCACGACGAGGGTGAGCGGGACGAACAGTGCCAGGAGTGCGCCGGCGCGCAGGGCGGCGGCGCTGCGCAGGATCTTGGCCGGGGCCCCGAGGCGCAGCAGGGCGGCGGTGGTGTCGGCGCGGGACTGCCGCGCCTCCACGGCCGCCGTCAGCAGCGTCGCGACGGTGCAGCCCGCGACGACCAGCGCGCCGAGGGTGGTGAGCGGTCCGAAGGCGGGGTCGGCCGGGTCGTACAGCGCGGCCATCGTGTACGCGCCGGAGGCCACCGCGCAGACCACGCCCAGCGGACGGCCGATGCGGGACGCCTCCTGCATCAGGCCGCGGCCGGCGAGGAGGCGGAGCGCGCCGGGGCGGACCGCCTGCAGCAGGCGGCCGCTGAGGTGGGTGAGGCCGGGGCCGGCCAGGGCGAGGCCGACGGCGGTGAGGGTCCAGCCGAGAAGGACCGCGGCGGGGCCGATGAGGAGGCCGCCGGGGAGGGGGAAGGCGGCCGGGTGCGCCGTGCGGTTCGCGTACGCCTCCACGGCCAGCCCGGCGGCGAGGAGCGCGGTGCCCCAGGGGAGCGCGTTGGGGTTGGGGAGGTGGGGCCGCGACTGCTGCGCGCCGTCGGCCGGGGCCTGGCGGCGGGGCGCGTCGACCGGCGTTTCCTGCGTGTCGTCGGCCGGGGCTGCGGGGTGGGGCGCGCTGTCCGGTGCTTGCGGGGTGCCGTTTGCCGTCCCGCCGGCGGGAGCACTCGCCGGTTCCGGCTGGAGTCGGGCGCCGAATCTGCCGTACGCGCCGAACCGCTCTCCCACCGCCTTCCTCCCGTACGCGCGGAAGCTGCCGAACATCCTCGGGGTGGCGTGGGCCGCCACCCGGGTGTCCCTGGGGCGGAGCATCAGGGCCACCGCGATGGACGACGTGGCCGGGACGAGGGCCAGCAGGGTCAGGGAGCCCGGGAGCGGCAGAGGCTGCCCGGCGGCCAGGAAGTCTCGCGCCGCGCCGTCGAACGGCATGCCGGTGAGGTCGCCGCGGAGGTGGAGGAAGAGGAGCAGGGCCAGCGCGGAGCCGAGGAGGGTGGACAGGGCCGTCGTCGTCGCCGAGACGGCCATCAGGCGGGTCGGGCCCAGGCCGATCGCCGCCAGGCCCGGGCGGGGACGGGTGCCGGGGTCCGTGCGGGCGACCGCGAGGGCGAAGTAGACCGTCGCGGCCAGGGGGACCGTGCACCACGCGAGCCGCAGGAGCGAGGCGGCGGGCGTGTCGGGGTGGGTCAGGGCGCGGCCGAGGGTGCACAGCAGGAGGAAGCCGGTGCCCGCCGAGGCCGCCGCCACCAGGAGGCGGCGGAGCTGGACGGCGGGGTGGGCGCTGCGCGTCAGGCGGAGAGCGAGCACGCGGCCCCCCGGCCTTCCTGCTCCCGGCCGTCCTGCGCTCGGCCTTCCTGAGGACGGCCGTCCTGTTCCCGGCTGTCCTGTTCGTCGACCGGGGGCAGGTGGAGCGTCTTCACCCGGCGTCCGTCCAGCAGGGGCAGCGTGCGGTCGGCGAGGGCCGCGGTCTCCGGGTCGTGGGTGGCCAGCACCACGGTGATGCCGTGCGAGCGGGCCGCCGTCGTCAGGGTGCGCAGGACGTGGGCCCGGTCGGCGCGGTGCAGGGGGGCCGTCGGCTCGTCCGCGAAGAGGACGGAGGGGGCGGGTGCGAGCGCCCGGGTGATGCACACGCGCTGGCGTTCGGCCTGGGTCAGTTCGTGCGGACGGCTGCGGGCCCGGTCGCCGATGTCGAGGCGCTCCAGCCACTCCAGGGCGGCGACCTTGGCCCGGCGGCGGCTGGTGCCGCGCAGCATCAGGGGGAGGGCCGCGTTCTCCCAGACGTTGAGTTCGGGGACGAGCACCGGGACCGGGTCGATCCAGCCGAAGCGGTCGCGGCGCAGCCGTTCGCGGGCCATCGGGCCCATCGTGTGCACGGGGACGCTGTTGAACCAGACCTCGCCGCGCTGGACGGGCGTCAGGCCGGACAGACAGTGCAGCAGGGTCGTCTTGCCGCTGCCGCGCGGCCCGCCGACGGCGAGGATCTCGCCCTCCCGCACGCCCAGCGAGATCCCGCACAGGCCGGGCGAGCCGTCGCGGTGCGTGAAGTGCAGGGAGCGTGCCCAGAGCACGTCGTTGTCCGGCGGGGCCTCCATGGGCGTACACCTCGGTTCAGATCCGTAGTTCCCGGTGCCGATCCCCCGTCCGGGGGAACGACGGGGGAACGAAGGCAGGGCCGATCGGTCACGAGCACGCTATGGACGTCGTGGCGGGCATCCGGACAGCACACGGCCCCGGGCCGCCGTTTCTCACTCGAACGGCAGACACCGGGGCCGGTGTTGATCACAGAGTCAGTTGATCACAGCTTCGTCCAAGCCTCCGTGAGGGTGGCGCGGAGGATCTGCTCGATCTCGTCGAACGTCTCCTGGGTGGAGATCAGCGGCGGGGCGAGCTGGACGACCGGGTCGCCGCGGTCGTCGGCACGGCAGTACAGGCCGTTGTCGTAGAGCGCCTTGGACAGGAAGCCGTACAGGACGCGCTCGGTCTCGGCGGCGTCGAAGGTCTCCTTCGTCGCCTTGTCCTTGACGAGTTCGATGCCGTAGAAGAAGCCGTTGCCGCGGACGTCGCCGACGATCGGCAGGTCGTGCAGCTTCTGGAGGGTCGACAGGAACGCGCCCTCGTTGTCCAGGACGTGCTGGTTGAGGCCCTCGCGCTCGAACAGGTCGAGGTTGGCGAGGCCGACCGCGGCGGAGACCGGGTGGCCGCCGAAGGTGTAGCCGTGCAGGAAGACGTTGTTGCCCTGGTAGAACGGCTCGGCCAGCCGGTCGCTGATGATGCAGGCGCCGATGGGGGAGTAGCCGGACGTCATGCCCTTGGCGCAGGTGATCATGTCCGGGACGTAGCCGAACTTGTCGCAGCCGAACATCGTGCCGAGGCGGCCGAAGGCGCAGATGACCTCGTCGGAGACGAGCAGGACGTCGTACTGGTCGCAGATCTCGCGCACGCGCCGGAAGTAGCCGGGCGGGGGCGGGAAGCAGCCGCCGGCGTTCTGGACCGGCTCCAGGAAGACCGCGGCGACCGTGTCCGGGCCCTCGAAGAGGATCTGCTGCTCGATCTGGTCGGCGGCCCAGCGGCCGTACGCCTCGGGGTCGTCGCCGTGGATCGGGGCGCGGTAGATGTTGGTGTTCGCGACCTTGTGCGCGCCCGGGACGAGCGGCTCGAAGGGGGCCTTGAGGGCCGGCAGGCCGGTGATGGACAGGGCGCCCTGCGGGGTGCCGTGGTAGGCGACCGCACGCGAGATGACCTTGTGCTTGGCGGGCTTGCCGGTCAGCTTGAAGTACTGCTTGGCGAGCTTCCAGGCGGTCTCGACGGCCTCGCCGCCACCGGTGGTGAAGAAGACCTTGTTGAGGTCGCCCGGCGCGTGGTGCGCGAGGCGTTCCGCCAGCTCGACGGCCTTGGGGTGGGCGTAGGACCACACCGGGAAGAACGCCAGCTCCTGCGCCTGCTTGAAGGCGGTCTCGGCCAGCTCGGTGCGGCCGTGCCCGGCCTGGACCACGAACAGGCCCGCGAGACCGTCGAGGTAGCGCTTGCCCTTGTCGTCGTAGATGTAGGCGCCCTCGCCCCGGACGATCGTCGGAACCGGGGCGTTCTCGTACGAGGCCATGCGGGTGAAGTGCATCCACAGGTGGTCGTACGCGGTGCGGCTGAGGTCCTTGCTCACGGTTATCGGGTCCTCACGGTTATCGGGTTCCCCACATGTAGGTCTGCTTCTTCAGCTTCAGGTAGACGAAGCTCTCGGTGGAGCGCACGCCGGGAAGGGCGCGGATGCGCTTGTTGATGACGTCCAGCAGGTGGTCGTCGTCCTCGCAGACGATCTCGGCGAGGACGTCGAACGAGCCCGCGGTCATCACCACGTACTCGACCTCCGCCATGTCGGACAGGGCCTCCGCTACGGACTCGACGTCTCCCTCGACGTGGATCCCGACCATCGCCTGCCGGCGGAAGCCCACGGTGAGCGGGTCCGTGACGGCGACGATCTGCATCACGCCCTGGTCGAGCAGCTTCTGGACGCGCTGGCGCACGGCCGCCTCGGACAGGCCGACGGCCTTGCCGATCGCGGCGTACGGCCGGCGGCCGTCCTCCTGGAGCTGCTCGATGATGGCGAGGCTGACGGCATCCAGCGGGGACGTGCTGCTGTTCCTGGACTCGCGGGAGTCCCTGTGCTCTGCGCTTCGACTGGCCACGACTTCACTCTGCACGACGTCTCGACCGTTCCGCAAGGTCGAAGCGATGAAATTCGTTGTTTACGAGAGCCGGATCTGCGGAATCCGCAGATCTGGTGCGGGTGGGGGTGTTGAAAACGCGGGTCGGCGGATTAGGGTGGGTGTCTCAGCCAATGGACACCCACCATGGTCAGAACCCAGCAGTTCAGAACCCTGCAGTTCTGAACCCGACCGTCAGAAACTGACAGGAGGCCGGCAGTGAGCACCGAGCTGCGTCGTCTGCGCAACTACATCGCGGGTGAGTTCCGGGACGCCGCCGACGGACGGACCACCGAGGTGGTCAACCCCGTGACGGGCGAGGCGTACGCGACCGCGCCGCTGTCCGGCGCGGCGGACGTCGACGCCGCGATGGCGGCCGCCGCCCAGGCATTCCCGGGCTGGCGCGACACCACCCCGGCCGAGCGGCAGCGCGCCCTCCTCAAGATCGCGGACGCGTTCGAGGAGCGCGCCGAGGAACTGATCGCGGCCGAGGTGGAGAACACGGGCAAGCCGATCGGGCTGACCCGCTCCGAGGAGATCCCGCCGATGGTCGACCAGATCCGCTTCTTCGCGGGTGCGGCCCGGATGCTGGAGGGGCGCAGCGCGGGCGAGTACATGGACGGGATGACGTCCATCGTTCGCCGTGAGCCGGTCGGGGTCTGCGCGCAGGTCGCGCCGTGGAACTACCCGATGATGATGGCCGTGTGGAAGTTCGCACCGGCGATCGCGGCGGGCAACACGGTGGTGCTGAAGCCGTCGGACACGACGCCCGCCTCCACCGTCCTGATCGCCGACATCGTCGGCTCGATCCTGCCCAGGGGCGTCTTCAACGTCGTCACCGGCGACCGGGACACCGGTCGGCTGATGGTCGAGCACCCGACCCCGGCGATGGCCTCCATCACCGGCTCGGTGCGCGCGGGCATGTCGGTCGCCGAGTCGGCGTCCAAGGACCTCAAGCGCGTCCACCTGGAGCTGGGCGGCAAGGCGCCGGTCGTGGTGTTCGAGGACACCGACATCGCCAAGGCCGTCGAGGACATCTCGGTGGCCGGCTACTTCAACGCCGGGCAGGACTGCACGGCGGCCACCCGGGTCCTCGTCCAGGAGTCGATCCACGACGAGTTCGTGGCCGCGCTGGCGAAGGCGGCGGCGGAGACGAAGACCGGGCAGCCGGACGACGAGGACGTGCTGTACGGCCCGCTCAACAACCCGAACCAGCTCCGGCAGGTCACCGGGTTCATCGAGCGGCTGCCCGCCCACGCCAAGGTCGAGGCGGGCGGCCAACGCGTCGGCGACAAGGGCTACTTCTACGCCGCGACCGTCGTCTCCGGGCTGAAGCAGGACGACGAGATCATCCAGCACGAGGTCTTCGGGCCGGTCATCACCGTGCAGTCCTTCACGGACGAGGACCAGGCGGTGGAGTGGGCCAACGGCGTCGAGTACGCCCTCGCCTCCTCGGTATGGACCAAGGACCACGGCCGCGCGATGCGCATGTCCAAGAGGCTCGACTTCGGCTGCGTGTGGATCAACACCCACATCCCGCTGGTCGCCGAGATGCCCCACGGCGGCTTCAAGAAGTCCGGCTACGGCAAGGACCTCTCGTCGTACGGCTTCGACGACTACACGCGCATCAAGCATGTGATGACGTCTCTGGACGGCTAGTCGGCCGGGTGTGAGGGGCGTGCACACCGCTGAGGGGCGTGCGCGCCCCTCGCCTGTGCGCGCCCCTCACCTGCGTCTGCCTGGCCGGATCGTGGGCAGGTGGGCAACTTGGCCGGTTATGTAGTATAAGAATTCAACTGCCGACATTACGGCGATTAGACATACTTGTATGTTCAAGTATGGCCGCTGGTTGGTGGAGCTCCCGCTCATCCGCCGTCGCGGGGCGGTCGGGAGGTGAATGCAGTGACCACAGTGGCGTCACGGGCGGGCAACCTGCCCGTGCAGTTCACCAGTTTCGTCGGCCGGCTGTCCGAGGTCGCCGAGATCGGCGGCCTGCTGCGGACGCATCGGCTGCTGACGCTCGCCGGCCCTGGCGGGGTCGGCAAGACCCGCCTCGCGCTGGAGGTGGCCGCCCTCTCGACGACGAACGTCCCGGACGGCGCGTGGCCGGTGGACCTGACGGCGGTGCGGGAGCGGGCGGCGGTGGCGGAGATCGCCGCGGCCACGCTGGGCGTGCCGGACGTGGGCGAACGGCCCGCGCTGGAGCGGCTCGTGGCGTATCTCGAGGACCGCGGCCGCTGATCGTGCTGGACAACTGCGAGCATGTGGCCCGGGAATGCGCGGAGTTGGCGCAGGCGCTGCTCTCGGTCGCCCCCGGACTGCGCATCCTGGCGACGAGCCGCCACACCCTGGGCATCCCGGGCGAGCGCGTCTTCACCGTGCCGCCGCTGTCCTCCGAGGACGCGATCGGCCTGCTGCGGGACCGGGCCACCGCCGTCCGGCCGGCGTTCGAGGTCTGCGACGCGAACCGGGCCCAGGTCACCCGGCTCTGCGCCGACCTGGACCGGCTGCCGCTGGCCATCGAACTGGCCTCGTTCCGGCTGCGCACCCTCAGCGTCCAACAGGTCGCCGACCGGCTGAAGGACCGCTTCACCCTGCTCGTCGGCGGCAGCCCGACCGCGCGCACGCACCAGCGCACGCTCCGCGGCCTGATCGACTGGAGCTACGAACTGTGCGCCCCCGCCGAGCAGTTGCTGTGGAACCGGCTGTCGGTCTTCGCCGACGGCTTCGACCTCGACGCGGCCGAGGCCGTGTGCGCGGGGGACGGCATCCCGGAGCACGAGGTGCTGGACCTCCTCGACCGGCTGGTCGTCCAGTCCATCGTGCTGCCCGTCGAGAGCGACGGCAGGTCGCGCTACCGGCTGCTGGAGTCCGTCCGGCAGTACGGGCGGGAACGGCTCGCGCAGTCCGGCGACGGGACCGGGTGCTGCTGCGGTGCGGGGACTTTCTCCGCGCCCTGGCCGAGCGCATCGACCGGGACTGGTACGGCCCCGGCCAGGTCGAGGCGCTGACCCGGCTGCGGGTCGAGCACACCAACCTGCTGGTGGCCCTGGACCACGGCGGCGACCCGCAGGCCAGACTCTCCCTGGCCGCCGCGCTGGTCCTGCACTGGTGCGTCGGCGGCTTCCTCGGCGAGGGGCGCCGTCAGTTGGAACGGGCACTGGCGGCGGCCCCCGAGCCCACCCCGGCACGTGGCCGGGCGCTCATCGCCGCGGTCCGGGTGACGCTGACGCAGGGCGAGCTGGAGACGGCGGAGCGGTGGCTGGCCGAAGCCGAGGCGCTGGGCGAGGAGTTGGCCGACCCGGTGCTGAGCGCCCAGGCGAGTGGCTTCCGGGGCACGTCGGTGTACTACCGCGGGGGAACGGAGGAGGCCCTGCGGCGGTACGAGGTCGCGCGCGCCGATCTGACGGCGTCGGGCGAGGGGCGGCAGGCGACCTCCTGGCTGCTCGCGCTGGCCTGTGTACGGGCGTATGCCGGGGATCCCCGAGCGGTCGAGACCGGCGAGCGGGTGATCGCCGACCTCGAGGCCCGGGGCGAGCGGTGGGCACGCGCGCAGGCGCTGATGGCGCTGGGCTACCACGCCTGGGAAGGCGGCGACCGGGATGCGGCCAAGGCGCTGGTCCGGTCCGCGCTGGAGAGCATGCGGGGCTTCGACGACCACACGATGGTCGCGCGGATGCTCGAACTCCTGGCCTGGTCCACCGCGTCCGGCAACAACCACGGGTGGGCGGCCCGGCTGCTGGGGGCCGCCGACGCCCTGTGGAAGCACGAGGGCGTCGGCGGCTCCGCGTTCGGTCCGCGCCGGTTCGAACATCACGCGCGCTGCCGGAAGGCGGCCGTGAACGTCCTGGGCATGGCGGCGTTCCGCCAGGCGCTCGCGGAAGGCGCGCGGTACGACAGTCCCGGCCGGGCCATCGAGTACGCCCTGGACCCCGCCCACGAGTTCGCCTCGGCGGCCGGTCCGGGGATGCTCACCCGCCGTGAGCGCGAAGTGGCGGCGCTGGTCGCCCAGGGGATGAGCAACCGTCAGATCGCGTCCACGCTCAAGCTGTCGCCGCGTACCGCCGACCGGCATGTGCAGAACATCCTCCGGAAACTCGGCTTCGGCTCGCGCGCCCGGATCGCGTCCTGGTGGTCCAGGACCCAGGTACCCGCGGAGCAGTAGCCGGGTCCGGGTACCCACGCGGCAGCAACCCCCGTACCAGGGGAGCAGCAACCCCCGTATCGGGGGAGCGGTAGCCCCCGTATCGGGGGAGCGGTAGCCCGATACCCGCGCGGCAGCCCCCTGCCCGCCGATCGGCGGCCGGGTACCCACTGCGCGGCTGACCGGTGCCCACTGCGCGGGCGGCCGGTACCCATTCGGCGGGCGACCGTGCCCACCGCGCGGACCCTCGGTGCGCAGCGCCCCGGGGCCGCCTGCCCATGCCCGGCCGCCCGCCCGTCGGTAGAACTGCGCATCGCGGATGATCCAACCCCGCCTTCATCCTCCGTGCATCAACATGCGCATCAGCTACGGCGGTTCCGGAGCGTTCCGGGGCCGGGCACGGGCGATGTCCGGTTTTGCGGTGTCATCTCACCCGCGACTGCCGGATCCCTGGTCGTGCAGCGGTGCGCAGGCATCGCTGCGAAAGGAACAGAAACAACATGCGAAGAAGGAACGCGGCCCCGGCGGAGCCCTTGGAGTCCTCGGAGTCTCCGGAGTCCTCGCAGTCCCCGCTCTCCTCGCTCCCCTCGGTCCCGGCGAGCCGGTCGAGAAACGTCATTCCCGGGTTCATGACCAAGCCCCGCACGGCCATGTCCATCCTGGCCGCCGTCATCCTGGCCCTGGTCGCCGCGCTGGTCGGACCCATGCCGGCGGCGCAGGCCGCCGGCATGGGTCCCACCTTCCGTATCGGCACCGACCACGGCAGCGACTATGTGAACTTCATCAACGCCCTGCGCGCGGCCGTCAACGACGGCGGCCGCACCGTGGTTCCGGGTGCGGGAACCTCCTACCAGGTCAACCACACCAACCCGAACCTGATGCCCGGCAGCCAGAACTGGCCCGCAGGGCGCAACCGCCACGACGGGTACGTGCAGGTCGACATCCAGATGTGGGGCAACTCCAACTTCGTGCGCCTGCAGTTGCGGCGGGCGGACCTTTACCTCATCGGCTGGTGGGACGGCAACAACGTCTACCACTACATGGGCAACCGCAGCGTTCCGGACGAGGAGCGCGAGCGCATGGTGAACGGCCACTACTACAACGCCAAGGCCATCAGCCGTACCTCGTTCGACGAGAACTACGTCGGCATGCAGACCACCGCCAACGAGACCCGCTCGTACATGGCGATCAGCCGCGACACCATCAACAGCGCCGTCTGGTACCTGTGGGACGCCAACAACCAGCAGAACATGGCGCGCGGGGTGCTGCGGATGACCCAGTTCATCTCCGAGGCCGCCCGGCAGCGACCCCTGCGGGACGCCATCTCCCTGGTCATGGGCAACAACAACGTCTACCGCATCGACCCGTCGTTCGTCGCGCAGGAGAACAACTGGGGCACCCTCAGCGGCCGCCTCAACTGGCTCCTGGGCTTCCCCGAGGGCCACCGCGACCCGCACCCCCTCAACGGGTACCGCATCGGCCCGTACGGCACCGCCGTGCTGATCGTCCTGTACACGGCGATCGACTACGCGCACTGGATCCTCGCGACCTCGAAGGGCCGCAACTAGCCGCCTCCGGCTGCCACTTCGGTTCCCGTTACACAGAACTCAGACCAGAGCTCCGAAAGGAAAGACGATGCCAAGACGGCATACCGCAGACGTGGAGCGCGCGGCCGCTCCCCGTCCGACCCCGGCGAGACGACGCAGATCCGTCGCTCTCCTCGCCGGCCTCTCCCTGCTGGCGGTCGCCGGCGCGACGCTCGGCACCGCCGTGCCCGCGCAGGCCGACATCACCGACGGGCTGGTGCTGCGCTACAAGCTGGACGAGACCTCCGGCACGGTCGTGCACGACACCTCGGGCCAGGGCCACAACGGCACGGTCAACGGCACCGCCGCCTGGAAGGGCGCGGAGGGGCTGGGCTTCAACGGCACCAACACCTACGTCAAGGTGCCCGACAACATCATGGCCGGGCTGAACTCGATCACCGTGGACTTCGACGTGTGGATCGACCCGACCATGGACAAGCCCTCCTTCCTGTACGGGTTCGGCAACTCCAGCGCAGGCAACGGCTACCTGTTCTCCACCGGCAACCAGTTCCGCGCCGGCATCACGTCCGCCGACTTCCACACCGAGCAGCAGACCCGGCCGGGCACCTCGTACCAACTGGCGCGCGGCATGTGGAAGCACGTCAGCTACACCCAGACCGGCACCACCGGCGTGCTCTACGAGAACGGCGTGGAGAAGGCCCGCAACACCAACGTGACCATCACCCCCGCCTCGATCGGCAACCGGACGACGGCCGCGGACTACATCGGCCGCTCCCTGTACGCTGCTCAGCCGGACACCCTCCTTTCCTTCCCGCCCTTTTCTCATGGCGTTTTTCGACTTTGCCATCTCTTTACAACCTGTTCCTCCGCTGCCTCGTCTCTCCCCCTGATCCGTCAACGGACCGATGAAAGAGAGCGATTCATGCGACTCATATCCCGAACGGGCCTCGCCGCCCTGGCAGTTGCCGGAGCCGCCCTGATGGCGGGCGCCACCCCCGCCCTCGCCGACGGGACGCCGACCAGCATGCCCAGCGTCGCCCCAACGGCGGACCCGGGCACGGACGTCACCCCGAGCGCCACGAGCCCGGCCCCGGCCCCGACTCCGGCCACGGACGCCGACACCGGCCCGACCGTCGCCCCGAGCCAGGTCGCCGCCGTGCCGAGGGGCGGGGCCGACACCGGCGTCGCGGAGCCGTCCGACAACAACAACGGCGCGGTGCTCGGCGGCGGCGCGGTCGCGGCCTTCGCGGCGGCCGGCACCGTCTTCTACGTCGTACGCCGCCGGAGGGCGACCGGCGCATGAGCCCGCTCTCCAGGCGCGCCGTGGCCCTCTCGGCCCTCGCGGTGCTGCTGCTCACGGGCTGCGCCGACAACGCGGCCGACCAGACCCGCCCGGCCGACCCGGTAGTCACGTCCTCGGCCCCCGCCGCCTCTTCGGCCCCCGCCGCCCAGACGGTGCGCCCCCTCGCGCGGTCGGTGCCGGTCGGGCTGCGGATCCCGGCCATCGGGGTCGACACCCCGGTCATGCGGCTGGGGCTGGCCGCCGACGGCACCGTGCAGGTGCCGCCCGTCGAGCGGCACGACCGGGCGGGGTGGTACGACCAGTCGCCGACCCCGGGCCAGACCGGGCCGTCGGTGCTCCTCGCCCACGTGACGGTCGGCCGGTACGGCGACGGCGTCTTCCGGCACCTCGACCGGCTGCGCCGGGGCGACCGGATCACGGCACGCCTGGAGAACGGCACGACGGCCGAGTTCGCCGTCACCGACGTGACGACCGTCGACAAGGACGCGTTCCCGACCGAGAAGGTCTACGGGAACGTGGACCGGCCGGAACTGCGTCTCATCACGTGCGGCGGACCCCGTACCGGCGACGGATACCGCGACAACGTGATCGTCTTCGCCGCGCTCAGCACCGGTTCGGGCACCGGGTCCGGTGCCGCATCGAGTTCCGCGGGAGAACGTTGAAACGGTCACGCACGCGCGAGAGGGCGGCGTCCGAACTGTTCGCCGCCCTCTACCCGCGTCTCGCCGGCTGGTGCCGCCGTCTCGTCGACGACGACGAGACGGCGCACGAGATCGCCTCGGAGGCGTTCACCCGCCTCTGGGCCCGCTGGACGACCGTGGCGGAGCCGCAGGGCTTCCTCTTCGTCACCGCCGCCAACCTGGTCCGCGACCACTGGCGCAAGCTCGAACGGGAGCGCCGGGCCGTGCGCCGGGCCACCGTCGAGGCCGCCGTCGCCCCGCCCGCCGAGAACGCCGACCCCTCGGTGCGGATGCTCGTACAGTCGCTGCCCGACCGGCTGCGCGTGCCGATCCTGCTGCACTACTACGCTGACATGCCGATCAGGGAGGTGTCCGTGCTGACCGGGCGCAAGGAAGGAACCGTCAAGGCCGACCTGCACGCGGCTCGCGAGATGCTCCGCGCCCAACTGAGGAGAAGCCTTGATCACACCCGCTGACGACTTCGACGACGGCGGCCCGGACCTCGACCCGGACGACCCGCTCACCGTCGTCCTGCGGCCCGCCGCCGGCCACCTCGGCCCGCCGCCCGGCCGCTACGAGGAGATCCGCCGCGGCGCGGCCCGCCGCCGGCGCGTACGCGTCGCGGCCGGGGTCGGCGCGACCTGCGCCGTCGCCGCGCTCGCCGTCCTGCTGCCGCTGCGCCTGATGTCGCCCGACGTTCCCGCGGGCCCGGCGGTCCCGCTCGCCCCGCCGCCGGTCAGCGGCCCGTCGACGCTGCCCGCGCCCACGCCCACGCCCTCGGGCGCCGTCGACGCCTCCCCGTGGGACGACCCCACGCAGGACCCTTCGCAGGGGGTGGACACCCCCGCCCCGGACGCCGGTCCCTCGACTGCCCCCACCGGCACCGTTGCCCCCACCCCCGCGGGCACCTCCGGCGGGGAGCCGACGCAGAGCGGGCTGGACTCGGCCTCGCCCGAGCCGAGTACGCCGTCGGCCGGGCAGTGAAGTCCCTTACCGCGAAAAGTGTTATCCCGGAGCCGTCCGGGCCGTCCCCTCGGGTGTGATCTCGGACATTGCCAACAACGGGGGGTCGGCTGAGAGGGTGCGGGCATGAGGACGTACGTCGACGCGGAGGCCGCCCGGCACTGGCGGGCCACCGTCGCCGAAGCGCAGGCCGGTGACCGGCAGGCGCTGGACGAGCTGGTCGCGGGCTGGCTGCCGCTGGTGTACAACGTTGTCGGCCGTGCCCTGAACGGCCACGCCGACGTCGACGACGTCGTGCAGGAGACCATGCTGCGCGCCGTCGACAACCTCGGCTCGCTGCGCGACCCCGACAGTTTCCGCTCCTGGCTGGTCGCGATCGCCATGCGGCAGATCCGGGACCGCGCCCGGCGCCGGACGACCCAGCGCCTCGACGAGAGCGTGCCGCAGGACGACGCCGCCGACTTCGCCGAACTCACCGTGCTGCGGCTCCAGTTGGAGGGCCAACGGCGGGAGGTCGCGGAGGCCGTGCGCTGGCTGGACGACGAGGACCGGCAACTGCTGTCCCTGTGGTGGCTGGAGGTCGCGGGCGAACTCACCCGGCGTGAACTGGCCGCCGCCGTCGGCATCAGCAGGCAGCACGCCGCCGTGCGCGTCCAGCGGGTGAAGGAGCGGCTGGAGGTCTCCCGGGGCATCGTGCGCGCCCTCGACGGCGCCTGCCCCGACCTGCGCGACCTGACCGCCCGCTGGAGCGGCCGCCCCGACTCCGTGTGGCGCAAGCGGCTGGCCCGGCATGTGCGGGCCTGCGGCTACTGCGGCGACACCGGCGAGTCCGTCGTCCCGGCGGAACGGCTGCTCGTCGGGATCGCCCTGGTGCCGATCCCGGCCGGGTTCACGATCTCCCTGGCCCTCGGCGGCAAGACGGCCGCCGCGGCCGCCGGCACCGCCTCCGCGAGCTGGTCCACGAAGGTGCTGGCCGCGCTGACCAAACCGGCCGTCGCGGTCACCGCCGGCGCGACCCTCGCCGCGGGCGGCGCCTACGTCGTCGTGAAGACCCCCGACGACCGGCCCCCGCAGGCGAGCGTCGTCCCGACGGCGGAGCGCACCGCCGCGACCACGCCCGCGCAGTCCGCCGCCTCCCCTTCCGCTGCCGCCTCTTCCGCCTCCCCATCCGCCTCGCCGTCCTCGTCCTCCTCGCCGTCGGCGAGCGGGTCGTCGGCGGGCCGGTACGGCAGTGTCGTCGACGCCGTCGACAGCGCGCCCGGCCGCGGCGCGCGGCCCGCCGCCCTGCCGCAGCGGCCCGCGCCCGGCGTCACCAGCAGCGGCGGCGCGCACGCGACCATGAACCACCGCGGGGACAACGTGACGCTCAGCGGCCGGGGCTATGTCCTGGTGCGCTGGCAGATCTCGCCGCAGTACCGCGCCGGCGGCCTGGTCATGCCGACCTGGACCGGCCTCAAGGGCAAGCTCTTCCACGTGGCCTCGGGCGGCGGCCGCCGCATGGACGACCCCGTCAACGGCGCCGACGCCGCCGCCACCGGCATGGGCAGCGCGGCCACCGGCTACGCCGTCCTGCCGTCCGGCGCCCAGCAGATGTGGCAGAACGAGTACTTCTACCTCGCCGGCACCGTCACCCTCACGGTGAACGAGCGGGGCGCCGACTACGGCCTCAACGTCTTCCCGACCACCTGGGACGCCGTGGAGAAGGACCTCACGACCGGCCCCGACCAGGGCGCGACGCGCTACGGCCTCGTCCGCGACACCGGCGACGACGACACCCCGGTCCCGCAGTACGTCACCCGCGCGACCCCGGCCGACCCGGCGACGGTGGCGCAGCGCTCACGGGTGTAGCAGGGCCGTCAGGACGTCGATGCGGTTGGTGGTGATGGAGTCGACGCCCAGGTCGACGAGGCGGCGCAGGGAGCGGCGGGTGTCGGGGGTCCACACGGACAGCAGGTAGCCGTCGCGGTGGACGCGGGCGGCGAGGTCGCGGTCGACGAGGGAGAAGCGGTAGTTGAGCCAGCGCGGGCGCACCGCCGCGAGGAGGGCGGGGCGCGGGGGCGCCAGGCTGGTGCGGGTCAGGGCGATCTCGGCGGCCGGGTCGGCCGCGCGGACCGCGAGCATCTCGGTGGCGCCCGCGCAGTAGTAGGCGCGGTCGGCCGCCCCCGCCTCCCGTACGACGTCCACGATCCGGCGTGCCGTCCGGACGTCCCGGGTGCCCGGCAGGTCCAGCATCACCCGGTGGCCGTCGGTCGCGGCGAGCGCCTCCGCGAGGGTCGGCAGCGCGCCCGCCGTCAGCCCGCGCACCTCGGCGGCGGACAGCGACCGCAGCGGCCGGTCCAGCTCCCACAGCCGCTTCAGCGTCTCGTCGTGCAGCAGCACGGGCACGCCGTCGCGGGTGAGGCGGACGTCGAACTCGACGGCGTCCGCGCCCTGGTCGAGCGCGGAACGCAGCGAGTCGAGCGTGTTCTCACGGAAGCGGTACGGGTCGCCGCGATGGGCCACGGCAGTGAGCGTCTGCATGGGCCCCATTGTGACGTCAGCGAGCAGGCCGCTCCGCTGCGGAGGCGTTCGTGTAGGTGTCGGTGTAGGCGTCGATCTCGTTGGTGATGCGGGTCTTGCCGGCCTCGTCCAGGAAGGACGCCTCGACGGCGTTCTTCGCGAGGTCGGCGACGCCGCGCTCGTCGAGGTCGAGGAGGCGGGCGGCGACGGCGTACTCGTTGTCGAGGTCGGTGCCGAACATCGGCGGGTCGTCGGAGTTGATCGTGACGAGGACGCCGGCCCGCACGAACTCCTTGATCGGGTGCTCGTCGAGGGTGCGGACCGCGCGGGTGGCGATGTTCGAGGTCGGGCACACCTCCAGGGCGATGCGGTGCTCGGCGAGGTGCGCGAGCAGCTTCTCGTCCTGCGCGGAGCTGGTGCCGTGCCCGATGCGTTCGGCGCGCAGATGGGCCAGCGCGTCCCACACCGTCTGCGGGCCGGTGGTCTCGCCGGCGTGCGGCACCGAGCGCAGCCCGGCGGCGATCGCCCGGTCGAAGTACGGCTTGAACTGCGGGCGCGGTACGCCGATCTCGGGGCCGCCGAGCCCGAACGAGACCAGCCCCTCGGGGCGGATCCGGTCGTCGGTGGCGAGCCGCGCCGTCTCCTCGGCGGCTTCGAGACCGGCCTCGCCGGGGATGTCGAAGCACCAGCGCAGCACGGTCCCGAACTCCGCCTCGGCCGCCTTGCGGGCGTCCTCGATCGCCTCCATGAAGGCGAGTTCGTCGATACCGCGCCGGGTGGAGGAGAACGGGGTGATGGTCAGCTCGGCGTACCGCACCTGCTGGCGGGCCAGGTCCCGGGCGACCTCGTACGTCAGCAGCCGGACGTCCTCCGGGGTGCGGATCAGGTCGACGACGGACAGGTACACGTCGATGAAGTGGGCGAAGTCCGTGAACTGGAAGTAGTCGACCAGGGCCTCGGGGTCGGTGGGCACCTTGGAGTCGGGGTGCCGGGCGGCCAGCTCGGAGACGATGCGGGGGGAGGCGGAGCCGACGTGGTGGACGTGCAGTTCGGCCTTGGGCAGCCCCGCGATGAAGGCGTGCAGGTCGCGGCCCACACCGGCTGCGGAGGCGTCGAGGCGGTCGGTCATGGGGTCCTCCCCGGGACGGCGTCCCGGGTCGAGCGGGCCTGACGGGACGCGGGTGATCGGCTGATCGATGAGTCGGCATCATCGTAGGCGGAGGGCCCGGGAGACCGCCGCCCGCCTCGCCCCCCCGGGCCGTAGCATGACGCAAGGCCTGACAGAGAGTGACACCCAGCCAACAACAGAGGGGACCCACGCATGCCCGAAAACCCAACCGACCCACGGGACGCGCCCTCCAAGGTGCAACTGAACAAGAGCCTGGGGGACGGGGGCAGGGACGGGGCGGAGAGGGACGGGGCGGATACGGCGGACGTGGCGGGCAGGGGCGGGGCGGATACGGCGGACGCGGTGAGCAGGGGCGGGGCGGATACGGCGGACGTGGCGGGGAATGGCGGTGCGGCTGGTGCCGCTGGGACTGCCGGTGTCGCCGGGGACGTCGGTGCTGCCGATGCCGCCGGAACTGCCGGGCACGCTGGTGCGGCCTGGCCTGCTGGAGACGTTGGTGCCGCTGGGGACGCCGGGACTGCTGATGCTGCCAGGGGTGCCAGGATTGCCGGGCACGTCGGTGCTGCCGGGACTCCCGGTGTCGCTGGGGACGCCGGAACTGCCGGAGACGCTGATACCGCCAGGGCTGCCGGGGCCGCTGGGGACGCTGGTGCGGCCTGGCCTGCTGGAGACGCCGGTGCCGCCGGAACTGCCGGGGCCGCTGCGGCGGCGGCTGGTGCGGCTGGGGACACCCAGCCTGCTGGGCTTGACGGTGTCGCCGGGCACGCTGGTGCGGCCTGGCCTGTCGGGGACGTCGGTGCTGCCGGAACTGCCCGTGCCACTGGGGACGCCGGAACGCCCAGCACTGCCGAGGCCCCCGGAGACCCCCGCACTGCCAGTGCGCCCGTTGCCTCGAACCCCTGGGCCGCCCCCGGCGACAATGCGTGGAGCGGTAGCGGGCCCGGTCGTACCGTCGCCGGGAACGAACCGTTGGCCTGGCCGCCTGACCAGGCACCCCCGTCCGTCCACGACCAGCGCACGGCAACCTCGCTGCCCTGGGCCGACCCCTACGGGGCCCCGCAACCGAACGGTCCGGGTCCGTTCGGCGCGTTCCCGCCTCCCGTCCAGGGTGGCGCGGTTCCTCCGCCGCCCATCGCCCCCGACGGTCCCGGACAGATCCCGTACGGCTATCCCGGCGGCTACGGGTACGGCTACCCGCCCCAGCACCAGTCCCCCTACGGGGTCGGCGCTCCGGGTCCCTACGGGTGGCCCGGGCACGGCGCGGGGGGCAACAACGGGATGGGCGTCGCCGGGCTCGTGCTCGGGATCATCTCGGCCGTCGTCTTCTGCCTGTGGCCGCTGGCGATCGTCCTCGGCATCCTGGGCATCGTCTTCGGCGCGCTCGGCCGAGGCAGGGCACGACGCGGCGAGGCCTCCAACCCCGGCCAGGCACTGGCCGGCATCATCTGCGGCTCCGCAGGCATCGTGCTCGCCATCGGCCTGGGCGTACTGGTGATCGTGGCCCCCTGAGCCCTCCCCCCCTCAGGCAGCCTCCGACCGACACTCACGCCCCGATCAGGCTCCGGCTCAGGCAACCTGTTCGTCCCACCCTCGTCCGCCAGGCCCCCGTGCCAGACGCCCCTCCCCAAATGCCCAGCGCCAGGCCCCCCGCGCCAGATGCCCAGCACTAAGAGCTGTCCCGTAACTGCTGGTCACGGATGAGATGATCTTGCCGTGTCTGGTGTGATCACGGCGTCGGAGCCGTCCTGGATAGCCCCGTTCACCGGGCTGAGCCCGCGTCAGTTCGGCAAGCTGATCACCGCGTTGCGGCGTGAGGGTGCAGACCCGGTCCGCAAGGGCCGGCCGTGGAGCCTGCCACTGGAGGACCGAGTCCTGCTGGTCGCCGCGTACTGGCGGACCAACCTGACCCTGCGCCAACTGGCGCCGCTGTTCGGGGTGTCCAAGTCCGCGGCCGACCGGATCGTCGATCACCTCGGCCCGGCGCTGGCACTGCAGCCGCGCAAGCGGTTCCGC
>NZ_FOFF01000057.1 GCF_900110755.1 Streptomyces sp. yr375
CCAGTCCCCGACCCGCACCAGCGGCGCCGGCGAGGTCAACCGGTTCGCCACCATCGCCTCGATCACCTGCCCGTGGCTCAGGTGGGCGCTCGCGCCGCCCGGGCACAGCTCGTCGACGATCCTGGCTACATCCAGCCGGCGCAGAAACTCGGCAGCGACAGGCAGAGCACCCAGACGCTTCTCCACCACGGACACCACCGCGCACTCGAAGCGCTGACGCTGAGACCGTGGCCGCGGGGACCGGGAAGTCATCGACACACCCCACCCAACGCCACACCCCCGGCCCAGGACACCCCGGGCCGGTCACACCATACGAATCAGCGACCCGCGAAGTACGGGACTAGCCGCGTCGGTACCCAGGAAATCGGTACATCGGTACATGGGAAGGGCCCCCGGAAACATTCCGGGGGCCCTTCCCATGTGTACCTTCTGGCATGCCTTCCGGCAGTGGCTACGGGTGCCGCAGCCGCCACCCCGCCCACGCGGACTCCACCATCTCCCGCACCCCGCGCCGCGCGCTCCAGCCGAGCTCCTCGCGGATGAGGTCGGCGGAGGCCACGACCCGGGCGGGGTCGCCCGCGCGGCGGCCGGTCACCTGCGGCTCGGCGTCCGCGCGGCCGGTGACGTCCCGGATGACCTCGATCATCTCGGCCACCGAAACGCCCTCGCCGCGGCCGATGTTGAGGACCAGCCGGGCATCGGGGTCGGCGGCCAGCCGACGCACTGCGGCGACGTGCGCGGACGCGATGTCCTCGACGTGGATGTAGTCGCGCACGCAGGTGCCGTCGGGCGTCGCGTAGTCGGCGCCGAAGATCCGCGGCGCCTCACCCGCCTCCAGCCGCTCGAACACCATCGGTACGAGGTTGAAGACGCCCTCGTCGCCCAGCTCGGGCGTGGCCGCGCCGGCCACGTTGAAGTAGCGCAGCGACGCGGTCGCCATCCCGTGCCGGGCGCCGACCGCCGCCACCAGCCACTCGCCGGCGAGCTTCGTCTCGCCGTACGGGTTGATCGGCGCGCACGGCGTCTTCTCGGTGACGAGGTCGACGTCCGGCATGCCGTACACGGCGGCGGACGACGAGAACAGGAACCGGCCCACGCCCGCGGCGACGGCCGCGTCGAGCAGGACGCGCATGCCCTCGACGTTCTCGCGGTAGTAGTGCAGCGGCCGGTCCACGGACTCGGCCACCTGCTTCTTGCCCGCGATGTGCACGATGCCGGTGATGCCGTGCCCGCGCAGCACCCGCGCGACGGCGTCGCCGTCGAGCACCGTGCCGACCTCCAGGACGACGCCGTCCGGGAGCCGCTCGGCGCGGCCGGTGCTCAGGTCGTCGAGGACGACGACCCGCTCACCGGCGTCCGTCATCGCCTTCACCACATGCGAGCCGATGAAACCGGCGCCGCCCGTGATCAGCCAGGTCATGGGAGGCTCAGCCGCCGATGACGACCCGGCGGACGCCCTTCCAGGCCTCCGGGTCCGTCGTACGGCGACCGTCGACGAGGACGGTGACGTCGGGCAGGTCGGCCGGGGTCAGCGTGCGGTACTCGGCGTGGTCTGCCTGGAGGACCGCCGCGGTGACCTTCTCGCCCGCGTGCGGGGTCAGGCCGTGCGCGACAAGCTCCTCGTCGGTGTACATCGGGTCCGAGACGAAGGGGACCGCGCCGCGCGCCTTGAGGGCCTCGACGGTCGGGAAGACGCCCGAGAAGGCCGTCTCCTTCACGCCGCCGCGGTAGGCGGCGCCCAGCACCAGGACGTTCACGCCGGTCAGGTCGCCGTAGGCGGCGGCCAGCAGGTCGACGGCGTACTCGGGCATCGCGGCGTTCGCCTCGCGGGCGGAGCGCACGACGGTGGCCGCCGGGTCGTTCCACAGGTACATCCGCGGGTAGATCGGGATGCAGTGGCCGCCGACGGCGATGCCCGGCTGGTGGATGTGGCTGTAGGGCTGCGAGTTGCAGGCCTCGATGACCTTCTTGACGTCGATGCCGTTGCTGTCGGCGAACCGGGCGAACTGGTTCGCCAGGCCGATGTTGACGTCCCGGTAGGTCGTCTCGGCGAGCTTGGCGAGCTCGGAGGCCTCGGCGGTGCCCAGGTCCCAGACGCCGTTGGCCTGCGGCAGGTCGGCGCGCTCGTCGAAGTCGAGGACGGCCTCGTAGAACTCCACACCGCGGGCGGCGGACGCGTCGTCGATGCCGCCGACCAGCTTGGGGTAGCGGCGCAGGTCGGCGAAGACCCGGCCGGTCAGGACGCGCTCCGGGGAGAACACCAGGTGGAAGTCCTCGCCGGCGGTCAGGCCCGAGCCCTCGGCCAGCATCGGCGCCCAGCGGGTGCGGGTGGTGCCGACCGGCAGGGTCGTCTCGTACGAGACGAGAGTGCCGGGCTTGAGGCCCTGCGCGATCGCCTTCGTCGCGGAGTCCATCCAGCCGAAGTCCGGGGTGCCCTCGGCGTCCACGAACAGCGGGACGACCACGACGACGGCCTCGGACGCGGCGACCGCGGACGCGGTGTCCGTGGTCGCGCTGAGCAGCCCGGCGTCGACGGCCTGCTTCAGCTTGACGTCCAGGTCGTGCTCGCCGGGGAACGGCTCGACGCCGGCGTTGACCAGCTCGACGACCTTCTCGTTGACGTCCGCGCCGATGACCCGGTGGCCCTTGGAGGCGAACTGCACGGCCAGCGGCAGGCCGATCTTGCCGAGTGCTACTACACAGATGTTCATGGAGGGTCGCTACTTCCTTTTGGAACCGGTCGGCTTCTTGAGACCGGCGGACTTCAACTTCCTAACCCCGACCGCCCGCGCGCGGACGGCCAGGGACTTCAGCTTCCGGACGGGAACTGCCAGCGCCCGGATGACCAGTGCCCGCTTCGGCGGGTACATCTGGGCCGTGTCGACGACGACACGCCCCTTGTCGTTCACGATGGCCGACGCCCGGTAGGGGTCCCCCTCCCGGCCCCACTGCCGGGCCAGCGGCATCGGCAGATCCGTGCCCCGCACGGGCACCTCGTACGTGGCACCGGCCACGTCCAGGTATACCCGCACCCCGCGCTTCGCGGTGACGTGGTCCAGCGGAACCCGGGCGTGCAGCACCGTCGCGGCGCCGTCCGCGGCGGGCTCCCGCCGTATCTCGCCCACCGGCGCGGGCAGGGCGTGGTCGGCCTTCAGCCGGCGCCCGCCGGGCTTGTCCGCCGACTTGGGCATGGCCTTGGCGGCCAGCCGCAGCACCGCGCCGTCGACGTCGCCGAGGACCGGCACCCGCACGGACACCGTGTAGGCGAGCGCCTCGCCCTGCTGCTCCCAGTCGGAGGCGAGCAGCCGGGTGCCCTGGGCCAGCGGGGCGGCGACGGACTCGCCGAGCACCTCGTAGACCCGGTCGGACAGGCCGATGCGCGGGTCGCGGAAGCCGGGGTAGCGGGCGTGGGCCCGGCCGCCCTCGACGACGAACGGGATCGCCCCGCCGGCCTTCACGGACCCCGTGGACCGCGCGGACTCCGCGGTCTCCGCCGAGATCGCCTCGACGAGTTCGTCGATCGCGCCGACCTGCGCCAGCGCGATGCGCACCCGGCGCTTGACGTCCATCGCGTCCCGGATGCCGTCGGTGAAGTAGGCGTCGGCGAGCCGCGCGATGCCCGCGCAGATCTGCCGCTGCACCTCCCGCTCCAGGCCCGGGAAGTCGTCCTGGACGAGCTTGGCGAGCTCCCAGGTGAAGTGCCGGCGCAGCACGTGGTCGCGCTCGGGGCCGGCGTCGATGAGACCGGCCGTGAAGTCCATGATCTCGGCCGTGGCGCGCAGCCGCGCCAGGTGGTCGGCGCGGTAGGTGATGTTGCTGGCGTCGCCGCGCTTGACCGCGTAGTAGCAGGTGTAGTCGGCCACCACCGAGATCTTCTTGGCGCGTACGCACGCCTCGATGGTGAACGGCTGGTCGCTGCCCACGGGCAGGTGCTCGGGGAAGCGCAGCTTGTACTTCTCGACCAGGTCCCGGCGGAACAGCTTGGTGTTGGCCAGCGTGAACGGCAGCGCCGAGTCGTACAGGCTGACGTCCCGGTCGTTCTCCTTGTACAGCGCCTGGTGCACGTACCGGCCGTTGGTGCCGACCATCTTGCCGACGACGACGTCCGAGCCGTGCTGGTCGGCGACCGTGACCATGCGCTCCAGCGCTTCCTCGCCGAGGTGGTCGTCGGAGCCGATGAAGTACACGTACCGGCCGGTGGCCGCCTCCAGCGCCCGGTTGCTGGGCGCGGCGGGTCCGCCGGAGTTCGGCTGGTGGATCACCTTGACGGTGTCCGGGTACAGCGCGGCGAAGCGGTCCAGTTCGGGGCCGCTGTCGTCGGTGGAGCCGTCGTCGACGGCGACGATCTCCAGCCGCTCCCGGCCGATGCTCTGCCCGACCAGGGAGTTCAGGCACTCCGTGAGGTACGGCATCGTGTTGTAGACGGCAACGACGACGCTGACGTCAGGCGCAGCACGCATTCCCTGGCTCCTGGTCTCCGACAGCCGACGGCCGGCTGGGTCCTGCGGGGAAAGTCTCACAGAACATAGGAGTCCCGCCGAGCACGCACCGTTCCCCCGATGTGTGATGCTCAGCTTCCATGTGCGGCCAGGTCCTCCGGCTGAAGGGACACGCTGTGACCGGTCGTCGCCGACTCGAGCACGGCGGCCGCCACCTCGACGGTCCGCATGCCCTGGCGCAGCGTACAGATGTCGGCGGCCTTGCCGAGCACCGCGTCCCGGAACAGCTCGTGCTCGACCTGGAGCGGCTCGCGCTTCGGGATGGCGTAGCGGATCATGTCGCCCTCGGAGACCCCGCGGAAGGCCTGGAGGGCCTCCCACTCGGTGGTCACGGCGGCGTTGGAGTGGAACGTGAGGTCGGCGGTGAGGGTGTCGGCGATGAAGCAGCCGCGCTCACCGGTGACCGAGGTGAACCGCTCCTTGAGCGGGCTCAGCCAGTTGACCAGGTGGTTGACCATGGTGCCGTCGTCGAGCCGGCCCACCGCGGAGACCATGTCCTCGTGCGCCCGGCCGCTCTTGGAAACGGTGTGCGCCGCGATCGACACGTACTGGCGGCCGGTGACCCAGCCGGTGAGGTCGATGTCGTGCGTCGCGAGGTCCTTGACCACGCCGACGTCCGCGATGCGGTGCGGGAACGGGCCCTGGCGGCGGGTGACGACCTGGTAGACGTCGCCCAGCTCGCCGGCCTCGAGGCGGGCGCGCAGCGACATCAGCGCCGGGTTGCAGCGCTCGATGTGACCGACGCCGGCCACCAGCCCGCGCGACTCGAACGCCTCGACGAGACGGCGGGCGCCGTCCACGGTGTCGGCGACGGGCTTCTCGACCAGCGCGCACACCCCGGCCTCGGCGAGCGCCATGCCGACCGGCTCGTGGAGGGCGGTGGGGCAGGCCACGACGGCGTAGTCCACGCCGAGGGCGATGAGCTCCTCGACGGTGTCGAGGATCGGCGCGCCCTGGGCGGCGCCGAACTTGTCGCCCATCGGGTCGACGACGGCGACGAGGTCGACGCCGTCCAGACCGGACAGGACGCGGGCGTGGTGACGCCCCATGGAACCGAGGCCGACGAGACCAGCCCGCAGCGACTTCCCGGTGCTCACAGTTGCTCCCCCAGAGCATTGACGGCGGTGACGATGCGCTCCAGGTCCTGCGCCGACAGGGCCGGGTGCACGGGCAGCGAGACGACCTCGGCGGCGGCGCGCTCCGTCTCGGGCAGGTCCCAGGTGCGGCCGGCCTTCTGGTCCGGCTCCCAGAACGGCTTCAGCCGGTGGATGGGCGTCGGGTAGTACACGGCGTTGCCGATGCCGGCCTCGCTGAGCTTGGCCATGGCGGCGTCCCGGTCGCCCTGGATGCGCACGGTGTACTGGTGGTAGATGTGCCGGGCGCCGTCGGCGACCTTCGGCGTGACCACGTTCGGCGCGGTGATGTGCTCGGTGAGGTACGCGGCGTTGGCGATGCGCTGCTCGGTCCAGCCGTCCAGCTTGCGGCGCTGGACGCGGCCGATGGCGGCGGACACGTCCGTCATACGCACGTTGAGGCCGACGATCTCGTTGGCGTAGCGCGTCTCCATGCCCTGGTTGCGCAGCAGGCGCAGGGTGCGCGCGGTCTCCGCGTCGCCGGTGGAGATGATGCCGCCCTCGAGGCTGTGCATGTTCTTCGTCGGGTAGAAGCTGAACGTTCCGACCGCGCCGAAGGCGCCGACCGGGGTGCCGTGCAGCGCGGCCGCGTGGGCCTGGCAGGCGTCCTCGACGACGGCGAGCCCGTGCTGTCCGGCGATCGCCATGATCTTGTCCATCGCGGCCGGGTGGCCGTACAGGTGGACCGGCATGATCGCGGCGGTGCGCGGCGACAGGGCGGCCTCGACCGCGGCCGGGTCCAGGCAGTAGGTCTCCGGGTCGATGTCGACGAAGACCACGTCGGCGCCGACCAGCCGCACCGCGTTGGCGGAGGCGGCGAACGAGAACGACGGCACGATGACCTCGTCGCCCGGGCCGAGACCGAGGGCGAGGAGCGACAGGTGCAGCGCGGAGGTGCCGGAGTTGACCGCGACGCAGTGGCGTCCGTCGACCAGCTCCGAGAACTCCTCCTCGAAGGCGGCCACCTCGGGACCCTGGACGACCATGCCGCTGCGCAGCACGCGCACCGCGGCGTCGATCTCCTCCTCGCCGATCACGGGTTTGGCGGCCGGAATGAACACATGGGCGTCGGTCATCGACATCCCCTCCTCTACGGCGACCTTGAAGGCGCACCACGTCTACATGGCCGGGAAGGCACCGTGTCGATGCTCAGCACGGCCGCATCCCCGTTGTCCGCCGGCGCCGGTGGGCGGGCGGACGGCTCGTACACAGGACCCCGCCCCGTGAGGGTTCCTTGCGGGAAGTCAGCCGTGTCCGGCTGGAAGACCGGATGTGCTCATCGGCTGTGGTCACGGTGTGCATGCCTTTGGCCACCGGGACCAGAGTGCACGTTACCAGCCCGGAGACGGCGATTTTCCCCAGGGTTACCACAGCGAAACCCACCGCGCGGGTGCCCTGTATCACAAGCGAAACACAGGGTAACGCCGGGATGAACCTCCTGCGACACGGGCGCGGGCGCCCGGATGCATCATGCACCGGACGCCCGCTCCACCACTGTCGACCCGCCCCGACGTCAGTCCTCCGTCGAGGCCGGGACGGAGGTCGAGGCCGAGACGGACGGGGCGCTCTGCTGCGCCGCCACCGTCTTCTTCGCCACCGTCTTCGCCGCCTTCTTGGCCGTCGTCTTCTTGGCGACGGTCTTCTTGGCGGCCGTGGCCGTCTTCTTGGCCGCCGCCGTCTTGGTGGTGGCGGCCTTCTTCGCCGTGGCCTTCTTCGCCGTCTTGCGGGCGGCCGTCTTCTTCGCCGGAGCGGCCTCCGCCTCCTCGGCGGGCGCCTCGGGCGCCGCGCTCTCGGCGCTCGCCTCGGCGGCGACCTCCGCCGCGGCCGACGGGACGACCATGACGGCCGTCTCCTCGGACGCGGTCGGCGCGGTGGCCTTGCGCACGGCGCGACGCCGCGGGCGGGCCGGGGCCGCGCTCTCGACGACGGCCTCGGCGACCTGCCCGGCCTCGGCCTGCTCCACCGGAGCGGCCTCCGCCACGGCTGCCTCCACGACCACCGGCTCGGCGACCGTCACCACGGCGGCCTCCGCTCCCGCGGGCGAACCGGCCGGCGCGGACACCTTGCGGGTGGCGCGACGGCGCGTACGGCCCTTGGGCGCGGCGTCGTCGACGACCGGAGCCTCGACGACCGGGTCCTCGACGGCGTCCGGCTCGGCCTGCGCGACGGCGGCCTCGACGACGACGTCCGGCACGGCGGGCGTCTCCACGACCGGCTCGGCAACCGGCTCTGCGACCGGTTCGACGACTGCCTCGGCGGACTCCTCCAGGGCCGCGGCGAACGACTCGGAGCCGCCCGACCTGCGCGAACCGCCGCGCGGCGCACCCGCAGGAGCGGACGCCCTGCGGCTCGCCCGGCGCCGGCCCCGGCCACGCGTGGCGGAGGCCTCCGCCTCGGCGATGCTGCTGTACAGCTCCTCGTCGGGCGCGAACTCGGGCGCGGCGAGCGCGACCGGCTCGGCCACCTCGGCGGCGACCTCGGCCTCGCTCTCCGCCTCCTCCTCGACGCTCACCAGCGGCTCGGCGAGGGGCTCGACGAGGTCGGCCGCCCCCGTCTCGAACTCGTGGTCGTGGTCGTGGCCCTGCCCGTCGCCACCGCGCCCGCGCTTCTTGCGCTTGCCGGTGCCACCGCCGCCGACGGCGGTCGGCTGCTCCATGTGGACGATGACCCCGCGCCCGTTGCAGTGCACACAGGTCTCGGAGAACGACTCCAGCAGCCCCTGGCCCACCCGCTTGCGGGTCATCTGGACCAGGCCCAGCGACGTCACCTCCGCCACCTGGTGCTTCGTACGGTCGCGGCCCAGGCACTCCAGGAGGCGGCGCAGCACCAGGTCCCGGTTGGACTCCAGCACCATGTCGATGAAGTCGATGACGATGATGCCGCCGAGGTCGCGCAGCCGCAGTTGGCGCACGATCTCCTCGGCCGCCTCCAGGTTGTTCCTGGTGACCGTCTCCTCCAGGTTGCCGCCCTGGCCGGTGAACTTGCCGGTGTTGACGTCGACGACGACCATCGCCTCGGTCCGGTCGATCACCAGCGAACCGCCGCTGGGCAGCCAGACCTTGCGGTCCAGCGCCTTGGAGAGCTGCTCGTCGATCCGGTACGTGGCGAAGACGTCGACCTCGGAGGTCCACCGCGACAGCCGGTCGGTCAGGTCGGGCGCGACGTGCGAGACGTACCCGTGGATCGTCGACCAGGCCTCGTCACCGCTGACGATGACCTTGGTGAAGTCCTCGTTGAAGATGTCGCGCACGACCCGGACGGTCATGTCCGGCTCGCCGTACAGCAGCGTCGGGGCGTTGCCGCCCTTGGCGCGCTTCTGGATCTCCTCCCACTGCCCCTGCAGCCGCTCGACGTCACGGCGCAGTTCGTCCTCGCTCGCGCCCTCGGCGGCGGTGCGCACGATGACGCCCGCGTCCTCGGGGACGATCTTCTTGAGGATCGTCTTCAGCCGGGCCCGCTCGGTGTCGGGCAGCTTGCGGCTGATGCCGGTCATCGAGCCCTCGGGCACGTACACGAGGTAGCGGCCCGGCAGGGAGACCTGGCTGGTCAGCCGGGCGCCCTTGTGTCCGATCGGGTCCTTCGTCACCTGGACGAGGACCGGCTGGCCCGACTTCAGGGCGGCCTCGATACGGCGCGGCCCGTTCGCCATGCCGAGCGCCTCGAAGTTGACCTCACCGGCGTACAGGACGGCGTTGCGCCCCTTGCCGATGTCGATGAACGCGGCCTCCATCGACGGCAGCACGTTCTGGACCTTGCCCAGGTAGACGTTGCCGACGTACGAGGTCGCCTGCTCCTTGTTGACGTAGTGCTCGACGAGCACGCCGTCCTCCAGGACGCCGATCTGGGTGCGCTCGCCGCTCTGGCGGACGACCATCACCCGCTCGACGGCCTCGCGCCGGGCCAGGAACTCGGCCTCGGTGATGATCGGGACGCGCCTGCGGCCCTGCTCGCGGCCTTCACGGCGGCGCTGCTTCTTGGCCTCCAGACGCGTGGAGCCCTTGATGGACTGCACCTCGTCGGACGGCTCGGACTGCTTGCGCGGCTCGCGGACCTTGACGACCGTGCGCTCGGGGTCGCCGTCGCCCGGCTGCTCGGCCTCGCCCGAGGAGTCACCGGCGCGGCGACGACGGCGGCGGCGACGGCGGCTGCCTGCGGTCGAGCCACCGGCGGTGTCGTCCTCGTCGTCCTCGTCGTCCTGCTCGGGGGTGAACTCGGCGTCCCGCGTGGTCTGCTCGGCGGCGAAGTCGCCCTCGCCGTCGTCACCGGAGTCGCCCTCGCCGTCGGCGGCGTCGCCACGGCGACGGCGCCGGCCGCCACGGCGACGGCGGCGGCGCGACCCGGTCTCCTCGGCGTCGTCGTCACCGTCGACGGCGTCCTCGGCGTCGGCCTCGTCCGGCTCGGCCTCCGGCTCGTCCTCGACGACGGGGGCGGCGGCCTGCGCGACGGGCGCGGCGGCGCGGCCGGTCTCGGCCTCGTCGCCGAAGCCACCGGCACGGCGGCGACGGCGGCGGGAGCGCGACCCGGTCGGCTCCTCCGGAAGCTCCTGCGCCTCCTGCGTCTCCTCGGGCTCCTCGACCTCCGTGACCTCCGCCTCAGCGGCGGCGGCCTCGGCGGCGGCCCGCTGCGGCGTCTGGAACTGCGGCTCGGCGAACACAGGCGCCTGGAACACGGCGACGGAGGGCCGCGCGGGGCGACGCGGCGCGTCGTCCTCGCCGCCCTTCACCGGCTCGGGCGCCGAGAAGCCACCGGCGGCCCGACGGACCACCCGGCGACGCCCACGGCGCGGACCGGCGTCCTCATCGGCAGGCGTCTCGGCCTTCGCCTCTTCGACAGCGGCGGGAGCGGCGACGACCGGCTCCGCGGCGGCCACCTCGGTGACCTCCGCCACTTCGGTCGCCGCGGCCTCGGCGGGCGCGGAGACGCGGCGCGTGGCGCGACGGCGGCCACGGGGGGCGGCCTCGGCGGGCGCCTCTTCGGTCACGGCGACGACCTCGGGCGTCGGCGTCGGCCTCATCTCGGCCTCCGGCGCACCGGCGGGCGCGGTCGCCCGACGGGTGGCCCGGCGGCGCGCGCGGGGCGCGGCCTCGACGGGCTCTGGCGTGGGCTCTGATGTGGTCTCGGACTCTGCGGCGGGCTGTTCCACGACGGCGGCCTCCTGGGCGGCGGTCTCGACGACCTCGGCCGGAGCGGCTCCGGCGGGCGCGGACACGCGACGCGTGGCCCGGCGGCGGGTACGGCGAGGAGCGGCGTCCTCGTCGGCGGTGTCCTGGGCTTCGGCGTCCTGGACCGCGGTCTCCACGGCGGCGGCAGCCACGGGCACGACCGTCTCGGTGACGTCCGCGACGACCTCGGCGGCCTCGGTGACGGCCGGCGCGGAGGCCCGGCGGGTGGCGCGGCGCCGCGCACGGGGCGCGGCTTCGGCGACCTCGGCGGGCTGGTCGGACTGGATGTCCTCCTCCGCCAGCTCCTCGACGGATTCCACGGCCGGTATGGCCGGCGTGGTGATCTCGGCGGAGGTGTCGCCGGCGACCGGCGGACCCGCCGGCCGGGAAGCGGCACGGCGCCGACGACGCGGCGGCAGGGTGTCGCTGGGGGTGTTCGCTTCGGAGTCCGGCACAGCCCCTGTCAGGGGTTTTACGGACTCTGTGGATTCGGTTGGCTCGAGCATGCGGGCGTTTCTCCCGTCAGGCTCCCGGGCGCCGCGCCTGGTCCGGCGTCGATCACGGGGGATCGATCGCCGTTGACGTCCGCGGCTCGCGCGATGCGCGGTGCCGCCGTCCGGGGCGCGGGCGCCGCACGGGAGCTCTCTGTGTCCTGTCTCGCCGGTTCCGTACGCCGAATGCGTACGGCCTGGCGAAAGTCTTCTGGTCGGCGCGCTGCCCGACCCAGGTGGCTCCCGAGTACGAGGGCGGCGCTTACGACGTGCGTCCCTTCGCGGGACTTCCCTACGCGGGCGCCTTCGCGGCGGCAGCGGGATCGGCCGTTGTGGGGGCCTGAGCTGCCTCGCGGTCGGGCGCGAGCGGGTCGGTCACCGTGCCGGTCTCTTCATCGAGCAGCCCCTGCGCCAGCCTGGTCACCGCAGCGGGGACCGGCGGCGCCAGGTCGGCCACGGCGCGAAGACCGGACAGGACGTCGTCGGGTCGAACGGCAGGCGTCACGTGCCGAACAACCAGCCGCAGTATCGCACAGGGCTGGTCGCTAGGCCTATCAGCAGCTTCACTGTGCGTTTCCAGGTGTACGACCGCGGCCCTGGCGTCGAAGGTGCGGACGCCGTTCTTGGCCATGCGCTGGACCTCGACGAGGTCCGCCGCGTTGAAGGCGGCCACCGCGCGGTCGGCGTCGGCCGGGTCCACACCGGCCAGCCGCAGCTCCCACACGGAGGCCGTCAGCCGGTCGGCGAGCCCCGAGGTCCGGGCCTCGACCGCGTCGACGATGTCGAGCCCGGCGGGCAGCGACTCGTCGAGGAGGATTCTGAGCTTCTCCGGGTCACGCGCCGCGGTCAGCGCGATCTCCAGGAACTCCGCCTCGCTGCCCGTGCCGGTGGGTGCGGCATTGGCGTACGACACCTTCGGGTGCGGTGTGAACCCCGCCGAGTACGCCATGGGCACCTCGGCACGGCGCAACGCCCGCTCGAAAGCGCGCTGGAAGTCACGGTGGCTGGTGAACCGGAGGCGGCCGCGCTTGGTGTAGCGCAGTCGGATGCGCTGCACCGCGGGTGCGGGCGGCGGGCCTTCGGGCTGTCGCTTGCCCAGTGTCGTCAGTCCTTCGTGAGAGCGGTCGTACTTCTACCAAGAGTACGTGTCTCGCCCGCCGATGGTTCCCGCCGGACGACCGCCTCCCGCTCCCTGGGCTGCTTCGGCTCCCCGAACAGCATCCGGCGCACGTCCACGCGGGCCTGCCGGGCCGTCTCCCGGGCGGCGGCCAGCGCCTGCCGGGCGGTGCGGCCCACACTGCGCGCGGCCCGGGCGGCGGGACGCAGCACCGCGTCACGGACGACGTGCCCGACCGGGGTGAGGACCGTCCGGTACACCCAGCGCACGGGCTCGACGAAGATCCACCGGAAGAGCGTCCCGAGGGACCGGCCGACCGCGCGCGAGATCCGTCCGGCGATCCGCCAGGCGTGCCCGAGGGCGTCCCCCACCTCGCGCGCGACGACCGCGAGGAACCGGCCGACGGGGGCGAGCACCCAGCGCCACAGGGCGAGCGCGGGCAGCACGAGGAGGATCCGGCCGGTCCAGTACAGGACCAGACCGATCCCCCTCGCCAGCATCCCCAGGAACAGCCACACCTCGCGCACGCACCAGGCGACGCCCCGCCCGACCGGCGCGAGGCACCACGCGTACACCCAGCGGGCCGGAACGACGACCAGGTACCGCAGCAGCCACGCCACACCGGTGTGCGCGCCGACGCCGACGGCCCCGAGGACGGCCCCGATCCCCCTCAGCAGCCACAGCGCCGCGAGCCCGACCGGCGTCAGCACGCGCGCGTACACCCACGCCAGTCCGACTCCGGCAGGAGTCAGGAGGTACCGGTGGCACCACACCGCCGGCACGACGAGCAGCACGTGCCCGAGCCACCCGAGCGCCCTGCCCCCAGGGACGACGGCGTACCGCCACAGCCCGATCAGCGGCCAGACGCACAGCGCCTTCCCGAGCCACCACAGGCCCCGCCCGAGCGGCCGGAGCACCGCGTCCCCGAGGAACCGTCCCCCGACGACGAGCGCGTCCCACACCATCCGCACGGGCAGCACCAGCACGAGCACGACGATCCGCACCGGCAGCCGGATCGCGACGACGAGACACCCCTCGGGCGCCGCAACGGGCGGTGCGGCGGGCGGTTTTTGCAGCTCCATGTCGTCGTAGACGCTACAGGCGCCCTGGTGGATGCGTTGCTGAGCAGCCGTCAGGGAGCCGCTACCGCTTGCGTTTCTTCCGCCCGTTCTGGTTGCCCTGGCTGCCGCGGGGCTTGACGTGCGGGGCGGAGAACGCGCGGTTGGTCTCGGTCTGACGGCGGATCGGCTCGGGCAGGTCCGGCATCGCCAGCAGGGCGTCGCAGGCGCGGACGGCGGCCGTGTGGTCGCCGACCCAGTAGGCGCAGATGGCGAACTCGAAGAGCAGACCCCACCGGTACACCCAGGCCCTGGTGAACAGCAGATCGTCCGGCTCACGTGCGCCGACGACCCCGCCGAGCAGGGCGTACGCGGTGTGGTAGCGGTTGCGCAGCCGCAGTCGCGAGGCCATTTCGTAGACGGCTTCGAGGCGGGCGGGGCGCGACTCCCAGGCGCGCGAGAACGCGTCCAGGGCGCCGGGCCAGTCGTCCGCCTGCTCGGCTCGGAGGATGCCGGCTTCCAGGAGCGAGCAGTAGACCTCCTCGCCCCAGCCGCCCAGTTCGGCCCGCCGTTCGTACAGCGCGATCGCCTCGTCCGCGTGCCCGAGGTCGCGCTCGGTGTTGGCGAGGTAGAAGACGGTGCGCGGGTTGACCGGGTCGCGCTCCAACTCGCCCCGCAGCAGGCGCGCGTCGCGCTCGAACTTGTCGGCGCGGCAGCCGCCGTCCGCGTGGTCCTCGATGACGAGCGCGTCCAGGTTCTCCTGCCGGTCGCTCTCGTCGGTGCACGGGTACTCGTGGGTGACGCCCTCGTAGCGCCACGCCCGGTCGCCGCGCATGAGGTGCTTGAAGCGGTGCTGGGTGCCGGGGGTGTCGTAGCGCAGCATGTACGAGTCCGCCGCCAGCCGGGGCAGCGGGGCGTCCTGGCGCAGGACGTGGTCGGCGTCGAGGGTGAGCAGGTAGTCGGCCTTGCCGCGGGCGTGCCGGATGTTCCGCGTCCGGTTGTGCCCGAAGTCGACCCACGGGTCCTCGTGGAGCTCGCCCGGGATGCCGTCGAGCACCTTGCGGATCAGCTCCTGCGTGCCGTCCGTGGAACCGGTGTCGGAGATCACCCAGTAGTCGACGAGGGGGCGTACGGACTCCAGGCAGCGTTCGATCACCCGCGACTCGTCCTTGACGATCATGCACAGGCACAGGGTCTGCTGTTTCACGGCGCCAAGGTGGCACGGACCCGATCCCGGGACGGCCGTCCCACGCTCGGGAATGACCCATCAGCAGGTACCCATTAGTCCGATACGTCCATAAACATACGCATTCGGCCCCTGTGCCGCGCCCGACCCCGTCCGCTCAGGTCAAGCTCGCCCTCAGGTTCGGAGACCTCCCGTACCGGTCAAGGCAAGGAGCATGTGATGCACCCTCAGTTCGGACCGTACGCACTTCTCGGGCCGGTGGCCCGGCACCGATGTAAGCAGGCCGGCATGGTGGCCTCACTCGCCGTCGTCCTGGCGGCAGGCGTGATCAGTCCGGCCGCCGCGGCGGCACGCACCGTCACCGACCGGGCGGAGGCACAGGCCCCCGCCCCCGGCGACAAGTGCAAGCCGGGCCACCACCCGTCCCGGGCCGTCGAGACCGGCGGCAAGGAAAACTGCAAGGGCCCGAAGGGCCCCACCGGCCCCAAGGGTCCCAAGGGCGAGAAGGGCCCGAAGGGCGACAAGGGAGCCACCGGCGCGACGGGGCCGAAGGGCGCGACGGGTGCCACGGGCCCGACCGGCGCCCCGGGCATGCAGGGTGTGACAGGCGGAACCGGCCCGACCGGAGCCACGGGCGGCACCGGAGCAACCGGAGCCACCGGAGCCACGGGCACGGCAGGCACCAACGGTCTCACCGGAGCCACCGGGGCCACGGGCGCGACCGGACCCTGTTCCGACATCGACGCCGCGCAGGAGTCGGACGCCTTCGAGCTGCGGGTCGCGCTGACCGGCGGCCGCACCTACGCCGGCATCCACGACCTCCGTGCCGCCGGTGCGCCCCACAATTTCCTGTGGACCGACCTCAGCACCCACGCCAACTACCCTGCGGGCGGCATCGACCCCGACGGACGTGACGTCGGCTTCGTCTGCGGAGCAGCCGTCAACGGGCACAACGCCGTCACCGGGAACCCCATCAAGTTCGACGTCATGACCACCACGGGCCAGGTCTGGGAGACCACCTGCCTCGCGGTCGGCACCACCAACCCGGCCACCCTGAACTGCAACAACGCCCTGGGCATCCCCATCCCGTGGACCAAGGTGACATTGCAGCCGGCGCCCAGCGCCATCAACGGCGGCGCATGAGAAAGGGGTGCCCGAAGGCCGGCCGACCGGCCTCCGGGCACCCCTCACGAAACGTGACCGCGCCCCTCAGTGACTGTGCGCCGCACTCCCCGCCGGCTGCTTCACCGTGAGCGGCAGCAGCTTCTTGCCGGTCGGGCCGATCTGGATCTCGGTCTGCATGGCCGGGCACACCCCGCAGTCGAAGCAGGGCGTCCAGCGGCAGTCCTCGACCTCTGTCTCGTCGAGGGCGTCCTGCCAGTCCTCCCAGAGCCAGTCCTTGTCGAGGCCCGAGTCCAGGTGGTCCCAGGGCAGGACCTCCTCGTAGGTCTTCTCGCGGGTCGTGTACCAGTCGACGTCCACGCCGAACGCGGGCAGCGTCTTGTCGGCGCAGGTCATCCAGCGGTCGTAGGAGAAGTGCTCGCGCCAGCCGTCGAACCGGCCGCCGTCCTCGTAGACGGCCCGGATGACCGCGCCGATGCGGCGGTCGCCGCGCGACAGAAGGCCCTCGATGATGCCGGGCTTGCCGTCGTGGTAGCGGAAGCCGATCGAGCGGCCGTACTTCTTGTCGCCGCGGATCTTGTCCCGGAGCTTCGTGAGGCGCGCGTCCGTCTCCTCGGCGGAGAGCTGGGGCGCCCACTGGAACGGCGTGTGCGGCTTGGGCACGAACCCGCCGATCGACACCGTGCAGCGGATGTCGCCCTGGCCGGAGACCTCGCGGCCCTTCTGGATGACGTTCATCGCCATGTCGGCGATCTGGAGGACGTCCTCGTCGGTCTCCGTCGGCAGCCCGCACATGAAGTACAGCTTCACCTGCCGCCAGCCGTTGCCGTACGCGGTGGCTACGGTCCTGATCAGGTCCTCTTCGGAGACCATCTTGTTGATGACCTTGCGCATGCGCTCCGAGCCGCCCTCGGGCGCGAAGGTCAGACCGGAGCGGCGGCCGTTGCGCGTCAGCTCGTTCGCCAGGTCGACGTTGAAGGCGTCCACGCGGGTGGAGGGGAGGGACAGGCCGACCTTGTCCTCCGTGTAGCGGTCCGCGAGGCCCTTCGCGATCTCGCCGATCTCGGAGTGGTCGGCGCTCGACAGCGACAGCAGCCCGACCTCCTCGAAGCCGGTCGCCTTCAGGCCCTTCTCCACCATGTCGCCGATGCCCGTGATGGACCGCTCGCGCACCGGGCGCGTGATCATGCCCGCCTGGCAGAACCGGCAGCCGCGCGTGCAGCCGCGGAAGATCTCGACCGACATCCGCTCGTGGACCGTCTCGGCGAGCGGGACCAGGGGCTGCTTCGGGTACGGCCACTCGTCCAGGTCCATGACCGTGTGCTTCGACACCCGCCACGGCACGCCCGACTTGTTCGGTACGACCCGGGCGATCCGGCCGTCCGCCAGGTACTCGACGTCGTAGAACGCCGGGATGTACACCGCGCCCGTCTTCGCGAGGCGGAAGAGGACCTCCTCGCGGCCGCCGGGGCGGCCCTCCGCCTTCCACTCGCGGATGATCTTCGTCATGTCCAGCACGGCCTGTTCGCCGTCGCCGATGACCGCCGCGTCGATGAAGTCGGCGATCGGCTCGGGGTTGAACGCCGCATGGCCGCCCGCGAGGACGATCGGGTCGTCGACCGTGCGGTTCCTGGACTCCAGGGGGATCCCGGCGAGGTCCAGGGCGGTCAGCATGTTCGTGTAGCCCAGCTCCGTGGAGAAGGACAGGCCGAACACGTCGAAGGCCTTCACCGGGCGGTGCCCGTCGACCGTGAACTGCGGGACGGCGTGCTCCCGCATCAGCGCCTCCAGGTCCGGCCACACGCTGTACGTGCGCTCGGCGAGGACGCCCTCCTGCTCGTTCAGCACCTCGTACAGGATCATGACGCCCTGGTTGGGCAGCCCGACCTCGTACGCGTCCGGGTACATGAGCGCCCAGCGGACGTCGCAGGACTCCCAGGGCTTGACCGTGGAGTTGAGCTCGCCGCCGACGTACTGGATCGGCTTCTGCACATGCGGGAGCAAGGCTTCGAGCTGCGGGAAGACCGATTCGACAGACATCGCGGCGTTACCTTCGTGAGCTGACAGGGGTGGCCATCTAGCCTAACCCGCCGACAGACCCTCCCCGGCCCACGAAAAATCGGCGCGAACGGCCCAGAACCTCGGCCCCGCAGCCCTCCCCCTCACACCTCCATCGCCCCCCGCGTCGTCTTCCACTGCGCCGGCAGCTCCGTCTCGACGGCCGTCGCCCGCTGCTCCTCGCGCCCGTACAGCACGCCGTACGTGAACGCGCTCTCCCCGGCCGCGTGTGCCACGGCCGACAGTTCGCGCAGGGTGACGCGGGCCATGAGACTGTCCTGGTGCTCGCCGAGGAGGCTCTGGAGCGACTTCATGGACTTGGTCAGGGCCTTGGCGGGGCCGCCGAGCGCCGGGTTGGCGGTCTCGGCGGCGTACCGGGTCCGCTTGGCCTTCTTGCGGGCCTCGTGCAGGGCGAGGTCGCGGTCGGTGCCGGGCGGCTGCCCCATGGCCTCCTCGACCAGCGCGGACACCTTCGCGAAGTCCTTGCGTACGGCCTTGGCGAGCACCTTCTCCGGGTCGCCCCCGGCCGCCTTCAGCAACGGCGGGCCGGCGACCAGGGCGTCCAGGGTGTCGAGCAGGGTCAGATAGCGCTGGGAGTCCAGGGCGCCGAGCAGCCGGCGGCGCGAGCCGTGATGCTGCGCCTTCGCCCAGCTCTGCAACCGTTCACGGACCGGTCCCGAGACCAGGGGGTGGGGCAGGTCGTCCAGACCGGCCGCCAGCCGCTCGCTGAGCACCTCCTGATCGCGGCCCACACCCAGCTCACCCGCGAGCCACTTCAGCTCGACGGCGATCGGGTCGGTGACGGTCCGGTCGAGTACCTTGCCGAAGGAACGGAACGTGCTGCGCAGCCTGCGCGTCGCGACACGCATGTCGTGCACGGACTCCTCGGCCTCCAGCCGGACCGCCGGATCAAGCTCCACGATCGCGTCCCGCTGCACCCGGACATACGCCAGCACATGATCGCCGGCGGTGCCGCCTTCACCGACGAAAGGTTTCTCCCCCTCCCCCTGCCCTGCCCCCTTCGCCTTGGACCCCTTCTTGGGCTTCTTCCTGGACGCCGTCTCCGTCAGCGCCCGCGCCAGCTTCGACGACGACTTCGACGGCCGTACGCCCGCCTTGCGCAACCGCTTCTCCACCTTGTCGAGGAGGGCCGGGTCGCCGCCGTCGGCGAGCTCCACCTCGATCTCGGTCCACTGGGCGCTGCCCGTACCGCCGAACAGCCGGTCCGCCCGTACGGCGTCCACGCTGGCCTCGGCGAGCAGTCGGCCCTCGACGTCGACGAGGTCCCGGACGTCCCGGCTGGAGCGCAACCGCACCACCGGCACCAACTGCCCCTCGCGCACCCGGGCCCGGACCAGCCCGGCGAGTTCCTCGGGCACCGTGTCGGAGAGCGGGGCGTGCACCTCGTCCCGGACGCCCGGGCTGACCGGCAGTTTCAGATGCCAGCCGGCGTCGGACCCGCCGGTACGGCGGCGCAGCGTGATCGAGGCCGCGGCCAGGCGGAGGTCGGAGGTGTCGTAGTAGGTCGCGTCCAACTCGGCGACGCCCTTGTCCAGGACGGACACCACCCCGGCGACGCCGGTGAGGTCGGGCAGCCCACTGTCGTCGGATTCGTACTTGCGTTCGATCTCGCGTTTCGTCTCCGCCATGAAACGAATCTAGTCCCAGTCGGGCCCGAGCGGCAGAGCGCACGGAACCCGAACCACGGCTGAACTCCGGGAAACCGCAGGGTGTCCGGGCCCTTACGCCGACATGGGTCTCTGCACCCGGATGGACTGCAGCAGCCCCACCGCCACCCACACCGAGAACATCGACGTGCCGCCGTACGAGACGAAGGGCAGTGGCAGGCCGGTCACCGGCATGATGCCGAGCGTCATCCCGATGTTCTCGAAGGACTGGAAGGCGAACCAGGCCACGATGCCGGCGGCGACGATCGTGCCGTACAGCTCGGTCGTCTCCCGGGCGATGCGGCAGGCGCGCCACAGGACCACGCCGAGCAGGACGATGATCAGGCCCGCGCCCAGGAAGCCCAGCTCCTCGCCCGCGACGGTGAAGACGAAGTCCGTCTGCTGTTCGGGGACGAACTGCCCGGTCGTCTGCGAACCGTGGAAGAGCCCGGCTCCCGCTAGGCCGCCGGAGCCGATGGCGATGCGCGCCTGGTTGGTGTTGTAGCCGACGCCGGCCGGGTCGAGGCTGGGGTTGGCGAAGGCGGCGAAGCGGGCGATCTGGTACTCGTCCAGGATGTGCAGTTGCCAGACGGCGACCGCGCCGGCCGCGCCCGCGCCGAGCAGCCCGAAGACCCAGCGGTTGGACGCGCCGGAGGCCAGCAGCACGCCCAGCACGATCATCACCATCACCATGACCGACCCGAGGTCGGGCATCAGCATGACGATCAGCATGGGGATGGCCGCGAGACCCAGTGACTGGATCACCGTGCGCTGGTCGGGGTAGAGCTTGTCGCCCGCGTCGACCCGGGCCGCCAGCAGCATCGCCATGCCCAGGATGATCGTGATCTTCACGAACTCGGAGGGCTGGAGCGAGAAGCCGCCGCCGAGCACGATCCAGGAGTGCGCGCCGTTGACCGTCGAGCCCAGCGGCGTCAGCACCGCCAGGATCCCCATCAGCGAGAGGCCGTACAGGACCGGTACCGCGTTGCGCAGGGTGCGGTGGCCGAGCCAGACCGTGGCGATCATCAGGGCGAGCCCGATGCCCGTGTTCATGAGGTGCCGGATGAGGAAGTAGTACGGGTCGCCCTGGTTGATCTCGGTGCGGTTGCGGGTGGCCGAGAAGACCAGGAGCGAGCCGATCAGCGACAGGGCGATCGACGACAGCAGTATCGGCCAGTCCAGCCGCCGGGCCAGCGAGTCACGGGCGAAGACGCGCGTCCAGCCGGCCCGCTCGGGCCCGTATCCGGAGACGGAGAAGCTGTTCACGCCGGTCATGTGCACATCCTCCGGCTTCCCCTGCTTCCCTGACTGCCCCTGCTTCCCTGGCATTTCTGGCTTCCCCGCCTGCGCCGTCGCCTGCGGGTGTCACGGTTGGTGCCGGTGTCCTGCGGGACGGTCGCCCCCGGCTGCGTCTCGCCCGGCTTGGGCGCGCCCTCCTGGGCGACGCGCTGCTCCTTCCCCGGGTCCTTGGAGATCTTCGGGGACTTGATCGTGCCGTCCGCCTGGACCTTCGGCAGGGTGGTCTGCGGGGTGGGCAGCAGGGCGTTCTTCTTGTTGATCTTGCCGTCGTCGGAGACGCCGTACATCGCGTTGTAGATGTGCCGCACGGCCTCACCGGAGGCGCCCGAACCCGTACCGGCCTGGGCGATCGTCATGACGATCGTGTAGTCCTTGCTGTACGTGGCGAGCCAGGACGTCGTCTGCTTGCCGTAGACCTCCGCGGTACCCGTCTTGGCGTGCAGCGGGATCTTGTCCTGCGGCCAGCCGCCGAACTTCCACGCGGCCGTACCCCGGGTGACCACGCCCTCCAGGGCTGCGTCCATGCCCTTGATCGTGGCCTGGTCGACCGGCAGCCTGCGCTGGACGTGGGGCTTGATCTCCTGGACGGTCTTCCCGTCGGCGCTGACGATCGCCTTGCCGATGGTCGGGGTGTACATGGTGCCGCCGTTGGCGAGCGCCCCGTAGATCACGGCCTCCTGGATCGGGGTGACGAGCGTGTCACCCTGCCCGATGGAGTAGTTGATCGAGTCGCCCTCGCGCATCTTGTTGCCCTCGAGGCAGTTCTCGTACGCGATCATCTCGACGTACGTGCCGCCCTTCTTGCCGTACTTGCACCAGGCGTCCTTGTTGGCCTTCCAGTAGGACTCCTTCCACTGGCGGTCCGGGACGCGGCCGGTGACCTCGTTCGGCAGGTCGATGCCGGTCTCCTTGCCGAGGCCGAACTGGTGCGCGGCCTTGTAGAAGTAGTCCTTGGGCTCACCCTTCTTCGGGTTGATGCCGCCGTCCCGCTTCCACTCCCGGTCCGCGAGACCGTAGAAGACGGTGTCGCAGGAGACCTCCAGAGCGCGGCCGAGGGAGATGGGGCCGAAGCTCTCCCCCTCGAAGTTCTTGAAGACCTGGCCGCCCACCGAGTACGAACTCGTGCACGGGTAGCCGCCGTCCCACTCGTAGCCGGCCTCGACCGCGGCGGCCGTGGAGACCACCTTGAACGTCGAACCGGGCGCGGACTGACCCTGTATGGCCCTGTTGAGCAGCGGGTAGTCCGAGTTCTTCCCGGTGAGCTTCTTGTAGTCCTTGGCGGAGATGCCGCCGACCCAGACATTGGGGTCGTAGGCCGGGGCGGACGCCATGGCGACGACCCGGCCGGTCCTGGCCTCCATCACCACGACCGCCCCGGAGTCGGCCTTGTAGTTCTCGCCGGTGATCTTGTCGAACTGGGTGCGGGCGATCTTCATCGCGTTGTTCAGCTCGTACTCGGCGACCCGCTGGACGCGGGCGTCGATGCTGGTGACGAGGTTGGCGCCGGGCTGCGCCGCGTCCGCCTCGGCCTGGCCGATGACGCGGCCGAGGTTGTCGACCTCGTAGCGGGTGACGCCCGCCTTGCCGCGCAGCTCCTTGTCGTACTGGCGCTCCAGACCGGAGCGGCCGACCTGGTCGGAGCGCAGGTAGGGCGAGTCACTGTCCTGGGCCTTGGTGATCTCCTCGTCGGTGACCGGGGAGAGATAGCCGAGGACCTGGGCGGTGTTGGCGTTGCCCGGGGCCGCGTAACGCCGCACGGCCTCGGGCTCGGCGGTGATGCCGGGGAAGTCCTCGGCGCGCTCGCGGATCTGCAGGGCCTGCTTGGCGGTGGCCTCGTCGGTGATGGGGATCGGCTGGTACGGCGAGCCGTTCCAACAGGGCTGGGGCGTCTGCGCGTCGCACAGGCGCACCTTCAGCGCGACCTCCGCGGGCTTCATGCCGAGGACGGCCGCGAGCTTGGCCAGGACGGCCTTGCCGTCGTCCGGCTGCTTCAGCAGGTCGGTCCGGGAGGCGGAGACCACGAGCCGTGTCTCGTTGTCGGCGAGGGGCACTCCGCGCGCGTCCAGGATCGAACCGCGCACGGCGGGTTCGACGACCTGTTGGACGTGGTTGCCGGAGGCCTCCTTGGCGTACGCCGCGCCCTCCCGGATCTGGAGGTACCACAGCCGGCCGCCGAGGGTGCCGAGCAGGGAGAGGACGAGGATCTGGATCACGACGAGCCGGATCTGCACCCGTGGTGTCCGGCCGGTCTCGGGAATGTTGGTCACTGCGGCTGCCTCCCCCTCTCCGTGCGCGGCCGTGCGTGCGCGGACTGATGTGCGCGAACATGTGTGCGGCTGTGGGTCCGTACGCATGATGAACGACCGGCCTGTGCGCCCGCGTTCCGCCGGAACTTCCCCGTTCGAGTGAACCTTGCAGAGAACTCGTCGGCGCTCACAGCCGCTTGACCCCCTTGATGCGGCCCGCCCGGGTCGCCCGCGACTTGGCCGCCTTCAGCTTCAGGCCGCCGCGCTGCCCGCCGATCCGCAGGCCCGTCCCGGAGGAGAGCCAGCCGGCCGAGATGTCGGTGCCCTTCCCGGCGGAATTGGTCTCCGCGAGCGGGTCGTTGTCGGCGCGCCGCGCCAGGAACATGACCGCGGGCACCACGAACGGGGCGAGCAGCAAGTCGTACAGAGCGGCCGTGAACAGCAGCCCGGTGAGACCGACATGGCGGGCGGCGGTGTCGCCGACGAGGGCGCCCACGCCCGCGTACAGCAGGGTGGAGCCGAGCGCCGCGCCGACCACCACGACCATCGGACCGGTCGCCGACTTGATCTGCCCGCTCTCGGGCTTGACCAGCCCGGCGAGATAGCCGATCACGCACAGCACGAGGGCGTAGCGCCCGGCGGCGTGGTCGGCGGGCGGGGCGAGGTCGGCCAGCAGACCTGCGCCGAAGCCGATGAGAGCGCCGCCGACATGGCCGTAGATCATGGCGAGGCCGAGGACGGTGAGCAGGAGGAGGTCGGGGACGGCGCCGGGGAGGTGGAGGCGGGCGAGGACGCTCACCTGGATCACCAGGGCGACCACGATCAGCGGGACGGTGAGCAGGATCCGGTTGACGCGCATGGGGGTTGTCAGCTCCTACTGCTGCTGGCCGTCTACGGGTGCGTTCGCGTTCGGCGTGACCGTGACGGTCACCGTCGGCGTGGGGACCGGTTTGGGCTTCGAGGGGAGCACGGTGTCGCGCGGATCCTTCGTCGGGGCCTGGACGACGACGCCGACGATGTCGAGCTTGGTGAAGCTGACGTACGGCGTGACGTACAGGGTGCGGGTGAGGTCGCCGCCGGAGGGGTCGACGCGGGAGACCACGCCGACCGGCACACCCGGCACGAAGGGCTTGTCGGCCTGCGAGCCGAAGGTGACCAGCCGGTCGCCCTTCTTCACGTCGGCCTTGCCGTTGAGGAGTTCGACGCGCAGCGGCAGGTCGCCCTGTCCGGAGGCGAAGCCGAGCTCGTCGGACGCCTCCATGCGGGTGCCGACGGTGAAGTCGGGGTCGCTGGCCAGCAGCACGGTCGACGTGTCGGGCCCGACGGTGGTGACGCGGCCGACCAGCCCGTCCCCGTTCAGGACGGTCATGTCGCGGCGGACTCCGTCGTTCGCGCCGACGTCGATGGTGATGGTCCAGGAGAAGCCCTGGGCCGCTCCTATCGCGATGACCTGCGCGCCCTTGATGCCGTACTGGCCCGCGCCGGCGATCTTCAGCATCTTGTCGAGCTGCGCGAGGCGGCTGCGGTTGCGGTCGTCGCTGCCGAGCTTCGCCTTGAGGGCCGCGTTCTCCTTCTCCAGCCCGGCGAGCCGGTCATGGCGGGTGCCGGAGTCACGGACGGCGGAGACGGCGTTGCCGACGGGGTCCACCGCCGACGCGACACCGTCCTCGATCGGACCGAAGGCCGCGGCCGCGGCCCGCCGGGCGCCGTCGACCGGGGAGTCCTCCCCGCCGCGGATGTCCACCGTGATCAGCGCGAACGCGACGGCGATCAGCAGCACCAGGAGCAGCCGGCTCTCTCGTGTGTCCCTCACGTGCGGCGGCCGTGCCCTTCCTCGAGAGAAAACAGATCAGGAATCAGAAAGCGGGATCGGTAAGCAGGATGGGGAAGCGGGATCGGGAAATCCGGTAGCCCCGGGCCAGGATGACCAAGGGCGCTTTGTGGGAGCTTATGCCGAGATATCAACGATCCGCCGCACGAGAGGAGATCATCCCGTACGGCGGAATCGAAGCGTTACGTCATCTGCGGGGCGCGGCGTCCAGGACCTGCTGGAGCGCCTCGAACTCCTCGACGCACTTGCCGGAGCCGAGCGCCACGCTGTCCAGCGGGTCCTCGGCGATGTGGATGGGCATGCCGGTCTCCCGGCGCAGCCGCTCGTCCAGACCGCGCAGCAGGGCTCCGCCGCCGGTCAGAACGATTCCGCGGTCCATGATGTCGCCGGACAGCTCCGGCGGGCACTTGTCGAGGGTGGTCTTCACGGCGTCGACGATCGCGTTGACCGGTTCCTCGATCGCCTTGCGCACCTCGGCGGCCGAGATGACGACGGTCTTGGGCAGTCCGGAGACGAGATCGCGGCCACGGATTTCGGTGTGCTGGTCGTCGTCGAGGTCGTACGCGGAACCGATCGTGATCTTGATCTGCTCGGCCGTCCGCTCACCGAGGAGGAGCGAGTACTCCTTCTTGATGTGCTGGATGATCGAGCTGTCCAGCTCGTCACCCGCGACGCGGATGGACTGGGCGGTGACGATGCCGCCGAGCGAGATGACCGCGACCTCCGTGGTGCCGCCGCCGATGTCCACCACCATGTTGCCCGTGGCCTCGTGGACCGGCAGGCCGGAGCCGATGGCCGCGGCCATGGGCTCCTCGATGATGTGCACCTGACGGGCGCCGGCCTGGGTCGACGCCTCGATGACGGCGCGGCGCTCGACGCCCGTGATGCCCGAGGGCACACAGACGACGACCCGCGGCCGAGCCAGATACCGACGCTTGTGGATCTTCAGGATGAAGTAGCGCAGCATCCGCTCGGTGATCTCGAAGTCGGCGATCACGCCGTCCTTCAGCGGACGCACGGCAACGATGTTGCCGGGCGTGCGCCCGATCATCTTCTTCGCTTCGGCGCCGACCGCGAGGATGCCACCGGTGTTGGTGTTGATCGCGACGACGGACGGCTCGTTGAGTACGATCCCGCGACCCCTGACGTACACCAGCGTGTTGGCGGTCCCGAGGTCGACAGCCATGTCACGGCCGATGAACGACATTGAGTTCCCCATCAGGATTCGACTGGCCTTCCATGGGCTTTTGAGGGCTTTTCAGGTCGGCGTGGTGGGTGCTGTGACGTGAAGGCTTCCATCGTAAACGCGCCTGCACGAACACTGCGGAGCGGTCTCCGCCATTGTTTGCAGATGCTGTGTGGGTTCGCTTCTGGAGACGGGCGTTCGGGGGCACACGTTCCCTCGATCGCCCGCTTCAGCCGCTCCGGCCGCCGTCGGAATCAGGCGCGACCGGGGAAGAAGATCTTCACCTCGCGGTCGGCGGACTCCTCGGAGTCGGAGGCGTGGATCAGGTTCTCGCGGACGATGACGCCGTAGTCGCCGCGGATCGAGCCGGGTCCTGCCGCGATCGGGTCGGTCGGACCGGCGAGCGCGCGCACGCCCTCGATGACCCGCTCGCCCTCGACGATCAGCGCGACGACCGGACCGGACGCCATGAACTCGACCAGCGGCTCGTAGAAGGGCTTGCCCTGGTGCTCGCCGTAGTGCTGCTCCAGCGTGTCCTGGTCCAGCGTGCGCAGCTCCAGCGCGGTGATCTGCCAGCCGGCCTTGCGCTCGATACGGCTGATGATCTCGCCGGTCAGACCACGACGGACGGCGTCGGGCTTGAGCAGGACGAGGGTGCGCTGGCTCACGGGGTGACTCCTTCTACTGCGGGTGCGGTGGGATGAGGCTACAGGGCGTGTCCGGGCGGCTGTTACGCAGCGTCAGCGGTATCCGCGGAGGCCGCGGCGGCCTGTGCGGCGAAGCGGGCCTTGGCCTCGTCGACCTTCCGGCCGAAGTGCACGGACGCCCACCACAGGGCCCCGAAGAGCACCCCCATGAAGAACATGACGGGGACGAAGAAGCCGGACGCGACGAGGGCGATCTGCAGCGCCCAGCCGAGGGCGACGCCCCCGGGCCGGGTGACCACGCCGCACAGCAGCACGCAGAAGACCATGGCGATGCCGCAGACCGTCCACACCGTGGACGGGGTCAGGTCGGCGTCCTTCATGGCGACCAGACCGGCGAAGCCGATGACGAAGAACTCGCCGATCAGGGTCGAGGAGCAGAGCGTACGCATGACGGGGCCTCAGCCCTTCCCGAGAAGCAGCCGGGCCTCGCCGACGGTGATGACGGAACCGGTGACCAGCACGCCGCCGCCGGTGAACTCGCCGTCCTCCTCGGCCAGCGTGATCGCCGCCTCCAGGGCGTCGGGCAGCCGCGGCTCGACCTGGACGCGGTCGTCGCCGAACACCTCGACGGCGATCGCCGCCAGCTCGTCGGCGTCCATCGCCCGGTGGGTGGAGTTCTGGGTGACGACGATCTCCGCGAAGATCGGCTCGAAGGCCTCGAGCAGCCCTCGTACGTCCTTGTCGGCGCTGGTCCCGACCACGCCGATCAGCCGGCTGAAGTCGAAGGCCTCGCCGACCGCCTCGGCGGTGGCGCGGGCGCCGGCCGGGTTGTGCGCGGCGTCGAGGACGACGGTCGGGGAGCGTCGTACGACTTCCAGACGGCCCGGCGAGGTGACGGCCGCGAAGGCCTTGCGGACCGTGTCGATGTCGAGCGGCTCGGGCCGCTGGGAGCCGACGCCGAAGAACGCCTCGACGGCGGCGAGCGCGACGGCCGCGTTGTGCGCCTGGTAGGGGCCGTGCAGCGGCAGGTACACCTCGGGGTACTCGCCGCCGAGGCCGCGCAGGGTGAGCACCTGCCCGCCGACGGCGACCTGCCGGGCGACGATCCCGAACTCCAGCCCTTCCCTGGCCACCGTCGCGTCGACCTCGACGGCCTTCTTCAGCAGCACCTGCGCCGCGTCGACGGGCTGCTGGGCCAGGATGACCGTCGCGTCCTGCTTGATGATCCCGCCCTTCTCGGCGGCGATCGCGGCGGTCGTCCCGCCGAGCCGGTCGGTGTGGTCGAGGTCGATGGGCGTGACGACGGCGACGTCACCGTCGATGACGTTCGTGGCGTCCCAGGCCCCGCCCATGCCCACTTCCACGACGGCGACGTCGGCGGGCGCGTCCGCGAAGGCGGCGTACGCCATGCCGGTCAGCACCTCGAAGAAGGACAGCCGGTACTCCTGCGTACCGTCGACCATCTCGACGTACGGCTTGATGTCCTGGTACGTCTCGATGAAGCGCTCGGCGGAGACGGGCGCGCCGTCGAGGCTGATCCGCTCGGTGATCGACTGGACGTGCGGGCTGGTGTACCGGCCGGTGCGCAGCTCGAAGGCGCCGAGCAGCGCCTCGACCATGCGGGCGGTGGACGTCTTGCCGTTCGTCCCGGTGATGTGGATCGAGGGGTACGAGCGCTGCGGGTCCCCGAGCACGTCCATCAGCGCGGCGATGCGGGTGACGGAGGGCTCCAGCTTGGTCTCGCCCCAGCGGGTGGCGAGCTCCGCCTCGACCTCGCGCAGGGCCTTGTCGACCTCGGGGTCCTCGGGCCGCCCGGGGACGTCGCCCTGCGGCGCGCCACCCTGGGTGCGGAGGGTGCGGCTGCCGGCCTCGATCACCGCGAGGTCGGGGTCGCGGTCGGTCTCGGCGGCGACGATCTCGTCGAAGGGGTCGCTTTCACTCACGGGGCCAGTCTACGGACGACCACTGACAGACGTAGACGAAGGCCCCCGGCGCTCGGCTCCGGGGGCCTTCGCTGACGTACGGCTACCGCTTACGCCTCGGGCAGGCGCTCCAGTTGGGTCTGGATGCGGGTGATGTCCTCGTCGGCCTTGGTGAGGCGGGCGCGGATCTTCTCGACCACGTTGTCCGGGGCCTTGGCCAGGAACGCTTCGTTGCCGAGCTTGGCGTTGGCCTGGGCCTTCTCCTTCTCGGCGGCGGCGAGGTCCTTGGCCAGGCGCTTGCGTTCGGCGGCCACGTCGATCGTGCCGGACAGGTCCAGCGCGACCGTGGCGCCGGCGACCGGCAGGGTCGCCGTCGCGGAGAAGGCGTCGCCCTCCGGCTGAAGGCGCAGGAGCTGGCGGATGGCGGCCTCGTGCGGGGCGAGCGCGGTGCCGTCGAGGCTCAGCCGGGCCGGGACGCGCTGGCCGGGCTGCAGACCCTGGTCGGCGCGGAACCGGCGGACCTCGGTGATGACCGACTGGAGGCTCTCGATCTCCCGCTCGGCAGCCGCGTCCCGGAAGCCGCTGTCGGCCGGCCACTCGGCGACGACGACCGACTCGCCGCCGGTCAGCGTCGTCCACAGGGTCTCCGTGACGAACGGGACCACCGGGTGCAGCAGCCTCAGGGTGACGTCGAGGACCTCACCCAGGACCCGCTTGGAGACCTCGGCCGGCTCGCCGCCCGCCTGGAACGTCGTCTTGGACAGCTCGACGTACCAGTCGAAGACCTCGTCCCAGGCGAAGTGGTAGAGGGCGTCGGAGAGTTTGGCGAACTGGAAGTCGTCGTAGAACGCGTCGACTTCGGCCACCGTCTTGTTCAGGCGAGAGAGAATCCAGCGGTCCGTCGCCGACATCGCCGAGGCCTCCGGCAGCGGGCCGTCGACCGTCGCGCCGTTCATCAGCGCGAAGCGCGTGGCGTTCCAGATCTTGTTGGCGAAGTTGCGGGACGCCTGGACCCAGTCCTCGCCGATCGGGACGTCGACACCGGGGTTGGCGCCCTTGGCCAGGGTGAAGCGGACGGCGTCGGAGCCGTACGCGTTCATCCAGTCCAGCGGATCCACGGCGGTGCCCGAGGACTTGGACATCTTCTTGCCGAACTGGTCGCGGACCAGGCCGGTCAGGGCGATGGTCTTGAAGGGGACCTCGCCGTCCATCGCGTACAGGCCGAACATCATCATCCGGGCGACCCAGAAGAAGATGATGTCGTGGCCGGTGAGCAGGACGTCCGTTGTGTAGAACTTCTTGAGATCCGGGGTCTGTTCGGGCCAGCCGAGGGTGGAGAAGGGCCACAGGCCGGAGGAGAACCAGGTGTCCAGGACGTCGGGGTCCTGGGTCCAGCCCTCGCCGGTGGGCGGCTCCTCGTCGGGACCGACGCAGACGGTCTCGCCGTCGGGGCCGTACCAGACGGGGATGCGGTGGCCCCACCACAACTGGCGCGAGATGCACCAGTCGTGCATGTTGTCGACCCAGTCGAAGTAGCGCTTCGACATGTCGGCGGGGTGGATGGCGACCCGGCCGTCGCGGACGGCGTCACCGGCGGCCTGGGCCAGCGGGCCGACCTTGACCCACCACTGCATGGACAGCCGGGGTTCCAGCGTCGTCTTGCAGCGGGAGCAGTGCCCGACGGAGTGGACGTAGGGGCGCTTCTCGGCGACGATCCGGCCCTCGGCGCGCAGCGCGGCGACGATGGCCGAACGGGCCTCGAAGCGGTCCAGGCCCTCGAAGGGGCCGTGGACGGTGATGACACCGCGCTCGTCCATGACGGTCAGCGACTCCAGGCCGTGCCGCTGGCCGATGGCGAAGTCGTTCGGGTCATGGGCCGGGGTCACCTTGACCGCGCCGGTGCCGAACTCGGGGTCGACGTGGGTGTCGGCGACGACCGGGATGGAGCGGTCGGTCAGCGGCAGCTTGATGAGCTTGCCGATCAGGTGGCGGTAGCGCTCGTCGTCGGGGTGGACGGCGACGGCCGTGTCACCGAGCATCGTCTCCGCGCGCGTGGTGGCGACGACGATCGTGTCGTCCCCCTCGCCGTACGTCATGGAGACGAGCTCACCGTCGTCGTCCTGGTACTCGACTTCGATGTCGGAGATCGCGGTCAGGCAGCGCGGACACCAGTTGATGATGCGCTCGGCGCGGTAGATCAGCTCGTCGTCGTAGAGCCGCTTGAAGATGGTCTGGACGGCCTGGGACAGGCCCTCGTCCATGGTGAAGCGCTCGCGGGTCCAGTCGACGCCGTCGCCGAGCCGGCGCATCTGGCCGAGGATCTTGCCGCCGTACTCCTCCTTCCACTGCCAGACGCGCTCGACGAACGCCTCCCGGCCCAGGTCGTGGCGGGACTTGCCCTCCTTGCCGAGCTCACGCTCGACGACGTTCTGGGTGGCGATGCCGGCGTGGTCCATGCCCGGGAGCCAGAGCGCCTCATAACCCTGCATGCGCTTGCGGCGCGTCAGGGCGTCCATGAGCGTGTGCTGGAAGGCGTGCCCCAGGTGCAGGCTGCCCGTGACGTTCGGTGGCGGGATGACGATCGTGTACGGGGGCTTCTCGCTCTTCGCGTCGGCCTCGAAGTAACCGCGCTCGACCCAGCGCTCGTACAGCGGCCCCTCTACCTCGGCCGGCGCGTACTGGGTCGGCAGTTCGGTGGGGGGCGCTGGTGGCTGCTGCTGAGCGTTCTCGGTCACGGGCCCAGTTTAGGGGTGTCACCGGGCCGTCCCGAAACGTGTTTGCCGTGTGACGGTACGGGCCCCGCCGCCGTGCAGGTGTTGGCTTTGAGCCAGGATGTGAAAATCACATAAGCATCTGGAGGGGAACCCAGAAATGAGTCACAACCAGCCGGGCCCGTACGGCGGGCAGCCTCAGCAGCCCGGACCATACGGCCAGCCCGGCCCGTACGGCCAGCCGCCGCAGGCGCCCCAGCCCGGCTACGGCTACCCCCAGCAGCCCCCCGCCCCGCAGCCCGGCTACGGCTACCCGCAGCAGCCCCCGCAGGGCGTCCCCCCGCAGACCCCGCCCTACGGCCAGCAGCCGCCGTACGGTCAGCAGCCGCCCCCGCCGCCGTACGGCCAGCCCCCGTACGGCCAGCAGCCGCCCTACGGCCAGGCCCCCTACGGCGTCCCGCAGCCCCCCGCGCCGAGCGGCGGCGGCAAGAAGGCGGGGATCGTCATCGGCGCGGTGGCGGTCGTGGCGGCGGTCTGTGTGGGCGCGTACTTCGTGATCGGCGGGGGCAGCGGCGCGGGCGGTCTGGAGGACGACGGCGCGCACAAGCTGGCCACCCCGGCGACCGTGCTCACCGACTACAAGCGGGTCTCCAAGGAGGGCGCGAGCGCCGGCGACGACTCGGCGGCCGACCTGGAGAAGAGCGGCGTCAAGAACGGCACGTCCGTGATCGGCATCTACTCGACGGCGGACCTGACCGGGTACGACCCCGCGGACCCGAGCACCGCCCCCGACGCGGCCGAGCTCGCGACCGCCAAGGGCATGACGTTCGCCGGCGCCTACGGCACGATCGCCGACCCCGAGAAGGCGCTGGACCTGTTCTTCGCCAACTTCAAGAAGTCGTCCGAGAAGAGCTCCTCCGACAGCAGCGACAGCAGTGACAGCGGCAGCACCGGTGCTTCGGACGCCCAGTTGGTCGGCGAGCCCGAGGCGGTCGATCTCGACGGCGCGGTCATGAAGTGCCAGGCGGCCACGGGGACGGACACGGTCACCAAGCAGGAGAAGACCGACTGGTTCTGCGCGTGGGCCGACTACAGCACCATCGCCATGGTGTCGCCGGGTGACACCACCAAGGGCATCACCAAGGACGTGGCGATCGACCTCACCACGAAGCTGCGCGACGAGGTCCGCGTCAAGGCATGACGTGAGGTGACGTGACGTGCAACAGCGAAGGGGCCCCGGTCGGTTGTGACCGGGGCCCCTTCGGTTGAGCCGAGCTGCTTACGCCGTCTTCTGCTCCCCCGGACCGCGGCCGCCGCGCGCGTCGCGCGGGATCAGGGTCGGGTTGACGTTGGACAGGACGACATCCGCGGTGATGACCACGCGGGCCACGTCCTTGCGGGACGGGACCTCGTACATGACCGCCTGGAGGACTTCCTCCATGATGGCGCGCAGGCCGCGCGCGCCGGTCTGGCGGAGGATGGCCTGGTCGGCGATGGCCTCCAGGGCCTCACGCTCGAAGTCCAGCTCCACGCCGTCGAGTTCGAAGAGCCGCTGGTACTGCTTGACCAGCGCGTTGCGCGGCTCGATGAGGATCTGGAGCAGGGCCTCGCGGTCCAGGTTGTGGACCGAGGTGATGACCGGCAGCCGACCGATGAACTCCGGGATCATGCCGAACTTGACCAGGTCCTCGGGCATGACGGCCTCGAACTGGTCCTTGGACTCCATCTCGCGCTTGGAGCGGATCGTCGCGCCGAAGCCGATGCCCTTGGCGCCGGCCCGGGTCTCGATGATCTTCTCCAGGCCGGAGAAGGCGCCGCCCACGATGAACAGCACGTTCGTCGTGTCGATCTGGATGAACTCCTGGTGCGGGTGCTTGCGGCCGCCCTGCGGCGGCACCGAGGCCGTGGTGCCTTCCAGGATCTTCAGCAGGGCCTGCTGCACGCCCTCGCCCGACACGTCACGCGTGATGGAGGGGTTCTCGCTCTTCCGCGCGACCTTGTCGATCTCATCGATGTAGATGATCCCGGTCTCGGCCTTCTTGACGTCGTAGTCCGCGGCCTGGATCAGCTTCAGGAGGATGTTCTCGACGTCCTCGCCGACATACCCCGCCTCGGTCAGCGCGGTGGCGTCGGCGATGGCGAACGGCACGTTCAGCATGCGCGCCAGGGTCTGGGCGAGGAGGGTCTTGCCCGAGCCGGTGGGGCCGAGCAGGAGGATGTTGGACTTCGCCAACTCGATGGCGTCCTCGCGGCTTTGGCCGCCGCCGTTCTCACCGGCCTGGACGCGCTTGTAGTGGTTGTACACCGCGACCGACAGGGCCTTCTTGGCGGGCTCCTGGCCCACCACGTACCCCTCGAGGAACTCGTAGATCTCGCGCGGCTTCGGGAGTTCCTCCCAGCGGACCTCGCTCGTCTCCGCGAGCTCTTCCTCGATGATCTCGTTGCAGAGGTCGATGCACTCGTCGCAGATGTACACACCGGGCCCTGCGATGAGCTTCTTGACCTGCTTCTGGCTCTTGCCGCAGAACGAGCACTTGAGCAGATCGCCGCCGTCACCGATGCGTGCCACGGTGTGCTTCCCCTTCGCCTGGGAGACGCCTGGACGCTTTCGAATCCAGCGGCTCCTGGTGCTGCCTTATTCCGACGGTACCTTGCCTGGGCCCCCGTTCGGGTCCCCCTTGGCACGGTTCACTGCGACGTGGACCGTGTCACACCGTGCCGAGGAGGGCCCGAACGGGACGAACCCGTGGGTCAACGCAGAGAGCCGTTGTTCATCTTCCGGGTGGAGATGATCTGGTCGATCAGGCCGTACGCCAACGCGTCGTCGGCCGTGAGGATCTTGTCGCGCTCGATGTCCTCGCGGATCTTCTCGATCGGCGTGGTGGAGTGCTTGGCCAGCATGTCTTCCAGTTGCGCACGCATCCGGAGGATTTCGTTGGCGGCGATCTCCAGGTCGGAGACCTGACCGCGGCCGGTCTCGCTGTAGGGCTGGTGGATCAGCACGCGGGCGTTCGGCAGCGCCATGCGCTTGCCCGGCGTACCGGCCGCCAGCAGGATCGCGGCGGCGGAGGCCGCCTGGCCCATGCAGACGGTCTGGATGTCGGGCTTCACGAACTGCATCGTGTCGTAGATGGCCGTCAGCGCGGTGAAGGAGCCGCCGGGGCTGTTGATGTAGACCGAGATGTCGCGGTCGGGGTCCATCGACTCCAGGCACAGCAACTGCGCCATGACGTCGTTGGCGGAGGCGTCGTCGATCTGCACGCCGAGGAAGATCACGCGCTCCTCGAAGAGCTTCGCGTACGGGTCGTACTCGCGCACACCCTGGGAGGTGCGCTCGACGAAGCGCGGGATGACGTAGCGGGACTCGGCGCGGGGGCCGGTGTATTCGGCCTCGGTGCGGGCGTAGATGCCGCTGCCGGGGAAGTCGTTCACGGTGTCTCCTGGAGAGAGGGCTGGGGCGGTGGGCTGGAGGGGCTGGACGGGGCGCTGACGGCTTCCGAGGCCCTGGGTGGCCCCGGGGGGCCTGAGGGTCCTCCGGAGCCCCGGAGAGGCCCCGAGGGGCTTCCTGGACTCCCGGAGGGCCTCGGCGCTTCGGAAGAGGGCTCGCGGGGCGGGGCTCCGGGGAGCTGCCTGTGCGGCCCTGCTGCCGCCAGCGGCCCTCAGGCCGCTCCGGTACCGCCGCCGCCCGGCATGCCGGCAGCCGTTGGCATGACGTCGTCGATGAGGCCGTACTCCTTGGCCTCGAAGGCGTCGAACCAGCGGTCGCGGTCCGAGTCGCGGGTGACCTGCTCGACCGTCTGGCCGGTGTGCTGGGAGGTCAGCTCGGCCATGCGCCTCTTGGTGTGCAGCAGCCGCTCGGCGTGGATCTTGATGTCCGAGGCCGAGCCGGCCAGACCCGCGGAGGGCTGGTGGATCAGGATCTCGGCGTTCGGCAGCGCGAAGCGCTTGCCCGGGGTGCCCGCGCTGAGCAGGAACTGCCCCATCGAGGCCGCGAGGCCCATGGCGATGGTCACCACGTCGTTCTTGATGTACTGCATGGTGTCGTAGATCGCCATACCGGCCGTGATCGAGCCGCCGGGGCTGTTGATGTAAAGGAAGATGTCCTTGTCCGGCTCGGCGGCAAGGAGCAGCAACTGTGCGGTGATCTTGTTGGCGATGTCGTCGTCGACCGCCTGGCCGAGGAAGATGATCCGCTCGCCGAGCAGCCGGTTGTAGACCTGGTCGCCGAGGCCACCACCGATAGGGTCGCCGGCGGCTGTGGGCATCAGATTCGTCACGTATCCACCTGCTCGTCTTACGACGGCGCCGGGCCGTCTCACGTGTACTGCGGGGGGCAACGGGGACTCCCCTGCCCTCGTACTCATGGACCCTAACGCGCGGGTCCCTTCGGGGAATCCCGGAGAGTGGAGTGTTCGCCGGGGGCGTAGTCGCCGGCGACGCAGCGTGTTCACCGTATCCATGGGCTTCGGCGCTCCGCGCCTCGCCCCGGGCGTGGGATCGGGCGGTCCCGCGCGCGGGTTCGAGCGGGGGCTCGGGGACAGGCCGGGCACGGGCTCGGGGGCGGGCCGGAAGCACGAAGGGCCCCGGGGCGACTACCGCCTCGGGGCCCTTCGTGTCTACATCGGATCTACGTCAGAAGTACCGCGAGCCGCTCAGGCCTCGGGCTTCTCCTCGGGCTCGCCGGCGCCCTCGACGGCCTCGACCGTCTCGGTGGCGGCCTCGACCTCGTCCTCTTCGTCGTCCAGGTCGATGACCTCGCCGTTGGTGTCCTTCACCGTGGCGGACTCGACGACCGTGGCCAGCGCCTTGCCGCGGGCGACCTCGCCGACCAGGAGCGGAACCTGGCCGCCTTCGACGACCGCCTGGGCGAACTGGTCGGGCGACATGCCGGAGGAAGCGGCGCGGCGCATGAGGTGCTCGGTGAGCTCCTCCTGGTTGACGTTCAGCTTCTCGCGCTTGACGAGCTCGTCGAGCACGAACTGGGTCTTGATGCCCTTGACCGCGGCCTCACGGGTCTCGGCGTCGAACTCCTCGGCGGTCTTGCCCTGGATCTCCAGGTACTTGTCGAGGTCGAGGCCCATCTGGCCGAGCTGGTGGTGCTCCAGGTTGTGCTTGCGGGTGTTGACCTCGTCCTCGAGGAGCTTCTCGGGGACGGGCACCTCGACGAGCTCCAGCAGCTTCTCGAGGACGCGCTCCTGGGCCTGCGTGGCCTGGTCGTACTGCTTCATGTTCTCGAGGCGCTTGCGGCTGTCGGCCTTCAGCTCGTCGAGGGTGTCGAACTCGGAGGCGAGCTGCGCGAACTCGTCGTCCAGCGCGGGCAGTTCACGGGCGGCGACCTGGGTGACCTTGACGGTGACCTCGGCCTCCTTGCCGGCCGCCGAGCCGCCCTTGAGCTCGGAGGTGAAGGTGGTCTCGCCACCGGCCTCCAGGCCCTTCACGGCGTCGTCGATGCCCTCGAGCAGCTCACCGGAGCCGATCGTGTAGGAGACGCCGCTCGCGACGCCGTCCTCGAGGACCTCGCCGTCGACCTTGGCCTCCAGGTCGACGGTCACCACGTCGCCGTCCTCGGCGGCGCGCTCGACCGGGGAGGTCGAGGCGAAGCGCTCACGGAGCTGCTCGACCGACTTGTCGATGTCCTCGTCCGACACCTCTACGGCGTCGACCTCGACCTCGATGGAGGAGAAGTCCTCGGGGAGCTCGAGGGCGGGGCGGACGTCGACCTCGGCGGTGAAGTTCAGCGTCTCGCCGTCCTTCAGCTCCGTGATGTCGACCTCGGGCTGGCCGAGGACGTCGATCTCGGCCTCGTTGACCGCCTCCGTGTAGAACTTCGGCAGCGCGTCGTTGACGGCCTCCTCCAGCACGGCGCCACGGCCGAAGCGCTGGTCGATGACCCGGGCGGGGATCTTGCCCTTGCGGAAGCCCTTCACCGTGACCTGCTGGTTGATCTTCTTGTACGCCGCGTCGAGGCTGTCCTTGAGCTCCTCGAAGGGCACCTCGATGCTGAGCCGAACCCGAGTCGGGTTCAGGGTCTCCACGGCGCTCTTCACGGTTCGGTCTCCTTGGGGGCTGACTTCTTGAGGTTCTGCCGGAGCCAGACTGGCCCGGCGGATTTAGCCGCCCGGAGGACTTCAGTGGATGAGGACGCACGGGCGTGCAGCTTGCATAGTAACGGCAGCGACGACACGCCCCAAAGGCGATCAAGCGAACCGACCGAACAAGTGGCCGGTCACGACCGGTGAGGGCCCTTCGATGACCGACCGATGGCGATGATGCCGGTCGTTCGATCGTGATGACGCAGGTCGGTCGATCGCGATGGCGCCGGTCGGCCGGTGGCGATGATGCCGGTCGATAAATGGTCGGGGTGGCGGGATTTGAACCCACGGCCTTCCGCTCCCAAAGCGGACGCGCTACCAAGCTGCGCCACACCCCGTCTGGTGCGACACGTAGGGTACATGCCCGCAGCCCGTCTGACCGCCTCTTTTGCCGAGCGCCGGGGCGGGCCGCGGCGGGCCGGGAAACGGGGTGTGCGACACAGGGGGCCGACCCGCTACGATGCTCACAGTGCCGCGGTCGGCTGACCTGCGGCGCGTCCTCTGCGGGCGTAGCTCAATGGTAGAGCACTAGTCTTCCAAACTAGCTACGCGGGTTCGATTCCCGTCGCCCGCTCTGTACGACTCAGGGCCAGGTCGGAGGTTCAATTCTCCGCCTGGCCCTGATCGTTTTCCGGGGCCGTGGTGGAGGGTGGACGTGGCCGTATGGATGGCATCTGCGCCTCTGATCGTCGAATACGGCCAAATCGCGACCTACTGGGATCCCGTCGGATTCGCTCACACTCAAACACATGGGGGCGATTCGGGATCGTGACCAGTCGGCATGCCATCGCTGCGGGGAGATCGGCCGCACCGTGCGTGAGCGCGGGCGGTTCGGCCTCATGGCGAGCTACTGCGAGAGGTGTTGGAACACCTTCGCCAACGAGATGGCCGTAGCCGACGGGGCCACAGCCGCGCCCGGACCGGATCCCGACCCCGACGACGTGACATGGATCGAGCCGCCGATCTGCCCGGAATGCGGCGCGTCGGTCCGCGTGTATCCCACCAGCTACGACCGGTGGATCAGCCTCGCCATGGTGGAACTGCCCGCCAAAGACGTACCGGAGGCCTTCAGGTGGCGATTGACGAGGCTTCCGGGCCGCTCCCCCGTCCCCGCGGACATCGTGGCCGTACGGGTGCGTGGCATCGATCCGCTGCCGAGCGAACCCGTCACGCCGGCTCACCGCATGATGTGCGTCCCCGAGTGGGGTGAGCCGTAGCGGGGCGCGACGAAGGGCGGGGTCAGAAGGTGATCGAGTTGATCGTGTCCGCCAGGGAGTTGAGGAAGCGGTTGATCGACGGGGCCATGCCGGTCGACGCGAGGAAGAAGCCGAACAGGATCGCGACTATCGCCGGGCCCGCCTTGATCGACCCTCCTCTGATCAGTACGACCAGGATGATCGCCAACAGCACCACCACTGACAGTGAAATCGCCACAACTGATCACACACCCTCGATCGGTCCGCACTCCCGAGACCATCGTGCCACCAACCCGGCCTCCCTATGCGGCCTGTGACGCATCATCGCGCGAGTCTCCCGGGCGCGGCTGCGCCGCACGGTAATTCGAGCGCGTATCCGCACCGGGAATTGGGGCAGTTGGTTTCCATATTCACACAACGCGTGCGCAGGTAATTCGAATTATGGCCGCGGGCACGTCAACTACCGCCACACAACCGGCGTTATGCACCTTTTAGTCGGGATGAATCGTGACATCAAGGGCAGTTGCGAAGTGGGCGCGACTCAATAGGAAAGGGGGCGGGAAGGCGGGTAACGAGGAATGACCTGGGGTGTTTTACGAATGCGTGCACGGGACGTAGGGTGCCTTGGATGTTCTCCGCCGCCGCGTCACTCGTTCCGAGTCAGAACGATCAGCAGCACGACCAGTCCTCGGACAGATCCGCCGAGCGGCCGTCCGCGCGGCCCGTCGCGCAGCGTGACGCGTTCTTCGACAACGCCAAGTATCTGGCGATCGTGCTGGTGGCGGTGGGCCACTCCTGGGAGCCGCTCAAGGGCGACAGCCGGCTGCTGCAGGCCGCGTACCTGCTCGTGTACTCCTTCCACATGCCGGCGTTCATCGTCGTCTCCGGTTACTTCTCGCGCAGCTTCGACGCGAGTCCCGACCGGCTCCGGCGGCTGATCACGGGCGTCGCCGTGCCGTACGTGATCTTCGAGACCGCCTATCCGCTGTTCCGGCGTGTCGTCGACCACAACCCCGCCCAGGAGATCAGTCTCCTCGACCCCTGGTATCTGACCTGGTTCCTGTGCGCGTTGTTCATCTGGCGGCTCACCACGCCCGTCTGGAAGCTCGTGCGGTATCCGCTGCCGCTCGCGCTGGGCGTGGCCATGCTGGCGACCGTCACCCCGGCCATCGGGGACGACCTGGACCTCCAGCGGGTGTTGCAGTTCCTGCCGTTCTTCGTCCTGGGGCTGTGTCTGCGGCCCGAGCACTTCCGGCGGGTGCGTCGCCGCTCGGTGCGGATCGCGGCCGTGCCGGTGTTCGCCGTCGCGCTGGCCTTCACCTGGTGGGCGGTGCCGCGGATGAACGCCTCGTGGCTCTACCACCGCGACTCCGCCCAGGAGTTGGGCGCGCCCTGGTGGGCCGGGCCCGTCATGCAGCTCGCCCTGTTCGGCTGCTCGCTGCTGCTGACGGCCTGCTTCTTCTCCTGGGTGCCGGGCCGCACGATGTGGTGCACCACGCTCGGCGCGGGCACGCTCTACGGCTATCTGCTGCACGGGTTCCTGATCAAGGCCGCCGACTACCGCGGCTGGTTCGACCACCCCGCGCTGCACCGGCCGCTCGGCGAGATCGCCGTCAGCGTCACGGCGGCCGTGGCCGTCACTCTGTTGTGCACCGCGCCCGTGCGACGGGTCTTCCGGTTCGCCGTGGAGCCGCGGATGGAATGGGCGTTCAAGCGGGACGCCGCGACCCTCGCCCGTGAGCGGGAGAAGGGGCGGGAGGGGGAGAAGGGCGCGCTTGGTTAGTCGTCTTACTCGTCGCTCCGGTACGGCAGGCCGAGGAGTGTGTGCATGTGCGCGTATTTCTCGGTCAACCGGGTCCGGGTCGGGGTGTCCAGGGCGGCCAGGCGGGCCGGGTTCGCGTTGTGGGCCAGGTCCGCCTGCTTCACCAGCAGCGCGCCCGGTGTGGCCAGGATGCGCCCCGCATACGCCTCCGGTGTCTCCCCCGGCCGCTTGGTGACCGCCAGGACGACCGTCTTCGTGCGGTCGCTCAGCGCGGCCTCGTCGAGCCAGGTCTGCGGCAGGGCGTCGTCCTCGACGGCGTCGTGCAGCCAGGCGGCGGCGATCTGGTCGGCGTCGCCGCCACGCGCGCGTACGCCCTCCGCGACCGCCTGGAGGTGCTCGGCGTAGGGCCGGCCCGCCTTGTCGGTCTGGCCCTCGTGGGCGGCGCGGGCCAGGGCCTCCACCTCGGACAGGGTGAGCATGCGGGTCCCCCGTACTCAGATACTCGGATATTCAGGTGCTCGGATATTCAGGGGTTCAGGCGAGTGGGGTCATCTGGGACGTAGGGCCCTCGCGGCAGACCAGCAGCAGGGCGCGGTCGTCGTTGACGTCCTTCGCGACCGCCTCGATCAGGTGCCAGGCGGCGCCCTGGAAGCCGCCGGCCACATAGCGGTCGGCCTCGCCGGTGAGGCGGTCGATGCCCTCGACGATGTCCCGGTCGGAGGTCTCCACCAAGCCGTCGGTGAAGAGCATCAGCACGTCACCGGGGCGCAGCGAGCCCTTCACGGGGTCGAACTGCGCGCCGTCGTACACCCCGAGGAGGGGGCCTTCGGCGGCCTTCTCCTCCCAGCGGCCGCTGCCCGCGCTGAGCTGGAGGCCCGGCGGGTGGCCGGCGGAGTAGAGCTCGTAGTCGCCGGAGTCGAGGTCGAGGACCAGGTGGATGGAGGTCGCGAAGCCCTCGTCCCAGTCCTGGCGGAGCAGATAGCCGTTGGCGGCCGGGAGGAAGGCGTGCGGGGGCAGGGAGCCGAGCAGGCCGCCGAAGGCGCCGGACAGCAGGAGCGCGCGCGAACCGGCGTCCATGCCCTTGCCGGACACGTCCGTGAGGACGACCTCCATGGTGCGGCCGCCGTTCGTGCGGGCCGCGACGACGAAGTCGCCGGAGAACGACTGGCCGCCCGCCGGCCGCAGCGCCATCTCGCGGTGCCAGCCGTGCGGCAGGTTCGGCAGCTTGCTCTGCACGCGGATGCGTTCGCGCAGGTCGAAGAGCATGGTGCCGCCGCGCCGCCAGGGCACGCCGACCCGGCTGCGGAACTGGGCGATGAGCAGCCCGAAGAAACCGCATGCCGCGACGACCAGGACCACGCCCGGGGTCACCCGCGAGGGGCCTTCGGTGTACGGGCCGAGCTGCACGGACTCCACGATGAGGGCGGTGGCCGCCGCCGCGTACAGGCCGAGCAGGCTCGACGGGCGCAGCACCAGGCCGCCGGCGACGATCGGCAGGACCAGCGCGGCCGGTGAGCACCACACCGAGTTGGCGAGGGTGGTGAGGGCGATGAGCGGGACGGTGAGCAGCAGGAAGGCCAGCGCGATCCAGTCCGAGCCGTCGCCCCGGAAGTAGTCCACGGCGCTTCTGCGCACGCCGGTGCGGACCCGGTGCATCCAGTGCTTCAACCGGGCCGCCAACGTCTCGGCTTCCGCGCGCCGCTGTCGTCCTTCTGCCATTAGTTCGGGACCCTATCCATCGAACCCGCCGCTTGGCACGGGAGGTCCCACTTGTCCCCCGTCCGAGGCCCAACTTCACAGTGAACTTCACGGAAAGCGCTCGCGTCGCCAGGAGGGCGAAATTGCCTGGCTCGTCCCGCATCGGGCTGCTAGGCATGAACCCATGACGAGTGCGGCGAGTGAGGCGAGCAGCGGCGGGTCCCGGCCTGCGGACGGCCTGCGGACCCTGCGGCGGGACGAATGGGACGAGTGGTACGACACCCTGATCCGCGCCTTCGGCGGGGTCGAGGAACCGGCCGAGGAACGGGAGCTGTTCAGGGCGCTCACCCCGTACGAGCGCTCCCTGGGGGTGTGGGACGCCGGCGCGTGCGTGGCGACGGCGGGGGCGTACGACTTCCGGCTGACCGTGCCGGGCGGGGCCTCGGTGCCGGCGGCGGGCGTGACGATGGTCGGGGTGAGCCCGACGCACCGGCGGCGCGGGCTGCTGACGTCGATGATGCGGCGGCAACTGGACGACGTGCGGGCGTGGGGCGAGCCGCTGGCCGTCCTCACCGCCTCCGAGCCCGTGATCTACGGGCGGTTCGGGTACGCGGCGGCGAGCTTCGGGCTGCACGCCGAGATCGACACGAGTCGGGTACGGCTGTCCGTCCCGGCCGGCACGGACGGCGTACGGCTGCGGTACGTCGATCCCGGCGCGGAACTCGACGCGTGCGAGGCGGTGTACGCGCGGACCGTGCCCGGGCGGCCGGGGATGCTCGCGCGGCGGCCCGGGTGGGAGCGGCTGGGGCTGCTCGATCCGGAGAGCGGGCGGGGCGGGGCGTCGCCGTTGCAGTGCGTGCTCGCGGAGCGCGGCGGTGAGGTCACCGGGTACGTCCGGTTCCGGGTGCGGCCCGAGTGGACGGACAGCGGGCACAACGGGCAGGTGCTGCTCCAGGACCTCGCGGGGCTCGATCCGGTGTCGGAGGCGGCGCTGTGGCGGTTCCTGTTCGGGATCGACCTGACGAGCACGCTGAAGGTGCGGGGGCGGCCGGTGGACGAGGGCTGGCAGCATCTCGTGTCCGACATCCGGCGGTGCGAGCTGCGGGTGCGGGACTCGTTGTACCTGCGGCTGGTGGACGTGGGCGCGGCGCTGGAGGCGCGGACGTATCAGGCGCCGGTGGATGTGGTGTTGGCGGTCGAGGACGACTTCTGCCCCTGGAACTCCGGGCGTTGGCGGCTGTCCGGGGACGCCAAGGGGGCGGTCTGCGGGCGTACGTCCGACGCCGCCGATCTTTCCTTGTCCGTACGGGAGTTGGGGGCGGCGTACCTGGGCGGGGTGAGCCTCGGGGCGCTCGGGGCGGCGGGGCGGGTGCGGGAGGTGCGGCGGGGGGCGCTGGCGGGGGCGGCGGTGGGGTTCGGGGCGGGGGCGGCGCCTTGGTTGCCGCATGGGTTTTGAGCGGGGGCGGATAGCAGGGGGGTGGCTAGCGGGAGGGGGCTGGGGACTGTCAGGGTTTTTGGCAGGTTGGGCACCAGAAGAGGTTGCGGGCTGCCAGGTCCGCGGTGCGGATGGTGTCGCCGCAGAGGTGGCAGGGCTGGTGGGTGCGCCGGTAGACGTACACCTCGCCGCCGTGGTCGTCGACGCGGGGCGGGCGGCCCATCGCCTCGGGGGTGTGTTCCGGACGGACCGTGTCGATGCGGTTGTTGCGGACTCCCTCGCGCATGAGGGCGACCAGGTCGGTCCAGATCGCGTCCCACTCGGTGGGGGTGATGGTCCTGCCGGTGCGGTACGGGTCGATGTGGTGCCGGAAGAGGACTTCGGCGCGGTAGACGTTGCCCACGCCGGCGATGATCTTCTGGTCCAGGAGGAGGGCGGCGATCGTCGTACGGCTGCGGGCGACGCGGGTGTACGCGGCGGCTGGGTCGGCGTCGGCGCGGAGGGGGTCGGGGCCGAGGCGGGCGTGTACGGCCTGCTTCTCGGGGTCCGTGATGAGGGCGCAGGTGGTGGGGCCCCGGAGATCCACGTACGACGTGCCGTCGGCCAGGCGGAGTCGGACGGTGTCCGTGGGAGGCGGGGCCGGGGCCGGGCCGAAGGTGACCTTGCCGAAGAGGCCGAGGTGGATGTGGATCCATACGTCGCCGGTGAAGCCGAGGAAGAGGTGTTTGCCGTGGGCCTCGGTGCGGGTGAGGGTGGCGTCTTTGAGGAGGGCGGCGGCGTCGGTGAACTTGCCCTGGGGGCTGGTTAGTTGTGTGGTGCGGTGGGTGAAGCGGGCGTAGTCCTGCGCCAGTCGGTGAATCGTGTGGCCTTCCGGCACCGGTCTCTCCTCATCGTCATACCTTGCCCACCCACCCGCCCGACTCGCTTGCGCAAGAGCTGAACCCTCTTCGGGGCTCCGCCCCGAACCCCACGGGAGCTCCGCCCCCTGCACCCCAACGGGGCTCCGCCCCTGCACCCCCTCCTGCATCGCCGCCGCGACCCGGTCGCACTTCGCCGCCACGGCCCGCCGTGCTGCGCCGCAGGTGCCCATGCCGGGGCTTCGGTTCCGCTTCCCTGGGGTGCGGCTTCGCCGCTGCAGCCCTGCCGTACTTCACCACCGCGCCCCGCGCCGCGCCAGTCACCACGGCCCCGGGGCGCTGCGGCGCCGCAGCCCTTACTGGGGGTTCCGCTCCGCGTCCCCGGGGCTGCGCCTCAGGCCTGCATCCCCGGCTGACGTATCCGCCCCAGGATCCGTCCGGCCGACACGTCAGCCGGACGTCACCGGCTGGCGCCGTAGTCCTGCGCCTGCAGCGGTGCCTGCCGGTTCTGGAGCTACAGTCCGCGCTCAGAGACGTGGACCGACGGCCCGTCCCTCAGGCCGGTGCCCTGAGCCCGTCCCCTTGGGGCTATGCCCGGGGGCCTGTCCCTGGGGGCTGCGCCCGGGGGTCGCCCCTGAGGACTGCACCCGGGGTTCGTCCCTGAGGACTGGACCCGGGTTCGTCCCTGGAGGCTGAAACGCAGCCCGTTTCTCAGCGCCTTGGGGCTGTGGGGTGGAGGACGTGTCTCAGGCCCGCGTTCCCAGTCGGCCCATCTGCCCTCGCGCGCCCCTGCGCGGCCGTCGGTGTGGTTCGTGGCTGCGGTTGTCGTGGGTGGGTGTGCGTGGGGTCAGGGGTGGGGGTGGTGTGCGGGGATGGGGGGGAGGGTGCCGGTGGTTTCGTAGGTTGCCAGCATGTCGATTCGGCGGATGTGGCGGGTGTCCTCGGAGAACGGGGTGGCCAGGAAGGTTTCGACGAACTTCGTCGCCTCGTCCTGGGTGTGCATGCGGGCGCCTACCGCGACGACGTTGGCGTTGTTGTGCTGGCGGCCGAGGGACGCGGTCTCCTCGCTCCAGGCGAGGGCGGCACGGACGCCCTTCACCTTGTTGGCCGCGATCTGCTCGCCGTTGCCGGAGCCGCCGATCACGATGCCGAGGGAGTCGGCGTCCGCGGCCGTCCGCTCCGCGGCGCGGAGGCAGAAGGGCGGGTAGTCGTCCTGGGCGTCGTAGATGTGGGGGCCGCAGTCGACCGGGTCGTGACCCGCCGCCTTCAGCCATTCGACGAGGTGGTTCTTGAGTTCGAAGCCGGCATGGTCCGAGCCGAGATACACGCGCATGGCACGAGTGTGACACGGGTGTTGCCGGGCAGCAGCGCCGGGTGTCGCGGCCGAAAAAGTTCAACAATCCTGTGAAGCTCAGGGGATCCTCAAGTAACGATCTGAAATCAAAGGTTCCCGAATTCATTCACCTCGGATTCACTGGACCGGATCGTGCGCTCCCCGGCACTACCCAGTGCTCCCCCGCACGATTCCCATCACGCGGCGCAAAGGAAAACCGTCCCCATGACTTCGCAGCCGACCCTCGCCAAGGCCGAAAGCGGCCCCGGAGGTCCCGGAGAACCCGGCCCCGGACTTCACGCAGGTCTCAAGAACCGGCACCTTTCGATGATCGCCATCGGCGGCGTCATCGGTGCCGGGCTGTTCGTAGGTTCCAGCTCCGGTATCGCCACCGCCGGCCCCGGCATTCTGCTCTCCTACGCCCTCGTCGGCATGCTCGTGGTGCTGGTGATGCGGATGCTCGGGGAGATGTCGGCGGCCAATCCGACCTCCGGTTCGTTCTCCGCGCACGCCGACCGCGCGCTCGGCCGCTGGGCCGGGTTCTCCATCGGCTGGCTGTACTGGTTCTTCTGGGTCGTCGTGCTCGCCGTGGAGGCCACGGCCGGCGCGAAGATCCTCGAAGGGTGGATTCCCGCCGTCCCGCAGTGGGGGTGGGCGCTCATCGTGATGGTGGTGCTGACCGCCACCAACCTCGTCTCCGTCAGCTCCTACGGCGAGTTCGAGTTCTGGTTCGCCGGCATCAAGGTCGTCGCGATCGGCGCGTTCGTCGTCGTGGGCGGGCTCGCCGTGTTCGGCGTGCTGCCCGGTGTCGACAGCGCCAAGGCGGGACTCGGCAACCTCACGGACCACGGCGGCTTCCTGCCCAACGGGCCCGGCGCCATCCTGACCGGCGTCCTGCTCGTCGTCTTCTCCTTCATGGGCAGCGAGATCGCGACCCTCGCGGCCGGCGAGTCCGAGGACCCGCAGCGCGCCGTCACCAAGTCCACGAACAGCATCATCTGGCGGATCGGCGTCTTCTACCTCGGGTCGATCTTCGTCGTCGTCACGCTGCTGCCCTGGAACGACCCCTCCATCAAGCAGGAGGGTTCCTACGTCGCCGCGCTCGACTCGCTCGGCATCGCGCACGCCGGTCAGCTCATGAACTTCATCGTGCTGACGTCCGTGCTGTCCTGCCTCAACTCCGGGCTGTACACGGCCTCCCGCATGGCCTTCTCGCTCGGCGAGCGGGGCGACGCGCCGAAGGTCTTCGCCCGGACGACGAGCCGTGGCGTTCCCCTCGCGGCGATCATCGCCTCCGTCGTCTTCGGGTTCGTCGCCGTCTTCTTCAACTACCGGTTCCCGGACTCCGTCTTCCTCTTCCTCGTGAACTCCAGCGGGGCCGTGGCCCTGTTCGTGTGGCTCGTGATCTGCCTCTCGCAACTGCGGATGCGGAAGATCATCCAGGCCGAGTCGCCGGAGAAGCTGATCGTGAAGATGTGGCTGTACCCGTACCTGACCTGGGCCACCGCCGCGCTGATCGTCTTCGTTCTCGGGTACATGCTGACCGACACGGAGGGCGCGAGCAGTGGGCGGACGACCGTCCTGCTGTCGCTGGCCGTCGCGGGCGTCGTCGTCCTCATCGCCCTCGTGAAGGAAAGCCGGATCAAGGCCAAGGCCAAGGCCGACAGTGTCCAGGCCGACGTCTCGTAATCAGCTCTGCCGAGTGTCAGCTCTCTTGAGCGTGTGAAAGGGGTCCGCTTCGGCGGGCCCCTTTTCTCATAGCACCGTGAAGCTGGTCTTCACCCTCTCGTACGTCTTCAGGGCCGTCGCCTCGGTCTCGGGCTGGTACCAGGTGTTGATCTGGTACGACTTCCCGCTCTCGTTGAAGCCCAGCAGACGGGCGTGCCAGTAGGTGCCCTGGAGGGTGAAGGCGTACTCCCAGACGACCGCCGGCCGGCCTCGGAACGTCGTCTCCTCCAGGCGGATCTTGCGGTAGCCCCGGCCCTGGTGGGCGTTGGCTTCGGAGGTCTGCCAGGTGTCCATGAGGTCGCCTCGGGCCAGGGAGGACTTGGCCACCAGTTCCTGGGTGCCGTCGGGGGACGTGTAGTGCACCTCGGCGCCCGTCTTCACGTCCCGCCGCCAGCCCTTGGGCGTCGCCCACGCGTACCCGCCCGCCTCCTGATGCGCCCCCGGGGGCAGGCTCGGCGGCCTGAACGTCCCCTCGACCGTGGGTGACATGGAGGAGGTCGAGGGGCTGGGGCTGGTGCTTGGGCTGGTGGCCGTGGCCTGGTTGTCCTTGTTGTTGTCGTGCGGGCCCGGGGGTGACGCCAGCACGATCGCGGCGATCGTGCCTACCGCTACGACGCCGATGGCGGCCATCACTCCGGTACGGCGGTGTCCCGGGCGGCCGTTGTCCCTTCGTCGCCGGGTGGCGGACGGGACCGCCGGGCCGGGCAGTTCGCCGTCCGGCGGTATCTCCCTGCGCCGGGTCTCCGCGTGCGGGGTGGGGGTGGCTTCCGGAATCGGCCTGCGTTCGGTCGGCGCTTGGGCTCGGATGAGGGAGACGCCGGAGTGGGGGCGGGGGACCGGGCGGCGCGTCTCCTCCGGGGCCGTTTCGGTCCGGGCCTGGGGGCGGGCGGAGACTTCGGCGAAGGGTTGTCCCGGTGTCGGTGGTGGTGTTGGGGGTGGTGGTGTTGGTGTCGGGGGTGGGTGGGCGATGGGGGCCAGGGCCGTCTCCAGGTCGGTGAGGGAGGCTCGGACCGTGGGTTCCTTTTGGAGGAGGGCGGTGAGGACGTCGTACAACGGGCCCGCGGTGGGCGGGAGTTGGGGTTCCTCATAGAGGACCGCGTGCAAGGTCGCCAGGGTGGTGTCGCGGGCGAAGGGGGAGTGGCCGGCCAGGGCGGCGCAGAGTGTCGCGCCCAGGGACCACACGTCCGACGGCGGGCCCTGCGGTCGGCCCGAGATGCGCTCGGGGGCCATGTAGTCGGGGGAGCCGACCAGCATCCCGACCATGGTCAACGCCTTCGCGTCCTGGATCGCGGCTATGCCGAAGTCGGTGAGGACGACTCGGTGTTCGCCCCGCCCGCCGGTTCCTTCCCTGGCCGCTTCTCCGTTCCCTTCTCTGGTCCCTTCCCTGTTGCTCCCCCTAGTCCCCCTACTCCCCCTACTCCCCCTGCTCCCTGTGTTCTCCACCAGCACGTTGCCCGGTTTGATGTCGCGGTGCAGGACCCCCCTCGCGTGGACCTGGCGCAGCGCCGTGACCAGGCCCAGGCCGATGCGGGCGGTCTCGTGCGGGGCCAGTGGTCCTTCCTCGGCCATGATCTGCTCGAGGGAGCGGCCGACGACCAACTCCATGACGATCCAGAGGCGTTCGCCCTCGTCCACGACGTCGTAGACGCGCACCACGTTGGGGTGGTCGATGCGGGCGGTGGCCCTGGCCTCGCGCAGGGTGCGTTCGCGGCGGGTGCGGGTGTCCTCCGGGTCGAGGCCGTCGATGCGCATCTCCTTCACCGCGACCTGCCGGTCGAGCACCTCGTCGGTGGCCCGCCACACCCGCCCCATTCCCCCCTGGCCAATACTTTCGACCAGCCGATAGCGCCCCGTCACCAGCAACCCCGGAAAACCGCCGCTCCCCGGATTCCCCGTGTTTCCCGAATTTCCCGGCAATCCGCTGCACCCCCTCGGCTACGGTCCATTACCCGACCCCTGAAACACAATAGTCACACTTAAGGCCGTACCAGCATAGTGCGGAGAAATCTTGTGGTACCTCTTCAAGTACTGCGAATTCAGGCGCAGCCAAGGGGGGCGAACATGAGTTCTCGTCGTGCGACGACCATCGCCGGATCGCTGGTCATGGCATCTTTCTCGGCGATGTTGATCCTTTCCTTCCCCGCCGGGGCGGATGACCAGGGGCCGGGCAGCGGCAAGGGGGGAAAGTCCGTCGACGAGGCGCCTGCGGGCGTGAAGACGACGACCCTGTTGCCGGAGCGGATCTCGGTCGACAACAGTTCCAAGAAAACGGCGATCACCGCCACGGTGAAGAACGAGGGGACCAAGGACAGCGGGCAGATACGGCTTTTGGTCGTGGGGTTCGACGGGCTCACGGTAAAAAGCGTTCAGGGGTGTTCCGCGATTGCGGAGAAAGATCTTCCGGAAGGATCCAACAGCGGTTTCTCCTGCCCCATCGACAATCTCGCGGCCGGGGCGTCGAATTCGTACGCCGTCGACGCGACCTTCGATCTCAGCAAGACCGGGAAGATCTGTCTGCCCGTCCAGACCAGTGACGGGAAGAAGACGTTCTGGCAGCAGGGCCCGGTGCCGTTCGGTACGACGAACCCGTCGCCGAACGCCCCCGCCACCCCGCTGCTGCTCGGCACCGACAACACTCCCGTGGCTCCCGGCGGCGACGAACTGCCCAAGACCGGCGTCGGACGGGACCTGCTGCCGCTCGGTGCGGCCGGGGCGACGCTGATCGCGGCGGGCACGGCCGGGGTGTGGTGGTCGCGGCGGCGACCGGTGAGCTGATCCCGCACCGAGAGAGACAGAGGGTGAAAGACGCCGGGAACGTCGAAGAGGCTCGTCGGGTCGCGTCTCGGTGCGCGGGCCGGCGAGCCTCTTCGGCGGTAGTTGAAGGCGGTTGAGTTCGGTTGACGAGCGTTAGCGCTGGAGCAGCTTCCATGTCGTCGGCAGCAGGCCCATCGCCAGGATCGCCTTGACTGCGTCGCCGATCAGGAACGGGGTGAGGCCGGCCGCGAGGGCGGCGGAGGCCGACATTCCGGTGGCGTAGGCCAGGTACGGGACGCCGACGGCGTAGATGATCGCCTCGCCCAGCAGCATCGCGCCGGCCGTGCGCAGCATGGAGCGGTCGGCGCCGCGGCGGGCCAGGGCGCCCACGGCGGCGGACGCGAGGATCATGCCGAGGATGTAGCCGAAGGAGACGGAGATGCCGGAGGCGCCGCCCGCGAACCACGGCACGCCGGCGAGACCGGCCAGCGCGTAGACGGCGAGCGCGGAGACTCCGCGGCGGGCGCCGAGCGACGTGCCGACGAGCAGTGCGGCGAACGTCTGGCCGGTCACCGGGACCGGGCTGCCGGGCACCGGCACCGCGATCTGCGCGGCGAGGCCGGTGAGCGCGGCGCCGCCGAGGACGAGTGCGACGTCCCGGACACGGGAGGCGGGGAGCAGGTCGGCGAGGACCTGCCCGGGACGGGCGGGGTTGGCGACGGCGGTGCTGCTCATGGGGACTCCGCAAGGTCGGGACGGGTGCCGGGACGGATCAGGACACGGTGACGCTATCCCAGGGGCATGCGGACGATCACCGTCGGTGTTCGACAAACGGGCGTTCGCGGCCTTGGTGGGCTCCGGACAAAGCGTGGCGGTTACACGCGGTACGAGGTGCGGAGGCGGTGTTCACCGCGCAGCAGACCCTCGGCGACGCGCAGGCCTTCTACGCCGACATCAAGTCCCGTACGCGGCAGGCCGGTCGGGATCCGGAGCACCTGAAAGTGCTGCCGGGGATCGTCCCGGTGCTCGGCTCCACGGAGGCCGAGGCGCGGGCCAACGAGCAGGTGCTCGAGGACCACATCGTGCACCGGCACGGGGTCGCCAACCTGGAGCGACTGCTGCAACTGCCGTCCGGCACGCTTGAGTTGGATGCCGAGTTGCCTGCCGAACTGCCCCCCC
>NZ_FOFF01000015.1 GCF_900110755.1 Streptomyces sp. yr375
TGCGGCCCTGCGGCCCTGCGGCCCTGCGGCCCTGCGGCCCTGCGGCCCTGCGGCCCTGCGGCCCTGCGGCCCTGCGGCCCTGCGGCCCTGCGGCCGTGTCCTCAGGGGGCCGTGTCGGGGCCGGGCTTGGTTGTGGAGGTGTGGTGGGACGGGGCGCTTCGTCTGCGTATGGTCCGGGCCGCCACGCCCGTCGCGCCTGCCAGGCAGAGGCCGGCCAGGATGACGGGGATCATCACGAACCACGGCGTTTCCCAGAGGCCGCCCGCGTCGCCTGCGTAGATGACGCCCGCGAGGGTGAAGCAGGCGCCGGCGACCAGCCTGCCGGGCCGGAACTCATGACGCAGCACGGGCCACCTCCGCCTGTCCGACGCCGACCTGGAGGTCGAGGTCGATGGTCCCGGCGTCCGCCTTGCCCGGGAGCGGCGACAGTGTCACTTCCTTGTGCTTGCCCGGCTCCACATCCACGTCCTTCTTGTCGTCGCCCGGGAGCTGGATGTCTCCCAGCCCCACATCGATCCTCACCTTCACGGTCACGTCCGACGGCACGATCACCCGCAGTCGGCCCGCCCCCACCTCGGCGTTGGTGGTCACCGTCTGCCCCTTGGCCAGGGCCAGCCGGGACAGGTCCAGGGTGCCTGCGCCGGTGCCCAGGTCGTAGGCCGGCCGTACGTCCGCCACCGCCGTGGGCCGCCACGTCGTGTCCCTCCAGTGCGTGCCGATGTCCTTCGGCAGGACGGCCGTGCCGGCCAGCAGGCCCGCCGTGACGATCGCCAGGAACACCGACCCCGCGCCCGTACGCCCGAGGAACGAGCTGACCGCGATGCCCACGCCGAGCACGATGAGCGCTGCCGCCAGGCCGGCCTGCAGACTGGTGCCGAGCGGGTGCTCGTCCCAGGCGAGCCGGGTGACGAGGCCGCCGGCGAGCAGGGCGAGCAGGAAGATCCAGCCGCCTACCCAGCGTGGCCCGCGCGGTTCGGCGTACGGCTCGCGCCGCGTGCGTATGTCCTCGGGGCGGCGCGTGTGGCCGGTCAGATCGACGTTGATGGTCGCCGTGATGTCCCGGCTGCCGGACGGCCACGGGCCCCACAGGTAGCCCGTGCCGCCGTCGTGCGTGCCGTCCTTGACGATGGGGTCGCGCCACCAGGAGGGGTAGGCGGCCGGAACCGGCGGCGCCTGGGCCTCCGGCGGGGCGTCGGCCACGGCCTGGGCGGCCAGCGGGTCGGCATCGGAGGAGTCCCGGTGCCGCGACCAGTACCCGGCGCCCGCGAGGAGCAGGGAGACGACGACGGCGAAGGTCAGCACGCTGCCGTTGTTCAGCATCGACAGGAACACCCCGCAGCCGACCAGCGCGAACAGCACGGCCGCGAGGGCCTGGCCGTCGACCCGGCCGGTCAGAAGCTTGCGCACCTCGTTCTGCCCGTCGTCCGCGTACGGGACGAAGAGCCAGGCGAAGCCGTAGAAGATGAGGCCGATGCCGCCGGTCGCGGAGAGCACGGCGAGCGTGATCCGGAAGATCACCGGGTCCATGTCGCACTGCCGCCCGAGGCCCGCGCACACGCCGGCGAGCATCTTGTGCTCACGATCCCGCCGGAATCTGGGCGGTGGACCGCCCGCTTCGGTACCGGCGGCCGACTTGTTCCCTGTCCCCGCTCCTTCCTCTTCCGCTGTCCTGTTCCCGGCCCAGGCCCCGGCGGCTGTCGCGGCCTCGACGGCCGCCTCGGCTGCTGTCCTGTCGTATGTCTTGGCGTCCGCTTGCTCAGATGGGCCGCCTTCCCCTTCTGCGTGGCCTCCCTGTTCTCCGTGCGCGCCCGCCCGCTCGTGCGCGCACGGCTTCTCACCCGCGGCACCCTGGGCGCCGGGGGACGGGGCGGCCGCGTCGGGCGCGGTGCCCCCGTCGGGCACGGCGTCCGCGGCGTGCTGGTGATCTGTCATGACTCCATGGTGGCGGGCGAGCCGCCCTCGCGGCAGTCGGGATGACCCTGGTCGGACCCTGATATCGGCCCTGACCCGGGGCCGGGGAGGTGTTCGACCTGGAAGGGCTCCGAAGATCAGGGGCGTCTCGGGGACGAACCCTGATGCCCGGCACCGGACCCCGTGGAACCATCGTTGACATGCCGGAAGCCGTAGCAGCGCCACTCGTCGAACCGCGGCCGCCGCGCAAGCTCTACCGCAGCAGCGATGGACGCTGGCTGGGTGGCGTGGCGCGGGGGCTCGCCGGGCATCTCGGGCTGCCCGTCGTGTGGGTGCGGCTCGTCTTCGCCGGCCTGTTCATGGCGGACGGCCTCGGTGCCCTGCTCTACGCGGCCTTCTGGTTCTTCGTGCCGCTCGGGATCGGCGGTGTCGGCGACCAGAAGCCGCCGGCGTTCGTCGCCACCGAGACGGCTCCCGACGGCCGTCGCAGACTCGTCGCCCGCAAGCCGGACAAGGGGCAGATCGTCGCCCTGCTCCTCATGGTCGTCGTTGCCATGGTCTTCGTGGGCAACGTGAATCTGGGCAGCGGTGCCAAGGCGTATCTGCTGCCCGCCGTTCTCGTCGGCGCGGGCGTCGCCCTCGTCTGGCGCCAGGCGGACAACGCGCGCCGGGCCCGCTGGGTCGAGGCCGGCCGCAGACGTCGTACGCTCACGCTCCTGCGCGCGGGCGCCGGAGTCCTGCTGGTCACCGCCGGGGTCTCCGGCACCTTCGTCCTACAGGGCTCCGCCGCCCACCTCGGTTCCGTACTGCAGGCGGCCCTCGCCGTGATCGTCGGCATCACGCTCCTCGCCGGTCCCTACCTGGTGCGCATGACGCAGGATCTCTCCGAGGAGCGCCTGATGCGCATCCGCGCTCAGGAACGCGCGGAGGTCGCCGCCCATGTCCACGACTCGGTGCTGCACACCCTGACCCTGATCCAGCGCAACGCGGAGAACGCCGGCGAGGTGCGCCGCCTCGCCCGCGCCCAGGAGCGCGACCTGCGCACCTGGCTCTACAAACCCGAGGGCACCGGAAAGGAGGAGGCCGACGAGCCGACCACGGTCGCCGACGCGGTGCGGCGCAACGCCGCCGAGGTCGAGGACAAGCACGGCGTCCCCATCGAGGTCGTGGTCGTCGGGGACTGCCCGCTCGACGAACGGATCGGCGCACAGATGCAGGCCGCGCGTGAAGCGATGGTGAACGCGGCCAAGTACGGTGGCGACGGCGGCGCCGTGCAGGTCTACGCCGAAGTCGAGGGCAGGACGGTCTTCGTGTCCGTCCGGGACCGTGGGCCCGGCTTCGACTTCGAGTCGATACCCGCCGACCGCATGGGCGTTAGAGAATCGATCATCGGCCGCATGGAGCGCCACGGCGGCACGGCGCGGCTGCGGGCGGTCCCCGGCGGCGGCACGGAGGTCGAGCTGGAGATGGAGAGGGCGGAGAAGACGTCATGAGCGATCCGACCGAGACGACCGACACGAACGATCAGACCGACACGAACGATCCGACCGAGACGACCGACACGAACGATCAGACCGACACGAACGATCCGACTGAGACGACCGACACGACTGACACGCACGAGGCGACCGACGCGCACGGTGCGAAGGGCGCGGTGGGAGCAGCCGGAGCGGGGGGAGTTGTGGAGTCGGCCGAGGCGGCGAAGGGTCTCGGCGGTGGCAGCGGTGGCAGCGGTGGGCGCCAGGTGCGTGTGGTCCTTGTCGACGACCACCGTATGTTCCGTACGGGCGTGCAGGCCGAGATCGGCCAGACCGAGCAGACCGGCGTCGAGGTCGTCGGGGAGGCGGCGGACGTCGACCAGGCGGTCACGGTCATCACCGCGACCCGGCCCGAGGTCGTCCTGCTCGACGTCCATCTGCCGGGCGGCGGCGGGGTCGAAGTGCTGCGGCGCTGCGCCCCGTTGATGGCCGACGCCGAGCAGCCGGTGCGTTTCCTCGCACTGTCCGTGTCGGACGCGGCGGAGGACGTCATCGGGGTGATCCGGGGCGGCGCCCGGGGCTATGTCACCAAGACGATCACCGGCACCGACCTGGTCGACTCCATCTTCCGGGTGCAGGAGGGCGACGCGGTGTTCTCGCCTCGCCTCGCCGGGTTCGTCCTCGACGCCTTCGCCTCGACCGACGCCCCGCCGGTCGACGAGGACCTCGACCGTCTCACCCAGCGCGAGCGCGAGGTTCTGCGGCTCATCGCCCGTGGCTATGCCTACAAGGAGATCGCCAAGCAGCTCTTCATCTCCGTCAAGACGGTCGAGTCGCATGTCTCGGCGGTGCTGCGCAAGCTCCAACTGTCCAACCGTCACGAACTGACCCGGTGGGCGACGGCACGGCGGCTGGTGTGAACGGGGGCCTCGCAGCAGCCGGGTTCACGCCACCGGGTTCACACCACCCGGGTCGCGCCGGCGAACGGCATCTCGTCGATCGGCGCCACGCGCACCGGAGCCGACGGGTTCGGGGCGTGGATCATCTGGCCGTTGCCGATGTAGAGGCCGACATGGGTGATGCCGGAGTAGAAGAACACCAGGTCGCCCGGGAGGAGTTCGGAGCGGGAGACGCGCTGGCCGGCGCCGATCTGGGCGTAGGTGGTGCGGGGGAGGGAGACGCCGGCGGAGCGGTACGAGGCCAGGACGAGCCCCGAGCAGTCGAAGGCGTTCGGCCCGGTCGCGCCCCACACATAGGGGCTGCCGAGCTTGGAGTAGGCATAGGAAACGGCGGCCGCCGCACGGGAGTTGGGGGCGTCGGCGGTGGCGGAGCCGGGTGCGGGGAGGCCGGTGCGGCCGTCTGTCGAAGCGCGTGAGGCGCGGTCGCCCGTGGGGGTGGCGACGTCTCCCTCGCCGATCCGGGAGCGTTCCGCCGCCGTCAGCCGGGACAGCAGGCGGCGGGCCGCGTCCAGTTTGCCGGTGATCGTTTTCTTGTGCGCGTTCAGTTCGGCCTGACGTGTCCTGAGAGAGGCCAGCTCGACGTGGGCGGCGCCGCGCAACTGCTCGATCTCGCGCAGTTGTCCGCGGAACCGGGTGACGGCGGCGGACTGGCGGTCGCCGGCCCGTTCGGCGAAGGCGGCGCCGTCGAGGTACTGGTCGGGGTCGTCGGAGAGCGCCAACTGCACAGAGGGGTCGAGTCCGCTGCTGCGGTACTGCGCCGCCGCCATCGAACCCAGCGCCTCCCGCGCCGAGTTCAGCTTCTCCTCCTTGCGGGCCGCCTCGTCGCGCAGGTTCTTCAGCCGCTGCTCGGCAGCCGTCGCCTTCTCCTGGGCGCCGTTGTACTTCTCGGTGGCTTCCTCCGCCTCCTGGTACAGCTTGGCGACCTTGGCCTTGACCTGGGCCGGAGTCAGGTTCGGCTCGGCCTGTCCGGTCCCGTCGAAGGCCGTCGCCGTTGCCGCTCCCGCGAGGGCGAGCGTGAACGCCGTACGGGCCGTCTGGCCGCCGAGCGAGCGCTGTCGGGGCTTGCGGTGCGCTGCCACGTGGGACTGCACGTCCTTTCGTACGACCGCCTTGTCCGTCCGCAGGCCTGCCGGGTGACCGCCGGGGGAGCGGGCGGGCGGCCTGGGGGAGCGGCTGACGCGTCCGGCGGCGGCCCGCACAGGGGAGGCGGGCCGCCGCCGGACTTCTCGGCGGTGGTGGCCGACTGCCGCCCCTGGTCCGGGCGGCGGTGGGGAGCCGGTCACCTGGGGGAGGACGCTAGGCCCGGTTATGTCGGGTCGGTAACGCGAAGTACGGAAGTGACGCGAGCGGACTGCCGGGTGACCGGATGTGTTCGACAATCCGGGCCGGGCGCGTCGGGTTCGCACGGCGCTGACCGAAGCGGTGATTTCGGGACATCGCCGTGGGGCGGGTGCTATGGAGCGCATATATCTAAGTGCCGCCGGGCGGCCCCCTTTCGCGGGGCTGTCACGTAAGGGATGAGGGAGGGCCGGTGTCGGGTGAGGTGGAGGGGGCTGATTAGCATCCGGCCTTATGGGCGTACTCATCCACCTTTTCGTCGGCCTGCACATCATCGGCATCGCCGCGCTCCTGGGCGGCTTCCTCACACAGATGAAGGTGATGGGCCAGGGAACGGCCCGTTTCGTTCCCGCGATGCTGCACGGCGCGGCGACGATGCTGGTCACCGGCATGATCCTGGTCGGCCTCAACCAGGCGGACGACCAGCCCGTCAACGCCGTGAAGATCGGCGTGAAGCTGGCCCTGCTGATCGTGATCCTCGGCCTCGTCTATGTGAAGCGGGACGACGAGACGGTGGAGAAGCCCCTGTTCGGCCTGGTCGGACTGCTGACCATCGCGAACATCTTCATCGCGGTGCTCTGGACCTGACGGCTGCCAGGGCTGCGGCCAGCGCCGCCGCGGCCACGGTCAGCCACGCCGCCACCGCCACCCACAGCAGCACCTGCCCCGGCCCCTTCAGCGACGGGACGTCGACGGCGGCGGCCACGGACAGGGTCGCCGCCGCGGTCATCGCCATCGGGAACACCGTCGCCCAGCGGCGCACGTCGTAGCGCGGCCGCGGCCAGCGTGCCTCGGCGACGAGCAGGACGGCGTACCAGGCCAGGCCGAGCACCAGCAGGGCGACGGTCGTCGCGCGCAGGACGCCTGTGTCGTCGGCGTTCCACAGGTACAGGCCGCCGTCGTCGGCCGCGAGGAGTTTCGCCCCGGCGAGCGCCGAGACGGCGAGGGCGCCGCCCGCGATCCACTGGTCCCCGGCGCCCTCGGCCACCTGGCGCGGGTCGAAAAGGGCCAGGGCGACGCCGTAGAACAGGATGCCGAGCCAGAACAGTACGAGCGCGGTGTGTGCCGGCCAGGCCACCGATTCCGCCTCGGCGAGGACCGCGGCGAGCACGGCGAGGCCCTGCGTGGCCACGCAGCACAGGAACACCGTCCCTGGCATGCTTCGCTGCCACTGTCGGACGACGGGCCCGGTCAGGGTCACCACGGTCACTGTTACGGTCACGAGCAGTACGGGCCACAGCGCCGCCGCCAGCGCCAGCAGCGCCTCGGCCAGGGGCTGCCTGCCGAGCGCAGAGACGCCCACGCCGAGCACGGTCGTCGCCGCCACGGCGGTCAGCGCCCCCGGCGTGCCGGCCGCCGCCAGCCACCGCTCGCGCGCCCACAGCAGCCGGACGACGAAGTCCGCCGCCAGCGCCAGCCAGGCGGCGCCCGTCATGGCCAGCGTGACGCGGAACAGCACCTCGTACCCCGTGAGGTGCAGCCCGACCGACACGATCCCGGTCGCCATCACCGCCGCCCCGGCCGCCGGCGGCCTCCGCACCCACCAGAGACGGAGCGGGGAGCCGCCAGGAGGGGGCGTGGGAGGGGGCGTGGGGGAGGGAGGAGCAGCGGAGCCGGGCATGCGCCGATGCTAGGGAGCACGCTGTGCCCTGCGGGCGGGGCACGCGCGCGTGCGGGCAGAAATACGCGCGGCCGACGCCCCGAGCGGCCCCACCGCCCGCCTCCGCCTTACGCTTCACGCCTCCGAACATGCGCCCACGCGCGCGTGCGTGCTCTCAGGCCGGGCGGAGCACGCTGTGGATGGCCGGCTCGCCGTCGTAGTAGATCGACTCCTCGCGGACGTAGGTGCCCGGCTTCGGGGCGTGGATCAGCATGCCGTTGCCTATGTAGACGCCGACGTGGCTGACGTCGTCGTAGAAGAGGATCAGGTCGCCGGGCTGTGCTTCCGCGAGGGCGACGGTGGTGCCGGCGTCGGCCTGGTCGTAGGTGGTGCGCGGGAGGGTGACGCCGGCGGCCCGCCAGACGGCCTGGGTGAGGCCGGCGCCGTCGTAGGAGTCGGGGCCGGTCGCGCCCCAGACGTACGGTTTGCCGACCTGTGCGCGGGCGAAGGTGAGCGCCTTGTTGGCCTTGGTGGCGTACGCGGCGTCCGTAGGCGAGGGGGAGGCGGAGGCGGAAGGGAACGCAGAGGGGGTGGTGGGCGAGGGTTCCGTGTCCGATGAGACGGCTGTGCTCTCCTGTTGCGCAGCAGCCTGCGCCGCCGTCTGTGCAGCCGCCTGTGCCGCAATCTGTGCTGCTGCGGCCTGTTGAGCGGCCTGCGCCGCCGTCTGTGCCGCCGCCTGCGCTGCCTCCTGCTCCGCCGCCTTGCGGGCCGCTTCCTGGGCCGTCAGTTGGGACAGCAGTTCGCGCGCGTCGCCGAGCTTCTTCTGGACGGTGGCCTTGGCCGTCTTGAGGTCGCTCTGCGTGTCAGTCGTGTCAGTCGTGTCAGTCGTGTCAGTCGTGTCAGTCGTGTCAGTTGTGTCGGTCGGGTTGGTCGGGCCGGTCGTGGCGGTGAGCGTCGCGGGGGTCTCGGTGGCGCGGGCATCGGCCGTGCTCTTGCGGCGGTCGGCCAGCCGGCTCATCAACTGGTCCTGGTCGAAGTAGCCCTGCGGGGTGTCCGCGCGCGGGAAGGCTGTCGTACCGCGCGCGGAGGCGCGGGTGGCGGTGGGCCTGGCTTCGGCCGGGCGGCTGTCGGCCTGCTTGCGCTGCTTGGGCGTCTTCTCCTTGGCGGAGCTGTACTTCTCGGTCGACGACTCCGCCTTGCGATAGAGGTCGTCGACCTTCTTCTCGACCTCCTCCAGGCTCGGCGCCCCGTCGTCCGACGGGGCCGCGTCCGCCGACTGGGAGAGCAGGGCCACGGACGTGAGGGCGGCGGTGGCGAGGGCGGGCGTACGGACGCCTGCCACGCGCGGGCCCGTGGAGCGCGGCTTGCGGTGCTGCGACGCCAAGGGAGGCGACTCCTTCCAAAACTCCGCCCACCGGGTCGGCTGTCGGGCTCGGGCAGGTGGCTCGGAAGGTCGGAAGGCTTGCCCTACGGCCGTCTCCCGTACGGGAGTTGGGCCGATTCACCTCGAGGCTTCGGGGTCCCCGGCTCCGGCCGGCGCGAGCGGGCGCGCCGGACCCGGCGGAGGCCGCGCGGCCCGGCGTCGTTCGCCGGCGGGGGTCCTGCGGCCTGTCGGAACGGTAGCCAACTCGTGTGGGTCGTGTGAAGTTTGATGGGTGATATGCCCGATACGTTTTCGTGACCCGGGGTCGTGGTCTCGTACCGCAGCCGCGTCGATCGCGGATCGTGACCGCGGAATTCCGGAGGGTGTCCGGAGAGTGTCCGGGGGGAAGGGGGGTGGCCAGGGGTACGTGTGGAGGGCGATCGGAGGTGAGTGTGGGGGATGTTTCCGGGACGGCGGTCGGTTGTCAGTGGTGGCCTCTAGACTCGGAGAGCGATGAGCAGCCTCTTTGACGACAGCTTCCTGGCGGACCTCCAGGGCCCCCGTGCCCACGAGGGGGAACCCCCGCCACCGCCCGAGGACGATCACGGACCGGAGTCGGTTCCCGACGATCTGTTCGGCGGGAAGTTCGACGTGCCTCCGGACCGGGACGCCTATTACCGCGACGGCGCCCCGCGCCCGGTGCTGGACGCGGCGGCGCTGCTGGAGGGGCTGAACGACAACCAGCGCGCGGCCGTCGCCCACGCCGGCACCCCCCTGCTCATCGTGGCCGGCGCCGGCTCCGGCAAGACGCGCGTGCTCACCCACCGCATCGCCCACCTCCTCGCCGAGCGGCACGTCCACCCGGGCCAGATCCTCGCGATCACCTTCACCAACAAGGCCGCGGGTGAGATGAAGGAGCGCGTCGAGCACCTCGTCGGGCCGCGCGCCAACGCGATGTGGGTGATGACGTTCCACAGCTCGTGCGTGCGCATCCTGCGCCGGGAGAGCAAGCGGCTCGGCTTCACGTCGTCGTTCTCGATCTATGACGCCGCCGACTCCAAGCGCCTGATGGCCCTGGTCTGCCGCGATCTGGACCTCGACCCCAAGCGCTACCCGCCGAAGTCCTTCAGCGCCAAGATCAGCAATTTGAAGAACGAGCTGATCGACGAGGAGGACTTCGCCGCCCAGGCCACCGACGGTTTCGAGAAGACCCTCGCCCAGGCCTACGCCATGTACCAGTCGCGCCTGCGCGAGGCGAACGCCCTCGACTTCGACGACCTGATCATGACGACGGTCAACCTGCTGCGCGCCTTCCCCGACGTCGCCGAGCACTACCGCCGCCGCTTCCGGCACGTCCTCGTCGACGAGTACCAGGACACCAACCACGCCCAGTACGCCCTGGTCAGGGAGTTGGTCGGCACCTCGGACCACCCGGTCGACGTACCGCCGAACGAGTTCGACGTGCCGCCCGCCGAGCTCTGCGTCGTCGGTGACGCCGACCAGTCGATCTACGCCTTCCGGGGCGCGACGATCCGCAACATCCTCCAGTTCGAGGAGGACTACCCGGACGCGACGACGATCCTCCTGGAGCAGAACTACCGCTCCACGCAGACGATCCTGTCCGCCGCCAACGCGGTCATCGAGCGCAACGAGTCCCGCCGCCCCAAGAACCTGTGGACCAACGCGGGCGCGGGCGCGCGCATCACCGGCTACGTCGCCGACACCGAGCACGACGAGGCGCAGTTCGTCGCCGACGAGATAGACCGACTGACGGACGCGGGCGATGCGAAGGCCGGTGACGTCGCCGTGTTCTACCGCACCAACGCCCAGTCCCGCGTCTTCGAAGAGATCTTCATCCGGGTCGGCCTGCCCTACAAGGTCGTCGGTGGCGTCCGCTTCTACGAGCGCAAGGAGGTCCGGGACGTCCTGGCCTACCTGCGTGTGCTGGCCAACCCGGAGGACTCGGTGCCGCTGCGCCGGATCCTCAACGTGCCCAAGCGGGGCATTGGCGAGCGCGCCGAGGCGATGATCGACGCCCTCTCCCAGCGCGAGAAGATCAGCTTCTCGCAGGCGCTGAAGCGCGTCGACGAGGCGTACGGCATGGCCTCGCGGTCGACGAACGCCGTGAAGCGGTTCAACGTGCTGATGGACGAGCTCCGTACGATCGTCGAGTCGGGCGCGGGGCCCGCGACGGTCCTGGAGGCGGTGCTCGAACGCACCGGCTACCTCGCCGAGTTGCAGGCCTCCACCGACCCGCAGGACGAGACGCGTATCGAGAACCTTCAGGAACTCGCCGCCGTGGCCCTGGAGTTCGAGCAGGAGGCCGGTGCGGCAGGCGAGGCGGGCGAGGCCGGTGAGGGTGAGGCCGCGGTCGCGGCGCCGGCCGGGCTCTCCGGGTTCCTGGAGCGGGTCGCCCTGGTCGCCGACTCCGACCAGATCCCCGACGAGGACGACGACGGCTCCGGCGTCATCACCCTGATGACCCTGCACACCGCCAAGGGCCTGGAGTTCCCGGTCGTCTTCCTCACCGGCATGGAGGACGGCGTCTTCCCGCATCTGCGCGCCCTCGGCCAGCCCAAGGAGCTGGAGGAGGAGCGCCGGCTCGCGTACGTGGGCATCACGCGCGCGCGTGAACGGCTGTATCTCACGCGGTCGTCGCTGCGCAGCGCGTGGGGGCAGCCGTCGTACAACCCGCCCTCCCGGTTCCTGGAGGAGATCCCGGCGACGCATGTCGACTGGAAGCGGACGGGGGCGACCGCGCCCGTGTCCTCCGGTCCGGTGTCCCGGGTGGCGTCGTCGCCGGCCTCGATGCTCTCGTCCCGCTCGCGTTCCTCGGCCGCCGGCGCGTCCGGTTTCGCCACGCGCCGGGGCGGGGCGGAGAAGCCGGTGGTCGCGCTGTCCGTCGGCGACCGCGTCACGCACGACCAGTTCGGACTCGGCACGGTCGTCGGCGTCCAGGGCACGGGCTCGAACGCGGAGGCCACGGTCGACTTCGGCGACGTCAAGCCGAAGCGGCTGCTGCTGCGGTACGCGCCGGTGGAGAAGCTGTAGCCACGCGCATGAAGTGAGTAGGGCCCCCGCCGCAACGGCGGGGGCCTGCACATCAGTTGACCGGAGTCGACCGGTTTACGTCGGGTTGAGGCCGTGGCTGCGCAGCCACGGCAGCGGGTCGATCGCGGAGCCGCCCGCGGGCCGGACCTCGAAGTGCAGGTGCGGGCCGGTGGAGTTGCCGGAGTTGCCGGAGTACGCGACCGGGTCGCCGGCCTTGACGGTCGTACCGGAGGGGACGCGGTAGCTGGAGAGGTGGCAGTACCAGGTCTCCGTGCCGTCCATCGCGGTGATGATCATCATGTTGCCGTAGGCGTTGTTCCACTGCGTCCGTACGGTGCCGTCGGTCGCCGACATCACCGTCGTGCCGTACGAGACGGGGAAGTCGATGCCGGTGTGCTGGGACATCCAGTTGATGCCGGCCTGGCCGAAGTAGGCGCTGAGGCCGCGCTGTGTGACCGGAAGGACGTACTTGGGGCGCAGCCGCTCCTTGCGGGCCGCTTCCGCCGCCGCCTTCTTCTTCTCGGCTTCCTGCTGTGTCTTGAGGTCGATACGTTCCTGCGTACGGCTGGCCCGGTCGGCGAAGTCGTCGGCCCCGGCGCTGAGGGTCGCGAGCTGGGCGTCCAGCTTGTTGTTGGCGGCGGACGGTTTCACCGGCTGCGCGTCCGGGGTGGACGCCGCCGTCGTGTTCTTCTCGTCGCCGCCGGTCAGCGTGCCGACCGAGGCCGCGGCGATCCCGGCGACGCCCATCACACAGGCCGAGGGGACGGCCACGGTCATCAGCGCGGAGCGCTTCGCGGGCACCCGGCGCCGGGAGCGGTTCGCGTTGCGGGTGGCCGCCCGGCCGAGCGGGGCGGGCGCGGCTTCCTCCTGGTCGTCGAGCAACTCGCTTTCGGCCGGGGTGAGTTCGTCGGACCCGAGGTGCTGGAAGGTGGCGGTGGCAAGCTGGTCGAACGGGACCTCGGCCGGCTGCTCGTACTCGTCGTCGGCGTGGGCGCTCCGGGCGGTCTCGTCGCCGTCGGAGTTCCACTGCGTGGCGTCGTACGCGCCGGTGTCGAAGGCCTGCGTGCCCCATTCCCACTGCTGGGTCTGGTCGGCGGGGCTCGCGGACTGGTCGGCCTGCTGCCAGGCGCTCGCGTCCCACTGACCGCCGGCATCGGGCGCCGTCGCCTGCGTCGGGAGGCTGATCAGGGTCTGCTGGTGGTGCTGCTGTTGGTGTTGGTGCTGGTCGGTGGACCAGGCGGTCGCGTCGTAGACGCCCGAGTCGTAGGCGGCGTGATGCTGGGCCGCGTACCCGTCGTAATGCGGGGTCTGGTGGGCGCCCGTGTCCAGGGTTTCGTGGCCGCCGGAGTTCCACTGGGTGCTGTCGTACGCGCCGGTCGCGGCGTTCGTACCGTCGCCCGGGAAGTCGCCGAAGAGGGGGTCGGTCCCGGCGAAGGCGCCGGTCTCATGGCCGTGGTACGGGGTGAAGCCGTCGTACTGGGCTTCCTGGGTGCCGTACGGCGACGCGTAGTGCGCCGCGACGGCGTCGGAAGCCGGGGCCGGGGTGGTCATGTTCCCCGACGGGTGACGGTCGTTCACCAACTTCTCTTTCGCCGACAACAGGGGCTGCCAGAGCAGTGCGGCGACTGTACCCGGCAGTACGCGGGCACGACAATCTTCTGCTGGTTTCGCGCTCACAGGAAAGGGGCATTCGGCCGTCTTTCGGGGGACGGCGGGCGCGGGTTTGGCCCTACGTTCGAATGGCGTTCGATGTCGGGTGTCTCAGAATGCCTGTGGGGGCGCGGTCAGGCGACTGTGAGGCCGTCGGTCTGTGCGTCGTGCGGGCCGGTGTGGGTGTGCGTGTGCGCGTCGGTGTGGGTGTGCGTGTCGGTGTCGGTGAGTGTTCCCGTGTGCGCCGTGTCGAGGGCCTGGCGGATGCCGGTCGCGACGGCGGGGTGCACGGGCAGGGCGAGGTGGCCGATGCCGGTGACCCGGACGTTCAGCGCCAGCAGGTCGGGGTGGTCGACGCAGGCGGTCTCGAGCGGGTCCATCAGGTGGTCGAGGTCGCTCCAGAAGCTGACGAAGTGCGTACGGCAGCCCGGCGCGGGCCGGGCGAGCTCCTCGATGACCGCCGAGCCGGGGCGCATCTGGCGCACGATCGGGTGCGCGTTCGCCAGCGGGGCCACCCGGGTGCCGGAGTGCGGGGTGCCCAGCGTGACCAGCGTCCGGACCCGGACGTCACCGCCCAGTCGCTGCACGTAATAGCGGGCGATCAGGCCGCCCAGGCTGTGCCCGACCACGTCGACCTGCCGGCTGCCGGTGCGCTCGCAGATCTCCTCTACGTGTCGGCCGAGCAGCTCGGCCGCCGTACGGATGTCGCAGGTCAGCGGCGAGTAGTTGAGCGACTCCACCCGGTGCCTGCCGTGCTGGGCGAGGCTGCGGCGCAGCAGGACGAACACGGAACGGTTGTCGATGAACCCGTGCAGCAGGACGACCGGGGGCGGGGCCTGGGTCGGCAACCGGGCGGGGTCCGACCCGCCGCCGGATCCGCCGGATCCGCCGGACCCGCTGGACCCGCAGGGGAGCGCGGGGTGGGTTGTGGCGCGGCGCTCCTGGGCGATGCCGGAGGGGTAGAGGAGCAGATGGCCCGCGAGGATCGCGAGGTCCAGCGCGGTCGCCTTGAGGAGGGTCAGGGAGAGACCGGCCAGTCTGCTGGGGAGGCTGGGGATGTTCGGGAAGCTCGGAAGGGTCGGCATGTCCGGCAGCAGGCGCCGGTACAGCGGGAGAAAGGGCTGCAGTGCCCAGGTGACCTTCATGGCCGACCTCCTGTCGGCACGCTGAGGACTTCGCTGTCCCCCGTGTGCCCTCGTGGAAGTCGCGGTGGAGGAGGTCGGGCGGGCACGAGAGGGTGCGGGGCGGGTGCGGCTGTCGGCTGTGGCTGTGTGGTGCGGGTCGTGTACTGCTCACAGTGTTGTCGTGCCGTGCCTGCCCTACGTGCCCATCGTGCCTGCCGATGCGCCGTACCGCCACGCCACGCGGCCTGTGACGCGGCGGTACGGCGACCTCGAGCGGCTCCCGGTGTGTCTCTCCGTGTGATTTCCCCCTCGGCCGGCCTCGTGAAACTGCCTGCTTGCGGGATGCTGGAGATAACGTTCGTTCACTTTCGCGCGAAGCGGTGAAGCCGTGATGAGGTGAAGCCGTGATGAGGTGAAGCCGTGAACCGTGAAGGCATGGAGGCAGTGATGGGTGTGGCAGCCGGTCCGATCCGTGTGGTGGTGGCCAAGCCGGGGCTCGACGGCCACGACCGTGGGGCCAAGGTGATCGCTCGCGCGCTGCGCGACGCCGGTATGGAGGTCATCTACACCGGGTTGCATCAGACGCCCGAGCAGATCGTGGCCACGGCGATCCAGGAGGACGCCGACGCGATCGGGCTGTCCATTCTGTCCGGGGCCCACAACACGCTTTTCGCCGCGGTGATCGCGCTGCTGAAGGAGCGGGATGCGGCGGACATCCTGGTGTTCGGCGGGGGGATCATTCCGGAGGGGGACATCGCGGCGTTGAAGGAGATCGGGGTCGCGGAGATTTTCACTCCGGGGGCGACTACGGGGGCGATCGTGGAGTGGGTGCGCGCGAATGTTCGGGAGCCGGTGGATCTCGGGTGAGTGTGTGTTGGGGTGATCGTGTGTTGGGGTGATCGTCTTCTGGGGGCTCTGCCCCCAGGCCCCCGTCGGCCCTGAAGGGGCCTCGTCCTCAAACGCCGGACGGGCTGAAATTTCCCAACTCCTCTGTCATGAGTGCCCTCAGTCGCAGTGTCGTGCCCAGGCGTTGGAATGCCTCCGCCCAGTAGCCGCCGGCGCCGGGTGAGGCGTCCTCCGGTTCGTCGGGGACGGAGAGGAGGCCGTCAAGGCGGGCCGCTTCGGAGGGGTGCAGACAGCGTTCGGCCAGGCCCATGACGCCGCTGAAGCTCCAGGGGTAACTGCCCGCGTCCCGCGCGATGTTGAGCGCGTCGACCACGGCCCTGCCGAGGGGCGCGGCCCAGGGCACCGCGCAGACGCCGAGGAGTTGGAACGCCTCCGACAGGCCGTGCATCGCGATGAAACCGGCGACCCACTCGGCCCGTTCGCCCGCCGGCAGCGTGCTCAGCAGCTTTGACCGTTCGGCGAGGGAGACCGCGCCCGGACCGCCCGCGCCGGGTGCCGACGGCGCGCCGAGCAGCGCTCGCGACCAGTCGGCGTCCCGCTGTCGCACGGCGGCCCGGCACCAGGCCGCGTGCAGTTCGTCCAGCCAGTCGTCGGCCACCGGCAGCGCCACGATCTGTTCCGGCGTACGGCCGCCCAGTCGCGTCGGCCAGGTGGCGAGCGGGGCCGCCTCCACCAACTGGCCGAGCCACCAGGACCGTTCTCCCCGGCCGGGCGGTGCCTTGGCCGACACGCCGTCGCGTTCCATGGCCGCGTCGCACTCGTGGGGTGCCTCGACCAGGAGCGTCGGGGTGTTGCGGGTGTGGTCGACGGCCACGCACGCGCCGGCCCGGACGGCCATCCGCGCGGCGAGTGCCGAACCGGGCAGTGCCGACAGCAACTCGGCGGCCGTCGCCCGCACGTTGCGGCTGCGGTCCGCCAACGCCTGTTCCAGGAACGGTTCGTCGCGCGGGCCGAGGCCGGTGCGCAGCGAGTCGAGGAACATCAGCCGGTCCTCGGCGCGCTCCGTCGGCCAGGTGGCCGCCAGCAGTTCACGGGCCGCGTCGGGGGTACGGGAGCGGATCGCCGCCAGAAGGCCGATCCGCTCGGCGAACAGGCCTTCCTGCCACAGCTTTTCGGTGCGTCGGGCGTCCTCCGGGCCCGGCGGCACGGTGTGGCCGCCCGGGGTCGCGCGCAGGGCGAACCGCCAGTCCGGGTTCAGCCGGGCCAGCCACAGGGCGCGCGGGCCGGCGAACTCCAGCGCGGCGGGCCGCAGATCGGTACGCCCGCGTGCCGCGTCGAGCAGTGCGGGGAGGGACTCGGCGGGTGCCGCGAACCCGCGCGCGTTCACCACTGTCAGCCACTGGGGCAGCAGCTCCCTCAGGTCCGGTGCCGTGCCTCGGCGACCGCCGGTGCCGGTGCCGGGGCGGTCGGCAAGGAGCAGGGCGAGCCGGCGGGCCGCGGCCGTGGGCAGCTCCGGGCGGGGGTCGTCGGCGGCCGGTTCCGGGAGGGGCGCGGCGCGGCCCGGTCGCAGGCCGGCGCGTCGGCGTACGGTCTCCGCGGCCGCCGCGTCCAGCAGGGCGGCCGGCGCGGTCCGGCCGGGGGGTGTTCCCGGGGGCGTACGGCGGTCCGTGCCGAGGAGGGCCGCGGTGAGCAGGTCCTCCCAGGTGGGCGGTGGGGGGACGGGCGGGGTGGCGTTCATGAGACTCCCTTCTTTGCCGTTGTCGTCGCGGTTGCCGATGTAGTTGCTGTCGTTGCGGGGGGTGGGTTCAGCACAGGCGTACCGCCTCTCCCGGGCCGGTCGGCCAGGCCGTCAGCGGGGTGAAGCCGCGGTGGCCGCACTCGCCGAAGACCGTGACGGGGGCACCGCCCGAGAGGGCGACCAAACGCCACAGAGCGGGGCGGGAGACCGCTGCGGGGGTGAGGGGCAGGGCCGTGTCGCCGTCGGCGTCCGCCAGTTGCCAGGAGTCGCCGGCGGGGGTGGAGGCGGGGGTAGGGATGACGTCGGTCAGGGTTGTCGGGACCGACTCCAGCCAGGGGTCGTCGCGCAGGGTCTCGCCGTAGCGGGCGATCGCCTCGGTCGTCGTCATGCCTGAGGGGCGGGCGCTGGTGGGTGTGGGCGGGGCGAACTGCTTGGCGAGCGACGCCCGTTGCTGTCCGGTGCCTGGGTGGGCGGACAGTTCGGCGTCGATGGTGAGGCCGACGGGCAGGGTCAGTTCCGGGGCGCGGCCTGCGGCACCGTAGGAGAGGAGGAGTGCGGTGCGGCCTGTGGTGGTGCCGTGGAGCCAGATGCGGCGGGTCGTCAGTTTCGGGTCGGGCGTGTCGTACTGGGCGAGGACCAGCCAGTCGTCCCGGACCGTTGGACCCTCCGGGGTGGAGGCCAGGCCCACGCGGGTGCGGACCGTGGCCGCGAGGGCGGCCGGCAGCCGCTCGCGGTGCAGCCAGCCCTGGTCGAGGAGGTGGAGCAGCGCGCACTCCTCCAGCAGCCGTTCCGGCCAGCCCGGACCGGATGCCGGGATCGACCCCAACTCCCGTACGCATGCGGCGAGTCCGGGTGCCTGGGCGTCGACCATGCGGGCCGCTGTCTCCTCCCACAGCGCGTATCCCGCCTGCTCGGCCGTGGCCAGGCCGGAGCGCAGGAGGTCGGCGAGGCGCTCCTCCAGTTCCGTCGCCCCGGCGGTGATCCGCTCGGCGCGCCGCTCCGCACGACGGCGCACGCCCTCCGGGTCGGCGGGACCGCCGGACGCGGAGCCTGCGGAATCCGGTGAGTCCGCTGAACTCGCAGGGTCTGCCGAACTGGTTGAGCCTGCTGAACTCGCCGGGCCTGCCGAACTGGTTGAGCCTGCTGAACTCGCCGGGCCTGCCGGGCCTGCTGGGCCTGCCGAACTCGTTGAGCCTGCTGAACTCGCTGAGCCCGTCGAGCCCGCTGAACTCGCCGAGCCCGCCGAGCCCGCCGAACTCGCCGAGCCCCCCGAACTAGCTGGGCCCGCTGAACTCGCCGAACCCGCCGGTCCTGCTTCCCGTATCCCCTGCGCGTGCCCGCGACCTGCGATCCACCGCTCCGCCCAGGCCGGGGGCCGCCCCGTCGGCACCGATGCCTCCCCCTCGGTCGACCAGAGCAGCAGCAGCCCGAGCACGTGCTTGCACGGGGACTTGCGGCTTGGGCAACTGCACAGGTACGCCAGGCCGGAGGCGGATACGGAGGTCGTGGGCGCGGAGGTTGCGGAGGTTGCGGGCGCGGGCGATGTGTTCGTGGCGTCCACGACCGTCCGGTACGGCGTGCTGCCGCTGCCCGCGCACAGTCCCCACATCACTCCCACCCCCACTCTCACCCCCACCTCCTCGCCCTCCCCCTCTTTCGGGCGGCCTGTGCCAGACCAGCGGTCGGACGCGCCGAGTTGCCTTGCCGCTTCGCGTGACGCGGAGTCAGGCGCCAGTGCCAGCACCTGATCCGCGGTCCAGCGCACCCCCTGCTCAGTCATGACATCGAAGGTAGACGCCACCACTGACAATCGGTCCGCCGAGCGTCCGGCGGGCCCGGCCGCGAGGACGTTTTCGCAGGTCAGATCGCGTTGTCAGTGGGGTGGTGCAGGGTGGACACCAGATCCGAACCGGCAGAACCTGCCGAGCTGGAGGGGGCCTCAGCCATGTCTGTGTCCGTAGATCCGACGTCCGTTCTGCGTCCGCACGCCGAGGACGCCTTCGCCGCTGAACTCGCCGCGCTGGCCGCGCAGGACGACCGGCCGCGTCCGGCCCGCTGGAAGCTGTCGCCGTGGGCCGTGGCGACGTACCTCCTCGGCGGCGTCCTGCCGGACGGCGCGGTGATCTCGCCGAAGTACGTGGGGCCGCGCCGCATCGTCGAGGTCGCCGTCAGCACCCTCGCCACCGATCGCGCCCTGCTCCTGCTCGGCGTCCCGGGCACGGCCAAGACGTGGGTCTCCGAGCACCTGGCGGCGGCGGTCAGCGGTGACTCGACGCTGCTCGTGCAGGGCACCGCCGGCACACCGGAGGAGGCGATCCGCTACGGCTGGAACTACGCGCAGTTGCTCGCGCAGGGGCCGAGCCGGGAGGCGCTGGTGCCCAGTCCCGTCATGCGGGCCATGGCGGAGGGGGCGACGGTACGGGTGGAGGAGCTGACGCGTATTCCGGCCGACGTGCAGGACTCGCTCATCACGATTTTGTCCGAGAAGACGCTGCCGATACCGGAGTTGGGGCAGGAGGTGCAGGCCGTCCGCGGCTTCAACGTCATCGCCACGGCGAACGACCGAGATCGGGGGATCAACGAGCTGTCCAGCGCTCTGCGTCGGCGTTTCAACACGGTGGTGCTGCCGCTGCCGGGGAGCGTCGAGGCCGAGGTCGGCATCGTCGCGCGGCGCGTCGAGCAGATCGGCCGCTCCCTCGACCTGCCGGCCGCACCCGACGGCATCGACGAGATCCGCCGCGTGGTGACCGTCTTCCGCGAACTGCGCGACGGCGTCACCACCGACGGCCGTACGAAGGTGAAGTCGCCGAGCGGCACGCTGTCCACCGCCGAGGCCATCTCCGTCGTCACCGGGGGGCTCGCGCTGGCCGCCCACTTCGGGGACGGCGTGCTGCGGTCGGGGGACGTCGCCGCGGGCGTCCTCGGCGCGGTCGTCCGCGATCCGGCGGCCGACCGGGTCGTCTGGCAGGAGTACCTGGAGGCGGTCGTACGGGAGCGCGCGGGCTGGGCGGACTTCTACCGCGCGTGCCGGGAGGTGAGCGCGTGAACAGGCAGAGCAGGGAGAACAGGGTGTCGGTCTCGGTTTGGGGAACGGGGAGGGTGGCTGTGTACGACGACACGAAGTGGCCGCGCAGGTGTCGGGGGGCGGGATGACGGGCGCGGCGGCGGGGTGGCCGTTGCTGCTCGGGGTACGGCATCACGGGCCGGGGTCGGCGCGGGCGGTGCGGGCGGCTCTGGCGGCCGCCCGGCCCCGGACCGTGCTGATCGAGGGGCCGCCCGAGGCCGACGCGCTGATCCCGCTCGTAGCCGACGAGGACATGCGACCGCCGGTCGCGCTGCTCGCCCACGCCGTCGACGAGCCCGGCCGGTCGGCCTTCTGGCCGTTCGCCGAGTTCTCCCCGGAGTGGGTCGCACTCCGCTGGGCCCTGGAACACGGGGTTCCGGCCCGCTTCATCGACCTCCCGGCCACACACTCGCTGGCGTGGGAGGGGGAGGAGGCACCCGGAGCCGGTGGTGTGCCCGGCGGTGATGGGGTGTGCGGGGACCCCCTAGGGGTGTTGGCCGGGCTCGCCGGACATGACGATGTCGAGCGGTGGTGGGAGGACGTCGTCGAGCATCGGACCGGCGGGGCCGAGGCGGATCCGTTCGCTCCGTTCGCTGTGCTCGAGGAGGCCATGGGGGTGTTGCGGGAGGCGTACGGGGACGGCCTGGCAGGGCGCGGCCGGGACCTGGTGAGGGAGGCTCACATGCGGGGCCAGGTGCGGGCGGCGCAGCGGGAGTTCGGGGCGGACGGGGTGGCCGTGGTGTGCGGGGCGTGGCATGTGCCCGCGCTGCGCCGGAAGGGGTCCGTCGCCGCCGACCGGGCGCTGCTCAAGGGGCTGCCCAAGGTCAAGGCCGACCTGACCTGGGTGCCGTGGACGCACCGCAGGCTGGCCCGGGCCGGCGGGTACGGCGCGGGCATCGACTCGCCGGGCTGGTACGCGCATCTGTTCGGCGCGCCGGACCGGCCGGTCGAGCGCTGGCTGACGAAGGTGGCGGTCCTGCTGCGCGCGGAGGACCGGATCGTGTCCCCCGCGCACGTCATCGAGGCGGTCCGGCTGGCCGAGACGCTCGCCGCGCTGCGCGGCCGGCCGCTGCCCGGTCTCGGCGAGACGACCGACGCCGTGCGCGCGGTGCTGTGCGAGGGGTCGGACGTCCCGCTGGCGCTGGTGCGCGACCGCCTGGTGGTCGGGGACGTGTTGGGCGAGGTCCCGGTCGGCGCGCCCGCCGTGCCGTTGCAGCGTGACCTCGACCGGCTCCAGCGCCGGCTGCGGCTCAAGCCGGAGGCGGCGGAGAGGGAGCTCTCGCTCGATCTGCGCAAGGAGAACGACGCCGAGCGCGGCAGGCTGCTGCACCGGCTGCGGCTGCTGCGCGTCGACTGGGGCGAGCCGGCCGCCTCGCACGGCAGCACGGGGACCTTCCGGGAGACGTGGCGGCTGCGGTGGGAGCCAGAGCTGTCCGTGCGGGTCGCCGAGGCGGGGGTGTGGGGGACGACCGTGCTCGCCGCGGCCACCGCCAAGGCGGAGGCGGACGCCGTCGGCGCGGGCGGTCTCGCCGAGGTGACCGGGCTCGCCGAGCGCTGCCTCCTGGCCGGGCTGCCGGACGCGCTGCCGACGGTGATGCGGGTCCTGGCCGACCGGGCGGCCCTCGACACGGACGTCGGCCACCTCGCCCAGGCCCTGCCCGCGCTCGTCCGCTCCCTCCGCTACGGCGACGTACGCGGCACCGACACCCGCGCCCTGGCGGAAGTGGCCGCGGGCCTCGCCGAACGGATCTTCGTCGGCCTCCCCCCGGCCTGCACCTCACTCGGCACGGACGCGGCGGAAGAGATGCGACGCCACATTGACGCCGTACACGGGGCGGTGCGGATGCTTGCCGAGGCGAGTGAGTGTGGTGAGGCCGCCGGGGTTGCTGATCCCGGTGAGCTCGGCCAGTCGGTTGATCCCGTTGAGCTCGGCGGGTCTGGTGAGGTCGCCGAGCCCGGTGATCCCGTTGAGTTCGGCGGGTTTGGTGAGGGTGCTGAGCCCGGTTGGCCTGGTGAGGCCACTGGGTCCGGTGGGTCCAGTGAGTCTGGTGAAGCCGCCGAGGTTGCTGAGCCCGGTGGTGTCACTGAGCCTGGTGGGCCTGGTGGGCCTGGTGGGCCTGGTGGGCCTGGTGAATCGGGTGAGCCCTTCGGGTCTGATGAGTCCGGTGATCTCACTGAGGCCAGTGGGGCCACGGGGTCCAGTGATCCCGGTGAGCCCGCTGCTCTGGCCGTCCGCTGGCGGGGGGTGTTGCGGGTGCTGGGTGGGCGGGGGAGTGTGGCCGGTGTTGTTCGGGGGCGGGCCGTGCGGTTGCTGTTGGACGGCGGGGAGTTGGAGCCGGACGAGGCGGCGCGGCTCATGGGGCTCGCCCTGTCGCCGGGGACGCCGCCGTCGGAGGCGGCCGCCTGGATCGAGGGCTTCGTCGGCGGCGGCTCCGGGGGCGGGCTGCTGCTCGTGCATGACGAACGGCTGCTCGCGCTGGTCGACGGGTGGCTCACGGCGGTGCCGGCGGCGGCGTTCACGGATGTGCTGCCGTTGCTGCGGCGGACGTTCTCGGCGTACGAGCCGGGGGTGCGCAGAACGCTCGGGGAGCTGGTCCGGCGTGGTCCGGGGGAGCGGAAGAGCGGGCCGGGGGCGGGGACCGGGACGCCCGGGTTCGCAGCCGGGCTCGACACGGGGCGCGCGGACGCCGTCCTGCCGGTGGTGCGGCTGCTGCTGGGACTGGCTGCCGGCGGTGCCAGTGGTGCCAGCAGCGCCGGTGATGCCAGCGGTGCCCGTGATGGCAGTGGTGTCTGTGGTGCCGGTGATGCCAGTAGTGCCAGAGGTGCCGGTGCTGCCAGAGGTGCCAGAGGGCCCAGTGGTGCCAACAGTGCCGGTGATGTCGACCAGCTTGCGGAGGTGAGGGCGTGACCACGACCGACGTCACGATGGCGGTGGGCATGGACGACGCTGGGCCGGAGCGGTTGCGGCGTTGGCGGTTGGTGCTTGGGGGTGATGCGGCGGACGGTACCGGGCAGGGGTTGACCGGGCGGGATGTTGCGATGGACGGGGCGCTCGGCGCGCTCTACGGGGCGGGCGACCGGGCGGCGGGGCTCGGGGCGTCGGCGCCGTCCGTGGCCCGCTGGCTCGGGGACATCCGTAGGTACTTCCCGTCCTCCGTCGTGCAGGTCATGCAGCGCGACGCCATCGACCGGCTCGGGCTGTCCGCGCTGCTGCTGGAGCCGGAGATGCTGGAGGCGGTGGAGGCCGACGTGCATCTCGTCGGCACGCTGCTCGCCCTCAACCAGGCGATGCCGGAGACGACGAAGGAGACGGCGCGGGCGGTCGTCCGCAAGGTCGTCGACGAACTGGAGGCGCGGCTCGCCACCCGCACCCGGGCCGCGCTCACCGGCGCCCTCGACCGGGGCGCGCGGGTCAGCCGGCCGCGCCACCACGACATCGACTGGAACCGCACGATCGCCGCCAACCTCAAGCACTACCTGCCCGAGTACGGGACGGTCGTGCCCGAGCGGCTCGTCGGGTACGGGCGGGCGTCGCGGTCCGTGCGGAAGGAGGTGATCCTCTGCGTCGACCAGTCGGGGTCGATGGCGCCGTCGGTGGTGTACGCGTCGGTGTTCGGGGCGGTGCTGGCGTCGATGCGGTCGATCGCGACCCGGCTCGTCGTCTTCGACACGGCGGTCGCCGACCTCACCGACCTGCTCGACGACCCGGTGGACGTCGTGTTCGGCACCCGGCTCGGCGGCGGCACGGACATCAACCGGGCGCTCGCGTACTGCCAGAAGCAGATCACCCGCCCGGCGGACACGGTGGTGGTGCTGATCAGCGACCTGTACGAGGGCGGGATACGCAACGAGATGCTCAAGCGGGTCGCGGCGATGAAGGCGTCGGGCGTGCAGTTCGTCGCGCTGCTCGCGCTGTCAGACGAAGGGGCGCCGGCCTACGACCGGGAGCACGCGGCAGCGCTCGCGGCGCTGGGCGTACCGGCGTTCGCCTGCACCCCCGAGCTGTTCCCGGAGATCATGGCGGCGGCGTTGGAGAAGCGCCCGCTGCCCGTCCCGGACACCGCCTGAGGACCGCCCCCACCTCCTGGCCACCCCCCTCCCCGCCACCTCCTCACCCCCTGCCTACGCCCTCCCCGCCTCCTCACCGGCGGCACTCGGTGCCAGTGAGGGCGGCATCATGTGACAGGTATCACCGCTCAGGTGGGACTCGCGATTTAGAGGCCTCCCGCAAGCAGCGCTAACCTGCGAGGCGGACATGCCGCGCGCTCGGACACCGTGTGCGCCTCCCCTGTGACTAGCGGACGTCACGTTGCCCTTCGCGGCACGCCCACGCATCCAACGAACCGCGAGATCACTGATAGGGACGGAAGCGCGTGGACCTGTTCGAGTACCAGGCGAGGGACCTCTTCGCCAAGCACGATGTACCGGTGCTGGCCGGTGAAGTCATCGACACGCCTGAGGCGGCCCGCGCAGCCACCGAGCGTCTCGGTGGCAAGTCCGTAGTCAAGGCCCAGGTGAAGGTCGGCGGCCGTGGCAAGGCCGGCGGCGTGAAGCTCGCCGCCACCCCGGACGAGGCCGTCGCCCGCGCGACGGACATCCTCGGCATGGACATCAAGGGCCACACGGTCCACAAGGTGATGATCGCCGAGACCGCGCCCGAGATCGTCGAGGAGTACTACGTCTCGTACCTTCTCGACCGCACCAACCGCACCTTCCTCGCCATGGCGTCCGTCCAGGGCGGCGTGGAGATCGAGGTCGTCGCGGAGGAGAACCCCGAGGCCCTCGCGAAGGTCCCGGTCGACGCCAACGAGGGCGTCTCGATCGAGAAGGCCCGCGAGATCGTCGCCCAGGCGAAGTTCCCGGCCGACGTCGCCGAGCAGGTCGCCGAGATCCTGGTGACGCTGTGGGACACCTTCGTCAAGGAGGACGCCCTCCTCGTCGAGGTCAACCCGCTCGCCAAGGTCGCGTCCGGCAAGGTCATCGCCCTTGACGGCAAGGTGTCGCTCGACGAGAACGCCGAGTTCCGCCAGCCGGAGCACGAGGCGCTCGAGGACAAGGACTCCGCCAACCCGCTCGAGGCGGCGGCCAAGGCCAAGAACCTCAACTACGTCAAGCTCGACGGCGAGGTCGGCATCATCGGCAACGGCGCGGGTCTCGTCATGAGCACCCTGGACGTCGTCGCGTACGCCGGTGAGAACCACGGTGGCGTGAAGCCGGCCAACTTCCTCGACATCGGCGGCGGCGCGTCCGCGGCCGTGATGGCGAACGGCCTGGAGATCATCCTCGGCGACCCGGACGTCAAGTCCGTGTTCGTCAACGTCTTCGGCGGCATCACCGCGTGCGACGAGGTCGCCAACGGCATCGTCCAGGCGCTCCAGTTGCTGAAGGACAAGGGCGAGGAAGTCACCAAGCCCCTCGTCGTCCGTCTCGACGGCAACAACGCCGAGCTGGGTCGCAAGATCCTCTCCGACGCCAACCACCCGCTGGTCCAGCGCGTGGACACCATGGACGGCGCGGCCGACAAGGCCGCCGAGCTCGCGGCTGCGAAGTAAGGGACGAGGGACAAAACAGCCATGGCTATCTTCCTCACCAAGGACAGCAAGGTCATCGTCCAGGGCATGACCGGTGCCACGGGCATGAAGCACACCAAGCTCATGCTGGCGGACGGCACCAACATCGTCGGTGGCGTGAACCCGCGCAAGGCGGGCACGTCCGTCGACATCGACGGCACCGAGATCCCGGTCTTCGGCACGGTCGCCGAGGCGATCGAGAAGACGGGCGCGAACGTGTCCGTCCTCTTCGTGCCGCCGGCGTTCGCCAAGGCCGCCGTCGTCGAGGCGATCGACGCGGAGATTCCGCTCGCGGTCGTCATCACCGAGGGCATCGCCGTCCACGACTCGGCCGCGTTCTACGCGTACGCCGTGGCCAAGGGCGACAAGACCCGGATCATCGGCCCGAACTGCCCCGGTCTCATCACCCCGGGCCAGTCCAACGCCGGCATCATCCCGGGCGACATCACGAAGCCGGGCCGCATCGGCCTGGTCTCGAAGTCCGGCACGCTGACCTACCAGATGATGTACGAGCTGCGCGACATCGGCTTCTCGTCCGCCGTCGGCATCGGTGGCGACCCGGTCATCGGTACGACGCACATCGACGCGCTCGCCGCGTTCGAGGCCGACCCCGACACCGACCTGATCGTGATGATCGGTGAGATCGGCGGCGACGCCGAGGAGCGGGCGGCGGCCTTCATCAAGGAGAACGTGAAGAAGCCGGTCGTCGGCTACGTCGCGGGCTTCACCGCCCCCGAGGGCAAGACGATGGGCCACGCGGGTGCGATCGTGTCCGGTTCGTCCGGTACGGCCGCCGCGAAGCAGGAGGCCCTCGAGGCCGCCGGCGTCAAGGTCGGCAAGACGCCGACCGAGACGGCGAAGCTGGCCCGCGAGATCCTCTCCGCGAGCTGATCGCTTCCTGATCGTTTCCGATCGGTTGCTTAGCTGAACGGTGATGGGCCCGTCCCCTTGGTGGGGGCGGGCCCACTCGCGTTGGTCGGCAGTGTGTGGCGGGGTCCGTCATCTCGACTGCGGGAGCAGCCTTTCCGGGCCGTTCGCCGTTTGCGAGCGCAGCTTTGCGCGGAGCTTCAGCTCCTTGCCCGAGAGTGGGCCCGGGGCGGCCCGTGGGGGGACGCCCTGCACCGTCTCGCCGGGGGGCACCGGGGGCTCGTACTGGGTGGGGGCGGTGCGTACGGTCAGTGCGGTCGCGCCGATGATCGCGACCGTGAACGCGATCGCCGCCCTGGTCCAGAAGCGGGCCCGGCGTTCGCCGGCCATCCGGACGGTGGGTGGTTTCGCCGCGCGCAGCCGTTCGGCGGACGCCACCTCCGCGAGGCGGCGGTGCAGTTCGGCGGGGCTCGCCAGGGCGGGCAGCCGTGCGGCGATCGCCTCCCGCGCGTGCAGCAGCCGGTTCGCGGTGGCGGGCGTGCTCGCCTCCGTCTCCGCCGCCGTCTCCGGCAGGTCGAGGCCGACGCCGTCGTAGAGGAGGAGCGTGCGGCGGTACGGGGCCGGGAGCGTGAGGAGTACGTCCAGCAGCGCGCGGTCGGGCGCGTGCGCCGGGGGCGGTTCCGGGTGGCGGAAACGGGGGCGGAACCGGTGCCAGGGGGAGAGCGCGTACTCGTACGCCGTCGCCCGTACCCAGCCCGCCGGGTCGCGGTCCACGGCGACCTCGGGCCAGCGCTGCCAGGCCAGTTGGAAAGCCTGCTCGACCGACTCGCGCGCGAGTTCGCGGCGGCCGCAGAGCAGGTAGGTCTGGCGGACGAGGGCGGGGGCGCAGAACCCGTAGAGGGCGTCGAAGGCCTGAGCGGGGGTCAGGGGGGAGGGGGGAGAAGGGGAGGGGGAGGGGGAGACGGCGGGCGGGGTGGTGGTCGGTGCGGGCTTCTTTGTCGGGCGCACCGTCACCTGGGGTCGAGGCGCTGCCTCCTGGGTGTTCGTCACCTTGTCCGCCTTGGTCAGCGATGCCGGCAGGTTGTTCGCGTCCCGAGTGGCAGGGCTCTGTGTCACAGGATGCCCCTTCGCCCGAAAAAGTACATAAGCGCATATTGAGCGACACAACGGTAGTTCGCCTGTTACGACGGGAAAGCGCGTGTCGTTGGGAGCATGACGGTCGTGATCCAGATGACCGCTCGCCGACTGCCGTTGTCGCCCCTGCTCACCCGGATGCGCGACCGAACTCCCGGACTGGCCGCCAGCCTCCTGGGTGGTGCCCTCGCGGCCGGGCTGGGGCTCGGTTCGTTCGCCGTGCTCGTGATGGTGCTGTGGATCAGTTCGCCGTATCCCGACAGCGGGCCGGGGGGTGCGCTCCATGTCGCCGCCGCGCTGTGGCTGTTGGCGCATGGCGCGGAACTGGTGCGCGTCGACACGCTGTCCGGGGTGCCGGCGCCGGTCGGTGTCACGCCGCTGCTGTTGCTCGCGTTGCCGGTGTGGCTGGTGCGGCGCGCTGCGCGGGACGCGGTGGAGGGGGGTGGCGACCGTCGTGACCGTGGTGAGGACGGTGGCGGCGGTGGTGGCGGGGGCGGTGGTGAGGGTGCTTTGTTCGTGAGTGGGCGTACCGCGTGGGTGGGTGTCGTGGTCGGGTATCTCGGCGTCGGGGCGGGTGCGGCTTTTTATGCCGGTGCCGGTGGCGCTTTGCGGCCCTCGTGGGTGTGGACGGCGGTGTGCGTGCCGGTGGTCGCCGTGCTGGCCGCCGGGGCGGGGGTGTGGTCGGCTCACGGTCGTCCGCACGGGCCTGTGGACAGCGTGCTGTTCGTGCTGCCTCGCGAGGTGCGGAGGTTGTTCCTCGGGGCGGAGGAGCGGGAGCGGCTCGGGGTTGCCGGGCGGGCCGCGGGGGTCGGGGCGGCGGTGCTGGTGGGGGGCGGGGCGTTGTTGGTGGCGGTGTCCTCGGTGTGGCACGCCGGTGCGGCTCGGGAGGCGTTTTTGCAGCTCACGGAGGGGTGGTCGGGGCGGTTCGCGGTGTTGTTGCTGTGTGTGGCGCTGGTGCCGAACGCGGCGGTGTGGGGGGCGGCGTATGCGCTGGGGCCGGGGTACGTCCTTGGTGCCGGGCATGTGGTGGCGCCGTTGTCCTCGGATCCGGCGCCCTTGTTGCCGCCGTTTCCGTTGCTGGCGGCGGTGCCGGAGGTGGGGGTCGGGACGTGGTGGAACTGGGCGGCGGGGTTGGTGCCGGTGGTGGGCGGGGCGGCGGTGGGGGTTTTTGTGGCTCGGGCGGCGGGGGGTTCTGTCGGGGGTGGTTGGTCTCGGGGGCGGACTGTGGGGGTTGTGGTGCTGGCGGGGGTGGGGTGCGGGGTGCTGTTGGGCGGGCTTGCGGGGGTGGCCGGGGGGCCGTTGGGGGGTGCCGCGTTGGCTCGGTTCGGGCCGGTGTGGTGGCAGGTGGGGGGTGCGGTGGTGTTGTGGGTCGTGGGGGTGGGGGTGCCGGTGGCTGTGGGGGTGCGGGGGTGGCGGGGGCGTCGGGAGTGGGGGGTTTGGGGGGCGTGGAGAGGGGTGCGGGTGTGGAAGGGGCGGGGGCGGCGGGGTGGCGTGGCGGAGGCGGAGGTGGAGGTGCAGGTGGAGGTGCAGGTGGAGGTGGAGGTGCTGGAGTCGGAGCTGTACGACTTCTCGCCGGTCGAGTCTGTCGGCCTCGTTGCCTCTGTCGCGCCCGCTGCTCCTGTTGAGCCTGTCGCCCCTGTCGCGCCTGTTGAGCCCGTTGAGACGGTCATGCCTGTTGGGGCTGTTGAGACTGGCGTGGCTGAGTTGGTGGAGCCGGTGTGGCATGAGGATGCGGCTCGGGAGGCTCGGTGGGCTGCGTTGAGGGAGGCGGGGGAGGACGGGGCGTGAACGGTGCGGTGTTTCTCGCCCCCGCCGCCCCTACCCATTCCCATCCCTGCCCTGGGGGCTGCCGCCCCCAGACCCCCGCTGTCGGCCCTTAAGGGGCCTCGTCCTCAAACGCCGGACGGGCTGAAAGCACCGACTGGCGCCCCCAGCGGGTGGGTGGGGGTTCGGGATGGCGTCTGCCTCGTCCTCAAGCGCCGGACGGGCTGGAATGTGCGGGCCGGTGTCGAGGAGGTGCCCCTGACCCCCATGCGTCACCCCTCACGCATTACCCCCCAAAATCCCCTTGAGTTGCTTGGGCAGCAAGTCGTTGCAGGCCTGCTTTGACTGTTGGGTCAGGGCGTCGTTTGTGCAGGTGTAGTAGTCGCTGTAGGCCAGTTGGGCGGTGAAGGTGGCGGCGACGAGGGCCAGGGCCAGGGAGGCGGTGACCAGGCCGGTGATGGCGGCCGTGCGCTGTGGGCGGCCGGTGGTCTCGGGGGTGGCCGGGGTGTCCGGGTCGGGGGTGCGGGGCTTGGTGCGTAGGGCGCTGATGCCCCAGTTCAGGGCCAGCGCGCCGAGCAGCAGGGCCACGTACGGCCAGCCGAAGAGGGCGAAGAAGAAGGCCCACATGCCGCACAGCAGCGCGTAGCGCGCACGGCGCTGGCCGGGGTCCGTGGGGTCCCAGCGCTTGCCGGGGTCCGTGCCGCCGCCCTCGGGGTTGTTGCCGCCGCCGGAGCGATCGCCGAAGCCGCCGGGGGAGCGGCCGGGCTGCTGGTCGCTCCACTGGCCGCCCCACGGCGGACGCCCGCCCTCGGGGGCGCCGCCCGCCGGGCGCCGGGGCTGCCACGGGCTGTCCGGCGTGCCTTCCGCCGGCGGCGCGAACGGATTATCGGGTTTGCTCGCATCATCCGGCTTGCCGGTGTTCTCGTTCTCCGGGGCTTCCGGAGGGGACTGTGGGCGCTCCCGTAGCAGCACGGCGTCGCGCTCCCCTCCCTGCGGTGACTGCGGGAGGAGCGTGAGGAGTCGCAGACTGCGGTCCGGCATCAAGAGAGCGTCTTCCCCTAGGTGATCTGGCTTAGGTGATCTGACTGTCTGGTACGAGCTGTCTGGCGTGAGCTGTTACTTCCGGAACGCACCGCATCACCATCGCGTTCCCGAGCCCGCTCGCCCCAGACGCTACCTTCCGGCCACGCCCCCGTCCCGTGGGGGCCGTCCGGTGTGCCGGTATCGTTGCTGGCGGTCGGCTGCTTCGTAGGCTTCCCCGTATCCGGGGGCTCGATGCATTCGTATGAACGTACAAGAACGCTGCTCCGTAGAAAGGGCCTCACCGTGGCCAAGCGCCTTGTCGTGCTGGTCTCCGGATCCGGTACGAATCTGCAGGCACTCCTCGACGCCGTCGCGGCCGTCGGAGTCGAGGCCTACGGCGCCGAGATCGTGGCCGTCGGGGCCGACCGGGACGGCATCGAGGGCCTCGCCCGTGCCGAGCGGGCCGGGATTCCCACGTTCGTCCGCCGGGTCAAGGACTTCGGCACCCGCGACGAGTGGGACGCGGCGCTCACCGAGGCGGTGGCCGCTCACGAGCCCGACCTCGTCGTCTCCGCCGGGTTCATGAAGATCGTGGGGAAGGAATTCCTGGCGCGGTTCGGCGGGCGGGTCGTCAACACCCACCCCGCGCTGCTGCCCAGTTTCCCCGGGGCCCACGGGGTGCGGGACGCGCTCGCGTACGGCGCTCGGGTCACCGGCTGCACCGTCCACTTCGTCGACGACGGTGTCGACACCGGACCGATCATCGCCCAGGGCGTCGTCGAGATCCGGGACGAGGACGACGAGAGCGCTCTGCACGAGCGCATCAAGGACATCGAGCGAAGGCTGCTCGTCGAGGTCGTGGGGCGGCTCGCCCGCAACGGCTATCGCATTGAGGGACGAAAGGTAGTTATCCAGTGACCGCCGACAGCGACAGCAACAGCACTGTCACGGCTGCGAGCAGCAAGCGGGGCATCCGTCGCGCGCTCGTCAGCGTCTACGACAAGACCGGTCTGGAAGACCTCGCGCGCGGGCTGCACGAAGGCGGCGTCGAGCTCGTCTCCACCGGCTCCACCGCCTCCCGGATCGCCGCCGCCGGCGTCCCCGTCACCAAGGTCGAGGAGCTGACCGGCTTCCCCGAGTGCCTGGACGGCCGGGTCAAGACCCTGCACCCCAAGGTGCACGCCGGCATCCTCGCCGACCTGCGGCTGGAGAGCCACCGCGAGCAGCTCGCCGAGCTGGGCGTCGAGCCGTTCGACCTGGTCGTCGTCAACCTCTACCCGTTCCGCGAGACCGTCGCCTCGGGCGCGTCGCCGGACGAGTGCGTCGAGCAGATCGACATCGGCGGCCCGTCCATGGTGCGCGCCGCCGCCAAGAACCACCCGTCGGTGGCCGTGGTCACCAGCCCGGCGCGCTACGGCGACATCCTCGCCGCCGTCCGTGACGGCGGGTTCGACCTCGCCGCCCGCAAGCGGCTCGCCGCCGAGGCCTTCCAGCACACCGCCGCCTACGACGTGGCCGTCGCCTCCTGGTTCGCCTCCTCCTACGCGCCCGTCGACGAGTCGCAGTTCCCCGACTTCCTCGGCGGCACCTGGGAGCGCAAGAGCACCCTCCGCTACGGCGAGAACCCGCACCAGCCCGCCGCGCTCTACGTCGACGCCGACGGCGCCGGTCTCGCGCAGGCCGAGCAGTTGCACGGCAAGGAGATGTCGTACAACAACTACACGGACACGGACGCCGCGCACCGTGCCGCGTACGACCACGCCGAGCCGGCCGTCGCGATCATCAAGCACGCCAACCCGTGCGGGATCGCCGTCGGCGCGGACGTCGCGGAGGCGCACCGCAAGGCGCACGCGTGCGACCCGCTGTCGGCCTTCGGCGGCGTCATCGCCGTGAACCGGCCGGTCAGCAAGGAGCTGGCGGAGCAGGTCGCGGAGATCTTCACCGAGGTCATCGTCGCGCCGGACTACGAGGAGGGGGCCCTCGAGGCCCTCGCCAAGAAGAAGAACATCCGCGTGCTGAAGGCCCCCGCCGGTCCGTCCAGCACGGTCGAGCTGAAGCCCATCGGCGGCGGCGCGCTGCTCCAGGTCGCCGACCGCCTCCAGGCCGACGGCGACGACCCGGCCAACTGGACCCTCGCCACCGGCGAGGCCCTCAGCCCGGCCGAACTGGCCGAACTCTCCTTCGCCTGGAAGGCCTGCCGGGCCGTCAAGTCCAACGCCATCCTGATCGCCAAGGACGGCGCTTCGGTCGGCGTCGGCATGGGCCAGGTCAACCGCGTCGACAGCGCGAAGCTGGCCGTCGAGCGCGCCGGCGCGGAGCGGGCGCGCGGCGCGTACGCCGCCTCCGACGCCTTCTTCCCCTTCCCCGACGGGCTCGAAGTGCTCGTCGAGGCAGGCGTAAAGGCCGTGGTCCAGCCCGGCGGTTCGGTCCGCGACGAACTCGTCGTCGAGGCCGCGAAGAAGGCGGGCGTCACGATGTACTTCACGGGCACGCGCCACTTCTTCCACTGACACACACCACACCACACCACACCACAGTGCACTGCATTGCGCTGAGTTGACGTGTACGTCGTCGGGGGCGGTGGCCGGTTGTCGGCCGCCGCCCCTTTCAGGTGTGCAGGAGCAGGGGCGGCTCAGGTCAGCCAGGTCGCGCACTCGCCTGCGGTCACCCAGCGGTGGGAGCGGATGTTGTTGTCGACGATCGGGTGGCCGCCGTTGAACGAGTTGTCGGACAGGTTGTCCGCGAAGTACTCGTTCGGCGCGAGACAGGTGTACGTCTCCTCGTAGTTCTGCCAGAACCAGAACTGGACGACGTCCCGGCCACCGGTGTAGCCCGCGTTCATGACGGACGACGCCCGGTCCCAGGCCCCCGCGAAACCGCCGCCCGCGGCGTTCCAGTCCGGGTCGTTGCCGGCGGTCTGGCCCAGCAGCGCGCCCTGGCAGTCGTAGCCGTCCCAGGCGTAGACGTTGCCGTTGCGGCCCGGCCACTTGTTGTTGCAGCCCGTGGCCTGGACGCTCGCGTCGGCCGCCTGGGCGGTCGTCGCGGGCACGGTCAGCCCGAGCGCGGTCAGGCCGATGACGGCCGCCGTGATGGCGAACTTGCGCATGATGATTCCCCTCGTTTTGGTTGGTTGCGTCAGGCGCGTTGCGGCACGATCCGCACCGCTCGGTCGTACGCCTGGTGCTGGAGGCGCCGATAGGTGTCGAGCGCCTTGCCGTACCGGGTCGGAAGCCGGTCGACGTAGTGGGTTTCGCGGGCCGTGGCCACCGACTTCAGGGACGTCGCTCGGGCGCACGTCGCGTCGGCGACCGCGATCCTCCGCTCGGTCGCGAACGCCTTGTCGGCGGCGGCCGTCCCCAGTCGCGCGGTGTTCTCGCGCGTCGCGTCACGGGCCGCCTGCGGGTCCGGGTAGGTCAGCCCGGACTTCTTCATGCACCGGGACCAGGCGGCGACGGCGGTGGTCAGTTGCCGGTCGCGCATCAGGTCGGCGGCGTACAGCGCGTTGAGGCCGGTGGCGGTCTTGGAGGCGCGGAACCAGTCGCCGGGGTCGCCGTACAGGGCCTTCTCCGCCTCCGCCGTACAGCCGCCGAGGCGTTTGCGCACCTCCCGGCCGCTGCCGGGCAGTTCGGCCGAGACCACCTGGACGGCGCTCCCACTCCCATTCCCGCTGCCGCCGTCGAGTGCCTGGTCGAAGGCGGTACGGCGGGCGGCGGACAGGGTCTGGCGGTAGGCGGCGACGGGGTTGTGCAGCCGTACCTGCTCCTGCTCGGCGTCGATCCGGCCGCCGTACCCGTACGTCCGCGCCCACGCCACGTCGTCCTGCACGAACCGCACCGGCATGCTCTCGCGCAGGGTCAGGCCGCGGTCCTCCGCGTACGTGAAGCCGTGCCGCTTCATGCACTGGGAGGTGAGGCGCTGTTCGGCGTCGGTGAGACGGAGTTCCTGCTGCCAGGTCAGCGCCTGCGGGCGGGAGGGCGGCGCGGTGTCCCGCCCGCAGCCGGCCATCGCCGTGACCGCCGTGAGCGCCGCGATCGTGCACCGTGCGGCGAGCGCCCGCTTCATGGTCGTACCCCCGTCGTGCCCGTGGTCCCGTGTTCTCGTGGGTGGAGACCGGGCGGTGTCCGGCCCACCCCCGAGGGGGCCGGACACCGCGCGGCGTGCAACCACGGTCGCGGGAAACGGCGGGCGGCGGTACCTCGGACTTCTCAGGGTCACGTCCGGCCGGGGGGCGTGTACTCCTTGAGGTAGTGGGCGATCCGCGTCGCGTAGTCGCGGTTTTTCGCCGGGACGCCGTCCGCCTTGTTCACCGTGTCCCACGAGGTGCGGTAGGCGACGGCGACCAACACCCGCCGGTCGCCCGGGAGTCGGGCGTTAAGGCGCGGTGCGATCCAGCACAGGTAGCGGCCCATCGCCGGGATGGACTCGGCCGGCGGGAAGGGCGGCGACGGGACGGTCTCGCCGGGGGTGCCGTCGGCGTTCATCCACCAGCGCAGCACGCTCGGGGTCCACCGGGCGATGCCGTACTCGTTCTTGGCGGGGTCCGAGAGGGCCGGATCGAAGTCGCTCTCCACCTTCAGCATGGCGGCGATCAGGGACGGCGTGACGGACGCGTGACGGCAGTCCCGCGCCGTCTCGACGATCAGCAGCCGGTACGCGGCCGGTACGCCCCTGTCGGTGCGCAGGTCCACCGCGCCGTACTGCGCGGCGGTCTCCGCGGTGACGCCCGCACCGGCCGTTTTACCGTCGCCGGAGTCACCGGAGTTTCCGTCGCCGGTCCAGGCGCTGATGCCGTAGCCGACGGCCGACAGCGCGGCGACGGTCGCGAGCGCGCCCGCCAGGACGGCCGTACGACGGCGGGACCGGCGGCCGGTGGACGGCGTCGTCGTGCCGGTGAGCGTCTCCACCCGGCGCAGCAGGGCTTCGGTGTCGATGCGGTCGGCGTGCGTACGGGCCAGGCAGGCGGCGACGATCTCCCGCCAGGGGGACGGGAGTTCGGGCGACAGGCGCAGTTCGGCGGTGCCGCGCGCGTAGGCGACGGCCGCGTCGCGGCGGGCCGTCGGGGTGCCGCCGGGCAGCGGGAAGGAGCCGGTGAGGACGAGGTGGGCGAGGACGCCGAACGCCCACACGTCGGCGGACGGGCGGATCCGGCGGCCCCGTTCGCCGATCTCGGCCCACAGCAGCTCGGGCGGGGTGTAGTCGGGGGTGGAGAAGGCGGGCGTGTAGGCGTGGGTGCCTTCGAGTTCGGCGGCCATGTTGAAGTCCGCGAGCCGGGCCGAACCGTCTTTCATCAGCAGGACGTTGGCAGGCTTGAGGTCCCCGTGCACCCAGCCCGCCCGGTGCAACTGGGCCAGCCCGGCGCACACTTGGGCGAGCAGCGCCGGACCGGCCGTGGGCGCGGCGGCGCGTTTCAGCAGCGCCGACAGCGAGTCCTCGGCCTTCTCCAGCACCAGCACGGTCGCGCCGTCGAGTTCGGGGCGGGACGGGTCGTCGACGGTGAGGGTGTCGTAGAGGCGGATGAGACGCGGGCTGCTGAGCCGGCTCAGCAACTCCACTTCCCGCTCCGCGAGTTCGCGCAGATGGGTGAGCTGGCGGGGGGTGTGGGTGCCGGTGGGCAGGAACTTGAGGGCGGCGGTATCGGGGACGTCCGTTACGTCTGCGCGGGCGTCGCTTTCGGAAACGTCCCGTCGGGCCGCGTACACACTGCCGAACGCGCCGGTCGCGATCGGTTCCCGCACCTCCCAGTCGCCCACCCGGTACCCCTTGGGCACCCGGACGGCGTACGGCTCGGGCTCGGTCACCGCACCGCCGCCAGGACGGCGAGGTCGTCCTCGCGCACCAGGTCGAAGCGGAGCGCCATGGACACCAGGGACTCCTTCTTGCCGTTGAGGCGCGGTCCCGGTTCCGCGGTGTCGGGGCCGGGCTTGAGGCGCAGTTTCACGGCGAGGTAGTCGATGTTCCACTGCACGGACGTACGGGACGCGGCGGGCCAGCCGGGCCGCAGCCGTGCGACGACCTGGTCGACGGTGGGCAGCGGGGCGTGCGGTTCGCCGCGCAGCCGGGGTTCGCACAGGGCGGCCAGGACCGCGAAGTACCGCTTGCCGCGGTCCAGGGAGAAGGCGGGGGCCGTGGGCGCGCCGTCCAGGCCCGAGGCCGTGCCCAGGTAGTCGTGGCGCGGGGCCCACACCTCGAACGTCAGCAGGTCGCCCGCCGCGGGCAGCACGATCCGGGCGAACTCGAAGGGGACGGGCGCGTCCAGCCGGCCGGGCGCGACCTTGATGTGCTCGCCGGCGCCCTCCGGGTTCTCCACCACGTAGGTCTGGTCGCGGCTGAAATTGCTCAGTATCCAGAACGCGCCCTGCGCGGTGATCTCACCGGCCCGCCGGGAGACGCCCTCGTGCGGAATCTCCAGGTCGTTGGCCTGCGCCGACCGCCCGAAGGTCAGCCGCTCACCAGGCGCGAGCCGCACTCGCCGCCCACACTCCTGCCCACCGCGCCCGTCCTCCCGAGCCACCGGCGGCACCGGAGACACGAGAGATACCGGCGATACCGGAGGTACGACGATGATGCTGTACACGGTGTGTCACCCCGTCCTCACCCGCCCTTTACGGCATCAGGGTGGGCGACGGGACGGGGCCGTGTCACGCCGTGACACGACCCCGGCGAGGAATGGCGAGAATGCGCCCTTCCGGCAGGCTCAGTACCGCTGTCAGTACCGCTGTCAGTACCGCCGTCGGTACCCGCCGTCAGTACCGCGGGCGGTTGAACCAGGCCGCGCCGGACGGGGCGATCATCGCTGCTGCCATGGTGCCGCCGAAGCCCATCCACAGGAGTGCCGAGACCAGGGCGGCCGAGGAGCCGGCGGTGGCCGCGCTGATCAGGATGATGACGCCGAAGAGGGCGCCGAGGATGCCGTAGATCATGGTGGTGATGCGGATGCCCTGGCCGCCGCGGGTGAACTTGACGCCCAGCGTGATCGACAGCGCGGAGAGGCCGAGGAACAGCACCGCGATGAAGAAGATGATGCCGGCCCCGGCGTGGCCGATGTCGGAGAAGCCGTTGCTGCCGAAGGTGTCCTCGCCCGAGTTGGACACGTCGTTGATCGTGGCCGCGCCGAAGGCGGCGAAGAGGCCGGCGAGGACCTGGACGCCCGCCACGATGTACAGCAGGACGCGGGCCGTGACCATCAGGCCGGGCATGGTCTGCGGCAGCGCGTTGCCCCCCGGGTAGCCGGGGTAGCCGGGCTGCTGCTGGGGGTAGCCGGGCTGCTGCGGGAAGCCGTACCCCGGAGCCGTGGGGGGCTGCTGGGGGTAGCCGTAGCCCGGTGCGGCCGGGGGTTGCTGCGGCTGCTGGGGCGGGGGGCCGTAAGGGTTGTTCGGGTCGCCGAAACTCATGGCGGTCCTTCCTCCGTGTGCATTCGAGTGCGGGGACGACGGGCGACCGGTTGTGGAGGAAGGTCTACAGATGCGGTCGTCCCCCCGGTACTGCCCGCGGCACTGTGGCCTCAATCGTTCTGCAATGGCCGGTTTGTTGTCCAGCCGCATTCCGCGGCATTCCCGAGGTGTTGTGCAAGTGCAACATCATCCGGGACTGGAACCGGAGTAAAACCGGATGTGATCCGGATTGGAACCGCGGGGCCGTCATCCGGGAGAATGGGAGCATGACCGCCCAGATTCTCGATGGCAAGGCCACCGCAGCCGAGATCAAGTCCGATCTGACCGCCCGCGTGGCGGCGCTGAAGGAGAAGGGCGTGACGCCCGGCCTCGGCACGATCCTCGTCGGCGCCGACCCCGGCAGCCAGAAGTACGTCGCCGGCAAGCACCGCGACTGCGCCCAGGTCGGCATCGCGTCCATCCAGCGCGAGCTGCCCGCCACGGCCACCCAGGAGGAGATCGAGGCGGTCGTCCGCGAGCTGAACGACGACCCCGCCTGCACCGGCTACCTCGTCCAGCTCCCGCTGCCCGCGGGCATCGACGAGAACCGGATCCTGGAGCTGATGGACCCGGCCAAGGACGCCGACGGCCTGCACCCGATGAACCTCGGCCGGCTCGTCCTCAACGAGCCCGCGCCGCTGCCCTGCACCCCCAACGGCGTGCTCACGCTGCTGCGCCGGTACGGCGTCGAGATCAAGGGCGCGGAGGTCGTGGTCGTCGGCCGTGGAGTGACCATCGGGCGTCCGATGCCGCTGCTGCTGACCCGGCGCAGCGAGAACGCGACGGTCACCCAGTGCCACACCGGCACCCGGGACCTCTCGGCGCACCTGAAGCGGGCCGACGTGATCGTCGCCGCCGCCGGTTCCGCCCATCTGGTCCGGGCCGAGGACGTCAAGCCGGGGGCGGCCGTCCTCGACATCGGCGTCTCGCGCAACGCGGAGGGGAAGATCGTCGGCGACGTCCACCCGGACGTCCGCGAGGTGGCCGGCTGGATCTCCCCCAACCCGGGCGGCGTCGGCCCCATGACCCGCGCCCAACTGCTCGTCAACGTGGTCGAGGCGGCGGAGCGCAGTGTCGCCGTCTGAGGGGGCCTCCGGCAACGCCGGGGACAGGGACGGCGACGTGGCTGACAGGGACGGTGTGGGCGACATGGGCGACATGGGCGACGTGGCGGACAAGGGCGAGACCGAGGTGCGGGATCCGGTCAGTGCGCCGGACGTGCGCGGTGTGCCGCGTCGCACCACCCGCCGCTTCCCGAAGTTCACCCGGGACACCGCGCGCCCCGAGGGCGCCGGCCGGGCCGGACCCGGCGACGCCTTCGCCTCCCGGCAGTGGCCGATCATCGCCGTCCTGGGCGTCGTCGCGCTCGGCTTGCTGCTGACCGCGCTCGACGTGGTGCGGGTCGGCACGGTCCTGATCGGCGTCGGACTGCTGGTCGGCGCGGTGCTGCGCTGGCTGCTGCCCGGCGTCGGCATGCTCGCCGTCCGCTCCCGCTTCACCGACATCGCGACCTACGGCGTGCTGGGCACCGCGATCGTCCTGCTGTCGCTGATGGCCCAGCCCCACCCGTTGCTCCAGATCCCGATCCTCAAGGACACCCTGCACTTCACAGTCAGCGGCTGAACCTCGCTCATCCCCCTTTCCTCCTCCCGTATCCCTCCTCCCTCGTTGTGTCGATACGTCGATGATTCGGGTATGTGTCCTGAATCGTCTTCGTATCGGGTCTAACGTGGCCGCGGGGGACTTGGCGGAGGGAGGGGGGATCGATGCCTCGGTGGAGGGCCTTGCCGGATGAACTCGACCCGCAGGTACGGGAGTTCGCCGAGCAGTTGCGGCGGGTCGTGGACCGTACGGGACTGAGTCTGGCGGCGGTCGCCGACCGTACCGGCTACAGCAGGACGTCCTGGGAGCGGTATCTCGACGGGCGGCTGCTCGCGCCCAAGGGCGCGATCGTCGCGCTGGCCGAGGTCACCGGCACGCCGCCGATCCATCTGACCACCATGTGGGAGCTGGCCGAACGCGCCTGGAGCCGTTCGGAGATGCGGCACGACCGGACCATGGAGGCCGGCCGGATCGCCCAGGCGCGGGCCGCGCTCGGGGAGTTCGGGCCGCCGCCGCCCGAGGTGCGGGAGGAGCCGGCCGAGGCGCGGGTCGCGGTGACTCCGGGCGTCGCCGGACCTGCGGGGGTGTCCGACGGCGGCTCCGGTTCGGGGCGGGTGGCGTTGTTTCTCGCCGGGGTGGTGGGGGTCGTGATCGTCGTCGTGGGGGCGTTCCTGCTGACCGACGGCGGGGATCCGCAGCAGGCGGTGGGCACCGTCAAGTCGCCGTCCCCGTCGGCCGGTTCGGCGACCTCTATGACCGTCCTGCCGTCCGGGGCGCGGTGCGGCGGCGCGGGCTGCACGGGCAAGGACGCGGAGGAGATGGGGTGCAGCGGCGACCTCGTGGAGACGGTGCGGAGCGCGACGGTCGGGGCGGTCCTGGTCGAGGTCCGCTACAGCGAGACATGCGGGGCCGCCTGGGGCCGTATCACACAGGCCGCGCCGGGGGACGGGGTGCGGGTGACCGCCGGGTCGGTGCGGCAGACCGGCGCCATCACCGTCGCCGGCGACACGATCGCGTACACCCCGATGGTGGCGGTGCGCGACGCGGCGGACGCGACGGCGTGCGCGGTGCTGGCGTCCGGACGGCAGGGCTGTACGCCGTAGCCCGGGTGAAAAACCCGTACGCCGTAGCCCGGAGAAAAAAGTGGGGGCGGGTCAGGAATAGGCCTGTCCGGTCGGGGCACGCGAACCGTATCCCCACGGGAGTCCGGCGCGGTCGGTCCCCCACCATGGCGGCCGTTCGGTCCTTCTCCCCCCCTCCAGGACCGGGCGGCCGCCGCTCTGTGGGGCGGGCCACACAACCCCGGACGTCCGGCATCCCGGAGGCGCGATAGCCTGACCGCTGGATGGATCTCTTGATACCAAGAGATCGATCATCTGTACGTCCCACCCGGGGCAGGGACGCCCCACCGACCGCTGTCATACGGAGAACGCCATGACCCGCACTCCCGTGAACGTCACCGTCACCGGCGCGGCCGGCCAGATCGGTTACGCCCTGCTGTTCCGCATCGCCTCCGGCCAGTTGCTCGGCGCGGACGTGCCGGTCAAGCTGCGCCTGCTGGAGATCACCCCGGCGCTGAAGGCCGCTGAGGGCACCGCGATGGAGCTCGACGACTGCGCCTTCCCGCTCCTTGCGGGCATCGACATCACGGACGACCCGAACGTCGCCTTCGACGGCACCAACGTCGCCCTCCTCGTCGGCGCGCGCCCCCGCACCAAGGGCATGGAGCGCGGTGACCTCCTGGAGGCCAACGGCGGCATCTTCAAGCCGCAGGGCAAGGCCATCAACGACAACGCGGCGGACGACATCAAGGTCCTCGTCGTCGGCAACCCGGCCAACACCAACGCGCTCATCGCGCAGGCCGCCGCGCCCGACGTACCGGCCGAGCGTTTCACCGCGATGACCCGCCTCGACCACAACCGCGCGCTGACCCAGCTCGCGAAGAAGACGGGCTCGACGGTCGCCGACATCAAGCGGCTGACCATCTGGGGCAACCACTCGGCGACCCAGTACCCGGACATCTTCCACGCCACGATCGCCGGCAAGAACGCGGCCGAGGTCGTCAGCGACGAGAAGTGGCTCGCCGAGGACTTCATCCCGACCGTCGCCAAGCGCGGCGCGGCCATCATCGAGGCGCGCGGCGCGTCCTCGGCCGCCTCCGCCGCCAACGCCGCCATCGACCACGTGTACACGTGGGTCAACGGCACGGCGGACGGCGACTGGGCCTCCATGGGCATCCCGTCGGACGGTTCGTACGGCGTCCCCGAGGGCCTCATCTCGTCCTTCCCGGTCACCACCAAGGACGGCGTCTACGAGATCGTCCAGGGCCTGGACGTCAACGAGTTCTCCCGCGCCCGTATCGACGCGTCGGTGGCGGAGCTGGCGGAGGAGCGGGACGCGGTCCGCGCGCTCGGCCTCATCTGAGTTCAGCAGCATCCGAGTTCAGTAGCAGTGCAGTGGTAACTCCCTGATCCCCGGGGGGCCTTGGTCGTGGCCCCCCGGGGATCGGTGCGTTCGGCGTGGGTGGTCCGTCGTAGGAAATCCGTCATAGGGAAATCGGATGGTTGCCGCTGGTCTATCCGGGGCCCGGTCTGGGCACGGTCCGTACGTGACCGATTACCGAGACGTGACGCCGTCCTATCTCACGTTCCGCGTGACGGCCCAGGAGGGTCCCATCGCGGCCTTCGCCGAGCAGGAGGCGTGGGAGGCGACGCAGCGGTATCCGCAGGTGATGGGCCTCGGCCTGCCGGAGTTCTTCTACGCGCGCGAGTGCGAGACGGGCGGCTGGGAGATCCTCGGCTTCGGCAGCGCCACCCCGCAGGACTCCCGGGACTCGCTCGGCTCGCTCTTCCGGCTGCGCTCGGTCGAGGCGGGGAAGGCCGGTGACGAGACCGGGCGGCGCAAGTGGATGGCGGCGGCGCTGCGGATGGACCGCGAGGTGGTGAACGAGATCCGGGTGCGCGGCGAGCGCTTCCGGATCATCCGGACCTGCCGCTTCCTGCGGATGGGGCCGAACGGGCCCGAGCCGCCCCGTCCCTCCGACCGGGACGCGCTGGAGGTGGGCGACGCGGACATGGAGGGGGCGAAGGACGAGGGGTTCATCGTCGACCCGTACACGAGTTCAGGGCTTTCGGACAGTCTGCTGAAGCTGCAACTCCTGGAGTTCGCCAGCGTGTTGAGCGACTCCACGGAGGACGTCGTGGCGGACTCCCGGCGGGCCAGGATCGAGTACCCCGGCGGGGTGCTCCTCCCGGCGGTCTTCATGATCTCCGAGCGGGAGAACGGGCAGTGGCTGTCCTTCAACCCCGGTTGCTCCTACACCACTCCGCAGGGGGCCCGTGACTCCCTCGCGGGGTGGCTGCGGGTGCAGGGCCCGTTCAAACTCCGGCTCGACGAGGAGCGGAAGGCGGAGTACGCGCGGCTGGCCGACCGGCTCGACGAGACCCGCTCCAACGTCCTCACCGTGGACGGCATCCGCTACCGCGTCAGCCGCGTCGAACGGCTCATCCGCATCGGCCCCGACGGCCCCGAGGGGCCCCGTCCCTCCGACTACGACCCCGAGCCGCCCATCGAGGTCCAGAACCAGCAGCTCAGGGACCAGGGGCTGGAGGATGACGACGAGGAGGACGACGGGCCCACCCCACTCAGCGAACGGGCCCAGGAGTACCTGCGCCTCTTCGAAGCGGAGCGGGAACGGCGCGAGAAGCAGAAACAGCAGCAGAAAGAGCAGCGAGAGCAGAAGGAGCAGCGGCGCAAAGAGCTCCAACAGCAACAGCAACAGCAGCAGCAACAGCAGGATCAGGGGCATTAGCCGTTGCCGTCGTTGTGCGGGTGGGGCGGCCCGGTCCTGGTGTGGGCCGGGCCGCTGTGCGCCTAGTAACCGGCGGCGGGCTTGAAGTCGACCGGGATGTACTGGTCGTAGGACCGGTCGGCGGTGGCCGTGAAGTCGGCGCGCGTGACGATCGCGCAGCGCACGGTCTCGCCGCAGACGACGCCCTCCGCGATCTCGGGCTTGATGTTCAGCGTCGTGTCGAACGAGCCGCCGGTCCCGTAGGGAATCGTGATCCCGGGCGTGCCGGTGCCGGTGTCGGTGATCCGGCGCGAGGACCCGTCCTCGGCCGCGCGACCGCCGAGGCAGGGGGTGGGCAGCGTGGTGTACGTGCGCGGGTCGCCGACCCGGACGCCGTCGGGGATCACGCAGAACGCCAGGAAGACGCCCTGCGCCCGGTTGTACCCGGCGCCCTTGACGTGCACCGTGCCGCCGGCGGCGGGGAGCACCGTGGGGGTGGCGGCCAGCCGCAGCCGGAAGCTCTCGCCGTCGGCCGTGACGACCGTACGGTGGGCGTGGCCGGACCACGGCGAGGCGCTCGCGGTGCCGGCCATGGGCAGCACGGCGGCCAGCGCGGCGACGGTGACGGCGAGCGCGCCGCGCACCGACTTCCCGAGCCTCTTGGCGGGGGCATTCGGGAGGGGATTCGTGAGGGAAACCGTGGGGGGATTCGTGGGGGGTTTCATGTGGACGGAAGCCGTCCTTTCATTTATGCGCTTACTGCGAACATCGTGATCATATAGATCACCCATATGTCTAAAACAGCCCTTTCGGCGACGCGGCATTCTCAGTGACGTAGCGCACTTTCGGCCATGGATTGCGCATGCAACCGGAGGGTGGGGGCAGGTGGTCGCCCATGGTCGACAGGACGGAACAGCAGCGGCAGCGCGAGCAGCGGACGATTCATGTGGACGGCGAGTGGCTGGAAGCCGTCTCCGGTGGCAGCCGGGAGATTCTCGACCCCGCCGACGGGCGTCCCTTCGCCGTGGTCGCGGAGGGCGACGAGAAGGACGCCGATCTGGCGGTCGCGGCCGCCCGGGCCGCCTTCGACGGCGGCGCGGGGGCCTGGCCGCGCACCCCGGTCGCCGAACGCGCCGCCCTGCTGCACCGCGTCGCCGACCTCCTCGTACGCGATCGCGAACGGCTCGGGCTGCTGGAGAGCCGGGACGCGGGCAAGACGGTCGAAGAGGGCCGGGTGGACATCGACTGCGTCGCCGACGCCTTCCGCTATTTCGCCGGGCTCGTGGCCGCCGAGGCCCCGGGGCGGGTCGTGGACGCGGGCACGGCCGACGTCCACAGCGTCGTCGTCCATGAGCCGGTCGGCGTCTGTGCGCTGATCACGCCCTGGAACTACCCGCTGCTGCAAGCCAGTTGGAAGATCGCGCCCGCTCTCGCCGCCGGGAACACCTTCGTCGTCAAGCCGAGCGAGATCACCCCGCTGACGACGATCGCGCTCATCGACCTGCTCGCCGAGGCCGGGCTGCCCGCCGGGGTGGCGGGCATCGTCACCGGGCCCGGGCACACGGTCGGGGCGCGGCTGGCCGAGCATCCGGACGTCGACCTCGTCTCCTTCACCGGCGGTCTGGCCAGCGGCACGAAGGTCGCGCGGGCCGCCGCCCCCACCGTCAAGAAGGTCGCGCTCGAACTCGGCGGCAAGAACCCCAACGTGGTCTTCGCCGACGCCTGCGCCACCGACGACGGCTTCGACACCGCCGTCGACCAGGCCCTCAACGCGGCCTTCATCCACAGCGGCCAGGTCTGCTCGGCGGGCTCCCGGCTCATCGTCGAGGAGTCCGTACGCGACCGCTTCGTCGCCGAACTCGCCCGCCGGGCAAGCCTGATCAGGCTCGGGCGCGGCACCGAGGACGGCGTCGAGTGCGGGCCGCTCGTCTCCGAACAGCAGCGCGCCAGGACCGAAACGTACGTCGCCTCCGCGCTCGCGGAGGGCGCGGTGCTGCGCACCGGCGGCAAGCGGCCGCGGCCCGCCCCGCACCGGCCGGAGTCCGGCTACTTCTACGAGCCGACCGTCCTCGACCACTGCCACCGCGAGATGCGGGTCGTGCGGGAGGAGGTCTTCGGGCCGGTCCTCACCGTCGAGACCTTCCGCACCGAGGACGAGGCCGTCGCGCTCGCCAACGACACCGAGTACGGCCTCGCGGGCGCCGTCTGGACCGCCGACGCGGGCCGGGCGCGGCGGGTCGCCGGGCGGCTGCGCCACGGCACAGTCTGGATCAACGACTTCCACCCCTACCTGCCGCAGGCGGAGTGGGGCGGCTTCGGGAAGAGCGGGGTGGGCCGCGAACTCGGCCCCGCCGGACTCGCCGAGTACCGCGAGACCAAGCACGTCTACCAGAACCTCGCACCGAGGCCGGTGCGCTGGTTCGCCGGTTGAACCCCCGCTGTCGCCTCCGGCCGTTTCCCAGACTCCGGCCCGTTCCTCAGACTTCGCACGCCTCTGGAGTACCCCCATGTCCCAGAACGCCCATATTCACGACTATGAGTACGACCATGAGTACGACTATGTCGTCGTCGGAGGTGGAACCGCCGGTTCCGTCATCGCCTCGCGGCTGACCGAGAACCCCGGCACCACCGTCGCCGTCATCGAGGGCGGCCCCAGCGACGTCGGACGGGACGACGTCCTCACGCTGCGCCGCTGGATGGGCCTGCTCGGCGGCGAGCTGGACTACGACTACCCGACGACCGAGCAGCCGCGCGGCAACTCCCACATCCGGCACAGCCGCGCCCGCGTCCTCGGCGGCTGCTCCTCCCACAACACGCTCATCGCGTTCAAGCCGCTGCCCTCCGACTTCGACGAGTGGGAGGCGGCCGGCGCCGAGGGCTGGGGCGCGGTTCCGATGGAGGCGTACTACGCGCGCCTGCTGAACAACATCGTCCCGGTCGACGAGAAGGACCGTAACGCCATCGCCCGCGACTTCGTCGAGGCGGCGCACGAGGCGATCGGGGTGCCACGGATCGAGGGGTTCAACCGGGAGCCGTTCACCGACGGCGTCGGCTTCTTCGACCTCGCCTACCACCCCGAGACCAACAAGCGCTCCAGCGCGTCGGTGGCCTACCTGCACCCGGTGCTGGACGAGCGGCCCAACCTGACGATCCTGCTGGAGACTTGGGCATACCGGCTGGCGCTGGCCGGCACCCGGGCACGGGGCGTGCACGTCCGCACGAAGGACGGCGAGGAGATCCTCGTACGGGCCCGCCGCGAGGTCGTGCTGTGCGCGGGGGCCGTCGACTCGCCCCGGCTGCTCCTGCACTCCGGCATCGGGCCGAAGGCCGATCTGGACGCGCTAGGCATCCCCGTCGTCCACGACCTGCCCGGCGTCGGCGAGAACCTCCTCGACCACCCCGAGTCGGTCATCGTCTGGGAGACCCACGGGCCGCTCCCGGAGAACTCCGCGATGGACTCCGACGCCGGTCTGTTCGTGCGCCGCGACCCCGAACACGCGGGCCCCGACCTGATGTTCCACTTCTACCAGGTCCCCTTCACCGACAACCCGGAGCGCCTCGGCTACGAACGCCCGCCGCACGGCGTCTCGTTGACCCCCAACATCCCCAAGCCAAAGTCCCGTGGGCGGCTTTACCTGAAGAGCGCGGACCCGGCCGTGAAACCCGCCCTCGACTTCCGTTACTTCACCGACGAGGACGACCACGACGGCCGCACCCTCGTCGACGGGATCCGGATCGCCCGCGAGATCGCGCGGACCGAGCCGCTGGCCGGCTGGCTCAAGCGCGAGGTGGCCCCCGGCCCGCACCTCACGGGCGACGCCGAGCTGAGCGAGTACGCCCGCAAGGTCGCGCACACCGTGTACCACCCGGCGGGGACCTGCCGGATGGGTGCCGCCGACGACCAACTCGCCGTCGTCGACCCGACGTTGCGCATCCGGGGCCTGGACGGCATCCGGATCGCCGATGCCTCCGTCTTCCCGACCATGCCCGCCGTGAACCCGATGATCGGCGTGCTGATGGTCGGCGAGCGAGCCGTGGACCTGATCGGAAGTGGTGCGTGATGAGTATCCCCAGTACTCCCAGTACTCCCAGTGCCGCCAGCACTTCCCGCACTCCCAGTTCTTCCAGTACTCCCGTCTTCTCCGTCGACGGGCTCTGGAAGGTGTTCGGGCCGAAGGCCGAACAGGTGCCTACCAACCCGGAGTTGGCCGGGCTCGGCCCCGCCGAACTGCGCTCACGCACCGGCTGCACGGCCGCCGTCCGGGACGTCTCCTTCGACGTCCGCAAGGGCGAGGTGTTCGTCGTGATGGGGCTGTCCGGTTCCGGCAAGTCCACCCTCGTGCGCTGTCTGACCCGGCTGATCGAGCCGACGGCCGGCGCGATCGCCGTCGACGGCGAGGACGTCCGCGCGATGGACCGCACCCGGCTGCGCGAACTGCGCCGGCACCGCGCCGCCATGGTGTTCCAGCACTTCGGCCTCCTCCCGCACCGCACGGTCCTCGACAACGTGGCGTACGGCCTGGAGATCCAGGGCATCGGCCGCGCCGAGCGGCGGGCGCGCGCGAAGGAGGTCGTCGAGAAGGTCGGCCTTGCGGGCATGGAGCAGCGCAGGCCCGCCCAGCTCTCCGGCGGTCAGCGGCAACGGGTGGGCCTGGCGCGGGCGTTGGCCGCCGACCCCGAAGTCCTGCTGTTCGACGAGCCGTTCAGCGCGCTCGATCCGCTGATCCGGCGTGACATGCAGGAGGAGGTGGTGCGGCTGCACCGCGAGGAGGGCCGCACGATGGTCTTCATCACGCACGACCTCAGCGAGGCGCTGAAGCTGGGCGACCGCATCGCCCTGATGCGCGACGGGCGGGTGGTGCAGTTGGGCACCCCCGAGGAGATCGTGGGCTCGCCGGCCGACGACTACGTCCGCGAGTTCGTCCGGGACGTACCGCGCGAGCAGGTGCTGACGGTGCGCAGGGTCATGCGGCCCGGTGGCTGCGGCGGCGCGGAGCACCCCGGGTCCCTCGCGGCGGACGCGGTGGTCGCCGAGGCGATCAAGGTCGTCGCCCGCAGCGGCAGGCCCGCGTGTGTCGTGGCGGACGGCCGCTGTCTGGGCGTCGTCGACCAGAAACGACTGCTCGACGTGGTGGCCGGAACGGAGCTGCCCGCCGACGCCGGGACCGAGCCGCCCAAGGAGTTCCCCAAGAGGGAGTTCCCCACGGAGGAGTTCCCCAAGGAGGCGGTCTGATGGCCGCGTTGACCACCGCCCCCGCGCTTCGGCTCGCCGCCCTGCCCGGCTTCCTCCGGCACCAGGCGGTCCGCAAGCTGCTGCTGCTCGCGGTCGCCGCCGCCGTCCTCGTGCCGTTGGCCAACGCCCGTTGGTCCAGCGGGAGTTGGCCCGCGACGCTCACCGTCGACCTCACCAGACCCCTCACGGGCGCCAGCGACTGGATCATCGACAACCGCGACAGCCACCCGCTGTTCCTCTACTTCTTCGGCCATCTCAGCAACGGCGTCGTCCTCGCCGTCCGCGCCGTCTATCTGGTGCTGCTCGGCGTCGGCTGGGCCGGTGTCGCGGCGGCGGGCGCGCTGATCGCCTGGCGGGTGGCCGGGGTGCGGCTCGCGCTCGGTACGGCCGCCGCGTTCCTGGCCTGCGGCCTGCTCGGCATGTGGGTGCCGACGATGCAGACGCTCGCCCTGATGGTCGTCGCCGTCCTCGCGTCGGTCGTCGTGGGCGTGCTGCTCGGCCTGGCCGGCGGGCTCTCCGCGCGCCTCGACCGCGCCCTGCGCCCGGTCCTGGACACCATGCAGGCGCTGCCCGCCTTCGCGTACCTGCTGCCGGTCGTGCTGGTCTTCGGCATCGGCGTCCCGGCGGCGGTCCTGGCCACCGTCGTCTACGCCGCCCCGCCCATGGCCCGGCTCACCGCGCTCGGGCTGCGCGGGGCCGACCAAGAGGTCCTGGAGGCCGTCGACTCGCTGGGCGCGACCGCGCGTCAGCGCCTGCTGACCGCGCGGATCCCGCTGGCCCGCAAGGAACTCCTGCTCGGCCTCAACCAGACGATCATGATGGCGCTGTCGATGGCGGTCATCGCGTCGGTGATCGGCGCGGGCGGTCTCGGCGACCGCGTCTACCAGGCGCTGGCCTCGGTCGACGTGGGCGCGGCCCTCGCCGCCGGCATACCGATCGTGCTGCTCGCGGTCGTCCTGGACCGCGTCACGGCCGCCGCCGGTGACGACAGCGACGGCGGCGACGCTGGCGATACCCCCGCCCGGTGGACCACCTGGGTCTACGCGGGTGCCGCCGCCGTGGCCGTGGCTCTCGCCGGGCGCGTGGCCGGGCGGCTCGACTGGCCCGACGCCTGGACGGTGCCCATCGCCGCCCCGGTCAACGACGCCGTCGGCTGGATGACCGACCACCTCTACTCCGGGGTGCCCGTCGTCGGCGGCACCGCCGACTGGGCCGGCCACTTCACCACCTGGGTCCTCGACCCCGTACGGGACGGCCTCCAGGGGCTGCCCTGGTGGGCGGTGCTGCTGCTGGTCGCCGCGATCGCCTGGCCGATCGGCACCTGGCGCACCGCGCTGACCGCCGTCCTCGCGCTCGCCGCGACCGGTGTGCTCGGCGTGTGGGAACCGGCCCTGGACACCCTGTCCCAGGTGCTGGCCGCCGTCGCCGTCACCCTCGTCCTGGGCTTCGCGACCGGTATCGCCGCCGCCCGCAGCGACCGCGTCGAACGGCTGCTGCGCCCCGCCCTGGACGTGTTCCAGACGATGCCGCAGTTCGTGTACCTGATCCCGGTCGTCGCCCTGTTCGGCGTCGGGCGCGCCCCCGCCGTCGCGGCGGCCGTCGTGTACGCGCTGCCCGCCGTCGTCCGCATCACCACGCAGGGCCTGCGGCAGGTCGACCCGGCGGCGCTGGAGTCGGCCCGGTCCCTCGGCGCGACCGGCGCGCAGCAACTGCGCCAGGTCCAACTGCCGCTCGCCCGGCCGGCGTTGCTGCTCGCCGTGAACCAGGGCGTGGTGCTCGTCCTCGCCGTCGTCATCATCGGCGGTCTGGTCGGCGGCGGCGCGCTCGGCTACGAGGCCGTCTTCGGGCTCGCCCAGGGCGACTTGGCGACCGGTCTGGTGGCGGGCGCCGCGATCGTCTGTCTCGGCCTGATGCTCGACCGGGTGACCCAGCCCGCCGACCGGCGCACCAAGAAGGGAGCGTGACATGCGAGTTCGTACGACCGCCGTGGTGGCGTCGCTGGTCCTGCTGACCGGCTGCGGCGCCGCCGACATGACCAAGCAGGCGTCCCCGTTCGCGAACGCCCAGGGCGCGAAGACCATCACCCTCTCCGTCCAGTCCTGGGTGGGCGCGCAGTCGAACGTCGCCGTCGCCCAGTACCTCCTTGAACACAAGCTCGGCTACCGCGTCGACACCGTGCAGGTCGACGAGGTGCCCGCGTGGGACGCGCTGAGCCAGGGCCGGGTCGACGCGATCCTGGAGGACTGGGGCCACCCCGACCAGGAGAAGCGGTACGTCGACGACAAGAAGACCATCGCGCGCGGCGGCGACCTCGGCGTCACCGGACACATCGGCTGGTACGTCCCCACGTACTTCGCGAAGCAGCACCCCGACGTCACGAACTGGAAGAACCTCGACAAGTACGCGTCCCAGTTCCGCACCGCCGAGAGCGGAGGCAAGGGCCAGCTCATGGACGGCTCCCCGTCCTACGTCACCAACGACAAGGCCCTGGTGACCAACCTGAACCTGGACTACCAGGTCGTGTTCGCCGGTTCGGAGGCCGCGCAGATCACCCAGATCCGCCAGTTCGCCAAGGAGAAGAAGCCCTTCCTGACGTACTGGTACGCCCCGCAGTGGCTGTTCGAGAAGGTCCCGATGACGGAGGTGAAGCTCCCGGCGTACCAGGAGGGCTGCGACGCCGACCCGGCGAAGGTCGCCTGCGGCTACCCGCACACCCCGTTGCGGAAGTACCTCAACGCCGACTTCGCGAAGGACGGCGGCAGGGCGGCGGCCTTCCTGAAGAAGTTCCGGTGGACTACGGAGGACCAGAACGAGGTATCCCTGATGATCGCCGACCAGAAACTGACGCCGGAACAGGCGGCGGAAAAGTGGGTGGATTCGCACGCGTCCACCTGGCGGAAGTGGCTATAGTCGGCCTATGAGCAACAGTGATCAGATATCCCGTGTGGCCCTGAAGAAAATCACCCCCGACGTTTCCAAGGCGATGGGTTCCCTGCACGTCGCCGCTGTTTCCGCAGCGGCGGACGCGAAGGTCGAGCCGGAACTCCTCGAACTGGTCAGGATCCGCGCCTCCCAGCTCAACGGCTGCGCGTTCTGCCTCGACATGCACACGAAGGACGCCCGCGCGCAGGACGAGACCGAGCAGCGCATCTACGCCCTGAACGCCTGGCGGGAGACCCCTTTCTTTACCGAACGGGAGCGCGCCGCACTGGCGTTGACGGAAGCGGTGACCTTCGTCGCCGACGGCCATGTGCCGGACGACGTCTACACCGAGGCGGCGGCGGTCTTCGACGAGGCACAGCTCGCGGCGCTCATCTGGGCGGCTACCGTCATCAACGCGTACAACCGGATAGCGATCGCCACGCGCATGGTGCCGGGGGCTTACCAGCCCGCGAAGAAGTAGTCATCAAAAGCAATGCAGAATTCGGGCATCGGCGATATTCGCCGGTGCCCGTCGCGTTATGGGTTCTAGTTATTTCCCGTATTATTCGGCAGCGGCTCCGTCAATCCGTCCAGCCACTTCCGCCATTCCTCCGCTCGTACCGCAGGACCGGCCGTCGTCGTCTGCTCGCCGATCCAGCCCGTCACCGGCCGGATGCCGTGCAGGGCGTTCACGAGCCATACCTCGCGGTCGGCCAGTTCGGGCAGGGTCCGTTCGCGGTGGGCGGTGCGGATGCCGGTGTGGAGCGCGCGTTCCTGGATGAGCGCGGCGGTCACCCCGGGCAGGAGCGGCAGCCGGGGCGGCGGCTGGCACAAGGTGTCGCCCTCCCACCACAGCACGCTCGCAGTCGCCGACTCCAGCACCACCCCGGACGGATCGACCAACACCCCTTCCTGCGCCCCTTCTTCGACCGCCCGCCCCCGCACCCGGGCCAGGATGTCCAGGTCCGGCCCCTTGCGGCGGGGCGCGGTCCGCAGGTCCGGCTGGCCGACGGACCAGACGCGGATCTCCGTGCCGAGCGGCGGGGCGTGCCGCAGCCGCAGCCTCAACTCCAGGGATTCGGCGGTGAGTTCGACACGCGGAAACCACGCGCCGGTGCGCGGCAGCGCGGCGGTCACGTCCTGCCAGAACCGCACGAGCCGACGCGGCCCCGGCCCACCGCTCTCCGCGCAGGCGTGCAGAAACCGCTCCCGGTGCCGGCCGTACCCGCGCACCCGGCCGTCGCGCACCAGCCACGAGTCGGCGACCAGCAGCGGCCCGTCCGGCACGGGTTCCGGTTCGGCGGTCAGCCCACGACCGGGCGTCCAGGTCAACCACCCTTCGCGCAGCGTCAGTTGTCCAGTCACTCGGCCTCCTTCTCCTTCAGTACTTCCCGCCCGCCACCGCCGGTGCCCCGCCCCGGGGTCCGTACGGCGCGTGCTCCAGCCATGAGCCGCACGACGGCAGGACGGGCGCGAGGGCGGCGGCCGCACGCTGTCTGAGCCGGACGATCCGACGCCGGGGCCGCAGATGGTCCAGGGCGACCCCGGCGGCCTCGCTGTTGAACAAACCCGCGGCCCGCCGTACGTCCGCGAAACCGGCCACCGCGTCCGCCGTCCCCGCCGCCACGGCCTGCGCTGCCGCCGCCGCGTCCGCGATGCCGCTGTTCATGCCGCGCGCGCCGAACGGCGGGAACAGGTGCGCCGCCTCGCCGACGAGCAAAACCCGCCTGTGCGGATCGGTGAAGGAGGCGGCGACCTTGCGCAGGAAGCGGTACGTCGACACCCACAGGATGCGGTCCGCGTACCCCTCGCCGACGACGCCGGGCAGCCACTCCCGTACGGCGTCCTCGGTGCCGTAGGCCTCCTCCGGGTCGTCGTCGCGGCACTGGAGGTCGACCTGGAAGCCGCCGGTGAACGGCACCCGCATGACGCTGCGGCCGCCGACGCCCGGATGCTCGTAGTGGAAGACGCGCTCCAGCGGCAGTTCGGCGTCGGGTACGTCCGCCACGTCGACGACGACGTGGAAGCCCTCGCCGCGTACGCCCTCCATGGCGATGTCCAGCGCGCGCCGGACGGTCGAGCGGGCGCCGTCGGCGGCGACGACGTACTTGGCGTTCCACTCCTGCCCGTCCTCGCCGACGAGCGTGACCCCGGACGGGGACGTGTCGACGCCCACGATCCGCGTCGCCCACCCGAACTCCACCCCCGCCCGCTCGCACGCGGCGCGCAGGAACCGCTCGGTGTCCACCTGCCGCAGACTCGTGAACGGCGGCAGCCCGGACGGCGGCGGGAAGGTGCGCGCGTACACCTCCCGGCCCCGGTAGAGGGTGCGCCGGGTGTGCCAGGTCCGGCCGTACGACGTGATCTCGGCGGCCAGCCCCGGGCACATGTCGTCGAGGGTCCGCAGGGTCTCGCGGTGCACGAACAGGGCGCGGCTGCCCGGCCGTTCACGGTCCTCGGGGTCCGCCTCCAGGAGCACGACCGGCAGCCCTTGCGCGCGCAGGGCCAGCGCGGCCGACAGGCCGACCGGGCCCGCGCCCACCACGATCACCGGGTTCACGCGCGCACGCTCGCTCGCGTCCCGGCGATGCTCTCGGCGAGCCGCTCGGTCAGCATGCGGGTGATCTCCAGCCGCTTCACCTTCCAGGTCGCCGTCATCGGCAGCTCCTCGAACCGCCACTGCCGGGGTTCGGCCATCGCGGGCAGATCGGCCGTCGCCTCGCGCCAGCGCTCCCGGTCCAGTGGCTGTTCACCCCGTACGCACACCACCGGTACCGGTTCGCGGTCCGCGCCCGGCACGATGACGACCTCACGGAGTTCCTCCAGCCGCTCCATCAGCGCGTCCTCGACCGCCAGATTGCTGTGCACGGCGTCGATCTGGTCGACCTCGCGGTCGATCAGATGCAGGGCGCCCAGCCGGCTCATGTAGCCCATGTCGCCCATCTGCCACCACCCGCCGTCGAGTTGGCGGTCGTACTGCGCCCGCGCGCCCAGGTAGGTGAGGATGCGGCCCCGGGTGCGGGCCTCGATCCGGCCGGGCGTGCCCGGCGCGACCCGCCTGCCGTCGGCGTCCGCGATCCGGACCCGGGTGAACCCCGGGATGCCGATCCCGACCCGCCGCCCGTCCGCCCGTTCCACGCTGCGCCGCGTGAACCACTGGAACGCGACCGGCCCCGTCTCGCTCTGCCCGTACAACTGGATCAGCCAGGGGGCCCGGCGCTTCGACGCGCCCAGCAACCGCCGTACGGTGCGCGGGTGGATGGCGTCGAACGTGGAGCCGTACGACTTCACCCGGGACAGCGGAGCGCCGGGCGCGTCGGCCAACTCCTCCCACAGGACGAAGGTGTTGGGGTGGGTCTCGACGATGCCTGGCCGGTGACGCACCAACAGCGGGCCCACGGACGCCGGTTCGGGGTCGGTGATCAGTACGAGCGGGCTGCCGAAGTGCAGCAGGACGCCGAGCAGGTGGTAGAAGCGCGAGTGCACGAACGACATGTGCAGCGCGGCCGTCTCGCCCCGGGTGGGCCAGCCCATCGCCTGCTGCGGGACGAGCCGGTTCCACATGGTGTTCGGGCAGTGCACGGCGAGCTTGGGGACGCCGGTGGTGCCCGAACTGTGGGTGATCAGGGCGGGTTCGCGGGGGTGCAGCCGCACGGGGGCCGGCGGTTCGGCGTCGGCGTACTGCGCCAGGGGGTCGGCGTCGGTGCCCGGCGCGTCGTCGACGGTGAGCGTGCGGCGGACGAGCCCGGCGAGGCCGATGTCCGCGAGCGGGCCGGTCAGCTTGGCGCGGTCGGTGACCAGCCACGGCTGCCGCAGCCGCCCGAGGAGCTGTCCGACGACCGGCCCGGCGAGGCCGGGGGAGAGGAGCACGGGGACCGCGCCGATACGGGAGACCGCGCAGGTCAGCAGCACGATGTCGACGTTGTCCGTCTTGTGGACGACGACCTGTTCCGAGGGCCGTACCCCGGCCGCCCACAGCCGTCCGGACAGGTCCTCGACGATGTCGGCCAGCGCCGGGTAGTCGAGGTCGACCCCGCGCGCGGGGTGGGTGTCCAGCGGCCGGTCCAGGGTGACGAAGACGCCGCCGTGGCGGTCGGCCGCCCGGCGGAACAGCGGGCCCAGATAGAACCCGCGGTCGGCGAGCAGGGGTTGCTGCGACATGTGGCTGTTCCTCTCGGACGTATGGCGGTCGGACGCACGGCAGGTGGCCGGCGTGGTCACCAGGCACCCTGGCGGACGAGGTGGCGGCGGAGCTTTCCGGTGGAGGTGCGCGGCAGGGACGGCACGAAACTGACGCTCCGGGGCACCTTGAAGGCGGCGAGCCGGTCGCGGACCAGTGCGACGAGATCGTCGGCCAGCCCGTCCGACAGGGGCTTTGCGGGTACGACGAAGGCGCGCAGCCTGCTGACGCCGTGCCCGTCGGTGACGGCCGCGACGGCGACCTCCCGCACCGCCGGATGCGTCCGCAGTACCGCCTCCACCTCCAGCGGCGAGACGGTGATCCCGCCGACCATCTCCATGTCGTCGGTGCGGCCCAAGTGCCGGTAGGAGCCGTCCGGTTCACGGCGCGCCCGGTCGTGGGTGGCCAGCCAGCCGCCGACGAGCGTGCGCGCCGTCTCCTCGGGCCGGTTGAGATACCCGGGCGTCACCGACGGCCCGCGCACCCACAACTCGCCCTCCTCGCCGTCGGGTACGGGGTGTCCGGCGCGGTCGCGCAGCTCCACCTCGAACCCGGGGACGGGACGCCCGACGGTGCCGGGGTGGTTGTGGCCGAGACCGTTCGCGCAGAACGCGTGACCGGCCTCGGTGGAGCCGATCTGCTCCAGCACCGGCGCGCCGAGCAACTCGCCGACGCGCTCGCCGAGTCCGTCCGGCAGCCCCTCACCGGCCGACACGGCGGCCCGCACCGAGGCGAAACAGGCGGCGTGCCCGCTGCCCCGGTCGGTGACCAGCGCCGCGTACGCCGACGGCACCGAGTAGAGCAGCGTCACCCGGTGCCGGGCGACCAGTTCGTCGACGGCGGCGGGCGTGGGACGCCGGTCCACCAGCACGGCGGACGATCCCGAGAAGAGCGGGAAGGCGAACGCGTTGCCGAACCCGTAGGCGAAGTACAGCTTCGACACGGACAGCGTGACGTCGTCCTCGGTGATCCCCAGCAGCCGCCGGCCGATGAGGTCGTGGTACGTCTTCGGGTCGCCGTGCCGGTGCACAACTCCCTTGGGGCGACCGGTGGTTCCGGAGGTGTACTGCACGTACAGGGGGGTGTCCGCGTCGACCGGGTGGGCGGGGGCCGGCGCGGCGGCGGGGGCGAGCGCGAGCAACTGGTCCGCGCCCAGCCGCGATCGCCCGGCGAACCGGTCGTCTTCCAGCCCCGGCCCGGTCAGACACAGTACGGCGGCGGTGTCCTCGGCCATGAACGCGTGCTCGGCGGCGGGCAGTTCGGGATTGACGAGGACGGCGACCGCCCCCAGCCGGGCCACTCCGAGGAAGGCCGCCACCCAGGCGATCCCGTCGGGCAGGGCGATCAGCACCCGGTCCCCGGGCCGCACCCCGTGCCCGGCGAGCACTCCGGCGGCCCGCGCCCCGAGCGCGTGCACCTCACCGTGCGTCCAGCCCTGATGCCCCTGCCGGAATGCCACCCGCCCGGCCCAGCCGCGCCGCTCGGCGAGATCGTCGAGGTACGCGGCGAGATTGCCGGGGGCCTCGGCCGCCGAGGTGTCCCGGGGCGCTCTGGGCTGCGGAACGGTCGCGGTGGTCGAGATCACGGTCGGGGTCGAGGGCTGTGCGGTCGCGGGCTGTGCGGTCGTCGGCTGAGGCGTCGTCATCGGGTGGCCTCCTTGACGGTGGCCGGGAGGGGGAGCGGGCCCGGGACGGGGGTGGCGGGGCGTCCCGGCTTCGAGGCCGCCTCGCGGGTCGTGTGCTCGTGCAGGGCGCGCATCTGGGCGGCCGTCTTCAGGAGCATCTCGTCGTACTCGGCGACCGGGTCGGAGTCCAGGACGATCGCGCCCCCGGCCCCCAACTGCATCAGGCCGTCGGCCAGGACGGCGGTGCGGATGACGATGTTGAGGTCCGCGCCGCCGCTGCACCCCAGGTAGCCGAGGGCCCCCGAGTACACGCCGCGCGCCTCGGTCTCCAGCCCGTCGATGATCTCGAGCGTGCGCAGCTTCGGCGCGCCGGTCATCGAGCCGCCGGGGAAGCAGGCGCGCACACAGTCCACGGCGTCGGTGTCGGCGCGCAGCCGCCCCTCGACGGTGGACACGAGCTGGTGCAGCGTGGCGTACGACTCGGTGGCCATCAGCCGGGTGACGCGTACGGTCCCGGTACGGCAGACCCGGCCCAGGTCGTTGCGGAGCAGGTCGACGATCATCAGGTTCTCGGCGCGGGTCTTGGCGTCCGCCGCCAGCTCGTCGCGGAGCCGGGCGTCCTCCAGGGGACCGGCGCCGCGCGGTGCGGTGCCCTTGATGGGCTTGGCCTCGGCGATGCCGTCCCGGGTGATCCGCAGGAACCGCTCGGGCGAGGAGCCGACGACGTCGAGGTCGCCGAATCTCAGATACGAGGCGTACGGGGCGGGGTTGACGCGGCGCAGCGCCCGGTAGAACGCGTAGGAGTCGTCCGGGGCGGGTAACCGCGCGGCGTCGGTGAGGCAGATCTCGTAGCTGGTGCCCGCCGCGAGTTCGCCCTGGCAGGCCGCGATGTCCGCGAGATACGTCGCCCGGTCGCGCACCAGCCACGGTTCGACGGAACCGAGATCGGTTCCGAGGCCGGACCCGGCCGGATCGGTTGGCACTGGGACTGGCACTGGCACCGGCACCGGCGCGCGGTCGGTCTCCTCGGGCAGTGAGGTGAGCTGGGCGAGCGTGCTCTCCAGCCACTCCGTGGCCTCCCGGCCGGCGTGCGGGGTGTCCTCGGCGACGCAGACCGCGTAGGTGAAGCCCTGCTGGTGGTCGACCGCGATCAGCCGGTCGGCGAACAGCCAGCAGGCGTCCGGGGTGGTGGCGCGGTGCCGGTTGGGGGAGCCGCAGTCGGCCTTCGTCTCGTAGCCGAAGTAGCCGACGTAGCCGCCGGTGAAGTCGAAGGGCAGGCCGGTGGCGTCGACTCTGCGGTTGGCCAACTGCCGCTTGAGATAGTCGAATACGCTCGTCCGGACCTTGCGGGCGGGCCGCCCCGCGCGCTCGATCTCGCACTGGCCGGCCTCGACGTCGTACCGGACGAACTCGGCGAGCGGACCGCTGTCGTCACCGAAGAACGAGAAGCGGGAGAGGCCGCGCTCGACCCGGGAGCTGTCCAGCCAGAACGCGCGCGGCGAGTCGGCGTACAGCCGGGTGAAGGCGGCCTCCGCGTCGATCGCCCCGGCGATGCGGCGGGTGTGCAGCCGGTGCGCGGGGCCGCCGGTGCGGGGGCGGGGGAGGGTGAGGGCCGCCGAGGGGCTGGTGGGGTCGGCCACACCGGTAGGACCGGTCGCCGTGGGTGTGCGGCTCGGGAGGGTCGTCTCGGGCGCCGGGACCGCGGTGTTCTTCGTCCGGAGCTTGCGGGCCCGGTCGGCGGTGAGGTTGCGGAAGTTCACCAGCATCCGGTGGCCGTACTCGGTGAGCACCGACTCCGGGTGGAACTGCACGCCCCACAGGGGCCGTTGGCGATGGCGCAGCCCCATCAGGACGCCGTCCTCCGCCCAGGCGGTGGCCTCCAGGGAGGCGGGCAGCGGCTCGCGCACGGACAGCGAGTGGTAGCGGACGGCGGTGAAGTTCTGCGGCAGCCCCTGGAACAGGTCGCGCCCGTCGTGGCGGACGGCCGACAGATACCCGTGCCGGGGCTGCGGCGCGGGTGACACCCGGGCGCCCTCCCCGTGCGCGATGCCCTGGTGACCGAGGCAGACGCCGAGCACCGGCACCGTCGACTCGGCGAGCACCCGGGCACTGATGCCGAAGTCCCGCGCCTTCGCCGGGTGCCCCGGACCCGGCGACACCACCACGTTGTCGAATTTCGCAAGATCGTCAATGACGTCCGCAGGGGCGTCGTTGACGATCACCACCGGTTCCTCGCCGTTGACCTCGGCGATGAGCTGGAACAGGTTGTACGTGTACGAGTCGTAATTGTCGATGAGCAGGGTCTTCACCCGCCCACCTCCCTAGGGTCGTTCTCGGGACTACGCGGTCCGTCGTTTGTGCCGTCCGCGGAGCGCCTGGAGCGGTGGATACAGCCATTTCTTGAAGAAACGCTGAAGGCGGGGCATGAGAATCCAGGTGACGAGAGCCGTCACACACAGACAGAGCAGCAGCGTGCGAACGATCGGATTGAGGCCGCCGAGATAAGGAAGGGCGATCAGATTGAAGAGGAGCACCGGCGGGAAAACCGCGCTCATATTCACGAACCATAACTTCCATTTCGACGGAGGGGCCGGCGGTTTCGGGGCGGGGGTCTGTGATTCGAACCACGCCTTGGAGCCGCGCACGCTCTTGCGGTCCGTCTGCACGGCGACGCCCGCCGCCCGGACGTCCCACTCCGCACGGGCTGCCGAGTCCTCCCAGGCCCGGGCCGTGCCTTCGCTGGCGAAGCGATAGACGACATGCCACTCCGCCTCTCCGTCGACCAGCACGCCACCGCCGAGGAAGCCGGGCTGCTGTGCACTCGCGCCCAGCATGGCCCACCCCCAGGAATGAAAGTCGCCCTCTCGGCCCGGCACCACGCGATAAGCCGAGGTGACGGTGACGGGATTACTGGTCACGGTGTCGAGTACGGAGCGGAGGGCTCCGGTGTTCACAGGTTCTTCAAACTTTTACGACCGCCTTCGACTTGCCCGAAACGTTACCTCTTGATGGTTTTTCGGTGACCTTGGCAGCTTCTGTCGATGGGTACTGCGGGTAACTTTTCGGAATTCGCGGAAGTGGTTGCCGGTAAGTCGGGACAAGTGCACGATCGGGTTCTCGAGCCGAAGGAGAAAACATGTCCAGGTACGACTGGGATATGTCCCATGCGGGAATCGACCGGGCCCGGTCCGCGATCGAATCCGCCCGGAAAGAAGTGACCGCCCACGCGATTTACCAGCGGATCGGCAGCCGGGAGGACATGGCGACGTTCATGGCGCACCACGTGTTCGCCGTCTGGGATTTCATGTCCCTGCTCAAGTCGCTCCAGCGGGACCTCACCTGCGTCGACGTCCCCTGGGTGCCGCGCGGCTCGGAGGTGAGCCGGCGGCTCATCAACGACATCGTCCTCGTCGAGGAGAGCGACGAACTGAACGGCGGCTTCACCAGCCACTTCGAGCTGTACCGCGCGGGCATGGACGAGGCGGGCGCCGACACGTCGCGCATCGACACGTTCGTAGCGCTGACAGCGGAGGGCCACGACGTGCCCTCGGCGCTACGGGTCGCCCAAGTCCCTGCCCCCGCCGCCGAGTTCGTGCGCACGACGTTCGGGATCATCGCCGACCGTCCGCTGCACTGCCGGGCCGCCGCCTTCGCCTTCTCCCGCGAGGACCTCATCCCGGACATGTTCGACCAGGTGATCAAGAAGGAGGGCACCGACCGTTTCCCCCTCTTCTGCGACTACCTGGCCCGCCACATCGAGGTCGACGGCGAGGAGCACACCCCCATGGCCATGCAAATGGTCGCCGACCTCTGCGGCACGGACACCACCCGCTGGCAGGAAGCGGTCGACACGGCAACCCTGGCCCTGGAGGCCCGCACCCACCTGTGGAACGGCATCACCGAGGCGATGTCCTGACCTGGGCGCCGGCCGGCACTCGTCCCTACCCCCGCCCCCGTACCTACCCCTGCCCCTGCACCTGCGCCACAGGCGCCGCCACCGGCTCCGGAGCCTCCCCGAAGCGGGCCAGCGCCAGCGCCCCCGCCACGGCGACCGCGAAGCCGAGGACGGCCAGCCAGGCGAGGCCCTCGCGGGTGTGGTCGCCGAGCCAGATCACGCCCACCAGGGCCGGGCCGATCGTTTCGCCGAGCACTATGCCCGCCGTGGCGGTCGTCACCGAGCCCCGTTGCAGTGCTGTTGTCAGCAGGATGAATGCGGACGCGCCGCCCAGCAGCAGGGCGTACGTCGCCGGGTTGGTGAGCAGGTGGGACGGGGCGAGTGAGTTGATCAGGCGTACCGCCACCTCCACCACGCCGAAACCGCATCCGGCGCCCAGTCCCAGCACCAGTGCCCGCCCGCGCCCGGTGAGCCGTCCGCCGACCAGGCCGAGCAGCAGCACGCCGACCGCCGCGCCGAGCATCGCCCACGGCAACGCCGCAGGGCCGCTCTCCTCGCCCTCCGTTCCCGAGGCCAGCGCCAGCATCGCCAGCCCCGCGCACACCACCCCCACCGCCAGCCACTCCATGCGGCTCAGCCGCACCCGCAGCAGCCGCGCCGCGACCACCGCAGTCACCGCCAGACTGGCCGCGAGGGCCGCGCCGACGGCGTAGATCGGCACCGAACGCAGCGCGGCGATCTGGAAGAGGAACCCGAGCCCGTCCAGCCCCAGCCCCGCGAGATACCGCCACTGCCGTACCGCGCGCAGCAGCAACGCCGCGTCCCCACCACGTTCACCGGTGCCGCTGTCGGCGGCGGCGCGGGCCGCCACCGCCTGCAACACCGTCGCCGTACCGAAGCAGACCGCCGCGCCGAGCGCGCACACCATTCCGAAGAGCACGCAAGGACTGTAGGGGAGCGGCGGTCGGGCGGGCCGCCTGCGGGTGCCCGACGGCCGGTTGTCTAGGCTGACGGCCGGTAATCGCCGTAGCGGCGATACGACAACGGGGACACGGGGAGAGAAGAACATGGCGGACACGCGTCGAAAGCTGCGCTCGGGCACGGTCGTACTCGGCGGCATGGGACTGCTCGCGGTGGCCCTCACCGCCTGCTCCTCCGACCCCGACAAGCGCTGTGTCGACCGCGACAGCTACCACCTCACCAAGGGCTACAAGGTCGTCGCCGACAAGAGCTGCAAGTCGACCAAGACCACGGCGAACGGCGCCTGGTACTACGGCGGCAAGAAGAAGGGCTCGTACGTCACCGGCGGCTCCTTCAGCAAGCCGAGCAAGGGGTCCGGGTCGTCCGGGTCCGGCGGTTCGAGCAGCAGCGGCGGCAATGGTGTCCACCGAGGCGGCTTCGGCAGCGATGGCGACAGCGGCAGCGGCAGTCACAAGGGCAGCTCGGGCGGCTGAGGGAACCGGACGAACTGAACGAACCGGACAGACCGAAGGAAGCCGGACACGCCGATGCGACGTCACACCATCGAACCCCGTCCCGACTGGCAGCGGACCGTCGAGGAACAGGGGCTTGTCTACCCCCTCACCCGCCACCCCGACGACACCCTGCGCCCCTACTGGGACGAGAGCGCGTACTACGCGTTCTCCCTCGACGAGGTCGAGGCGCTGGAGGAGACCGTCGGGGAACTGCACGAGATGTGCCTGACGGCCGCCGCCCACCTCGTCGAGTCCGACCGCCTCGCCGACCTCGGCATCACCGACCCGCGCGTCGCGGCGGCGGTCACCGAGGCCTGGCACCGGCGCGCCGAACTCCCCTCCGTCTACGGCCGTTTCGACCTCCGCTACGACGGCACCGGCCCGGCGAAACTCCTGGAGTACAACGCCGACACCCCCACCTCACTCGTGGAGGCGGCCTCCCCCCAGTGGTTCTGGATGGAGGACCGCTTCCCCGACGCCGACCAGTGGAACTCCCTCCACGAACGCCTGGTCGCCGCCTGGAAGAAACAGGCCCCCCTCCTCCCGCCCGGCAACCCGCTCCACTTCGCGCACTCCTCCGCCGACGAACTCGGCGAGGACCTCATGACGGTCGCCTACCTCAAGGAGACCGCCGAACAGGCCGGCCTGGACACCGACTGGATCTCCATGGAGGAGATCGGCTGGGACCCCCTGTCCGGCCGCTTCGTCGACGCCCGGCTCCGCTTCATCCGCAGTTGCTTCAAGCTCTACCCCTGGGAGTGGCTGACCACCGACCGCTTCGCCGGCCACGTCCTGGACACCCTCGACAACGGCGGCGGCACCGGCACCACGATGTGGATCGAACCGGCCTGGAAGATGCTGCTCAGCAACAAGGCACTCCTCGCCGTCCTCTGGGAGCTGTACCCCGGCCACCCCAACCTCCTCCCGGCCTATCTGGACGGCCCCCGCGACCTGCCGACCACCACCGGCTACGTCGCCAAGCCCCTCCTGGGCCGCGAAGGCGCGGGCGTCACCATCCACCCACCGGGCAACGCCCCCGCCGTACGCGAAGACCCTTGCTGCTACCAGGAGTTGTCCCCCCTCCCCGCCTTCGACGACAACCACGTCGTCCTCGGCGCCTGGGTGGTGGACGACGAACCGGCGGGCCTGGGCATCCGCGAGTCGACCGGCCTCATCACGGACGAGTACGCCCGCTTCGTACCGCACGTGATCCTCTGACGTACTCAGCCGACTGACGTACTCAGCCGACCCGGGACGGACAGCGGCCGGAAGCCAGGCAGAAGGCGAGGTTGCCGCCGGCTGCGTGGGCGAGGCCGTCGGCCCAGTCCAGCAGGGGGCCCGCGGTGGTCGCCGAGGCGAGTTCGGCGCGGGCGGTTCAGGAAGTCCCGGGTCCGGTCGGTGATCCAGTCCCTGGTCAGCAACGCGGCTTCCTGCGCGCTGACTTGACGGTGACGGGGCAGCACGGCCAGCAGGTTGTACCGCTATCCCTGGGAGAGTTCCTTGGGGGCGGAGAACAGGTCGTTCGTCCACGCGCCGATGTCGACGGCGCACTCGACCAGCCGCCGGTACAGGTCGCCGGAGACGAAGACGTCCGACAGTTCGTGGCGGTGGGCGTACTCGATCAGGTCGAAGTGCCAGTACAGGGTCGAGGAGACGCGCCGCCAGGGGACGTACTCCTCCGGCGGGGGCGGGGCGCCGGAATCGGTGCGGGCCGAGCCGATCTGCTCGTTGACGCGGTTCCAGTCGGCGAGGTGGGCGCGGAAGCGGGCCCGCCAAGCCCGGCTCATGGGCTCCTCGACGACGTCCAGCAGCGGGGACGCCAGGAGGGCGTGGGGCCGGGGGGCGTCCTCGTCGGAGTGGTCGTCGTCGAGGAACATCATCAGGTCCACGCAGGCGAGCGCGTCCAGCCGGTCGCGGGGCGCCGTGGGGTAGAGCCAGGCGGCGAACCGGTCGCACTGCTGGGCGTAGGCGCGGTCGGCGACCTGCGGGGCGGCGTAGAGACCGGTACGGGCGGCCCACGCGCGGGCCACTGCGGCGGCCTCGGCCGCGTGGGGGTGGAGCCGCTGGGGGAACGGCAGCGTCAGCGGGGGCAGGACGAGCTGGGTCACCCGCTCATGACACTCCCCGGGTGGGGGCGCGTGCAGGCGCGCACCAGGGTGGTGAAGGAGCACTCGGCCTCACCACACCCCCCGCTCGCATGGTGGACCGGGCCAGGTCGGCCCGGGGAACGGCCGGTAGGGTGGCCGTAGGGCCGTGACTGGCGCGCTGGGATGGGACGGACCATCGGGGAGCGGCCCGGGAGCAGTACGAGTGCCGTGCGCCTGGGCCGAACCGTGAAACCGTGACCGCTTTCCCAGCACCACGCCACCCGGAGGCCGACGCATGTCCGAGCAGCAGCCCCTCTCCACCGAGTCCACGGCCTTCCGTGCCGCCCTCGACGTGATCCGCGCCGTCGAGCCGCGCGTCGCCGACGCCATCGGCCAGGAGGTCCACGACCAGCGCGAGATGCTCAAGCTGATCGCCTCCGAGAACTACGCCTCCCCGGCGACCCTCCTCGCGATGGGCAACTGGTTCAGCGACAAGTACGCCGAGGGCACCGTCGGCCGCCGCTTCTACGCGGGCTGCCGCAACGTGGACACCGTCGAGTCGCTGGCCGCCGAGCACGCCCGCGAACTGTTCGGCGCCCGGCACGCCTACGTCCAGCCGCACTCCGGCATCGACGCCAACCTCGTCGCCTTCTGGTCCGTCCTCGCCGACCGCGTGGAGGTGCCGTTCCTCGCGAAGGCCGGCGCCCGCCAGGTCAACGACCTCACCGAGGCCGACTGGGCCGAGCTGCGCCAGGCCTTCGGCAACCAGCGCATGCTGGGCATGTCCCTGGACGCCGGCGGCCACCTCACCCACGGCTTCCGCCCCAACATCTCCGGCAAGATGTTCGACCAGCGCTCCTACGGCACCGACCCCGCCACCGGCCTCATCGACTACGAGGCCCTGCGCGCGAGCGCCCGTGACTTCAAGCCGCTGATCCTCGTCGCCGGGTACTCCGCGTACCCCCGGCTGGTGAACTTCCGGATCATGCGCGAGATCGCCGACGAGGTCGGCGCGACCCTCATGGTCGACATGGCGCACTTCGCGGGCCTCGTCGCCGGCAAGGTCCTGACCGGCGACTTCGACCCGGTCCCGCACGCCCAGATCGTCACCACGACCACCCACAAGTCGCTGCGCGGGCCGCGCGGCGGCATGGTCCTGTGCGACGACTCCCTCAAGGACCAGGTCGACCGGGGCTGCCCGATGGTCCTCGGCGGCCCGCTCCCGCACGTCATGGCGGCGAAGGCGGTCGCCCTCGCGGAGGCCCGTCAGCCCTCGTTCCAGGACTACGCCCAGCGCATCGTCGACAACTCCCGCGCGCTGGCCGACGGCCTGATGCGGCGCGGCGCGACCCTCGTCACCGGCGGCACGGACAACCACCTCAACCTGATCGACGTGGCCTCCTCCTACGGCCTCACCGGCCGCCAGGCCGAGGCCGCGCTCCTCGACTCCGGCATCGTCACCAACCGCAACGCCATCCCCGCCGACCCGAACGGCGCCTGGTACACGTCCGGCATCCGCATCGGCACCCCGGCCCTGACGACGCGGGGCCTCGGCACGGCGGAGATGGACGAGGTCGCGGCCCTCATCGACCGGGTCCTGACGACCGCCGAGCCCGGCACGACCAAGTCCGGCGCCACGAGCAAGGCCTCCCACGTCCTGGACGAGAAGGTGGCCGAGGAGATCGCGACCAGGGCGACTGACCTGGTGGCGGGCTTCCCGCTGTACCCGGAGATCGACCTCGGCTGAGCCGACCCCGATGGGCGTGGGGACCCGTTCCTGGTGGTCCCCACGCTCTGAGACAATAAGGAACATGGCCTCAGACCGACCCCGCGTGCTCTCCGGAATCCAGCCCACCGCAGGCTCGTTCCACCTCGGCAACTACCTCGGCGCCGTCCGCCAGTGGGTGGCCCTCCAGGAGTCGCACGACGCGTTCTACATGGTCGTGGACCTGCACGCGATCACGGTCCCGCAGGACCCGAAGGAGCTGACGGCCAACACCCGCCTGGCGGCGGCGCAGCTCCTCGCAGCCGGGCTCGACCCCGAGCGCTGCACGCTCTTCGTCCAGAGCCACGTCCCGGAGCACGCGCAGCTCGCCTGGGTCATGAACTGCCTCACCGGCTTCGGCGAGGCGGCCCGGATGACGCAGTTCAAGGACAAGTCCGCGAAGCAGGGCGCCGACCGCGCGAGCGTCGGCCTCTTCACGTACCCGATCCTCCAGGTCGCGGACATCCTGCTCTACCAGGCCAACGAGGTCCCCGTCGGCGAGGACCAGCGCCAGCACATCGAGCTGACCCGCGACCTCGCCGAGCGCTTCAACGGCCGCTTCGGCGAGACCTTCGAGATCCCCAAGCCGTACATCCTCAAGGAGACGGCGAAGATCTACGACCTCCAGGACCCGTCGATCAAGATGAGCAAGTCGGCGTCCACGCCGAAGGGCCTCGTCAACCTGCTGGACGAGCCGAAGACCACGGCCAAGAAGGTCAAGAGCGCGGTCACCGACACCGACACCGTCGTCCGGTACGACGCCGTCGAGAAGCCCGGCGTCAGCAACCTGCTCACCATCTACTCCACGCTGACCGGCACCAGCATCCCGGAGCTGGAGCAGCGCTACGAGGGCAAGCTCTACGGCGCGCTCAAGACGGACCTCGCCGACATCGTCGTCGACTTCGTGACGCCGTTCCGCGACCGCACCCAGCAGTACCTGGACGACCCGGAGACGCTGGACTCGATCCTGGCCAAGGGCGCCGAGAAGGCTCGCGCGGTCGCCGCCGAGACCCTCGCGCAGACCTACCAGCGGGTCGGCTTCCTCCCCGCGAAGCACTGACACCAAGCACTGACACCAAGCACCGGCACGAAGCACCGACGGCGCTCGGCAGCACCGAGGGCGCACCGTACACACGTTCACCGGGCAGAGCGCTGCACATCACTTCCCCTGCGCCTGCCCAGAGCACAGCCGTGCCCGTACAGTCGATAGCCGTACGACTCAGTACGAACCAGGCCTGACAGCAGAGGAGAAGATGTGGGGACCGTAACGATCGGTGTGTCGATCGCGGTCCCGGAGCCCCACGGCAGCCTGCTCCAGGAGCGGCGCACGGGCTTCGGCGACGCCGCCGCTCACGGCATCCCCACCCACGTCACGCTGCTGCCGCCGACCGAGATCGACGCGGGAGCGCTCCCGGCCGTAGAGGCGCACCTCGTCGAGGTCGCCGCGGCCGGCCGGCCCTTCCCGATGCGGCTGTCCGGCACCGGCACCTTCCGGCCCCTGTCGCCGGTGGTCTACATGAAGGTCGTCGAGGGCGCCGAGGTCTGCGCCTGGCTTCAGCACCGGGTCCGCGACACCTCCGGGCCGCTGATCCGCGAGCTCCAGTTCCCCTACCACCCGCATGTCACCGTCGCGCACGGCATCGACGAAGCGGCGCTGGACCGGGCCTTCGAGGAGCTCTCGCACTACGAGGCCGAGTGGTCCTGCGCCGGCTTCTCCCTCCACGAGCAGGGCCCCGACGGCGTCTGGCGCAAACTGCGCGAGTACCCCTTCGGCAGCGCGGTCGTCCCGCCGCAGGCCGCCCACGTCGACCGCGGCACCCTCCCGACCCGCTAGACCGGCACCCGCTAGATCGGCAGCCGCCGGAAGGCCGCCCGTGGCGCGTGCCGCAGCGCCGCCATCACGACCCGCAGCAGCCCCGGCACCCACACCGTCTCCGAGCGCCTCCGCAGTCCCAGCTCGACGGCCGTCGCGACCGCCTCCGGGGTCGTCGCCAGCAGCGACCGCGCCGGCCCGGCGGCCGTCCTCGGCCGGACGGACCCGGGGCGTACGACCATGACGTGGACGCCCGTGCCGTGCAGCGCGTCGCCCAGGCCCTGGGTGAAGGCGTCGAGGCCGGCCTTGCTGGAGCCGTAGATGAAGTCCGAGCGGCGGGCCCGCTCACCGGCGACCGAGGACAGGACGACCAGGGAGCCGTGCCCCTGCGTCTGAAGCGACCGCGCGGCGATCAGCCCCGCCGACACCGCCCCGGTGTAGTTGGTCTGCGCGACCCGCACCGCCGCCGCGGGATCGCGCTCGTCGGTCGCCTGGTCGCCGAGGACGCCGAAGGCGAGCAGCACCAGATCGACGTCCCCCTCGGCGAAGACCTTGCCGAGCACCGCCTCGTGGGACTGCGGGTCCAGCGCGTCGAAGGGCACCGTGTGGACGTCCGCCCCCAGAGCGCGCAGCTCGGCCGCCGCCGACTCCAGGGCGGGCGAGGGCCGTCCGGCCAGCCACACCGTGCGGGTGCGGCGGGCGATCAGCCGGCGGGCGGTGGCGAGCGCGATCCCGGACGTACCGCCGAGCACGAGCAGCGACTGGGGGAGACGTTCGGCGGAGGAGTGGGGGAGACGGGGGCCAGAGGATGGGGGCATGCAGGCGACCGTATCGCCCGGCTATATCCTGTTAGTCCTCCTGGTTGTCCAACATTCGCCCCCTACCCGAAATGGGCGATCGCTTTTGGGGCAGAGTTCGGATCATGGACTGGCTGAGCAGACTTCCCGGCGTCGGGCCGTTGGTGACGCGCCTGATGGCCACGCACGCGTGGCGGTCGTACGAGCGCCTGGACCGGGTCAAGTGGACGCGGCTGGCCGCCGCCATGACGTTCGTCAGCTTCATCGCGCTGTTCCCACTGCTGACCGTGGCCGCCGCCATCGCCGCCGCCACCCTGAGCACCTCCCGGCAGCAGGAACTCCAGAACAAGATCGCCGACCAGGTCCCCGGCATCTCCGACCAGCTCGACATCCACAACCTGGTCCAGAACGCGGGCGCCATCGGCCTCATCGCGGGCGCGGCCCTGCTGTTCACCGGCATCGGCTGGGTCGGTCAGATGCGGGACTGTCTGCGCGCGGTGTGGGAGCGGCCCGACCCGGACGAGAACCCCGTCCTGCGCAAGGCCAAGGACGCGGGCGTCCTCGTCGGCTTCGGCGGGGCCGTGCTGCTCACCCTCGCCATCTCCACCGTCGCGTCGGCGCTGGTCGGCTGGCTCACCGACCAGCTCGGCATCGACAAGGACGGCTGGGGCGGCATCCTGCTGCGCGTCGCCGCCTTCACCATCGCCGTCCTCGCCGACTTCCTGCTCCTGCTGTACGTCCTCACCCTGCTGCCCGGCGTCGAACCGCCCCGCCGCCGCCTCATCGTCGCCGCACTCCTCGGCGCCGTCGGCTTCGAACTGCTGAAACTGCTGCTCAGCGGCTATATGCAGGGCGTGGCAGCGAAGAGCATGTACGGCGCGTTCGGCGTGCCCATCGCCCTGCTGCTGTGGATCAACTTCACCGCGAAACTCGTCCTGTACTGCGCGTCCTGGACGGCGACCGGCACCGCCCCGAACAACCCGCTCGACCTCGACGTCAGCGACGACGGCGACGGTGACGACGACGGCGTCAGCGGCGGCGGCGTACCAGGTCCGGCAGCGGCCAGCGGCGGTTGACGAGGAACGCGCCGCCCGCGAGCAGCACCAGCAGCCCGCCGGTGATCGCCAGCGCGATCCACACCCCGCGAGAGCCGCCGTCGGTCACCGCGCTCGCCACCGGCTTCGCCGACCCGTTCCCGGCCCCGCCTGCCTGCCTGGCGCCCGCGCCGGAGGACGGGTTCCCGGCGGGCTGCGCACTGGCCTGCGCGGCGCCCTTGGGCGCGACCAGCTCACCCACCGGCGTCACCTTGCCGGCTGCCTGGAAGCCCCAGTCGAAGAGCGTGGCGGCCTCCTTGTAGACCTCGTTGTGGTCGGTCTTCGACGGGTTCATGACCGTCACAAGGAGCACCTTGCCGGCCCGCTCGGCGACGCCGGTGAAGGTGGCGCCCGCGTTGGTCGTGTTGCCGTTCTTGACGCCCGCGATGCCCGGGTACTGCGAGATGTCGTAGTCGCCGCTGAGCAGCCGGTTGGTGTTCTGGATCTCGAAGGTCCCCCGGCTGGTCTTGCCCTTCTTGTTCTTCGTCGTCTCGCCCGGGAACTTGGCCGAGACGGTCGAGCAGTACTCCCGGAAGTCCTTCTTCTGCAGGCCCGAACGGGCGAACAGGGTCAGGTCGTAGGCGGAGGAGACCTGGCCGGGGGCGTCGTAGCCGTCCGGGGAGACGACGTGCGTGTCGAGGGCCTGGAGCTCCTCGGCGTGCTCGTTCATCTCCGTCACCGTGCCGGCGACGCCGCCGTTCATCGCCGACAGCACGTGCACGGCGTCGTTCCCGGAGCGCAGGAAGACGCCGAGCCACAGATCGTGGACCGTATACGTCTCGCCCTCCTTTATCCCGACGAGGCTGGAACCCGCCCCCATGCCCGCGAGATCCTTCGGGTCGACCTTGTGCACGGTGCTCTTGGGGAACCTCGGCAGCACGGTGTCCGCGAACAGCATCTTCATCGTGCTCGCCGGGGGCAGCCGCCAGTGCGCGTTGTGCGAGGCCAGCACGGCCCCCGACTCGGCGTCCGCGACGATCCACGACCGCGCGGTGAGCTCCTTCGGCAGCACCGGCGCGCCGCCCGCGATCGCCACCTGCGTCCCGGCCATCCCGAGCCGCGTACCGCCCACGCTCGACATGTTCGCCGGGGGAGTTGCCGACGGCGAGCCACTGGCGGACGGCGACGGCGACTTGCCGGCCGTCGGTGACGCCGACGCCGACGCCGACTTGCCGGCCGACGGCGACGGCGTCGGGCCCGGCGCCGCCAGCGAGGCGGGCGCGGTCAGCGCGAGGGACGCGAGGGAGGCGAGGGTCGCGGAGGTGACCAGCAGGGATCGCCTGACAGTCTGCTTCATGGGTGCGGGCACGACGGAGAACGTACCCGGCACACGACGGGAAGTCCCGCCGCCTTCCCCACCCCGCTCACGGAACCGGACACCAGGCGGCGATACTGAACCCATGAAGCTCAGCCGCCCCGTCTCCTGGTTCCTGCTCGCCTTCGGGGTGTGGAGCTGGGTCATCTGGGTCACTTTCGTCAAGAACCTGGTCAAGGACAGCAGCGGGCTCGCCTTCGACAACGGCGACCCCACGGCGTACTTCTGGGTGCACCTGACGCTGGCCGTCGTCTCCTTCGTATTGGGGACGGTCGTCGGGGCCATCGGGTTGCGTGGGCTGCGCGCACTGCGTCGGACGTCATGACGATGGTGATCCTCTTCGCGGTGATCGCCCTGCTCGCGCTGACCGTCGTGGTCGCCGCGACCTGGTACCTGTGGCGTCGCCTCTTCCGCGACACGACCAGCGGCCCCGGCCCGGTGCGCCGCGCCGGTGCGGTGGCCCTCGCGGGCGGCTGGCTGCTGGCGGTCGGCGCGCTGGTCGCCGAACGCACCGGCGCCCCCTTCTGGCTCCAGCGCGCCCTGGCCTGGCCCGGCTTCCTGTGGCTGGCCCTGTCGATCTACCTGCTGCTGGCCGTCCTCGCAGGCGAGGCCGTACGGCCCCTGCTGCGCCGCTTCCTGGACCGCCGCGCCCACGACCGGACCCCGGCCGTCGAGACGCCCGTACCGCAGCCGGTTCCCGCGGGCGCGCGCTCCCCGGAGCAGCCCGAGGAGCCGGTGTCGCGCGGGCCGGCGGCTCCCTCGCGGCGGCTGTTCGTCTCGCGGGTGGTGGGCGGCGCGGCCGTCGCGGCCGCCGTCGGGACGGTCGGGTACGGCACCTACGGCGTCCTGCGCGGTCCCACGGTCAAGCGGGTCACCGTCCCGCTCGCCAAGCTGCCGCGCGCCGCCCACGGCTACCGGATCGCCGTCGTCAGCGACATCCACCTCGGGCCGGTCCTCGGCCGGGGCTTCGCGCAGAAGGTCGTCGACACGATCAACGCGACGCAGCCCGACCTGATCGCCGTCGTCGGCGACCTGGTCGACGGCAGCGTCAAGGACCTCGGCCCGGCCGCCGCGCCGCTCGCGGGGCTCAAGGCCCGGCACGGCAGTTTCTTCGTCACCGGCAACCACGAGTACTTCTCGGGTGCCGCACAGTGGGTCGAGGAGGTGCGGCGGCTCGGCCTGGACCCGCTGGAGAACGCCCGCACCGAACTCCCCTGGTTCGACCTGGCCGGCGTCAACGACCTCGCGGGCGAGAGCGAGGGCCAGGGCCCCGACTTCACCCGGGCGCTCGGCGACCGCGACACCACGCGCGCGTGCGTGCTCCTCGCCCACCAGCCGGTCCAGATCCACGACGCCGTCGCGCACGGCGTCGACCTCCAGCTCTCCGGCCACACCCACGGCGGCCAGCTCTGGCCCGGCAACTACGTCGCCGCCGCCGCTAATCCGACCCTGGCGGGCCTGGAGCGTTACGGGGACACCCAGTTGTACGTGTCCCGGGGCGCCGGTGCCTGGGGCCCGCCCACCCGCGTGGGCGCCCCCTCCGACATCACCGTCGTCCAACTCGCCTCCGCCCAGGCCTGACTGACACTGTGAAGAACCTGTGAAACCCGGCGAAAACACCCGTCGGTAAGATCTTTCACAACTCGTCAGATTCCTCTTCCCCCAGGTGAAACACGTGTGATTAGGTGAGCCGGCCGCCAGGGGAGTGGCGTTTTTTGTGGACTGGGCCCGGCGCACGGGCCTGGGGAGGCAGGGCATCAGCATGCGATCGGCTCGCACGCGGATCCTCGTGGCGCTGCTGGTTCTCGCGGTCGCCGGAGTGGGCGGCTGGCAGTTGCTGCCGTCGCAGGACAACAGCGCCGCGACCATCACCGTGGGCACGACGGACACCGTCACCTCGCTCGACCCGGCCGGGGCCTACGACGCCGGTTCCTGGGCCCTGTTCAGCAACGTCTTCCAGTCGCTGCTGACCTACCAGCCGGGCGGCGTCTCACCGGTGCCGGACGCGGCCAAGGAGTGTTCCTTCGCCAAGGGCGGCCTGGTCACGTACACCTGCGCGCTGCGCGACGACCTCACCTTCCCCGGCGGCGGCAAAGTCACCGCCAAGGACGTCAAGTTCTCCTTCGACCGGGTCAAGAAGATCAACGCGGACGTCGGCCCGGCGGCCCTGTTCTCCACCCTGAAGTCGGTGGACGCCAAGGGCCTGACCGTCACCTTCCACCTGTCCGCGCCCGACGCCACCTTCCCGTTCAAGGTGGCCACCGGGGCCGGTTCGATCGTCGACCACACCCGCTACCCGGCAGACGCGCTGCGTAAAGGCAACGATGTCGACGGCACCGGACCGTACGAGCTGACCGGGTACACGAAGGGCAAGAAGGTCCTCCTCGCGCCCAACTCCCGCTACAAGGGCGCTGTTTCCACCGGCGCGCCCATCGAGCTGCGCTACTACGCCGACCCCGACGCCCTCGAGAAGGCGTGGAAGGGCAAGCAGATCGAGGCCGCCACCCGGCAGTTGCCGCCCGCGACGCTCGCCGCCCTCAGCACCAGCGACCCGAACCAGCGCGTCACGGTGGCCGACAGCGCCGAGACCCGCAACCTGTACCTGAACACCCGCTCCGGCTCACCGCTGCACGACACGGACGTCCGCAAGGCGATGGCCTGGCTGATCGACCGCGAGCAGCTCGCGTCGACGGTGTACGACGGGACCGTGGAACCGCTGTACGCGCTCGTCCCGACCGGCATCACCGGCCACAGCACCTCCTTCTTCGACAACTACCCCGACCAGAGCCTCAAGAAGGCCCGCAAGCTGCTGGAGGAGGCCGGTGTCAGCACCCCGGTGACCTTCACCTACGGGTACGGCCTGGGCAGCGGCGCGGCGGCCGACGAAGCCAAGGAGATCAAGCGGCAGTTGGAGGCCGGCGGCCTGTTCAAGGTGGACGTCAAGGGTTACGAGTGGACCGACTTCCAGAAGCGGTGGGCCACCGGCAAACTCGACGCGTACGCCGTCGGCTGGGTCGCCGACTACCCCGACCCGGACACCTTCGCCGCCCCGCTCGTCGGCACCGGCTCCACCATGAACACCGGCTTCAGCGACAAGGACGTCGACAAGTACATCGCGCAGAGCCGGCAGTTCGCCGACCGCAGCCGCGTCGACGACGACTTCCGCGACCTCCAGCGGATCATCGCCGACGAGGTGCCGGTCATCCCGCTGTGGCAGCGCAAGGAGTACGTCGTCACCAGCGCGGACGTCGGCGGCGGCCAGTACCTGGCGGACGGCAACGGCGTGTTCCGCCTCTGGAAACTGGACTGGATCTAGCGGGAGTTCTCGGCGGACGCGCCCCGCGTGGGCAGTTCCACCGTCACCGCCAGCCCCTCGCCCGGCGTGGTCCGCACGCTCACCTCGCCGTCGTGGGCCCGGACCACGCCACGTCACCGACATCCCCGACCTGGCCCCGCTGCTCTCCTCCCTGATCGGCCTCGGCGTCGGCATCGACTACGCCCTGTTCATCGTCACCCGGCACCGCAAGGGCGTCCTGCGCGGCGAGGACCCCGAGGAGTCGGCGGTCACCGCCCTCAACACCTCGGGCCGGGCTGTGCTGTTCGCGGGCGGCACGGTGTGCATCGCGCTCGCCGGCATGCTGGTGACGAACCTGCGCTTCCTGGACGGCGTCGTCATCGGCACGTCCGTGACCGTGGTGCTGAGCGTCCTCGCCGCGACGACCCTGCTGCCCGCCCTGCTCGGCTTCCTCGGCGTGCGCGTCCTCAGCCGCAAGCAGCGCAGGCGGCTGGCCGCGACCGGCCCCGAGCCGGAGAGGGCGAGCAGCCTCACGGCCCGCTGGTCGGTGACCGTGCAGCACCGCCCCCGCCGGATCGCCGCGCTCGCGCTCGTCGTCATGGCCGTCCTCGCCCTGCCCATGCTGTCGCTCCGCCTCGGCGCCACCGACCAGGGCAACGACGACGCTGCGACCACCACCCGCAAGGCCTACGACCTGCTCGCCGAGGGCTTCGGACCGGGCTTCAACGGCCCCCTCCAGGTGGTCGCGGCCGACGGCGACACCACGGCGCTGGTGCGGGGCATCAAGGCCACCCCCGGCGTCGCCCAGGTCGCCGCGCTGCCGCCCGCGCAGGGCGTCACCATCATCCAGGTGGTCCCCACCACCTCACCGCAGTCCGAGGCGACGGACACCCTGATCGACCGGCTGCGCGACGACGTCGTCCCGAAGGCCGGGGTCAGCGCGCACGTCGGCGGGGTCACGGCCGTCTCCAAGGACTTCGCGACGGTCACCGGCGACCGCCTCCCGCTGTTCATCGCGACCATCATCGGCCTCGGCTTCCTGCTCCTCATGGTCGCCTTCCGCTCCCTGGTCGTACCGCTCACCGCGGCCGTCATGAACCTGATCGCGGCGGCGGCCTCCTTCGGCGTCCTCACCGCCGTCTTCCAGTGGGGCTGGGGCCTGGACCTGCTCGGCCTCGGCAAGGAGGGCCCGATCAACGCCTTCCTGCCGGTCATCATGCTGTCGCTGCTCTTCGGCCTGTCGATGGACTACCAGGTGTTCCTGGTCAGCCGGATGCACGAGGAGTGGGTGCACACCAAGGACAACGCCCGAGCGGTCCGGGTCGGCCTGGCGGAGACCGGCCGGGTCATCAACTCCGCCGCCCTGATCATGGTCTGCGTGTTCCTCGCGTTCGTCCTCAGCGGCGACTCGGGCGCGGCGATGGCGGGCGTCGGCCTCGCGGCGGCGGTCGCGCTGGACGCGTTCATCCTGCGCACCGCCCTCGTACCGGCCGCGATGCACCTCCTCGGCGACTCCAACTGGTGGCTGCCGGCGGGGCTGGAGAAGCGGCTGCCGCATCTCGCGGTCGAGCCGAAGGAGGCGGCACCGGGGCCGGTCGGCGCGGACGGCGAGGGTCCCGCCTCGGTCGTCCACGGCTTCGTACGGGACACGACCGGCGACCCGGTCGAGGGCGCCACGGTGAGCCTCCTGACGAAGGGCGGCCGTCCACTGGACCGCGTCACCTCCCTCGCGGACGGCTCCTACATCGTCTCGGTCCCGGCCCCGGGGACGTACCTCCTGTCGACGACGGCACCCGCGTACGCCTCGCGCGCCCGGCAGGTGACGATCGCGGACGATCCGCTGGTGTTCGACGTGGAACTCGCGGAGGGAGATGTGGACGCCGTGAACTGACCCCCGGGCACGCCCTCGCGCCGGTCCGCCGATCGGGTGACCGGTGCGGGGATCCCGCCACCGGGGACCGGGCGCGGTTCTACGGTCCCTCGTGATCCCGGTCGCACCGTGCGGCCGGGGCGGACCGGGGGAGGGGCCCATGGGCCTGCGGGGGAAGGAAGTCTGGCGGGACTCGGTGCCGAGCGCCGCCGGCGGGCTGGTCCTGGCCGTGTGCGACGAGCTGATCGACGGGCACGCGCGGCGGCGGGGCCCGATGCCCGTGGTCGTCGTGCACGCGGCCCGGGAGGAGTCGGACGGGCAGTACGACGGCGCGGTGCGGGAGCTGATCGAGCTGGTGCACCGCGCCCAGAAACCCCGCTGGCTGCTGTGCCGCAGCGTCGACCCGCCCGTCGGTCCCGACGCCCCGCCGGGCCGCCCGCCCGGCGACGGCACCCGCCTGGACGACCGGACGTACGCGGCGACGACGGCGCTGGTCAAGGACGTGGCCGAGGGCCCGTGGGAGAACCACCACCGCTGCCAGTACCGCCCGTACCGGATGCCCAGGTCACGGCTGATGGCCGCCCTGGACCAGGCCCTCGACCAGGCCCTCGCGCAGGCGCTGGAGCAGGCCCCCGCCCCGCCCGCCGACACCGACGCGACACCGGCGCCGCCCCCGCCGCCGGACCCGAGGGCCGTCGTGGCCCGGCTGGCGCGCCGCCGCTGGCAGCCCGCCCGCAGCGAGTCGGACGGCTTCTGGCGCACCCTGGGCGCGACCCTCAGCCCGGCGACGGTGCTGGGCGCGGCGGCCGTCGCCGTCCTCGGCGTCCTCGCCTCCAAGCTCGGCGCGTGGGCGCTCGCGGGCATGGCGCTGGCGATCCTGCTGCCCGTGGCCGGGCATCTGATCCGGCGTCGGCTGCCGCCGCTGTGGCTGGGCTCGGGCTGCCGCTGGTTCGCCACCACCACGTTCCCGGTGACGCGCAGCACCGACGTCGCCCCGGTCTGGTCGCTGTGGCGGCCCCGGCTGTCCGGCGACACGCTGGAGGAACGGGCCGCCGACGTGGTCCGCCAACTGCTCGCCGCCGCCGCGACCGATGACGCCGGGGAGGCGTCCGGTACCCGGGAGTCGGCCCGGCAGTTCTGCCTCCAACTGCGCACCCTGGCCCTCCTGGAGGACCTGCGCGAGAACCACCGCCCCGCCTGGGACTTCCGGCACCGCAAACGCACCGTCCCCCCGCTGCTGCTGATCCCCCGCGCCACCCGGGCCAACGGCGCGCTGCCCTTCCTGCGGGCCATCAGCGACGTACGCAGCCGGCGCAGCGAGCAGGATCCGCTGCTGGTCGTCGCCGGCGTCGCCCACGCGGACCTGGCCGACCTGCGCGAGCGCACCCCGCTGCCGCTGCCCGTGCGGGGCGGCTACCGCGAGCCCGCCCTGCTGTACGAGGCGTGGGTGACCCGCAGCCTGCGCACCGGCCAGGCCCCGAGCATGGACGCGGCCCTGCCCTGGCTGCTGCCGGTGGCCCTGCCCGGCTCCCTCCTCAGGCGGTACGACTCCGACGCCGAGATCAACGAACGCAGCACCTACCGCGTCCGGCGCAGCCCCTGGCTGCTCTGGTCGCGCTGGACCCTGGTCGCCGCCTGCGTCCTGGCCACCACCACCGCAGGCGGCTACTACGGCTATCTGCACCGCAACTACTGCGGCGATCCGGCGACTTTGCTGAGCCGCGACCTCGTGCTCACCCCGGACGACGAGTGCGTCGGCGTGTTCACGGACTACCCGCTGAAGGTCGCCGCCGACGCCCCCACGCTCGGCAGCGGCGGCCTGCGGATCGGCCTGGCGGTCCTCCAGGACCGGATCACCGAGGCCAACGACGCCGTGGACACCCGGCAGCCGTACATCACCGTCGTCTTCGCGGGCGCGCTCACGGCCCGCTCGACGGCGGAGGGCGCGGACGACGTGCTGCGCCAGCTCGCCGGTGTGTATCTGGCCCAGCGCCACTTCAACGACTCCCACGACGCGCTGCGGATGCGGGTCCGGATCGCCAACGGCGCGCAGGGCATGGCCGCCCAGGCGGAGATGGCCGACAAGATCGTCGAGTACGCCCGCCGGGACCCCAGCGTCGTCGGCGTGGTCGGCATGGGCATCCACGAGAAGAGCAGCGAGGCAGCGCTGCGCACCCTGAGCAGGGCGGGCCTGCCGGTCGTCGCCACCACCAACTCGGCCACCCACCTGGCCGAGGAGTTCTACAACTACGTGAGCCTGGCCCCCACCAACAGCGAACAGGCGTCGGCCCTGGTGGCCACCCTGCCGCCGCCGACGCCTGCGAACGCGCGCGCCGTCGTCCTGCGGCCCACCGAGGAGGGCGGCGCGGACTCGTCCTACAGCGCCGACCAGGCGGAGTCCGCGCGCACCGCGCTGGACGGCGCGAAGTTCCGGGTGGAGACGGAGAGGTACCCGACCTACGGCGGCGGCGGCGACTTCACCGGGGCCGCGCAGAAGATCTGCGACGCCGAGATCCACGTCGTCTATCTGGCCGGCCGGTCGACCGACATCGAGTCCCTGATGTCGGCGCTGCTGCACAACGGCTGCGGGCCGAAGAACCCGGTGACCGTCCTGTCCGGGGACGACATGACGAAGATCCGCTTCACGGACAAGAGCATGGAGTTCCCGGCGGGCACCACGCTGCGCTACGCCTCCCTGACGTACGGGGAGGCGCTCGAGTCCGGGTCCGTGTACCGCGCCGCGAAGAGCGTGTTCGGCATGAAGCACCAACCCGTCTGGAACGACGGCCTGTTCACCGACGGCTTCGCCGCCCTCTCCTACGACGCCGTGTTCGCCCTGCACGAGGCCGCCCAGCAGTCCGACGCCCGCGCCAACGGCGGCGCCGTCGCGGTGCTGGCGGCCCTGCACTCGGTCGAGCTGACCGACGTCTTCACCGGGAACATCAGCTTCCGCAACGCCGACGACCGCCACCCGGACCGGCGCGGCCACGGCATCGGCCTTTACGAGGTCACCCAGTCGGCCAAGGGCGCCCCGCTCGTCGTCACCTGCCTGAGCGGCCGCCGCTCGGGCCACGCCCCGCCGCCGGAAGAGGCTACGTGCGGGAGGACGGCGGGGGAGAAGCCGGCGGATCAGTAGGCGCGGCCTTCTTCTTGGGGTCCGGCAGGGCGTTGGTCATGCCGGGCAGGAAGTCCGTGAACAGGTCGTGGACCTCCAGGACGAGCGGCCGCAGCACCCGGAACCGGGCCAGCGCCACGCCCCGCGCGGTGAGGCGCGCGCCGCGTCCGGCCAGCCGGTAGCTGCGCTCGCGGCCCTCCGTACGGTCGTAGATCCAGTACATGACCAGGCCCATCTGGGAGAGCCACATCAACTCGGGCAGCACCTCCCGCAGTTCCTCCGGCACCTTCGCCTTCGACCCCGCGAGCACCTCCTTGTGGACGGCGATGGCCTCCACGCGCGCGTGCTCCGACTCGGTGGAGAAGGGGCTCAGCGGGCTGTCCGGATCGGCGGCGGTCTTGAAGAACTGCACCGCGAACTCGTGGTACGGCGTCGCCACGTCCAGCCAGGTGCGCAGCACGCCCGCGAGCCGCGCCTCCAGGCTGGTCTCCCGCGCCAGGATGTCCCGCGCCGCCTCCCGGTGCTCGGCCGCGAGCCGGTCGTAGAAGCCCTGGATCAGGTGTTCCTTGCCGGCGAAGTAGTAGTACGCGTTGCCGACCGAGACCCCGGCCTCCTGGGCGATGGCCCGCATCGTCGTCTTGTCGTAACCGCGCTCCTGGAACAGCCGCATGGCCGTCTCCAGGATCAGGGCCCGGGTCTGCTCGGACTTGGACGCGGGAGAGGGGGACGTCGGGGGTTCGGCCTCGGCTGGACCGTCGTTGTTCGCGGGCACGGAAGGAGCCTAACGAGTGGAGCAGGTGCCGTCGGCACAGGTGGGCGGAGCGTAGCTCCACCCCTGGCGCGGGTCGTACGACCATCCGTCGCCCCGCCGGTAGACGCCGCCGCCCCAGCCCGCTGCGCCCTGCCCGCCGCCCTGCCCGCCGCGCCACTTGGCGGCGGCGAGCACGGCGGCCCGCGCGAGCTTCGCCCCGGCGGGCGTGCTGAGCCGGTACGACAGCGGGCGGTGCTCGCGCAGCGCCCACAGGACGACGATCCAGGCGGCGGCGGCCTGGTAGACCTGCCCGGCGTCGCCGACGACGGTGATCTCGTCGAGGGTGGCGCGATGGTCGAGGCCGGGGAAGCGGGCGCGGGCCTCGGCGGAGGCCGCCGGGACGAACTCCAGCGGCACGAGCTGCGGCTGCCGCGCCAGCCGGGTGCGCAGGAAGCGGCACAGGGCGCACTGGGCGTCGTAGAGGACGGTGAGCCGGCGGACCGGGACGCGGCGGGCGTCCCGGTCGGCGGTGGCCGGTTCGGCTGTCATCGTGCTCAGGCCCCGGCCCAGCCCTGCGGCGCGACCGGCGGGACCTGCTCCCGCTCCATGATCCCGCGCCGCCGGATCCGGCTGAGCACGTACACGTTGGCCAGGTGCATCGCGCCGAGCACCAGCAGCACCACCCCCAGCTTGGTCGACAGGGCCTCGAAGATGCCCCGCGTGTCCTCGATGGTGTCGTCGCCGCTGAGGTAGAGGGCGACGAACCCGAGGTTCACGAGGTAGAAGCCGACCACCAGCAGGTGGTTGACGGCGTCGGCGAGCTTCTCGTTGCCCTGGAGCACATCGGCGAGGAACACCCGCCCGTTGCTGCTGAGAGTCCGGGCCACCCAGACCGTCAGACCGATGCTGACGACCAGGTAGACGACGTAGGCGATCACCGTACGGTCCATGTTCCCCACCTCTGCTTGCGTTCACTTGAACGCGTTCAAAACGCCGACAGGGATGACTGTAGCGCTGTTTTTGAACACGTTCAACCGGCGCCTGGTGGCCGGCGCCGCCTCCCCGGCTCGGCCTGCCGCCTCGACAAGGCCAGGTCACCTGCTCGAGGCCGATCTCGCCGAGCTGCACCCGCTCGCAAGGATCCTCATGCTCAAAAGCTTCTGGTGGCGGTATCGAATAGCATTGATACCGCCACCAGGAATAGCTGGGCGTATTTACCGATTTTTCCCCAATAGCACGTACCTTTGTACGTCGTTAATATTCCTGACCCATCCGGCGTGGGGTCCGGAATCGACCGGTGGCGGATTTGAGCCATTCGTGAAAGCGATCAAAAATTCGGAAATTTGAGTCCAATGGTTTTCCACCTCCGCATGCGCTTCGGTTAGGCCTGCATAGTGGGTGGCCCTGTTGAGCATGATCGCAGACATGGTGCCGTTCAAATCGGTAAGGCGAGACGCTTCCGAGACGTACTGGATCATGAACAGGAGAGACCTGGCCAGGTCTTGGCCTGACGTACTGCCCTGCGCGTAAGCCAGATTGAACAGTGAATTCCAGAGGTCGTTGAAGGAGATGGGCATGTGCAAACGGTTCCTGTTGGTGGCTCCCTCCAGTGAGATGTAATTGCCACCAAAGGGCAGTTCATTCACGTTGGAGAGGGGCAGAGGCAAGAGTCCTGCATCTGGACTGTCTGAGAGCTCGAAAAAGCGCTGCCGCAGGTTGAAGTCATTGAAGTAATATGTGGCACCCGCCTGAGTGGTAAATCCGCGCAAATACATGTCGCCGGGTGTTATCCATAGCCTCAGCGTAGTGTTGCCGGCGTTCAAGTCCACCCGCATGAGATTTATGGTCGACTGGGAACCCGTCAGGTAGATTCCGTTCCTGTATGGGTGTCCTGCAGCCCTTCGGATGCTGTCCATGAAGCCGAGATACTGAGACTGGGCACCGGCACCGGGTTCCGAAATATTCAACCAGACATGCGCGATCCTGTAGGCCGGGACGTCGGCTTTCGCCGGACCAGAACCTGAAATGCACGCGGCGATTGCCAGAAGCAGGACTGTGATCATTGTGGTAACGGTGCGCGTTGCGCGACCGAACCGCATGGGTTGCCTGTATTGAAGCATCGTTCCTCGCAACTTGATGGAATCGGGTCTGCTCGCCAACCTAGGGGGCGGGCAGGAGCGAAGGGGCGAACACGGGTGCCACGCTGATGGAACGTCAGTGCCACCAGCGGGTTGGCGACGGTGCTGGAGTCCGGGCCTGGGCGCACGCCAGAAGGCCCCGCCTCCACTCGGAGACGGGGCCCTCAGGGACGTACAGGGGAGAGGTCAGAAGCGACGCGTGATCAGCGCTCGCTTGACCTCCTGGATCGCCTTCGTGACCTCGATGCCACGCGGGCAGGCGTCCGTGCAGTTGAACGTGGTGCGGCAGCGCCAGACGCCGTCCTTGTCGTTCAGGATCTCCAGACGCTGCTCGGCCGCGTCGTCACGCGAGTCGAAGATGAAGCGGTGCGCGTTGACGATCGCGGCCGGACCGAAGTACTGGCCGTCGTTCCAGAAGACCGGGCACGAGGACGTGCAGGCCGCGCACAGGATGCACTTCGTCGTGTCGTCGAAGCGCTCGCGGTCCTCCGCCGTCTGGAGGCGTTCACGGGTCGGCTCGTTCGTGTCCTTCGTGATCAGGAAGGGCATGACGTCGCGGTACGCCTGGAAGAACGGGTCCATGTCGACGACCAGGTCCTTCAGGACCGTCAGACCCTTGATGGGCTCGACCGTGATCGGCTTCTCGGGGTTCAGGTCCTTGATCAGCGTCTTGCACGCCAGGCGGTTCTTGCCGTTGATCCGCATCGCGTCCGAGCCGCAGATGCCGTGCGCGCAGGAACGGCGGAACGTCAGCGTGCCGTCGAGGTCCCACTTGATCTTGTGGAGACCGTCGAGGACGCGCTCCTTGGGGTCGATCTCCAGGTGGAAGTCTTCCCAGACCGCCTCCGCCGAGACCTCCGGGTTGAACCGGCGGATCCGGAAGGCGACGGTGATGTACGGGGAGGCCGCGGCCTCCGCCTCGACCTTGTCCAGAACGGGGGTTGCCATCAGTACTTACGCTCCATCGGCTGGTAGCGGGTCTGGACGACCGGCTTGTAGTCGAGACGGATGGAATCCGTCCCGTCGGCGCCGACCTCGCGGTACGCCATGGTGTGGCGCATGAAGTTGACGTCGTCGCGGTTGGGGTAGTCCTCGCGGTAGTGACCGCCGCGGGACTCCTTGCGGGCCAGCGCGGACACGGCCATGACCTCGGCCAGGTCGAGCAGGTTGCCCAGCTCGATCGCCTCCAGCAGGTCCGTGTTGAACCGCCGGCCCTTGTCCTGGATCGAGACGTTCCGGTAGCGCTCGCGCAGCTCGGCGATCTTCTCGACGGCCGTCTTGATCGTCTGCTCGGTGCGGAACACCATGACGTTCGCGTCCATGGTCTCCTGCAACTCGCGCCGCAGCTCCGCCACCCGCTCGGTGCCGGTGGCCGACCGCAGGTGCTCCACCTGGTCGATCACCTGCTGCGCGGGGTTCTCCGGCAGCTCGACGTACGCCGCCTTCTGGGAGTACTCGGCGGCGGCGATGCCCGCGCGCTTGCCGAACACGTTGATGTCCAGAAGGCTGTTGGTGCCCAGCCGGTTCGCGCCGTGCACCGACACGCACGCGACCTCGCCGGCCGCGTACAGGCCCGGGACGACCGTGGTGTTGTCGAGCAGCACCTCACCCTCGACGTTCGTCGGGATGCCGCCCATCGCGTAGTGCGCGGTGGGCTGGATCGGGATCGGGTCGGTGTACGGCTCGATGCCCAGGTAGGTGCGCGCGAACTCGGTGATGTCGGGCAGCTTGGCGTCCAACTGCTCCGGCGGGAGGTGGGTGAGGTCGAGGTAGACGTGGTCGCCCTCGGGACCGCAGCCGCGGCCCTCCCGGATCTCCGTGTAGATGGACCGCGACACGACGTCACGCGACGCGAGGTCCTTCATCACCGGCGCGTACTTCTCCATGAAGCGCTCGCCGTCCTTGTTGCGCAGGATGCCGCCCTCACCGCGGGCGCCCTCCGTCAGCAGGATGCCCATGCGCCAGATGCCGGTCGGGTGGAACTGGAAGAACTCCATGTCCTCCAGCGGCAGCCCGCGCCGGTACACGGCCGCCTGGCCGTCACCGGTCAGGGTGTGCGCGTTCGACGTCACCTTGAAGAACTTGCCGCAGCCGCCGGACGCGTAGATCACGGCCTTCGCCTGGAAGACGTGGATCTCGCCGGTGGCCAGCTCGTACGCGACGACGCCGGCGGACCGCTTGACGCCGTCGACCTCGGTGATGAGCTGGTCGAGGACGTAGAACTCGTTGAAGAACTCCACGCCCTCCTTCACGCAGTTCTGGTACAGCGTCTGGAGGATCATGTGACCGGTGCGGTCGGCCGCGTAGCAGGACCGGCGGACCGGGGCCTCGCCGTGGTTGCGGCTGTGCCCGCCGAAGCGGCGCTGGTCGATCGTCCCGTCGGGCGTCCGGTTGAACGGCAGGCCCATCTTCTCCAGGTCGAGGACGGAGTCGATGGCCTCCTTCGCCAGGATCTCGGCGGCGTCCTGGTCGACCAGGTAGTCACCGCCCTTGACCGTGTCGAAGGTGTGCCACTCCCAGTTGTCCTCCTCCACGTTGGCGAGCGCGGCGGCCATGCCGCCCTGCGCCGCGCCCGTGTGGGAGCGGGTGGGGTAGAGCTTGGTCAGCACGGCGGTGCGGCTGCGCTTCGTCGACTCGATCGCGGCGCGCATACCGGCGCCGCCCGCGCCGACGATGACGGTGTCGTACTTGTGGATCTTCATGAGTGGCTCTCTCAGTCCCTCGGTCCCGTGCGCCTAGCGGATGTTCGGGTCGAAGGTGAAGATCACCAGCGTGCCCAGCAGGATGGTGAACACCGTGGCGGTGTAGAGCAGGCCCTTCAGCCACAGCCGGGTGTTCGCGCGCTCCGCGTAGTCGTTGATGACCGTACGCAGGCCGTTCGCCCCGTGCAGCATCGCGAGCCACAGCATCAGCAGGTCCCAGACCTGCCAGAACGGGGACGCCCAGCGGCCGGCCACGAAGGCGAAGCCGATCTTCGAGACGCCGCCGTCCAGCACGAGCTGGATCAGCAGGTGGCCGAGGACCAGCACGACCAGCACGACGCCGGACAGCCGCATGAACAGCCACGCGGCCATCTCGAAGTTGCCCCGGGTGGACTTCGGGGTCTTCCGGGTGCGCTGGCGCGGGGCCTCGATGAGGGGCGCCGGGTTGTCCACGTCGTAGAGCGAGCCGCCCTCGACGGGGCCGATGCCGGCAGCGGGGGTTTCAGTGGTGGCCATCGGTGTCAGCTCCCGAACAGTTCACGAGCGGCGTGCCCGAGGACGGGGTAGATGGCCCCGAGCATCAGCACGAGCCACAGGCCCACGACGCTCCAGAGCATCTGCTTCTGGTAGCGCGGGCCCTTCGACCAGAAGTCGACGGCGATGACGCGCAGACCGTTGAGCGCGTGGAAGAGGATGGCGGCGACGAGGCCGTACTCCAGCAGCGCGACGATCGGGGTCTTGTAGGTGGCTACGACCTTGTCGTAGTCCTCGGGGGAGACACGCACGAGCGCGGTGTCCAGCACGTGAACGAACAGGAAGAAGAAGATGAGGACGCCGGTGACTCGATGAGCCACCCAGGACCACATTCCTTCCCGGCCGCGGTACAGCGTTCCAGCCGGCACGGAAGCCCTCCGGGAGCGGGGATTGGGGCCGCCGGCTTGTGCTGTCGGTTCGGCCCGGCCGGGTACGGTCCACCGGCCCCCAGCATCGTAGCGAGGCGCTGGCGCTGGGCTTAAGCCGGGCCTACCTGTGTGATCAAAGTGGCACGCGTTTGGGTGAGCGGCGGCGGCATCTGGGGTGGGTTGTGCGGTTATGCGCCGGGTGCGGGCGCGTTGTGGCTGGTCGCGCCCCGCGGCGGAGCCGCAAATGTCACAGCCCCGCGCCCCTTAAAGGAGCTGGAGTAGCCGTTGCCTTGCAAGGCGTCGTAGCTCTTCTGCTGCTGTCACCCGTTCGTCTTCTGGATCGTTTGTCAATCGTGATCGGATGGCTGCCAGGACGTGGTCCAGGGATTCGGCGGCCGGGACGGTGTCGAGGCAGATGACGAAGGTGTGGCCGAAGCGGGCCTCGTAGGCGGCTTGGGCCGCGCTGAGGGCCATGTGGGCCGCGCCGTAGGCGTCCGGGGGGAGCGGCGGGAGGGTTTCGCCGGCCAGGGCCTCCGCCAGGTCGGCCGAGGTCAGGTCGTACGCGGCCTCGTCCGACGCGGCCAGCAGGGCGTCGAGGGTCGGGTACGGGCGGTGGTCGGCGATACGGCGCGCCCAGCGGAGGCTGCGGAGGCAGGTGAGGAGGGTGTGGTGGGCCTCTTCGGCGGGGGCGGTGTTGAAGCCCTCCAGCGCGGGTGTGACCGAGGTCCGGGTCTGCGCCGGTATGGCGAGGCAGCCGGAGAGGTGGGAGGGGCGGTGCGCAGGCAGCGTGGATCCTCGCGTCACGTGGGGTGGCTGGGGATGCGGTGAAGGATGTGGTGGCAACGTTATCGAGAGTGGTCAGCAGGTGTACGACCGATGCCCGAATTTCACTCGAACGAGAGAGTTTCGGAATGTGCCGTAGACACCAACGTGCTGTTTTCGGCGCGCCGAGGGTGCGAGAGGGTCGTACGGTTGGCCGAGTGAGCAGGCACAGGCATCGGCGCCGGGCGCCGCAGAGGAAGCCGCAGCAGCAGGTGGTGCTGCGGGCGCTGACGGCGGGCGGGCTGGTCGCCGCGCTCGGCGTCGGGACGGGGCTGTGGGCCTCGTCGGGAGACGACGGCGCGGACGGGACGCCGGCCGGGTCGGTCGCCTCCCAGCAGGCCGCCGCCGGGATCGCCGCAGACGAGGCCGCCGCGCAGGCCGCGAGCCCGACGCCCAGCCGCTCCTACGCCCTGTCCACCGCCCCCCGCACCATCCCCTCGGTCAGCTCCCACACCCCGGCGCGCGGTCCGGGCTGGCGTCCGGCCGCCGGACACCGGGTGGTCGTGAACGACGCGAGCCTCGCCGACGAGGGGCAACTGATCGCGGGCGAGCTGGGCATGACGTACGCGGGGAACAAGGGCGACGCGAAGGCCGGTGACCTGCGGCTGACGCTGAACCGCGGCTCCGGCGCGAACCCCGAGTCGTACGCCATGACGGTTCGTGGTGGACGTGTCACGATCAGCGGCCCCTCCGACACCGGCGTGTTCTACGGGACCCGCACGCTCAAGCAGGAGGTGCACGGCGGTGCCACGGCGCCGGAGGGTGTCGTGAAGGACGCGCCGGCCAAGCCGCAGCGCGGGTTCATGCTGGACATCGCCCGCAAGTACTTCAGCCCGTCCTGGATCGAGGACCGGGTGCGCGAGCTGGGCGATCTGAAGTTCAACCAGCTCGGGCTGCACTTCTCCGACGACCAGTCGTTCCGGATCGAGTCCGACTCGCACCCGGAGATCGTCGCGCAGCAGCACCTCACCAAGGCCGAGGTGAGGAAGATCGTCGCCCTAGCGGCGAGCCGCCACATCACCGTCGTCCCCGAGATCGACTCGCCGGGACACCTGGGCGCGGTCCTCGCCGCCCACCCCGAGCTCCAGTTGCGCAACGTGAACGGGGTGGCGACCCGCGGGGCGATCGACATCTCCAAGGACGCCTCCGCGAGCCTCCTCGACGACCTGCTGAACGAGTACGCGGGCCTGTTCCCCGGCGCGTACTGGCACCTCGGCGGCGACGAGTACCAGGCCCTGACGGTGTCGAGCCCGGCCACCTCCTTCCCGCAGCTCGCCTCCGCCGCCGTGGCCCGCTACGGCTCCGGCGCGGGCGTCGCCGACCTCGCCACCGGGTGGCTCGACGACCGCGCCGACACCGTCCGCGCCCACGACCGCACCATGCGCGTGTGGAACGACGGCTTCTTCCGGAACACGTCGGTCAAGCCCGCCTCCGACCTCGTCGTCGCGTACTGGACGGGCAAGGAGATCGGGGCGCGGACGCCGGTGGAGTACCTGAGCGCCGGGCGCAAGGTGCTCAACTACAACGACGAGTACCTGTACTACGTCCTCGGCGAACCGCAGACCTTCGTCTACCCGACCGGCAAGCGCATCTACGAGCAGTGGACCCCGCGCGTCCTGCGCGGTACGACGCCGGTGAGCGCGCGGTACGACGCCCAGATCCTCGGCGGCTCCTTCGCCGTGTGGTGCGACCTCGCCAACTCCCAGACGCAGGCGCAGGTCGCGGCGGGCATCCGGATGCCGCTGAACGCGACGGCCCAGAAACTGTGGGACGCGGGGACGCCACCGCTGACGTGGACCCAGTTCAAGGCGCTGGCCAACCAACTGGGCTGATTTCCGGTGGACTCACGGCACCGGTGAACCGTATGTTCCGGGAGCTTTCTTCGCTCTCGGGGGACTTTCATGCAGTCGACACACCAGTACAACGCCCTGCCCGCCACGGGCCGGCTGCGCTCGCCCGTCGGGCTCGGGCAGGCCACCGCCGTGCTGCTCGGCCTGGTCATCGCCGCCGACCTGTTCGCCCTCTGGGCCGACTACGTCATGTACGACGTCACGGGCGACCTCGCCGCCGGCTCGCTCGGCGAGGTGGAACGGGCCGGCGACGCGGACCGGCTCTACAACTCCGCCGGGTACGCGCAGTCGGCGGCGCTGCTCGGCTGCGCCGCCGTGTTCCTGTGCTGGTTCCACCGGGTGCGGGTCAACGCCGAGGTGTTCCGGCCGGACGGGCACGCCAAGTCGCGCGGTTGGACGATCGGCGCGTGGTTCACGCCGGTCGTGAACTTCTGGTACCCGCGCCGGATCGCCCTGGACATCTGGGACGCCAGCAGCCCCGGCACCCCCTGGGGCCCGCCCCGCCCGCACGGCCCGGTCAACGCCTGGTGGACGGCGTGGGTCGTCTCGCTCGTCGCCGACCGGGCGGGCTGGCAGGCGTACCGCAAGGCCGACACGGCCGAGGAGATCCATGCCGCCACCGGCCAGGTGATGTTCGCGGACGCGCTCGACATCCTGGCCGCGGCTCTCGCGATCGCCTTCGTGCTGCGGCTGACCCGGATGCAACACGAGAAGGCGTTGCAGGGACCGACGGCCGGAGCGGCTGGATCGGCCGCCGGAATTGGCTGAAACCTTTCCCAAGACGCTGCCTGTGACACTCCTGGCCCGTCGCACGCAGTAAGGGGAAGTGCGGGCTCCGTAAGGTAGGCGCCCTGGTGAGGGGGACGTGGATGAGCCTGGTGGAACTGATCGCACAGGCCGACGAACGCGGACTGACTGCCGCCGCCTTGGCCTGTTTGGACCGCTGTGTATCCCTGCTCGACGGCGACGACGAGGCCCTACGCCCCCTGTGGGGCAACCTCACGGACACCTCCGACCCCGCCGCCTGGCCCGAACTACTCCAACAGGCACGCGACAAGCTGGAGCCCGGTGAGGGAGAAAAGACGGAAGAGGGGGACGCCGGGGGACAGGGGAGCTACGGCGCGGCGGTGCTTCTGGCGCGCCGGATGCTGGCCGACGCCCCGCCCGCCCGCTCCACCGCCGAGGCCCGCCGCTGGGCGGACGCCTGTTCCGTCGCCGCCCTCCAGATCCACCGGCTCCTCGACCCGATCAAGGACGCCTCCGAGGTCGACGCCCGCCGCGAGGGCCGTACGGAGGGCATGTCCCCGCTCGTCGCCGCCGAACTGCGCCACCAGATCACCGTCCTGGAACTCCTCGCCGCCCACGGCACGGGCGGCCTGCGCCGGGCGCTGGAGGTCACCACACAGGGCCGCCGGGTCCTGCGCGCGGTGGTGTCACGACGGGCTCGTGGGCGTGGGTGAGGGGGGAGCGGTGAGGACCGAAGCAACGGCCGGGGCCGCCACCCCCCACAGGAGAGGCCCCGGCCGTCGCGCGGCACGGGCCGCGCGGCGGCCCGTATTCTCTACAGCGCCGGGCGTGCGCTTTCTGTCACACCGGAGTGCGTCACGAGTCGGTTGCATGTCCTATGGACATGGACGAGCGACGGTTTCAGGTCGTAACGTGCCTTTCGCGCCGGGCGGCCAAGCGGCAGACCACCGCAACGACCTGCGGTCCACGAACCGCGAACCATCGACCGAGGAACCACGACGTGGGGGACGACGCGGAGCTGACAGCCGCGGTGCTCGCGGCACAGGACGGGGACGAGACCGCGTTCCGGACCGTGTACCGCACGGTGCACCCGCGGCTGCTCGGGTACGTACGCACACTCGTCGGCGATCTCGACGCCGAGGACGTCACCTCCGAGGCCTGGCTGCAGATCGCCCGTGACCTGGAACGCTTCAGCGGGGACGCGGACCGTTTCCGCGGCTGGGCCGCCCGGATCGCCCGCAACCGCGCCCTGGACCTGATACGCATGCGCGGCCGGCGTCCCGCGATCGGCGGCGACGAGACCGAGCTGACCGGCCGGCCCGCCGAGTCCGACACCGCGGGCGAGGCCATCGAGGCGCTGGCCACCGGCCGCACCCTCGACCTCATCGCCCGGCTGCCGCAGGACCAGGCCGAGGCCGTCGTACTGCGGGTGGTCATGGGACTGGACGCCAAGACGGCCGCCGAGACGCTCGGCAAACGGCCCGGCGCGGTCCGTACGGCCGCGCACCGCGGCCTGAAGAAGCTCGCCGAACTGCTCGGCGAGGATCCGGAGACGGCAGGCGTGCTCGACGCACTGCCGCCGCAGCGTGGAACGCGCTCGCGCGCGGTGACGTCCCCAGGTGTGACGCATGTGCGCACGCGGACGCAGAAGGACATGTGATGGCCGACAAGCAGGACAGATGGCTCGACCGCGAGACGGCGGAGCGTCTGCTGTGCGGTGAATCACCCGGCCGACCCGGTCGGTCGGGACACGTCGTTGACGGCGCCGCCGCCGAACAGGCCGAGCGGCTCGCGAGGACGCTGGGCGCGCTGGCCGCGCTCGCCGCCGAGCCCCTGCCCGCCGACGAGGAACTCCCCGGCGAGGCCGCCGCCCTGGCCGCCTTCCGCAAGGCCCACGCGGACCGCACCGCTCCTGTCGACTCCGTCCGTCCCGCTTCGGGGGCGGCGCATGTCGTGGATGCCGGGCTCGTGCGGATCGGCGGGGGCCGGGGGTCGGCGGGGGCCGGGAGGCGTCCCCGGTGGAGTCGGCCCGCGCAGCTCGGGCTGGCCGCCGTGCTGGCCGTCGGGATGGTCGGCGGGGTGGCGGTCGCGGCCGGTACCGGGGTGCTGCCGACCCCGTTCGACGACACGGAACCGGTGTCCCCCGCGGTGTCCGCGCCCGCGCTTCCCGAGCGTCCGCTCGTCTCCCCCGCGCCGGACGCCTCGGGCGACGACACACCCTCGCCGGCACCGGAGGACACCGGCACCGGCGACACCGGCAGCGAGGCCGGGAAGAGGAAGGCGGACGACGGTGCCTCCGCCTCCCCGGACCCCAGCGGCACCTGGCCGGCCGGCGTGACCTCGTCCTGCCGCGCCCTGGGCGCCGGCCGGACCCTGGACACGGAGCGCCGCCGCGTCCTGGACAACCTGGCGGGCGGCTCGAAACGCGTACCGAAGTACTGCGCGGGCGTCCTCGACGGCACCACCCTCCCCGGACGTTCCCGCGGCGACGACCGCACCGGGAAGAACTCCGGGAGCAGCTCGGGGACCGGCTCCGGGAGAGACACCTCCGACGGGGGCACCGGGACGGGCCAGGGCGGCCAGTCCGGGCGGGGCGGCAGCGGCGACAGCGACGACGACAGCGGCGGTGACCGAGGCGGTGACCGAGGCGGTGACCGAGGCGGTGACCGAGGCGGACGTCACGGTGGTGCCTCCGGAACCGGAGCCGGAGGGAGCAGCGGCGGGTACCGCCGTCACTAGGACCCCGTCACCAGGACCCCGCCAGGCGTCTTGAGACGTCGTCAGGCGTCAGATGGTGAACCACCGAACCGAGACGTCGTCGCCCGACGTCTGAAGCGTGAGCTTGCAGCGGTCGGTGGGGGTCACCTGGTCCCCCTGGAGCGGGAAGTTCGTGAACTCGATCCAGGCGACGCCGCTGTCCCCGTCCGCCCAGGTGATCGTGCCCTGTCCGATGAACGCGCCGCTTCCCGACGTGTCCTCCACGGTGGCCGTCAGTGTGTTGGCCGTGCCCTTGGGGTTCTCGACCTGGATGTCGACGGTCAGCCCCGGCGCACCGGGGCTGGACAGGGGCAGATCCTCCACCGGAGCCAGGCTCCCGACGTTGAAGGAACTTCCGAGCCCGGTGGAACTGGTGCCGCCGACCGGTTGAACAGTCACGTTGTTCGCCAGGGTTGCCGAGACCGTAGCCATGCGCCGCCTCCTCGCGGGAGTTCAACAGGAGCCCGACCAGCCTTTTCCCTCAGCGTGTCGTAGCCCCCGGGGGCCTGCAACTCGGTCCCGCCGAAGTTTTTTCGGGGCGGGTGTGACGTTTTCGGGGGCCGGGGCGCAGTAACAAGTGAGCCGACTGGTCATCGGCCCTTGCACTGAGCCGGGGTTCCCCCCGTACCCACGGCTCGTGCGCTCGGCGCGGGCGGGACACGTTCCCCCGGTCCCGCCCGCGCCCTTGAGCTCCGACCGCCGAATCGGCGGCTACCAGGACACGACGACCTTGTCGCCGTTCCTCACCTGTGCGAAGAGATCCGCGATCGCCGTCTCGTCCCGGACGTTGACGCAGCCGTGCGACGCGCCGGCGTAGCCGCGGGCCGCGAAGTCCGCCGAGTAGTGCACCGCCTGCCCGCCGCTGAAGAACATCGCGTACGGCATCCGCGAGTGGTACAGCGTCGACACGTGGTCGCGGGACTTCCAGTAGACGTGGAACACGCCCTCCCGGGTCGGCGTGTACTGCGAGCCGAAGCGGACCGAGACCGTCGACACCGTCCGGCCGTCGATCATCCAGCGCAGGGTCCGGGTCGTCTTGTCGATGCACAGCACCCGCCCGGTCAGACACCGGGGATCGGGCGCGGCGGCCGGCTGACCACCCATCAGATACAGCTCCCACTCGCCCGGTTCACGCGTCATCGCCAGCAGCCGCTGCCAGGTGACGGTGTCCGCCTGCCCGGTTCGCGGCAGCCCGCGCTTGCCCTGGAAGCCCTTGACCGCCTCCTCGGTGGGGCCGTCGTACGCGCCCGTGGGGCCGGCGTAGAGCCAGGCGACCTGCCGCAGCCGGGCCTGGAGCTCACGGACCGCGCGCCCGGTGTCGCCACGGGACCACAGCACGGCGGCCGCCGGGGGGCTGCTGGGCCGGTCGTCGGTGGTGGCCCGGGTGACGCTCCCGCCCGGCGGGCGTAGGTACCCGTTCGTGCCGTCCGTCGTGGGGGCCTGCACGCTACAGCCGCCGCACACCGCCACCAGGGCTGCCACCAGGGCCGCCGCAGTGGCCGGGACGGCGATCGATCTCCGCATCCGCATGCCTGAGATGTTCCCCCCGGATGACGCTTCGCGAACGGACCGGCATGGTGGTGAGCGGGACCGTGACCACAGGTTCGCCCGGCGGGAGGCAGGAGGCATGACACCCATGGCACGTGAGTCGGAGTCCGGACCGCCCATCCAGCCCGTGTACGGGCCGGCGGATTTGGCGGGCTGGGACCCGGCCGAGAAACTGGGCGAGCCGGGCGCGTACCCGTACACCCGGGGCGTCCACCCGTCGATGTACACCGGCCGGCCCTGGACCATGCGCCAGTACGCGGGCTTCGGTACGGCGACGGAGTCCAACGCCCGCTACCAGCAGCTCATCGCCGACGGTACGACGGGACTGTCGGTCGCCTTCGACCTGCCCACCCAGATGGGCCACGACTCCGACGCCCCGATCGCGCACGGCGAGGTCGGCAAGGTGGGCGTCGCCGTCGACTCGGTCGAGGACATGCGGGCGCTGTTCGGCGGGATCCCGCTGGGCACGGTGTCGACGTCCATGACGATCAACGCGCCCGCCGCTCCGCTGCTGCTGATGTACCAACTGGTCGGCGAGGAACAGGGCGTCGGCGCGGGCGAGTTGACCGGCACGATCCAGAACGACGTCCTGAAGGAGTACATCGCGCGCGGGACGTACATCTTCCCGCCGAAGCCCTCGCTGCGGCTGACCGCCGACATCTTCAAGTACTGCCGGGCCGAGATCCCGAGGTGGAACACGATCTCGATCTCCGGCTACCACATGGCGGAGGCGGGCGCGTCCCCCGCGCAGGAGATCGCCTTCACGCTGGCGGACGGCATCGAGTACGTCCGTACGGCGGTGGCGGCGGGGATGGACGTGGACGACTTCGCGCCCCGGCTGTCCTTCTTCTTCGTGGCGCGCACGACGATCCTCGAGGAGGTCGCCAAGTTCCGTGCGGCCAGGCGGATGTGGGCGCGGGTGATGCGGGACGAGTTCGGCGCGCGAAACCCCAGGTCGCTGATGCTGCGCTTCCACACGCAGACGGCGGGCGTCCAACTGACGGCCCAGCAGCCGGAGGTGAACCTGGTCCGGGTCGCCGTCCAGGGTCTCGCGGCGGTCCTCGGCGGCACCCAGTCCCTGCACACGAACTCCTTCGACGAGGCGATCGCGCTGCCCACGGACAAGAGCGCGCGCCTCGCCCTGCGCACACAGCAGGTGCTCGCCCACGAGACGGACGTGACGGCGACCGTCGACCCCTTCGCCGGTTCGTACGCGGTGGAGCGGCTGACCGACGAGGTCGAGGCGGCGGCCCTGGCGCTGATGCGGAAGGTGGAGGAACTCGGCGGCGCGGTGGCGGCCATCGAGCACGGCTTCCAGAAGAACGAGATCGAGCACAGCGCGTACCGGATCGCCCGCGAGACCGACTCAGGCGAGCGGGTCGTCGTCGGCGTCAACCGCTACCGCCTCGACACGGAGGAACCGTACGAGCCGCTCCGCGTGGACCCGGCCATCGAGGCCCGCCAGACACAACGTCTCACCGACCTACGCGCGACACGCCACCAGCCGACGGTGACCACCGCCTTGGACGCCCTGAAGAAGACCGCGGAGGGCGAGGCCAACGTCCTGTACCCGATGAAGACCGCCCTACGGGCCCGGGCGACGGTGGGCGAGGTGTGCGACGCGTTGCGGGCGGTTTGGGGGGTCTATGAGCCGTCGGACATATTCTGACCTGGGCAATTCCTCCGTACGGGTGATCGGGGGCGGAAATCGCCCGCCCCCGGTTACGCTCATGAAGAGTGACCCCTGAAAAGGAGGAGCCGTGGCTGTACTGCAACACGAGCTGACGTTGGGCGAAGCCGCCGACCTGCTCTCCCGTGCACTGCCTGGGCACCGCGTGGAGATTCTCCAGGGGAGGCTCACTGTGACACCGCCACCGGACGGCTCGCATGCGCTGTCGTTGACTTGGCTCGTCGAAGCATTCGGGGGGGCTGGGGCCCGGAAAGCCGGGCTCAGGTACGTCCAGGGCATCGGCCTGTGGCTGCCCACGCTGGCCGAGGACTACGCGATCCCCGACTTCTCCGTCGTGGACGACGACTTCCGTGACGCCCTGGTCCAGAAGAACTGCTACGCCCCGAACGTCTTCCGCCTGGTCGTGGAAGTGACGTCCTCGAACTGGTCCGACGATCTCGGCCCCAAGGCCGAGTGCTACGCCGAGGCCGGGGTCCCCGTCTACATCGTGGTCGACCGGAAGCACGACGAAGTGCTGGTCTACCAGAACCCGACCGACGGGAAGTACGACGTACCCCAGCGTTTCAAGCGCGGTCAGGACGTCCCCGTCCCCGAGTCCGTCGGCGTCGCCCTCGATCTCTCCGTGGACACCCTCCTGGACGGCGACGACTGACTGTCGTACCCCCGTGCGACACTCGTTTCCATGTTCGGCGTCATCGATCTCCCCACCTATCTCGCAGGGCTCGTCCTGATCGTCCTGCTCCCCGGGCCCAACTCGCTGTACGTGCTCTCCGTCGCCGCCCGGCGCGGGATACGGGCCGGGTACACCGCCGCGGCCGGAGTGTGGTGCGGGGACGCCGTACTGATGACCCTGTCCGCCGCCGGCGTCGCCTCCCTGCTCCAGGGCAACGCCCTGCTGTTCGGGGTCGTGAAGTACGCGGGGGCCGGCTATCTGACCTGGCTGGCGATCGGGATGCTGCGGGCCGCGTGGGGGATGTGGCGGTCTCGGGGTGAGCACGGGGAGCGGGGCGGTGCCGAGGAGACGCCGGGTGCCGGGTCCGGTGCCGGGGCTGTGGAGCGGCCGTTTCGGCGGGCCCTCGTCATCAGCCTGTTCAACCCCAAGGCGATCCTGTTCTTCGTCGCCTTCTTCGTGCAGTTCGTCGACCCGGGGTACGCGTACCCAGCGGTCTCGTTCGTCGTACTGGGCGCGTTCGCGCAGCTCGCGAGCTTCCTCTATCTCACCGCGCTGATATTCGGCGGCACCCGCCTGGCGGGCGCCTTCCGCCGCCGCACCCGCCTGGCGGCCGGCGCCACCTCCGCCGCGGGGGCGCTCTTCCTCGGCTTCGCGGTGAAGCTGACGTTGGCGAGCGCCTGAGGGGCCGGTTAGAAGCCGACGCGTGCCTTGTACTCCTCCAGCAGCTCGGTTGCCATTCCTGGCTTGCCTGCCCAGCCCACGTAGCCGTCCGGGCGGATCAGGAACAAGTCGTCCTCCAGGGTTAGTTCGGTCCAGTTCGGGCCCTTGAGGTGGTCGAAGAGGCGGGTGCCGTTGGTTGTCAGGTCGGGGACGCGGTCGCCGGTGTGCAGGGTGGCCGGGGTCGGCCTTGTTTCCTGGGTGAGTGACGACTCGCGGTAGTTCAGGCCCAGTTGGCGGGTGGTCGGGCCGCGGCGGGCCCGCTGGTGGTGGATCGCCGTCGACAGTCCGAGGACGTACGCGGCCACCGGGCGGCGCTCCTCCTCGTAGGTGTCCAGCAGGGCTTTCGGTGCCCGGCCCGTCAGTACCGCGCCCAGTTTCCAGCCCAGGTTGTAGGCGTCCTGGACGCCGGTGTTGAGGCCCTGGCCGCCGGCGGGGGAGTGGACGTGGGCGGCGTCGCCGGCGAGGAAGACGCGGCCGGCGCGGTAGCGGTCCGCCAGGGCGGCGCGGGGGCGGAAGTCCGAGGACCAGCGGACCTCGGTGACGTCCTCGGGCGCGAGGTGCGTGCGCTCGGCGACCACCTTCCGGACGCCCGCGAGGGAGAGGTCGATGTCCGTGCCCTCCGGGAACTGCGCCACCAACTGGAAGTCCGCCGTGCCCGCCAGGGGGCAGATCGCCAGGAATCCGGTGCCGGTGTCGGTGCCGGTCGTAGGGAAGATGTGCCACCAGGTCCGGGGCAGTCCGGTGATTCGTACGTCCGCCACCAGGAGTGGGTTCGGGTCGACCGGTTCGCCCGTCATGGCGATGCCGAGCGCCCGGCGGATCGTCGAGCGGCCACCGTCGGCCGCCACGGCGTACCGCGCGCGGACGGGCTCGCCGGTGGCGAAGTGCGCCGTCACGCCGTCCGGGTCCTGGTCGACGCGTACGACCTCCCGGCCGAAGGCGACCGTGCCGCCCAGCTCTTCCAGCCGCGCCCGCAGGATCTCCTGGTTGCGCCACTGCGGGACCATCCAGGGGGCGGTGAAGCGGGAGCCCTCCTCGCCGTCCCGCGCAGGGTCGAACATCGCCTGCTCGCCGCGCTGCCTGCCGTCCGCCCAGATCATGCCCGCCGGGTACGGGCCGCCGGCGGCGAGGGTCTCGTCCAGGACGCCGAGATCCTCGTAGACCTCCAGGGTGCGCGGCTGGAGGCCCTTGCCTCGGGAGCCGGGGGTGAGGGTCTCGCCGCGTTCCACCACCAGCGCCGGCACACCGCGCCGGGCCAGGTCGATGCCGAGGGTCAGTCCGGTGGGGCCCGCGCCGACGATCAGTACGTCTGTCTCTGAATTCATCAGCCGCTCCTTAACGTCGTTAAGTTCCGTCTCTCATGACAGTGGACTTAACGGCGTTAAGCTGTCAAGTGTGAGTACCGAACGACGTGCGCCCCTCGACCGCAAGCGGGTCGCGGACACCGCCCTGAAGCTGCTGAACGACGTCGGTCTGGACGGGCTGAGCCTGCGGGCCATCGCCCGTGAGCTGGACGTCAAGGCACCCGCCCTGTACTGGCACTTCAAGGACAAACAGGCCCTGCTCGACGAGATGGCGACCGAGATGTACCGGCGCATGGTCGCCGGGACCGCTCTCGACCCCGGTGACACCTGGCAGGAGCGGTTGCGCAAGTCCAGCCACGGCCTGCGCGGGGAGCTGCGCGGCTACCGCGACGGCGCGAAGGTGTTCAGCGGCTCGCGCTTCACGGGGATCGAGCACGCCGAGCAGATGGAGGACACCCTGCGCCTGTTCACGGCCGCCGGTTTCACCCTCGCCCAGGCGGTCCGCGCGACCGCGACGACGTACCTCTACACGCTCGGCTTCGTCACCGAGGAACAGGGCGTCGAGCCGCTGCCCGACGAGCGGCGCGAGGGGTACGACGTCGCGGAACGGGCCCGGCGGATGAGTGACTTCCCGCTGGCCGCACGGGCGGGCGCGGAGATCTTCGCCGACTACGACCGGCACTTCGAGGAGGGGCTGGAGCTTGTCCTGGCTGGGATCGCCGTGCGTTTCGGGGGGTCGTGAGCCTTACTTGGTGCGGGACAGGGCCGTCCGTAGGCGGGGGGTCAGCGGCTTCTCCACGAAGCGGTTCAGGAGCCAGGCCAGCAGCAGCATCGACGTGAGGGTCAGGGCGAAGGTCGCCGCCGACGGCAGGTGCAGGCCGCGGTGCAGGGAGCGGATGACCACCCAGCCGAGATGCTCGTGGACCAGGTAGAAGGGGTAGGTCAGGGCCCCGGCGACCGTCAGCCGGCGCCAGTTCGGGCGGTTGTCGCGGTTCAGCCGGCCGAGCGCGATCGCCGCCACGGCCACGAAGCCGAAGGCGACCACGCCGACGATGCCGAGCGTGGTGCGGTGGGCGAAGGCGTCCGGGTCCGACGCGTTCCACAGGTCGCGCACCGCGTAGTGCTGGCCGATCAGGAAGCTGACGACGACGATGGCCCAGGCGTAGGCGTCCCGGCGGTCGCGGTGGACGAGATAGAGGCCGATGCCGCCGATGAAGAACGCCGCGTACTCGGGCATCAGCACCAGGTCGAGCAGCGGCTCGTGCGCCGCCTGCGCGAGTGCCGCCGCCAGCGTCCAGCCCGCGCAGAACATCACGACCCGCCGGCGGTTCGCCCCCGGCAGGACGACGCACACCGCGAACAGCGCGTAGAAGCGGATCTCCACCCACAGCGTCCAGCACACGCCGAGCACCCGGTCCGCGCCCAGCGGCTGCTGGAGCAGGGTCAGGTTCACCAGCGCGTCGCTCGGCGCGACGGCCTCGTAGACGACCGAGGGCAGGGCGAACACCGCCGTCACGAGCAGGACGGCGACCCAGTACGCCGGCATCAGCCGGGACACCCGGGACGCGACGAACGACTGGAGGGTCCGGCCCCAGCCGCTCATGCAGATCACGAACCCGCTGATCACGAAGAAGACCTGGAAGCCGAGGCAGCCGTAGGCGGCGAACTGGTGCAGCGTCGGGAACTGGAGCCGCGGCGAGCTGCCCCACGCCCGGGTGACGTCGCCGCCGCGGCCCGCGTAGTGGTACACCGCCACCATCAGCGCGGCGAGCAGCCGCAGCCCGTCCAGCGCCCGAAGCCGGACCTCACGGACCTCACGGACCTCACGGACCTCAGGGACTCCATGGACCTCACCGACCTCGCGGTCTTCCCGGTGCGCTGGTGCCTCGGACGTGCTCACGACCGTCTCGGTCATGGTGGTAACCCTTCTCGTACGTCTAGTCCGACTTCAGGAGCCGGGACGAGTGGTTGCCGAGTTGGACGCGGACCGCCTCCTTGCGTGCGAGCTGCCGGATCGACCGGCCCCGCGCGCCGAGCAGGTCCGCGACGCGCGCGACCTCGGTCCAGACCCGGGCGCGGTCGCCGCCCGCGATCGCCGCCGCGGCGAGCAGCCGGCACGCCTCCTCCGGCTCGCCGCGCCGGGCCCGTATCTCCGCCATCCCGACGAGGACGTCCACCGGCTGCCGGCGGCGCAGGATCTCGGTGCCGACCCGCAGCGCGTCGTCGTGCCGGCCCGCCGTGAAGTGCCGGACGAAGTCCTCGGCGAGGTACGTGCCGTGCCGGGCGAGGACGGCGGAGAACCGCTCGTTCGGGGACCCGGAGCCCGTACCATCCCCGTCCGGCCGGCCGCCCCTCGTCTCCAGGCCCAGTGCCGCCGTCATCCGGGCGGCGAACGCGGGGATGTCGAACAGTTCCTGGACGTCCCGGTAGTCGGTCTCCGAGACCTCCTCGTCCAGCACCCGGCGCAGCGCGTCGAGGGCCGCCTCGGGCGTGTACTCGGCGAACGAGCGGTACCCGGCGACGCCCTCCAGCACCTCCCGGGACCCGACCCGGTGATACGTCACCGTCCGCAGCCGCTGCTGCACCGCCTCGACCACCGACAGCGGCATCGGGTCGTCGACGCTGGACAGGAAGAAGACGTCGGAGGCGGCGAGTTCCTCCCGGACGCGGTCGCGGGAGAGCGTGCACGCGGACTCGCTGCGCGAGGTCACGGCCGTCGAGTTCCTGCGCGCGATGACCCGGACCTCGTACGACGTCCTCGTCCTCGCGCTGGTCGGCGGCGGCGTCCAGGCGATCCTGCACGGCCTCAAGCGGGTCTGGGAGGGCGAGCCGGACCGTCCCGTCGTCGTCACGGGCTATGTCGGCGTCGTATACGAGAAGCTCGCCGACGGTCTGCTGCTGCGGCACGGCGCGGACCTCGTCCTCGCCAACTCCCGCCAGGACGCGGAGCGGTTCCGCGCCGTGTACGAGGGGGTGGGCGCCGACGCCTCGGCGGTGACCGAGGTCGCCCTGCCGTTCCTCGGCGGGGCCGCTTACCCGGGCGAACACGATCCGTACACGGTCGTCTTCGCCGCGCAGCCCTCCGTACCGGACAGCCGCAGGGACCGTACGTACCTGCTGAACCGGCTGATCCAGCACGCGCGGTTGAACCCCGAGCGCGAGGTGCTGCTGAAGCTCCGCTCGAAGCCGGGTGAACACACCACCCACATCGAGGAGTTGCCGTACCAGAAGCTGGCGCAGAAGCATGAGCTGCCGGCCAACTTCCGCCTGGTGTACGGGAACATGGGCGAGGTCCTCGACCGCACCGACCTCATGGTCACGGTCAGTTCGACGGCCGCCCTGGAGTCCCTGCACCGGCGCGTGCCCACGGTCGTCCTGACCGACCTCGGGGTGCGTGAGGCGCTCGGCAACCACCACTTCGTCGGCTCCGGCTGCCTGGCCTCCTGGGACCAGCTCGACGCCGGCCACCGCCCGGCCCCCGACGAGGACTGGGTGTCCCGGCAGGGCGTCGTCGCGGGCGGCGGCTCGTACGCCTCCGCGTGGGACGCGGTCGGCGAGCGCATCGCCAAGCTCCTCGCCCGCCCCGGCGGTCTGCCGCCCCTGACCCCCTACTACAGCCCCGCCACCGCCCCCGGCTACCTCCCCGGCATCCTCGCCCGCCACCACCTGGGCACCGACGGCAGCCCGCTGCCCGGCGCCCCCACCGGCGACAAGGACCCGGGCCCGGTGCGCCAGATGGTCCGCCGGGCGGCGCGGGGCGCTTACCGGCACGGGGTGCAGCGGGTCGCTCCGGTGATCCGCCGGATGGGCGAACTGTGAGCCACCGTCCCTTTCCGCGCCGACGAGAGGTGCCCATGTCCGACTCATCAGCGGGGGCGCGCCGCGTGCTCGCCGTGATTCCCGCGCGCGGCGGATCCAAGGGGGTCCCCGCGAAGAACCTCGCCCCCGTCAGCGGGGTGCCGCTCGTCGCCCGGGCGGTGCGGGAGTGCCGGGCGACCCGGCTGGTCACGGACGTCGTGGTGTCCACCGACGACCAGGCCATCGCGGCGGCGGCGCGCGAGGCGGGCGCCGAGGTCGTGCTGCGCCCCGCCGCCATCGCCGGTGACACCGCGACCTCCGAGGCGGCCGTCCTGCACGCCATGGACGCCCACGAGGCCCTGCACGGAGCGCCCGTGGACGTCGTCCTGCTCGTCCAGTGCACCAGCCCGTTCCTCGTCCGCGAGGACGTCGACGGCGTCGCGGGCGCGGTCGCCGAGCAGGGCGCCGACACCGCCGTCACCGTCGCACCCTTCCACGGCTTCGTCTGGCGCCACGCGGACGAGACGGACGAGACAGGTGCGGCGGGCGAGGGAGGCTTCGGCGTCAACCACGACAAGTCGTACCGTCCGCGCCGCCAGGACCGTCCCCAGGACTTCCTGGAGACCGGCGCCGCCTACGCGATGGACGCGGCCGGCTTCCGCGAGCACCGGCACCGCTTCTTCGGCCGCACCGAACTCGTCCGCACCGACCCCGCCCGGGTGTTGGAGATCGACGACCCGCACGACCTGGCGCGGGCCAGGGCGTTGGCCCCGATGTTCGACGCCGACCGGTCCGGCGCCCTCCCGGCCTTCGACGACATCGACGCCGTCGTCCTCGACTTCGACGGCACCCAGACCGACGACCGGGTGCTGATCGACTCCGACGGACGGGAGTTCGTCTCCGTCCACCGCGGCGACGGCCTCGGCATCGCCGCCCTGCGCCGCAGCGGCCTGCGGATGCTGATCCTCTCCACCGAACAGAACCCCGTCGTCGCCGCCCGCGCCCGGAAGCTCAGACTCCCGGTCCTGCACGGCATCGACCGCAAGGACCTCGCACTCAAGCAGTGGTGCGAGGAACAGGGCATCGCGCCGGAGCGCGTGCTCTACGTCGGCAACGACGTCAACGACCTCCCCTGCTTCGCCCTCGTCGGCTGGCCGGTGGCGGTCGCGAGCGCCCACGACGTCGTACGGGGCGCCGCCCGCGCGGTCACCGCCCTCCCCGGTGGCGACGGCGCGATCCGGGAGATCGCCGGCTGGCTCCTCGGCCCCTCCCTCGACACCACCCTCCCCCAGTAAGGACGTTCCACGATGAGCACCACCACCTCTCCCACCACCACCGCGCCCACCAGCATCAACTCCCGCCTCCGCTTCCTCGGTTCACGCCCCGTCGGCCCCGGCCACCCGGTCTACGTCACCGGCGAGATCGGCATCAACCACAACGGCGACCTCGACAACGCCTTCAAGCTGATCGACGCCGCCGCCGAAGCCGGCTGCGACGCCGTCAAGTTCCAGAAGCGCACGCCCGAGATCTGCACCCCGCGCGACCAGTGGGACATCGAGCGCGACACGCCCTGGGGCCGGATGACGTACATCGACTACCGCCACCGCGTCGAGTTCGGCGAGGACGACTACCGCCGGATCGACGAGTACTGCAAGACCAGGAACATCGCCTGGTTCGCGTCCCCGTGGGACACCGAGGCGGTCGCCTTCCTGGAGAAGTTCGACGTCCCCGCGCACAAGGTGGCCTCCGCCTCCCTCACGGACGACGAGCTGCTGCGCGCCCTGCGCGCCACCGGCAAGACGATCATCCTCTCCACCGGCATGTCGACCCCGAAGCAGATCCGCCACGCGGTCGAGGTCCTGGGCAGCGACAACATCCTGCTCTGCCACGCCACGTCGACCTACCCGGCGAAGGCCGAGGAGCTCAACCTCCGCGTGATCAACACGCTGGAGAAGGAGTACCCCAACGTCCCGATCGGCTACTCCGGCCACGAGACGGGCCTCCAGACCTCCCTCGCCGCCGTCGCCCTCGGCGCCCTCTTCGTCGAGCGCCACATCACCCTCGACCGCGCGATGTGGGGCTCCGACCAGGCCGCCTCCGTCGAGCCGGGCGGCCTCACCCGCCTCGTCCGCGACATCCGCACCATCGAGGCCTCCCTCGGCGACGGCGTCAAGAAGGTCTACGACTCCGAGCTCGGCCCCATGAAGAAGCTGCGCCGCGTGCCGGGCGCCGTCGCGGCGGCCGAGATCGCGGCGGCAGCGGGCGAACCGATCGCGGTGTGACCGGACAGTCCCCACTGCACGCCGCATACGGCATACCGCACGCCTTATGCCTTACGTCTCATGCCATACGCCTTACGGGATGGTCGTCCGACGATGAATCCTCGCGCCGGGAGCAACACCGGCCCCACCCCCCACACCCTCGCCTTCGTCGAGAGCCCGGTACAGCTCCTGAACGTCCTGGAGTGGGCACACTCCCGGAATCTCCACCGGGATGACCGGGATGACCGGGACGACTGGGAAGACCGGGAAGACCACCGGAGTGTTCGGGGTGCCCGGAATCCGGAGCCCGGCGCGGGGTTCACACTCGTCGTCCTGTCCCCGACCGACCCGATGACCCGCGGCCAACTGCGCCGCATGGCCGAACTGGCCCGCAAGGAAGGCCACACCGTCCGCTGGGAGGAGGCCCGCGGCGGCACCATGGCCCCCTTCCGCACGATCGGCGGCCTCACCCGGCTGCTGCGCCGCGCGGAACGCATGGTGATGGGCGACCCCTTCTCCCGTTACGTCCAACTGCTGCTGACGATCACCAGGGCGAGCGAGCTGGTCGTGGTCGACGACGGCACGGCGACCATGGAGTTCGTGGGCCAACTGGCGCGCGGCGAACGCCTCGTACGCTGGCACCGCAAGGGCGGCAGGACCGGCCCCCGCGACATCCTCTTCGCCCCGGTCTCCGCCGCCGCCCGCCGCCGCCTCGCCCCGAACGCGGACCGCCGGGTGGAGGTCTTCTCCGCCATGCCGATAGACCAGGCCCCCGACGGCGTCACCCTCACCGCCAACGACTTCGCCTGGACCCGCGACCGCTTCGGCCCGCCGCGCGTGACGAAGACCGCGGACATGGTGGGCACCTCGCTCGTCGAGACGGGCGTGGTGGACGCCGACCGCTACCTGACGGCCGTCCAGACGCTCGCCGCAACCCACGGCGCCACCCGCTACTTCGCGCACCGCCGCGAGAGCGCGGAGAAACTCCACCGGCTGGCCGTCGAGACGGGCCTGGAGATCGTCCGCCCGGACCTCCCCCTGGAACTGATCGCCCGCCGAGGCCCCATAGGCCGGACGGTACTGAGCTTCCCGTCCACCGTCGTCCACACCCTCCCCCTCGCCCTCTCCGGTACGGACGTCCGCGTGGCGGTCTGCGACATCGACCCCGCCTGGCTCACGGACCACGCCTCCCCGAGAGCCCAGGGCTTCCTGTCCGGCGTGACGGGAACAGCGACGGACGTCCACCGCCTGGCGACGGTGACCACGATCTGAGCAGCCACAAAGGCTCCCCCTCCTCCCAACGGCCGAACCCGGCGAAGAAGCCTTCCCCGGGCTCGGCGCGCCCCTGCTCGCGCCCCGGTCCCGCCCCTGCTCCCGCCACCGGGCGATCACCCACGGCGCACCCCCGGTCCCGCCCCTTGGACAGGCACGGCGTGCCAGGTGTGGTCCGTGGTATCCGTGAAAGGAAGGAAGAAGTGTGGGTGCCGGTCGGAAAACCGGCGGAGTTTACCCACCCTCAACAGCAGCCATGCGCCGCGCGGCCAACTTTTCTTCACCTGACGGGTTGAAGTTTTGTTGATCGTAGGACGGTTGACCGCTCCGGCGTCCTACCCTTCAGAGGGTGAAGCAACTCATGTCCCGAGAGTCCGAGGCCGATCCTTCCGGTGAAGACGCGCTCCCCGGTGCCCAGCCGGCTGCCCTTCCCGGCACCCTGCCCGAGGCGCTGCGCGCAGAGCTCGTGGCCTTCCGCCGCGACCTGCACATGCACCCTGAGCTGGGCAACCAGGAGTTCCGTACGACAGCCGCGATCAAGGCCCGCCTCGAGAAGGCGGGGCTGAAGCCCCGTGTGCTCGCCATCGGGACCGGCCTCATCTGCGACATCGGGGCGGTGGGCGGACAGGGCGGAGCAGGCGGCGAGACCGACGGCGTTCCCGTGCTCGCGATGCGCGCCGATATCGACGCGCTGCCCATCCCGGACACCAAGACCGAGTGCGCGTACCGGTCCACCGTGCCCGGCCGTGCCCACGCCTGCGGCCACGACGTGCACACCACCGTCGTCCTCGGCGCCGGTCTCGTCCTCGCGGAACTGCACCGGCAGGGGCGGCTGCCCCGGCCCGTGCGGCTGATCTTCCAGCCCGCCGAGGAGGTGCTGCCCGGCGGCGCAGCCGACGCCATCGAGTGCGGCGCGCTGGACGGCGTCGGGCGGATCATCGCCGTGCACTGCGACCCGCGCGTCGACGCGGGCCGGATCGGGCTGCGCGAAGGGGCCATCACCTCCGCCTGCGACCGGCTGGAGATCTCCCTCGACGGCCCCGGCGGCCACACCGCCCGCCCGCACCTGACGACCGACCTCGTCACCGCCGCCGCCCGGGTCGTCACCGACGTCCCCGCGCTGGTCGGACGGCGTGTCGACACGCGCGCCGGGCTCGCCGTCACCTGGGGCCGGATCGAGAGCGGACACGCGCCGAACGTCATCCCGCAGCACGCCGAGCTGTCCGGGACCGTCCGCTGCCTGGACCTCGAGGCGTGGCGGATGGCCCCGGACATCGTCGTCGCGGCGATCGACGAGGTCGCCAACCTGCACCGGGCCAAGTCGGAGATCAACTACGTGCGCGGCGTCCCGCCCGTCGTCAACGACGCCGACGTCACCGGGCTGCTGCGGGACGCCATGGTCGCCCGGCGCGGCGAGGCGGGCGTCGAGGGCACCGAGCAGAGCCTCGGCGGCGAGGACTTCTCCTGGTACCTGGAGCGGGTGCCCGGCGCGATGGCCCGCCTCGGCGTCCGCACCCCCGGCGAGCGCACAGTCCGCGACCTCCACCAGGGCGACTTCGACGCCGACGAGTCGGCCATCACCGTAGGCGTGGAACTCTTCACGGCGGCGGCCCTGCTGGACGCGGCGACCCGCGACCAGTGACCGGCGACCAGTGAACCGAGTTCGCTCAACGTGACGATGAAGGGGTGCCGGAAAGGTGCCCCTTCATCCCCTTGTGTCACCCGCCCGTAACCCCGGGGCCGCGCCTTGTAACCCAGCCCCGGCACGAATCGATAACGGCCGCGCAACCCCGTTCCCCTCCCCTTCTACGCGCGTTACTGTGCGCCGGAATCGCCACCGGGAAGGGCTCGTCGGGGAAGCCTTCCGGAACGGCGCCACCAAAGGGGAAAGCGGGCCGGTCACGGCACCGTGGGGACGAAGGGTGCTTGCTATGCGTCGTATCGCTCGAAGGACGAGATTCTCCCGGACCGCGGTGACCGTCGCGGTCGTCGCACTCGCCGCCGCGGGCTGCGGCAAGTCCAGCACCGACTCCAAGGCCAGTGACACGGAGTCCGGCACGTACACCGGCAAGGGCATCGGCCTCGCGTACGACATCGGCGGCAAGGGCGACCAGTCCTTCAACGACGCCGCCTACGCCGGTCTGCAGAAGGCCGAGAAGGAATTCAAGATCAGCGGCCAGGACATCGAGCCGCAGGACGGCGAGTCCGACGCGGACAAGGTGCAGCGCCTGACCCAGCTCGCCCAGTCCGGCCACAACCCGGTGATCGGCGTCGGCTTCGTCTACGGCCCGGCCGTCAAGGAGGTCGCCGCCAAGTTCCCGAACATCACCTTCGGGATCATCGACGACGACAATGTGAAGGCCGCCAATGTCGCCGACCTGGTCTTCCATGAGGAACAAGCCTCCTACCTGGCCGGCGTCGCCGCCGCCAAGGCGAGCAAGAAGGCGCACATCGGCTTCATCGGCGGCGTGGACATCCCGCTGATCCACAAGTTCCAGGCCGGGTACGTGCAGGGCGCCAAGTCGGTCAACCCGAACATCAAGATCGAGTCGCAGTACCTGACGGAGACCCCCCAGGAGGGCGGTTTCTCCAGCCCCGACAAGGGCAAGGACGCGGCGAGCGGCCAGATCGAGGCCGGCGCGGACGTCCTCTACCACGCGGCCGGACTGTCCGGGCAGGGCGTGATCTCCGAGGCCGCCGCAAAGAAGGTGTGGGCCATCGGCGTCGACTCCGACCAGTACAGCCAGAGCTCGTTGGCGGCGTACAAGGACTACATCCTCGGCTCGGCGCTGAAGAACGTCGGCGGCGCGGTCTACGACCTCGTGAAGTCCGTCGTCGACGGCAAGCCGCTGTCCGGCGTGGTCCGCGGCAGCCTCTCCAACGACGGCGTCGGCTTCGCCGACACCAACCCGAAGTACAAGGCCATGCCGGACGTCGTCGCCGCCGTCGACAAGGCGAAGAAAGCCATCGTCGACGGCATGGTCACGGTCAAATCCGACTGACCAGTCCACTCGGTGCGACAAAGGAGCTCCCTGCCCGCATGGGCCGGGAGCTCCTTCCGTCGGACCCGTCACGTGCGTCGATGCGCCCGGCGGGATCCGTGGGTCAGCTAACCGGTTCCTCGGTCTCGACCTGAACCTTGAGCACGCCGACACCGGACACGACCGGGTTGGTGGTGCACACGCCCCTCGAGGTCTCGCCCGAGCGGGTGCTGACCCACTTGCCGTAGACGAGGCTCGTCGTGCCGCGGGGGCCGACGCAGGTCACCTTGGCGCGGTGAACGGCGAAGCGCGTGTCGCCGCCCGTGCACTTGGCGTAGCCGATCGCCTGGTTGCTGGAGATCGAGGTGGTGCACGTCGTCGCCGCCGCGGCGGGCGTCGCGATGCCGACCACGGTTGCCGAAAGGGCGATACCGATGCCGGCTGTGGCAGAAGCGAGCTTACTGAGTTTCAATGATCCTCCCCTAAGATCAGCAAGTTGCCGCAGGGTGGTCTGACCTGGGGCAACGTCTAATTCCGCGGGAGAGTCTTCCGGAAGGCGTCGACGGAAAGATCAAACTTGAGTCTGATCTTCGCTCGATGGATGTGCGGTACATGACACCCGGTGGGTGGTTTCGGGGTGTCGGGCGAGGGAGGGGCACGCCCGCCCTTCGTCGTTTGCCTCAAGGGTTCAAAACGGTCGGATAACGCTCTGGCGAGGTGGCTTCCTCGGCATGGTCTACGCGCGTTACTCTGCGGCGGAACCAGCGCCTGGTTTGGGCGCTTGCACAAAGGAGTCTCGTTCCATGCGCCGGGTGTCCCGAATCGCAGTCGCGAGTGTTGCCACCGCAGCCCTCGCCGTGACTGTTTCCGCTTGTGGAAGCTCGTCCACGTCGTCCTCCTCCTCCAACAGCAGCGCCAAGAACCTGGGCCTCGCGCTCGCGTACGACGTCGGCGGCAAGGGCGACCAGTCCTTCAACGACGCCGCGACGGCCGGCCTGGACAAGGCCGACAAGGAGTTCGGCTACAAGTCGACCGCGGTCGAGCCGCAGGACGGCGAGTCCGACGCGGACAAGGTGCAGCGCCTGGAGAGCCTTGCCAAGCAGGGCTACAACCCGGTGATCGGCGTCGGCTTCGCCTACGCGCCGGCCGTCAAGGAGGTCGCGGCCAAGTTCCCGAAGGTCACCTTCGGCATCGTCGACGACGACAAGGTCCAGGCCGCCAACGTCGCGGACCTCGTCTTCCACGAGGAGGAGGCCTCCTACCTCGCCGGTGTCGCCGCCGCCAAGGCCACCAAGACCAACACCGTGGGCTTCGTCGGCGGTGTGGACGTGCCGCTGATCCACAAGTTCGAGGCCGGCTTCAAGCAGGGCGTCGAGGACACCAAGAAGGGTGTCACGGTCAAGTCGCAGTACCTGACCGAGACCGCCGCCGAGGGTGGCTTCTCCAGCCCCGACAAGGGCGAGAGCGCCGCCGAGGGCCAGATCGACGCCGGTGCGGACGTCGTCTACGCCGCCGCCGGTCTGTCCGGCCAGGGTGTCATCAAGGCCGCCAACGCCCACAAGGTCTGGGCCATCGGCGTCGACTCCGACCAGTACAAGCAGGACGCGCTGAAGGCCTACCAGGCCTCGATCCTGACCTCGGCCATGAAGAACGTCGAGGGCGCGGTCTACACGCTGGCCAAGTCCGTCAAGGACGGCAAGCCGGAGACCGGCGTCGTGCGCGGCTCCCTCGCCAACGGCGGCGTGAGCGTGTCGGACTCCAACCCGGCCTTCGCCAGCAACGCCGCCATCCAGGACGCGATCAAGAAGGCCGAAGAGGGCATCAAGAGCGGCACCATCAAGGTGAAGACCTCCTGACCGCACGGACGGTACGGACCGCTACGGACCGTACGGCGCCGCACCGGTCGGCGGCATTGGCCAAAGGTGCGCTGTAATGGCAGCGTTACGGCCCCGGAACGGGGCGCGGAGAGCATGTCTCCCCGCGCCCCGTTCGCGCGGCAGAATGCTCGGAACGGATCGAGATCCGATCGGGATCGCCCCTCGCGGCGGCTATCAAGATCATTTGAAGACCGATTCGATCCGGGCACTATTTAAAGCAGGGGCGCTACGCGCGTAGAGCGGCCCCTTTCCCAAGGAGAGTGCGCCATCGACGCGTCCAGCAGCCCTCCGCTCACCGCACAGTCGACGATCGCGGTAGAGCTGGCGGGGATCACCAAGCGCTTCCCTGGTGTCGTCGCCAACCACGACATCCACCTCGCCGTCCGCAAGGGCACCGTGCACGCCCTCGTCGGCGAGAACGGCGCCGGCAAGTCGACGCTGATGAAGATCCTCTACGGCATGCAGAAGCCGGACGAGGGCACCATCGCGATCGACGGCGACCAGGTGACCTTCGCCAGCCCCGCCGACGCCATCGCGCGCGGCATCGGCATGGTCCACCAGCACTTCATGCTGGCCGACAACCTGACCGTGCTGGAGAACGTGGTGCTGGGCAGCGAGAAGCTGTACGGCATCGGCGGCAACGCCCGTAAGAAGATCCGGGAGATCTCCGACCGCTACGGGCTCGGTGTGCGCCCCGACGCCCTGGTCGAGGACCTCGGTGTCGCCGACCGGCAGCGCGTGGAGATCCTCAAGGTCCTCTTCCGCGGCGCGAAGACCCTCATCCTCGACGAGCCGACCGCGGTGCTCGTCCCGCAGGAGGTCGACGCGCTGTTCGACAACCTGCGCGAGCTGAAGTCCGAGGGCCTGTCCGTCATCTTCATCTCGCACAAGCTGGGCGAGGTGCTGTCCGTCGCCGACGACATCACCGTCATCCGGCGCGGCACGACCGTCGGCACCGCCGTCCCCGCCGAGACGACCCCGCGTCAGCTCGCCGAGATGATGGTCGGCAGCGAGCTGCCCACCCCGGCGACCGCCGAGTCCACGGTCACCGACCGGCCCGTCATCCAGGTCGCGCACCTCACCGTGTACGCGAGCGGCGGCGCGTCTTTGGGTGTCGAGGCCGAGCCGGTCGGCCCCGGCTCGATGGTCGAGGCGGCCGGCGAGGTCAAGAAGGCCCTGGACGACGTCGGCTTCACCATCCACGCCGGCGAGATCATGGGCATCGCGGGCGTCGAGGGCAACGGCCAGACGGAACTGATCGACGCCCTGATCGGCACCAAGAACGCCGACTCCGGCACCATCGCCTTCCTCGGCGAGGACATCACCCCCTGGTCCACCCGCAAGCGGCGTGAGTCCGGCGTCGGTTACATCCCCGAGGACCGGCACCGCCAGGGCCTGCTCCTGGAGGCCCCCCTCTGGGAGAACCGCATCCTCGGCCATGTCACCGAGGCCCCCAACGCCAAGGGCTTCTGGCTGAACATCAAGGGCGCGCAGGCCGACACCCGCCGGATCGTCGAGGAGTTCGACGTCCGCACCCCGGGTATCGACGTCACCGCCGCCTCCCTCTCCGGCGGCAACCAGCAGAAGCTGATCGTCGGCCGCGAGATGAGCCACAGCCCGAAGTTCCTGATCGCCGCCCACCCCACCCGCGGTGTGGACGTCGGCGCGCAGGCCCAGATCTGGGACCGCATCCGCGAGGCCCGCCGCGAGGGCCTGGCCGTGCTGCTGATCTCCGCCGACCTCGACGAGCTGATCGGCCTGTCGGACACCCTGCGCGTGATCTACAACGGCACGCTGGTCGCGGACGCCGACCCCGCCACCATCACCCCGGAGGAGCTCGGCTCCGCCATGACCGGCGCCACGACCGGTCACCTGGAACACGTCGAAGAAGCCGGCGCCGAAGAAGGCACCGAAGCCGGTCCGGAGGACGAGGCCCGATGAAGAAGTTCGACAGGGAGCGCGTGCTCCTCGCGGTGGCCGGCCCGGTCATCGCGCTCGTCGCGGCGATCCTGCTGACCTCGGTCGTGCTGATCGCCTCCGGCAAGAGCCCGATCGAGCCGTACACGCTCATGCTGGAGCAGATCGGCTACTCCGACGTCCAGGTCCTGATCGTCAACCAGGCCTCGATGTACTACGTCGCCGCCCTCGCGGTCGCCATCGGCTTCCGCATGAACCTGTTCAACATCGGCGTCGACGGCCAGTACCGCCTCGCCGCGATGATGACCGCCGTCGTCGGCGCGAACATCGCCCTGCCGTCCTTCCTCCAGATCCCGCTGCTGCTCCTGGTCGGCGTCCTCACCGGCGCTTTCTGGGCCGGCATCGCGGGCGTCCTGAAGGTCACCCGGGGCGTCAGCGAGGTCGTCGCGACGATCATGCTGAACGCGATCGCCACCAGCGTCATCGGCTACCTCACCCTCGACAACATCTGGGGCGTGCAGGTCGGCAACAACAACACGACCGGCGTCATGAAGGACTCCGGCTGGGTCCCCGGCATCAACCTCGGCGCGGACGTCGGCGAGATCTACGGCCTGGTCTTCCTCGCCGTCGCCCTCGGCATCGTCTACTGGGTCGTCCTCAACCGCACCCGCTTCGGCTTCGACCTGCGCGCCACCGGCGAGTCCGAGACCGCCGCCGCGGCCTCCGGCGTCGACGCCAAGAAGATGGTCCTCACCGCCATGCTGATCTCCGGCGGCATCGCGGGCCTGTCCGGCCTGCCCCTGCTGCTCGGCGACGCCCACACCTACAGCCTGAGCTTCCCCACCGGACTCGGCTTCACCGGCATCACCATCGCCCTGCTCGGCCGCAACAACCCGGTCGGCATCGCCTTCGCCGCGCTCCTGATCGCCTTCCTCGACAAGGCCTCTCCCGCCCTCGACTACGCCACCCCGGTGGCGTACGAGAAGGAGATCGCCACGATCATGCAGGGCTTGATCGTCTTCGCGGTCGTCATCTCGTACGAGGCCGTACGCCAGTGGGGGCTGCGCCGCCAGCAGAAGCGCGTCGGCGCGGAGCTCGCCGCCGCCGCCCAGAACACCAAGAAGGAGGTGACGGTCTGATGAGCACCACGACCATCGCCAAGCCGAAGGCGAAGCAGCCCGGCAAGGGCGGCCGCCGATTCTCGCTCCCCGTCCTCCTGCTGATCATCGCCGGCGTCCTGGTCCTGACCTCGGGCGTCCGCCTCATCACCGGCGCCGACGGCATCACCTCCACCGGCCAGATGTCCACCGCGCTGCGCCTCGCCGTGCCGATCGGCCTCGCCGGTCTCGGCGGTCTGTGGGCCGAGCGCGCGGGCGTCGTCAACATCGGCCTCGAAGGCATGATGATCCTCGGCACCTGGTTCGGCGCCTGGGCCGGCTACCAGTGGGGTCCGTGGACGGGCGTCGTCTTCGGCATCCTCGGCGGCGCGCTCGGCGCGGTCCTGCACGCCGTCGCGACCGTCACCTTCAACGTGAACCACATCGTCTCCGGTGTGGCCATCAACATCCTGGCCCTGGGCGTCACCCGCTACCTGTCGAAGTTCACCTTCGAGAACGCCGCCGGCGGCTCCTCCAAGCAGTCCCCGCCGATCGACTCGCTCGGCACCTTCGACATCCCGGGGCTGTCGAGCTGGCTGGACTCGCTCAACGAGAAGCACTGGTTCCTGATCTCCGACATCGCCGGCCTGGTCGGCGGTCTCATCACCGACCTGTCGCCGCTGACCGTCGTCGCCGTCGCCCTCGTCCCGGCCACCTGGTGGATCCTGTGGCGCACCGCGTTCGGCCTGCGGCTGCGCTCCTGCGGCGAGAACCCGATCGCGGCCGAGTCCCTCGGCGTCAACGTCTACAAGTACAAGTACATCGCCGTGATCATCAGCGGCGGCTTCGCGGGCCTCGGCGGCGCGTTCCTGTCCATCGTCGCCTCGAACGTGTACCTGGACGGCCAGACCGCCGGCCGCGGCTACATCGGCCTCGCCGCGATGATCTTCGGCAACTGGATGCCGGGCGGCCTCGCCCTGGGCGCGGGCCTGTTCGGCTACACCGACAGCCTCAACCTGCGCGGCGGCACCACCAACGTGCACGCGCTGATCCTGCTGCTGGCGATCCTGCTGGTGTTCGGCGCGGCCTACCTGGCCTGGCAGAAGAAGTACGTCCCCGCCGTCATCACCGCGCTGATCTCGGCCCTGATGTTCGTCTGGTACGTCGGCACGGACGAGGTTCCGCGCCAGGTCGTCACGGCCGCGCCGTACGTCGTCACCCTGCTGGTGCTGTCGCTGTCCGCGCAGTCCCTGCGGATGCCGAAGGCGGACGGCATGCCCTACCGGAAGGGGCAGGGCAAGTGACCCCGGCCGCGGCACCGGCCGCCCCGGTCGACTGGGACGCGCTGCGCGAGCTGGCCCGCGAGGCCATGTCCCACGCGTACGCCCCCTACTCGGGCTACCCGGTCGGGGTCGCGGCCCTGGTGGACGACGGCCGCACGATCTCCGGCTGCAACGTCGAGAACGCCTCCTACGGGCTCGGCCTGTGCGCCGAGTGCGGGCTCGTCTCGGAGCTGCACCGCACGGGCGGCGGCCGGCTCACCCACTTCACCTGCGTGGACGGCCGGGGCGAGATCCTCGTCCCGTGCGGCCGCTGCCGCCAACTGCTGTACGAGTTCGGCGGCCCGGACCTGCTGCTGGAGACCCCGGCCGGGATCCTGCCCCTCTCCGAGATGCTCCCGCAGGCCTTCGGCCCGGACCACCTCACCAAGTAACTCCCGCCCGGCCCCTCTGACTGGCGCAGAGGGGCCGCGCACTTTACGCACGTTTTTATGCGCGTTTTTGCGCACGTCTGAAGGAAAGGCATGGCCATGGACGCCGTCTCCGTCATCCGCACCAAGCGGGACCGCGGTGAGCTCAGCGACGAGCAGATCGACTGGGTCATCGACGCGTACACCCGCGGCGAGGTCGCCGACGAGCAGATGTCGTCGCTCGCGATGGCCATCCTGCTCAACGGCATGAACCGCGCCGAGATCGCCCGCTGGACGGCCGCGATGATCGCCTCCGGCGAGCGCATGGACTTCTCGTCGCTGTCCCGCCCGACCGCCGACAAGCACTCCACGGGCGGCGTCGGCGACAAGATCACGCTGCCGCTGGCCCCGCTCGTGGCGGCCTGCGGCGCGGCGGTCCCGCAGCTCTCCGGCCGGGGCCTCGGCCACACCGGCGGCACCCTGGACAAGCTGGAGTCGATCCCCGGCTGGCGCGCCCTGCTCTCCAACGAGGAGATGCTGTCGGTGCTGGACGGCACGGGCGCGGTGATCTGCGCGGCGGGCGACGGCCTGGCCCCCGCCGACAAGAAGCTGTACGCCCTGCGGGACGTCACCGGCACGGTCGAGGCGATCCCCCTGATCGCGTCCTCGATCATGTCGAAGAAGATCGCGGAGGGTACCGGCTCGCTGGTCCTGGACGTGAAGGTCGGCACCGGCGCCTTCATGAAGACGATCGAGGACGCCCGCGAGCTGGCCTCGACGATGGTCGGCCTCGGCACGGACCACGGTGTGAAGACGGTGGCGCTCCTCACGGACATGGCCACCCCGCTCGGCCTCACGGCGGGCAACGCCCTGGAGGTCCGCGAGTCGGTGGAGGTCCTGGCGGGCGGCGGCCCGGCGGACGTGGTGGAGCTGACCCTCGCCCTGGCCCGCGAGATGCTGGACGCGGCGGGCGTGCGCGACGCCGACCCGGCGAAGGCCCTGGCCGACGGCTCGGCCATGGACGTCTGGCGTCGCATGATCGCGGCCCAGGGCGGCGACCCTGACGCCCCCCTCCCCACGTCGAAGGAGCAGCACGTGGTGAAGGCGTCCGCCTCGGGCGTCCTGACCCGCCTCGACGCGTACGACATCGGCGTCGCGGCCTGGCGGCTGGGCGCGGGCCGCGCCCGCAAGGAGCACCCGGTGCAGGCGGGCGCGGGCGTCGAACTCCACGCCAAGCCCGGCGACACGGTGACCGAGGGCCAGCCCCTCCTGACCCTCCACACGGACACCCCCGAGCGCTTCGACTACGCCCTCCAGGCGGTCACCGGCTCGTACGACATCAGCGTGCCGGGAACGGTCTTCAACGCGTCCCCCGTCGTGCTGGAACGTATCGCCTGACCTGCGCTTTCTCTGATTTTCCCCTCATCAGGGTGAACGGGACCGGTGGCTGGCCGCCGGTCCCGTCCGCCTTGTTGGATGGCGATCATGAGCACGCACTTCGGTGACCACGCCCGGACCGGCGACGAGCGCAACCAGCACAACCAGCGGGACGAGCGGAACTCGTGGGACGAGTGGGACGAAGCGGTCTGGGTCTGGCGCCACACGGTCGTCCCCAAGGGCTGCCGGGCGGAGATCATCGACGGCCTGGTCTCCGTGACCCCGGTGTCGGCGGGCACCGGCCACGCCATCGCGGAACGCGTGACCCGCTGCCTCTACGAGGTCATCCCCGACACCTGGGGCGTCTACCAGTGGCTGGCCACCGCCGTCCCGTCCCGCCTGGGCCTCTACGTCCCCGACCTGGTCGTCCTGCCCCGCGCCCCCGGCACGGGCGCGAACGCCGACGACCACGTACCCGCCGCGGCGGCCCGACTGGTCGTGGAGATCACCTCCAAGGCCACGGCCCACAACGACCGCGTCACCAAACCCGCCGGCTACGCCCAGGCCGGCGTCCCCCTGTACCTCCTGATCGACGGCCTGGCCCCGGAGGCCCCGAGGATCACCCTGTACGAGTCCCCCGAGGGCCCCGCCTACCGCGACTCCACCACCCACGCCTTCGGCGACCCGGTCCACCTGCCCGCCCCCTTCACCGTGACCCTGGACACGACGGGCTTCCCGATGAGTTAGGCCCCCCACCCCGGTCTACCGATCGTGGAAGCGACGACACCCCCCGTACTCGTACTGACCGGCCCCGTCACCCGAACCCGGGTGACAGGGCTGGCGGACGATGTACGGGCGCTGCTGGAGGGCGGCGCGGCCGGGGTCGTCGTCTGCGATGTCGCCGGGGTCGGGCCGCCGGGGCTGGCGGTCGTCGAACTGGTGGCGCGGCTCCAGTTGGCCGCCCGCAGGGCCGGGGGACGGATCCGGCTCCGCGCCCCCGAGCCCGCGCTACGCGCCCTGCTCGATCTCGTCGGGCTGGCCGTCGACGTGGTCGAGGAGATGGAGGGGGAGGCCGAAGAGGGGGAACCAGCGTGCGGTGTCGAGGTAGAAGTGGAAACCGGTGAGGCGGCCGTCTGAGATCTCCAGGATCTGGATCGCCCAGGGGGAGTGGCCGCCCCGCTCCGGGTCCGGCTTGTACTGGGCGAACCCCGGCAGGCCGTTGACCTGGACCGGCAGCAGGCGCGAGCCCTCGCAGGCCGAGCCGATCGTGGTCATGAAGCCGGTGATGTCGTCATGGCCGGTCAGCCACAGGTCGAACGGCGGCATCGTCATGATGGCGTCCTCGTGGAGGAGGGCCGTCAGCGCCGTCATGTCGTACCCCTCGAAGGCCGCCACATAGCGGTCGAGGAGTTTGCGCTGCTCCTCGTCCAACGGGTCGGACACCGCCGCGTCCGCCCCGGCGGCCTCCCGCTCCGACAGCGTCGCCCGCGCCCGCTGCAACGCGCTGTTGACCGACGCGACCGAGGTGTCGAGCAGCTCGGCGACCTCGCTCGCCCGCCACGCCAGCACCTCCCGCAGGATCAGCACCGCCCGCTGCTTCGCCGGGAGCTGCTGCAACGCGGCCATGAAGGCGAGGCGCACCGACTCCTTCGCGACCGCCGCCTCCGCCGGATCCTCCACCGTCGGCAGCACCCGGGCGTCCGGCATCGGCTCCAGCCAGGTGTGGTCGGGGCGGGGGGAAAGGGCCGCGCGGGCGAGCGGGGTGGCCTCGGACAGGTCCATCGGTCTGGCCCGCTTGTTGCCGGCCGTCAGCATGTCCAGACACACGTTCGTCGCGATCCGGTACAGCCACGAACGCAGACTGGAACGGCCCTCGAACTTGTCGTAGCTCCGCCAGGCGCGCACCAGGGTGTCCTGTACCGCGTCCTCCGCCTCGAAGGACGAGCCGAGCATGCGGTAGCAGTAGCCGGTCAGCTCGGTCCGGTACTTCTCCAGTGCGACGTCGAGGTCCGTCGTCGTCGCCGTGCTGTCACTCATCGTCCACCCACCCCTGTGGCCGTCCTGTCACGCGCCTACGCGCCCAGCACTTCGGAAGCTACCGCAGCCCACTGACAATGGCCCGCCGAGTCGACAAAACCCCAGTTCAAAGCCCCAGGTCAACGGCGCAAGCCGGAGGGCGCGGGCGGTCCTCACACCAACTGCTTCACGGACATCAGCAGATGCCGGTGCGCCCCGGGCAGGTCCGGGGCGCCCAGCAGCGCCCGCTGCCCCGCGCCCAGCAGCTCCACCCGCAGCCTCGACGCCTCGAAGGAGGCCAGCGCGTCCAGCAGGTACGCCGGGTTGAACGCCACGGTCACCTCCTCGGCGCCGGTCAGCGAGGCGGGCAGCCGCTGCGTCGCCACGTCGTCGCCGTACCCGGCGCGCAGCACGACCGACTCCGCCGCCGCCGAGAAGTCCAGCCGCACCGGACTGTTCGCCTCCGCCACCACCGCGACCCGCCGCACCGCCTCCGTCAGCGCCACGCACGCCACCTCGGCGACCGCCGCCCCGGCCCCGGCCATGTCGAACAGCTTCCCGTACCCCGGCAGCCGCCCGTCCAGCGGCCGTACGACCGACCGCAGCCGCCCGCCCTCGAACCCGATCGGCCCGCTCCCCGACGCCGGGTCGAGCCCGATCCGCACCTCCCCGCACCGCGCCAGCGACCGGGCCACGTCCAGCAGCCGCCGCGCCGGCACCAGCGCCTCCACCGCGCCCCCGACCGCCGCCTCCGCCTCCGGTCTCCACGCCAGCCGGCGCACCGCGTACCGGTAGCGGTCCGACGCCGACAGCGTCATCTCCGTACCGTCCAGGCGCAGTTGGACGCCGGTCAGCACCGGCAGCGTGTCGTCGCGGCCCGCCGCCACCGCGACCTGGGCGACGGCGGTCGCGAACGCCGACGCGTCCACCGTGCCGTACGTGTGCGGCGGCGCGGGCGGGGCGGGGTACTCCTCGCGCGGGAGGGTCGACAGGCCGAAGCGGGTGCCGCCCGCCTCGACCGTGAACCGCGTCCCGTCCAGGGCGCAGCTCACCGGGCCGTCCGGCAGCACCTTGCAGATGTCCAGCAGCCGCCGCCCCAGGACGAGCACCTGCCCCTCGACGCCCACCTCCGCGTCGGTCTCGATCCGCGCCGCCGTCTCGAAGTCGAAGCCCGACACGCTCAGCCGCCCGGCCGCCGCGTCCAGCAGCAGCCCGCCCAGGACGGGCACGGGCGTACGCGTGGGCAGTGCGCGGGCCGCCCAGCCCACCGCCTCCACGAGGTCGGACCGATCGACCCGGAACTCCATCCCGAACACCACGAAACCCCCTGCGCGAACCTGCGGCCAATGTCCACCGACGCTAACGGCGACCACTGACAACCGGCCCTGAGCAGGGGGAATGCGGAGGGGGAACGGTCAGGCTGCCGCCGGCGTCGCGCGGCGGGCCGCCACCCGGGCCGCCCGGGTCCCGAGCACCGTGATCGCCACGACGCCGAGCACCGCCAGGACGCCCACGCCGACCGTGCCGGCCCAGCCGCCCGCGTGGAAGGCGATCGCGCCGACCGTGGAACCGGTGCTGGAGCCGATGTAGTACGCGGACTGGTAGAGGGCGGAGGCCTGGGCGCGGCCCGTCGTCGCCGTCTTGCTGACCGCCGACGACGCCACCGCGTGCCCCGCGAAGAAGCCCGCCGTGATCAGGACCAGGCCCAGCAGCACCAGGGCCAGCGACTCCGAGAGCGACAGCAGCAGGCCCGTGGCCGTCGTGCCGCCCGCCAGGTACAGCGCGCCGCGCCGCCCCAGCCGGCCGACCAGCCGGCCCGCCGTCGACGCCGACACCGTGCCCACCAGGTACACCAGGAAGATCGAGCCGACGATGCCCTGCGGGAGCGAGAAGGGGGCCTCCGTCAGGCGGTAGCCGATGACCGTGTACACGCCGCCGAAGACGGTCATGAACAGCGCGCCGATCGCGTACAGCCGCCGCAGCAGCGGGTTGGCGAGGTGGTCGCGGACCGTGCGGGCCAGGACGCGGGGGGCCAGGGAGCCCGCCCTGAAGTGCTTCGGCGCGGGCAGCAGCAGCCGGAAGGCGACCGCGCAGGCCACCGCCAGCGCGCCGATCACGCCGACCGCGACCCGCCAGCCCCACTCCTGCGCGACCCAGCCGGTGATGACCCGGCCGCTCATCCCGCCGACGCTGTTGCCGGCCACGAACAGTCCGATCGCGGTGATCAGCGCCTTCGGCCGGACCTCCTCCGCGAGATACGCCGTCGCCGACGCCGGAAGCCCGGCCAGCGCAGCGCCCTGCACCGCCCGCAGCAGGACCAGCGTGCCGAGGGACGGCGCGAAGGGGACCAGCAGCCCGACGGTCACCGCGACCGCCAGCGAGGCCGTCATCACCGTACGGCGGCCGTAGCGCTCGGAGAGGGCGCTCATCGGCAGGACGAACAGGGCCAGTCCGCCGGTCGCCGCCGCCACGGTCCAGCTCGCCTCGCTCGCCGCGACCCCGAAGTCGCCGGAGATCAGCGGCAGGAGCGCCTGTGTGGAGTACAGCAGGGCGAAGGTCGCCACGCCCGCGAGGAAGAGCGCGAAGCTCATCCGGCGGTAGCGGGGATCGCCCGGAGCCATCCGGGTGTCGGCGGAGGAGACGGCGGAGACGGACGAGACGGCGGAGGCGGAGGTCGCGGCGTCCACGGTGGTGGACGCCCCGGTACTGGCGGGAGACATGCCTCGAAACTAGGACGGCCCCGGTCATCCGTCCAATGCATGAACTGGCCATAATCGTTCCCATGGCGCATCAGCAGAGGTCACAGCCCCACCTGTCACCGTCCAGTGACACAGAAGACATGGTGCTGTCGCTGGCGCCCCGGCTCGCGTACTTCGCCGGGGTCGCCCGTACCGAGCACGTGACCCGGGCCGCGCAGGAGATGAACGTCCCGCAGTCGACGCTGTCGCGGGCCATGGTCCGTCTCGAACGCGACCTGGGCGTCGACCTGTTCGCCCGCCGGGGCCGCACGGTCTCCCTCACCCCCGCCGGCCGCACCTTCCTCACCTCCGTCGAACGCGCCCTCGCGGAGGTCGGGAAGGCCGCCGACGAGGTCCGGGCGGACGCCGACGCGGCCACCGGCAAGGTCGCGTTCGGCTTCCTGCACACCATGGGCGCCGAGACCGTCCCCGGGCTGCTCCACGCCTTCCGCGCCGACCATCCGCGCGTGCGCTTCAGCCTCGTCCAGAACTACGGCGAGGCGATGATCGAGCGGCTGCGGGCGGGCGAGCTGGACCTCTGCCTCACCTCGCCGGTCCCGGACGCCCCCGACCTCGTCGCCCGCCGCCTCGACGAGCAGAAACTGCGCCTGGTCGTCCCCGCCGACCACCGCCTCGCCGCCCGCCGCCGCGTCCGCCTCGCCGAGGCCGCCGACGAGACCTTCGTGACCCTGGAACCCGGCTACGGCCTGCGCCGCATCACCGACGACCTCTGCAAAGAGGCCGGTTTCCGCCCCCGGATCGCCTTCGAGGGAGAGGAGGCAGAGACCTTGCGCGGCCTGGTGGCGGCAGGCCTGGGCGTAGCCCTCCTGCCCCCACCGGCCGTGGCCCGCCCGGGCGTGGTGGAACTGACGGTGACCTCCCCCAAGGCGGCCCGAGAAATCGGCGTGGCCTGGCTCGACGGCCACCCGGACACCCCACCGGTAGCAGCCTTCAAAAAGTTCCTACTATCAAGACGCGGCAACCTACTCCCCACCTAGCACCCCCCCCAGGGTTTCCAACTGCGGTTTTCCTACGGCCGAGACGCGCCAACCCGCTCCCGACCTGGCGCTCCGCACCCCAGGGTTTCCAACTGCGGGTTTCCTACGGCCGAGACGCGCCAACCTGTTACCGACCTGGCGCTCCGCACCCAAGGGGCGCGGGGAACTGCGCGACCAGCCACAACGCACCCGCACGCCGAACACGACCGACACACCGACGGCGCTACCGTCGCAACGACTGCCCGAACCCCACAGCCAACGGCATCCGCAACCCCAGCGGCGGCGGAGCCGCAAGCGCGTCGGCCACCGGTCGCGCGAACGCCCGCCCGAACAACGCGCCCATCACGAAGTCCTCGGCCAGCGCGAGGACTTCACCCCGGTACTGGCGCAGCCGGTGACCATCGGAGTGCACCTCGAACCGGCACACATCCCGGTTCGCTTTCTTCGCGCGCGTGGCGAGCCGGAACGACAACTCCGGGTCGCACCGCTCGTCGTTCGTACCGTGCACGATCAGCACCCGCCGCCCCGCGAGCTGCTTCACCGGTTCGGGTGGCGCGGCCATGTCCTCCTCCGGCAGCCAGGGAGCGACCGCCAGCACGGAGTTGACGGCCTCGTGACCCCCCGCCCGCAGCGCGGCCCGCGCGCCCATGCCGACGCCGGCCAGACACACGGGAACGTCCCCGTAACGCCGTACGGCCTCGTCGGCGGCCCAAGACGCGTCGGCCGCGAGATGCGCCTCATGGCCGTTCCAGCCCAGGTAGCGGTAGTGCACGGTGTGCACGGCGAGGCCGCCCTCCACGCGCCGCGCCCGCGCGAGACTGCGGCCCAGGCTCCGGACGGAGGCCGCCGACCACACGGGCGAGGGCCTGCGGCTGGACACCTCCTGACCCCCCGGAAGCAGCAGCACCACCCCGCTCACCCCCACCGGCGCCACGCCGACCGCCCTCCCCAGCCTGGCCGCCCGAACCGGTGTCACTTCCTGTCCCATGACAGAACAGTGTCAGAAGCCCCGGTGTACTCCACCCGTCCATGCGGTCACCGTTACATATCGGCCGAGTTATACACCCGCGTATCGGCCGCGTCACACAACGCGCGATCTACGCGCGTAGGAGTTACAGTGCGGACATGACGAGCCAGAGCATTCAGGCGGGCATCACCCCGAGTTCGGACCAGATCCGGCAGGCGCCCAAGGTTCTGCTGCACGACCATCTCGACGGCGGGCTGCGCCCCGGCACGATCGTCGACCTCGCCCGGGACGCCGGGTACGCCGGACTCCCCGAGACCGACGCCGACAAGCTCGGCATCTGGTTCCGCGAGGCCGCCGACTCCGGTTCCCTGGAACGGTACTTGGAGACCTTCTCGCACACCGTCGGCGTGATGCAGACCCGCGCCGCGCTGGTGCGGGTGGCCCGCGAGTGCGCCGAGGACCTCGCCGAGGACGGTGTCGTCTACGCCGAGGTGCGGTACGCGCCCGAGCAGCACCTCGACGGCGGGCTGAGCCTCGAAGAGGTCGTCGACGCCGTCAACGAGGGCTTCCGGGAAGGGGAGTTGACGGCCCGGCGCAACGGGCACCGCATCCGCGTCGGCGCCCTGCTGACCGCCATGCGGCACGCGGCCCGCTCCCTGGAGATCGCCGAACTCGCCAACCGCCACCGCGACTTGGGGGTGGTCGGCTTCGACATCGCGGGCGCGGAGGCCGGTTACCCGCCCACCCGGCACCTCGACGCGTTCGAGTACCTCAAGCGCGAGAACAACCACTTCACCATCCACGCGGGCGAAGCCTTCGGCCTGCCGTCCATCTGGCAGGCCCTGCAATGGTGCGGCGCCGACCGCCTCGGGCACGGGGTGCGCATCATCGACGACATCGAGGTCGCCGAGGACGGCAGTGTGAAGTTGGGGCGGCTCGCCTCCTACGTCCGCGACAAGCGGATCCCGCTGGAGCTGTGCCCCTCCTCCAACCTCCAGACCGGCGCCGCCGCCTCCTACGCCGAGCACCCCATCGGACTGCTGCGCACCCTGCACTTCCGGGCCACCGTGAACACCGACAACCGGCTGATGTCCGGCACCAGCATGAGCCGCGAATTCGAGCACCTTGTCGAGGCGTTCGGTTATACGCTCGACGATCTGCAGTGGTTCTCTGTCAATGCTATGAAGTCAGCATTCATTCCTTTCGATGAACGCCTGGCCATGATCAATGACGTGATCAAGCCCGGTTATGCAGAACTGAAATCCGCATGGCTGTTCCAGCAGACCGCCTCCACCAGCGGTTCTGTGGCCACGGAGAGCTGACGGCAGGGTTTTTCGAGGCGCGGAATGTGGGCGGGTGTTCACCATCCGTCCGCATTTCGATGTTTGCCGCCGACCCCGTTCCGTGTTTACGGTCGAGAACCGCTCAGTCAGTTCCCCGTATCCCATTCGAGGACGCATTCATCATGAAGCAGTCTGCTGCCAAGACCCTCGGTGTCGCCGCTCTCGGTGCCGCCTTCGCCGCCGTCGGCGCGGGTGCCGCGAACGCCGCCCCCGCCGTGCCGGACGCCACGCAGGCCCTGGACGGCATCACCAGGACGCTCCCGGCGGAGAACGTGGCCCAGGCGCTGCCCGCCGCCGCCGAGTCCCTGTCGCAGGCCCAGCCGGCCCTCACCACCAGCCTGGCCGCCGCGCAGCCGGTCGCCGAGAAGCTGCTCGCCGAGGGCCCGACCGCGCCCGTCGCCGGTCTCCTCGGCGGTCTGCCGCTGAAGGGCCTGCCCACGCACGGTCTGCCGGTCAACGGCATCCCGCTGGGCTGAGCCGCACCGCCCGCCCGCTCACGCCACGTCGCGTCGCGTCACGCACCACGCCGTTGGGGCGCACCCGGAATCACCGGGTGCGCCCCAACGGCGTTGGTGTGGACGGTCGTTACCAGGCCACGCGGGCCTTGTCCTCCGAGGGGAGCAGGATCCACAGCGCTATGTAGAGCAGGAACTGCGGGCCGGGCAGCAGGCAGGAGAGCAGGAAGATCACGCGCATGGTGGTCGCCGAGGTGCCGAAGCGGCGGGCCAGCGCGGCGCACACTCCGCCGATCATGCGGCCGTTGGTGGGGCGGGCGAGGCTGGACATCTGCGGCTCCTTCGTGAGCGTCGGTAGGAGGCGGCCTCTTCGGCTGCTCCGTCTGACATCGACGCTACGGTGACGAAGAGGGACGAAGCATCGCTCTACGGGGCGACCCCGACCCTGGGAATCCTCGGGGTCCGACCCTGAGTCGCCTCCTCCTGACGGAACACCGCCCGCCCCCGCCGCTCCTCCCTGCGGCGCAGCCACGCGCGGACCGCCGGCACCACCGCGACATGCGCGAGGGCCACGCCCACGGTGTTCAGCAGCATCGAGTCGACGTCCACGACCTGCCCCGGCACCCCGGTCTGCAACAGCTCGATGCCCAGCGACAACAGGGCGCCCGCCGTGACCGTACGGACCAGGGAGGCGAGCGGTGAGACCCGGAGCCTGCCGTGCACCAGCGGCAGCAGGACGCCCAGCGGGGCGAGCAGCCCCAGCCCCGCGCCGATCCGGCGGGCCGCCTCGGGCCAGCCCAGCGCCAGGTCGGCGCGGATCCCGGCGAACGGGTGCAGGTTGGCGGGCAGGACCCAAGGGACGTTCAGTGGGCGCAGCGCGACCCAGGCGACGAGCCCGAGGTGAGCGGCCAGGAGAACAATCCCGGTCGCGCGGATGCGGATCGCGGCGCTGCCGCCGATGGAGCCTTGACGCTGCACGCCCCCCAAGACGCGCCCCCCGGCACGATCGGTTCCGGCCCACCCCATGAGGCGTCCACCACACCCCCGGAACGCGCTCAGCCGCCGTCAGCCGTCCTCAGCCGCCGTCCGCGACCGCCGACGACGGGGGTTCCGTGCTGCCGGGGCGGGTGCGGACCTCGTCGGTGCATTCGTAGCGGCGCAGGGGGTCGGGGGCGGGCCCGGCCAGGATGACGCCGTCGCCCTCGGCCGCCGCCGAGTCGGAGAACGTGCAGACGAGCTGGGCGAGGGCGTACGAGGTCAGGCTGCCGGGGGAGACGCTCAGCCGCAGGGCGTCGTCCGGGTCCTTGGGCCCCGGGCCGCGCACCGACATGCCGCCGCGCACGTCCGTCGTGTAGCCGGCCTTCTTCTCGGCGGCCGACGGCGACCCGGCGAGCTGGTCGAGCAGCCCCTGCGCCACCAGCGCGCGCCGCGCGGAGTCCACCGTGCCGTCCGGCACCCGCACGGAGCGGTCCACGGCGACCAGCGACGAACCGCACAGCAGGAACACCCGCACCGGCACGCCCGCGCGGCCGGACGGCGCCGTCCCGTCCGGTCCGGTGAGCGAGCAGCGGGCCCGGGAGGGCGCGGCCCCGAAGTCGGTCGGCACCTCGGTCGCCCGGATCCCGCAGCCGGCGAGCAGCCCGGCCAGCAGGGGGACTGCCAGCAGTCGTCGTCGTACGGCCGTCGCGCGGGCCCCGGTCACTACGCCTCCCCCTTGTCCTGCACGGCCTTCTCGTCCTGCCCGCCGTCCGCGCCGCCCCCGCCGACCTCGTCGTCCGGGTCGGTCAGGTCGGCGATGTCCTGCGGCAGGCGCAGGGTGAACACCGCGCCGCCGTCGGGGGAGTTGGCGGCGGTGATCTCGCCGCCGTGGATGTGGGCGTTCTCCAGGGCGATGGACAGGCCGAGGCCGCTGCCCTCGGAGCGCGGCCGGGAGGCGCTCGCCTTGTAGAACCGGTCGAAGACGTGCGGCAGCACCTCCTCGGGGATGCCCGGCCCGTGGTCGCGCACGGCGATGACGACCGCCCCGTCGTCCGCCTTCGACACCGACACCCGCACCGGCGAACCGCCGTGCTTGAGCGCGTTGCCGATCAGGTTGGCGAGGATGACGTCCAGGCGGCGCGGGTCGAGCAGGGCGTGGATGCCGCGCTCGGCGTCCAGGTCGACGGCGTCGAGCCAGGCGCGCGCGTCGATGCAGTGCGTGATCTGGTCGACGACGTCGACGTCGTCCAGGACCAGCCGCGCCGTCCCCGCGTCGAAGCGGGTGACCTCCATCAGGTTCTCGACGAGGTCGTTCAGCCGCCGCGTCTCACTGACCACCAGCCGCACCGCCGGCTCGATCATCGGGTCGATGCTGCCCGACTCGGCGTCGAGTTCCTCCTCCAGCACCTCCGTGACGGCGGTGATGGCGGTCAGCGGCGTCCGCAGCTCGTGCGACATGTCGGCGACGAACCGCCGGGAGGCGTTGTCGCGGGCGGCCATGTCGTCGACCCGCTTCTCCAGCGCCTCCGCCGTCCGGTTGAACGTCCGCGACAGATCGGCGAGTTCGTCCGTCCCCGACACCCGCAGCCGGGTGTCGAGCCGCCCCTCGCCGAGCCGCCGCGCCGCGACGCCCAGCCGGTGCACCGGCTTCAGTACGGTCGTGGCGGCGGCCTGCGCGAGCAGCGCGGCCCCGATCAGCGCCAGCCCGGTGGCGATCCCGAGCGACCAGGCCAGCGAGTTGAGATCGTCCGCCTCCGGCTCCAGCGACTTGCGCATGTACCCGGTCGGACCGCCCCCGATGACCTTCGTCCCGGCCACCAGATACGGCGTCCCGTGGTCCACGACCCGCTGCCAGTACAGGTGGTACGGCGACTTGTTGCCGCTGGTCAGGTCCTGCTGCTTGGTCACCGCCGCCCGCAGCGACTCCGGCACGTCCTCCAGCGAGAACCCGCTCAGCCCGCCCGAGTTGCCGTACACGGTCGTGCCGCCGGCGTCCGCGCCCACCAGCAGCACACTGAAGCGCTGGCTGCTGTTGGCCATCTGCCCGGCGGTGTGCTGCAGTTCGTCCTGCGAGGGATGCTCGGGCAGCGCGCCCGCCCGGTTCTGCATCTCCTGCTCGAAGTCCCGCAGCACCGCACCCTGCGTCCGGCTCAGCACCGCCTCGCGGTTGAGCCAGTACGCGATGCCGGACGCGGACACGGCGGCGGTCAGCGCCACCGCCCCGAAGACGACGACGAGCCGCAGCCGCAGGCTCGTGAGCCGCAGCCGGGCCAGTCGCCCCCGGCGCGCCGCGGACCAGCCGCGCAGCCCGCCCTCCTCCGATGCCACCGCCGATGTCGCCGTCGAGGTCACTGAGGGGCGTCCAGGCGGTAGCCGACGCCACGCACGGTACGGATCAGGACCGGGGACGACGGCACGTCCTCCACCTTGGCCCGCAGCCGCTGGACGCAGGCGTCCACCAGCCGCGAGTCACCGAGGTAGTCGTGCTCCCACACGAGGCGCAGCAACTGCTGCCGGGACAGCGCCTGCCCCGGCCGCCGGGACAGCTCGAGCAGCAGCCGCAGCTCGGTCGGCGTGAGTTGGAGATCCTCGCCGTTCTTCGTGACCGTCATCGCCGCGCGGTCGATGACGAGGCTGCCGAACGACGCCGAATCGCTCGACTCCCGCTCGCCGCGCCGCAGCACGGCCCGGATCCGGGCGTCCAGCACCCGCCCCTGCACGGGCTTGACGACATAGTCGTCGGCGCCGGACTCCAGCCCGACCACGACGTCGATGTCGTCGCTGCGCGCGGTGAGCAGAATGATCGGCAACTGGTCGGTGCGCCGGATGCGCCGGCACACCTCGAAACCGTCGATGCCGGGCAGCATCACGTCCAGCACGATGAGGTCCGGCCGCTGCTCGCGCAGCAGCTTCAGACCGTCCTCACCGCTGGCAGCGGTGGCCACCCGGTGTCCCTGGCGGGTCAGCGAGAGCTCCAGGGCCGTACGGATGGCGTCGTCGTCCTCGATCAGCAACAGGGAAGGCACGGGCTCATTCTGGCCCATGAGGGGGCCGTCGTTCGACCTGTGGGCCGGGACGAGCCGCCGGGCCCGCTCCACAACCAGTGGACCTGCGGTTTCGGCGGCGGGTCAACTGCCGTACTGCGGACGGCTGTGAGCGATCTGTGGTGTCGCCGTGACAGGGCCCTGTGACAGGTCTGTGACAGTCGGCGGACACCGCCATGAAGTGGCCCGGGCAATCTTTTCGACACGGGCAAGGCGGCGGCGCGGAACACAGCGGCGAAGCCGGACCGGAGCGACACGCACGACGCGAAAGACCGAACACCGGAAGTCCACGACGGGGGGCGCGAGATGAACACGCTGCACGGTATGAGCACCAACGCAGTCGCAGTCGTCACCCGCCTGCACGACGTGCACCGGGGTTCCGAGAAGTCCGGTGCGGTGAGCGGACGGGGGTGCGCTCGCGGCACCGGGCGTCAGCACAACGCGTGCATGACGGTGGTCGACACGGCGGAGCGTCCCTCGCTGACCGAGGCGGAGTTCACCGCCTACGTCCAGGAGCGCCGCGCCTCCCTGTACGCCACCGCCTACCACCTCACCGGCGACCGCTTCGAGGCCGAGGACCTGCTGCAGAGCGCGCTGTTCTCGACGTACCGGGCGTGGGACCGGATCAGTGACAAGGCCGCCGTCGGGGGATATCTGCGGCGGACGATGACCAACCTGCACATCAGCGCGTGGCGCCGCCGCAAGCTGAACGAGTACCCGACCGAGGAACTGCCGGAGACGCCCGGCGACACGGACGCGATGCGCGGCACCGAACTGCGCGCGGTCCTGTGGCAGGCGCTGGCCCGGCTGCCCGAACTCCAGCGGACGATGCTGGTCCTGCGTTACTACGAGGGCCGGACCGACCCGGAGATCGCGGAGATCCTCGACATCAGTGTCGGCACGGTGAAGTCCAGCATCTGGCGGTCGCTCCGCCGGCTGCGTGAGGACGAGGTCCTCAGCTTCGGCCGTGACGAGGAGGACGCCTTCGGGGAGCTGGTCGCCTGAAGGTGACGGGGGAAGGGCCCGGCTTCGCTCAGGGAAGCCGGTGAACGGGGGAGGAAAGGGCCGGCTTCTCGCCGGTCGCGGGGGAGCGGTACCGGGGGGCCCGACGGGGGACGTTGGGGGAGCGGTACCGCGTACGTAAGGGGAAGCGCCACCCGGGGGGCACGGGGTGGGCACGGGGGAGCGCAAGAGAGCGGGACTGGAGGGCCGGGGGGTCCGTTCAGTCCCGCTTTTGCGTGCGCGGCGTACAGGTACGGGCTTCAGGCGGCCGTGCGGGATGTCGGGGCCTGGTGGCCGGCGGCGGCGGACGCCAGGCGGCCCATCGCCTCGTCGCGGTCGCAGGCGTACGCGCCCAGCGCGGTCTGGCGGGCCACGATCGAGCGTTCGGCGCGCATCAGGCGCCAGCCGCGGCGCAGCAGGAAGGGGACCGACTTGCGGCCCTCCTTCAGGTCCCGCAGGAAGCGGCGGCGGAACGTCTTCACCGGGCCGCGGCTCAGGCACAGCGCGTCGGCCAGGACGCCCAGTTCCCGGCAGCGGTTCACGATCTCGGCGGCGAAGATGCCCTCCGCGATGAACAGCGGGGTCCGCCCGATCTCGACCGCGTCCGCGCCGGTGCGGGCGCTGAGCGAGATGTCGTACACGGGAACGTTCGTACGGCCCGTGCCGCACAGTTCCACGATCGCGGCGACGGCCGTGTCCGCGTCCCACGAGTCGGGGTGGTCCCAGTCGATGTCCGCACTCCCGGCGACCAGGGGCAGCGTCGGGTCGTCGCCCTCTTTGTAGAAGTCGTCGAGCCGCAGCACCGGGAGGCCGGAGCGGGCGCCGAGCAGGGACTTGCCGGAGCCGGAAGGGCCGCAGAGCAGCACGACTCGCGTCGGTATGGGCGGAGGGGAGGTCACGGGTCACCAGTGTGCGGCATCACCCGGGCCGTCAACGACCCCGCGGGTCGGCTTTGAAGCGCGCGTCACACCTCAACTACCCTTCGTGTCGACCTCATTACCTTGCGCATCAGAAGGTGGCAACGCGATGGCCCGACACGACTCATCCCACACCTCCACCGGCCGGCGTGCCCTCGCCGCCCTCGCGACCGCCGGCGTGGCGCTGGGCGCGGGCGCCGGTACGGCCGCCGCGGCCACCGCCGAGCCCGTCGTCGACGTGATGCGGACGCACCCCACCTCGCTCGGCCGGATCGACCCGCAGGCGGGCTTGCAGGGGGCGCTCGGCTCCCTGACGTACGTCACCGGCACCGTCTCCGGCCTCAAGCCCAACCCGCTCGCGGGCACCGGCGTCGACCCCCTCGACAACGGAGTCGGCACCCAGCTCGCCGACTTCAAGCCGCTGACCTCCCAGATGCTGACCGGGCCGGTGGCCCAGGCGCAGTCGATCGGGTCGATCCCGGTGCTGGGGGACGTCACGAAGGTGCTGGGCGGCTGAATCGCGTACCGACAGCTTTGAGAGCCGCGCCGCCCCCGGACGGAGGGGCGGCGCGGCTCGTTCGCGGGGTGGCTCAGTAGGCGGAGCCGGACGCGCCCAGGGAGCCGGTCGGGTGCCAGACCGTCTTGGTCTCCAGGAAGGCCGTCAGGCGTTCGGTGCCCGGGGCCGCCGACCAGTCGTCCACAGGCTGTGGACGCAGGACGCGCTTGAGGTTGTCGGCCGCCGCGATCTCCAGCTCCTTCGCGAGGACGTCGTCCGCGCCCGCGAGGTCGATCGCGTTGACGTCCTGGTGGGCGGCGAGCGGCGCCGCGAGCTCTGCCGTACGGCCGGAGAGGACGTTGACGACGCCGCCGGGGACGTCGGAGGTGGCCAGGACCTCGCCGAGGGAGAGGGCCGGGAGCGGGGACCTCTCGCTCGCGACGACGATCGCCGTGTTGCCCGTCGCGATGACCGGGGCCAGGACGCTCACCAGGCCCAGGAACGACGACTCCTGGGGGGCCAGGACCGTGACCACGCCGGTCGGCTCGGGCGAGGAGAGGTTGAAGTACGGGCCGGCGACCGGGTTCGCGCCGCCCACGACCTGGGCGATCTTGTCGGTCCAGCCCGCGTACCAGACCCAGCGGTCGATCGTGGCGTCCACGAGCACGGCCGCCTTCGACTTCGACAGGCCCTCGGCGTCCGCGACCTCACGGGTGAACTGCTCCTTGCGGCCCTCCAGCATCTCGGCGACGCGGTAGAGGACCTGGCCCCGGTTGTACGCCGTCGCCCCGGCCCAGCCGCCGAACGCCTTGCGGGCCGCCACCACGGCGTCACGGGCGTCCTTGCGGGACGACTGCGGCGCGTTCGCGAGCCACTTGCCCTTGGAGTCCGTCACCTCGTACACCCGGCCGCTCTCGGAACGCGGGAACTTGCCCCCGACGTACAGCTTGTAGGTCTTGAAGACGCCGAGGCGTTCGTTGGTGCGGTCAGACATCGAGGTACGCCTCCAGGCCGTGGCGACCGCCCTCGCGGCCGAAGCCCGATTCCTTGTAGCCGCCGAACGGCGAGGTCGGGTCGAACTTGTTGAACGTGTTGGACCAGATGACGCCCGCGCGCAGCTTGCTCGCGACCGCGAGGATGCGGGAGCCCTTCTCGGTCCAGATGCCCGCCGACAGGCCGTACTGGCTGTTGTTGGCCTTGGCGACCGCCTCGTCGGGCGTACGGAAGGTCAGGACCGACAGGACCGGGCCGAAGATCTCGTCGCGGGCGACGGTGTGGGCCTGGGTGACGTTCGTGAAGAGCGTCGGCGCGAACCAGTAGCCGGAGGCGGGCAGTTCGCAGGCCGCGGACCAGCGCTCGGCGCCCTCGGCCTCGCCCTGCTCGACGAGCGAGGTGATGCGCGAGAGCTGCTCGGCGGAGTTGATCGCGCCGATGTCCGTGTTCTTGTCGAGCGGGTCGCCGAGCCGGAGGGTGGCGAGGCGGCGCTTGAGGGAGTCCAGCAGCTCGTCCTGGATCGACTCCTGGACGAGCAGGCGGCTGCCCGCGCAGCAGACCTGGCCCTGGTTGAAGAAGATGCCGCTGACGATCCCCTCCACCGCCTGGTCGATCGGGGCGTCGTCGAAGACGATGTTGGCGCCCTTGCCGCCCAGTTCGAGCGTGAGCTTCTTGCGGGTGCCGGCGACCGTGCGGGCGATCTCCTTGCCGACGGCCGTGGAGCCGGTGAACGCCACCTTGTCGACATCCGGGTGCGCGATGAGCGCGGCGCCCGTGTCGCCGTAGCCGGGGAGGATGTTGACGACGCCCCGGGGCAGGCCCGCCTGGCGGCACACGTCCGCGAAGAAGAGCGCGGAGAGAGGCGTCGTCTCGGCCGGCTTCAGCACCACCGTGTTGCCGGTGGCCAGGGCCGGGGCGATCTTCCACGCCAGCATCAGCAGGGGGAAGTTCCAGGGGATGACCTGGCCCGCGACGCCCAGGGGCCGCGGGCTCGCGCCGTAGCCCGCGTGGTCGAGCTTGTCGGCCCAGCCCGCGTAGTAGAAGAAGTGCGCGGCGACCAGGGGGAGGTCGGCGTCGCGGGTCTCCTTGATGGGCTTGCCGTTGTCGAGGGTCTCCAGGACGGCGAGCTCGCGGCTGCGCTCCTGGATGATGCGGGCGATGCGGAAGAGGTACTTCGCGCGCTCGGCGCCCGGCAGCGCGGACCACTTCTCGAAGGCCTTGCGGGCGGCCCTCACCGCGCGGTCGACGTCCTCCGCGCCGGCCTGGGCGATCTCCGACAGCACCTCCTCGGTGCTGGGGCTGACCGTCTTGAAGACCTTGCCGTCGGCCGCCTCGACGAACTCGCCGTCGATGAACAGGCCGTAGGAGGGGGCGATGTCGACGACCGAGCGGGACTCGGGCGCCGGTGCGTATTCGAATACCGAAGCCATGGTGATCAGTCCACCGTCACGTAGTCGGGACCGGAGTAGCGGCCGGTGGCCAGCTTCTGACGCTGCATCAGCAGGTCGTTGAGGAGCGAGGAGGCGCCGAAGCGGAACCAGTGGTTGTCCAGCCAGTCCTCGCCGGCGGTCTCGTTGACCAGCACGAGGAACTTGACGGCGTCCTTGGAGGTACGGATGCCGCCGGCCGGCTTCACGCCCACCTGGACGCCGGTCTGCGCCCGGAAGTCGCGCACCGCCTCCAGCATGAGGAGCGTGTTCGCGGGCGTGGCGTTGACGGCGACCTTGCCGGTGGACGTCTTGATGAAGTCCGCCCCGGCCAGCATGCCGAGCCAGCTCGCCCGCCGGATGTTGTCGTACGTCGACAGCTCGCCCGTCTCGAAGATGACCTTCAGGCGGGCGGCGCCCGAGGCCTCCTTCACGGCGACGATCTCCTCGTACACCTTCAGGTAGTGGCCGCCGAGGAACGCCCCGCGGTCGATGACCATGTCGATCTCGTCGGCGCCGGCGGCGACCGCGTCACGGACGTCCGCCAGCTTCACCGGGAGGGCGGCGCGGCCGGCCGGGAAGGCGGTGGCGACCGAGGCGACCTTCACCGGCGAGCCGGCGACGGCCGCCTTCGCGGTGGCCACCATGTCGGGGTAGACGCAGACCGCGGCCGTGGCGGGGGCGCTGCGGTCGGTCGGGTCGGGGCGGACCGCCTTCGCGCCGAGCGCCCGGACCTTGCCCGGGGTGTCCGCGCCTTCCAGCGTCGTCAGGTCGACCATCGAGATGGCGAGGTCGATGGCGTACGCCTTCGCGGTCGTCTTGATGGAACGGGTACCGAGAGCGGCTGCGCGCGCCTCCAGGCCGACCGCGTCGACGCCGGGCAGCCCGTGGAGGAAGCGGCGCAGCGAGCTGTCGGACGCGGTCACGTCCGTAAGGGCATCGGCTGCGGTGGGTGCATTGGTGGGCATGGTCACCAGACGAGCATATCTACGCGCGTAGCGGCTGTACACCCCGGGAAGTCCTTGCGGGGAGGTTCGGCGCTGGGGCTTCCCTGTAGGGGTGCGGAGGGGGCGTCGGGCAGAATCGGGGTCATGACGAGCCCGGAAGACCAGTCACCAGCGCAGCGACCTTCGGAGTCCTCGGGGTCCTCGGAGTCCTCAGGGTCTTCGGGTTTCTCGGGGTTCGAGATCAAGGACCGTGTCTATCGGTCGCCCGCGGGCATGGTCGGTGGGGTGCTGTTGCTGGGGCTGGCCGGGTGGCTCGGGGGCGACGCGATCGTCGCGGGTGACGGGCGGACGCCGTGGCTGGCGCTCGCGTCGCTGATCCTGGTCGTGCCGCTGACCGTCGCCTTCACACTGCGGCCCGCCGTGTACGCGGGCCAGGACCGGCTGCGGGTGCGCAATCCGTTCCGGCTGATCGTGCTGCCCTGGGGGCAGGTCGCCGCGCTGCGGTCCGGTTACTCCAACGAGGTCGTCGCCGCGTCGGGGAAGAAGTTCCAGTTGTGGGCCGTCCCGGTGTCGATGCGGGCGCGGAAGAAGGCGAACCGGCAGAAGGCCCGGGCGGCGGCTGCGGCGCGGGGTGGCGCGGGCGGCCGGGGTGGCCTGGGCGGCGGGCTCGGGTTCGGCGGGTTGTCGCGTGGGGGCGGTGCCGCGGCCGCGCCGGACGGGCCCGTGCGGGCCGAGACCGACCGGGTGATGGACGAGCTGCGGGAACTGTGGGAGGCACGCGAGAAGGAGGAGAGCGCCCAGGGCGAGGTCACCGTGCGGTGGGCCTGGGAGATCGTGGGGCCGGCGGTGGCGGGCGCCGTGGTGCTGGGGATTCTGCTGGTTATGGGGTGAGGTGGGCTGCCGCCGGGGTGCTGTGGCCGCTGGGGGCGTCATCGAGGCCGTGGGCCTAGGCGGTTGGCGGTGGTCGTCTCCTGCCCTGACCGGCGGTGGGTCAGGGCAGGTCGGCCGGGCGGCTCGTGCGGTTGTAGGCAGGGTCGGCTTTGTACCGCTCGTACCGCTCGTACCGCTCGGGCGGGCGTAGGCGAGTCGGCTCGTGCCCTTCGTGCGGTCGTAGCAAGGGTGGCTCGTACCGCTCGTACCGCTCGTACCGCTCGGGTGGGCGTAGGCGAGTCGGCTCGTGCCCTTCGTGCGGTCGTAGCAAGGGTGGCTCGTACCGCTTGTGCCGCTCGGGCGGGCGTCGGCGGGTCCGGTTCGTGCCCCTCGTGCGGGCGTCGCAGGGGCTCGTACCGTCCGTCAGATGCCGGCTGCCGCCGACAGGTCCCGCTTGATTGCTGTCAGGAGGTTGGTGGCCTTGGTGTGGGCGGCCGGGAGGGCCGTGTGGGTGGGGACCGGGATGACGACTTCCAGGTAGCACTTCAGTTTTGGTTCGGTGCCGCTGGGGCGGACGATGACGCGGGCGCCGTCGAGTGTGTAGCGCAGGCCGTCGGTGGGGGGCAGTTCGGTGGTGCCCTGGGTGAGGTCCTCGGCGCGGGTGACGGGCAGGCCGGCGAGTTCGGTCGGGGGCTGCTTGCGGAGCCGTTCCATCGCGTGGGCGATGACCGACAGGTCCTGCACCCGCACCGAGAGCTGGTCGGTGGCGTGCAGGCCGTGCTCCACGGCGAGGTCGTCCAGCAGGTCGAGGAGGTTGCGGCCCTCTTCCTTGAGCTCCGACGCCAGTTCCGTGATGAGCAGCGCCGCTGTGATGCCGTCCTTGTCGCGTACGCCCTCGGGGTCCACGCAGTAGCCGAGGGCCTCCTCGTAGCCGTAGCGCAGGCCGTCGACGCGGGCGATCCACTTGAAGCCGGTGAGGGTCTCCTCGTAGGGCAGGCCCGCCTTCTCGGCGATCCGGCCGAGGAGCGAGGAGGAGACGATCGACTCGGCGAACGTGCCCCGCACACCGCGCCGGACGAGGTGGGCGGCGAGCAGGGAGCCGACCTCGTCGCCGCGCAGCATCCGCCAGTCGCCGTCGTGCGGGACGGCCACGGCGCAGCGGTCGGCGTCCGGGTCGTTGGCGATGATCAGGTCGGGGGCGCTCGCGCGGGCCGTCGCGAAGGCGAGGTCCATCGCGCCGGGCTCCTCCGGGTTGGGGAAGGCGACGGTGGGGAAGTCCGGGTCGGGCTCGGCCTGTTCGGCGACGAGCACCGGCTCCGGGAAGCCCGCGCGGGCGAACGCGGCGAGCAGGACGTCCTTGCCGACGCCGTGCATCGCCGTGTAGACCGTGCGGGCCGTGCGGGGGGAGCCCTGGGCGAGGACGGCGTCCGTGCGGGCCAGGTAGGCGTCGAGGACGGCGTCGTCGAGGGTCTGCCAGCCGGACTCCGGACGCGGGACGTCCGCCAGCGCGGCGATCGCGTCGATCTCGGCCGCGATCCCGGCGTCGGCGGGCGGCACGATCTGCGAACCGTCGCCCAGGTACACCTTGTAGCCGTTGTCGCGCGGCGGGTTGTGACTGGCGGTGACCTCGACTCCGGCGACCGCGCCGAGGTGCCTTATGGCGTACGCCAGCACCGGGGTGGGCAGCGGGCGGGGCAGTACGGCCGCCCGGAAGCCCGCGCCCGTCATCACCGCGGCGGTGTCCCGCGCGAAGTCCGCCGACTTGTGACGGGCGTCGTAGCCGATGACGACGACTCCGCCGGTGCCGCCGTTCTTCGTGAGGTACGCGGCGAGACCGGCGGCGGCGCGGATGACGACCGCGCGGTTCATGCGCATCGGGCCGGCGCCCAGCTCGCCGCGCAGGCCCGCGGTGCCGAACTGGAGGGTGCCGCTGAAACGGGCGGCGAGTTCCGTGACGTTCTCGGCCTCGATCAGCTCGGCCAGCTCCGCGCGGGTCTGCGGGTCGGGGTCCTCGGCGAGCCATGCGTTGGCCTGCGCGATGAGTTCGTCGTGCACGTCCGGATCAGCCTCTCGTCGTCTCGTGTGCGGGCACCTGGGGCTGCGCCCCAGACCCTCTGTCGGCCCTTAAGGGGCCTCGTCCTCAATCGCCGGACGGGCTGAATTGCACGGACCGGCGCCCCGAAGGGACCGCTGTCTACAGTCGGCCGAGTACCTGGGCCAGCAAGGAGCCCATGCGGGTGGCGCTGTCGCGGCCGGCCTGGAGGACCTCCTCGTGGTTCAGCGGTTCGCCCGTCATGCCGGCGGCGAGGTTGGTGACGAGCGAGATGCCCAGCACCTCCGCGCCCGCCTCCCGCGCCGCGATGGCCTCCAGCACCGTGGACATGCCCACCAGGTCCGCCCCGATGGTCCGGGCCATCCGGATCTCGGCCGGCGTCTCGTAGTGCGGGCCGGGGAACTGGGCGTAGACGCCCTCCTCCAGCGTGTCGTCGATCTCCTTGCACAGGGCGCGCAGCCGCGGCGAGTACAGGTCCGTCAGGTCGACGAAGTTCGCGCCGACGATCGGGGACGTCGCCGTGAGGTTGATGTGGTCGCTGATCAGCACCGGCTGGCCCGGCCGCATGCCCTCGCGCAGACCGCCGCAGCCGTTGGTCAGCACGATCGTCTTGCAGCCGGCCGCCACCGCCGTACGGACGCCGTGCGCGACCGAGGCGACACCGCGGCCCTCGTAGTAGTGGGTGCGGCCCAGGAAGACCAGCGCCCGCTTCGCGCCGATCCGGTACGAGCGGATCGTGCCGCCGTGGCCCTCGACCGCGGGCGGCGGGAAGCCGGGCAGCTCGGTGACCTGGAACTCGGCGTCGGGAGCGCCGAGGGCGTCCACGGCCGGCGCCCAGCCGGAGCCCATCACGAGGGCGACGTCGTGGGTCTCGGCGCCGGTCAGTTCGCGCAGGCGCGCGGCCGCGGCGTCGGCGGCGACCCTGGGATCTACTGGGGTGGCGCCCTGGATGTCGTCCGGGAGAAGAGATGCGTTCACGCGCCTGAGGGTAGCCGCTTTGGGCCTACGCGCGTAGATGACAGAGCCCACGGGAGGGCGATCGTTGTCTTGTCGTTTCCAACGAGGGGTGACGAGAGGCGAGGGGAGGGGTGGTTCAGCAGGGGCGCTTGCGGAGTTCCATCACGTAGTCGTGGGGTGCGCCCGCCGACTCCGCCGCGTCGGCGATCTCGCCGAGGTAGCGGGCCGAGGGCAGTCCGCCCTCGTAGCCGTTCAGGACGTACATCCAGACCGACTCCTCGCCCTCCAGCGTCTGCACCCGCACCCGGGCGCGCCGGTAGATGCCGAGGCCCACGCCCTCCCAGCGGTCGAGGGACTCCTCGTCCATGGGGGCGATGTCGTACAGCGCGACGAAGACCTGCGCGCCGGGGTCCTCGGCGTCCTCGACGACCGTCGCCAGCGCGCCCTCCCAGCCCATCTGCTCCCCGCCGAACGTCAGCCGCCAGCCGCTCAGCCAGCCGGTGGCGCGCATCGGCGAGTGGGGAGCGCGGCGGGTCATCAGCCGCGCGTCGAGGTTGCCGGCGTACGCGGCGTAGAGCGACATGCAAGGAGAGTACGGCAGTGCGCGCATGCGTCACTCTCGTCACGATGACGGCCCTCGGGGCCCCCGGGGGCGGTACCACCGTGCCCCGTGCAGGACAATGGAGTACGTGACTCGGATCGTGATCATCGGTGGCGGACCCGGCGGCTATGAAGCGGCGCTGGTGGCCGCGCAGCTCGGCGCGGAGGTGACCGTCGTGGACTGCGACGGTCTGGGCGGGGCGTCGGTGCTGACCGACTGCGTGCCGTCGAAGACCCTGATCGCCACGGCCGAGGTGATGACCACCTTCGACTCTTCGTACGAGGAGCTGGGCATCATCGTCGCCGACGACACCCCGCCGCTGGAGCAGGCGGCCCGGGTCGTCGGGGTGGACCTCGGCAAGGTCAACCGGCGGGTGAAGCGCCTCGCGCTCGCCCAGTCGCACGACATCACCGCCTCCGTGACCCGGGCGGGCGCCCGGGTGCTGCGCGGGCGCGGCCGGCTGGAGGGCATGCAGGCGCTGGACGGCTCCCGCAAGGTCGTCGTCACCGCCGTCGACGGCACCGAGGAGACCCTCGTCGCCGACGCCGTCCTGCTCGCCACCGGCGCCCACCCCCGCGAACTGCCGGACGCGCAGCCCGACGGCGAGCGCATCCTGAACTGGACGCAGGTCTACGACCTCGCCGAGCTCCCCGAGGAGCTCATCGTGGTCGGCTCGGGTGTGACGGGCGCGGAGTTCGCCGGCGCCTACCAGGCCCTCGGCTCCAAGGTCACCCTCGTCTCGTCCCGCGACCGCGTGCTGCCCGGCGAGGACCCGGACGCCGCCGCCGTCCTCGAGGACGTCTTCCGCCGCCGCGGTATGAACGTGATGGCCCGCTCGCGCGCCGAGTCCGCCAAGCGGGTCGGCGACCGGGTCGAGGTCACCCTCGCCGACGGCCGGGTCATCACCGGCTCGCACTGCCTCATGGCGGTCGGCGCCATCCCCAACAGCGAGGGCCTCGGGCTCGCGGAGGCGGGCGTCAAGGTCCGCGAGTCCGGGCACATCTGGACCGACAAGGTCAGCCGCACCACCGCCCCGGGCGTGTACGCCGCCGGTGACGTGACCGGGATCTTCGCCCTGGCCTCCGTCGCCGCCATGCAGGGCCGGATCGCCATGTACCACTTCCTCGGCGACGCGGTGGCCCCCCTCAACCTCAAGACGGTCTCCTCCAACGTCTTCACCGACCCCGAGATCGCCACCGTCGGCTACACCCAGGCCGACGTCGACGGCGGCAAGATCGACGCCCGCGTCGTCAAGCTGCCGCTGCTGCGCAACCCGCGCGCCAAGATGCAGGGCATCCGCGACGGCTTCGTCAAGATCCTCTGCCGGCCCGGCACCGGGATCGTCGTCGGCGGCGTGGTCGTGTCACCGCGCGCCTCGGAACTGATCCACCCCATCTCGATCGCCGTCGACAACAATCTGACGGTCGAACAGATCGCGAACGCCTTCACCGTGTACCCGTCCCTTTCGGGGTCGATCGCGGAGGTCGCCCGGCAACTGCACACGCGCAAGGCGGCGGACGAGGCCTGATGGCAGGCATCTAAGGGGTACGGGCGTCGGGTTGGGGTCCTATACCACTCCCCGTCCCCCTGTGCGAACAACTTCTACTATTCGGCGGAAAGAGCTGAAAGCAGACGGTCGTCCGCGTTACTGTCAGTTTCGTGTTCGCTGCAGAACGTCGTCAATTGATCCTCGAAATGGTGCGAGCGAACGGGGCCGTGTCGCTCCGTGAACTCGCCCGCGTCGTCCAGACCTCTGAAGTGACCGTACGGCGGGACGTGCGCGCACTGGAGGCAGAAGGACTCCTCGACCGCCGACACGGCGGTGCGGTATTGCCGGGCGGTTTTACGCGGGAGTCCGGCTTTCCGCAGAAATCCCATCTCGCGACCGCCGAAAAGACCGCCATCGCGGACCTCGCCGCCAACTTCGTAGAAGAGGGCGAGGCCATCGTGGTCGGGGCGGGCACCACCACCCAGGAGCTGGCCCGCCGGCTCGCCCGGGTGCCGGGGCTGACCGTCGTCACCAACTCACTGCTCGTCGCCCAGGCGTTGGCCCATGCCAACCGGGTCGAGGTCGTGATGACCGGGGGCACCCTGCGCGGTTCCAACTACGCGCTCGTCGGCAGCGGTGCGGAGCAGTCCCTCCAGGGACTCAGGGTGTCGCGGGCCTTCCTGTCCGGGAGCGGGCTGACCGCCGAGCGCGGGCTGTCCACGTCCAACATGCTGTCCGCGTCCGTGGACCGCGCGCTGGTGCAGGCGGCCGCCGAGGTCGTCGTCCTCGCCGACCACACCAAGCTCGGCGCCGACACCATGTTCCAGACCGTGCCCACGGAACTCGTCACGCGCCTCATCACCGACGAGCCGCCCGCGCACGACGATCGTGCCGCCACCGAGTTGCAGGCCCTGGCTGACCAGGGCGTGCAGATCTCTGTGGCCGGGGGGTCGGGAAGTCAGGGGGGTGATGCGGTTCCGGCGCGCCATCAGCAGCAGCGGCGGGATGTGCCGCTGCCCGCTCCGCGGCGGGGGCAGGTGCCGGGGGTCGCCGCTACGTTGCGGGCCAACGCGGCGCTGGGGGAGCAGCCGCCCGGCTCGGAACGGGCCCGCGTCGCTGATATGCGGCGGCGCTGACAGGGGTGGTGACGGTCGGTGCTGGGGGCTCTGCCCCCAGACCCCCGTATCGGCCCTGAAGGGGCCTCGTCCTCAAACGCCGGACGGGCTGGATTGTCCCCGCCCGGCGCTTGGAAAGGGGCCCTTGAACGGGACCTCATCCCTTTGGAAAAGGGACTTCAGTCCGTTAAAGGGACCTCGATCCGTTGAGGCCTCAGTCCTTGATTTCGCAGATCGGGGCGCCCGATGTGATGGACGCGCCGACCTCTGCCGCCAGGCCCTTGACCGTGCCGGAGCGGTGGGCGTTGAGGGGCTGTTCCATCTTCATCGCTTCGAGTACGACGATGAGGTCGCCCTCCTTGACCTCCTGGCCCTCCTCGACGGCCACCTTCACGATGGTGCCCTGCATCGGGGAGGCGAGGGTGTCGCCGGAGGCCATCGGGCCGGACTTCTTGGCCGCGCGGCGCTTGGGCTTGGCGCCCGCCGCGAGGCCCGTCCGGGCCAGGGTCATGCCGAGCGAGGACGGGAGGGAGACCTCAAGCCGCTTGCCGCCGACCTCGACGACGATCGTCTCGCGGTCCGTCTCGTCCTCGGCCTCGGTGTCGGCCGGGGCCGCGAAGACCGGGATCTCGTTGACGAACTCGGTCTCGATCCACCGCGTGTGCACCGTGAACGGGTCGGCGGAACCGGTCAGTTCGGGGGCGAACGCCGGGTCCGTGACCACCGCGCGGTGGAACGGGATCGCCGTCGCCATGCCCTCGACCTGGAACTCCGCCAGCGCGCGCGCCGCCCGCTGGAGCGCCTGCGCACGGGTGGCGCCCGTGACGATCAGCTTCGCCAGCAGGGAGTCCCACGCCGGGCCGATGACCGAGCCGGACTCCACACCCGCGTCCAGCCGTACGCCCGGACCCGACGGCGGGGCGAACGAGGTGACCGTGCCGGGCGCCGGGAGGAAGTTGCGGCCCGGGTCCTCGCCGTTGATACGGAACTCGAAGGAGTGACCCCGCAGCTCCGGGTCGCCGTACCCGAGCTCCTCGCCGTCGGCGATCCGGAACATCTCGCGCACCAGGTCGATGCCCGCGACCTCCTCGGTCACCGGGTGCTCGACCTGGAGACGGGTGTTGACCTCCAGGAAGGAGATCGTGCCGTCCACGCCGACCAGGAACTCGACGGTCCCCGCGCCGACGTAACCGGCCTCCTTCAGGATCGCCTTGGACGAGGAGTACAGCTCCGCGACCTGGGCGTCCGAGAGGAACGGCGCGGGGGCCTCCTCGACCAGCTTCTGGTGGCGGCGCTGGAGGGAGCAGTCACGGGTCGAGACGACGACCACGTTGCCGTGGCTGTCGGCCAGGCACTGCGTCTCCACGTGCCGCGGCTTGTCGAGGTACCGCTCGACGAAGCACTCGCCGCGACCGAACGCGGCGACCGCCTCGCGCACCGCCGACTCGTACAGCTCGGGGACCTCTTCCAGCGTCCTGGCGACCTTCAGACCGCGACCGCCACCGCCGAAGGCGGCCTTGATCGCGATCGGCAGCCCGTGCTCCTCGGCGAAGGCGACGACCTCGTCGGCGCCGGACACCGGGTCGGGCGTGCCGGCGACCAGAGGCGCGCCGGCGCGCTGGGCGATGTGCCGGGCGGCGACCTTGTCACCGAGGTCGCGGATGGCCTGCGGGGGCGGGCCGATCCAGATCAGACCCGCGTCCAGGACGGCCTGGGCGAACTCGGCGTTCTCCGAGAGGAAGCCGTACCCGGGGTGGACGGCGTCGGCTTCCGACTCCCGCGCCGCGTTCAGCACCTTCTCGATGTCGAGATAGCTGGTCCCGGGAGTGTCACCGCCCAGCGCGAACGCCTCATCCGCAGCGCGGACATGCAGAGCGTCCCGGTCCGGGTCGGCGTACACGGCCACGCTCGCGATGCCGGCATCCCGGCAAGCCCGGGCCACGCGGACTGCGATTTCGCCACGGTTGGCGATGAGCACCTTGCGCACGATTGAGGCTCCCTCCTTGAAACAAGCCGAGTTTAGGGACTGCCGACACGGATCATCGACCCGTCCTCAACGGTGAGCTTGCCCACACGGAGCGTGATACCTGGCTCACTCGGCCCCGAAATCCCTTGCAGTACCGCCGTACGCAGCACTCCTCCGGCAAACCCTAGCCCTCCCATGTGGCCAAGGTCTCTGTGAGAGCGTGCTGCGGCCCACGCCGTTTCTTTGTCGAGTCCCTACGAATGGCCCAACGATTCTTTGCCGCCCGCACAACCCTTGTCCCAGGGTTTACCCGTTAGTAGCGTTCAGGTTGTCTCGAACATACGCGTCGGGGTCGAAAGTGGGTGGGGACCGGTGGTGCGCAGACCGGTGGCATGGATCGTCGCGGTCGTGCTCTTCGTGGAGGCGTTCGGGGTCGCCGCCGTGAACTGGTTGCTGGGCATCGTGGTGGACCGGCAGGACATGTCCCTGGCCGGTCTGGACCCGGACGTCATGTCGATGTCCTCGAAGGTCGGCGGGATCGTCTTCGGCCTCTACTTCGCGCTGTGCGGCGTGGTCGCCCTGCTCGTCGCCCTGCGCGACCGCGCGCCCGCCGGCCTCGGCCGCGTCCTGCTCATCAGCGTCGCCGTCGTGCACGGGCTGCTGGGCGCCTTCGCGTGGGGGCTGCTGGGCGTGCCGCAGTTCCTGTTCATGGTCGCCGTGCTGGCCCTCGTCGTCCTGCTCCTGATGACGTACGACGCCCAGCGCGAGCCCGTCACGCCTCCTGCGGCGCCCACAACTCCGTGATCCCTACGCCCAGTTGGGCCAGCAGGCGGCGTACGAGGGGGAGGCTGATGCCGATCACGTTGCCGTGGTCGCCGTCGATGCCGTCGATGAACGGGGCCGAGCGGCCGTCGAGGGTGAACGCCCCGGCGACGTAGAGGGGTTCGCCCGTGGCGACGTACGCCGCGATCTCCTCGTCCGTCGGCTCGCCGAAGCGGACCACGGTGGAGGCGGTGGCGGAGGTGTAGCGGCCGCTGAGGGTGTCGTAGACGCAGTGGCCGGTCTGGAGCGTGCCGGCCCGGCCGCGCATCGCCTTCCAGCGCGCGGTGGCCTCCTCGGCGTCCGCGGGCTTGCCGAGCGCCTCGCCGTCCAGGTCGAGGACCGAGTCGCAGCCGATCACCAGAGCACCCTTGACCTCGGGCTTCGCGGCCACCACGCCCGCCTTCGCCTCGGCGAGGGCGAGAGCCAGGTCGGCGGGGGTGGGGGCGGTGACGGCGTCCTCGTCGACGCCGCTGACGATGACCTCCGGGGTCAGGCCGGCCTGGCGGAGGAGGTTCAGCCGGGCGGGGGACTGGGAGGCGAGGACGAGTCTGCGCATGCGGTCAGCCTAGCGGCGCGGTGCCGTTACCTGAGGCCCAGCACGATCATGGCTACGACCATGGCCAGCGCCAGAAAGAGGCCGAGCCGTCTCAGGGACTCCTGCGTGTCGCGGAGTTCCTGAGGCGGCTCGTTCTTCGGGTCGGACCACAACATGCCACTAGCCTGCGGCTTGGCAGGGGAGTGCGCCTGAGTACGGGTACTTAATTCGCGCCCTGTGTTGTTCCTCTGTGCGCCCACGCGGCGGAGCCGCATATCGATACAGCCCCGCGCCCCCAAGAAAGAGGGTTGGCTGCCCCTAACTTGGCCAGTACGTGCGGGTCCATGCTGCCGCGCTCGGTTGCGGGACGCGTCGTGTCGCTATGCGGGACGGGTCGGACCACGCGTCCCTGGGGGTCGGTGCGTCGGACGGCATCGGTATGGCCGCCGCCGCGCGGGCTCGGACCACTGCCAGGGCGGCTGCCAGTTCCTCTGGGGTCGGGTTGCCCCGTAGGACCTTGATCGTCACAGCGGCTCCTTTAGAGGGGGATGTTGCCGTGCTTCTTCGGGGGCAGGGATTCCCGCTTGGTGCGCAGTTGACGCAGGCCGCGGACGATGTGGCGGCGGGTGTCGGACGGCATGACCACCGCGTCGATGTAGCCGCGCTCGGCCGCGGTGTACGGGTTGAGGAGGGTGTCCTCGTACTCCCGGATCAGCCGGGCGCGCACCGCCTCCAGGTCCTCGCCGGCCGCCTCCGCCTCCGCGATCGTGCGGCGGTGCAGGATGTTGACCGCGCCCTGAGCGCCCATCACGGCGATCTGGGCCGTCGGCCAGGCCAGGTTGATGTCGGCGCCCAGGTGCTTGGAGCCCATGACGTCGTAGGCGCCGCCGAAGGCCTTGCGGGTGATCACCGTGATGAGCGGGACCGTCGCCTCCGCGTACGCGTAGATCAGCTTGGCGCCGCGGCGGATGATGCCGTCGTGCTCCTGGTCGACGCCGGGGAGGAAGCCGGGGACGTCCACGAAGGTGAGGACCGGGAGGTTGAAGGCGTCGCAGGTGCGCACGAAGCGGGCCGCCTTCTCGGAGGCCGTGATGTCGAGGCAGCCCGCGAACTGCATCGGCTGGTTGGCGACGATGCCGACCGGGCGGCCCTCGACCCGGCCGAAACCGGTGAGGATGTTCGGCGCGAACAGGGCCTGCGTCTCGAAGAACTCGGCGTCGTCCAGGACGTGTTCGATCACCGTGTGCATGTCGTACGGCTGGTTCGCGCTGTCCGGGACGATGCCGTCCAGCTCCAGGTCCTCGCCGGTGACGGACAGGTCCGCCTCCTCCGGGAACGCCGGGGGCTCGCTGAGGTTGTTGGACGGCAGGTACGACAGCAGTTGCTTGACGTACTCGACGGCGTCCTTCTCGTCGCCGGCCATGTGGTGCGCCACGCCCGAGACGGAGTTGTGGGTGCGCGCGCCGCCCAGCTCCTCGAAGCCGACGTCCTCGCCGGTGACCGTCTTGATGACGTCCGGTCCGGTGATGAACATGTGCGACGTCTGGTCGACCATGACCGTGAAGTCGGTGATCGCGGGGGAGTACACCGCGCCGCCCGCGCACGGGCCGACGACGAGGCTGATCTGCGGAATGACACCGCTCGCGTGCGTGTTGCGGCGGAAGATCTCGCCGTACGCGCCCAGCGAGGCCACGCCCTCCTGGATACGGGCGCCGCCGGAGTCGTTGATGCCGATGACCGGGCAGCCCGTCTTCAGCGCGAAGTCCATGACCTTGACGATCTTCTGGCCGTAGACCTCGCCGAGCGCGCCGCCGAACACCGTGAAGTCCTGCGAGAACACGGCGACCGGACGGCCGTCGACCGTGCCGTAGCCGGAGACGACACCGTCCCCGTACGGACGGTTCTTCTCCAGGCCGAAGTCCGTCGAGCGGTGCCGGGCGAACTCGTCGAACTCGACGAACGAACCCTCGTCCAGCAGCAGGTCGATCCGCTCACGCGCCGTCAACTTGCCCTTGGCGTGCTGCTTTTCGACGGCGCGTGCCGAACCGGCGTGTGTCGCTTCCTGGATGCGGCGCTGGAGATCCGCGAGCTTGCCCGCGGTCGTGTGGATGTCGATCCCTGTGATCGCTGGGATCTCGGGACGCTCTTCCGGCTCGGACATCGGGATGCGGCTCCCTGCCTGCTCAAAAGGGGGGACGATTACTCACCCGTAGCGTAGTGCTGGCCCTGGGGATCGGCAGTGCGGCATTCAACACACCTAGGGTGGCTTGCATGACACCGCGAGATGCAGCAGACGCAGACGCAGGCGGCGGCCGCTGGTCCGATCTGGACCGTCCGCCCCTCGACGCCACGGCGCTGCGCCGGGCGCTGGTGCGCCGGGACGGGCTGTGGTCGGGCGTGGAGGTGGTGCAGCGCACCGGTTCCACCAACGCCGACCTGGTGGCGGCGGCGAGCGCGGGCCAGGCGGCCGAGGGCGCGGTCCTCGTCGCCGAGGAGCAGACGGCGGGCCGGGGCCGGCTCGACCGCCGGTGGTCGGCGCCCCCGCGCTCCGGGCTGTTCTTCTCGGTCCTGCTGACCCCGGACGAGGTGCCGGTGTCCCGCTGGGGCTGGCTGCCGCTGCTCACCGGGGTCGCCGTCGCGACCGGGCTGGCCCGGGCGGCGGGCGTCGACCTGGCACTCAAGTGGCCCAACGACCTCCTGGTGACCGTCGGGGACGAGGAACGCAAGGCCGGCGGCATCCTCGCGGAGCGGGCCGGCGAGGACTCGGTGGTCGTCGGCGTCGGCGTCAACGTCACCCTGCGCGCGGACGAACTCCCCGTACCCCAGGCGGGTTCGCTGGCCCTGGCCGGCGCGGCGAACACCGACCGGGACCCGCTGCTGCGGGCCGTCCTGCGGTCGCTGGAGGAGTGGTACGGACGCTGGCGGGCGGCCGGCGGCGACCCGGGCGCGAGCGGTCTCCAGGAGACGTACGCGGCCGGGTGCGCGACCCTGGGACGGAGGGTGCGGGCCGAGCTGCCGGGGGACCGGTCCCTGGTGGGCGAGGCGGTCGCCGTGGACGGCGACGGACGGCTCGTGATCGCCACGGAGGAAGGGGTGCAGGCGCCGGTGGGAGCGGGCGACATCGTCCATCTGCGGCCGGCGTGAGGGACCCCAACGGGACGGAGTGAGCTGGGGCACACCTGACGTAGAGTTGAGGCCGGTCGATACCTGGCCGCGGAAGATCGGAAGGGCAGCAGGCGTGACCGTCGACGACACGGGCTCCGGCGCGGGCGCGGACGGCCGGGAGAACCTGCCGGCCGCGGAACCCGGCGAGCCGGGCGACCCCGGTGAGGACCCGCATCCTCTCGCGCTGCGCCTCGAACAGCTCATCCTCGGCGCCGAGCGCCGCTACACGCCCTTTCAGGCCGCCCGCAGCGCCGGTGTCTCCATGGAGCTGGCGTCGCGTTTCTGGCGGGCCATGGGCTTCGCCGACATCGGGCAGGCCAAGGCGCTCACCGAGGCCGACGTCCTCGCCCTGCGGCGGCTGGCCGGTCTCGTCGAGGCGGGGCTGCTGAGCGAGGCGATGGCCGTGCAGGTGGCCCGGTCCACCGGGCAGACCACCGCCCGGCTGGCCGAATGGCAGATCGACTCCTTCCTGGAGGGCCTGACCGAGCCGCCCGAGCCGGGCATGACCCGCACCGAGGTCACGTATCCCATCGTCGAGCTGCTGCTGCCCGAGCTGGAGGAGTTCCTCGTCTACGTGTGGCGCAGGCAGCTCTCCGCGTCGGCCGGCCGGGTCGTGCAGGCCGCGGACGACGAGGAGATGATCGACCGGCGGCTCGCCGTCTGTTTCGCCGACCTCGTCGGCTTCACCCGGCTGACCCGCCGGATGGAGGAGGAGGAACTCGGCGAGCTGGTCGAGGCCTTCGAGACCACCTGCGCCGACCTGGTCGCCGCCCGCGGCGGACGCCTCATCAAGACCCTCGGCGACGAGGTGCTGTACGCCGCCGACGACGCGGGCACCGCCGCCGACATCGCGCTGCTGCTGGTCGAGACGATGAGCAACGACGACACGATGCCCGAACTGCGCGTCGGCATGGCCTTCGGCACGGTCACCACCCGGATGGGCGATGTGTTCGGCACGACCGTCAACCTGGCCTCGCGGCTGACGTCGATAGCGCCACGGGACGCCGTCCTCGTCGACAGCGCCTTCGCCGAGGAGCTGATCCGCACCGGCGACGCCCCGGCCTCCGAGGCGGACGCGGTGGAGGCCGCGGCCGCCGCCGAGAAGGAGGGCGAGGAGCCGCCTACGTACCGCTTCGCGCTCCAGCCGATGTGGCAGCGCCCGGTGCGCGGCCTCGGCGTCGTCGAACCCTGGCTGCTCACCCGGCGGCACGGCGTCGTCGAGGACTGACCTTCCACAGGAGCGTCTAGAGCTTGGGCACGGGTGCGGCCAGTGGGTCCACGCAGAGGCCGATGACGGGGACGCAGACGCCCGGCTGACGGGGCGGACGGGTGGGCTGCTGTGGCTGCGGCTGGGGCGCGGGTGCTGCCGTCGGCGGGGCGGACGCCGGGGGCGGCGTCGGTGCCGGTGTCGCGGAGGGGCGCGGGGCGGTGGTTTTCGTGGGCGCGGGGGCCGGGGTGTAGGTGGCGCCCGGGGTGAGCGACACGGACGTCGGTGAGCCCGGGGTGCCGGGGACGAGGCTGACCTCGGGCGTCGGGCGCGCGCTCGCGCCGCCCATGGGGCTGGGGGCGGTCGGGGTGGCTACGACGGTCGCCGCCGCGCCGGCCGAGCGGCCGGTGCCGGTGCTGGTACCGGTTCCCGTTCCTGTGCTTGTCCCTGTATCGGTGCCGTTCTCCGTGCCCGTGGCCGGGTCGGGCTGGGGTTCGGCCTCCGCCGCGCCGAGGCCGCCGACACCGACGCCGCCGCCGGAGTCGGGGGAGATGCGGACGAGGCTCAGTACCCCGGCGGCCAGCGCCAGGCCGCCCGCCGCGAACAGCACCTTGCGGGGGCGGGGCCGACGGTGCCGGCCCCGGGCGCGCGGGGCCCACAACTGGTCCGACCCCGGCCCTGACTCCGACCCCCATTCCGACCCCCATTCCGGCCCTGACTCCGGCTCCTGACGGGTCGTCGTCTCGTACTGCCTGGTCCGCGTGCTCGTCATCGCGTCCCCTCCCCGATGCGGTCGCGCCCCCGATGCGCCGGGGCGGACGCACGTTATGCGCTCCCGTGAGCGGTGCGGAGGGAGTTGGGCGGGATGTCACTCGTACGGGTGGGTGGGGCCCCTCTTTCGTCCGGGCGTCCCGGCTGCGATGATCGGGCGAGCGAGAGATGTTAACCGGCGTTAACTGGAGGGTGTCATGGGCGGCGAGGAGCGGTTCGGGGAGTTCGTGGTGGTGCGGCGGCACGGGGGCGGCGGGCATGTCGCGGAGCTGGCCCTCGACCGGCCGAAGGCCATGAACGCCGTCTCCACCGACATGGCCCGGTCGATCGCCGGGGCGTGCGCGGCGCTGGGCGAGGACCGGGACGTCCGGGTGGTCGTGCTGACCTCGACCAACGAGCGGGCGTTCTGCGTCGGCGCCGACCTCAAGGAACGGAACTCCTTCAGTGACGCCGAGCTGGTCCGGCAGCGGCCCGTCGCGCGGGGGGCGTACACCGGGGTGCTCGAGCTGCCGGTGCCCACGGTCGCGGCGGTGCACGGGTTCGCGCTGGGCGGCGGCTTCGAACTGGCGCTGGCCTGCGACATCATCGTGGCCGACGGCACGGCCGTGGTGGGGCTGCCCGAGGTGTCGGTGGGCGTGCTCCCCGGGGGCGGCGGGACGCAGTTGCTGCCGCGCCGGGTGGGGGCCGCCCGGGCGGCCGAGCTGATCTTCACGGCCCGCCGGGTGGCGGCGGCCGAGGCTCGCGAACTGGGGCTGGTGGACGTCCTGGTGGAGGAGGGGCAGGACAGGACGGAGGCGTTGGCGCTGGCTGCGCGGATCGCCGCCAACTCGCCGGTGGGGCTGCGGGCGGCGAAGCGGGCGCTGCGGCTCGGGCACGGGCTGGATCTGCGGGCCGGTCTTGAGGTGGAGGACGCGGCGTGGCGGTCGGTGGCGTTCTCGGGGGACCGGGCGGAGGGGGTGGCGGCGTTCAATGAGAAGCGGAAGCCGCAGTGGCCGGGCGAATGAGCCCCGGCTGCCGATGACCGGCTGCCGATAACCGGCTCCTGTGGGCGGCGACGTCACTCTAAGTGGTCCTTCATGTCTCTTTTTCACCTAAATATCCCTAGCCTGGGGAGATGGGTGAGGACAGACGCCTGGTGGCCGTGGTGGAGCTCGCGCAGGGGATGGCGGCGGCGCACACCCCCCGCGAGTCGTGGCGCGCGGCGGCCCTCGGGGCCTGCCGGGCGCTGTCCGGCGGGTTCGCCGCGCTCTCGGTGTGGGAGCGCGACCGCGGTCGGCTGCGGGTCCTGGCCAATGTGGGCGACCGGGCCGCCGACGAGGACGAGTTCCCGGACGACGAGGCCTACCCGGTTCACCAGTTTCCCGAGATCACCGAGTTCCTGCACGAGCGGTGGGTGGCCGGCGGTGAGCCCAACGCCTGGGTGGAGACGGCTCAGGGGCTCGCCGCCGGGCGGCCCGGCTACTGCCATCAGCGCGTCGCCGCGCTGCGTCGCCGGGGGCGCGGCTCCTGTGTGGTCGCGCCGATCGTGCTGCACGGCCGGGCCTGGGGTGAGCTGTATGTCGCCCGCCCCACCGGCACGCCCGTCTTCGGCCGCGCCGACGCCGACTTCGCGACCGTCCTCGCCGCCGTCGTCGCCGCCGGGCTCGCCCAGACCGAGCGGCTGGAGGAGGCCCGCCGGCTGGCGTTCACCGACGCCCTCACCGGTCTGGCCAACCGCCGCGCCGTCGACGTACGGCTGGAGGAGGCGGTCGAGCGGCATCGCGCCGAGGGGGTCGTCGTCAGCCTCGCGGTGTGTGACCTCAACGGGCTGAAGCGGGTCAACGACACCCTTGGGCACGCCGTCGGGGACCGGCTGCTGGAGCGGTTCGGGTCGGTGCTGTCGCTGTGCGGGGCCATGCTGCCCGGCGCGCTGGCCGCCCGGCTCGGCGGGGACGAGTTCTGTCTGCTGGCCGTCGGGCCGCCCGCCGACGACGTCGTCGAGGTCGCCGGTGAACTGTGCCGCAGGGCCGGGGAGCTGGAGCTCGGCGAGGGCGTGGCCTGCGGGGTCGCGTCCACCGAGGACCCCATCGGGCCGGTGTGCTCCGCCCGTCGGCTCTTCCGGCTCGCCGACGCCGCCCAGTACCGTGCCAAGGCCGTACGGGCCGCCCGCCCGGTGGTCGCGGGCCGCGAGGGTCCCGAGGACCCGGTCGTACGCCTGGCCGACGAGCCGTCGCGCGAGGGGGCCGCCGAGCGGCGGAGGTTCAGGGGGCGGCCCTGAGGCCGAAGTCGCCCCGGCGGGTGTGACGTATTCGGTAAGGGGTGAACCCCCCATCCACTGGTGACATCTTCGTCTTCACTGCGTACGCTCCTGAATATGGATATGCACACTGTGGTGGTGGGGACGTCCGGCGTGACCGCGTCCGACGTACTCGCGGTGGCGCGCGACGGCGCCCGCATCGAGCTCTCCGGGGAGGCGGTGGCGGCCCTCGCCGCGGCCCGCGGGATCGTGGACGCGCTGGCGGCCAAGCCCGAGCCGGTCTACGGCGTCTCCACCGGGTTCGGCGCCCTCGCCTCCCGGCACATCAGCCCCGAACTCCGCGCCCGACTACAGCGCAACATCGTCCGCTCGCACGCCGCCGGCATGGGCCCGCGCGTGGAGCGGGAGGTCGTCAGGGCGCTGATGTTCCTGCGGCTGAAGACCGTCTGCTCCGGGCACACCGGCGTGCGGCCCGAGGTCGCGCAGACCATGGCCGACATCCTGAACGCCGGCATCACCCCGGTCGTCCACGAGTACGGCTCCCTCGGCTGCTCCGGCGACCTGGCCCCGCTCTCGCACTGCGCCCTCACACTCATGGGCGAGGGCGACGCGGAGGGCCCGGACGGAGTCGTACGGCCCGCGGGCGAGCTGCTCGCCGAGCACGGCATCGTCCCCGTCGAGCTGCGAGAGAAGGAGGGGCTGGCGCTCCTCAACGGCACCGACGGCATGCTCGGCATGCTGGTCATGGCCCTCGCCGACCTGGACATGCTCTACAAGTCCGCCGACGTCACGGCCGCGCTGTCGCTGGAGGCCCTGCTCGGCACCGACAAGGTCCTCGCGCCCGAGCTGCACGCCATCCGCCCGCACCCGGGACAGGGGGCCAGCGCCGCCAACATGCTCGCGGTGCTCGCCGGTTCGGAGCTGACCGGGCATCATCAGGACGACGCGCCCCGCGTCCAGGACGCCTACTCGGTGCGCTGCGCCCCGCAGGTCGCCGGCGCCGGCCGCGACACCATGGCGCACGCCCGGCTCGTCGCCGAACGGGAGTTGGCGTCGGCCGTCGACAACCCGGTGGTGCTGCCCGACGGCCGTGTCGAGTCCAACGGCAACTTCCATGGCGCGCCGGTCGCCTACGTCCTCGACTTCCTCGCCATCGCGGTCGCCGACCTCGCCTCCATCGCCGAGCGGCGCACGGACCGGCTGCTGGACAAGAACCGCAGCCACGGCCTGCCGCCGTTCCTCGCGGACGACGCCGGCGTCGACTCCGGGCTGATGATCGCCCAGTACACGCAGGCCGCGCTGGTCAGCGAGTTGAAGCGGCTGGCCGTACCGGCGTCCGCCGACTCGATCCCGTCCTCCGCGATGCAGGAGGACCACGTGTCGATGGGCTGGTCCGCCGCCCGCAAGCTGCGCACCGCCGTCGACAACCTCACGCGCGTCCTCGCCGTCGAGCTGTACGCCGCCACCCGGGGCGTGGAGCTGCGCGAGGGGCTGACCCCGGCGCCCGCGACCCGCGCGGTCATCGACGCCGTACGCAAGGCGGGCGTCCAGGGCCCCGGCCCGGACCGCTACCTCGCCCCCGACCTCGCGGCGGCGGACGCGTTCGTACGCGCCGGAGGGGTCGTCACGGCGGCGGAGACGGTCACGGGGCCGCTGCGGTAAGGCAGTTGGGACGCAGCGGGGCCCCTGTGCGGTGCGGGAGCTGGCGGGGTTACTTGAGCTTGGCGATCTGGGCGTCGGCCACGGCCACGGGGATGGCACCCATGTCGCCGCCCTTCGTGAGCGCGGTGATGTTCATCGTGAAGAGGGTGGCGAGGGTGCCGCCCTTGCGGATCACCTCGGTGTGGGCGGTGATCGTCTGGCCCTCCACCACGATGTCCTGGGCGAACGCCACCGACTCGTCGCCCTTCCCGGAGCCCTTCTCCGCGGCGACCTTGGTGACCTTCGAGGTCTCGCCCTCGGAGGTGAAGCCGTACCCGCCGGCACAGGCCGTGACGCCGTCGGACAGCGCCTTGACGGTCTTCGCGGCGCCGTCGGCCTCGTAGGAGGAGAGGGCGACGAACGTCATGGTGAGGTCGAGGGCGTCCTCGACGTCCTTCGGCTGCTCGCTTGCGGCCGAACCCTTCTCCTCGGTGAGGCTGTTGGAGACGTTCGCCTCCGTGTCGCCCGGCGGGAGCCCGTTCGTGGCCCAGGCGAGCGGGGCGCACGCCGCCTTGTCGACCTTCACCGCCGACTTGCTGGTCTCGACGGCCTCGTCGTCGTCGACCTTGTAGCCCTTGAGGTCGCCCTGCGCGAGCAGCAGCTTCTTCAACTCGGCGACGGTGAGCGCCTTCGCGGCCGGAGCCGACGAGTCCGACGCGGAAGCCGAAGCCGAAGCCGATGCGGACGCGGACGTCTTGGAGTCCGCGGAGTTCTTCGAGCCCTCGCCGGAGCAGGCGGTGAGAAGGGAGAGCGACAGTGCGGCTATTGCGGCCGTGGAGCACAGCCGCGCCCCCGATGTTCTGTTCATGGCCGAACTATGAAGAACGTGTCAAAGAACAGTCAAGTTCATTTAAAAATCGAGACGTTCGCGACGAACCGAATACACGACGAAGCCTGCGCCCAGCGCGAGAAACGTGGTCCCGCCGACGACGTACGGGGTCGTGTCGAAGCTTCCGGTGTCGGCGAGCCGGATGCCGTCGTCGGCGGCCGTCGTCCGGGCCGTGGAAGCCGTGGACTGCGACGTCGCGTCGGACGTCGTCGTCGACACGGCCCGTGCCTGGGTCGTGACCTGCTTCGTCGGCTCCGTTCTGACCGGGGCGTCCTGGGACGCGTTGGCGGACGGGACGAACCACAGGGCACCCAGCAGGGTCCCCGCGGCGGTGGCGGTCAGCAACGGACGGCGGGCGGATGACACGGAATATCGATCCCCTTGTGACGCTGGCGAATTGGCCGTGTGGTCCGATGCTAATGAAAGGCGCGGGTCGTGGGAAAGTTGCGGGAGCTGTGAGCCGTACGCTCCGGCCATGAACACTGAAGAGACATCACGTTTTGTACGGCTTCGGGTGGAACTCGTCCTCGAGATTCACGAGGAGGACGCCGTGACCGCGGCGGCTCTGCGGAAGCTGGCCGGCGACGCGGAACTGCCGGACGACGAGCGCGCGCACGCCGAGTCCGCTGTGACGGAAGACACCGCGGAGTCCCTCGCCTACCTCGTCGACCCGTTCGACCTGGTCAGTCAGGTGCCCGGGGTCGAACTCCAGCAGGCCTCCTGGTCCAGCGAGCGGATCGACTACGACCCGGATTCGCCGGAGTGGGACCTCGACGAGGATGATGAGTACGAGGATGAGGGGTCCGAGGACGACGAGTCCGAGGGCGAGGAGTCCGAGGGCGAGGAGTCCGCGGAAGAAGTCCGTATCGGCTGAGCGTCTCGGGAAATTGTGACCCCGGACGGCAACCGCCGGCCGGGGTTCCTTCGTCTCTGACTGCGTCCCGTGTCACCCGAGTCACTCGCGTCGCCAAGGTGGCGTGCCCCACATCTTCGGGAAATGCGGAACGGGACGAACCGGTCGTGGCGTTGAACTGTTTCGACGGGAACTCTCGCGGGTTTTGTAATCGGCAACGATGGAGAAGCGTGTGATGACGGACAGTAGGCGGCGTCGGGGTCTCATGACGGCGTCCGCACTGCTCGGCGGTGTTCTGATGCTCTCTGCGTGTTCCGGCGGCGGCGACAGCGGCGCTTCCGACGGCGGAGGCGGCTCCTCGCAGGCCAAGGCCGACGAGGCGGCGGCCAAGAAGTCCTCCGAGGCCCAGATCAAGATCACGCCGGCGGACGGTTCGGACAACGCCTCCATCAACAACTCGGCGGCTGTCACGGTGAGCAAGGGCACGCTCACCACGGTGACGATGACCACCGCCGAGGGGACCGCGGTCGAGGGCGCGCTCTCCGCCGACAAGACCAGTTGGAAGCCGACCGGTCAGTTGGAGCGCTCCACCACCTACAAGGTGGCGGCCAGCGCGAAGGACTCCGCGGGCCTCGAAGCCCACGAGAACGCCTCCTTCACCACGGTCTCCCCGGACAACAGCTTCATAGGCAACTTCACGCCTGAGGACGGCTCGACCGTCGGCGTGGGCATGCCGGTGTCGATCAACTTCAACAAGGAGATCACCAACAAGGCGGCCGTCCAGAAGGGCGTCACCGTCACCTCCACCAGCGGCCAGGAAGTCGTCTGCCACTGGTTCTCGACCCAGCGCATGGACTGCCGGCCCGAGGACTACTGGAAGGAGAACTCCACCGTCACGGTCAAGCTCGCGCTCGACGGTGTGGAGGGCGCCAGTGGTGTCTTCGGTGTCCAGCAGAAGACGGTCACCTTCAAGATCGGCCGTAACCAGGTGAGTTACGTCGACGCGCAGACCAAGCAGATGAAGATCACGCACAACGGCGCGGTCATCAAGACCATCCCGATCTCCGCCGGCTCGCCCGAGAACAAGACGTACGAGGGCCAGATGGTGATGTCGGAGAAGTTCAAGGAGACGCGCATGAACGGCGCGACCGTGGGCTTCACCGACGACGACGGCAAGGGCGAGTACGACATCAAGGACGTGCCGCACGCCATCCGCCTCACCAACTCCGGCACCTTCGTGCACGGCAACTACTGGGGCGCGAAGTCCGTCTTCGGCTCGGTGAACACCAGCCACGGCTGCGTGGGCCTGTCCGACACCAAGGGTGCCAACGACACGGGCACGGCGGGCTACTGGTTCTTCACCAACTCGATCGTCGGTGACGTCGTGGTGGTCAAGAACACCGGCGACAAGACGGTCGCCCCGGACAACGGCCTCAACGGCTGGAACATGGACTGGGCGCAGTGGAAGGCCGGTTCGGCCGTCTGACCGACCCGACCGACAGTCCGCTCACAGCTTTCCGATGCCGCCCTCAGGGGCGGCATCGGTGTTTCCGGGCCCGGTCACAGCCTTCTCATCGTTCTCTTATGTCGGCCTTATGGCTTCATCACGCGGCGTACCTACCGTGCGGCCATGTTCTTCACCTACCTGAGGCGCGAACTGCGCCGCCGCAGAAAAGCGGCCCTCGTCGTCGCCTCCGGACTGGCGCTGGGCATCGCGCTGGTCATCGTGGTCACCTCCGTGTCGGCGGGCATGGGGAAGGCCCAGGACAAGGTCCTCCAGTCCCTGTACGGCCTGGGTACGGACATGACGGTCACCAAGGCCGCGACGCCCACCGCGAACGCCTCGGGCCGCCCGCGCTTCCAGTTCGACGCGCAGGACAACGACTCCGGCGCGCAGCAGAGCACCGACCGCGTCATGGTGCAGGGCTTCCAGACCCTGTCGAGCGCGACCGTCGCCAAGGTCGGCGAGCAGAGCGGGGTCTCCGACGCGGTCGGCGGACTGAGCCTGCGCGTGCTCAAGGTCGACGGCCAGTTCACCCGCGGCCAGTTCCAGCAGAACGGCAACGGCAGGGGTAGCGGTGGCGGCCGAGGCGGCTATGGCGGCAGGCAGGGCAGCGGCCAGCCGCAGGGTGAAGTGCGGGGCGGCGGCGCGGACTTCGACGTCGACAGCTACTCCGTCTACGGCACCGACGTCACCAAGCCCGCGCTCGGCCCGCTGACCTCGTCGACGATCACCGGCGGCCGTACCTTCAAGACGACGGAGAGCAGCGGCAAGGTCGCCGTCGTCGACTCGGCGTACGCCAAGGAGAAGTCGCTCAAGGTCGGCTCCACGCTCACCATCCACAGCGTGAAGTTCGCGGTGATCGGCATCGCCACGGCGGACAGCGGCGACGCCGCCGCCAACGTCTACCTTCCGCTGGCCCAGGCCCAGACCCTCAGCGACTCGAAGAACAAGGTCACCACGATCTACGTCAAGGCGACCGACTCGCAGCGGATCGACGGCGTCAAGTCGACCATCCAGAAGAACGTCTCGGGTACGACGGTGACGACCTCCGCCGACCTCGCCGACACCGTCTCCGGCTCCCTCTCCACGGCCTCCTCCCTCGCCACGAACGTCGGCAAGTGGCTGTCGATCGCGGTCCTGATCGCCGCGTTCCTGGTCGCCGGGCTGCTCACCTCCTCGGCGGTGTCCAGGCGCGTGCGGGAGTTCGGCACGCTGAAGGCGCTGGGCTGGAAGTCGGGCCGGGTCACCCGGCAGGTGGTCGGCGAGGCCATGGTCAACGGCTTGCTGGGCGGCGCTCTGGGCATCGCGCTGGGCCTGGCGGGCGCGTACGCGGTGACGGCGATCAGCCCCACGCTGCAAGCCCAGTTGGGCGGCGGCGGGGGAGGCGGCGGCCAGGGCGGTCCCGGTGGCTTCGGTGGTGGTGGCTTCGGCGGTGCGGGTCGTCGGGCGGCGGCCAAGACCCTCGACGTCGCGCTGACGGCTCCGGTGAGCGTCACGACGGTGGCCGTCGCGGTGGGCCTCGCCGTGGCCGGCGGCCTGATCGCGGGGGCGTTCGGCGGCTGGCGGGCATCACGACTGCGCCCGGCGGACGCACTGCGCCGAGTCGAGTAGCCACCACCACCCCTCCCAACGAACCCCCCTACGACCGACAGGAGTTGTAGTCCCCATGTACGAACTCAAAGGCGTCACCAAGCGCTACACCCGGGGCAAGGAGACGGTCCACGCCCTGGCCGGCGTCGACCTGACCATCCCGGACGGCGACCGGCTCGTCATCCAGGGCCCCACCGGCGGCGGCAAGTCCACGCTGCTCCAGATGATCGGCGCGCTCGACCGGCCGTCCGAGGGTGAGATCGTCCTCGACGGCGTCGACCTGGCCAAGCTCTCCGAGGCCAGGCTGACGAAGGTGCGCAGCGAGAACATCGGCTTCGTCTTCCAGTCCTTCAACCTCATCCCGACGCTCAACGCACAGGAGAACGTCGAGACCGCCCTCGTCCCGCTCGGCGTGAAGCCCAAGGAACGCCGCGAACGGGCCGCCGAGGCACTGAAGTCGGTGGGACTCGGCGAGCGGCTCGGACACCTGCCGTCCGAGATGTCCGGCGGCCAGCAACAGCGCGTCGCGATCGCCCGCGCCCTGGTGAAACAGCCGAAGGTACTCCTCGCCGACGAGCCGACCGGCAACCTCGACGAAAGCATGCGCGACGAGATCATGGACGTCCTGCACACCCTGTGGAAGGAACACGGGCTGACCTTCATCATGGTCACCCACGACTCGTCGATAGCGAAGAAGGCCCCAAGGGTGGCAACAATCCGCAAGGGCAAACTCACGGTGAAGGAGAACGCGAAAACGCCCTGACCGGGTCACACGGGGGAGTTCGGCCCGGGAATTTCAGCCCGTCCGGCACCGATCCAAGCGCTGGTCGGGTGTCTGCTTTTCAGCCCGTCCGGCGT
>NZ_FOFF01000090.1 GCF_900110755.1 Streptomyces sp. yr375
TCCCTCAAGGGCGTCTCCTCACGCCGTCTGCGCCAGGAGTTCCCCGACCTCGTACGCCACTACTGGCGGGCCAACAAGCTGTGGTCGGGCTCCTACTTCGCTGGAACCGTCGGCGGCGCCCCGCTCACCGTGGTCAGGCAGTACATCGAGCAGCAGAACCGGCCGGTGTGAGCACAGCCCAGCTCCGCCGGGACCAGCAATCACGACGCTCCGCGCCGCGGGTGGTGAACACGCCGTGTCCGGCGCCGCCGGACAAGACGCGGCGACGCTCCGCGTCGCCACCATCAGATTCGCTTCACCACCGGGCTGAAGCCCGATGCACTGCGAATGAACCCCGGTAGCGGGGGGGCGTCGTGGGCGTGCAGCGCGCGGAGCTGCCCGGCCAGCCGGTCGACGATCGGGCCCGCCGCGGCCGGGTCCCGGGCCAGGGCCGCTGCCAGGCTCCCGCCCCGGACGTTTTCGACGACGACCGCGTCCGCCGGCAGGTACCGGCGGTCGGGGTCGACGAGGAGCAGGCGGGGCGTGCGGACGCCGGCGGCCGTCAGGCGGTCGTGGGCGGCGGTGAACAGGTCGGTGCCGGTGGCGGGCGAGAAGGGTGCGCGCGGGTCCGGGGGCCGGGGCCCGGCGGCGGCCTGCGGGTCGTCCCGGCCGTCCCAGCGGTCCCAGTAGTTCTCCGCCGGGGACCAGACGTACGCGATCGCCGTCGAGCCGTCGTCGTACGTGAGCCGGTAGGAGCCCTTCTTGCTGCCGCCGCGCATCCGGGTGACACCGGCGAGGGTGCGCCGCGGGCCGGCGGCGGCGCGGGCGAGGGGGGCGAGATCGGCGGCGGTGAGGTGGGGGCGGCCGGGGGTCACCTGACCCAGCCCTTTTCGTACGACGTCCAGTCGGTTTCCGTCGCCGCGAAGTCCACGTAGGCCGCGACGCCGAAGTTGGCGCGGTGCGGGTCGGTGCGGGACAGGCCCAGGCGGACTCCCCGGACCGCGCCGGCGACGGTCTCGGCGTGCGCCCAGTGGCCGAAGCGGTTCTCGTGGTAGAAGGGCAGGCCCATCAGCAGGTCGGTGGCGGCGGGGGTGACCTCCAGGGCGAGCGAGGTCTGCTGGGCGACGTAGCCGCCGTAGGTGCTCTCCAGCGGCTGCATGGTGTCGTACGACATCACGGCGATCTGGTCGACGCGACGGGCGACCTCGCCGAAGAACCGCTGGGACCACCACTTGGGGTGACCGGTGGTCGCCGCCCAGAAGGAGTGGAAGCCGGGGAGCGGGTCGATCTGGTGGGCGGCGACGGAGAGTTGGGCGTCGCGGGCGCGGGTGAGGGCGTGCAGGGTGTCGAGGAGGGCGAGGTAGTTCCGGTCGCCGGAGTGGAGGGGTTCGAGGTCGAAGTGGACGCCCTCGAAACCGGCGTCGAGGATCTCGCCGGCGGACCGCACGACAGCGGCACGCGTCCCGGCCCGCTCCAGCCGCATGCCGTTCGGACTCTCACTGGCCAGCACGTCACCGAGCCAGGCCTGGACCCGGAGCTGCGGCGCCTCCCGGTGCACGGCGGCGATGAACCAACGCGCGTTCGCATACGCCGACTTGGGAAGCGTGCCATCGTGCTCCAGCGGCCCGGCGTGGACGTACAGATCCCGTATCCCGGTCCCCCGCAACCGCCCGGCCAGCGCCTCGACGTCAGCGTCCTTCTTGCGCCCGTCGACCCAGGCATGCCCCAGCCAGACGGCATCCTTCCCCCGGCTGTACGTCCCGTCACCGGGTTCCCCCAGGTAATTGACCCGCAGCGCGGCCTCGGCCACGAGGACCGGCCCGACCAGCACCACCACAAGGCCCAGCACGAGCCACCGCCACCGCCGCCAACGCCTCCGGCTCCCCTTGGCCGGTCCCGCGCCCGGCACGGCCACGACGGGCCGCCCCTTCCCTTCCTCTTCGCTCCCGCCGACCGCCTCCGCCTGCTCCCCCGCCTGCTCCCCCGCCTGCGCCTCCGTCTGTGCCTCCGTCTGTGCCTCCGTCTGACCCTGTGATCGATTCATCGCGGGTTCCCCCTCCCGTGTCGTTCTGCCCCACCGACCCCGGCTCGGGTGTATCCCGGTCGCGGGGCCGTATTCGCGGCCATACGCTCCCAAATGTGACCTCTTCCTTGGTTCGAGGCCGGGCGCGGCGTGCCGGGTCGCAGATATCCGTGCGGGTGGCTCACGCCGTGCTGGGTGGTGCGCTCGGAGTCGTGTGGCTGGTGTTGCCGGGGATGACGTCCGGTGCCGACGCTCCGGTTGCGATCAAGGAGCCGATGCCCGCCACGAGCAACGCCAAAAGCGCCTCCGCAAGCACTGCCCCAAGCACCGCCACGAGCGCCTCCGTGTCCGGCGACGACGAGTCGTCCACCGCCGATCTCGTGCTCCCGCTCGTCGCCGTCGGCGCGGCGGGCGCGGTCGCCGGGTACGGGTACCTGCGCCGGGTGCGGCGCGTCCGGGACCGGACCACCCCCGGCGGCGTCGGCAGCCCGCCGCCGCCGAGGTCGTCGCCGCCGCTCGCCGCCCGCGACGAGGAGGCCTGCGCGGCGCTGGTCGAGGCCGACAACCGGATCCGCGCCGCCCGCGCCGAACTCGGCTTCGCCGAGACGCTGTTCGGCACGGAGGCCGTCGCCGCCTTCCAACAGGCCCTCCACGAGGCGGAATCCGAACTCGCCGCCGCGTTCCGCATGCGGCAGCGCTACGACGACGGGGTGCCGGCGGAGGAAGCGGCCCGGGGACACGCGCTCGCCGGGATCGTCGGACGGTGCGCGGAAGCCGGCCGGCGACTGGACGCCGTGGCCGACGCCTTCGGCCAACTGCGCGGACTGGAACGGGGGGTGGGCGCGGCGCTGGGGGTCGCCGAGGGCAGGTTCCGGGAGCTGGCGGGACGGGCCGGGGCCTCGGAGGCCGTCCTCGCCGGGCTCCACGCCCGGTACGCGCCCACCGCCACCGCCGCCGTCACCGGCAACGTCGAACAGGCCAAGGACCGGCTCGTGTTCGCCACCGTCCGGCTCAACCAGGCCCGCCAGGCAGCAGATTCGGGGCAACCGGAACACGCGGCCCGCCATCTGCGCGCCGCCGAGGGCGCCGTCGACCAGGCGGCCGTCTTCGTCGAGGGCGTCGAGCGGATGGCCGTAGGGCTACAGGCGGCCGAGCAGACGGTCCCGGCCGCCCTCACCGGCGCCGAGACCGAGTTGGCCACGGCCCGGCAACAGGGCTCTCCCGACCCCTCCGGCCCGCCGCCCGGCGAACTGCACTCCCGCCTCGCGCACGCCGACGCCGTCCTCGACTCCGTACGGCAGGAGCTGACCGGCCGGCAGCCCTACGATCCCGTAGGCCTGCTGCGTCGGATCGTGCGGGCGACCGCGCCGGTCGCCTCGGGGCGGGCCGGGGTGCTGCCGGCCGCCGCCCTGATCACCGCCCGCACCGCCACCGCCGCCGCGGCGGACTTCGTGGCGACGCACCGCGGCGCGGTCGGCGCCACCGCGCGCACCCGCCTGGCAGAGGCACGACGGCTCCTGGCGACCGGGGACCAGGCGGACCGCCCGCCCGCCGACACCCTCGCCCTGGAGGCCCGGGAACTGGCCGAACTCGACGTCCGGGCGCACGGGAACCCGTACACGGAGGCGAGCGGCCCGGCCGCGACGGCCGGCACCGGCGGGGCGGTGCTCGGCGGCATCGTCCCGGCCGAGGATCCCGAGGACGGGACGCCCGCGGGCTTCACGGGCCGGGCCGGACACGAAATGTGACGGTCCGTCAGGAAAGGATCTGCTCAGATCAGAACAGGCTCAGCAACGCCTCCGCCGGGTCCACCAGGCCCGTCTCGCCGTCCGGCAGGGGCAGTTCGAACCACACCGTCTTGCCGAGCGGGGTGCGCCGCGAGCCCCAGGCCGCCGAGAGGAGGCCGACGAGCTGGAGGCCCCGGCCGCCCTCGTCGGTGTCCCGGGCGCGGCGGCGGCGCGGCTGGACGAGGCCCGAGTCCCACACCTCGCACACCAGGGTGCGGTCCAGCAGCAGCCGGAGTCTGATGTCGCCCTCGCCGTACCGCAAGGCGTTCGTGACCAGTTCGCTGACCAGCAACTCCGTTGTGTCGACGAGGGGTTCGAGGCCCCAGGCCAGCAACTGGCCGCGCGCCTGCTCCCGCGCCCGCCCCACGCTGCGCGGCTCGCGCGGCAGCGTCCAGTCGCCGACCGACTCGGCGGGCAGGCCCTGTACGCGGGCCATCAGCAGCGCGATGTCGTCCTCGCCGTGGTGCGAGTCGAGGGTGTTGAGGACGTGGTCGCAGACGTCCTCCAGGGGGCTGGCCGGGTCCGTCAGCGCCCCCACGAACGCGTTGAGGCCCTCGTCCAGCGGATGGTCGCGGGACTCGACCAGACCGTCCGTGTAGAGCGCCAGCAGCGCGCCTTCGGGGAGTTCGACCTCCACCTCCTCGAAGGGCTCGCCGCCCACGCCGAGCGGCATGCCCGGCGGCACGTCGAGCATCAGCGCCGGCTCGCCGGGTTCCACCAGGACCGGCGGCAGATGGCCCGCGTTGGCGAAGGTGCAGCGGCGCGTCACGGCGTCGTAGACCGCGTACACGCACGTCGCGAGGTACACCTCGGACAGGTCGGCCTCGCGGGGCCGGCGGGCGGCCCGGGTGGCCTGCTGGACGCCGCCCGGCGTGCCGAGGCCGCGCGCGATCTCGTCCAACGCGCAGAGGACTTCGGCCGGTTCGAGGTCGAGCAGGGCCAAGGTACGTACGGCGGTGCGCAGTTCGCCCATGGCGACGGCCGCGCGCAGCCCGCGCCCCATGACGTCGCCGACCACCAACGCGGTGCGGTGACCGGGCAGTTCGATGACGTCGAACCAGTCGCCGCCGACCTCGCTGGGCCGGTCGGCGGAGGAGTTGCCGGGCAGGTAGCGGCAGGCGATGTCGAGGCCCGAGGCCACCGGGTCGCCCGGCGGCAGCAGCGACCGTTGCAGTATCAACGCCCGCTCGTGCTCCCGCCGGTACAGCCGCGCGTTGTCGATACAGACCGCCGCTCGCGCCGCCAACTCCACGGCCAGCTCCCGGTCCCGGTCCCCGAACGGCTCACTGCCCTTCGTCCGCGAGAACTGCGCGAGGCCTACGACGGTGTCGTGGGCGACCATCGGGACGGCGAGGGTGGACTGCACGAGGCCGCCCTCCTCGCCGGGGATGGCCTGCGGGCGGGCGGTGCGCAGGGCGTCCGCGCAGGGCGAGTTGAACGCGAAGTGGTGGACGGCGCCGACCGCGACGGGGGCGCCGCTGCCGTCGAAGGGGGCGTCGGAGACGGCGGAGGAGAAGGCGACCCGGCGCAGTTCGGCGCTGCCGTCGGCGAGGCCGGGCGGGGTCTCGTCGCCGGCCAGCAGACCCTGGTAGAGGTCGACGGTGGCGAGGTCGCAGAAGCCGGGCACGACGACGTCGAGGAGTTCGCGTGCGGTCGTCTCCAGGTCGAGGGAGTTCCCGATGCGGGCGCCCGCGTCGTTCAGAAGGGCGAGATTGCGCCGTGCGGCGGCGGCCTCGCGGGCGGCGGCGCGGCGGGCGGTGATGTCGGTGCCGAGCCAGGCGATGCCGATGGGGCGGCCGGTGCCGCTGTGCACGCGGTACAGGTTGATCGACCAGTGCCGGCGCTCCTCGGAGCCCGGCACGAAGCCGGTGACGTGCATGTCGGTGATGGAGTCGCCGGTCTCCAGGACTCTGCGCAGGGTCGCGCTGACCCGCTCGGCCTCGGGCCGGGGCAGGTAGTCGTGGACGCCCTTGCCGTGGTGCTCGTCGGGGGTGCCGCCGAAGATCGACGCGAACCGCTGGTTGGCGCGGCGGACCCGCAGGTCGGGGTCGATCAGCAGGAAACCGAAGGGGGATTGACCAAAAATGGCCTGCGAGGCGGCGAGGTCGGTCTCCATCCTGCGGAGCGTGCGGATGTCGACGACGATGCATACGGCGGCCTTCTCGCCGTCCTGACTGCGCGTCGGCATGACGTACACCTCGGCGAGGCCCTGCTCGCCGCGCCCGCCGCCGGGCACCGGGTCGGGCATCCGGAAGGGCACCACGCCGGTCCACTCACGCCCGTCGAGGATCTCGGCCATCTTGCGCTGGCCGCGCTCGCGCAGGTCAGGGTCGACGAACACGGCGATGGGGTCCATGCCGACGGCCCGCTCGGCCGGGATGCCGAAGATCTGCTCGGCGCGCAGACTCCACTGGTCGACGAGGCCGTCGGGACCGATCGAGAACGAGGCGACCTTGATGTAGTCGTAGATCGAACCGGGCGGACTGCTCTGCCACATGGCGTCACCGGGCGTCGCCTCCTCGCCCGGGACGTCGTCGAGGGCGCGCCGGGGGTCGGCGGCGGCGAGCGCACCCGCGGCCCTCCCCCTCCCCCTCGCGCCGCCCGACGGGTCCTCGGACTCCGTGGCCTTCGCTGGTATCTCGCTCACGCGAACCGTCCCCTCCAGCTCACCGCGTCCGGCACCGGTCACCGGCGGCGGCTGCCCGCAGTATCCAGCACTACGGGTCCGCACGACACGGTGTTCACGATCACAGCACGGTCCAGGCTCTTTTCGGACCGTGCCGCGACAACACTTCCAGTCTTCTAACCAGCGGGCACGTCGTCGAACCACACCTTCCGGAACCGGTCGGGACCAGAACCGAACGAGGGACACCGCCACCCCCGCTGTACACCGGCTCATCCCCGCGTCACGCCCCGTCAACCCGGTACCGCGAGTTCGAACCAGACCGTCTTGCCGGTGTCTCCGGGCCGGGTGCCCCAGCGGTGCGAGGAAGAGGCCACGAGTTGCAGTCCGCGCCCGCTTTCGTCCTCGGGCCGGGCGGCGCGCTCGCGCGGCGGGTCCGGCACCGGGTCGGAGACCTCGACCAGCAGCACGCCCTGCCGGCCCGAGGGGCGCACCAGCCGGAGGCCGATGGGGCCGGTGGCATGCCGCAGCGCGTTGGTGACCAGCTCGCTGACCAGCAGGGCGGCGAGGTCGCCCAGACTGTCGAGGCCCCAACCGTGCAACTGCCCCCGGACAGCGCGCCGCGCGGTGCGCACCGCACCGGGGTCCGCGGGAAACGTCCACTCGGCACAGTCGCCTTCGGTGTCGATCACGCCGATCACTTCCCAGGCCAGCGGGTACACCCATGTCCGGTTTCGTGGGGTTAATGGGCACATACCCGATATCCGCGAGCCAGTACCGCACAACAGGGCGCACTGTGGCACAAACGGCGTACGCAATCCCCTCACCCTCCGGCGGACGCGCCCCCGGATCACCAAGGGGGGCGAGCGGGGGCGCCCCGGGGGGCAGGGCGGGCGCGGCCCCGGGGGACGGACGGGCGCGCCCCGGGGGGCCTTGCGGGTGCGCTGCCGGGTCATCGCGGCCCGGGCCATCGAGGCCTGGGCGGGCCCCCCGGGGGTCATCGGGGCCCGGGCGGGCCGCCCCCGGATCACCGGGACCCGGGCGGGCCTACCCCCGGAACGACCCGAACGACCTGGCGAATGCGCCGAGGTGACAGGGCGTCCGACCCGACCCGACCCGACCCGACGGGTACGGGTACGGGGGCGGGGCCAGGGACCGGGACCGGGAACCGGGACCGAGCCAGAGCCCGGGGCCCAGAGTCGGGACCGGAGCCAGAGGCCGGGGCCGGGACCCGCAGCCAGGGACCGGAACCAGAGGTCGGGACCCAAAGCCGGGACCGGGGCCGAGGCCGAGGCCAAAACCAGAGGCCGGGGCCGGGGCCGGGAGCCAGAGGCCGAGGCCAAGGGCCGGGGCCGGAGCCCGGAGCCGGGGCCGGGAGCCAGAGGCTGAAGCCAAGGGCCGGGGCCGGAGCCCGGAGCCGGGACCGGAGCCAAAACCCGGGGCCCCGGAGCCGGGACCGGAGCCAGGGGCGGGGGCGCAGCCGAGCTGGCGCGCGGGCGCGGTTCAGCGGGGCCGGGTGTCGGTTCGCGTGAGCATCTCGCGTACCGCCGGTACGTCCTGGTCGAGCCAGTCGACGTGCCAGATCTCGTCCGGCGCGAGCCAGCGCAGCGCGTCGTGGTCCTGGAGGGGTTGGGGGGCGGCGGAGCCGGGACAAGGGGCCGGGACCGGAAGCCGGAAACCGGAAGCCGGGACCGGAGCCGGGCCAGAGGCCGGGACCCGGAGCCGAGGCCGGAACCGGGCCAGGGGCCGGGACCCGGAGCCGAGGCCGGAACCGGGCCAGGGGCCGGGACCCGGAGCCGAGGCCGGAACCGGGCCAGGGGCCAGGGGCTGGGGCGAGGAGCCGGGACCGGAGCCAGGGGCGGGGGCGCAGCCGAGCCGGCGTGCGGCCGCGGTTCAGCGGGGCCGGGTGTCGGTCTGCGTGAGCGTCTCGCGTACCGCGAGGCCGGGAGCAGGAGCCAGGACCGAGCCAGAGCCCGGAGCCGGGATCGGAGCCGAAGCCCGGGGACCCGGAGC
>NZ_FOFF01000058.1 GCF_900110755.1 Streptomyces sp. yr375
GTGACCCAGTCCGCGGCGGCCAGCTTCGACGACGGGGCCAGGGCCCGGTTCGCGACCATGGAGAACAGCACCCGCTCCGTCACCGGCATGTCCCGGCGTCGGCCCCGTTTGGGCTGCCCGACCTGCCCGACGATCTTGTCGATCTGCAGCCGCCGCCACAGATGATCGAGGACGTAGGTGCCGCCGAACGGGACCGACGAGACGAACTCCAGGTCACCCGCCGCGGTCGACGCCAGGGCCTCGCCCGGTTCCAGCAGCCGCGATAGAGACGCGACCAGGCGCTTCACCGCGTCCCGGTCGAGGTCGTCCTCACGGCCGAACGAGAACAGCACCTTCGGGACCGCCCGGCCCTTCACCGGATCCCACTCGTTGTGAGCCAGGTGCAGGTACCGGACCGTGCCGGACTTGTTCTCCCGCTTCGTCGTCTTCACATACACGACTCCAGAACATACGGAGCAAGACCAGTTCAGCGCAGGTGAATCCGGAAAATCGCGTCTCTAGGCGAATCCGGCCGTGTCACCAGACTCCAGCCTGCTGACCTGCACCTTCACCTCGACAGGGACTCCAGAACCCCTGAATTGCGCGGAACGCAGGGTGCGGGGTGACGCCGAGGTGGGGCAGAACACGTGGTCGAAGCAATGGAGGTCGGGCAGGCTGCCCGGCGGTCTTCCCCGGCGACCGGCAGGCAGGTGCCGGTCAGCAGCCAGCCCGCCTCGGTGAGCTCAGGGGTTCCCTCTGCGGGTCTACACGAAAGCGCCGACAGTCTGGACGACTTCGACCTCGGCAGCAACGCCGACCAAGGCCATGTCGAGGTACATACCTGCTGTTCGCTGAACAGGTGCTCCTGCTGAGCCGCCTGCTGCCGCTGTCTGACTTCAGGCTGTAATCCGGGATGGGGGCGGATGCGTACCGTGAGTACGAGTCCGCCCCTGCCCCTGTCCGAAGGGCGCGTTCCTTGTCCTCAACGCTTTACCGACCGCGCGAGTCCTTCCCCGACGCGCCGAGTGCGCGGGCGCGGGCGCGGGAGGTCTCGCTCGAGCCGGCTGACTGGGTCTCCAAGGCCACACCCCGAATGGAGCCGGTCACCACGGCGGAGCAGTACGCGTACGCCCTCTCCGCTTTCGACACCGCCCGCATCTATGGGAATCAGGCAGAGCCCGGCGTCGGCCCCTGCTTGGACGAACTGCGGGCGCCGCACCGTTGTCCCGTTCGACAACGAAGAGCCGGAAGGGCGTCGAGTCCGCCCGCCCGTTCCGCGACGAGATCAAGACCGCATCTAGGCCCTAATCGCCGAGATCGACGCGAAGCAGGAGTCAGGACGTCCGTGACGGACACCGGCATACGCGAGGACCTGGTCCCGCTGGATACACCGCTGCCCTCTACACAGCCCGCGCCGAGCTCAAGTTGCTCGTCTTCGGCGGCGCGATCTTCGTCGGTGACTCGCTGACCACGACCACCGAAGTCGAGAACTCCCGGCTACCTCGGCGCCCGCCTCCAACCGTTCGCACCCGAAACCGCGCTCCGGATCCTGCTGGGCACCCTCGCTACCGGCGTCGGCGCGCCATGCCTCTGGGGGACCGCATCACAGCGTGAGCGACGGCGGCCCCGCGGTCGAGCCACTCATCAGAACACCTGGGCCGTTTCAGTTCGGGCAGTTTCCGTCCGTGCGCACCAGCCCCTCACGTCTTGGTGCCGGTGCGATCAGGCTCCTCGAAGCTGTGGTCGAATCCGGTAGGCAGTCCCGGCCGGAGGCCTTCTGGACGCCGAACGAAGAGCCTGCGGACGGGGGCCGACCGACCCCATTGAAACCCCGCGTCCCCAACACGTCCCCACGATCATGAAAATGAGGTCGAGGAGATGTTGCCGGCTCGTCGACTCAAGCTCCGCTCGTCAGCATTGTCGCAGGTCAGCGCGACGCCTGCCCGGCGAGAAAGCAGGATCCTCACCCCGCTCCAAACTCGCGAGCAGCGGATTCAGTCCGTTCAGGCAAAGTTGACGATCCGACAGGACAAAATGAAGGTTTCCGCAGGTCAGAAGCCTGCACAGGTGAGGCGGGTGGGACTCGAACCCACGGCCGACGGATTATGAGTCCGCTGCCCTGGTATACGCCGAAACTCGCCCCTTCCAGGCTTCCCGGTCTCCGACATGCAGCCAGCCGGCCAAGAAGCTGCTGACAGACCTCATACGGGATTCAGCAGGCGTGCCAAGCCCGGGCGGAACAGCTCCCAGCCCGCCCCTTGCCCCATTCGGTGCGGCCGGACTTTGCACCCGCAGTCCCACCAGGGCACCTAACCGAGGAAGCTCAATCGCACCTGACGGTTGGGGTTGTCCCTGTTCGTGTCCACCAGGCATACCGACTGCCAGGTCCCCAGTTCCAGTCTGCCGGCCAGGACCGGCAGGGTCGCGTGGGGTGGGACGAAGGCGGGGAGGACGTGGTCGCGGCCGTGGCCGGGGGTGCCGTGGCGGTGCTGCCAGCGGTCGTCGGCGGGCAGGAGCGTGTGCAGGGCGGCGAGGAGGTCGTCGTCGCTGCCGGAGCCCGTCTCGATGACCGCGATGCCGGCCGTGGCGTGCGGGACGAAGACGTTGAGGAGGCCGTCGCGGCCGGCGGCCACTTCTCGGAGGAACGCCTCGCAGTCTCCGGTGAGGTCGACGACTCGCTCCCGGGAGCCGGACGCCACGTGCAGAACTCGGGTGGTGAACGCATCTGACATGCCTCCATCCTGGCCCATACGCCGCGTTCCACGCCCGACCGGCTGCCCGCAGCGTGATATCGGTGGTCCGATCCGCGAGACGCCCGTTGACCGTGGGCATGCAGTCTGGCTACGTTCAGCCGCATGTTGCGTTCAGCCCTGCTCACCACGCGCGGTCACATCGACCTGCTGCGGGTGGCCTCTGCCGCGTGTTGTCGCGGCTGCTGACGCCCTTTCGGCCTCTCGCCTCACCTTTCGCACCACCCTTCACTCCTGCCTTCGCCCGCCCTACCCGCGCGCCCGGTCGTACCTGAACCGACCGTGACGCGGCGGTGCCGAGGTGCGCCTGCCCGTCCCCAACGGCCGCCGTTCCTCTCCGTGGAGCCCTTATGAGCATCAGTCACGCCCCACCTGAATCCTCCGAGGCGGATATTTCTCCTATATCCACCCAGTCTCACTTCCAGGCCCAGGGCCACGTCGAGGTTGAAATCCAGACGGACCTTGACCTTGTTCCCCTCGTCCCCCGTTCCTCCCGCCGTGCCCGCGTTCCCCGTTGGCTGCGCAGGACCACCGGCCCGGTCCTGCTTCTCCTCCTGTGGCAACTCCTCAGCGCCACAGGCGTGTTGACCTCCGACGTCCTCGCCTCACCCGGCCGCATCGCCCAGGTCGCCGGTGATCTCGTGTCCGACGGCTCCCTGTCCTCGGCCATGGGCACCTCGCTCCAGCGCGTGGCCGCGGGACTGCTCCTGGGCACCGTCATCGGCACCGGACTCGCCCTGGTGTCGGGGCTGTTCCGGATCGGCGAAGATCTCGTCGACGCCCCGGTGCAGATGTTGCGGACCGTGCCGTTCGTCGGTCTCATCCCGCTGTTCATCATCTGGTTCGGCATCGGCGAGGCCCCGAAGATCGCCATCATCACGCTCGGGGTGACCTTCCCGCTCTACCTCAACGTCTATGCCGGGATCCGGGGCGTGGACGCGCAGTTGATCGAGGCCGGGGAGTCGCTCGGGCTGTCGCGCCGGGGCCTGGTGCGGCATGTGATCCTGCCGGGCGCGCTGCCCGGCGCGATGACCGGCCTGCGCTACTCCCTCGGTATCGCCTGGCTCGCGCTGGTCTTCGCCGAGCAGATCAACGCCGACTCCGGCATCGGCTTTCTGATGGTGCAGGCGCGGGACTTCCTGCGCACTGACGTGATCGTGGTCTGCCTCATCGTCTACGCCTTCCTCGGCCTGCTCGCCGACTTCATCGTCCGTTCCCTCGAAAGGCTGCTGCTGCAATGGCGACCGACGTTCACCGGCCGGTGAGCCCCCAGGCGGAGCGGAGGTCCCACACGTCCTCGACATCCCCGTCGTCCCTGACATCCCCGGTATCCTTGAAGACCGCGCCCGGTACCTCCCCGGCGGCCCGCTCAGCCCGCGCACCGCTGGCGACCCGCACGCCGCCGACCACCCCCGCACCGCTCGCGGTTCGCGTCGAGGGGCTGACCCGCTCCTTCGACGGCCGTGCCGTCATCGACGACCTCCGACTCGACATCCGGCCGGGCGAGTTCGTGGCCCTGTTGGGCCGCAGTGGCTGTGGCAAGTCCACTCTGCTGCGCATCCTCGCCGGGCTCGACCGCGACATCGAGGGCACGGTGCTGGTGCCGCGCCGCAAGGCCGTCGCCTTCCAGTCGCCGCGGCTGATGCCGTGGAAGAAGGTGTGGCGCAACGTGCTCCTGGGGCTGCCGGGCCTGCCCGAACGCCACGTCGCCGACAAGGCCCTGGCGGAGGTGGGGCTCGGGAACCGCTCCGACGCCTGGCCGAAGACCCTCTCCGGCGGCGAGGCCCAGCGCGCCTCCCTGGCTCGGGCCCTGGTGCGCGAACCCGATCTGCTGCTGCTCGACGAGCCGTTCGGCGCACTCGACGCGCTCACCCGCATCAAGGCCCAGCAACTGGTGGGCGAGTTGTGGCAGCGCCGCGGCTGCGCCGTGCTGCTCGTCACGCACGACGTCGAGGAGGCGGTGCTGCTCGCCGACCGCGTCCTGGTGATGGACGACGGGGTCATCGCGCACGAGCAGGAGATCGGCCTCGACCGCCCCCGCGACATCGCCGACCCCCGGTTCGCGGAACTGCGCGCCGGCCTGCTGCGCCGCCTCGGCGTGGACCCCACGGCCCCCGAAGCCGCCTGAAACCCCCTCAGCACCACCCACTCCCTCTCCCCTCTCCTCCCCCGCTGCTCTCCCTCGTCCCTCACGATCCCTCCCGCCCCTCACCTGGCACTTCCCTCAGAACGGACTCCCATGCGACGACGCCTCGCCCCCGCCGCCCTGCTTCTCCCGCTCGCCCTCCTGCTCACCGCCTGCGGCGGGAGCTCGTCCGCCAGCACGGGCATCGGCGGCGGCGCCGACACCGACGGCAAGGGCTCTCTCACACTCAACGTCGGAGACCAGAAGGGTGGTTCCGAAGCCATCCTGCGAGCTTCCGGAGAACTGAAGAACCTCGACTACAAGATCAAGTGGTCCACGTTCACCTCCGGACCGCCGCTACTGGAGGCAGTCAACGCCGGGGCTGTCGACATCGGCGGCGTCGGCAACACCCCGCCGGTCTTCGCGGCCGGCGCCGGCTCGAAGATCACGGTCGTGTCCGCCTTCCACGGCACGTCCAAGGGCGACGCCGTCCTCGTACCGAACGACTCCAAGCTGACGAAGCCCGAGCAGCTCAAGGGCAAGTCCGTCGCCGTGGCGCAGGGCTCCTCCGCGCACTACCAACTGGTGGCCTCCCTCAAGGCGGCTGGCCTGAGTCTGAACGACGTGAAGGTCAAGTACCTCCAGCCGGCCGACGCGCTCGCCGCGTTCACCTCCGGCAAGGTCGACGCATGGGCGGTGTGGGACCCGTACACCTCGCAGGTGCTCCAGGCGAAGCAGGGCCGGGTGCTGACCACCGGCGAGGGCGTCACCAACGGGCTCACCTTCCAGGTGGCCGCGCCCGCCGCGCTGAAGGACACGAAGAAGGCCGCCGCCGTCAAGGACTACCTGGACCGGCTGCGGCGCGCCACGACCTGGGTGTTCGGCCATCAGGAGGAGTGGGCCAAGGTGTGGGCGAAGGCCACCGGGCTGCCGTACGAGGTGGCGCTGGCCGCGGTGAAGCAGACCTACGCCTCCCGGATCTCGGTCGCGGTCGACAAGCCGCTGATCGCCTCCGAGCAGCGGATCGCCGACACGTTCACCGGTCTGAAGCTCATCCCCGGCAAGGTGGACTTCGCCGCCTTCGTCGACCCGCGCTACAACGGCGACCTGCCGCCCTCCACCACTCCCGCGCGCGTGTCCTCGTCATCACAGTGATCACAGCCAGCAGGACAGCCAGCACGACAGCCACCCGGGAAGATCCGCGCCCTTCCTTCCGTTGGTAGAGGCGTGAAGAACTTGCGTGAGGTCGAGGTGGTCGTCATAGGCGCCGGTCAGGCAGGTCTGGCCGGCGCCTACCACCTGCGGCGCACCGGTTTCGAGCCGGAGCGCGACTTCGTGGTGCTCGACCACGCTCCCGCTCCGGGCGGCGCCTGGCAGTTCCGGTGGCCGTCGCTGACGTACGGCAAGGTGCACGGGATGCACGCGCTGCCGGGCATGGAGCTGACGGGCGCGGATCCCGCGCGGCCTTCGTCCGAGGTCGTCGCCGAGTACTTCGACGCCTACGAGCGCAGGTTCGACCTGCGCGTACGGCGGCCGGTCGACGTGACGGCCGTACGGGAGGGGGCCGGCGGGCGGCTGCTCGTCGAGACGTCGGACGGTACGTGGTCGGCGCGGGCCGTGATCAATGCCACCGGTACCTGGGACCGGCCGTTCTGGCCGCGTTATCCCGGCCAGGAGACCTTCCGTGGGCGGCAGTTGCACACCGCGCGGTACCCGGGCCCCGAGGCGTTCGCCGGGCTGCGGGTGGTCGTGGTGGGCGGCGGTGCGTCCGGCACGCAGCACCTGCTGGAGATCGCGCCGTACGCGGCCGGCACCACGTGGGTGACGCGGCGGCCTCCCGTCTTCCGCGAGGGGCCCTTCGACGAGGGCGTGGGCCGCGCGGCGGTCGCGCTCGTGGAGGAACGGGTGCGGCAGGGTCTGCCGCCGAAGAGCGTCGTGTCCGTGACGGGGCTGAGCCTCAACGACGCGATCCGGCAGGGGCTGGCCGACGGGGTGCTGCACCGGCTGCCCATGTTCGACCGGATCACTCCGGACGGCGTGGAGTGGGCCGACGGGCGGCGGGTCGACGCCGACGTCATCCTCTGGGCGACCGGTTTCCGGGCCGCCATCGACCATCTCGCGCCGCTGCGGCTGCGGGAGCCGGGCGGCGGGATCCGGATCGAGGGCACGCGCGCGGTCGCCGATCCGCGCATCCACCTCGTCGGCTACGGGCCGTCGGCCAGCACCATCGGCGCCAACCGGGCCGCACGCGCGGCCGTACGGGACATCAAGCGGCTGCTCACGGAAGAGCCGGTCGCCGCCTGACGCCCCGCCAGGTCACTTCGCCGCCGCCGACGTGCTCTTCGGGGTCTTACGGTCCTTCTGGTTCCGGTTGAACTCGGCGACGTTGCGCTGGTGCTCCGCGTAGCTCGCCGTGAAGCGGGTGTCACCGGGCTTGACGGTGACGAAGTACAGCCAGTCGCCCGGGGCGGGGCTGATCACGGCGCGCATCGCCTCCTCGCCGGGGTTGTCGATCGGCGTCGGCGGCAGGCCCATGCGCTGGTAGGAGTTGTAGGGGCTCTGGATGCGGGTGTCGTCCTGCGTCGTCCTCAGGGTGGAACGGTTCATCGCGTAGTTGATGGTGGAGTCCATCTGCAACGGCATTCCGCGCTCCAGGCGGTTGAACACGACCCGGGCCACCTTGCCCATGTCCGCCTTGGTGGTGGCCTCGGCCTGGACGAGGCTGGCGACGGTGACCGCCTGATAGACGTTCATGGCGTTGCGCTGGGCGCCGGCCGCGATGGGCGCCCCGTTGAACCTCTTGTTCGCCGTGTCGACCATGTACGACAGCAGCGTCTGCGGCGTCGCCTTCTTGTGCAGCGGATACGTCGCCGGGAAGAGGTAGCCCTCCGGGTTGCCGTCGGCGTCGTTCGGCAGCTTCAGACCGGCCTTCGGCAATGTCTTGGCGGTGGTGCCGGGCGGCAGGGCGAGCGCCTTGTCGACGGCCTCGTAGATCTGGCTCGCGCGCCAGCCCTCCGGGATGACCAGGGCCGTCGGCTTCGACTCCTCCTTCTTCGGGCTATCCAGGCGCTCCACGCTCAGCAGCGGCACCGCCACGGCGGTGCCAGCCACGACGGCTCCGGTCGCGATGAGGACGAGACGGCCCCGGCGCGTCAGTCGAATCGTGCTCCGTGGCGGAGTGTTCATCTGCATGCGGGCACGGTAACCCTCACATCGTCACAAACCCGGCATAACCTGCCATACTTTCATCTTGTCGGCTCCAGGCGTGCGTCTCGTCGCACCAGGGCCGCGTACCGCCCGTTGCGCTTCAACAGCTCGTCGTGCGTGCCCCGTTCGGCCACCTGGCCGGAGTCGAGGACCACGATCTGGTCGGCACCCCGAATGGTGGACAGCCGATGGGCGATGGTGAGGGTGGTGCGGTTGGCCGAGAGCGCGTCGATGGCCTCCTGGACGGCCTGTTCCGTACGGGTGTCCAGGGCGCTGGTCGCCTCGTCGAGGATCAGCACCGGTGGGTCGCGCAGGATGGTGCGGGCGATGGCCAGCCGCTGCTTCTCACCGCCGGAGAACCGGTGGCCGCGCTCGCCGACGACCGTGTCGTAGCCGTCGGGCAGGCCGGCTATGTGGTCGTGGATCTGTGCCGCCCGTGCCGCCGCATGCAGTTCCTCGTCGGTGGCGTCCGGTTTGGCGAAGCGCAGGTTGTCGGCGACCGTGGCGTGGAAGAGGTACGTCTCCTGCGAGACGACGCCGACCGCGCGGGCCAGGGTGTCGAAGTCGAGGTCGCGGACGTCGACGCCGTCGAGGGTGACCCGGCCGCCCGTCACGTCGTACAGGCGCGGCACCAGGTAGCCCAGCGTGGATTTGCCAGCGCCGGTCGGGCCGACCACCGCGAGACTGGCACCGGCGGGGACGGTGATGTCGATGCCGTCGAGGACGGGCCCGCCCTTGCCGTCGTACCGGAAGGCCACCCCCTCGAAGCGGACCTCGCCCTTGATCTCGTCGAGGTGGACCGGGTCGGTGCGCTCGGTGATGTCGATGGGGAGGTCGAGGTACTCGAAGATGCGCTGGAAGAGCGCGAGGGAGGACTGTATCTGCACGCCGGTCGACAGGAGGCCGACGGCGGGGCGGAACAGGCCCTGTTGGAGCGAGACGAAGGCGACGATCGTGCCGAGGGAGACGTCGGGGCCGCCGAACTGGAGGGCCATGCCCGCGGCCCAGTAGATGACGGCCGGCATGGCGGACATGACGATCCCGATCACGGACATCCGCCAGCGGCCGGCCATGTTCGACCGCACCTCGAGGTCGACCAGTTGCTCGGACTCCTCGGCGAAGGACCGGGTGAGGGACTCGGAGCGGCCCATGGTGCGGCCGAGCAGGATGCCGCTGACCGACAGCGACTCGGTGACGGTGGCGGCCATCTCGGCCATCTGCTTCTGACGCTGGGTGGTGATTTTCTTGCGTTCGTTGCCCACGCGGCGGCTGATCCACACGAAGACCGGCAGCAGGAGCAGCGAGACGACGGTCAGCCGCCAGTCGAGGGCGACCATCGCGATGATCGTGGCCACGACGCTGGTGAAGTTGGAGACCAGGGAGGTGGCGGTGGAGGTGACGGTGGCCTGCATGCCGCCGATGTCATTGGCGATGCGGGACTGCACCTCGCCGGTACGCGTGCGCGTGAAGAAGGCGAGGGACATGCGCTGGAGGCGGCCGTAGACAGCCGTGCGCAGGTCGTGCATGACGCGCTGGCCGACCGTGGTGGAGATCAGCGTCTGCAGGACGCCGAAGACGCCGCCGAGGACGGCGCTGAGGATCATGCCGAGGGCGAGGAGGCTCAGCAGGCCGGTGCGCCCCTGGGGGATCGCGACGTCCAGCGTCTCCTTCAGCAGGAACGGGGTGGCCACCGTGACCAGCGACGAGGCGGCGACCAGTAGGCCGACGACCGCGAGCCGGGCACGGTAGGGCTTGAAGAGGGTGAGGATGCGGCGCACCTGCCGGGGCTGGTCGGTCGAGGTGCCGGACGAAGGGGTCCATTCGATGTGGTCTCGGGGCATGGCTCCTACGGAGGGTGTGACAGTGCGGACAGACGGAGCATAGCTCATTGTTACCTATACTCACAATGAACGGCGTCCTGATATTGTTCCCACATGACCACCCCAGATTCCGACGGCCTGCTCGCCGAGCAACTGCTGCGGCTCACCCGGCGGGTGCTCCGCATCCAGAAGCGTCATCTGGAGCAGCGCGGGCTGGGCGTCACCCCAGCACAGGCCCGGCTGCTGCGCACGCTGGCGCATTGCGACTCACCGCCGCGCATGGCCGACCTCGCCGAGCGGCTGGAAGTGGTGCCCCGGGCCGTGACGACCCTGGTCGACGGCCTGGAGGCGAGCGGCAAGGTGCGCCGGATGCCCGACCCCACCAACCGGCGGGTGATCCGGATCGAGCTCACGGAGGACGGCGGCAAGGCCCTGCGGGAGCTGCGCGGCGCGCGGCTGTCCGCCGCGCGGGAGATCCTGGACCCGCTGACGGACCTGGAGCGCGGGGTGCTCAGCGAGTTGCTGAACGCACTGGTGGACGGGACCCCGGAGCGGGAGCAGGGGCAGGGGCAGCAGCGGGAGCGGAAGCCAGGGCATGGGGACAGGCATGGGCATGCGCACGGGCGGGAGCCGGGGGCGGAGCACGGGCGGGTCTGCTGAACGACGTAAAAAACGGGCCGTGGCCGCCCCTCCGTACTGCTGGAGGGGCGGCCACGGCCCGTTGCGTTGTCGCCGTCCGTCAACTCGACTCGGGGGCGGTCTCCTTGGTGAGCTGAGCGGGAACCGCCACCCGGCCCCCGGCGGCTTCCGCGCTCTCGGTACCTTCCGGCTGCCCGGCGCCCTCCGACTTCGCGGACGCTTCCGGCTCGGCGGGATCCTCGGTCGCGGCGACGTCCTCGCCGTTCAGGACCTTCTTGGCCCGCTCCAGGTCCAGCGCGCCCTCCCAGCGGGAGACGGCGAAGACCGCGACACAGTTGCCGAGGAGGTTGGTGACGACGCGCATCGAGTCCATGATGCGGTCCACGCCCAGCAGCAGGGCGACTGCGCCGGCGGGGATGGCCCCCAGCGAGGAGGCCGTCGCGGACAGGGCGAGGAAGGCCGAGCCGGGGATGCCGGCCATGCCCTTGCTGGTGAGCATGAGTACCAGGATCACGGTGATCTGCTGGCCCAGGCTGAGGTCCACGCCGACCGCCTGGGCGATGAACAGGGTGCCGATGGACAGGTACAGCGAGGCGCCGTCCAGGTTGAAGGAGTACCCCGTCGGCAGCACCAGGCCCACGGCGTCGTCGCGGGCGCCGGCCTTGCGCAGCTTCTGCATGACGCGCGGCATGACGGCCTCGGTGGAGGCGGTGCCGAGCGCGAGCAGCATCTCCTCGCGGATGTAGCGCAGGAACTTCCACAGGCTCAGCCCGGTGACCAGCTTCAGGGCGACGGCGAGCAGCGCGACGAACAGGGCCGCGGCCGCGTAGCACAGGATGATCAGCTTGCCGTAGGTCTCGATCACGCCGAGCCCGTAGTTGCCGATCAGGACGGCCATCGCGCCGAACACCGCGATCGGCGCCAGCCGCATGACGAAGCCGACGATCGCGAAGATGATCTCCTGGGCCTGCTCGATGGCGGGCAGTACCTTCGGCACCTTCGTGTGGCCGAGGTGCAGCAGCGCAGCGCCCACCAGGCAGGCCAGGATGAGCACCTGGAGCAGGGAGTTCTCCGCGAAGGCGCCGACGAAACTGGTGGGCAGCGCGTTCACGATGAACTCGGTCGTCGAGGGCAGCGAACCGCCGCCCGTCTTCGCGTCGACCGCCGAGGCGTCGAGCGTGGCCGGGTCGACGTTCATCCCCGAGCCGGGGTGGACGAGGTTGGCGGCGACGAGCCCGATGAGCAGGGCGAGCGTGCTCGCGATCTCGAACCAGATCAGCGCCTTGAGCCCGATCCGGCCGAAGGCCTTCAGATCGCCGGCCTTGGCGATGCCAACGACGACCACGCAGAACACCAGGGGCGAGATGATCGTCTTGATGAGCCGGGTGAACCCGTCACCGAGCGGCTTGAGATCCGTGGCCACGTCGGGCCACAGCTTTCCGACGAGTATGCCGAGGACGAGCGCGCAGGCGACCTGCGCGAACAGTGAGGTACGCAGTATGCGTGCGACGCGTCGCGGCAGGGACGGGGCGGACGGCGGCACGGGCACTCCTTGGGGACGGGTGGGACACAGAGGTCAAGGACGGGGACTTCTGCGATACGGAAAGCGGCTTCCGTGGCGATCACTTTGGAGGTGCCGTTGATCGCACACAAGACCGTCGCGTTTCCGCCAGGTAAATCCCGTCACGAGTGACGTATCGCACGCAACCCCGTCTCAGCAGCCGTCGCGGTCCTGGGTCAGCACCCCCTGAACGGTGGTCAGCCGGCGGTCGTGGCAGCCGTCCGGGCCGACCAGTCGGTAGCGCTCGCTTGTCGTGGCGACGGCGTGGCGCTGGTCGCGGGGCACGTTGACGGTGAAGGTCGCGTCGCCCGTGTAGGTGTCGTCGAGCCGCGACCACCCCGTGCGCCGGCCGCCCCGTACCGTCACGGCGTCGGCCCGGTCGCCGAGGGTCAGCACGGTGCGCAGCCGGTCGTACGCGCCGAGGGTGGTGGTGCCGTTCATCGAGTACGCCCGGTGGGTGCGCGTCGTACGGGCCGGTCCGCGGCCGTCGACGGTGACCGACTCGTCGTCCGTCCAGGCGGCGTCGAGGCCGTCGACGGTCTCGCCGTCGGTCCAGCGGTGCGCGGAGGTGGTCGCGAGGGTGCGGGTGACGGTGGTCCGCACGCGTCCGTGCGAGGTGTCGAGGTAGCCGGCGACGGTCAGACGGTGCCCGCCCTCGGTGTCGACGCGGTGCTCCGTGCCGGGCGTGTAGACGGTGGAGTCGGTGAGCCCTCCCGCCTCGTGCGTGACGAGTCCCCCGCCGACGACGGCCTTCCCCGGGTCCTGCCAGACGAGCACGTTGACCGGCGTGCTCCAGCCGCTCTGCCCTGCGGGGACACCGACGACGGACACCTCGACGCGGTGCGGCCGGCCGTCGTTGAGGATCGCGGCGAAGGGGGTCAGGTCGTATTCGATCGGCTTGATGTCGAAAGCGCGGGGGCCCGGAATCACGTACCAGAGAAAGGGGTTGGACCAGCCGCCGGTCCAGACGGTCGGGAAGGGAGTGGCGATTCCGGCCACCTGTCCGTCCACCTTGAGCTGCACCTCCCGGTAGGGGCCGTCGTCGGCGTGGCAGGAGTAGGGGGCCGCGGCGGGCACGGTCAGGTACCAGTACTCCTCGCATCCACCGCCGGAACCGGTGGCGTACACCTCGGCGACGACGCGTTCGCTGTTGCGGGGCGTGGTGAGGGTGGTGCCAGCGGGGCCGTCGGCCAGGGTGAGGACGCGGTCGGGGGCGGCGGCCGGTTTCCCGTCGTGGGACTCGTAGAAGGTGAGGGTCACCTTGACGTCGATCACGCCCGTGTAGGTGTCGTCGACGACGTTGCCGATGAGCATCTCCACGTCCTGGGCCTCGCGGAACGTGTCGCTGTAGCGGGTGACGTCCTTCTCCACGGACCACTCGATCCCGTCGGGCGACGGCTCGGGCGTCGAGGTACGGAAGACCTCCACCCCGCCGACGTGCAGATACCCGAGCCGGTCGAACTGCCGCCCCGCGACCTTGCCGTCGAGCCGCAGCACCACCTTGCTCCAGCGGTCGCCACAGCCGTCCGGCGGGGTGTACGAACCCCGATACGGCGTGAAGTCGCGGAACCGCGCCTCGGCGAGGGTGACCTGGCAGGACGTACCGTCGGGCCGGGTCACGGGCGGGGCGGCGGTGAGGGGGTCGTGCCAGTCGCTGCCGAACTCGGCGGGGACATCGCCCGACGCGGAGGCGGCGGACGTCGCGGAGGCAGCGGAGGCAGTGGATGTCTCGGACATCGCGGAAGCGGCGGACGTGGAGGCGGCCGCCTGTGCCGTGCCGCCCCAGAGGACGGTGCTCGCCAGGAGGGTCGCTCCGGTGAGCATGGACATGATGATCCGACTTCTCATGGCCGGTGTTCTACGGCGAGTCGCCCCTTCCCCGCAATGAGGCCTCCGGACTCCTGACGCCTGGCACCTCCGCCGGAAGGGCTAGCCCTTCAGCGCGACCCTGTCTCCCATGAGCACCACGGGATGCTGATCCGGGTCGAGCGTGCGCAGCAGGTATTCCATCGCCGTCTTGGACAGGCTGACGCAGGCCGACGTACCGCTGCCGTGGTCCATGTGCAGCCAGATCCCGCCACCCTTCTCCTCGCCCTCGGGTTGGGTCGGATCGTCGGGCGGCGTGCCCTTGACGCGGTTGTAGTCGATGGCGATGACGTAGTCGAAGTCGTGCCAGTGCGACCGATCCCACCAGTGCGGCGCCCCGAAATCCTCGGACTGCGTGTACGGCAGCCTGGCGCCGGGGTCGTCCAGGACGCCGCCCGCGGCGGTGAGCGTGAACACGCCGACCGGGCTGCGGTTGTCGCCGAGGTGGTGGTCGGCGGTCCAGCCCTTCTTGCCGTTGTGCCCCGGCCAGCTTTGGACCGGCTCCCAGGTCGGGCCACGCTTGGCGTAGAAGACGACGGTGGCGTCCGCCGAGTCCTTTCCTTCGCCGTACACCGCCACGACCTGGCGCGATTCAGCGGGAATCCGCCCTTGCAACCGCTTCCCGACGCCCGGGAGATCGGTCGCCGCGGCCGTACTCATCGACGGGACGACGCCGCCTTCTGCACCCGCCCCCGCCGAACCGCCCCGCCCGTGTTCCGCGCCCGAACCACCGCACGCGGCCAGGGCCGCGAGCAGAAGACCACAGGTCACCGTCGCGGCCCCGACGCGCCGCACCTCGCCATGTCGCATCGGGCCATGCTCGCATCACTTTCCGGTCGTTTGCGGCAGGTTCCGGACATCCGGGCCGCGTCGGACGGCTGCCGGATCCGTTCGCCGCAACGGAAAACAGGTTGATTTCCACCACGCTGCGACGCGAACCTTGCACGGTTTGTTGCCGCTCCCCGCGGCCGTTCCCGCGCGTCAACTCCCTTGCCTCCCCCACCCCGTCTTCCCCTCCCTCCGCCCTTTCCGCCTATCCCCCTCCCCTGACTCGAGCCACTGGGACGTCATGCAGATCCAAGACCTTCCGTACCCCGACCCGGGTGTGCCGGACGCCCGCTCGGGCCCCCGCTTCCTGTGGTGGCTCGGCCGCAATCAGTTGGGCGGCCAGCTCAAGTCCCTGGCCTGGGGGCTGCTGCACTTCGTCGCCGTCTCGGCGCAGCCGTTCTGCGTCGGGTTCGCCGTCGAGGCCGTCGTAAACCGCTCCGGTACCCGGCTCGCCCTCGCCGGCGGGCTGATGGCCCTGTTCGGTGCCGCCACCGCGATCGGCGACACCTTCCTGCACCGGGCCGCCGTCACCAACTGGATCACCGCCGCCGCCCGGGTCCAGCAACTGCTGGCCCGCAAGGCCTCGCAGCTCGGCTCCGCGCTGACCCGGCGGGTCGCGGCCGGTGAGGTGGTGGCCGTGTCCACGGGCGACGTCGAGAAGATCGGCTGGTTCGTGGAGGCCGTGTCCCGCTTCACCGCCGCGGCCGCCACGGTCGTGCTGGTCTGCGTCGGCCTGGTCGTCTACCAGCCGGCCCTCGGCGTGGTCGTCGCCGTCGGCCTGCCCGTCGTCGCGCTCGCGGCGCTGCCCCTGCTGCCCGCGGCGACACGACGGGCCGACGTCCAGCGCGAGAAGGCCGGACGCGCCACCGAGCTCGCCTCGGACACCGTGGCCGGCCTGCGGGTGCTGCGCGGGATCGGCGGCGAGGAACTGTTCCTCGACCGCTACCGCAGCGCCTCCCAGGAGGTCCGGCACGCCGCCGTGCGCAGCGCGCGCATGTGGTCCCTGATCAGCGCCATCCAGGTGCTGCTGCCCGGCCTGCTGCTGATCGCGGTCGTCTGCTACGGCGTCCGCCTGGCCCGCGAGGGCCGCATCACCGTCGGCGAACTGGTCACGGTCTACAGCTCCGTCATGGTCCTGGCCTATCCCCTCAGGCACTTCGAGGAGATCGCGATGGCCTACTCCTTCTCGCGTCCGTCGGCCAAACGGGCCGCACGCGTGCTGTCCCTGGAACGGGTCACCGACATCGGCGGATCACGGACGGCCGACACACCCTCGGGCGACCTGTACGACCCCGCCACCGGCCTGCTCGCCCCGGCCGCCCGGCTCACCGCCGTGGTGTGCGGCGACCCGGACGCGGCCGGACAACTGGCGGAACGGCTGGGCGGACACCCCCCGGAAGACGGTCCGTCGGTGCTGCTCGGCGGCGTCCCGCTGGACGAACTGCCGCTGGACCGCGCGCGCACGGCCGTCCTCGTCCAGGACAAGGACCCGGTGCTGCTGTCCGGCAGGCTGCGCGACCTGCTCGACGTGCCCGCCTCGGGCAAGGTCGACGCCGGTGCGGCGCTCGCCGCCGCCCAGTGCGGGGACGTCCTCGAAGCGCTCGTACAGGGCTCGTTGGACGCCGACGACCCGCTGGACGCACGTATCACCGAACGCGGCCGGTCCCTCTCCGGTGGCCAGCGGCAACGGCTCGCGCTGGCCCGCTCCCTGTACACGGACCCCGAGGTGCTCGTCCTGGACGAGCCCACCTCGGCCGTCGACTCGCACACCGAGGCACGGATCGCCGAAGGACTGCGCGAACTGCGCGCGGGGCGCACGACGGTCGTGTTCACCTCGTCCCCGCTGCTGCTGGACCGGGCCGACCGGGTCGTGCTCGTGCACGAGGGCGAGGCCGTCACGGTCGGCCTGCACCGCGAACTGCTGCACACCGAGCCCCGGTACCGGGCCGTGGTCACCAGGGAGACCGACGAAGAGGCCACCCTGAACGGCGTGTTGAAGCACTTGGACGACGGCGAACTCGAAGTCGACGGCCTCAAAGCCAACGGACTCGAAACCGCCGAACTAACCAACGAAGTAACCGACGAACTGACCGACGGACTGACCGACGGTCTAGAAGACATCGACCGCGAAGAGATCATCGAGGAGACCGCATGATCGGCGTGGCGCCGCCCGCGTTCGACCCGGCGGCACCGACGACGGCGAACACCCTGCCCGTCGGCGCCCCCGCGACCGTACGCGCCTACGTGGCCGAACTCCTGCGCCGGCACCGCCGCGCCTTCCTGCTGCTCCTGTTCGTCAACACGGTCGCCACGGTCGCCTCGATGGTGGGTCCTTGGCTGCTCGGCGATCTCGTGGAGCGGCTGTCGGACGGAGCGCGCGAGCTCCATCTCGGCTTCACCGCCTCGCTGTTCGTGCTCGCCCTGGTCGTCCATGCCGCCTTCACACGGCAGGTACGGCTGCGCGGCGCGATGCTCGGCGAACGGATGTTGGCCGACCTGCGCGAGGACTTCCTCGTACGGTCGGTCCGGCTGCCGCCGGGCGTGCTGGAGCGGGCCGGGACGGGCGACCTGCTGTCCCGGATCACGACGGACATCGACCGGCTGGCCAACGCGATGCGGGAGGCCGTGCCCCAGCTCACGATCGGCGTGATGTGGGCGCTGCTGCTGCTCGGCGGGCTCGTCGTCACGGCACCGCCGCTGGCGCCTGCCGTACTGCTCGCGGTGCCGCTCCTGGTGGTCGGGTGCCGCTGGTACTTCAAACGGGCGCCCGTCGGCTACCGCTCGGAGGCCGCCGGGTACGCCGCCGTGGCCGCCGCCCTCGCCGAGACCGTGGACGCCGGCCGCACCGTCGAGGCCCACCGGCTGGGCGATCGTCGCGTCGCGCTCTCGGAGCAGCGCATCCAGCAGTGGACCGCGTGGGAGCGGTACACGCTGTGGCTGCGGTCGGTGCTCTTCCCCGTCATCAACCTCGTGCACGTCACGGTGCTCGGCTCGGTCCTCATGCTCGGCGGTGTGTTCGTCCTTCAGGGCTGGATAGGGGTCGGTCAACTGACGACGGGCGCGCTCCTGGCGCAGATGCTCGTCGACCCGGTCAATCTCATCCTCCGCTGGTACGACGAACTTCAAGTTGCTCAGGTGTCGCTGGCCCGCCTCGTCGGAGTGCGCGACATCGAGCCGGACGGCGGGGACTCCGGGCTTGCGCCGGACGGCCGCGACGTGCTCGCCGACCGGGTGCACTTCGGCTACCGCGAGGGCGTCGACGTGCTGCGCAAGGTGTCCCTGGAGGTCTCCCCCGGGACCCGGCTGGCCCTGGTCGGCCCTTCGGGCGCGGGCAAGTCCACGCTGGGGCGGCTGCTCGCCGGGATCTACGCGCCGCGCGACGGCCGGATCACCCTCGGCGGTGCCGAGCTGTCGCGGATGACCGCCGAACGGGTCCGTTCCCACGTGGCGCTCGTCAACCAGGAGCATCACGTCTTCGTCGGCTCCCTGCGCGACAACCTCCGGCTCGCCCGGACGGGTGCGGCGGACGCCGAGCTGTGGGCGGCGCTGGGCGCGGTCGACGCGGACGGCTGGGCCCGGGCGCTGGACGACGGCCTCGACACCGATGTCGGCTCCGGCGGCGCTGCGCTCACCCCGGCGCAGGCCCAGCAGATCGCGCTGGCCCGCCTGGTGCTGGCCGACCCCCACACGCTGGTCCTGGACGAGGCGACCTCGCTGCTCGACCCGCGTGCCGCCCGCCATCTGGAGCGGTCCCTCGCCCGCGTCCTGGACGGCCGCACCGTCGTCGCCATCGCCCACCGCCTGCACACCGCCCACGACGCCGACGTCATCGCCGTCGTCGAGAACGGCCGCATCAGCGAGCTGGGCAGCCATGCCGAGCTGGTCGCGGCGGACGGAGCGTACGCGGCACTCTGGCGGTCGTGGCACGGGTGAGGAGGCCTCGTGCCAGTGCCGGAGGTCGGCGCCGGCACGAGGGCTGGGGGCCTCGGTGCGAGTCCGGAACCGGGGCCGGAGCCGAGGCCGGGGCCGGAGCCGGAGCCGGAGCCGGAGCCGGGGCCGGGGCCGGGGCCGGAGCCGGAGCCGGAGCCGGGTGTCGCGGCCGGTACTGGTGCCGGTAGGGCGGCCGGCACCGGAGGTGGTGGTGCTGGCCCTGGTGACGGCACCCTCTGCGGAGCCTCCGGGAGGAGAGCAAGCATCCGTGTCCGGGGCGGCACGCAGGGGCATGTGGGCAGCCCCAGGTCGCGGGCCCGACGCTCGGGCCGAGGCGACCCGGGCCCGCCCCGGTGCGTGCTTTGGCGTTGCGCGGTCCCGAAGCGGGGTGGAACGCTGGATAGCGGCACCCGCGCGCGACGCACTCGGAAACCCTCCCGAACACGCCGCGCCCGGCCGGTGCTCCGTACGGCGGTATCCCACCGCCGACTGCGGAGAGTACGGGCCCGTCACCCCCTGGAGGTACCCGTGAACAGCGCCGACGGATGGGGAGACGACGTCTACCAGCCCGACGCGTCCGACATCCAGGAGGACGCGGGACTGCTCGACGTGGAGGACACCCTGGAGAACGACGGCGTCGGGGACCCCCTCGACCGCGGCTGGTCGCCTCCGGACCGCCCCTGGGCCGTGGAACACACCGGTGTGACCGCCGCGGAGCGCCGACAGGGGGAGAGCCTGGACCAGCGGCTTGCGGAAGAGCTCCCGGACCTCGACGTGCCCGACGGCGACGGCCTCGGCGACTGCGACGGCACCGACGGGGAACTCCTCGACAACGAGGTCGGCGCCGCCCGCTCCGGCCGGCTCGTGGCACCGGACGAAGGCGTCCACGAGGACGAGGAGAGCGCGCTGATCGCCACGGACGTGGGCATCGACGGCGCTGCCGCCTCCGCCGAGGAGGCCGCGATGCACATCGTCGACGAGGACGCCCTGTCCGGTTGACCCGCCCGCGGCCGGCCCGGCCGTTCCCGGCCCGTCGCCGCCGCCTGCACCCCACGAGGAGCACGCATGCAGCAGGACAAACAGCCCGACTACCACCCGGTCGTCTTCCGCGACCGCACGGCCGGTTACGCCTTCCTCACCCGGTCCACGGCGGCCAGCGACCAGACGATCGAGTGGGACGACGGCGAGACCTACCCGGTCGTGGACGTGGAGATCTCCTCGGAGAGCCACCCCTTCTACACCGGCACGGCACGCACTGTGGACACGGAGGGCCGCCTGGCCCGCTTCGAGCGGCGCTACGGCGACGGCGGGGCGATGACCTGAACCAGTGCCGACGCCACCGCTGACACCACCGCCGACGCCGCCGCTGACACCACCGCCGACACCTCCGTGATCGCCGCCGTCACCGCGGCTGCCGCACCGGCCGGCAGCACCCATCGCACCGTCCGTCAGATGTAGTTGAGGGCGGCGGCCCCGCCCACTCCGCCGAGCAGCATGAACACGGGCATCAGCACCTTCAGCTCGACCCAACTGCCCGCCCGGAACCGCATCGCCTTGGGCGGACCGATCGGGTACCAGCGCTTGCGCCCGATCGGGATGGGCCACAGGACCGGGCAGCCGGAGACGGTCAGCGCGTCCCCGATGTCGTGCACCAGCGCGCCCAGCACGATCGGCAGCCCCAGCCACAGGTACTCCTGGCCCGGGTCCGTGAACAGCCAGCCCGCGCCGTTGCCCGGCTTGTCGAGCACACCGGCGAGGATCCACGCACTGGTCGCGGCGAGCAGCCACACCAGCACGTCGCTGCTGGAACCCCGGGCGGCCCGCCACAGCAGGCCCTCGATCGCCAGCACCATGTGCACGAAGAGGATCGCCAGCACCGCCCAGCGGCCCCCGGTGATCGCCAACGCCGAAGCGCCCGCGCCGATCATGACCGCCCACAGCCAGGTGTGGGTGAGCGTGCGGTGCCCTCCGGAGCGACGCGGGTCGCCCTGCTTCCTCGTGGACTTGTAGACGGCGTAGGAGAGCTTGTCGACGATCTCGCAGAGCCAGCGCGAGACGGGGCCGAAGGCCCGGGAGATGGTGGCGGCCTTGTGGTCGAGATCCGGGGCGAGTGCCGCGCCTGCGCAGATCAGCGCACCGACGAGCAGGACCGGCCAGGGCATCGTGTGCCCGGCCGCCGCGGCGGCCGCACCGACGCCGAGCCAGGCGGCGGCGCCCGACAGTGAGTGTGCTGGTCCCATCATGGCCGTTGCCCGCCCTATTCCTCGTGTACCGCTGTCCAGTTGACCGGGTGCGATAACGCTCCGTCGGCGACACAGCGTAGCGGTCGTGATCTTCGGGCCGGCAGCCGATTCCCCCATCAAGGGCGCGGACAGGCAAGATGGGGTCGTGACCCTCATCGATCAGTTGCCGCCGACCGCAGATCCCGACGCCCTGTACGAAGCCTTCGAGTCCTGGGCGCAGGAGCGCGGTCTGACGCTCTACTCCCATCAGGAGGAGGCGCTGATCGAGGTGGTCTCCGGGGCGAACGTGATCGTGTCGACGCCCACCGGCTCCGGCAAGAGCATGATCGCGGCGGCCGCGCACTTCGCGGCCCTCGCCCGCGACGAGGTCACCTTCTACACGGCCCCGATCAAGGCGCTGGTGTCGGAGAAGTTCTTCGAACTGTGCAAGATCTTCGGCACGGAGAACGTCGGCATGCTGACCGGCGACGCGTCCGTGAACTCCGACGCCCCGGTCATCTGCTGCACCGCCGAGGTGCTCGCGTCGATCGCGCTGCGCGACGGCAAGAACGCGGACGTCGGCCAGGTCGTCATGGACGAGTTCCACTTCTACGCGGAGGGCGACCGCGGCTGGGCGTGGCAGATCCCCATCCTGGAGCTGCCGCAGGCGCAGTTCGTCCTCATGTCGGCCACGCTGGGCGACGTGTCCTTCTTCGAGCAGGACCTCAAGCGGCGCACCGGCCGCCCCACGTCGGTGGTCCGCTCGGCGACCCGGCCCGTACCGCTCTCCTACGAGTACCAGTACACGCCGATGACGGAGACGCTCACCGACCTGCTGGCCACGAAGCAGGCGCCCGTCTACATCGTGCACTTCACGCAGGCGCAGGCGGTGGAGCGGGCGCAGGCGCTGATGAGCATCAACATGTGCTCGCGCGAGGAGAAGGAGCAGATCGCCGACCTGATCGGCAAGTTCCGCTTCACCACGAAGTTCGGCAGCAACCTCTCGCGCTACGTGCGGCACGGCATCGGCGTCCACCACGCCGGCATGCTGCCCAAGTACCGACGGCTGGTGGAGAAGCTCGCCCAGGCCGGCCTGCTGAAGGTGATCTGCGGTACGGACACGCTGGGCGTGGGCGTCAACGTGCCCATCCGCACCGTGCTGTTCACGGCGCTGACCAAGTACGACGGCAACCGGGTGCGCACCCTGCGGGCCCGTGAGTTCCACCAGATCGCCGGCCGGGCCGGGCGGGCCGGTTTCGACACGGCGGGCTACGTGGTCGCCCAAGCGCCCGAGCACGTCATCGAGAACGAGAAGGCGCTGACGAAGGCCGGCGACGACCCGAAGAAGCGTCGCAAGGTGGTGCGCAAGAAAGCGCCGGAAGGCTTTGTCGGCTGGACGGAGAACACCTTCGACAAGCTCATCGAGTCGGAACCGGAACCGCTGACGTCGCGTTTCCGGGTGACGCACACGATGCTGCTGTCGGTTATCGCCCGGCCCGGCAACGCCTTCGAGGCGATGCGACACCTGCTGGAGGACAACCACGAGCCGCGCAAGCAGCAACTGCGGCACATCCGGCGCGCGATCGCGATCTACCGCTCGCTGCTGGACGGCGGAATCGTCGAGAAGCTCGACGAACCCGACGGCACGGGCCGTATCGTCCGCCTCACCGTGGACCTCCAGCAGGACTTCGCGCTGAACCAGCCGCTGTCCACCTTCGCGCTGGCCGCGTTCGAACTGCTCGACCCGGAGTCGCCGTCCTACGCACTCGACATGGTCTCCGTCGTCGAGTCCACGTTGGACGATCCGCGGCAGATCCTGGCCGCCCAGCAGAACAAGGCGCGCGGCGAGGCGGTGGCCGCGATGAAGGCGGACGGCGTCGAGTACGAGGAGCGCATGGAGCGCCTCCAGGACGTCACGTACCCGAAGCCGCTGGAGGAGCTGCTCTTCCACGCGTACAACACCTACCGCAAGAGCCACCCGTGGGTCGGCGACCACCCGTTGTCGCCGAAGTCCGTCATCCGTGACATGTACGAACGGGCCATGTCCTTCACCGAGTTGGTGTCGCACTACGAGCTGGCCCGCACCGAGGGCATCGTGCTGCGCTACCTGGCCAGCGCCTACAAGGCCCTCGACCACACCGTCCCCGACGACCTCAAGTCCGAGGATCTGCAGGACCTGATCGAGTGGCTGGGCGAGATGGTGCGCCAGGTCGACTCGAGCCTGCTGGACGAGTGGGAGCAACTCGCCAACCCGGAGGAGATGACCGCCGAGGAAGCCCAGGAGAAGGCCGACGAGGTCAAGCCGGTCACCGCCAACGCCCGTGCCTTCCGTGTCCTGGTCCGCAACGCGATGTTCCGCCGTGTCGAGCTCGCCGCCCTCGACCACGTCGACGCGCTGGGCGAGTTGGACGCCGAGTCCGGCTGGGACGCCGACGCGTGGGGCGAGGCGATGGACAAGTACTGGGACGAGTACGACGACCTCGGTACCGGTCCGGACGCCCGGGGTCCCAAGCTGCTCGTCATCCAGGAGGAGCCGCAGAACGCCCTGTGGCGGGTCCGCCAGATCTTCGACGACCCGAACGACGATCACGACTGGGGCATCAGTGCGGAGGTCGACCTCACGGCCTCCGACGCCGAGAGCCGCGCGGTCCTGCGCGTCACCGCCGTCGGCCAGTTGTGACCAGCGAGGCAGACGGCGAAGCAGGCGGCCGAGTACGTACAGAACAAGGCATGGCAGAGGGCACAGGAGGAGCGCACCGATGACGAATCCGGCCGAGAGACTCGTCGACCTGCTCGACCTGGAGCAGATCGAGGTCAACATCTTCCGCGGCCGCAGCCCGCTGGAGTCCCTGCAGCGGGTGTTCGGCGGCCAGGTCGCGGGCCAGGCGCTGGTGGCGGCCGGCCGGACCACCGAAGGCGACCGGCCCGTGCATTCGTTGCACGCGTACTTCCTGCGCCCGGGCCGGCCGGGCGTGCCCATCGTGTACCAGGTCGAACGGGTACGGGACGGGCGGTCCTTCACCACCCGCCGGGTCACCGCCGTGCAGCAGGGGCGCACGATCTTCAATCTCACCGCCTCCTTTCACAAGCCTGAGGAAGGTCCCTTCGAGCACCAACTGCCGCCGGCCCGCGATGTCCCGGACCCGGACTCCCTGCCGACGGTCATGGACGAGGTCCGGGAGCATCTGGGCGCGTTGCCCGAGCAGTTGGAGCGCATGGCGCGCCGACAGCCCTTCGACATCCGGTACGCGGACCGGCTGCGCTGGAGCGCGGAGGACATCAAGGGTGCCGAGCCGCGCAGCGCGGTGTGGATGCGCGCGGTCGGGCCGCTCGGCGACGATCCGCTCGTCCACACCTGCGCCCTCACATACGCCAGCGACATGACGCTCCTGGACGCCGTCCGCCTCCCGGTCGAACCCCTGTGGGGTCCGCGGAACTTCGACATGGCGTCGCTGGATCACGCGATGTGGTTCCATCGGCCGTTCCGCGCGGACGAGTGGTTCCTGTACGACCAGGAGTCGCCGATCGCCACCGGCGGACGGGGGCTGGCTCGCGGGCGCATCTACGACCTGGAAGGGCGCCTGCTGGTGTCCGTCGTCCAGGAGGGGCTCTTCCGGGCGCTGTAGCCGCCGGTCCCGCGCATCACACGAACGTCACGGACGTCACGTGCATCACGGACGTCTGCGCGTCACGTGCTTCGGCGGCGGCGCAGCCGGCTCAGCAGGCCACGTGTCGGCCGATCAGGCTCGTCGGGCGTGTCCGGTTGCGGTGCCGGGTGCGTGAGGGCCAGGTGTGTGGGAGCCGAGTGCGTGGGAGCCGGGTGTGTGGGAGCCGGGTGTGTGGGAGCCGGTTCGGGCAGGGAACTCGATGCGACCGGCTTCGGCGGGGCAGGTGTCGACCGGAACGGTTGGGGCGAGGGGCGCGGCGCGGGTTGGTCGGCACGGGCTTCGTCCAGGGTGCGTTCCAGGTCGAACCTCAGCCAGGCGATCTCGTCGGGGTGGTCCGCCGTCATGATCTTCTCGGCGAGGTGCGCACCCGGCGTGCCCGGGGTGCCGTGGGCCGGGGGTCCGGGCCGGAACCTGTTGAGGTGGGCGCGTTCGTAGGGGTCCTTGACGATCTCCGCGACATGGAGCGGGTCGAGGAACCCGGCCAGGGCTCCGGCGCGCTGCCAGGGGCCATCCGTCTGGCGGAGCAGGAAGCCCAGATGGCGGCCCCGCCAGTTCCGGGCCCGCAGGTCGACGCCTGCGGCCAGTTGGCTCCGCAACGTCTCGGGCGTCCGACCGGTGAGCAGGAACGAGTTGGTCTTGTCGGCGGCGAACTGCCGCAGCTCGTCGGCGAGATACATCCACACGACGGCCCGGTATCGGTTGAGATAGAACCTGACGGGCACCACCAGTCCCACCCGTGCGAGGCGGGTGAACCGGGTGGGCGGGACCTCCATGAGGGCGGCGCCGTCGCCCGTGCCGACGGCGAGCACGCTCTCGCGCAGTGTCTCGGGGAATCCGGGTTCCGAGCGCAGCCGGTCGATCTCCGTGCGGGGCACCCGACGGCCCCCTCCGCCTTCGTCGGGCGTGGTCCTGATGCGCCCGAGGTGCACGGCGAGTTCGAACTCGCTTCGCTTCAGGTCCAGTTCCCGCGCCGCCCGACTCGGCGTGCAGGAAACGGAGTGTGGTTGCGTGACGATGTTGTCGGACATGGCCGATCTCCCCCGTGGAGTGAAGTGGAGTGAAGCAGGCCCGCGCTGTCCGCGGTGGCCTCGGAAAAAACCGTAGCCGGAATTGCGGATCTCGTGGCGAGCCTGTGGATAACTCCACGGAGGAGAACAAAGATGCAGGTCAGAGGTCTGTCAGTGGGGCGCGTTCGGGCAGTCGGGGATCCACGGTGAGGTGTTCGCCGACCCGGTTGACGAGCAGGGTCATCTCGTAGGCGATCTGACCCATGTCGGCTTCCGCCGCGCTGAGCACGCACAGGCAACTGTCGGTGCCCGCGGCGGTGACGAACAGCACCGCGTCGTCGAACTCGATCATCGTCTGGCGGACTCGGCCCGCGCTGAAGTGGCGTCCTGATCCCTTGGCGAGACTCTGCAGTCCGGACGAGACGGCGGCGAGGTGCTCCGCGTCCTCCCGGCGCAGTCCCGTGCTCGCGCCCGCCACCAGCCCGTCGTTGGACAGCACGAGTGCGTGCCGCACGTGGTCGACGCGCTCGGTCAGGTCGTCCAACAACCAGCCCAGATCCTGGTCCTGCGCCATGTCCCGCTCCCCGCTGACGTTCCTCGTGTGACGTTCCCCGTGTGATGCTCCGCCTCGCCGGAGAACTTGTCCGCCACCCTTCCCCAGGACCGACCGCCGGAGCAAGGAAGATGGCGCCATGGCACAGAAGATGACCGATGAGGAATGGCGGGCTTTCGTCATGTACGGAACCCGCACCGGAAAACTGTCGACCGTGCGGGCCGACGGAAGTCCGCACGTGGCGCCGATCTGGTTCCTGCTCGACGGGGACGACGTGGTGTTCAACACCGGCAAGGACACGGTGAAGGGGCGCAATCTGGCGCGGGACGGCCGGATCGCCCTGTGCGTGGACGACGACCGGCCGCCGTTCGACTTCGTGGTGTTGCAGGGCCGGGCCCGGATCTCGGAGGACCTCGACGAGGTCCGGCACTGGGCCGCTCGGATCGCGGCCCGGTACATGGGTGAGGAGCGTGCCGAGGAGTTCGGCGCCCGCAACGGGGTTCCGGGGGAACTGCTCGTCCGCGTCGGGATCGACAAGGTCCTGGCGCAGCAGGGCATCGCCGACTGACCTGGGCCTACGACGGCACGTTCAGCTCACGGAGTCGAGCAGCCGGGCGGTGTGCATCCGCCCGGCATACTCGACCAGCCGGATCAGTACTTCCTTCCCCGAGTCGCGGTCACGGGCGTCGCACAGGACGACGGGGGTGCCCGGGTCGAGGTCGAGGGCGCGCGAGACGTCCTGGGCGCCGTATGTCCGCGTGCCCGTGAAGCAGTTGACGGCCACCACGAACGGGATGTGCCGGTGCTCGAAGTAGTCGACCGCGGGAAAGCAGTCCTCCAGGCGTCGCGTGTCGGCCAGGACCACCGCGCCGAGAGCCCCCTGCGACAGTTCGTCCCACAGGAACCAGAAGCGGTCCTGCCCCGGCGTCCCGAACAGGTAGAGGGAGAGACCGGAACGGATGGTGATCCGGCCGAAGTCCATGGCGACGGTCGTGGTGACCTTCTGGTCCACGCCGTCGGTGTCGTCCACCAACTGACCGGCTTCGCTGAGCAGTTCCTCGGTGCGCAGCGGCTTGATCTCGCTGACCGCGCCCACCATGGTGGTCTTGCCCACGCCGAACCCGCCGGCGACCAGAATCTTCAGCGCCAGCGGGGCCGTCTCGCCGTCCGTGGCGTCGGAGTGCTCGGAGACCATGGATCACTTCTCTCGGGAGAGTTCGGGCGTACGGCTTCGGCATGTGCACGAAGCCGACAGCATGACAACGGGGGCCGTTTTCCGATGAGTTAGACCGAGTTCGACTGAGTCCGGTCGACTTCGACTGGGTTCGACCGTGATCTGACCGATGGAACGTTCGTCTACAGCGCTCGCAGCCCCTCGATCACTTCGCGCAGAATCCGTTCGTCGGGCAACTGCGCCGGCGGGACCGGACGGCTGACGGTGACGCAGCCGAGCTCCAGCAGGTCGCCGAGGAGCACTCTGACGACGCCCACGGGCAGGTCCGCGCCCGCCGCGAGTTCGGCGACGGACTGGGTCTCGGTACGGCAGAGGTCGATGAGGGTGCGGTGTTCCGGCCCGAGCGCCATGCCGTCCGTGCCGGGCGCGCCCGGGTCCAGGGTGACCAGGGCGATCAGGTCGAAGCGCACTCCGGTGGGGCCGCCTGGTCTTGTGCGTCCGCCCGTCATGGCGTAGGGGCGGACGAGCGGGCCGGCCTCGTTGTCGTACCACTGGCTGCCGAGCTCGCGCGGGGCGCCGGTCCTGTCCTCGGTCATGTCGTCGGTCATCTGCCCGGGTCGCTCTCTCGGCTCATCCGGCGGCGGGCGGCCGAGCGGCGAGCCGGGTCGGCGTGTAGAGGTGCTCGCCGACCCGCTTGACCAGCCGCGCCATCTCGTAGGCGACCAGGCCGATGTCGGCGGTCACGGCGGTGAGGACGGCCAGGCAGGAGCCGTCGCCCGCGGCGGCCACGAACAGGAAGCCGTCGTCCATCTCCACCATGGTCTGGCGCACACCGCCGGCGCCGAAGTGCCGGCCGGCGCCCTTGGCGAGGCTGTGGAAGCCGGAGGCGACGGCGGCGAGGTGTTCGGCGTCCTCACGCCTGAGGTCGCTCGACGCGCCGACGGCGAGGCCGTCGTTGGACAGCACCACGGCGTGCCGTACCTCGCTCACGCGCATCACCAAGTCGTCCAGCAGCCAGTCGAGTTCGCCGGACCGCTGGGCCGACCTCGTGCTCGGGTCCTGGATCATGCGGGGTCTCCTTCGCTGCTGTCGCCGCCCGGTGGATCCGGGGTGGCTCCGCGGCCGGGTTGCCTGCCGCCGCCCCGGGACCAACCGTCCCGGTACGCGGCCATCCGGTCCCGTACGACTTCGGGGGTACGTCCTTCGTCGCCGCGCGGCCCGGGCTCCCGGGCCGGTGCTTCCTGGAGCGGGCGGCGCAGTTGCGGGGCGAGATTGGCCTGCCGCACCCGGCGCGGGAGGCCGTCCGAGCCTTCGGAGTCGTCCGGGGGGCGGTGCAGGCGCAAGGCGGTGACTCCGGGAGGCGGTGGGTCGGCGAATGCCGGTTCGGCGACGGCCGCCCGTACGGGGGCCACCAGCGCGGGGCGGCCGGCGGGCGCGGGGACGGCTTCCTGATGCCGTTCGGGGGCGTGGCGGTCACGCCAGTCATGACGGTCGGAGGCAGGTCGGTCGGCTGCGGCCACGCGCGCGTACTCGCGTTGCACGGGCCGCTGCGCCTGATCCTGCGCCTGAGCCACCTCGCGGGCGGAACGTTCCGGCTTGCCGCTGTGCAGCAGGGGCGTCGGCAGCAGGACGACCGCTGTGGTGCCGCCGTAGGGCGAGGTCCGCAGGTGGACCTTGATGTCGTGGCGGGCGGCGAGCCTGCTGACCACGAACAGACCGAGCCGGTCGCTGTCGAAGAGGTCGAGCGCCTCGGACTGCGCGATGCGCCGGTTGGCCTCGGCTAGGGTCTCCTTGCCCATGCCGAGGCCCCGGTCCTCGACCTCGACGGCGTATCCGTTGCCGACGGGTTCGCCGGTGACGCGCACACGCGTGTGCGGGGGCGAGAACTGGGCGGCGTTCTCGACGAGTTCGGCGAGCAGGTGGGTGAGGTCGGCGACGGCGGTGCCGATGACGGCCGCCTCAGGGAGCTGCCGTACCTCCACGCGCGCGTAGTCCTCGACTTCGGAGACGGCGGCGCGGATCACGTTGGTGAGGGACACCGGCATGCGCCAGGCCCGGCCCGGCGCCGCTCCGGAGAGGATGATCAGGCTCTCCGCGTGGCGCCGCATACGGGTGGTGAGGTGGTCGAGCCGGAAGAGGTCGCTCAGCTCGTTCGGGTCGTCGGAGCGGCGCTCCATGCTGTCCAGGAGGCTCAACTGGCGGTGCACGAGGACCTGGCTGCGGCGGGCGAGGTTGACGAACACCCAGGAGATGCCGCTGGCGAGTTCGGCGCGCTCCACGGCGGCGCGCAACGCGGCGCGGTGCACGGTGCCCAGCGCCTCGGCGACCTGGCCGGTCTCGTCCTCGGCGGGAGGTCCGGGCGGGGCCTCCGCGCGGACGTCGATCTCCTCCCCGGCGCGCAGCTTCCGCATGGCGTCCGGGAGTTTGCGCCGGGCGATCTCCAGGGCACTGTTGCGCAGGCTGACCAGCTCGACGACCAGTCCGCGGCCGATGCGCACGGAGATGACGAGCGAGGCGACGACGGCTGCGAGGCCCAGCAGGACCGCGGCGCCTGCCGGGGTGAGCAGGCCGCGGGTGAACGGGTCGGCGCGGTCGGCGACATCGCGTCCGGCGTCCGCCTCGATGGTCCGCATCGCGTTCTGCACGCGCGCGTGGGCCTTGTCCCAGGTGCCGGCCGGAGCGGCGGCGATCGCCTTCGCGCCGGGCCCGTCGGCCAGCGCCTTGTCCTCCGCGGCGGCCAGGGCGGCGTAGGCGCTGTCGGCGGCGAGGCGCTGCCAGGCGGTGCGTTCGGGGCCGCGCAGGTCCGCGACGGCCGACTCCGTCAGGGTGCGACGCGTGGCGACGGCGCCGGTGAACCGGCGCAGGCGCTCTCCGTCGAGGCGTCCGGCCTGACGGGCGCCGACGAGCACGGCGTCCTCCTGGGACAGGGCCTCCCCCGCGCGGGAGAACTCGAGCAGCACGCGCGCGTCGGAGCCGAGTTCGGCGTCCTGGATCCCGGAGAGGGCGCCGCCGACCGAGAAGGCCGCGGAGATCGTGTTCGTGTACCGGCCGTAGGTGCCCTCCCAGCCGGCCTTGCCGTCGAGCACCGCGGTGCGCAGCGAGGTGAGTCCCTCGGCCCCGGAAACGAACCTCTCGAGCCGCTGGGCCACTCCCGTGGGCAGTTCCTGGCAGTCGGCGACGGTGCTGTGGTCGCCGAGCCGCAGCTTGGCCACCGCGAAGTCCGTGCGTTCCGCGAGCGCCTTCAGGTCATCGTCCTGCCCGGGGGCGGGGGCGGTCGCGTACTGCACGGCGGCCGCCCGCTCGGTCTGCAGGGCGGTCACCGCCGCGGCGACGGGGGCGCGGACCTGGGAGTCCACGCGCTGCAACTGGCGCAGTCGGGAGACGTCCTGGGCGGTACTGACGGTGGCGTACCCCCACAGCGCCAGCAGGGACACGACCGGCACCATCAGCAGGCAGACGATCTTGGCGCGCACGGTGCGCGGCCGGATGCGCCAGCCTCCCGCGCGCGGGGGTATCGCGTCCGCCGGTCTGTCCGTCTGTTCGTCCGGCCCTTCGTCGGCAGGGGGTCCGGCGTGGGCGCGTCGCCCGCGCGCGGGGGGCGGCGCGTCGGCGCCTGCCGTGTGGGTCCTACGGGGTGTACGCATGGCCTCCTCGCTCGGAAGTAGTCGGAAGTAGCCAGAAGAAGTCGGAAGTATCAGAAGGTGGTCGGGGCGGGTCGGGGCATGCCGTGTGGCGGTCGCGTCAGACGGGCCGGGCCTGCTGTCGGCCGACGAGGTTCTCCACCGGTTGTTGTGCCGAGGCGGACGCTTCGCGCTCCCCTGTGGTGGGTGACAGCGCGACGAAGGCCGAGGTCAGGAAGAGGTAGGACCCGAGGCCGACGGCGAGGGGGAAGATGAACTGCATCGCCGTGGCCCCGGGCAGCGCTTCCCCGGAGGGCGTGACGTGGACGCTCACCGCGAACATCGCGGTGTAATGCATGCTGCTCACCGCCGCGCCCATGACGAGGGAGGCGACGGCGACCGCGACCGGCGACTTGATGTTGAGTCCCGCCCAGAGGGCCGCGGTGGCCGCAACGACGGCGATCAGGACGGAGACTCCGACGCGCACCGGGTCGTAGGTCACGTCGCCGTGCAGCCGGACGGCGGCCATGCCCAGGTAGTGCATGCTCGCCACCCCCAGGCCGGTGGTGAGCCCGCCGATCAGCAACGCGCGCGTGCGGTCGCGGCTGTAGCCGACGGCGAAGACGCCGGCACAGACGACGACCATGGCGACGAGGAGGCTGAGCACGGTCAGCGGAACGTCGTAGCGAATGTCGGTGCCGCTGACGCCGAAACCGAGCATGGCCACGAAGTGCATGGTCCAGATGCCGGTGCCGATCGCCGACGCCGCGGTGACGAGCCAGTTGCGGCGCGAGCGTCCGGTGGCACCGAGGGCGCGCACGGTGCAGCGCAGCCCAAGGGCGGCGCCGATGCAGGCCATCACGTACGACAGCACGGGGGTCAGCCAGCCGAAGGCGGCGTGGTCCAGGTGTCCCATGGCCACGGGACGCTAGCCGGGGCACGGGAGCACAAAGGGGGCGCATTTCGAAAGGTGTTGCAATATGACGCGGAAGTGCGCCGGATCGATCGGGTCGCGCTCGAACATGTACACCGAGGCGTCATCCGTGTCAGTGAGGGATCAGAGGGATCATGCGGAACATGAGCGACGACCACACACACGTTCAGGAGTTCTTCACCGCCCGCGCCGCCGACTGGGACCGCAAGTTCCCCGACGACGGTCCCGCCTACGCGGCCGCGGTCGGCGAACTCGGTCTGCGCGAAGGGGACCGCGTGCTGGACGCGGGCTGCGGCACCGGACGGGCCCTGACGCCCCTGCGTGCGGCCGTGGGGCCCTCAGGAGTGGTCATCGGGGCCGATCTGACCCCGGCCATGCTGAAGGCCGCTGTACGGGCCGGACGCGACCGCGACGGGCGGCTGATGCTCGCCGACGTCGCCGCGCTCCCCCTGCGCTCCGAGTCCCTGGACGCCGTGTTCGGGGCGGGCCTCATCGCCCACCTGCCCCGTCCTCAGGAGAACCTGCGGGAGTTGGCGCGGGTGGTGCGCCCTGGTGGCACGCTGGCGCTGTTCCACCCGATCGGCAGGGCGGCACTCGCGGCCCGGCAGGGCCGGCAGATCACCCCGGAGGACCTGCGCGCGGAGCCCAGCCTCCGCCCGCTGCTGGCCGGTTCGGGGTGGCGCATGACGTCGTACGTCGACGAGGACGACCGTTTCCTGGCCCTGGCCGTCCGCGAGGCCTGAGGGCTCACACTCCTCCGGCGACCGCCCGCACGAACGCGTCGAGCCCGGTCAGGTCTCGCGCATGACCAGGTCGGATCCCCGCCCGAGTCCGACCGCGGTGCGGTGCAGGGCACGCGGGCCGGCCAGCCTCCAGGGCGCGGGTGACAGGGCCCGGAGAGGCATAGCGGGAGTACGCCCCCTCTCGCTGTCGGTAGATCTCGAACGCGTCCTCGTACGGGGGGCCATCCGCCGGATCTGTTCGAGCCGTTCGAAGCGCTTCACCGTTTCGTCCCGCTTCTGTCGCGGAAACTCCAACTTTAGGTTGAACAGCAGGAGACGCACGATCAGTTGGGGCAACCACGCAGGGGGAAGGCGGTCGGCATGTCTGGCAGGTTCCGCAGAGCTTACGAGGGATTCCTTGACGCGACGCGCGCACGGTCGCGTCCGGATCCGGATGGGGAGGGACGTCCGGGCGGGGCACCGCGTGCGCGCGGGAAACGCCCGCACAATCTGTTCGAGGCGGCCGCGGCGTACGTCTCGGCCTGTGCGGAGGACGATCAGGACGGGATCGACGAGGCAGCGGGCTGGGTGTCGCCGGAAGCGTTGTCCTTCGGGGTCAACGAACTGGCCTGTCGCGCCGTCATCGCCCTCGCGCGGGAGCGCGACGAGTCGCCGCAGGCCGTGGCCCGTGCGCTCCTTGGACTGCCCACGGCGTGACGCATCCAATGGTCCGAGGTGGTCGATTCGCCCCGTCCGGCCGGAAAGCTGCAGCTCCGGGTGTGTCGGGGAGTCGTGACAAGCACCTTCCCGCCGCACTAGGGTGCGCGCCGTTGGACAAACCGATGGGGAGGCTGGGATGGCCGGGACGGACGAGGACGCCGTCGCCGCCGCGGACGACGCGCTCTATGTGCTCACGGCGGTGCTGCTGATGCCGGCGAAGTTCCCGAGCGCGCTGGGCGACGACTACCCGGAGGCCTGTGCGACGCTCGGCCTCCCGCCGCTCGCCGACGGGTACGGGCTGGTGCTGGGGCAGGACGGCGAGGGCGCGCGCTGGACTGTCGTCATCGACGACGTGTCGCTGGTGGCCGTCGCCATCGCGTCGTGGGACTGCGGCATGGAGTACGACCTGTCGCCGAGCGAGCGGACGGTCGTCGCCGCGCTGCCCGGCTGGCCGCTGGCGGTCGCCGTCGCGGCTCCGGGTGTGCCCGCGCCGCACGACCCCGCCCCCGAGGTCGCGGACGGCCCTGCGCTGTCCCCTCCGGACACGGCCACCTGGGGCCCGGCCCAGCGACGGCTCGGAGCCGACGAGATCGCCCTCCAGTGGGCCCTGTGGCGCGAGCAGATCGACGACACCGAGTTCGCGCCTCCACGGGACGCGACCGGGGCGGACTCGGGCACCGACGAGGGAGACCGAGCCGGAGAGGCAGACGAGGCCGGCGGGGCCCACAAGGCCGACGCGCCCCATGGAGCCGACAGGGCGGAAGACGCCAACGCGGCCAACGGGTCCGACAGGTCCGGCAGGTCCGGCAGGTCCGAGAAGGCTGCGCCGAAGGGGCACAGCGGTATCCGACGCGTCTTGGCCGAGGTGCGCGCCTACGTGGACGCCCCGCCTCCCCTAGGCCGCGTGCGCTCCTCGTTCGCTCCCGGTGACGCGCGCACCCTGCGCGCCGACGGCCCCGGCTGGTCGCTGGTGGCCAGGACCGACGACATCGCCTTCGTGCTGCTCGACGAACAGCCCGGCGTGGTGCTGCCCGTCGGCCGCGGACCCGAACTGCCCGGCCTCCTGGAGGCGCTCGACAAGATGGCCGTACGACCTTTCTGACCTCTTGGGGTGGTGTCGACCTCCTGGGGTGGTTTCGCTCCTCTCTCCGGCGGTACGGAGCCTTCAGGTCACGTGACGTCCGCGCGCCCGACGGCTCGGGTCTGCCGAACGGCCTGGGTGTGCCGAACAGCTTGGGTGTGCCGGACGGCGGGGACCGCGGCGCGGTCCCCGTCACTCAGCGGCCGAGCTCCTTGCGTGTGGCACGGCGCAGCCTGCGCCGTTGCGCGGGATCCAGCGTGAGGTAGGCCGCCGCCGGAACTCCCAGCATGATCAGCAGAGCCGCCCACCAGGGCAGCCAGATCAGCAAGAGGAGCCCAACCGCCACACCTCCTGCGGCGATCTTCGCGTTTCTCGACATGTGCGTCGCCTCCTTCGCGGCCACTGCCGCTCTCTGTCATGAAAACGGGTCCGCGCCGCCCGCGGTTCCGGACGCGACCCTGAGACGTCCCTGAGGTACACCCCCGAGACACCCCTGAGGCCCACGGCCCAGGTTCGCAGACAACCGGCTCCGATGACGGCGCGCGTTCCTCGCCGAAAGTGCTGTACCCTCGGCGACCCCGCACCCAGTAGTCAAATTTGAGGAGAAGACTCATCGCCGTGCAGAGGGTTCCCGTGGAAGCATTGCCCGAGATCTCCGAACTGGCCCGTTGCTGCGCCGTGTTCGTGCCCGGCACCCCGGCCCGTACCGGCAGCGTCGCCTTCTGGCGCCCCGACGGTGACGCACCTCCCGTCGTGTCGAGCACCGTGCGGGACCTGCCGGTCGTCCTGCCCGCCGGCGCCGGTGTGGCGATGGCGCGCGTACCCGCCGTACTGCTGCCTGTGCGGGACGCCCTGCCCGTACTCGCACACGCGCGTGTCACGCCCGACGCACACCGGGCCGCCGCCTTCTGGGATGCGGCCGCCCTGCTGGCCCTGCACTGCGTGGCACGGGGGCTGCTGTTGCCCGGCCTGTCCCAGGAGGACCACGACGCCTGGCGGATCGGCCCCCTGAGCCCGGCGGACGTCGAGCAGGTGAGCCGACTGGCCGCCTCGATGCCGCCCGAGGCACACGCCGTACCGGTGGACGAAACGCCGTCCCTACGGCTCCCCGCCCCCGAACGACTGCTGCGCGCCTTCTTGGACGCCGTCGCGGACACGCTCCCCCGCACGCCCGCAGCGCCCCTCGTGACGGGTGAGCCGGCCTACGCGGCACCGCAGCCCCAGCACGTCCCCGAGCTGCGCGCGTGGGCGACCGACGTCGCCGCTGGCCACGACGCCGGCGTACGGATCTCGCTGCGGATCGAGGTGTCGGGGATCAACGACATGTCAGGGCTCGACACGCCCGCAGACGGTGAGTCCGGGGCCGATGGGTACGGGGCGGACTGCTACGCCCCCGGTGCCGTCGGGAGCGCCGGCTCTTCGGTCGGACAAGCGGCACCGCGGTTCCGGGCCGTCCTACAGGTGCACAGTGTGAGCGATCCCGCGCTCCTCGCGGACGCCGCCGAGATCTGGGGAGACTCCGGTGTCACGCGCGGGGCGTTCGGCCCGCGCGCGCGGATGGACGCCCTGCTCGCCCTGCGCCGTGCGGCCCCGGTCTGGCCCGCGCTCGCCCCTCTGTTGTCGGCGACCGTCCCGGACGCCGTCGATCTCCTGGACGAGGAGGTCACCGAGCTGCTGGGCGAGGGTTCGCGCGCGCTCGCGAGTGCGGGGGTCGAGGTGCACTGGCCGAGGGAGCTGGCCCGCACCCTGACCGCCCGCGCGGTCGTGGGGCCGCCGGAGGAGGGAGCGGGACCGGACCGCACCGCCTCGGACACGCCGTCGTTCCTGTCCGCGGACGCGCTGCTGACCCTCAACTGGTGGTTCGGGCTGGGCGACCAGCAGCTCACGCGCGAGGAGCTGGATCGTCTGGCCGAGTCCAACCGGCCCCTGGTGCGGCTGCGCGACCAGTGGGTCCTGATCGACCCACGGGAACTGCGCAGTGCGCGTGCTCAGCAGGACCGCAAGATGACGCCCGTGGAGGCGCTGGGCGCCGCTCTGACGGGCTCCGCGGAGGTGGACGGCCGCCGGGTCGACGTGCGGCCCACCGGGTGGCTGGCGGGCCTGCGGGAGCGGCTGACGCGGCCCGAGGAGCAGGAGCCGGTGGAGCAGCCTGCCGCACTCGACGCCACGCTGCGCGACTATCAGCGGCGCGGCTTGGACTGGCTTGCCCGGACCACGTCGCTGGGGCTGGGCTGTTGTCTGGCGGACGACATGGGGCTCGGCAAGACCGTCACACTGATCGCCCTGCACCTGCACCGCCAGACCGACGCCTCGGCGGCCGGACCGACCCTCGTGGTGTGTCCGACGTCCCTGATGGGCAACTGGCAGCGGGAGATCGAGCGGTTCGCGCCGGGTACGCCGGTGCGCCGCTTCCACGGGCCGCGTCGTGACCTGGACGCGCTGGCCGACGGGGAGTTCGTGCTCACCACCTATGGCACGCTGCGGCTCGACCCGGGCCGGCTCCGCGAGGTGCCGTGGGGCCTGGTCGTGGCGGACGAGGCGCAGCACGTGAAGAACCCGTACTCGGCGACCGCGCGGGCGCTGCGCACCATCGGCGCACGCGCGCGGGTGGCGCTCACGGGTACTCCGGTGGAGAACAACCTGTCGGAGTTGTGGGCGATCCTCGACTGGACGACGCCGGGGCTGCTGGGCGCGCTCGGCGCCTTCCGTACCCGGTACGCGCGAGCCGTCGAAGGCGGCGGGGATCCGACCGCCGCGGAGCGGCTCGCGCGGCTCGTGGCACCGTTCCTGCTCCGCCGCCGCAAGTCGGACCCGGGGATCGCCCCCGAGCTGCCGCCCAAGACCGAGACCGATCACGCCGTGACCCTCACCAAGGAGCAGGCGGGCCTGTACGAGGCCGTGGTGCGCGAGACGCTCGCGGCGATCGCCGAGGCGGACGACATGGCGCGACGCGGGCTGATCGTGAAGCTCCTGACCGGCCTCAAACAGATCTGCAACCATCCGGCGCAGTACCTGAAGGAGGAACGGCCGACGACCGCCGGACGCTCCGGGAAACTGGACCTTCTGGACGAGCTGCTCGACGCCCTTCTTGCCGAGGGGGCGAGCGTGCTCATCTTCACGCAGTACGTGCGCTTGGCGCGTCTCCTGGAACAGCACCTGGCAGTGCGTGGGGTGCCCACGCAGTTCCTGCACGGCGGCACACCCGTCGCCGAGCGCGAGGCCATGGTCCGGCGCTTCCAGGACGGCGAGGTGCCCGTGTTCCTGCTGTCGCTCAGGGCGGCCGGCACCGGTCTCAACCTCACGCGCGCGGAGCACGTCGTGCACTACGACCGCTGGTGGAACCCGGCCGTCGAAGCGCAGGCGACCGACCGCGCGTACCGCATCGGCCAGACCCGGCCCGTACAGGTGCACCGGTTGATCGCCGAGGGCACGATCGAGGATCGCATCGCGGACATGCTGCGCCGCAAACGAGACCTCGCCGACGCCGTTCTCGGGGTCGGCGAGGCTGCGCTCACAGAACTGACAGAACTGACGGACGCCGAGTTGGCCGACCTGGTGGAACTGCGAGGGGACACGCGATGAACCGGTACGACAGCGTCGAGGAAGGTGTCAAGGAACCTCAGGAACGGACCTTTTCCGCGTTGCCTCCCGCGCGCGGGAGAGGGTTCGCGCAGACGTGGTGGGGCCGGGCGTGGCTGGCGGCGCTGGAGGACGGAGCGCTGGACAAGGAGCAGGTGCGGTCGGGCCACCGGCTCGCGCGCGTGGGCGCCGTGGGCGCGGTGTCGGTGCGGCCGGGGCGGATCACAGCCGTCGTCGAGGACGACGATCGCACCCCGCACCGGGCCGACGTACTGCTCGAGCGGCTTTCGGACGCGCAGTGGGACCGTTTCCTGGATCTGGCGGTCGAGCGGGCCGGACACGTCGCCGCGCTGCTCGACCGCGAGATGCCGCCGCATCTGGTCGAGGACGCCGAGACGGCCGGCATCGACCTGTTGCCGGGGCTCGGCGACCTGGAGGCGGAGTGCGACTGCGGTGCCTGGGACCACTGTGGTCACACGGCGGCGGTCTGCTACCAGGTGGCGAGGCTGCTCGACCAGGATCCGTTCGTCCTGTTGCTGCTTCGGGGACGGGCCGAACAGGCCCTGCTGGACGGCCTCCAGGCGCGCGCCACCGCCCCTGAGGGCGGATCGGAGCCACCCAGGGCAGAGGGTGTGGACGCGGCGGAGGCGTACGCGGCCGGAAGCATCCTGCCCCCGCTACCCGCCGCGCCCGAACTCCCGGAGGAACCAGGCGTTCCGCCCTCGTTGGACACGGAGGCCCCTCCCCCGCCAGGGGTGGATCCCGCGGCCCTGGAGGTCCTGGCCGCCCGGACGGCCGCCATGGCCCACCTGTTGCTCGCGGAGGCGCTCCACGAGCGGTCCGGACGGTCAGCGTCCATGGCCGAGTTGACGGTCGGCCAGGACGCGGCACGGCTGGCGGCAGGCGTTCTCGAAGGCCCTCAGGCAGCGGATGGATCCGCCATGGCAGCCGCCGACCGACTCGCCGCCGGGTCGGGGCGTAGCCGGGAACAACTGGCGTCGGCCGCACGCGCCTGGCGACACGGAGGAGCGGCCGCCCTGTCGGTGTGCGAGGAGGAGTGGACCGTAGCGGGCGGGGAGCTCGCACGCGCGCGTGCCGCGCTGGACGCAGCCTGGGAGGAGGACGAGCGGCCGGTCCTGCGGGCGCGGGGGAACCGGTGGACGGTCGTCGGAGCGGGCTGCCAACTGCGGTTGGGGCGGGATGGTCGTTGGTGGCCGTACCGCGAGGAGGGCGACCGCTGGATGCCGGCCGGGGACGCGGCCCACGATCCGGCGACGGCCCTGGCCGTTGCCCGACCCGACGGCGAGGAAGCGCTTCCCTAGACGCGAGTTCGTTTCCGTGGCGCGGGGCGTCGGCCTGTCGGGCGGCCGCCGCCCCGTGTTCACCCGGGAGTCGCGCGGCGTTCGGCGCGTGCCCCAACTCTGGCCGCTGTCGCCGAAGTTGCCGAGCCGCCCCTCAGGAGGCCCCATGTTCTCGCACACCAACGGTCGACGCCGCGTCCGCCGTTCCGTCGCCGTGGGCGTGCCGCTCGCCGTCCTGGCCGCGCTCGCCACTGCCGGACCGGCCGCCGCAGGTACACCGTCCCAGGCGGACAGGGAGGCCCGGGAGGCGCGTGTCACCAGGACCGCGACGCTCGGTGACATACCGCTCGGGGCGTTCAGTGACGCGCTGCTGCCCCGAACGGTGGACGACGACCGCGGCGTGGACCTCGGGGGCATCGGCAGCGACGTCTATCCCACGGGCCGCAAGGGCGAGTTCTGGACGGTCACCGACCGTGGGCCCAACGGCCAGATCAAGGTGGGCGGCACCAAACGCCGCACGTTCGCCGTGCCCGGCTTCGACCCGGCGATCGTACGGATCCGGGTGTCCGGGGACACCGTGAAGGTGCTGCGGGCGATCCCGGTCACCACGTCGTCGGGGAAGCCCGTGACGGGGCTGCCCAACCAGGCGGGACGCGACGAGGCGCCGTACTCCTACAACGCGCTGAGGCCCCTGCCCTACAACCCGAACGGGCTGGACACGGAAGGCATCGTGCGGGCGGCTGACGGGACTTTCTGGCTCGTCGATGAGTACGGGCCTTCGTTGGTGCACGTCTCCGCGCGCGGGAGGGTGCTGACGCGCTATGTGCCTCAGGGGCTGAACCTCACGGGCGCGGACTACCCGGTGGTGGAGGCGCTGCCCGCGGTCCTGCTGCACCGGAAGATCAACCGCGGCTTCGAGGGGCTCGCCCAACTGCCGGGCGGCGACCTCGTGCTGGCGATGCAGAGCCCACTGTCGCTCCCGGACACGGCTGCGGGAGAGGGCTCGCGGACCGCGCGTCTGCTGCGTTTCTCGCCGAAGAAGGCCGTCACCGCCGAGTACGCGTACCGCTTCGACCCGGTCAACGTGGTCGACCCGAGCGAGGACGACACTTCCGAGCTGAAGATCTCCTCGGTGGTCGCGGTGGGCGGCGACCGGCTGCTGGTAGAGGAGCGCACGGACAAGGCCGCACGGCTGCACCTGGTACGGCTGAGCCGGGAGGCGGACATCCTGGGCGGCCCTTGGGACGACGATGCGACGTCGCCGTCCCTGGAGCAGCTCGACGACCCCGCCGCCTCGGGGGTCCCGGTGCTGTCCAAGCGGCTGGTCGTCGACCTGGGCACGGTCGCCGGGGTGCCCGGGAAGATCGAGGGCGTCGCGCGTGTCGACCACGACACGCTGGCCCTCGTCAACGACAACGACTTCGGGATGACGGACGGCGCCGGCGCGTTCGACGCACAGGGCCGACTGGTCGACAGCGGCATCGAGACGACGGTCACGTACGTCCGGCTGCCGAGGAGTGTTTGAGAGACACGGTGTCGGGGGCACGCGCGCGTGGCTGCTGTGGTGGTGCCCACGCGCGCGAACCGGGCGTACCGGCTAGGGCAGCAGCTCGGTCAAGGACGGCAGCAGTGACTCGAGGCCGCTCGGGATCTCGGTCGGCAGCTCCGTGGGGAACTGGGACGGCAGCTCGGTCGGCAGGCCGCTGGGCAGTTCCACCGGAAGACTGAAGGACGGGGCCGGGGTGGAATTGCTGCCGGTGCTGCTCCCGCCGGTCGGCTCGCCGTCCGGCGAGCCGCCGCCTCGGGAGGCCATCAGCACGACGGTGAGGACGGCTCCGGCGACGACGAGCAGCACGAGGACGACGAAGAGAGGGTTCCTGCGCCTTCCGGAGCCGCCTTGCGGCTGCGACGGCGGAGGGGGCGGCCAGCCGCCCCCTCCCGTCCCGTCATCGGGTCCGAAGCCGCTGTGGGGCGGTCCGAAGCCGCCCGGAGGCGGCGTGTCACCCGGCGGTCCGGGCGGGTGGGGCGGTACGGGCGGCATGGCCATACGGTCCAGGGTCGCGGCGGACCGCCCACCGCGCGACCCTCACAGGGAAGTTGATACGGACCCATGTCATGGACCGCATCATTCCGACGTACTCCGTCTCCGTACGGAGACCGCGGGAACATCGACCACTCGGCGGCACGCGCGCGCGTGGGGCGCGTGCATGCGCTGCGTGTGTGCACACTCATCGGTGCACACACACACGCGCGCGTGCGGCGTCAGCCCCGGGCGCCCAGCAGGTGGTCCATGGCGAGCTGGTCGAGCTGTTCGAATGCCATACCGCGCGCGGCGGCCGCCTCGGCGTCGAAGTCCTCGAACGCGGTGCGGTCGGCGAGCAGGCTCTGCAGGCCGTCGGCTGCGGTGGCCTGGGCGAGCTCGTCCAGGCGGGAGGCGCGCAGGGCCTCCTGGACCTCCGGGTCGCCCCGGAACGCGGCCGCACGCTCCTTGAGGATCAGGTAGTTGCGCATGCAGCCCGCGGCCGACGCCCACACACCGTCGAGGTCCTCGGTGCGCGGCGGCTTGAAGTCGAAGTGCTTCGGGCCCGCGTAGCCGGCGCTCTCCAGCAGGTCGACCAGCCAGAACGCGGAGCGCAGGTCGCCGGCGCCGAAGCGCAGGTCCTGGTCGTACTTGATGCCGGACTGACCGTTGAGGTCGATGTGGAAGAGCTTGCCCGCCCACAGCGCCTGCGCGATGCCGTGCGGGAAGTTCAGCCCGGCCATCTGCTCGTGGCCGACCTCGGGGTTCACGCCGTACATCTCCGGGCGCTCCAGGCGCTCGATGAAGGCCAGGGCGTGGCCGACGGTGGGCAGCAGGATGTCGCCGCGCGGCTCGTTCGGCTTGGGCTCGATGGCGAACTTCAGGTCGTAGCCCTGGGAGGTCACGTACTCGCCGAGGAGGTCGAAGCCCTCCTTCATGCGGTCGAGGGCCACCCGTACGTCCTTGGCGGCGCCGGACTCCGCGCCCTCGCGCCCGCCCCAGGCGACGTAGATCTTCGCGCCGAGCTCGACGGCCAGGTCGATGTTGCGGATCGTCTTGCGCAGGGCGTAACGGCGCACGTCACGGTCGTTCGCGGTGAACGCGCCGTCCTTGAAGACGGGGTGCGTGAAGAGGTTGGTGGTGGCCATCGGCACGGTCATGCCAGTGGTGTCCAGGGCCTGGCGGAAGCGCTTGATGTGCGACTCACGCTCGCTGTCGGAGGACCCGAAGGGGATCAGGTCGTCGTCGTGGAAGGTCACACCGTAGGCGCCCAGCTCGGCCAAGCGCTGCACCGTCTCGACCGGGTCCAGGGCACGCCGCGTGGCGTCGCCGAACGGGTCCCTTCCCTGCCAGCCGACGGTCCACAGGCCGAAGGTGAACCTGTCATCGGGGGTGGGCTGGTAGCTCATGCCGCGGCTCCTTGCGTTGCTGACTGTTGTGCGGGCGGTGGCGAACTATTTCGTCATGGCCGTTTACAAATTAGTATGCGAACGCATCTCTGGGAAGACAGATCCCGCGGAGCCGCGGAAAAACTTGAGGGAGAACCCGATGTCAGCAGCCGAGGGTCCGCTCGTCGTCGGCGTGGACACGTCCACCCAGTCCACCAAGGCGCTGGTCGTCGACGCGGCCACCGGCGAGGTCGTCGCGAGCGGCCAGGCGCCGCACACCGTCTCCTCCGGGGCCGGCCGCGAGAGCGACCCGCGCCAGTGGTGGGACGCCCTGCGCGAGGCGCTGCACCAGTGCGGTGACGCGGCGCGCGAGGCCGCCGCGGTGTCGATCGGCGGGCAGCAGCACGGGCTCGTCACGCTGGACGAGCGCGGTGAGCCGGTGCGCCCGGCGCTGCTGTGGAACGACGTGCGCTCGGCTCCGCAGGCCCGCCGGCTGACCGAGGAACTGGGCGGCGCGAAGTTCTGGGCGGAGCGCACCGGGTCCGTCCCGGCCGCGTCCTTCACGGTCACGAAGTGGGCGTGGCTGGCCGAGCACGAGCCGGAGGCCCTGCGCGCGACGAAGGCCGTGCGCCTCCCCCACGACTACCTCACCGAACGCCTCACGGGCGAGGGCACCACCGACCGCGGCGACGTGTCCGGCACCGGCTGGTGGGCGTCCGGGACGGAGACGTACGACCAGGAAATCCTCGCCCATGTCGGGCTAGACCCCGCGCTGCTGCCCCGCGTGGTGCGGCCCGGGGAGGTGGCGGGCACCGTGCGCGACAGCCACGGCCTGCCCTTCGCCAAGGGCACCCTGGTCGCCCCGGGCACCGGGGACAACGCCGCGGCGGCGCTGGGGCTCGGGCTGCGGCCCGGCACGCCCGTGCTGAGCCTCGGCACTTCGGGCACGGTGTACGCGGTGGCGAAGCACCGCCCCACCGACCCCACCGGCACCGTGGCCGGCTTCGCCGACGCCCATGGCGACTGGCTGCCGCTGGCCTGCACCCTGAACTGCACGCTCGCCGTCGACCGCATCGCCGCCCTGCTGGGCCTGGACCGTGAGGCCGTGGAACCCACCACGGAGCTCACGCTCCTGCCCTACCTGGACGGCGAGCGCACCCCGAACCTGCCGAACGCCTCGGGCCTGCTGCACGGCCTGCGCCACGACACGACCGCCGGTCAACTGCTGCAGGCCGCCTACGACGGTGCCGTGCACTCGCTGCTCGGCGCGCTCGACCTGGTCCTCGACGAGGACGCGGACCGCTCGGCTCCGCTGCTGCTGATCGGCGGCGGCGCCCGGGGCACGGCCTGGCAGCAGACCGTGCGCCGACTGTCCGGGCGGCCGGTCCAGGTGCCCGAGGCCAAGGAACTCGTCGCGCTGGGCGCCGCGGCACAGGCGGCGGGCCTGCTGACCGGGGAGGACCCGGCCGCCGTCGCCCGCCGCTGGAACACCACGCGGGGTCCGGTACTCGACGCCGTCGAGCGGGACGACAGGACGCTGACCAGGATCGCCGGGGTACTCTCCGACGCGGCCCCGCTGCTCGAACGGAGCACGGACGCCCACTGAGCATCGACTGCGCAACAACGAACTGAGCGTCAACGAATCGACGGAGGCATGACCGCACCGCTGCACGAGGCCCGGCCGACCGGCCCGGGGCGTGCGCTGCCCGACACCCAGCAGGGCATGCGCCGCCGCAACCTGGCCCGGGTGATGCACGCCGTCAGCGCCGAGGGACCCCTCTCGCGGGCGGCGGTCGCCTCACGTATCGGCCTGACCCGGGCAGCGGTGTCGACCCTCGTCGACGAACTCATACGCACCGGACTGCTCCAGGAGCTGGGCCCCGAGCGGCCCGGCCGGGTGGGCCGGCCCGGCTCGGCACTCGCGGTCAGCGGGCGCGGCCCGGCCGGGATAGGCGCCGAGATCGGCGTCGACCACCTCGCGGTGTGCGCCGTCGACCTGCGCGGCGAGGTACGCGCGCGTGCCATGCGGCACGGCACGAACCGGGGCCGCTCCCCCGGGCCGGTGGTCGAGGAGCTGACCGATCTCGTACGCCAGGTCGTCGCCGAGGCGGAACGCGAGGGGCTGTGGCCGGCCGGGCTCGCCGTGGCCGTCCCCGGCCTGATCGCCCGGGACGCCCGTACGGTGGTCCGCGCGCCGAACCTCGACTGGCAGGACGTCGACCTCGGCGCGCTGCTGCCCGCAGAGTTCCCGCTGACCGTGGACAACGAGGCCAACTTCGGCGGACTGGCCGAACTCTGGCTCGGCGCGGACACCCCGGGGGACTTCCTGCACGTGTCGGCCGAGATCGGCATCGGCGCCGCGCTCGTCGTGAACGGCAGCCTGCTGCGCGGCACCCGCGGTTTCGCGGGCGAGCTGGGCCATGTGCCGGTCCACCCCGACGGGCCGGAGTGCGTGTGCGGCGGGCGCGGATGCCTGGAGCAGTACGCCGGTGAGGAGGCGGTCCTGCGGGCGGCCGGGCTGGAACCGGGCGAGGACCGCGTCGGACTCCTCGCGGGACGCGCCGCGGACGGCGATCCGGACGTACGGCGCGCTCTGCGCGAGGCGGGAACGGCCCTCGGCATCGCCCTGACCGGGGCGCTCAATCTGCTGGACCCCGAGGGTGTGGTGCTCGGCGGCGCCCTGGCCGGGCTCGCGCCGTGGCTGCTGCCGTCGCTCGAGACCGAACTCTCCCGGCGTACGGCGGGCCCGGCCTGCCCGGTGTCCGTCTCGCGGCTGGGTCCCGAGGGGCCGCTGCTCGGGGCCGCGCACTCGGTGGTGCGGGCCGTGCTGGACGATCCGGCAGCGGTGGCGGAACACGCCTGAACGGCGGTCATACACAGCCCGATCAAGCCGGAACTCCCCGTTCGGGTGAGCGAGTTATCCACAATTCCGCGCTCGTCCACCGAACCCCGGCATGTCCTCCTGCCGGACCGATCTGCGTCGTAACGTGATGTATGCGAGGCCGCCCGACCGTCGAGGTCGTGACGGCTGACGCATCGACACGTGCGAGGCGCGAGAGGGTTAGTGGGCTAGAGAACAAGGGGGATTCGGAATGCCGGGGGAAGAGGTTGAGAGGCGGCGGCGTGAGGCCGTGGGGCTGTGCAAGGTGCTGGTCCTCGCGGTGTCCGCGGTGTCCGCAGTGGTTGCGGTGGTCGCGGTGGTCGCGGTGCGGCTCGTCGGGTTCGTGAGCGGGCTGAGCGCCGCCGACTCGCACGCCGGTCTGGTCGTCGGCATATGGACGGCTGCGGGGGTAGCGGTGCTGGTGGTGGTACTGGTGCTGATGCTGCTAGCGGTTGTGGTGCCGGCGACTGTGCGGGGAGATCCCGGCCGCGCGGCCGAGACCGCCCGGGTCCAACTCGACGATCCCCTGCGCATATCCAGCGTGGTCCGCCCGTGGCACCCATCGCTCCCGGCACGGGCGAGCCTGCCGAGGCGCGCCCGAACGAACCGGGCCGGTGCCGCTTCAACACGTCAGACACCACTCAAACACCATTCAGACACCCCTCAGTCATCACTTGAAAGGCAGCACTCCGTGGAACGAGCAAGACACCTCCCCGGACGACGGCGCATCCTGAAGGGCGCCGCCCTCGCCGCCGTTCCGTACGCGCTGCTCCCCGACACACGGGCGGGCGCGCAGCCCCGGACCGTCGACTATCCGCTCGCCGAGTGGCAGCCCGCGACCGCTGCCAACTGCACGGCGTCGAACCGCCCACCCGCCTACGTCGTCGACCGCGTCGTCATCCACGTCACGCAGACCGAGTACACCAAGACCCTGTCCGTCTTCCAGAACCCGCGAAAGAAAGTGTCCGCCCACTACGTCGTGCGCTCGGTGGACGGTCATGTGGCGCAGTGCGTGCGCGAGTCCGACGTCGCCTGGCACGCGTGGAACTGGGACTACAACACACGCAGCGTCGGAATCGAACACGAAGGGTGGGTGGACCAACCGGGTTACTTCACCGACGCGCTGTACGAGCGGTCCGCTCGGCTGACGGCATCGGTCTGCGACCGGTACGGCATCCCGAGGGACCGGGCGCACATCATCGGCCACCACGAGGTGCCCGGCACCGACCACACCGATCCCGCCGAACTGGGACTGGAGCCGTTACCTGCGGCTCGTCAACTCCGCCTGACCGGAAGGGGACCGCAAGGGGATGGTCGGCTTTCGGGCCACCGCCGTCCAAACGGTTGTCGGTCCGCGTACCCGGAGTGACGATGTCCCCAGCCGTACCGAGCCGTATCGCCTTCCGGGAGGACGAGTTGACCGATCCCTGGGTGGCCCTGGAGCCAGGGGCCGACCCTGCCGAGCGGGTGCGGATCCTGCGGCGGGCGCACGAGACGTTCACGGAGGCGGGCACCGTGCCGCGGCCGGTGCGTGCCGTCGTGGCCGACTCGTGGCGGCGTTCCGCGCAGGCCGGCGTCGGTCCCGACGGCACGGCGAGCGTGGAGTTGACCGACGGCGATCTCGGCGCCTACCGGGCCGAACATCCGCTGGCGCGGGTGATGCCGCTGATCCGCGAGCTGATGGGCACGTTCGCCGCCGACGGGGAGCATCTGCTGGCGGTGTGCGACGCGCGCGGCAGGCTGCTGTGGGTCGAGGGCCACGCGGCGACACGGCGGCGCGCGGGGCGGATGAACTTCGTGCCGGGCGCTCACTGGGCGGAGAGCGCGGTCGGGACGAACGCACCGGGCACGGCGGTCGCCCTGGACCGGCCGGTGCAGGTGTTCGCGGCCGAACACTTCATCCGGCGGGTGCAGCCGTGGACGTGCGCGGCCGCCCCGGTGCACGATCCGCGGACCGGTCGGGTACTGGGTGCCGTGGACATCACGGGCGGGGACGGGCTGGCGCATCCGCACAGCCTGGGCTTCGTACAGGCGGTCGCGCGGGCGGCCGAAGCCCATCTGGCGCTGCTCACCCCCGCGCAGCCTGCCGCCGAGCCGCCGCGGCTGACGGTGCTGGGCCGGGACGAAGCACATCTGGTCGTCGGCGGCCGGGGGATCAGGCTGAGCCGCCGGCACAGCGAGATCCTGGTGTTGTTGGCCCGTCACCCCGAGGGCCTGACGGGCGACGAGTTGCTGTGCGCGCTGTACAGGGACGAGTCGGTGACGCCGGTGACACTGCGGGCCGAACTCGCCCGGCTGCGCGGGGTGCTCGGTCCCGGGCTGCTGGTCTCGCGCCCCTACCGGCTCACCGTTCCCTTCGAGTCGGACGTTGCGGTCGTCGAAAGGCGGCTGGCGGCCGGCGCGGTCACGGCGGCCGTGACGGCGTACACCGGGCCGCTGTTACCCGCGTCTCAGGCACCGGCCGTGGTGCTGCTCCGGCGCCGTCTGGCCGACGGACTGCGCGCCGCGCTGATCGCCTGCGGCGACCCCGATCTGCTGGCGGACTGGGCACATGCGCCGTGGGGCGAGGACGACCTCGACGTGTGGCGAGCGCTCGCGGCAGCCCACCCGACGGCCGCGATACGAGCACGCCTCACCTCACTGGAAACGGAACTGACGGCCCCGGCCGGGTGGCCCCACCCATAAGCCCCCTCACCCTCCCCGCTCCTCATGGGCGCTGGCACCGGGACCACCTGCCGCGGCACCGCACGTACAGGCCGGGCGACGCAACTGCCGACCGGGGCACCGGAGATGCCGAGCGGTGGGACGCTCCCATGGCCCGGGCGGCGGACCGAGGCGTGCGTGGCGGGCGCATGGCCGCGGTGGCCGCAGTGGCCGCAGTCATCGGCCCCGGCGGCCCCAGCAACCCGGCGGGCACCCGGGGCCTGGGCGAGGCACCTGTGGCCCAGGCCCCGGGTGTGCCTTCGTCGGCCCTGCGCACTCACCCGAGGGTCGGGGCTGGCGGACGCCCCCGCCAGCCCAATATCGCCCCCGCCTTCGGCCCCTCCTTCCCTCTCCCCTCCCACCCCGCCTTCCGCCCTTCCCTCCCCCGACCAGCACCGCAACGTGACTGCAACGTCCGGTTGCCTAGTTTCGCCGGGAGCTGTCCAACGGCGGGCAGTGATGCTGAGGGAGGCAGAACAGGATGACTCGTTATGCGGCGCCCGGGACCGAGGGCGCGATCGTCTCCTACCAGGCGCGTTACGACCACTACATCGGCGGCGAGTACGTGCCCCCGGCGCGGGGGCAGTACTTCGAGAACGCGTCGCCGGTGAACGGGGAGACGTTCACCGAGGTGGCGCGCGGCACGGCGGAGGACGTGGAGCGGGCGCTCGACGCGGCGCACGCGGCCGCGCCGAGTTGGGGCCGCACCTCGGCGACCGAGCGCTCCGACATCCTCCTAAAGATCGCCGACCGCATGGAGGCGTACCTGGAGCCCCTCGCCGTCGCGGAGAGCTGGGAGAACGGCAAGCCGGTCCGCGAGACGCTGGCGGCGGACATCCCGCTGGCGATCGACCACTTCCGTTACTTCGCCGGCGCGGTCCGCGCGCAGGAGGGTTCGCTCAGCGAGGTCGACGACGACACGGTGGCGTACCACTTCCACGAGCCGCTCGGTGTCGTCGCGCAGATCATCCCGTGGAACTTCCCGATCCTGATGGCCACTTGGAAGCTCGCACCGGCTCTCGCCGCGGGCAACACGGTGGTGATCAAGCCCGCCGAGCAGACCCCGGTCTCGCTGCACTACTGGATGAGCCTGGTCTCGGACCTGCTGCCGCCGGGCGTGCTGAACATCGTCAACGGCTTCGGTGAGGAGGCGGGCAAACCGCTGGCGTCCAGTCCGCGGGTGGCGAAGGTGGCGTTCACGGGTGAGACGGCGACCGGGCGGCTGATCATGCAGTACGCCGCGGAGAACCTGAAGCCGGTCACGCTCGAACTGGGCGGCAAGTCCCCGAACCTCTTCTTCGACGACGTGTGGGACAAGGACGACGAACTCCGCGACAAGGCCCTCGAAGGCTTCACCATGTTCGCGCTGAACCAGGGCGAGGTGTGCACCTGCCCGTCGCGCGGTCTGATCCAGCGCGGCAACTACGGCGAGTTCCTTGAGGCGGCCGTCGCCCGCACCGAGCTCATCAAGCCCGGCCACCCCCTCGACACGGACACGATGATCGGCGCGCAGGCCTCCGGCGAGCAGCTCGCGAAGATCCTCTCCTACATCGACATCGGCCGGAAGGAGGGCGCCAAGATCCTCACGGGCGGCGAACGTGCCGAGTACGACGGTGAGTTGAAGGGCGGTTACTACGTCCGGCCGACGATCTTCGAGGGTAACAACCGGATGCGGATCTTCCAGGAGGAGATCTTCGGTCCGGTCGTCTCGGTGGCCTCGTTCGACGACTTCGACGACGCGATCAAGATCGCCAACGACACGTCGTACGGTCTCGGGGCCGGGGTGTGGACCCGGGACATCAACACGGCGTACCGGGCCGGACGGGCGATCCAGGCGGGCCGTGTCTGGACGAACTGCTACCACGCGTACCCGGCGCATGCCGCCTTCGGCGGTTACAAGCAGTCCGGGATCGGGCGCGAGACGCACAAGATGATGCTGGAGCACTACCAGCAGACCAAGAACCTTCTCGTGTCGTACTCGCCGAAGAAACTGGGCTTCTTCTAGACGCCAAAAAAAGGGCGCCTGACCAGGCATTTCACCTGACAGGCGCCCTTCCCGGCATGCCTCTCAGCCACGGGGTGAAGTGCAGAGTAACTCCTGATATGTCCCACTGCTATCCCACCTCTGACCAGCTGTTCCGGGGCATTTCCGGGCCAAGTCCCGGTTCATGCGTCCTCTGCAGTGCCGTCCTGCCCCTCCCACCTTCGCATCGACTCCTCGATCAGGCTGTTGGCATGGTTCCGTGCCTCGGCCAGAAACTTGGCGTAGTAGCGGAAGAGAACCTGGATGCTTTGTCCGGCGCGGCGCCAGGGCTTCGGCGTAGTCGGGCCTCGTCTTTTTTGATCACGTGAGGCCGAGAAGGGTGAGGGCGCGAGTTTGGTCCCGGGCTGTCCGGCGGAGGCTGGCGGCGATGTTGCGGACGCCGGCGAGGCGGAGGGCTCCGATCGCGAGGTTTCTGCAGGTCGCCATCGCCCGGGGTGCGTTCCCGGTCCGCAGCTGGGAGGCGTCCTCGGTGAAGGTGACGTCTCTGACGTGGTGCAGGGCCTCGACCGTCCAGTGCCCGCGGACCAGTTGGGCCAGCCGGGCGGGTGGGGCCTGCTCCGCGGCGAGGCTGGTGACCGCGTAGACGGTCTTGAGGCTGATCTTCCCAGTCGTGCGATGGACACGGCGCCGGACGATCTGGACAGCCTGACGGGCGCCGGGGAAGAGCAGGCTGTTGACCGTGCAGACCTTCAGCCTGCGGATCTCGGAGCGTCCGTGACCAGTCGTGCGTGTCCGGTCCTGGAGCGGTATCTGCTTCCAGGGAAGGACCTTCAACTGCTGGCGGAGCCTGTTCGTGTTGCGCTTGACGATCACGATGTAGTGGGCGTCCCGCCCACGCAGATAGGTGGCGTGGTCGTACTGGGTGTGCATGGCATCGCTGGTCACGACGATGCCGGACAGGTCGGGCAGCGTGTCCAGGAGGGGCTGGAAACGCGTGATCTCGTTGGTCTTCTC
>NZ_FOFF01000064.1 GCF_900110755.1 Streptomyces sp. yr375
GATCGAGGCAGCGCTGATCCGCCATGAGGCTGTTGGTCAGGCTGTGGTGGTGGCCCGCGAGGACACCCCCGGCGATCAGCGCCTCGTCGCCTACCTCGTACCGGCAACGGCCTCCGGCACCCCCGACACGGCCGCTCTGCGTGACGCACTGGCCGCGACCCTCCCCGCCTACATGGTGCCGTCGGCCTTCGTGGTCCTTGACGCGTTGCCGTTGACGCCGAACGGCAAGCTGGACCGGGCCGCTCTTCCGGTGCCTGAGTACGACACGGGCGCTGCCGTCAGGGGCCGTGGTCCTCGTAACGCGCAGGAGGAGATCCTCTGCGAGCTGTACGCCAACGTCCTCGGGGTGGATCAAGTCGGCATCGATGACAACCTCTTCGAACTCGGCGGGCACTCCCTCCTCGCCATTCGCCTGGTGAGTCGTATCCGTGCCGCGTTGGGCATCGAACTGCCCCTACAGGCAGTCTTCGAGGCACCGACGATCGCCACACTCTCCGGGCGTCTGGCGGGGACGGCCGATGCGCGCAGCGGGGTGCGGCCCATGCCCCGGCCGGAGCGGGTGCCGTTGTCGTTCGCGCAGCGTCGGCTGTGGTTCCTGAACCAGTTGGAGGCGGCCGGGGCTGGCTACAACATGTCCTTCTCCATGCGGCTGACCGGTGAGTTGGACCGGGATGCGATGGCTGCCGCGCTCCACGACCTCGTAGAGCGGCATGAGAGTCTGCGGACTCGCTTCCCCGATCACGAGGGTGAGCCCTACCAGGCCGTCGGGATCACCACTGGGCCGGAACTCGCTGTCGTCGACACGGTCGAGGCGGAGTTGGACCGGGCCGTCGTGGCTGTCACGGCCGTCGGGTTCGATCTGGCGGTGGATCTCCCGTTGCGGGCAACGCTGTTCGTGCTGTCGCCCACCGAGCACGTGCTGCTGCTCGTGGTCCACCACATCGCGGGTGACGGCACTTCCATGACGCCGCTGGCCCGCGACCTCTCCATCGCGTATGCGGCGCGGCGGGGCGGCCGTACGCCCAACTGGCGGCCGTTGCCCGTGCAGTACGCGGACTACACCCTCTGGCAGCGTGAGCTGCTCGGCTCGGAGGAGAACGACGACAGCCTGCTGGCGCGCCAAGTCGGGTTCTGGCGCGAGGCGTTGGCGGGTCTGCCCGAGGAACTCCAACTGCCCACCGACCGGCCCCGCCCGGCCACCGCCACCAACAACGGCGCTGCCGTGGACCTGGAGATCGACGGCGCGCTGCATGCCGCCATCAGCCGCCTTGCCCGCGACAACGGGGCGACCGTCTTCATGGTGGCCCAGACGGCGCTGGCCACGCTCCTGACCCGGCTCGGGGCAGGCACCGACATTCCACTCGGGACGCCGATCGCGGGTCGTACCGATGAAGCGCTGGACGACCTGGTCGGGTTCTTCGTCAACACGCTGGTGTTGCGCACCGACACGTCCGGTGATCCGACCTTTCGTGAGCTGCTCGGCCGGGTCCGTGACACCGACCTCGCCGCCTACGCGCATCAAGACGTGCCGTTCGAGCGGCTCGTGGAGCTTCTCAACCCGCAACGCTCCGTCGCCCGGCACCCCCTCTTCCAGACCATGTTGGCGGTCGAGAACGCGGGTGAGGCGCGGTTGGGGCTGCCGGGGCTGAGTACGAGTTCGCGGATGGCGGGGGTCGGCGCGGCCAAGTTCGATCTGTCGGTCAGCATGACGGAGCGGCACACCGGCGACGGCAGTCCCGACGGAGTCCACTGCATCCTGCACTACACCACCGACCTTTTCGACGAGAGCACGGTGCGGGCGCTCGCCGACCGGTTCACGCGGACGCTGGCCGCGGCGGTGGCGGACCCCGACCAGACCATCAGCCAGGCCGAGATTCTCACCGCCCGCGAGCGCGCCGAGCTGGCCGACTGGTCGGCGGGGCCGGCCTGGAAGCAACTCGACGCCACGGTGCCGGAGTTGTTTGAGGCGCGGGTGGCCCGTACCCCGGACGCCACCGCCCTCGTCTACGGCGACACCGAGCTGACCTACGCCGAGCTGAACGCCCGCGCGAACCGGCTGGCCCGGCTGCTGGCGGGCCGGGGCGTGGGGCCGGAACGGTGTGTGGCGGTGGCCCTGCCTCGGTCGGTCGATCTGATCGTGGCCCGGATGGCCGTACTGAAGGCGGGGGCCGCCTATCTGCCGATCGACCTGAAGTACCCGGTCGAGCGGATCCGGTTCATGCTGGACGATGCCGCCCCGGTCCTGGTCGTCACCACCGTCGCCGACGCCGAGGAACTGCCCGCGGCCGGTGTCGAGATCCTCGCGCTGGACGATCCGCAGGTGACCGCCGTCTGGGACCGGGTCCATGACGGCGACCTGACCGACCGGGACCGGCACGCGCCGCTGCGGGCCGACCATCCCGCGTACGTCATCTACACCTCGGGGTCGACGGGCCGTCCCAAGGGCATCGTGTCCACCCACCGGGGGGCAGCGCCGTTCGCCCGGACGCTCGCGGAACGGTTCGCCGTGACCCCCGACAGCCGGATCCTCCAGTTCGCGTCGCCGAGTTTCGACTCGACGTTCCTTGAGGAGTGCATGTCGTTGCTCAGCGGGGCCACCCTGGTGGGCGCGCCGGCGGAACGGCTGCGTCCGGGACCCGAGCTGGCGAAACTCCTCGGCAGCGGGCTGGCCAGCCACGTCCTGCTCATCCCGTCCGTACTGGCCCTGCTGCCCGAGGGCTCGCTTCCCGACGACCTGGTCCTCGGCGTCGGCGGCGAGGCGTGCTCGGCGGAACTCGTCGACCGCTGGGCCGGGGGCCGCCGTATGGTCAACGCGTACGGCCCCAGCGAGTCGACGGTGTGTCTCACTTTCACCGATCCGATGCTGCCGGGCCGGGGGACGCCGTCCATCGGGCGGCCCGCCCACGGGTCGCAGTGTTACGTACTGGACTCCCGGCTTCAGCCCGTGCCGGCCGGTGTGACCGGTGAGCTGTACATCGCGGGGGAGGGGCTGGCCCGGGGCTATCTCAACCGGCCCGCCCTCACCGCGGACCGCTTCCCGGCCTGCCCGTTCGGCCCGCCCGGCGCGCGGATGTACCGCACCGGCGACCTGGCCCGCTGGAACGCGGACGGCGAGCTCGAATACCTCGGCCGCGAGGACGACCAGGTCAAGATCCGGGGCATGCGCATCGAGCCCGGCGAGATCGAGGCCGCGCTCATCCGCCACGACAGCGTCGGCCAGGCGGTGTTGGTCGTCCGCGAGGACACCCCCGGTGGCAACCCCGGTAGCAACTCCGGTGAGCAGCGGCTCGTCGCGTACGTCGTACCGGAGGCGGAGGCGGAGCACGCGGCGGACGTCGACGTGGCGGCGCTGCGTGGGCATCTCGCCTCCGTGCTGCCCGCCCACATGGTGCCGTCCGCCGTCGTCGTCCTCGACGCGCTGCCGCTGATGCCCAACGGCAAGCTCGACCGCAAGGCGTTGCCCGCGCCGGATCCGGCCGGTACGGCGTCCGGGCGCGCGCCGCGCAGCGAGCGGGAGAAGGTGCTGTGCGAGCTGTTCGCCGATCTCCTCGGCGTCGAGCACGTAGGCATCGACGACCGGTTCTTCGACCTGGGCGGCGACAGCATCGTGTCGATCCAGTTGGTCTCCCGGGCGCGTGCGGTGGGTCTGAAGATCACCCCGCGCGATGTGTTCGAGCGGCAGACGGTCGAGGGGCTCGCCCTGGTGGCCACCGAGAGCGATCAGGCACCGGTGGAGGAGGCGGGGGCCGGCACCGGTGCGCTGCTGCCGACGCCGGTCATGCGCCGGACGCTGGATTCCGGCCGACCGATCGACCGCTTCAGCCAGGCGATGCTGCTGCGCGTCCCGCCGAACCTGGGCACCGAGGCCCTGACTACCGCCCTGCAAGCGGTAGTTGACCGGCATGACGCCCTGCGGATGCGGGTCAGGCCTGCTGGCGGTGACGGTGACGGTGGCGGTGACGGGGCGTGGGGCCTGGAGATCGCCGCCGTCGGAAGCGTCCGGGCCGCCGACCTCGTACGCCGTATAGACGCCACCGGGCTGGACGGCGATGCCCTGGCTGCGGTCGTCGCCGTCGAGGCCGAGGGGGCGCGGGCGCGGCTGGCTCCCGGTGACGGGGTGATGGTCCAGGCGGTGTGGTTCGACGCCGGGTCCGTCCGTTCCGGGCGGCTGTCGCTGGTCGTGCACCACCTGGCGGTGGACGGCGTCTCCTGGCGCGTCCTCCTGCCCGACCTCGCCCAGGCATGGCAGGCCGCGGCGGACGGCCGGACCCCTGAACTGGAACCGGTGGGGACCTCGCTGCGGACCTGGACCGGGAAACTCGCCGCGGAAGCGGTGAACCCGGCCCGGCTGGCCGAACTCCCCTTCTGGAAGGTGGTGTTGGGAGACGCCGGTGCCGAACCGCTGCTTGGGGACCGGCCCCTCGACCCCGCCGAGGACCTTGCCCGCACGGCCCGTACCGTGACGGTCGTCGTGCCGCCGGAGCGGACCGAGCCGCTGCTCACCCAGCTTCCGGCGCGGTTCCACGCGGGCGTCAACGACGTCCTGTTGACGGCGCTGGCCCTGGCGGTCGGACGCCACCGCACCCCCCGTGCCCGGCACGGAGGCGTCCTCGTGGACCTGGAGAGTCACGGCCGTGAAGGGCTCGCCGGGATCTCCGACAGCCTCGAACTCTCGCGTACCGTCGGCTGGTTCACCTCCGTCCACCCAATACGGCTGGACCCGGGGCCGTTCGACGAGGCCGCCGTGTGGGACGGCGGGCGGGACGCCGGCACCGTACTCAAGCGGATCAAGGAGCAGTTGCGGGCCGTCCCGGACCACGGCATCGGATACGGGCTGCTGCGCCACCTCAACCCGGACACCGCCGCGGAGTTGAGCGCCGCGCCCGTACCGCAGATCGCGTTCAACTACCTGGGGCGGGTCCCGGTGCAGCCGGCGGCGGACTGGTCGCCCGCCGGTGAGGGCTCGACGGCGGGTTCCGGTTCCGATCCGGACCTGCCCCTCACCCACGTGCTCACCGTCGACTCGGTGACCATGGACACCCCCTACGGGCCGGAACTCCACGTCTCCTGGTCCTGGGCCGGGGGAGTGCTGTCCGAAGCGGCCGTGCGCGAACTCGCCGACGGCTACACGCAGGCGCTCGACGCACTGGCGCGGCACGCCGTCCTGCCGGACAGCGGCGGACGTACCCCGTCCGACCTCTCGCTGCTGGAGCTGTCCCAGTCCGACATCGACGACCTCGAACTGACATGGAGGAAGCGGAAGTGACGCAGCGGGACTTGGAGGACATTCTGCCTCTGGCACCCTTGCAGGAAGGGCTGCTGTTTCACGCGCTGTACGACGAGCAGGCCCCTGACGTGTACGTCACCCAGCTCTGCCTGGGGGTGGAGGGGCCGCTCCACCCGGGGGTGCTGAGGGCGTCGGTGAGCGCGCTGCTGCGCCGGCACGCCAACCTGCGGGCCGGGTTCGTGTCGGCGCGCTCCCGGACCGTTCAGGTCATCCCCCGCGAGGTGGACCTGCCGTGGGAGGACGTCGACCTGACGAGTCTGGACGACGCGTCGGAACAGGTTGCGTCTGAACAGGACGCGTCTGAACAGGACGCGTCTGAACAGGGTCTGTCGGCGCAGGAGGCCGCTCTCGCCGCCTGGCTGGAGCAGGACAAGGCCCGGCGGTTCGATCTGGACGATCCGCCGCTGCTGCGGTTCACGCTGATCCGCCTCGGCGAAGGACGCCACCGACTCGTCCTCACCAGCCACCACGTACTGCTGGACGGCTGGTCCCTGCCCATCCTCCTGCGGGAGTTGTTCGCGCTGTACGCGCAGGGCGGCGCGGAGACCGGGCTGCCGCCGGTGACCCCGTACCGCGACTACCTGGCGTGGGTGGCGGGCCAGGACCGTACGGTCGCGGAGGCGGCCTGGCGGGAGGCGCTGGCCGGGCTCGGGCAGCCGACCCGGCTCAGCGGGGCCGAGCCCGGCCGGGCCGCGCCGGAACGGACCGGTCACCTGGTCGTGGAGCTGCCCGAGGAGTTCACCGGGCGGCTGTCCGCCGCCGCGCGTGGCCACGGGGTGACCACGAACACCGTGGTGCAGTTGGCGTGGGCGGTGCTGCTGAGCCGGCTGACCGGCCAGGACGACGTGGTGTTCGGCGCGATGGTCGCCGGGCGGCCGGCGGAGATCCCCGGCATCGAGTCGATGGTCGGGCTGTTCATCAACACGGTGCCCGTACGGGTCGCCCTCGACCCCGCCGCCACGCTCGGCGAGACGCTGACCCGCGTCCAGGGCCAGCAGGCCCGACTGCTGGCCCACCAGCACCTCGGACTCGCGGAGATCCAGAACCTGGCGGGCGGCGGCCAACTCTTCGACACCGTCGTCGCCTTCGAGAACTACCCCCTCGACATGTCGGCGGCCTCCGGACTGGAGACAGGCGGCGGCTCCGGTCCCCATGCGGCTGCCGGCGCGGCGGCGCGGCAGTTGCGCATCACCTCGGCGGAGACCCGCAGCGTCACCCACTACCCGCTGAGCCTGCTGGTGATGCCCGGCCGTGGCCTGCGCCTGCGGTTCGACTACCAGACCGACGTCTACGACCACGCCCAAGTCCGGGAATTGGCCGACCGGTTCACCACCGCGCTGACGGCGGTCGTGGACGACCCCGGCCTGCGCGTGGGCGGCCTCGGCCTCCTCACCGCCGTCGAACGCGAGCGTCTGGCCGCGTGGTCGGACGGCCCCGCGAGCGACGTGTCCGGCGCGACGTTCCCGGAGCTGTTCGAGTCCCGGGCCGCCCGTACCCCGGACGCCACAGCACTGTCGTACCAGGACATGACCGTGTCGTACGCCGAGCTGAACGCCCGCGCGAACCGGCTCGCCCGGCTGCTCGTGGGGCGTGGCGTCGGGCCGGGCCGGTATGTCGCGGTCGCGCTGCCCCGGTCGCCGGACCTGATCGCGGCCCGTCTCGCCGTCCTCAAGGCCGGGGCCGCCTATCTCCCCATCGACCTGCGGTATCCGGCCGACCGGATCCAGTACATGCTGGCCGACACCGGCCCGGTGCTGACCGTCACCACGACGCACGACGCCGCCGGTCTGCCGGACACGGGCGTCCCCGTCCTGGCGCTGGACAGCGCCGACACCGTCCGCGTCTGGGACGCTCAGGACGACCATGACCTCAGCGACGCCGATCGTGGTCACCCGTTCGGCCCCGATCACCCGGCGTACGTCATCTACACCTCGGGGTCCACCGGCCGGCCCAAGGGCATCGTCAGCACCCACCGGGGCGTGGCCCCGTTCGCGCAGACCCTCAAAGAGCGGTTCGCGATCACCCCGGACAGCCGTGTCCTTCAGTTCGCGTCGCCGAGTTTCGACTCGACGTTCCTGGAGGAGTGCATGTCGCTCCTCAACGGAGCCACCCTCGTCCTGGCACCGGCCGACCAACTCGTCCCCGGCCCCGAACTGGCCCGCCTCCTCAGGAGCGGTACGGCGACCCACGTCCTCCTCATCCCCTCGGTCCTGGCCCTGCTGCCCCCGGACGCCCTGCCGCCCCGGCTCGTCCTCGGCGTCGGCGGCGAACCCTGCCCGCCCGAGCTGATCACCCGGTGGGCCCCGGGCCGCCGCATGGTCAACGCGTACGGCCCCAGCGAGTCCACCGTGTGCGTCAGCTTCACCACACCGCTCGCACCCCTCCCGGCCCCGCCGCCCATCGGGTGCCCGACGCACGCCTCGCAGTGCCACGTCCTCGACGGCGGCCTCCAGCCGGTGGCCCCGGGCGTCACCGGCGAGCTGTACATCGCGGGCGAGGGGCTGGCCCGCGGCTACCTCGACCGGCAGGTGCTGACCGCCGAACGGTTCGTCGCCAACCCGTACGGCGCTCCCGGCGCGCGGATGTACCGCACCGGCGACCTGGCCCGCTGGCGGCCGGACGGACAGCTCGAGTACCTCGGCCGCACCGACCACCAGATCAAGATCCGCGGCATGCGCATCGAACCCGGCGAGATCGAGACCGCGCTGCTCGGCCTCCCCGGCATCGCGCAGGCCACGGTCGTCATGCGCGAGGACGCCCCCGGCGACCAACGCCTCGTGGCCTACGTCGTACCGGCGGACGACAGGCCCCGCCCGGACCCCGGCGCGCTGCGTGACGCGCTGTCCGCCGTACTGCCCGCGCACCTCGTGCCCACCGCCGTCGTGCCGCTCGACGCCCTGCCGCTCATGCCCAACGGCAAGCTCGACCGGGCCGCGCTGCCGGTTCCCGCGTACGCGGCGGCGGCCGGCGGCCGGGGCCCGCGCACGGAGCGCGAAGAGGCGCTGTGCCGCCTGTTCTCCGAGGTACTGGGCCTGGAACGGGTCGGCATCGACGACAGCTTCTTCGACCTGGGCGGACACTCGCTGACGGCGACCCGGCTGGTGAGCCGCATCCGGGCCGAGCTGGAGATCGAACTGCCCTTGCAGGCGGTGTTCGAGGCCCCGACGATCGCCGCCCTGTCCGCGCACCTCGCGGCGACGACGTCCGATGCCGCCCGCGCCGGGCTGCGTCCGATGCCCCGTCCGGAACAGATCCCGCTGTCCTTCGCCCAGCAACGGCTGTGGTTCCTCAACCAGTTCGAAGCCGGCCGGGTCGCGTACAACATGCCGCTGGCGGTACGCCTCACCGGCGACCTCGACCGGGACGCCCTGGCCGCCGCACTGCGGGACGTGGTGGAACGGCACGAAAGCCTGCGCACCCGCTTCCCCGAACGGGACGGCCACCCCCACCAACTCGTCGAACCCGTAAACTCCGACGCCGTACGGCCGCTGTCGGTCGTCGACACCACGGAGGAGCTGCTGGAGCAGGAGATCACGGCCGCCTCGTCCATCGGCTTCGACCTCGCGACGGAACTGCCCCTGCGCGTCACCCTGTTCGTCCTCGGCCCGGACACGTACGCGCTCCTTCTCCTCGTCCACCACATCGCCGGCGACGGCTGGTCGATGCTGCCGCTGGCCCGCGACCTGTCGCAGGCGTACGCGGCACGGCGGGGCGGACGCCCGCCCGGCTGGGGGGAGTTGCCGGTCCAGTACGTGGACTACGCGCTGTGGCAGCGGGAGTTGCTGGGCTCGGAGGACGACCCGGACAGCGTGCTGTCCCGGCAGGTCGGCTACTGGCGTGAGTCGCTGGCCGGGCTCCCGGAGGAACTGCGGCTGCCAACAGACCGCCCCCGTCCGGCGGTTGCCACCAACGAGGGCGCCGCCGTCGACCTGGCGATCAACGGTGACGTGCACGCCGCGATGGCCCGCCTCGCCCGTGACAACGGGGCCACCGTCTTCATGGTCGCGCAGGCCGCACTCGCCGCGCTGCTGACCAGGCTCGGCGCAGGCACCGACATCCCCCTCGGCACCCCGATCGCGGGCCGTACCGACGAAGCCCTCGACGACCTGGTCGGCTTCTTCGTCAACACCCTGGTCCTGCGCACCGACACCTCCGGCGACCCGACCTTCCGGGAACTCCTCGCCCGCGTCCGCGACACCGACCTCGCCGCCTACGCCCACCAGGACGTGCCGTTCGAGCGTCTCGTGGAAGTGCTGAACCCGCAGCGCTCCCTCGCCCGACACCCCCTGTTCCAGACCATGTTGGCCGTCGAGAGCGCGGGCGAGGCGGCCCGGCTCGACCTTCCGGGTCTGACCACCGCACCGCAGCCCGGCGGAGCCGGCACCGTCAAGTTCGACCTGTGGTTCAACCTCGCCGAACGGCGCACCGCCGAAGGCGATCCCGACGGCATCCACGGGACCGTCCAGTACGCGACCGAACTCTTCGACGCGGCCACCGTCCAGGGCCTCGCCGACCGGTTCCTCCGCGTGCTGACCGCGCTGACCGGTCACCCCGACCGGCCCATCGGCCAGGCCGCCGTCCTCTCCGCCGGCGAGCTGAAGCAGCTCACGACCTGGTCACACGGGCCGGTCCGTGCCCGGCCCGAGGCATCGCTGCCGGAACTCCTCGAGGCCCAGGTCGCCCGCACCCCGGACGCCACCGCCCTGACCCACACCGACACCGAACTCACCGACACCGAACTCACCGACACCGAACTCACCGACACCGAACTCACCGACACCGAACTCACCTACGCCCAACTGCACGCCCGTGCAAACCAGTTGGCCCGGCTGCTGATCGCGCGGGGCGTCGGCGGCCCGGAGACGATCGTGGCGGTCGCTCTGCCGCCCCGCTCGCCGGACCTGGTCGTGGCCCTGCTGGCGGTGCTCAAGACGGGCGGTGCCTACCTGCCGCTCGACCTCGACCACCCGGCCGAGCGGATCGCCTACCAACTCGCGGACTGCGCACCGGCGGCCGTGATCACCACGCAGGAGGCGGCCGTCCCCTGGCCGACCGGCCTCCCGGTGATCACCCCGGGCGGCGCGGAGACCTCGGCGGCGCTGCGGGCACTCAGCCCGCGCGACCTCACCGACCACGACCGGCCCGGCCCCGACCTCCCCGGCCACCCCGCCTACGTCCTCTACACCTCCGGCTCCACCGGCCGCCCCAAGGGCGTGGTCGTCGAGCGCGGGGCGGTGGCCGGCTATCTGGCCTGGTGCGCGTCGGCGTATCCCGCGCTGTCCGGCAGTACGCTGCTGCACTCGCCGGTCACCTTCGACCTGACCGTGACCGGTCTGCTGGGCACGCTCGCGGCGGGCGGCCGCGTCCACCTGTCCACCCTGGAGGAGCAGCGGACGGACACTCCGCCGCCGACCTTCCTGAAAGCCACCCCCAGTCATCTGCCGCTGCTGGCCGCGCTGCCGGACACCGAGTCTCCCACCGGCCAACTGGTGCTGGGCGGCGAGCAGTTGCCGGGCGCGGCGCTGGACGCGTGGCGGCGGCTGCACCCGGACACGGTGGTGGTCAACGAGTACGGTCCGACGGAGGCGACGGTCGCCTGCGCGGAGTTCCGGCTCCGCCCCGGCGACCCGACCCCGGCCGGACCGGTGCCGATCGGGCGGCCGTTCGCCAACAGCGCGCTCTACGTCCTCGACGAGTGGCTGCGCCCGGTCGCCCCCGGCGTCCCCGGCGAGCTGTACATCGCGGGCGCGGGCCTGGCCCGGGGCTACCTCAACCGGCCCGGCCTGTCCGCCGAACGCTTCGTCGCCGACCCGTACGGCGCTCCCGGCACCCGGATGTACCGCACCGGCGACCTGGCCCGCCGGCGCGCCGACGGCGAACTCGTCTACCTGGGACGGACCGACGACCAGATCAAGCTGCGCGGCCACCGCATCGAGCCCGGCGAGATCGAGACCGCCCTCACCCGCCTCCCGAGCATCGCCCGCGCCGTGGCCGTCGTCCGCGAGGACCGCCCCGGCGACCAACGCCTCGTCGCCTACGTCGTACCGGAGAAAACCGCGAACGGGCCTGACCAGGAAGGCCAGTTGGACATAACAGGAGACCTCTCCGCCGTACTGCCCGCCTACATGGTGCCCTCGGCGTTCGTCACCCTCGACGCGCTCCCGTTGACCGCGAACGGCAAGCTCGATCGTGCCGCCCTGCCCGCCCCCGAGTACGCGGCGGCGACGGAAGGGGGCCGAGGGCCGCGCACCCCGCGCGAGGAGACGCTGTGCGAGCTGATCGCCGAACTGCTCGGGGTCGAACGGGTCGGCGTCGACGACAGCTTCTTCGACCTCGGCGGCCACTCGCTGCTCGCCATGAAACTGCTCAGCGCGATCCACAGCGCCTTCGGTACGAGGCTGTCGATCGCGGACGTGTTCCGCACCCCGACGGCAGCGGGCCTGGCCCGCTCGCTCGACGGGGACGCCGACGGCGACGGGGTGATCGGTGGTGGCATCGGCGGGGACCCGTTCGCCCCCCTGCTGCCGCTGCGCACCGGCGGCCGTCGGCCCGCGCTGTTCTGCGTGCACCCGGCGGGCGGTCTGAGCTGGCCCTACGCCGGACTGCTGCGGCACCTGGACCCGGAACAGCCGGTGTACGGGCTCCAGGCCCCGGGCCTCACCCGCCCCGACACGGCCGACACGGCCGACACGGCCGACACCGCCGACGCGGCGGACGGCACCGTCGCCGACCTCGCCGCGACCTACGCCGAACTGGTCAAGGGCGTCCAGCCGACGGGTCCGTACCATCTGCTCGGCTGGTCCCTCGGCGGAGTGCTCGCCCACGCCGTCGCCGAGCGACTCCAGCGCGACGGCGCGGAGGTGGCCGTCCTCGCGCTGATGGACGCCTACCCGATGCCCCCGCGCACCCCGTCCGCCGAGCAGCCAACGGAGTCCGACGACCACTCGCTCCTGGAACTCCTCGTGGAGTTCCTCGGAGCCGACAGGCAAGAGGGTCCGCTCACCGCCCCGCTCACCGTGCCGGAGACGCTCGCCCTGGTCCGCAAGAGCACCCCGTGGGCGCTGGAGGAGGAGCACTTGGAGGCGTTCCTGCGCACCTACCGCAGCAACCAGCGGATGTTCCACCGGCACACGCCCGGCCAACTGCGGGGTGACGTCCTGCACTTCACGGCGGTCGAGGGCCGTACCGGTGACGCGCCGGTCGCGGCGGACTGGGAGCCGCACGTCACCGGCCGCGTCCACGTGCACCGCGTGGACTCCACCCACGACGCCATGTGCGCCCCGCAGCCGCTCGCCCAGGTGGGCGCGGTACTGGCCGCCGTCCTGGCCGGGGGGTCGCCGACGGCGTAACGGTGGTCATCGCCGATGCCCGCGGCCGCCCCCGGCCGGAGAGTGTTCGGCATGGAACTCTCGGACCTGAACTCCGCCTTGGGCGACCCGCTCCTCGCATCGATGACCTTCCTCAACGAGGTCGCGGGTCGCCACCCGGACGCGGTGTCCTTCGCCGCCGGACGCCCCACCGAGGACTTCTTCGACGTCCGCGACCTCACCCGCCACCTGCACCGCTACCAGGAGTTCCTCTCCTCGCAGCCAGGCCTCGGCGACCACGACGTGATGCGGACGCTGTTCCAGTACGGGCGGACCAAGGGGGTCATCCACGAGCTGGTCGCCCGTCATCTGGCGGTGGACGAGAACATCGACGCGGACCCCGAGTCGATCGTGATCACGGTCGGCGCGCAGGAGGCCATGTATCTGGCGCTGCGCGTGCTGTGCCGCGACGAACGGGACGTGGCGCTGGCCGTCTCGCCCACGTACATGGGCTTCAGCGGTGCGGCGAAGCTGGTCGGGATGCCCGTCCTGCGGGTGGCGTCCGGCGACCTCGGGGTCGACTTCGACGACCTGCGCGCCCGGCTGCGCGAGGCACGGGCGCGCGGCCTGCGCCCCCGCTGCCTGTACGTGGTGCCGGACTTCTCCAACCCGACCGGCATCTCCCTCGGCCTCGCCACCCGCCGACGCCTGATCGAGACGGCCGAGGAGGAGGACATCCTGCTCGTCGAGGACAACCCGTACGGCCTGTTCACCGGGACCGGACACGGCGAGCGCCTGCCGACGCTGAAGGCCCTCGACCGCACGCAACGCGTGCTCTACCTGGGCTCGTTCGCCAAGACGACCCTCCCCGGAGCCCGGGTCGGGTTCATGGTCGCCGACCAGCGGGTGACCTCGGGCGGCGAGGCGGCGGGGTACCTGTCCGACGAACTGGCGAAGATCAAGAGCATGGTGACGGTGAACACGTCACCGGTCGCCCAAGCCGTGGTGGCCGGACAGCTCCTGGAGCACGACTACAGCCTGGTCCGGGCGAACGCGGGCGCGATCGCCGTCTACCGGCGCAACCTGGACCTGGTCCTGGCCGGCCTGCGCTCCCGCTTCGCACCCGCCGCCGACGACGGCAGCGGCGAGCAGCAGATCCACTGGAACACCCCCACCGGCGGCTTCTTCGTCGTCCTCACCCTGCCCTTCCCGGCCGACGAGGCCCTCCTCGAACGCTCCGCCCGCGAACACGGCGTCCTGTGGACCCCGATGCGCCACTTCTACGACGACGCGGGCGGCGGCGAGAACCAACTCCGCCTCTCCTGCTCCCTGTTGACCCCGGAGGAGATCGAGACCGGCCTGGACCGACTCGCGGACCTGCTGACGCGGCGCCTGTCGGAACCGGCCGAGCCGGCCGCACCCGCACCCGCACCCGCCCCCGCACCCGCCCCCGCACCCGTACGGCTCAACCAGCCTGTCCGAAGCGGCCGTTGACGAGCAGCAGGCCCCGGCCGCCGTCGCGGTGGACGCCGTCCGCGGGGGCGGCGTCCAGCACCGTACCGATGGAGATCGTGTGGTGTGCGTCGGGACGAGTCGGAGAGAGCGCTACTCGGACGTCATGGCGGCGATCAGGCTGGCGGGGCGCATGTCCGTCCAGTTGTCCTCCACGTAGGACAGGCAGTTCTGGCGGTCGTCCGGCCCGAAGACCGAGGTCCATCCGGCGGGTACGTCGGCGAAGACCGGCCACAGGGAGTGCTGGCCTTCATCGTTCACGAGCACCTTGTACTGCGCGGTCTCGTCTTCGAAGGGATTGCTCACTGAAGTCTCTTTCTCTTCGTCTCTTCCGGTTCTCTTCCGGTGGACACGGCCACGTCCATGCGGCCCCACTCTCCGCCCGGCCACGCGTCGAGGCATCGGTATTGACCACCGTTACGTCCGGGCCCGCCGACACCGACACCAACGCCGATGCCGATGCCGTGGCCGTGGCCGTGGCCGTCGTCGGGAGGGTCAGGCCATGACCGCGCGTCGCCCGGCCGGCCGGGCCGAGGTGATCACCGCGCGGTCCCGCCGGGCCGCCCACGCGGCGACATGGGCGCGGGAGCGCAGGCCCAGGGTGGTGCGGATGTTGCGGATGTGGGTCTCCACGGTGCGCACCGACAGATACAGCCGCGCGGCGATCTGCCGGTTTGTGAGGCCCTTGGCCACCAGGTCGATGACGTCCCACTCCCGTCGGCTCAGCGGGTCGCCGCCCCCACCGGCCGTGGCGGCCGGCTCCCGCCGGACCCGCAGCGCGTACTCCACGGCCCGCCGGGGTTCCATCTCGCGCCCCGCCTCGATCGCCGCGTCCGCCTTGGACCTCGGCAGCGCGTCCAGCGCCGTCGCCCGCGCCTCCTCGACGCCGCGCCGCCACAGCAGGGTCAGTACGAACGGTTCGGGCTCCCCGATCGTCTCGGCCGCCGCGAACAGCCGCAGCCCCCGCTCGAAGTTCCCGGCCCGCACCGCGGCGACCGCCAGGCCCTCGAGTGAGCAGGCGGCGCCGTCGAGGTGACAGGTGTTGTCCAGGCACTCGGTGAAGCGTGCCTCCGCCGTCGGGAGGTCGCCCCGCGTCAGGGCGAGAATCCCGGTGGTGTGCAGAACCATGCGGCGCAGGGCGGGAGTTCCCTCCGCCATCAGCACGGGAAGGGCCTGGCCGACCAGCTCCGCCGCCTGCTCCAGGTCGCCCTGGCCCAGCAGTTGGCGGGCGAGGAGGTTCAGACAGAGCGCGGTCATGAGCCCGTCGTCCAGCCCCCGCCCGAGCTCCAGGCACTCCCGTAGATCCTCGACGGCGCTCTCGTCGCCGTGCAGTTCCTTGACGATGCTCAGGACCAGCAACGCCCGTCCCAGCAGGTGGGTTTGACGGGCCTGGCGGGCGAGCGCCACGCCCTGCCGCGCCATGTGCACGGCCTCCTCGGGGTCCCCGCGCCACCCCGCGAGCAGGGCGGCCACGCCGAGCGCGTTGCCCCGGTGCCGCGACGCCGGGTCGGTGCGCTCCAGCGCCCCGGACAGCAGGACGAGGGTGTCCGCCGGCGTCCCCCGGTGGATGCCGACGACGGCCAGCGCCCCGGCGAGCAGGAGCTGCCGCTCGTCGTCGCTCTCGCTGAGCCACTCCAACGCGTGGGTGAGGTTGTCGCGTTCGCGCGCCATCCGCCGCACGGTGTGCAACGGCGCGAACGCCGTCTCCTGCACCGGCGTGGCCAGCCCGGTCAGCCAGCCGACCAGCCGACCGTACGTCCGGGTCGCCTCGCCCTCGGCGAGCAGCCGCTCGTGGCCGTAGCACTGGACGGACTCCAGCATCCGGAACCGGGTGGAGCCCGCCCGGTCATGGCACGGCGTGATCAGCGACTTGGCCGCGAGACCCGCCAGCAGCTCCAGCGCGGTCACCGTGGGGATGCCATCGTCCGCGGCGACGGCCGCGGCGGCGTCCGGGCCGAACCCGCCCGGCAGCACCGACAACGCCCGGAACAGCGACTGCTCCACCGGCGTGAGCAGTTCGTAGCCCCATTCGAGGGCCGCCCGCAGGCTCTGGTGCCGGGGGTCGGCGGTGCGCCAGCCGTTGGTGAGCAGGGACAGCCGGTCGTCCAGCCGGTCGTGTATCTCGGCCAGCGGCAGCGCCCGCACCAGCCGGGCCGCCAACTCCAGTGCCAGCGGCAGCCCGTCGAGCCGCGCGCAGATCGTGCCGATGCGCGCCGCGTTGTCCTCGGTGAGCTGGAACTCCGGTGCGACGGCCCGCGCCCGGTCGACGAACAGGCGTACGGCGTCCGAGCGCAGCGAGTCGGTGAACGACCCGTCGGCGTCCGGATCGGGCAGCCCGAGTCCGCCGACCGGGTAGACCGTCTCGCCCGGCAGCCGCAACGGCTCGCGGCTGGTGGCCAGCACCCGCAACCCCGGCTGCCGGGACAGCAGTTCGCCCAGGACCAGACCGCAGTCGTCGAGGACGTGCTCGCAGTTGTCCAGCACCAGCAGCAGATCGCCGCCGGCGGCGAGCCGGGCGGCCTGCGGATCCGTCAGCGACGCCGTCGGGTCGCCGACCCCGCCCGCCGCCGCCGCGATCCGTTGCCGCGCGGCCTCGCCTCTGAGCACCGCGCCCAACTCCACGAGCACGGCCTCGCTGCGCCCGCCCCGATGCTCCAGGGCGGCGAGCTCGACCGCGAGGCGGGTCTTGCCCACGCCGGCGGGGCCCGTCAGCGTCAGCACCCGTGTGGTACGTAACAGCCGTCCCAGCTCGACGAGTTCCTCGGTCCGGCCGACGAAGCTGCTGAGCCGCTCCGGGAGTCCGGCGGAGTCCGACGTGTTCATTCCGTCGCCCTTCAGCCGCCGACGGTACGCGCGCTGCCGGCAGGCGTTCGAGCAGTACTTGGAGGACGTTTTCCGGTTCCCGCTGTTGGTGCTGTGAATCGCGTCACCGCAGAAGTCGCAGAGTGACGAAGGCGCACTGACCGAAGCCATACCAGGGTTCCTTTACACGCGTCAGACATCGTGCCGCGCCGGCCCGATTCGCCGAATCGTTCTTGCCTGGCCGGGGGCCTGCTCCATACGGCAACTGCACTGTGTGGCACCGGACTTGGTCGCATCTTGCCTGCGTCTTGTCTACGTCTTGTCTGCTTCTTGTCCCCGCTTTTCGGCCGGATCGCGGGTGGTGCGAGCGGCCCGTTATCTGAGGCAATGAAGTTGAAGCGTGGGACAATATGACAGCGACGGGGGCCGCTGTTCACGGGTGGGGAGCGCGGTCGTCCACGGTCGGCCGCAGGGGTGACCTGAAGGGGGTCGGGCGGGGGCCGCTGCTGCTCGCGCCCTTACTTTGCATGGCTATCAGCGACGAACCAGAACCCTCGAACCGAGCACACATCACGTCCGGGGCGGGGCAAGAGGGCGAGGCGAAGTACGAGTTCAGCCTGCTCGGTCCGCTCACCGTGCGGCGCGCGGGCTCACCGCTCGACCTGGGTCCGCGCAAACGCCGGGTGCTGCTGATCCGCCTCCTCATGGAGAACGGCCGGCCCGTGCGCATGGACCGGCTGTGCGACGACCTGTGGGACGGCCGCCCACCGCCCAGCGCCGTGTCGTCGGTCCACGCCCACATCAGCCGACTCCGCTCCGTCCTGGAACCGGGACGCGGCGCCCGGGCCCGCTCCGACGTCCTGGTCAGCGGCCCGACCGGGTACGCCCTGCGGATCCCGCCGGAGGCCCGGGACACCGTGCGTTTCGAGCGGTCCGTGAACCGCGGCCGACGGCTGCTGTCGGCCGGCGACGCCCACGGCGCCCGTACGGAGATCGAGCGGGCGCTGCTCATGTGGCGCGGCGCAGCCCTCGCCGACGCCGCCGACCACGCGTTCGCCGCCTCGGAGGTCGCCCGCCTGGACGACGTACGGCTCGCCGCGCAGCAGGTCCGCGTCAACGCGCTGATCGAGGCGGGCGACACCGAGCAGGCGGTCGTAGCGGCGGAGGAACTCACGGCCGCCACCCACCTGCGGGAGACGGCCTGGGCTTTGCTGATCCGCGCCCTGTACCTGTCCGGGCGCACCCTCGAGGCCCTCCAGCGGTACGAGCGGTTCCGCGCCCTCCTCGCCGAGGACTTCGGCCTGGAACCGGGCCCCGAACTGCGCGCCATCCAACAGGCGATCCTCCGCCACGACACCTCCGCCCTGGAACCGCCCACCCGCCACCTCACCCCGACGCCCTCCGCCACCACCACGGCCTCGGACCCGCAGCAGGACCACGAACCGCCCCGGCCGGACGCCCCACCGGACGAACTGCCGTCCCCCGCAGGCTCGGACGCGGAGCCCGCTCCCGAACCGGAGTCGGCAGAACCCGAGGTGAAGGCCGCACCGGACACGGACATCGCATCCCCCCTGCCCGGCGCGGAGGGGGCTTGCCCGGCCCAACTCCCCGCGGACCTGGCGACGTTCACCGGCCGGCGATCCGAACTGACCCACGTTCTCGCGCTGTTGCCCGAGGACGGCAGGCCCACCGCCCCCGTGGTGATCAGCGCGATCGACGGCATGGCCGGCATCGGCAAGACCACGCTCGCCGTCCACCTGGCCCACCGGGTCGCCCACCGCTTCCCCGACGGTCAACTCTTCGTAGACTTGCGCGGGTTCGGCCCCGAGGGCTCCGCCGTGACCCCGGCTGACGCGGTGCGCGGCTTCCTGGAGGCGTTCGGGGTGCCGCCGCAGCGGATCCCGGCCGGACTGGACGCGCAGGCCGCCCTCTACCGCAGCCTCGTCGTGAACCGGCGGGTGCTGGTGGTGCTGGACAACGCCCGCGACGCCGAACAGGTCCGCCCGCTGCTGCCCGGCGCACCCGGCTGCCTCGTCGTCATCACCAGCCGCAACCACCTCCAGGGCCTGGTCGCCGCCAACGGCGCCCATCCCCTCACCCTCGGCCTGCTCACCCTGAACGAGGCCCGCGACACCCTGATCAACCGGCTCGGCGCGGAGCGGGTCGCGGCGGAACCCCGGGCGGTCGCCGAGATCATCTCGATGTGCTCGCGGCTGCCCCTGGCGCTGGCCATCGTCGCCGCCCACGCGGTCGCGCATCCCACCTTCTCCCTGGCATCCACCGCCGCCGTACTGCGGCAGTCGCACGGCAGCCTCGACTCGTTCGAGGACATGGACGCGGTGAGCAACGTACGGACCGTGTTCTCCTGGTCCTACCGTGCGCTCACCCCGGCCGCCGCGCGCCTCTTCAGACTGCTCGCGCTGCACCCCGGCCCCGACGTGTCCCGGGCCGCCGCAGCGGGCTTAGCCGGCCTGTCCGTCTCCCAACTCCGGCCACTGTTAGCCGAACTGACGGGTGCTCACCTTCTCATCCACCACCGCCCCTGCCGTTACGTCTTCCACGACCTGCTGCGGGCCTACGCCGGCGAACTCCTGGCGGCCGAGGAGTCCGAGGACGAGCGCCGCGCCGCCCTCGACCGGATGCTCGGCCACTATCTGCACACCGCCCACGCCGCCGCCAACCTCATCGCCTCCCACCGGGAGATGCCGCACCCCGGTCCGGTCGGCGAGGGCGTCACACCGGAGGAACTGGCCGACCGCCGCTGCGCGATGGACTGGTTCGCCGCCGAGCACGCCGTACTCATGGCGGTGGTCGGCAAGGCCGTCGAGACCGGTTTCGACTCGTACGTCTGGCAGATCGCCTGGACGATGCAGCCCTACCTCGACTGGCGCGGCCACTGGTACGACCAGATAGCCGTCCAGCTCACCGCGCTGGCGGCCACGCGACGCAAGGGCGGCCCGTCCGAACAGGCCAGGATCCACCGCGATCTGGGCGGCGCGTACGCCCAGTTGAACCGTTTCGACAACGCCCGCGTCCACCTCTACGACGCCCTCGCGCTGTACACGGCGATCGGCAACGGCGCCGCCCAGGGCCGGGTGCGACTCAACCTCACCTTCACCCTGCACCGGCAGGGCCGCGACCGGGAGGCGCTGGCCCAGGCGCAGCAGGCCCTCGCGCTGTACCAGGCCGCCGGACACCGTCCCGGGGCGGCCGAGAGCCTGGCCGCGATCGGCTGGTGCCACACCATGCTCGGCGACCACGAGCAGGCCATCGCCTCCTGCCGGCTCGCCCTGCCGTTGCTGCGGGAACTGGACCACGTCAGGGGGCAGGCCGGCGCGTGGAACACCATGGGCCACGCCCACCACCGCCTCGGCAACGACCAGAGCGCCGTGATCTGCTACGAACAGGCCGTCTCCCGCTTCCGCTTCCTCAAGGACAACCCGAACGAGGCCGGCACCCTCGTCCGCCTCGGCGACGCCCTGCGCGCGGCCCACGACCCGGAGGCGGCCCGCACGGCCTGGCTCCAGGCCCTGGTCCTGCTGGAGGACCTCGACCGCTCCAACGCCGACGAGGTCCGCGCCCGCCTCAACAGCCTCGACCACCCCGGCCCAGACACCGACGACCACCACGACTCCCCCGCCACCCCGACCCCCCACGCCTGACCCCTCCCCGTCAGCCACCACCGACCGCCCCAGCATCGCCGCGCCGCCCCCCGGTGCCATCAGTGGTGCCCGCAGTTACACCGTCCCGATGCACCAAAGGCCCCGCGAGAAGTACCGCGCCGCGCGAAAAGCCATACGCGCGCAGAGCAAAACGAGCTGACAACCAGGGCTACTTGTCGTGGAGGTCTTCGCCGAAGGTGACGTCCAGTTCGGCGGCGAGGGCCTCGGCCAGTTGGAGTGTCTGGGCCTGGTCGATGACGATCTGCTTGAGCGAGGCGAGGCCGCGGAGCCGGGAGAGATCGTTGCCGCGGAGGTCGAGGCCGCGGTACTTCCCGCCGTCGAACTCGGTCAGCCGCAGGTCGCAGTCGTCGAGCAGGGCGGCGCTCAGGTCGCAGGCGGCGAAGGTGGTCTCGCGCAGCGAGGTCTTGGTGATGATCACGGGGCCGGTGGCCCGGACGCGGGTGAAGGCGCTGTAGTCGAGTCTGCAGTTCTCGAACAGGACGTTGTCGAGCGTGACGTCTTCGAGCACGCCACCCATGAGCTTGCAGTCGCGGAAGACGGCCCGCGAGACCTTGCTGTCGGTCCACCGCAGCGAGGCCAGGTCGCAGCCGGTGAACTCCACGGAGTCGACGCGGAGCTTGTCGAGACGGGTGCGTTGGGCCTTGAGGCCAGTGATCCGCCCGTCCATCAAGTGGGCGTCGGACAGGTCGAGGTCCCGTAGGTCGGCGTCGGTGTAGTGGAAGTCCGTCACGTTGGAGAGGCAGTGGCCTGGCCCGTTCACGGCGGGGAGTGTGACGCTTGTGCGGCGGATTGTGCGGGTGTTCATCAGCGGCCTTTCGAGTCGGTCGAGTACCTCATGCGCTCCCGCCTGCCAACCGTGCAGTCAGTAGGGTGCGTGGGGTGAATATGCTCCCCGTGCTCCCGCGTTCGTTCCGGCTGCTTGTGACGGGTGGAGGGACTGGCGGTCACACCTATCCGGCCCTGACGGCGATCCGTACCCTGCAAGGCCGTCTCGCGGATGCGGGCAGCGTGCTGGACGTTCTGTGGATCGGGACGGTGGACGGTCTCGAAGCGCGGGTCGCCCCCGCGGAGGGCATCGCGTTCAAGACGGTGGCCACGGGGAAGATCCGCCGCTCGTCGAACCCGCTCAAGATGCTGTCGGCCGCGAACATGAAGGACATGGCGCGGGTGCCGCTCGGCGTGACGCAGGCCCGGTCGATCGTGGCGGGCTTCCAACCGGACGTGGTCCTGGCGACGGGCGGTTACGTCGCGGTCCCGGCCGGGCTGGCCGCGCGGCTGTGCCGGCGCCCGCTGGTCCTGCACGAGCAGACCGTCAGGCTCGGGCTGGCCAACCGTAAGCTCGCGCGTTCGGCGACGCGGATCGCGGTGTCGTCGGAGTCCTCGCTGCCGCTGCTGCCCGCCGAGGTACGCGAGCGTGCGGTCGTCACCGGAAACCCGGTACGGCCGGAAGTGCTGGGCGGCCACGGGGACAAGGCGGTCGAGACGCTGAGCCTGCACGGGTTCGACCGGCGGCTGCCGACCGTCTACGTCACCGGCGGGGCGCAGGGCGCCCAGCAGATCAACGGTGTGGTTCGTGACGTGCTGCCCTGGCTGCTGAGCCATGCGAACGTGATCCACCAGTGCGGTCCGGCGAACGTGGACGAGCTCCGGGCGGCCGCCGCCGGGCTGGACCCGGTTCTCGCCGGCCGCTACCACCTGACCGGGTTCGTCGCAGCGGAGCTGCCGGACGTGCTGGCGCTGGCCGACGTCGTGGTCTCCCGGAGCGGTGCCGGGACCCTGGCCGAGCTGACCGCTCTCGGCAAGCCGGCCGTGTTCGTCCCGCTCGCCACGTCGGCCGGGAACGAGCAGGCGCACAACGCCCGGCACCTGGCAGACGCCGGGGCCGCGCTGGCTCTGCTCGGCGAGGTCACCGGCCAGGCTCTGCAGAGCGCGGTGGGCCCGCTCCTGGCCGACCCCGCCCTGCGGGCGGCGATGGCGGAGCGGGCACGGACGCATGGCCGACCGGATGCGGCGGACAGGCTCGTGGACGTGCTGCTGGCCGCCGCATCCGCCTGATCAGCCACGTCCACGGCCGCAGCCGCAGTTGCACTTACGGGCGCGCCGTCGCGTCGCCGGACATCCGTCGCTCACCCCCCCCGCACCCCCACCCCACCCCACCCCAATTCACGCGAACGGGTCGCACCCCCGGTAACCGCCGGAACCCCTGTGCGACGGCCGGATCCGGGACCGGGCACTTGTTCGCCGTATATCACTCGGATGGTGGGTTTCGGGTGGGCGTCGCTGCTCCTGAGGGGTGAATGCCGCTGGCATACGCAAACCTCACCTTGCTGTCCATATGTGCACGTCGAGCCGCCTTCTTGCCCTTCGCATATGCGGAGGGCATGCATGTCGTCGCGGTTACGCGTGCCCCTTTTAGGGCGAATGAGGGTGTTATGGCAATCGACCTGAAGCAGACCGCCATCGATCCGGACAACCCCGAGATCCCGCCGACCCGAAACACCCGCGAGGCCCTGAGGAAGGCCCTGGACGATCTCCAGGGGAACATCCTCAAGAGTCACGGGCGCGACAACAGCCGTCATCTGTTCATCACGTTCCTGACCACGCAACCCGAGGAGCGCGAGCGGGCCCGGCGGTGGCTGGCCGGGATGGTCGCCGCCGACCGGGTCACCTCCGCGCTCCAGCAGTGGGACGAGGCGAAGGCGTACCGGGAGTTGCAGGGCACGCTGCACGCGAACGGCGCGATCACGGCGAAGGACCACCGCGCGCTGCTGGAGTCCGCCAGCGACCCCTTCGTCGGCGTGCTGCTGTCGGCCGACGGCTACCGGGATCTGCGGCTGGGCGACGAGAACACGCCCGACGACCCGTCGTTCATCGCCGGGGCCAAGGACCGGGCGGCCTTCCTCAGCGATCCGCCGGTGACGAAGTGGGAGGAGACGTTCCAGGAGACGCTGCACGCCCTGGTGATCGTCGCCGACGACGTCGAGGAGCGGTTGGAGGGACTCGTCTGCGAGCTGGCGGAGGAACTCGCCGCGATCGGGGCCAAGTCGGCCATGGAGACCGGCGCCGCCATGCGGCTGAACGCGGCCGGCGACCCGGACCGCAAAGCACCCGTGCGCGAGCACTTCGGCTTCGTCGACGGCATCAGCCAGCCCCTGTTCTTCGCCCGCGACATCGCCCGGGCGCGGACCCGGCAGGGCGGCATCGACGAGTACGACCCCAGCGCGCCCCTCGGCCAGGTCCTCGTCCCGGACCCGGGCGGTGACGACGACTCCGCCTACGGCTCGTACTTCGTGTACCGCAAGCTGGAGCAGAACGTGCGGGGCTTCCGCGACGACGAGAAGCTCCTCGCCGCCGAGATCGCCCGGTACGCCGACCCGAAGGCCACCGAACCCACCCCCGAGGACATCGCGCTGGCCGGCGCCTACATGGTGGGCCGGTTCAAGGACGGCACGCCGGTGGTGGACCGGGAGGTGGCGGGTCTCGGCGACCAGCCGAACAACTTCAGCTACGACGCCGACGTCGACGGCGTGCGCTGCCCCTTCACCGCGCACGTCCGCAAGACGAACCCGCGCGGCGACAAGCAGCGCCAGTTCGGCGTGCCGGTCACCCAGGAGCGCACGCAGCGCATCGCCCGCCGGGGCATCAGCTTCGGCCGGGTGACCCTGGACCCGGACGAGGACGACAAGGTCGGGCTGCTGTTCCTGTGCGCGCAGAGCAGCATCGCCGACCAGTTCGAGTTCATCCAGGCGGCCTGGTCGAACAACGAGGTCTTCCTGCGCGGCGGCAGCGGCCTCGACCCGGTGATCGGCACCCTGCCGGACGGCAAGAAGCGCGAGGACGCCGTCGAGCAGCGCTGGCCCAAGCAGTACGGCTCGCGCAACGAGCTGGACTTCTCCACCTTCCCGCCGCCGGTGGTCGACTTCTTCTTCACGAAGCGCGTCGGCCAGTGGACGTCCATGCGGGGCGGCGAGTACTTCTTCGTGCCGAGCCTCAGCGCCCTGAAGTCGTTCGCCGACGTGGTGGAGGCCTGACCGTGCCCGATCTCCGCAGCGCCGTGAACGACCTGGCCCGCAGCCTCAGCGGCTACGTCGTCGAGCCGGGCAGCGCCGAGTACGCGAAGGTCGTCGCCATCGACAACGGCCGTACCCGCACGCCCCCGGCGTACGTCGTACGCGCCAACTCGGAACTCGACGTGTTCCTGGCGATCGAGTTCGCCCAGCAGACCGGGCTGCCGATGACGGTGCGCGGCGGCGGGCACAGCGCCGCCGGGTACTGCCTGAACCGGGGCGGGATCGTCCTGGACCTCGGCCTGATGAAGGGCATGCGGCTCGACGAGGAGCAGCGGCGGCTCACCGTGCAGATGGGCGCGACCTGGGCCGACGTCTACCAGTTCGTCGCCGACAGCGGCACCCCGCTGATCCCGATCGGCGGCGGCTGTCTCACCGTGGGCCTGCCCGGCTTCCTCCAGGGCGGCGGCTACAGCTTCGTGTCCCGCTCGTACGGGCTCGGCAGCGACAACGTCGTGGAGATCAAGCTCGTCGACGCGACAGGCCTGACGCGCGTGCTGGCCGCCGACTCCCTCGACCCCGACGACCGGGACCTGTTCTGGGCCTGCCGGGGCGGCGGCGGGGGCAACTTCGGGGTCGCCGTCGAGATGACCCTGCAACTGCACCAGCCGGCGGCGCGGACCGTGCTCGGCGGCGGCCTCTCGTTCCCGCTGGCGCGGGCCGAGGAGGTCATCGGCGCGTACGACGCGTGGGCGAAGGCCGCGCCGCGCGCGATGGCCGCCTACGGGTACGTCGGCCACGACGTGGACCCGGCCGAGCCCACCCGGAAGATCCCCTCGTTCCGGATCACGCCGGTCTTCAACGGCGAGTACGCGGAGGGCGTCGAGCAGCTCAAGGACATGCTCAAACTCGAACCCTTCGACGTACGGCTGTACTCGATGCCGCTGCCGACGCTCGAGGCGACCATCGGCCGCTCCACGCTGGTCGGCGACCGGCTGGCCTACATCCGCTCGGGGATGATCGGCGACCTCGGCTGGAAGCCGGAGATGATCAGGTCCGTCCAGCAGATGATGGCGAGCGCGCCCTCACCCGACAGCTTCGTGGTGTGGACCCACGGCCGGGGCCGGGTCAACGACGAGGACCTGCGCGGCCAGGGCCCCTACCCGCACCGCGACAAGCGCTACGTCTTCGAGCTCAAGGCCATCTGGAACGACCCGGCGCAGACCCGGGCCAACGTCGAGTGGGCGTACGACTTCGGCGAGGCGCTCAGCTCCGAGTTCCACGGCGCCTACGTCAACTACATCGACCCGCTCCAGGAGGGCTGGGCCACCGCCTACTACGGCGGCAACCTGGAGAAACTCCAGCGGATCAAGAAGATCGCCGACCCGACGGGCTTCTTCCGCTTCCAGCAGTCCGTGGACTCGACGTTCGAGCCGGACGTCTCCCGCCCGCTGGACCTCAGCCCCCTCAACCGCACCCTCGTCTGACCCCTTCTCCGTCCGACCCCTCCCTCGTACCCACCCCACGGGAGTACCCGTATGTCCGAAGCCGCCCCGCCCCTCACCCCGAAACAGATCTTCACCGAGCTGTCCGTCCGCCTCACCGGCTTCGACCGGGCCGAGCTGGCCGGCACCGGCATGATCGACACCTACTACGACACGCTGCTGCGGATCATCGGCGAGCGCGAGGCCGGGCAGTTGTTCCGGTACGCCGCCGAAGCCCTCGCCGCCGACCGGCAAACCGGCGACGGCGAGAGCGACGCGGCCCTCAAGACGAAGGTCATCGAGAACCCGCGCTTCGCGCCGATCGCCGTCAGCCTCATCAAGCTCTGGTACCTGGGCAGTTGGTATCCGCTGGCCGGTGACTACCGCGACGAGAACGGCTCGACCGCCGACGACGTCGAGCACGTCGTCTCCGCCCAGGGCTACCGCGAGGGCCTGGTGTGGACCGCCGCCGGAGCCCACCCGATGGGCGCGAAACCACCGGGCTTCGGCTCCTGGTCCGAGCCGCCGACCCTGATCTCCTGAGCCCGAACCTCCTGAACCCGAACCTCCTGAGCCCGAACCTCCTGAGCCCGAACCTCCTGAACCCGAAACCTCCTGAACCCGAAACCTCCTGAGCCGCGAGGAAGCGACGAGTCATGAGCAGCAACCCCCCTCCCGCCGAAGGTGAAGACACCTCCGACCCCGACTACGACATCGTCTTCGTCGGCGGCGGCATCGCCACCGCGACCGTCGCCAAGACGGTCATCGAGAAGGCCGCCGCGCAGACCCCGCCCGCGTACCCCCGGATCCTCATCCTGGAGGCCGGCCGGGCCACGGCGATGAGCGCCGACAAGTACGACACATACGTCGAGGCGTACCAAGAGGCGCTCATCAAGGTGCCCAACTCCCCGTATCCAGCGAGCAGTTCGGCCCCGCAGCCGGATGTGCTCGACATCGCCAGGGTGCCCAGCGACAAGGGGTACTTCGTCCAGGAGGGCCCGCTGCCCTTCGGCAGCGACTACGCCCGCTCGCTCGGCGGCACCACCCTGCACTGGCTCGGCACCTGCCTGCGGATGCTCCCCAACGACTTCCGGCTGCGCACCAAGTACGAGCGGGCGGTCGACTGGCCGCTGTCGTACGAGGAGTTGAAGCCGTACTACGAGCGCGCCGAGTGGGACATCATCGGCGTCTCGGCGGACGTGGACCACCAGTACTACCCGATCGACGACGTCGCCGGGTACTTCAAGTCCGCCGACCCGAAGAAGATGCGCGGCGGGAAGTACCTCTTCCCGATGGAGGAGATCCCCTCCAGCTACCTCGACCGCTACATGGCCAAACTGTCGGCCGGTCTGGTCGTCAGTCTGAAGGACGGCAAGAACAAGACGCACACCTTCCCGGTCAGGGTCAGCAACACCCCGGTGGCCCGCAACTCGACGCCGACCACGCCGGATTACGAGGTCGTGGGCGCGGTCGGCAACGCCGAGCAGGGCACCCGCTGCGAGGGCAACTCGAGCTGTATCCCGATCTGTCCGGCCCAGGCCAAGTACAACGCCCTCAAGACGCTGTACGAGTTGATCGTCAGGTACCCCGACCGGCCGCTGCGGCCGGAGGAGAAGCCGCGCGCCGTGGTCACCGTGCGCAGCCAGTCGGTCGTCATGAGCGTCGAGCACACGCAGCAGAAGGGCAAGCGGGGCACGGTCACCGGCCTCACCTACAAGACGTACTACGAGGACGGCACGCCACCGGAGCAGCGCACGGTGACCGCGCGCACCTACGTCCTGGCCGCCAACGCCATCGAGAACGCCACCCTGCTGCTGGCCTCCGAGGCCGCCAACAACAGCGACCAGGTCGGCCGCAACCTGATGGACCATCCGCTGCTGCTCACCTGGGGCCTGCTCAAGGACAACGCGGGCGCTTACCGGGGCCCCGGCTCCACGTCCGGCATCCCCGCCTTCCGGGACGGCGACTTCCGCAGGGAACGCACCGCGTTCCGTGTCGAGATCGGCAACTGGGGCTGGAACTTCCCGGAGAACGCCCCGTACGACACCGTCCACGACCTGGTCGGCGCGGGCAGCGACGGGCAGGCCCGGATGTGGGGCAAGGAGCTGCGTAAGTCGCTCGGCGCGATCCTGCCCCGGCAGTTCCGGATCGCCTGGGAGCTGGAGCAGGACCCGGAGCCGTCCAACCAGGTCACCGTGGACGACCGTTACCGGGACGCGCTGGGCAAGCACCGCCCGGTCATCCACTACGACCTCTCGGACTACGTGCGGGCGGCTCTGCCCTGGGCGGCGGAGGCCAGCAAGCAGCTCTTCGCGGCGCTGGGCATCGCCGACCAGGTCAGCAGGCCCGTCTACCGGCCCGGCGACTACACGCACTACGACGCCGGCGACCCGGCGGCCGTGGAGTACGACGGGGAGACGTACTGGGTGCGCGGCGCGGGGCATGTCGTCGGCACCCACCGGATGGGCGACGACCCGGCGCAGTCGGTCGTCGACAGCCACCAGCGCAGCCACGACCTGCCCAACCTGTACGTCGTCGGCTGCGGCAGCATGCCGACGCTCGGCACCTCCAACCCGACGCTCACCATGACCGCGCTGGCCATCCGCACCGGCGACCACATCGCGGCGAACCTGGGCGGCAAGAAGGCGGACCACACGTGACCGACTCGAAAAGGATCAAGAGCCTCGGCGAGCTGAAGGCCGCCCTGCAACTGGCCGTCGGCCTGGAGCTGAGCACCATCCCCGTCTATCTGACCGGGCTGTACTCCATCAAGGACGGCACCAACACCGAGGCGGTGCAGACGATCCGCAGCGTGGTCATGGAGGAGATGCTCCACATGACCCTCGCCGCGAACGTCCTCAACGCGCTCAGGACGGTGCCGAGCCCCGCGCCCGTCACGTTCCGGGGCCAGGAGATCAGCCCGATCCCGGTCTACCCGCTCGACAGCCCGCTGATCGCCGGCATCGGCACGCTCGAGCTGGGCCCGCTCACCCCGCAGGCCGTGGCCGGGTACGTCGACATCGAGCACCCCCTGCACGGCGCGACCAAGCTCTCCGAGATCCCGCTGGGCTCGTGCGTGTACGCCACCATCGGCGAGTTCTACGAGGCGATCCTCGCCGCCCTCGCCGACCCGGCGATCTGCCCGGACTCGGAGTTCGACCACCGCAACCAGGTGCCGGCCGGGGAGTACTACGGCGGCGCGGGGTTCGTGATCGAGGTGAAGGACCGCGAGACGGCCCGGCAGGCGATCCAGAAGATCATCGACGAGGGCGAGGGCCTGGACCCGGCGAAGCTGGGGGACAAGGCCAAGACCGTCACCGACGACGACAAGCTGCGCAACGGCTGGCAGATGTACTCCCACTACGTGCGCTTCCGCGAGATCCAGTCGGGCCGCCGCTTCCGCAGCACCCAACTGGCCAACCAGGAGCCGGAGGGCGCGCTGCTGCTGGTGGACTACGACTCCGTCCACCCGGCGCTGCACATCGCGATCAACGGCGACACGGTGGGCGGCCCCGAGGGCGCGGCGCTCAGCGAGTTCGACCTCGCGTACACGCGCCTCGTCGACGACCTCTACCTGGCCTTCTCGGGGAAGCCGAAGCAGGTCCCGGACAAGCTGGCGGACAGTGGCGTCGGCCCCCGGCCCGCGCTGCCGATCGCCGTCCACGGCATGTACGGGCTGAAGAACATGGCCGTCGCGCTGATGCGCACCCCGAGCCCGGTGCACCGGGGCCAGACGCTGTGCCCCCGGTTCTTCTACGCGCGCACCCAGGACGCCCGGGACAAGCTGCGCGAAGGCATCGACCAGATGAGGGAGCAGAGCCGGTGATCTCCATCGTCACGAAGTGGTGGCACGTCGAGGGCAAGCGGGAGGAGGCGATCACCGCGCTGCGCGAACTGGTGCTGCAGACCGAGAAGTACGAGCCCGACACCTACATGTACTGCCTGCACACCTCGATCGTGGAGGGCTCGCTCCCGCCGCCCACGGACAACGAGATCATCTTCCTCGGGGCCTGGAAGGACCGTCAGGCCTTCGACGACCACCGCACGGGCCCGGTCTTCACGAACTGGCTGGAGGCGAACCTCGACCTGTTCGTGCAGAACGGCGGCAGCCTCTACGTCAGCGCGGAGTTCGCCGACCGCTTCGCGGGCTTCATCAGGCCGGAAGCCGTCTGCCCGGAGACCGCCCGCTGACTCTGTCGGCCGCTTGTCCGGCCGCCGCCCGGGTCGGGGACCCGGGCGGCGGCCCCCGGCGCCCGCGACGATACTGGGCCGGGTGAAACGGCTCAGGGGAGTGTCCGGGGTCCGGCGGGCGGTGTGGGCGTACGTCCGCAGCGCGCCCGGCACCTACGTATGGCTGGTGATCCTGTTCTTCACCACGGTCGCCCTGCACCACATGTCCCCGGAGTTCGAACAGGAGTTCCTGCGGCAGCGGTCCACGAACATCCGTGAGCTGTCCCGGCACCCGGTGCGGGTGCTCGTCGCGAGCGCGATGTGGATCGACGGCGGTCACTGGCCGCCGTACGTCGCGCTGTACTCCGTCTTCCACGCCCCGGCGGAACGCTGGCTCGGCACCGCCCGCTGGCTCGCGGTGTGCGCCGCCGCCCACGTGCTGGCGACACTGATCAGCCAGGGCGTGCTGGCCTGGGCGATCCGGGACGGACTCGCACCGCAGTCCTCGGTCAACACCCTTGACGTGGGCGTGAGTTACGCGCTGGCGGGGGTGGTCGGGGTGCTCGTGTACCGGCTCCCCTCCCCGTGGCGGTACGCGTACCTCGCGGTCGTCCTCGTCGTCTACACCGTCCCGCTGACCGCCACGCCGACCTTCACCGACGTAGGCCACTTCGTCTCCGTACTCATCGGGCTCGCGTGCTACCCGCTGGTCAGGGGGCGAGAACGAGCGCCGCGCGATCCGGAGCGGACAGTGGGCGCATCGCCGGACAGGCGCTAACGTCCGCCCCATGAGCAGCGGTGTGACGGGTGGGACGCACGGCGTCCTGGACGGTGTCGTGAACGGCGGTATCGCCTTCTGGTACGCGGACGACGGCCTCCCGGCGGTACGGGAGCCGCTCGCCGGCGACGCGTCCGCCGACGTCGTGATCGTCGGCGGCGGCTACACCGGCCTGTGGACGGCGTACTACCTGAAGAAGGCCGCCCCCGACCTCGCCGTCACCGTTCTGGAGCAGCGCTTCTGCGGCTACGGCGCGTCCGGGCGCAACGGCGGCTGGCTGTACAACGGCATCGCGGGCCGCGACCGGTACGCCGCCCTGCACGGCCACGAGGCCGCCGTACGGCTCCAGCGGGCGATGAACGAGACGGTCGACGAGATCGTCCGGGTGGTGGCGGAGGAGGGCATCGACGCCGACGTCCACCGCGGCGGCGTCCTGGAGGTGGCCCGGACCCCCGCGCAACTGTCCCGCCTGAAGGCCTTCCACGCCCACGAGCTGTCGTACGGGGAGCACGACCGCGAGCTGTACGGCGCCCGCGAGACCGCCGAGCGGGTGCGGGTGGCCGGCGCGGTCGGGTCGAGCTGGACCCCGCACGGCGCGCGCGTGCACCCGGCGAAACTGGTGAAGGGGCTGGCGGCGACCGTCGAGGCGCTCGGCGTGACGATCCACGAGTCGACCCCGGTCACGGAGATCGCCGCCGGGCGCGCCGTGACGCCGTACGGGACCGTCCGCGCGCCCTACGTACTGCGCTGCACGGAGGGTTTCACGGCGGCGCTGAAGGGCGAGAAGCGGACCTGGCTGCCCATGAACTCCTCGATGATCGCCACCGAACCGCTCACCCAGGAGCAGTGGGCGGCCGTCGGCTGGCAGGGGCGCGAGGCGCTCGGCGACATGGCGCACGCCTACATGTACGCCCAGCGCACGCCTGACGGCCGCATCGCGCTCGGCGGACGCGGAGTCCCGTACCGCTTCGGCTCCCGCACGGACAACGACGGCCGGACCCGCCCCGAGACGATCCGCGCGCTGCACGAGATCCTCGTCGCCTTCTTCCCGGCGCTGGCCGGGCTGCGCGTGGAACATGCCTGGTCAGGGGTGCTGGGCGTGCCGCGCGACTGGTGCGCGACGGTCACCCTGGACCGGGCCACCGGCCTCGGCTGGGCGGGTGGCTACGTCGGCTCGGGCGTAGCCACCGCGAACCTCGCCGCCCGCACCCTGCGCGACCTGGTCCGCCTCGACTCGGGCCGGCAGCCCGAAGCCACGGCAACCGACCTGACGACCCTCCCCTGGGTCGGCCACAAGGTCCGGGCCTGGGAACCGGAACCCCTGCGCTGGCTGGGCGTCCAGGCCATGTACGCCACCTACCGCACGGCCGACCGCCGAGAAACCCGACACCACGCGCCCACCTCGTCCCGCCTGGCACGACTCGCGGACCGGGTGGCGGGGCGGTAGCGCGCCTGCTGGGGTAGGTGGGTAGGCCGGGGTGGTCAGGTGGCAGGTTCCGGGACGGGTGCCCGGGCCGGGACGTCGTGGCCCGGGGGTTTGGCCGTGACCATCACGCCCGCGACCAGACCGGCCAGGAGCATGATGCCGGCGGCCCACCAGATGGCGACCGTGTAGCCGTGCACCGTGCCCACCGCCGCGATCTGGGCCTTGTGGGCGGCGGTGCCGGGGCCGGTCAGGTGGGCCGCGATGTAGGCGGTGCTGCTGGTGGTGGCGATCGTGTTGAGCAGCGACGTGCCGATGGAACCGCCCACCTGCTGCGAGGTGTTGACGGTGGCGGAGGTGACGCCGGCGTCGTACGGGGCGACCCCGGCGGTGGCCGTGGCGAACACCGGCATGAAGGTCAGCCCCATGCCGAGACCCATCAGGAGCAGCGCGGGCAGGATCTCGGTGGTGTACGACGAGTGCACCGTGATCTGCGTGAGGATCACCATGCCGCCCGACGCGAGGAGCATGCCCGGCACCATCAGCATGCGCGGCGCGACCCGGTTCATCAGCCGCGCCGAGATCTGGGTGGAGCCGGTGATGATCGCGAGGGTGAGGGGGAGGAAGGCGAGGCCCGTGCGCACGGGGGAGTAGCCGAGGATGACCTGGAGGTAGTAGGTCATGAACAGGAACAGGCCGAACATGCCGATGACGGCCAGCCCCATGGTCAGGAAGCAGCCCCCGCGGTTGCGGTCCCTGATGATGTGCAGCGGCAGCAGCGGCACCCGTGCCTTGGTCTGCCACCAGACGAAGACGGCGAGCAGCGCCACCCCGCCCATCAGCAGCCCCAGCACCACCGGATCGCTCCAGCCGCGCGGCTGCGCCTCGCTGAAGCCGTAGACGATCGCGACCAGACCGCCGCAGCCCAGCAGCACGCCGGGCACGTCGAGGCGGGCGCCCGCGTGGCCGGGCCGGTCGTGGAGGAGGGCGAACGCGCCGAGGACGGCCACGATGGCGATGGGCACGTTCACGTAGAGGCACCAGCGCCAGTCCAGGTACTCCGTCAGCAGACCGCCGACGATGAAGCCGAGCGCGGCGCCGCTGCCGGCGAGGGCGCCGTAGATGCCGAAGGCCTTGCCACGTTCCTTGGGGTCGGTGAACGTCGTCGTGAGGAGGCTGAGCGCCGACGGCGCCAGTACGGCGGCGAAGACGCCCTGGAGGGCGCGGGCGCCGAACAGCATGCCCGGGCTGACGGCCGCACCGCCGAGCGCGGACGCGGCGGCGAAGCCGATCAGCCCGAAAACGAACGTGCGCTTGCGCCCCAGCAGGTCGGCGACGCGCCCGCCGAGCAGCAGCAGGCCGCCGAAGGCGAGCGTGTAGGCGGTGATCACCCACTGGCGGTTCGCGTCGGACATGCCCAGGTCCTGTTGCGCGGACGGCAGCGCGATGTTCACGATCGTCGCGTCCAGGACGACCATGAGCTGCGCGAGGGCGATGATCACCAGCCCCCACCAGCGGCGCGGATCGGGTTCGGTGTCGGTGGAGGGTTCACCTGTCCGGGTGACACTCATTGAGACAGAAGACCACGAATCGGCATCAATCGCACCCCCGGCGAGGAGGGGGACTGTCAGTGGTGGGGTGCAGCATGGGGGCATGGCGAGGCGAGCGAGTGTCAGCGGCGGTGGCGGTGGTGGTGCGGTGCGGGCCGTGAAGGGTGCGAAGCGTCCGGAGGTGCGGTTGCCCGCGCTGGAGCAGTACGGGGGCGGGGCGCTGGAGCCGGACGGGGATTACGACGGTGTGGAGTTCCGCGAGCTGGATCTCGCCGGGCAGGACGGCGGGGGCGCCCGTTTCATGGACTGCGCCCTGAGAGGCTGCGCGCTGGACGAGACCCGGCTGCGTCACGCCCGCTTCCTCGACTCCTCCCTCACCGGCATCCGGGGCGTCGGCACGAACCTGGCGGAGGCGACCCTGCGCGACGTCGAGCTGATCGACGCCCGGCTGGGCGGCACGCAGTTGTACGGCGCCGTCCTGGAGCGGGTGGTGATCCGCGGCGGCAAGATCGACTACCTGAACCTGCGCCAGGCACGGCTGCGGGACGTCGTCTTCGAGGCCTGCGTCCTGGTCGAACCGGACTTCGGCGGCGCCCGCCTGGAACGCGTCGAGTTCATCGACTGCGCCCTGAAGTCCGCCGACTTCACCGCGGCGACCCTGACGGACGTCGACCTGCGCGGAGCGACCGAACTGGGCATCGCGGGCGGCGTGGACCGCCTGTCGGGCGCGGTGATCAGCACAGCCCAACTACTGGACCTGGCACCGGTGTTGGCGGGCGAGCTGGGAATCAGGGTGGAGGGCTGAGAAGGGGAGGGGAAAGGGGGAGGCAGAGGGGGGGGAGCTGGAGGTGAGGGGGAGGGGCGGGCGTCCGGGGTGTTACTTCAGGCGGGGGAATTTGGCCTGCAACGTCCAGATCGCCGGGTTCTCCCCCAGGTCGTCGTGCAGGTCGGTCAGGTCGGCGAGGAGGTCGTGCAGGAAGTCGCGGGCCTCGCGGCGGAGTTCGGCGTGGGAGAAGGTGAGCGCGGGCTCCTCCACCCGCATCCAGTCGGCCTCGATGTCCACCCAGCCGAAGCGCCGCTCGAAGAGCATGCGGTCGGTGGACTCGGTGAAGTCCAGTTCGGCGTACTGGGGGCGGGAGGCGCGGGAGCCCGCCGGGTCCTGGTCGATCCGCTCCACGATGTCGCACAGCGCCCACGCGAAGTCCAGCACCGGCACCCATCCCCAGGCTGTGGACACCTCGCGGTCGGCCTTCGTGTCGGCGAGGTAGACGTCGCCGCAGAACAGGTCGTGGCGCAGGGCGCGGACGTCCGCGCGGCGGTAGTCCGTCTGCGGCGGGTCCGGGAAGCGGTTGGAGAGGGCGTAGCCGATATCGAGCACGTAGGCGATGGTGTCACGCCCCCGCGCCCGGCCCCGACGCCGTCATAGGATCGCCGGCATGCCCAGATTCGTACGCCTTGGCCCGCCCGCCGCGCTCCTGGCCTTAGCTTTGACCCTCACCGCGTGCGACAGCTCGAAAGACGGCTCGCGGGACGGTGGTCGGCACGGCGCTTCCGGCCTGGGCGACCGGTACTTCCCGAAGGCGGGCAACGGCGGCTACGACGTCTCCCACTACGGCCTCACCCTCGCCTACACCCCCGACGGCAACCGTCTCACCGGCACCGCCGTCATCACGGCCCGCGCGACCGAGGACCTCACCGCCTTCAACCTGGACCTGGCGGGCATGAAGGTCGAGAAGGTGACCGTCGGGGGCGGTACGGCCGCGTACGACCGGGACGGCCAGGAGCTGACGATCCGCCCGCCCACCCCCCTCCCCAAGGGCACGACCTTCAAGGCCGAGGTCCGCTATTCCGGCAGCCCGCGCACGATCACGGACCCGGACGGCTCGAAGGAGGGCTGGCTGCGCACGGCGGACGGCGCGCTCGCCCTCGGCGAACCGACCGGCTCGATGGCCTGGTTCCCCGGCAACCACCACCCCTCCGACAAGGCGTCGTACGACGTCGAGGTCACGGTCCCGAAGGGCCTGACGGCAGTCTCCAACGGCGAGTTGAAGAGCGAGCGCACGACGGCCGACGGTCGCAGCACCTTCACCTGGCACACGGCGGAGCCGATGGCGAGCTACCTGGCGACCGTCGCGATCGGCCGCTACAAGGTCACCCGTTCCGCCACCACGGACGGCTTGCCGGTGTACGTAGCGGTCGACCCGACCCAGACCGCCGCGAGCAGCAAGGTGCTGGCCCGGCTCCCGGAGATCATGGACTGGGCGGCGGACACCTTCGGCCCGTACCCCTTCTCCTCCACGGGCGCGATCGTCGACCGCCCCGGGGACGCCGGCTACGCCCTGGAGACCCAGAACCGTCCCGTCTACCCCGGCGCCCCCGACCTCGTGACCCTCGTCCACGAGAGCGCGCACCAGTGGTTCGGCGACTCCGTGACGCCGAAGAGCTGGCAGGACATGTGGCTCAACGAGGGCTTCGCGACCTACGCCGAGTGGCTCTGGACGGAGGACGAGGGCGGCGCGACCGCGGAGCAGACGTTCAACGACCTGTACGACCACGGCGAGGACGAGTACGACGACCTGTGGTCCTTCGCACCCGCGAAGCCCACGACCGCCGCCCACATCTCCGACACCCCCGTCTACCTGCGCGGCGCGATGGTGATCCACCGCATCCGCCAGACCGTCGGCGACGACGCCTTCCACGACCTGGTCCAGGGCTGGACCGCCGCCCACCGCCACGCCAACGCGGACACGGCGGCCTTCACGGCGTACGTCGAAAAGGCAGCGCCGGACGCGGACTTCGACGACATCTGGTCGGACTGGCTGTACGGAGCGGCCAAGCCGCCGCGCCGCCCGTGAACCTCACGGCCCGGTGCCCGCCTCCCACTGATCGAGCAGCCGGGCGAGACCGGACGGCCACACCGTCTCGGCCTCCTCGGCGAGCTCCGCGCGCGTCCACCAGCGCCAGCCGAGGATGCCGTCCACGGCGTGGGCGGCCACCAGGTCGTCCCCGGCGGGCTCACGGCGCGGCCCGGCGGTGACGTAGATGTGGTCGTACTGCCGGACGAGGGTGCCGGCGCGCACGAAGTCGTGTTCCCAGGTGCACAGCAGCGGCCCGGGCTCCAGATCCGTCCACCCGGTCTCCTCGCCCAGCTCCCGCAGCGCACCCTCGCGCGGCGACTCCCCGTCCTCCAGCCCACCCCCGGGCAACGCCCAGTGCACGCCGTCCTCGACGTTGTAGTACCGGAAGAGCAGCACGGCCCCGCCGGGATCGACGACAGCCACCCGCCCGGCCTGACGCTCCCGCTTTTCGACCAACTCGACGCCCCCGCCCGTCACCCCACCTGCCCAGCCACTCGCCCGGTCACTCGACCGGCATCTACCCAGCGGTCACCTGGGTACGCTCTCGAAGGGCGGATACCAGGGTTCGTATTCCGGCACCTCGATGTGGGGCATGTGCTGGTGGAAAAGCCCTTCGAGCAGCTCTCGCTGATCCTTGAGGAAGTCGTCCAGCGGAACGCCGCCGCCGGGGACGGGCCCGATCGTCGGGTAGTTCACCGGCTCCGGATTGTCCGCCTCGGCGGCCTTCTTGTCCTCGAAGTCGAGACGGGCGACGCCGCCGTCCTGAACTCCCTGGAAGTAGGCCTGGAGGGTTTCGTCGTCGAGGGGCGCCGGTGCTTGAGCGGTGCACTGGGGCGCTTCCCAGCCGAAAATGAGCCCGGCCAAATACCACTCGTTGACACTCGCGGGCGTAGCACTCATCTTTTCCTCCCGTGAATTGACGCGACAATTCTCCTCCGGTCGACAATCTCCCGCACCCGGAGACGGACGGATGGACGGATGGACGGACCCGGAGTAAACGCGCCGCCTACCGAGTTGCACCACCCATGACGACGATGGACACGATGGGGACGATGGAGATGACGGATGGGGACGGGAGCCGATGAGCCTTCGTCAGTATGAGTACGCCTTGGCCGTCGCCGAACACGGCTCGGTGACGGCGGCGGCGGAGCTGCTGCACGTCGCTCAACCGTCGGTGTCCCAGCAGATCCGCGGCCTGGAGCGGGAACTCGGCGTGAAACTGTTCGCCCGGACCGCGACCGGACTGGTGCCCACCGTGGTCGGCCGCGCGTTCCTGCGGGAGGCGGAGGTCGCGGTGAGCGCGTCGCGGCGGGCGAGGGCGACGGCGCGGGCCGGTGCCGACGAGCTGGTGGGCGAGTTGGTGGTCGCGGTCCAGATGGGCTTCGGCACACGGCAGTTGCCGGGTGCGCTGGGCGTACTGCGCCGCCGCTTCCCCCGGTTGGAGGTCACCGTCTTCGAGGAGCCGAGCTCCGCCGAGCTGGAACGGCTGTGCCGCGGGGGCGTGTTGGACCTCGCGCTGATGGCGGCGTGCCGCCGCACCCCCGCCGACGCCCACCACCTCGGCGACGAGGAGTTCGTCGTGGTGCTGGGCCCCGGACACTGCCAACTCGCCGCCGAACGAGTCGAGTTGCGCGAACTGGCGGGGGAGCCGTGGGTACGCTTCGACCGTGACAGCGCGCTCGACGGCGTACTGCTGAACGTACTGCGGGACAACGACCTGCCCCCGACCACGGCCGCCAGGGTCTCCCAGACGGCAACGGCAGTGCGCTGGGCCGCCCAAGGGCTGGGGGTGACGCTCGTCCCCGCCTCCGCAGTCCCCCACGGTCACGAGCACCTCGTCCGCCCGGTGGCCCCGGCCGTGTCCCAGCCCGTCATCGCCGTACTCCGCCCCGGCGCGGGCCCGGCGGAGACGGCCCTACTCGAACTCCTACGCCAGGAACCCTGGTCCCCACCAGCACAGCGTCCACCTCACCGCTGACGCCCTGAAGCCGTCGGCAGTACTGCTGGCAGCACTACCAGTGATGACGACGCATCAGCCCCTCGGAAATTCCCCACCATCCACGACGAGATTGCTCCCGGTCAGCCAGCTCGCCCGGTCGGACATGAGGAACAGCACCGCGTGGGCGATGTCGTCGGGCTGACCGATGCGCCCCAGCGGCACGATGGTGTCGTTCTCGCCCTGCGTCCGGTCGAGTTGCGCCCACTGCTCCCGCGTCAGTTCGCCGCCGGGCGTGGCGACCCTGCCGGGCGTCACGGTGTTGACCCGGATCCCGAACGGGGCCAACTCCGAGGCCAGTCCCCGGCTGTAGTTCTCCAGCGCCGCCTTCGCCGCCGTGTAGTGCAGGAACGGCGGAGGCGTGACGGGGACGGCGGCCGAGGAGACGTGCACGATCACCCCCGAACGCCGCTCCCGCATCGCCGGTACCAGCAGCGAGTCCAGCCGCACCGAGGCCAGGTAGTTCAGGTCCAACTGGTCCTGCCACTCCTCGTCGGGAATGGCCGAGGTGCTCTCGTACGGCCGCGCCCCACCCGCGTTGTGGACGACGACGTCCACCCCGCCGAGCCTCTCCTGCGCGGCCGTGGCGATCGCCTCCGCTCCGGCCCGCGTCCGCACATCGGCCGCCACGAAGCCGGCCCCCTCCGGCACCGAGCCCGTCGCCGACCTGGCGGTCGTCAGCACGTCGGCCCCCGCGTCCAGGAGTTGGCGCACGATGGCCGCCCCGATCCCACGAGAACCACCCGTGACCAGGGCCCGCTTTCCCACAAACTCTCGCGTGCCGGAACCATTCTCAATCGTGGTCATGCCCGTCCCTTTTCGTTCGCGTATCAGCCCGCTCGACGGAACGAAACAAACGTACGCAGAGCGCGAATCCTCGGAGAATTCGCGGTAAGCACTTCGTCGAAGTCGAGCTGCTTCAAGGTACGTTCGCAAAAGAACGAGAGGCAAAGACGAAATACGAGTAGGAGCTATAGGGGATCCCTATGTCACCCCGCGCAGGTCAGTCGCGGCCGGGCCGGTCAAGAAGCTCGAACCACACATGCTTGCCACCCAGCCCAGCCGCACCGGTCAGATCACTCGGATTACTCGGATCACTCAGGCCGGTCAGACCCGCCAGACTCGACGGATGCGCGGCCCCGACACCCCACGCCGTCGCCATCGCCTCGACGAGCAGCAACCCGCGCCCGCAGTCGCTGTCATGGTCGGGTGCCGGACGGGCCGAAGGAGCCGGGGGCCTGGCCGGCTCGTCGTCGTACACGGCCACCCGCACCCGGTCATGACGGACGACAGCTTCGAGTCGAACGGCCAGGGACCCGGTGTGCCGCCCCACATTCGTCACCAACTCGGACACCAACAGCCCGGCGGTGTCCCGGAGTTCGGGATGCCCGGTCACTTGGAGCAGAAGAGCGACCGTGTCCCGGCAGATCTTGGGGCTGGTGGGGGAGTTGGGGGTGCGGAGGCGGTAGATCTGCGGGGGGTGGGGGAGGTGAGGGGCGGCAGGTGCGGTGGGGTCCATGTCGGGGGCTCCCTCGTTGTTCCGGTGGGTACAGGGTGTTCCGCCCGCACACCGCCATGGCTCGGCCACGCCAACTGGCATGGCTGCACTGTGGGGTTACTGGTGCGTGGTGCGGTACGAGGAAGACAGTAGGGCACAGATATGTGCCGTCGCATAATGATGACGGAACTATCACCCGTGTGGGTGGACCCGTCGGAGTGCGGCGCGGCAGACTGTGTCCGTAAGGCAGGAAGGGAATCGATGCCCCCCAGGAGCAATCCCACGGCGCGGCAGGCGCGGCTGGGCGCGGAGCTGCGCAAGTTGCGTGAGGCGGCAGGGCTGACCACCACCGAGGCGGGTGCGCTGTTGGGCGGGAACCAGGCCCAGATCAGCCACATCGAGGCCGGCCGCTGGGGCGTGAGCGGTGCGCGGGTACGGCAGTTGGCCGTGCACTACGAGGCCTCGAACGCCGAACTGGTCGACGCGCTCTGCGCGATGGCCGAGGAGCGGGGCAAACGGTGGTGGGACGCGTACCGGAGCGTCCTCGCCCCGGGGTTTCTCGACGTCGCCGAACTCGAATTCCGGGCGACGTACCTCAGGTCTCTGCAGACGGTGACGATCCCGGGGCTGCTGCAGACCGAGGAGTACGTGCGGGCCATCCACAGCGACCGCGTCCCGCCGCTTCCGCCCGCAGTGACCGACCTGCGGATCGAGTTCCGGCTGATCCGGAGCCAGGTCCTCGAACGGGACGACCCGCCCCCCTTCGAGGCGTACATCCACGAGGCGGCTCTACGGATGCGGTTCGGCGGCCGCAAGGTCACACAGGCCCAACTCGGCTACTTGCGCCAGGTCTCCGACCGGCCGACGGTGACCGTACGGGTCATCCCTTTCGCGTACGAGGGCTTCATCGAGGCCACCCAACCCGTGCTCTACGCGGGCGGCCCGGTGGGGGAGTTGGACACCGTCCGGCTCGACAGCGCCCTGGGCGGACGCAGCCTGTACGCCGACGCCGCGCTCCGAAAGTACCGCGCACAGTTCGAGGTCGCCGACCGGGCCGCGCTCAGCGCGCAGGAGTCCCTCCGGCTCATTCACAGCATCGAGAGAGAACTATGAACCCGCCTGCCACACCTGAGCCCCGCTGGCAGAAGTCGTCCTTCTCAGGAGTCGACGGCGAGGACTGCGTCGAAGTCACCCACGCAGAACCCCACCTCCTGCTCCGGGAGAGCGACGATCCCACCATCGCGCTCACGCTGTCCCCGCCCGCCCTGCTGTCCCTGATACGCCAAACCAAGGACAAGACCGAGACCTAGCCCAACCCTCACCCCAGGACCAGCAATTCGGCCTCGATCAACTCCCGCGCCTCCTGGCCATAGACAGCCGACCGCTCCAACAGGCCGAAGGCCTTCTCGTAGGTGGAGATGGCATCCACCTCGGTGACGCTGAGGCAGGACGCGTAGGTCTCGACCTCGACCAGTTCTCCGTCGAAGATGGCGAACGAATGCCCTGGATACACGGCGAGTTCCGCCCGCGCGGGAATCACCCCCAGCCTCAAGCCCGGTAGGCTGAACACATCGAGCAGGTGCCTGAGCTGACCCCGCATCACCTCGACGCCGCCCATGTTCGTCCGCAAGGCCTGTTCGTCCAACAGGGTGTGATACGTGCGTCCCCCTTGGCCCATGTACTGGGCGCGGGCCGTGCGGTGAGCGACGCCGTCCTCGACGTCGTCGGGGATGGCGTGGAAGTCGACGACGCGCCGAAGGACGGCCCGTGCGTAGTCCGCGGTCTGGAGATCCCCGTCGATGATGTTGCTGTGGTACGACCGGGTGTCCTTGGTCTCCCGCACAAGTTCCAGAAACGCCCCCTGGACCGCCCCCGTTCCTTCCTGAAGCTGCTCGTCCCACGTCAGGTGTGCGTGCTTGGGCTGCGTCATGGTGGAAGCCTGCCACCGGGCCTCACGTCGCGAACCTCAAAACCGTGCAAGCACATGCAAGTTCGGCGGTTCAGCCACGAGACTCCTTTCATGTCCGGTCTCCGTGCACCTGGCGAACGTGGTGGTCGGCGGGATCGCCACAGCAGGGGATGTGGGGTGCTGTTTCCCGGGCGGTGGCCGGGCCCACTGGCCGAACCCCAAAAGCGCCGTGATCACGGAGGGGCGACACCGCAGACCGCTCAGTGATCATGGCGAACCGCAGTTCGGACGAAGCTCCTCTCGCCACCCTCACCGAGAAAGAACACTTCAAAACGAACGGTGGCGGATGCGCTCGCGCTTCCATGCGCCGCGCTTGCGCCCTCCTGCTGATCGGTCGGGAGGATGAAGTTCGTGCACGTTGGTGCAACTCTCTTCGGCAGAAGCAGCCATGTCCCTGAAGATTCTCGGTATCAGCCCCAACACGCCCACTGACGAGTCTCCGACGATCTGGTTTCACGAGGAGACAAGCGATCTCCTGATCCAGTCGTACAAGGCGACCGAATAAGAAGTTGAAGAGGGCCAGGAAGTCGGTTCGATCCCTGGACATTCCACCGACGTTCCCGACCACGAGACGATCATCAGGCTCCCGGCGTTCATGCTGAAGTACATCCCCCGCCCAGACAACGGCAACGGAGAAACAGCAAGTGCGACCTCCAGCGCGCAACGCCCTGGCGAAGGCCCAACACTTTGCCGTGCAACTTGAGTTGCGCGACAGTGAGGAGCCTCGCGTTTTCCGGACAGGCTTCTGGCCGTTCATTTCACGCGGCGATTCGCAACTTCTCGTACTCGGCGTGGACTTCGTACGGAGGGCGGTAACCCACCGCCGAGTGGAGGCGTTTGCGATTGTACCAGAATTCGATGTAGCGAGTGATGTCCTGTCGGGCGGCCTCGCGGGTCAGGTAAGTCACCCTGGATACGCGCTCGTTCTTCAGGGCGCCGAAGAATGATTCGGCCATGGCGTTGTCGAAGCAGATCCCGGTGCGGCCGGAAGACCTGCGGAGACCGAACCGGTCGAGCGTCTTCCCGAACTCTGCTGACATGTAGTTACTTCCGCGATCGGAGTGAAATATCG
>NZ_FOFF01000059.1 GCF_900110755.1 Streptomyces sp. yr375
AGCGCCTGCGGCACCGTCCACGACCGGGACACCAACGCCGCGATCAACGTGAAGACGGCCGCCGGACTGGCGGTATCGGCCTGCGGAGCGCCGGTAAGACCAGAACTCGTTCTGGCACAGCGTGAAGAAACAGGAAGCCACGGATTCCCCATCGGAAACTGTGCCGCGTAGCGGCACAGCAACCGGTAGAGAAGGCCAGAATCCTCGTCCTTCAGGACGAGGAGCATGTCAAGGCAAGGTCGCCGTCGTCGACGCGGGCCTCTCCTCGCACGGCACCTCCTGCGTCCAGGTCGTCCGCGACGGCGCCCTGCGCGACCTCGCCGAGGCCGCCCGCCGGGACGCCCGCGTCAGCGCGCGGCGAGACGAGATCGACGACCGAGTGCGCGCCCTGGCCGCAGCCGTCCGGCCACGCCCCCGGCACACCCTCGTCCACGGCGAACTCGGCCCCGACCACGTCCTGTTGACCCTGGACGGCGAACCGGTCCTGATCGACATCGAGGGCCTGATGTACTTCGACGTCGAGCACGAACACGCCTTCCTCGCCCTGCGCTTCGGCACGTGGTACGACCGGCTCCGCGCCCCCGGCCTCGAACTCGACGAGGATCGGCTGGCGTTCTACCGGCTCGCCCTGCACCTCTCCCTCGTCGCTGGCCCGTTGCGGCTGCTGGACGGGGATTTTCCGAGGCCCGGGCCGCTGCGGGACATCGCTGAGTCGAATCTCTTGCGGGTGTTGGGGATCCTGGGATCATGAGCGGCATGCACTTGGTACTGGTGGGGGTGTCCGCGCTGGCCTTGGTGGTTCTCGGCGGGGGTGGTGTGGCCGGGATCGTGACCGGTTGGGTTGCGCCGTGGGGGCGGTCCAGGGTTTTGCGGCCGAGGCTGTGGGGTTACGGGTCGCTGACCGCCGCCGTCGGGGGAGCGGTGTGGACCTTCGTGGGGCCGCTGAACGGTCCGCCGCACGGCTCGTCGGCCTACGTCGCGTGGGCCGGCTGGATCGTGTTCATGGTGGGGCTGCTGGTTCAGTTCCGCGCCCAGCGTCCCGGGCGCGGCACCCTCCCGCCGACCCTCCCCCCTACGACGACCGCCTCCTGATCTTCGAGCCCAGCCACACCAGTGGGTCGTACTTGCGGTCGACCGCGCGTTCCTTCAACGGGATCAGGGCGTTGTCCGTGATCTTGATGCCCTCGGGGCAGACCTCTGTGCAGCACTTGGTGATGTTGCAGTAGCCGAGGCCGTGTTCGTCCTGGGCTGTGCGTTTGCGGTCCAGGCCGGATGCGTCGGCCGCGTCCAGGGGGTGCATGTCCAGCTCGGCCACGCGCATGAGGAAGCGGGGGCCGGCGAAGGCCGTCTTGTTCTCCTCGTGGTCGCGGACGACATGACAGGTGTCCTGGCACAGGAAGCACTCGATGCACTTGCGGAACTCCTGCGAGCGGTCCACGTCCTCCTGCATCATCCGGTAGTCCCCGGGCGCGACGCCCTCCGGCGGTACGAACGCCGGAATCTCCCTGGCCTTCTGGTAGTTGAAGCCGACGTCCGTGACGAGGTCGCGGATCACCGGGAAGGCGCGCAGGGGTGTGACGGTGATCGTCTCCGTGCGGTCGAAGACCGACATGCGGGTCATGCACAGCAGCCGGGGCCGTCCGTTGATCTCCGCCGAGCACGAACCGCACTTGCCCGCCTTGCAGTTCCAGCGGACGGCGAGGTCGGGCGCCTGGGTGGCCTGGAGGCGGTGGATGATGTCGAGGACCACCTCGCCGTCGTTCACCTCGACCTCGAAGTCGGCCAGCTCGCCGCCCCGCACATCACCCCGCCACACCTTGAAGTGGGCGTCGTAGCCGCTCATTCGTACAGCTCCTCTTCGGTGAGGTACTTGACCAGCTCCTCCTTCTCGAAGAGGGCGAGCAGGTCGGGGCGGATGGGTTCGGTGGTCTCGCGGGTGAGGGTGATCTGGCCGTGGGCGGGGTCCGCCGAGCCCGGGCCGCCGACCGGGTCGACCGGCGCGCACAGCAGGTTGACGTTGCGCCAGCGGCGGTCCATCGTCGGGTGGTCCTCGCGGGTGTGGCCGCCGCGCGACTCCGTGCGCTCCAGCGCCGCCCGGGCCACGCACTCGCTGACGAGCAGCATGTTGCGCAGGTCGAGGGCCAGGTGCCAGCCGGGGTTGAACTGGCGGTGGCCCTCCACTCCGGCCCGCCGGGCCCGTACCCGCAGCTCGGCCAGTTTCTCCAGGGCGTGTGCCATCTCGCCCTCGCGGCGGATGATGCCGACCAGGTCGTTCATCGTCTGCTGGAGCTCCTGGTGGAGGGTGTACGGGTTCTCGGGCGGGCGGCCGTCGGGAGCGGCCGGGCCCTCCGCCGAGAACGGGCGCAGTGCCTCCGCCGCCGCCGCGTCGACCTGTTCGTCGTCCACCGCCGGGCGTCCCCGGTCGGCGAGGTCGGCGGTGTGCCGCGCCGCGTGCAGGCCTGCCCGGCGGCCGAAGACCAGCAGGTCGGAGAGCGAGTTGCCGCCGAGGCGGTTGGAGCCGTGCATGCCGCCGGCCACCTCGCCGGCCGCGAACAGGCCCGGCACCCCGCGCGCGGCGGCCGTCTCGGAGTCGACCGCGATGCCGCCCATCACGTAGTGGCAGGTCGGCCCGACCTCCATCGCCTCGGCGGTGATGTCGACGTCCGCCAGCTCCTTGAACTGGTGGTACATGGACGGGAGTCGGCGGCGGATGACGTCCGCCGGCATGCGCGTCGACACGTCCAGGAAGACCCCGCCGTGCGGGGAGCCGCGGCCCGCCTTCACCTCCGAGTTGATGGCGCGGGCGACCTCGTCGCGGGGGAGCAGTTCGGGGGGACGCCGGTTGTTCTCCGGGTCCTCGTACCAGCGGTCGCCCTCCGCCTCCGACTCGGCGTACTTCTCCTTGAAGACGTCCGGGATGTACTCGAACATGAAGCGTTCGCCCTCGGAGTTGCGCAGTACTCCGCCGTCGCCCCGGACCGACTCGGTGACGAGGATGCCCTTCACCGACGGCGGCCAGACCATGCCCGTCGGGTGGAACTGCACGAACTCCATGTTGAGCAGCGGCGCGCCCGCGAGCAGGGCCAGCGCGTGGCCGTCGCCGGTGTACTCCCACGAGTTCGACGTCACCTTGAACGACTTGCCGATGCCGCCGGTCGCGATCACCACGGAGGGCGCCTGGAGGACGAAGAAACGGCCCGTTTCGCGCTCGTACGCGAAGACGCCCGACACCCGGCTGCCGTCTTTCAGGATGCGGGTGACCGTGCACTCCTGGAAGACCTTGAGGCGGGACTCGTAGTCGCCGGTCTCCTTCCTGTCCTCCTGCTGGAGCGAGACGATCTTCTGCTGGAGGGTGCGGATCAGCTCCAGGCCCGTACGGTCGCCGACGTGCGCGAGGCGCGGGTACTCGTGGCCGCCGAAGTTGCGCTGTGAGATGCGGCCGTCCTTCGTGCGGTCGAAGAGGGCGCCCCAGGTCTCCAGCTCCCACACCCGGTCGGGGGCCTCCTGGGCGTGCAGCTCGGCCATCCGCCACTGGTTGAGGAACTTGCCGCCGCGCAGGGTGTCGCGGAAGTGGACCTGCCAGTTGTCGTGCTCGTTGGCGTTGGCCATGGCCGCCGCGATGCCGCCCTCGGCCATCACCGTGTGCGCCTTGCCGAACAGCGACTTGCAGATGACGGCGGTCCGGGCGCCGCGTTCCCGGGCCTCGATGGCGGCCCGCAGTCCGGCGCCTCCCGCGCCGACCACGACGACGTCCCACTCCTGGCGGTCGACCACGGACATCAGCGGGCCTCACTCATCTAGAAGAACCTCGGATCGTCGAAGACGCCGGACGCGACGAGATACACGTAGAAGTCGGCGAGTGCCACGCTCACCAGCGACGCCCAGGCCAGCAGCATGTGCCGGGCGTTGAGCCTGCCGACCAGCCGCCACGCCCGGTAGCGCACGGGGTGTTTGGAGAAGTGCTTCAGCTTGCCGCCGACGATGTGCCGGCAGGAGTGGCAGGAGAGCGTGTACGCCCAGATCAGCGTGATGTTGAGCAGGAAGACCAGGGTGCCCAGGCCCATGTGACCCCAGCGGTAGTGCTCGTCGCGGAAGGACAGCACGGTGTCGTACGTCAGGATCCCGGCCACCACGATCGCCGCGTAGAAGAAGTACCGGTGGATGTTCTGGAGGATCAGCGGGAAGCGGGTCTCGCCGGTGTACTTCGCGTGCGGCTCGGCCACCGCGCAGGCCGGGGGCGAGGCCCAGAAGCCCCGGTAGTAGGCCTTGCGGTAGTAGTAGCAGGTCAGGCGGAAGCCGAGCGGGAAGACCAGGATGATGATCGCGGGCGAGATGCCCCACCAGCCGCCGAAGAGATCCGCGTTGGGGCCGTGGCGCATGGTGTCGCAGTTCTCCGCCAGGCAGGGCGAGTAGAACGGCGAGACGTACGGCGCCGCGTAGTAGTCGGCGTTCGCGAACGCCCGCCAGGTGGAGTAGGCGATGAACGCCAGCAGACCGGCGGCGGTGGCGGCGGGGGCCAGCCACCAGCGGTCGGTCCGCAGATGGGGCGCGGCGATCGCGGCGCGCCCTGCGCCTCGTACGCCGCTCGAGGGTTGTCGGGGATGGGGACGGGGGTCGGTGGGCGGGGGTTCCGTACCAGTGGCCAACTCAGGACTCCGGTCGGGTCAGGTCGGTTCGGGTCAGGGTGCGTGTCGGTCCCGGGCACCCAGGCCCTCGTCGTCGGTGTCGATCCACAGGGAGTCGTCGTACGGGGTGTCGGGGATGGTGACCAGCTCGGGTTTGCGCGGCGCGGCCGGCTGGGCGGCGGCCTCCCGCAGCAGCGCGAGGCTCTCGCGCAGATGGTCGGCGTCGGTGCGCACCCGGCGCATCTCCAGACCGCCGCCGCCGAGCTGCTGCTCCAGGCGGCCGACGGACCGGGAGAGGTCGTCGAGACTGCGCTGCACCGATGTCAGGTCGTCGTGCACGGACATGACGTACCTCGCTTCCATGGGCGGCTGGGCCCGGGACGGCAACGTTCATGCGCCTGCGAGTGTTGCGCGTCACACCGGTCGGTGTGAAGGCGTGTGCAGCGATTGGCGGATCCGGCGGCCGCGCATGGAGCGGGGCGCCCGCCCTGTTGCTCCGCACGAGTGGCCTTGAACCGCCCCGCCGCCGTGTCGCTTCCGGCAGGCGAACCCTTTCCTCTTCAGTGAGCAATAGATCTGATCAAATCCAAAATACCGCCAAATGTGATCAGAACGCACGCGATCAGAACCCACTTGATCGCAACGCATGTGCTCGGAACGCACTGGCAGCGGCTCCCCGGAGGTACCAGAGATGTCCATGACCCACGACGGCGTCGGCCCGCGCGCGGTCCTGCGCTCGGTCGCCTTCCTCACCGCGGGGGCGCTCGCGGTGCCCCTGCTGGCCGGCTGCGGGTCGGCGGACGAGGCCGGCCGGCCCCTGGCCCGGCAGGACGTGGCCCCCGCCGCCCGCGGCCAGGTCGCCGAGGGCGGCACGCTGCGCTGGGCCGTGGACACCGTGCCGGACACCTTCAACACCTTCCAGTCGGACGCCGACGCCACGACGACCCGGGTCGCCCAGGCCGTCCTGCCCGCGATGTACCGGCTCGACGTGAACGGACGGCCGCAGCGCGACGCCGACTACCTGGAGTCCGCGAAGGTCGTCGACACCGAGCCCAAGCAGGTCGTGCTGTACAAGCTGAACCAGCAGGCCGTGTGGAGCGACGGCCGGGAGATCGGCGCCGCCGACTTCGCCGCCCAGTGGCGCGCCCTGTCGGGCAAGGACAGCGCCTACTGGACCGCCCGCAACGCCGGCTACGACCGCATCGAGAAGATCGAGCGCGGCGCCAACGACCTGGAGGTCCGGGTCACCTTCAGCCGCCCCTACGCCGACTGGCGGTCGCTGTTCTCGCCGCTGTACCCGAAGGACGTCATGGGCACGCCCGACGCCTTCAACGACGGGGCGCGCCGCAAGCTGAAGGTGACCGCCGGGCCGTTCCTCGTGAAGAAGGTCGACCGCAAGGCCAAGCAGGTGAGCCTCACCCGCAGCCCGCGCTGGTGGGGGCGGCCGGCCAAGCTCTCCGAGATCGTGCTGACGGCCGTACCGCGAGGTGAGCGGGCGACCGCGCTGGCCGCCGGCAAGCTCGACCTGGCCGAGGTCGACCCGACCGCCGCGCAGCGCGTCGACGGCGCGGCGAACGGCACGGCAGGACCGCTCGCCGGTCCCGGCTCCGGCCGTACCGCCGCGAAGGCGCTGCGCTCCTGGGCCCTCGCCCACGCCGCCGACGAGGAGGAGTCCGAAAAGGGCGAGGGCGGCGAGGACGCCGAGGACAAGGCGAAGGCCCACACGAAGCTGACCAAGGCGATCGCGCAGTGGGAGCAGCAGCAGAAGGCGCTGCGCGCGTTCGAGGTGCGCCGGTCGCTGGAGCCCGCGTACACGCAACTGGCGTTGAACGGCGCGAACGGGCCGCTGGCGGACGAGCGGGTGCGGCGGGCCGTCGCGCGGGCGCTGGACCGCAAGGACCTGGCCAGGCTCGTGCTCAAGCCGCTGGGCCTGCCCGCGGAGCCCGTCGGCAGCCATCTGGCGCTGGCCGGGCAGGACGTGTACGCGGACAACAGCGGGGCGCTCGGCGGCCAGGACACCACCGAGGCGCGGGCGCTGCTCGCGGACGCCGGCTGGGTGCTCGGCGGGCCGGTCAAGGAGCAGAAGAAGGGCGAGAAGGCGGCCGGGTCGGCGGGCAAGGCCGCGGGCAAGAAGGCCGACGACGACTCGGCGGACGGCGACGGCGGCAAGTACATCGTCGGCGAGGACGACAAGGCCCCCGCCAGGAAGGACGAGGACGACGGGCGGCAGCTCGCCCAGGACGGCAAGCAGTACAAGCAGCGGCTCCACCAGGGCGGCGCCCCCGGCGCCTACGCCCCGAAGGGCACGGCCGCGCCGAAGGACACCGCCTCGCCGAGCGCCACCGCTGCCGCCGCCAAGGGCAGCGCCGCACCGGCCGGGGCCGTGACGAAGGTGCTGGCGAAGAACGGCAAGGCGCTGAGCCTGCGGTTCGTGCTGCCGTCCGGTCCTGGCTCGGAGTCGCTGGGGGCGGTGGCCGACCGGATCACGCGGATGCTGGGCAAGGTCGGCATCCGCACGGAGATCACCAAGGTCTCCGACGCGAGCTACTTCAAGGACCACATCGCCTCCGGGGAGTACGACCTGGCGCTGTACTCGTGGCCCGCGTCCGCCTTCCCCGCCACCGACGCCCGGCCGATCTACGCCAAGCCGGTGCCGGCCGCCGACGGCTCGCTCAGCGTCGAGCAGAACTACACAAGGGTCGGCACCGACCAGGTCGATCAGTTGTTCGACCAGGCGATCTCGACCCTCGACGCGGACAAGGGACGGTCCCTGCTCCGCAAGGCCGACTCCCGCATCTGGGCCGCCGCCGGATCGATTCCCCTCTACCAGCGTCCGCAGCTCACAGCCGTGCGCAAGACCGTGGCCAACGCCGGCGCCTTCGGTTTCCAGACACCCGTCTACGAGGACATGGGCTTCCTGAAGAAGGGCGCGAAGGCCGCCGGGAGCCCCGCCGGGAAGTGAGCGCGAAGTGATCGCCGGATGAACCGTACGGCCCTGCGGAGGCCTACCCCCGCGGGGCCACGTACGATGGGGTGAGGCCGTGGCGTGTCAAGCCCGGCAGGGCCCGCGTAACACAGACGTACGCAGCAGGGTCGCCCTCACACTCCGGGAGAACGCCGCTTTATGGCCACGCGCCACGACATTCGCAACGTAGCCATCGTCGCCCACGTCGACCACGGCAAGACGACTCTGGTCGACGCCATGCTCAAGCAGGCCGGCGCCTTCGCCGCGCACGCCGCCGAGTCGCTCGACGACCGCATGATGGACTCGAACGACCTGGAGCGTGAGAAGGGCATCACGATCCTCGCCAAGAACACGGCGGTGAAGTACCACCCCAAGGACGGGGGGGACGTCATCACCATCAACATCATCGACACCCCCGGTCACGCCGACTTCGGCGGCGAGGTCGAGCGCGGTCTGTCGATGGTGGACGCGGTGGTGCTGCTCGTCGACGCCTCCGAGGGCCCGCTGCCGCAGACCCGCTTCGTGCTGCGCAAGGCGCTCCAGCAGCGTCTGCCGGTCATCCTGTGCATCAACAAGACCGACCGCCCCGACTCCCGGATCGACGAGGTCGTCAACGAGACGTACGACCTCTTCCTCGACCTGGACGCGGACGAGGAGCAGATCGAGTTCCCCATCGTCTACGCCTGCGCGCGGGACGGCGTGGCCTCGCTGACCAAGCCGGAGGACGGCACCGTCCCCGCCGACAGCGACAGCCTGGAGCCCTTCTTCTCCACGATCCTGTCGCACGTCCCGGCTCCGGAGTTCGACACGGAGGCCCCCCTCCAGGCGCACGTCACCAACCTGGACGCCGACAACTTCCTCGGCCGTATCGCGCTGCTGCGCGTCGAGCAGGGCGAGCTGCGCAAGGGCCAGACCGTCACGTGGATCAAGCGCGACGGCACCATGTCCAACGTGCGCATCACCGAGCTGCTGATGACCGAGGCGCTCACCCGCAAGCCCGCCGAGATGGCCGGCCCCGGTGATATCTGCGCCGTCGCCGGTATCCCGGACATCATGATCGGCGAGACCCTCGCCGACCCCGAGAACCCGATCGCGCTGCCGCTCATCACGGTCGACGAGCCGGCCATCTCCATGACCATCGGCACCAACACCTCGCCGCTGGTCGGCCGGGGCGGCACCGGCAAGGGCGCGGAGAACAAGGCGGCCGTCAAGGACCGCAAGGTCACCGCCCGCCAGGTCAAGGACCGCCTCGACCGCGAGCTGATCGGTAACGTCTCGCTGCGCGTCCTCGACACCGAGCGTCCCGACGCCTGGGAGGTCCAGGGCCGTGGTGAGCTGGCGCTCGCCATCCTGGTCGAGCAGATGCGCCGCGAGGGCTTCGAGCTGACCATCGGCAAGCCGCAGGTCGTCACCCAGGAGATCGACGGCAAGACCCACGAGCCCGTCGAGCGCATGACGATCGACGTGCCCGAGGAGCACATGGGCGCGGTCACGCAGCTCATGGGTGTCCGCAAGGGCCGGATGGACAACATGTCCAACCACGGCTCGGGCTGGGTCCGCCTGGAGTTCGTCGTCCCGTCGCGTGGTCTCATCGGCTTCCGTACGGAGTTCCTGACCGGTACGCGCGGCACGGGCATCGCCCACTCGATCCACGAGGGCCACGAGCCCTGGTTCGGCGTGCTGACGACCCGTAACAACGGCTCCCTGGTCGCCGACCGCTCCGGCGCCGTCACCGCGTTCGCGATGACGAACCTCCAGGAGCGCGGCGTGCTGTTCACCGAGCCCGGCACCGAGGTGTACGAGGGCATGATCGTCGGCGAGAACTCGCGCTCCGACGACATGGACGTGAACATCACCAAGGAGAAGAAGCTCACCAACATGCGGTCGGCCTCGGCCGACTCGTTCGAGGCGATCGTCCCGCCGCGCAAGCTGTCGCTGGAGCAGTCCCTCGAGTTCTGCCGCGACGACGAGTGCGTCGAGGTGACCCCGGAGGCGGTCCGCATCCGCAAGGTCGTCCTCGACCAGCGCGACCGCGCCCGCACGGCGAGCCGCGCCAAGCACGGCTGATCCACCAAGTACGGCTGATCCGACGGCCGTTCACGACCGAGGCCCGGGTACCCCTTCGACGGGGGCGCCCGGGCCTCGGTCATGAACGGCGTGAACGGCCGTGAACGGCCCGCCGGGCAATCGCCTCGACAAACGGTCCGGCGGCCGTCCATGCTCGGCGCGATGACGAGAACAGACGACATGCCCACCGCGTGGGACGAGCGCACCCAGCTCACCACGTTCCTCGACTACGCCCGTGACACCGTCCGCGCCAAGTGCGAGGGCCTCTCCGACCCGGACGCCCGCAAGGCGCCCCTGCCCGGCTCGCCGCTGATGACGCCGAGCGGCCTGGTCAACCACCTCCGCTGGGTCGAGTACTACTGGTTCCAGGTCGTGTTCCTCGGCGAGGAGGACGAGGGGCCGTGGACCGACGAGGACCCCGACCGCGAGATGCGTATCGCCGTCGACTTCCCGCTTGCACAACTCCTCGACGAGTACGCCGAACACAGCGCGCGCTACCGGAAGTTGGTCGCCGGGCACGACCTCGGCACCAGGGCGCGGCGGGCCGCGGGCGACGGGCGGCAGGTGGACCTGCGCTGGATCCTCCTGCACCTGACCGAGGAGACGGCCCGGCACAACGGCCACCTCGACATCCTGCGCGAACTGATCGACGGCACGACCGGCTCGTAGCCGCATGAAAGACCGTTGAAGGACCGTTGAAAGACATCGGAAAGGCGTCGGAAAGACGGCTCGCCGAGACTGGTGGTGCGGGGCGGGCGGCCGACGGGGGACATGCGGCGCCCGCCCCCGCTTGGCTTGGCGGTGGCCGGATCCCGCTGGCCCCGGCGGTCCTTGGGGTCTCCTTGGCATGGGTCGGCGTTGCCCGGCCGTCGCCCCTGGACTACGTTCAGTGAATGCTCTCCCCACGGCCCCGGTTCCGCCTGCTCGGACCCCTGGACGTCGAGATCGACGGACGGGCCGTCGTCCTCACCGGCCGGCAACGTGCGCTGTGCACGGTGCTTTTGCTGCACGCCAACCACGTCGTCTCCGTCGACCGGCTGATCCAGTGCCTGTGGGACGACCGTCCGCCCGGCGCGGGCGCGGCCCGGGTACGGGCGCTCGTCGCGGAGGTGCGGCGCGCGCTCGGCCCGGTCGGGACGGAGCTGCTGACCACCCGGCGGCCCGGCTACGTCATGCACGCGGGCCCCGCCGAACTCGACCTGCTGGCCTTCGAGAACCACATCCGGGACGGCTCGCGCGCCGCGTCCGAGGGTGAGTGGCGCACCGCCCGCCGCTGCGGCGAACAGGCCCTCGCGCTGTGGCGGGACGAACCGCTGACCGACCTGTCGGACGTCGCCGTGCGCGAGGCCGAGCGGCAACGCCTCGGCGAACTGCACCTCGTGGCCCAGGAGGGCATGGCCGAGGCGGAGATCGAGACCGGCCGGCACCGGGAGGCCATCGCCGAACTCCTCCGGCTCACCGCCGCCCACCCGCTGCGCGAACGCCCGCACGGCCTGCTGATGCGCGCCCTGCACCAGGACGGCCGCAGCGCCGAGGCCCTGGAGCTGTACTCCGCGCTGCGCCGCCGCATGGTCGACGAACTGGGCATGGAGCCCTCGGCCGGCCTCGGCAACCTGCAACAGCGCCTGCTGCGCGGCGACAGCACCGGCGACAGCACCAGAACCGGAACCGGTGCCATGTCCGGTTCCACCGGCGGCAGTTCAAGCAGCGGTGCGGCGGTGCGGCAGGCCGCGCCACCCGCCCCCGCGCCCGCCGCCGAACGGCCCGTGCCGCGTCAACTCCCGCCCACACCACGCCGGTTCGTAGGCCGCGACCGCGAACTCGACCTCCTCGACGTCGGTTTGCGCACCGCCGAACCGCTCGCCGTGATCGTGGGACCGGCGGGCGTAGGCAAGAGCGCCCTCGCGCTGAACTGGGCCCACCGGGTCGCCGACCGCTTCCCCGACGGTCAGCTCTTCCTCGACCTGCGCGGCTTCGACAACGCCGAGCCGATGACCCCCGAGGAGGCCCTGCCGCTGCTCCTCCAGGGCCTGGGCTGCGCCCCGCGCGACATCCCGCTGGGCGCGGAGGCCCAGACCGCGCTGTACCGGACGCTGCTGGCGGACCGCCGGGTGCTGGTCGTCCTGGACGACGTGGCCGACGCGACGTCCGTACGGCGGCTGCTGCCCGCCTCGGCGGGGTCCCTGACGCTGGTGACGAGCCGCGACAAGCTCAGCGGCCTGGTCACCCTGGACGGCGCTTACCGGGTCTCCTGCGACGTCCTCGACAGCGCCGCCGCGCTGGAGCTGATCAGCGGCGCGGCCGGTGCGGCGGCGGTGGCCGCCGACCCGGAGGCCGCGGCCCGGCTCGTCGAGCTCTGCGACCGCCTGCCGCTCGCGCTGTGCGTCGCGGGCTCCTGGATCGGCGACCGGCCCGGCAGCATCCGCGCCTACGTCCGCGACCTCGCCGACCGGGGCCGGCTGGCGCGGCTGCACGTCGAGGGCGAGGAGTCCGTCGCCGTACGGGCCGCGCTCGACCTGTCCTACGGGGCGCTGCCGGACGAGGCCCGGCGTGCCTTCCGCTGCCTGGGGGTGCTGCCGGGCACCGGCCGTTCGGTGCCGGCCGCCGCCGCTGCCGTCGGGCTCGACGAGCGCGCCCTCGCCGATCTGCTGCGGCTGGCCCAGCGCGTGCACCTGCTGCGCGACATCGAGCACGGCCGCCCGGCCTGGCACGACCTCGTGCACGAGTACGCCCGCGACCGCAGCGCCGCCGAGGACGCGCCCGAGGAGCGGGCCGCCGCCGTCACCCGGGTCCTCGACCACTACTTGCAGAGCGTCGTCAACGCGGCCACCACGGCCGGCCTGTACGTCATGCGCACCCGCCCGGACGCCGTCGAGGGGTCCCTGCCACGGGAGTTCGCCGGGGCCGAGGAGGCGTACGCCTGGTTCGACGGCGAGTGGGACGACATCGCCGCCGCGATCGGCCACGCCGCCGAGCACGGGCCCGCGCCGTACGTGTGGTGGCTGGTGGACGCGCTCCAGGACCTCTTCCACCACCGCCGTCCGCTGTCCGACTGGATGCGGCTGGCCACCCTCGCCCGGGAGGTGGCGCAGCGCGGCGGCGACGAGGTCGGCCAGGCCGCCATGTGCCTGTCCCTGGGCAGCGCCCGCTGGCGCGCCGGCGACCTGCGGGGCGCGCTGGTGGAGTACGAGGAGGCGGAGGAGCTGGCGCGCCGGGCGGGCTGGGCGTACGGCGAGGCGGGCAGCCTCCAGGGCAAGGGCGTCACCCTCAAACTGCTGGGCGAACTGCGCCGCGCGCTGCCCTGCTACGACCGCGCCCTCGCGCTCTACCGTACCCTGGGCAACGTCCGCAACGTCGAGATCATGCTGATCAACACGGCGTCCCTGAACCTCGCCCTGGGCCGCCTGGACGCGGCGGAGGAGGCGGCGCGCGCGGCTCTCGACCTGATCGGCGACACCGTTCACCACAACCGTGCGATGGCCCTCGTCAACCTCGCGCTGATCCTCCAGAAGCAGGCCCGGTTCGAGGAGGCGACGGCGGCGCTGCGCGCCTGCATCGTCGTCTCCCGCGACTCCGGCTCCACCTACACCGAGGCGGTGGCCCTGGAGGCGCTGGGCCGGGTCCGCGCCGACGCCGGCCAGGGCGACCGCGCGCTGCTCGCCTACGAGGACGCCCTCGCCGTCTCCCGGCGGGTGGAGAACCGCAACTGCCAGGTCGACAGCCTGGTCGGGCTCGCCTGCGTGAAACTGCGCGCGGGCCGCGCCGACGAGACGGCCGGACACCTCGACGCCGCGTTCGAGATCGCCGAGCGCACCGGGCACCGCGCGGGCCTCGTCGAAGTCCTGCTGGCCCGTGCCGATCTGGCCCGCGCCCAGGGCCGCCCCGCCGACGCCCTGGACCACCTGGAGCGCGCGGAAGGCCTGGCGGCCGACGGCAACCCGCTCACCCTCCCGCGCGTCCACCTCACCACCGCCCTGACCCTCCTGGACACCGGCGCCCCCGCCGAGGCCGCCGCCGCCGCGGACCGGGCGCGCACCCTGGCCCACAGCTCCGGCCAACGCCTCCTGCACGCCCACGCGACGGCGGCCCTGGCCGCGGCCCACGAGGCGGAGGGCGATACGGCGCTGGCGCACGAGGCGAGGACGGCGGCGAAGAAGTCGTACGCGCAACTGGACACCAGCCCCGAGCCCAGCACCCCCGTCCCCCACCAAAGCCACAGCCACCGTGAACTCCCCCCGGACGCGGAGTCCCGCCTGACCCTGTACCTGACGGACCACTTCGACGGCTGACGACGGCTGACGTCAGCAGGCGGCCCCCGCATAGGTGCTGGGCGGCAGCAGCCGGTGATCGCGGGCGAGGACGCGCTCCTGGAGGGACCGCAGCTCCGGCCCGGGCTCGCAGCCGAGCAGGTCGACCATGCGCTGCCGCAGCACCCGGAAGCAGTCCAGCGCGTCCGCCTGACGTCCGGCGCGGTGCAGGGCGAGCATCAGCAGGCCCGTGACCTTCTCGTCGAACGGGTGCATGTCGGCCAGCCACTGCAACTGCGGCAGGCACTCCTCGTGCCGCCCCACCCGCAGATGCAGCTCCGTGCTGGCGACCAGCGCCTCCCGGTGCTCGCGCCGCAGTGCCACCCGCGCCGACTCCGCCCAGGCCGTCCGCACGTCGGACAACGGCTCGCCCCGCCACAGCTCCAGCGCCCGCGCGTACAGTCCGAGGGCGCTGTCGGCCTCCCCGGCGCGCGCGGCCTGCTGCGCCTGCCGGACGAGCCCCCGGAACCGGGCGATGTCCACTCGCTCCTCATCGATCGCGAGCACGTACCCGCCCCGCTTACGGGCCAGTTCGAACCCGTCGCCGTGCTGCCCGTCGGCCCGCAGCGCCTTCCGCAGCCGGGTGGCCTGGATGTACAGCGCGTCCACCGGATGCTGCGGCCGCCGCTCCTGCCACACCCGCTCGATCAGCACCTCGTCGGCCACGAACGCCCCGGGCGTCCAGGCCAGCGCCGCCAACAGCAGCTTGGTCCCGTGCGGAAGCGGCATCCTGCCCCCACACCGAGCCCACGCCTCGACACACCCCAGCAACTGGATCTCCATGCCGCACCCCCGTACTCGAACCACGCGAGTCACCACAGTGCACGCGAGGTGTTCGGCTGGCGCATGGATCCTGCACGGACGGACGCACGCACGGGGCAGGCTCTTGTGCCTACGGGCGCGTCCTCCCGTAACGAAGGAAGGCGGCGGTCTCCAGCGTCCACGGCCCGAAGGGCACCGTGTCGCCGAAAATGTACGGGTCCTTGTGCTGGTAGCGGTCCTTGCAGGGGTCGGAGTGCACCTCGATGGTCCCGGTGCGGGGATCGACGATCAGATAGTGGGCGATGCCCATCGCGGGGTACTCGGCGAGCTTGTCGCCGTAGTCGTTGTCGGGATTGGACGGGGAGACGATCTCGACGACAGCCAGCACCCGCGTCGCATCGACCGCGAGGCCCTCTTCGTCGAGCACGTCCTCGGGGATCACGACGGCGTCCGGACGCCGCATCCTGCCGATCGCGGGGTGCTCGATCTCGGGACCGTTCGCGCAGATGTAGCCGGGATGCGTGGTGAGAAGCTGCTCGTCCAACTGCTTGCAAATACGCCGGACCGTGCCCTCATGGCGCTTGGACGGGCTCATCATGGCGAGGAACGGCCCGGAAGGCCCGATCTCGACGGTCCAGGACCCTTCCAGGTGTTCGGCGTACGCCGTGAGTTCCTCGGCGATCGTCCGCATCTTCGCGTAGTCCATGGCTCGAGGGTAGCCACGGGGCCGAACCGGAGCCAGGAAGAACAAACGAAGGCCCGCGGCGGGTTCGGCGCAGGCCTTCGCTCATGGGGGTCGGTCAGGACGTTGCCTCGGCGTCGTCCTTGGACAGGCGGGGGGTCGGGACCTCGGTCACGACGTCCGCTGTTTCCGGGTAGTGGCAGGCCGTCAGGTGGCCGGAGTTGTTGCCTTCGGCCTGGACCAGGGGCGGGGCCTCGGTCGCGCACTTCTCCGTGGCCTTCCAGCAGCGGGTGCGGAAGCGGCAGCCGGAGGGCGGGTTGATCGGGGAGGGGACGTCGCCGACGAGGCGGATGCGGTCGCGGGCGGGGGCGCCCTCGTCCGGCACCGTGGCCTCGGGCACCGCCGACAGCAGCGCCCGGGTGTAGGGGTGGCGCGGGTTGCCGTACAGGTCGTCGCGGTCGGCGATCTCGACGATCTTGCCGAGGTACATGACCGCGACGCGCTGCGAGAAGTGCCGTACGACGGCCAGGTCGTGGGCGATGAAGACGAACGCGATGCCCAGGTCCTTCTGGACCTTCTGGAGCAGGTTGACGACCTGCGCCTGGATCGACACGTCGAGCGCCGACACCGGCTCGTCGGCGACGATCAGCTTCGGGTCGAGGGCCAGCGCGCGGGCGACGCCGATGCGCTGGCGCTGGCCGCCGGAGAACTCGTGCGGGAAGCGGTTGTAGTGCTCCGGGTTGAGGCCGACGATCTCCAGCAGTTCCCGTACGCGCGCCTCGCGGCCGCCCGCCGGGTTGATGTCGTTGATCTCCATCGGCCCGGAGATGATCTTGCCGACGGTCTGCCGCGGGTTCAGCGACGCGTACGGGTCCTGGAAGATCATCTGGATCTCGGACCGGATCGGCGCCAACTGCTTGCGGCCCGCGTGCGTGATGTCCTGCCCGCGGTACGAGATCTGCCCGCCGGACGGCTCGAGGAGCCGGGTGATCAGCCGGCCCGTCGTCGACTTGCCGCAGCCGGACTCGCCGACCAGGCCCAGGCTCTCGCCCTCGGCGACCTGGAAGTCCAGCCCGTCGACGGCCTGCACGGCACCGACCGTACGCCGGATCGGGAAGCCGCCCTTGATCGGGAAGTGCTTGGTGAGCCCGGAGACGTCCAGGAGGGGAGTGGTGCTGCTCATGGTGGTGAAATCCCGTCTCTTGTACGTCAGTTCGCGGCGCTGCCGGCGAGGTCGGTGAAGTACTCGGCGCGCTGCGCGGAGGTCAGGTGGCAGGCGGAACCCCGGCCGTTCGTGATCTGCAGCGGCGGCTGCTCGGTGGCGCACAGGCCGCCCTCGACCTTCTCGGCGAAGGTGCACCGAGGGTGGAAGCGGCAGCCCGTGGGCGGGTTCAGCAGCGAGGGCGGCGAACCCGGGATCGGGTTCAGCGGCACGTCCACCGGGTGGTCCAGGCTCGGCATCGAGCTGAGCAGGCCGAGGGTGTAGGGGTGCTGCGGCGAGCGCAGCACCTCCCGCTTGGTGCCGCGCTCCACGCACCGGCCGCCGTACATCACCAGGACGTCGTCGGCGATGTCCGCGATGACGCCCAGGTCGTGGGTGATGAAGATGATGGCCGTGCCGAACTCCTGCTGGAGATCCTTGAGCAGGTCCATGATCTGGGCCTGCACGGTCACGTCGAGGGCCGTGGTCGGCTCGTCGGCGATCAGCAGCTCCGGGTCGCAGACCAGCGCCATCGCGATCATCGCGCGCTGGCGCATACCGCCGGAGAACAGGTGCGGGTAGTCGTCCACCCGGGTCTCCGCCTGCGGGATGCCGACCCGCTTCAGCATCTCGATGGAGCGCGCCCGGGCCTCCTGCTTGGAGCAGCCCGTGTGCTTGCGGTAGGTCTCGCCGATCTGCTTGCCGACCGTGTGGTACGGCGACAGCGAGGCCAGCGCGTCCTGGAAGATCATCGACATCTTGTTGCCGCGGAGCTGCTCGAGCTCCTTCTCGGAGGCGGTCAGCAGCTCCTTGCCGTCGAGCAGGATCTCGCCCTCGATCGCCGTGCGGTCGCGGTCGTGCAGACCCAGAACGGCCAGGTTGGTGACCGACTTGCCGGAACCCGACTCGCCCACGATGCCGAGCGTCTTGCCCTTCAGTACGTCGAAGGAGAGCCCGTCGACGGCCTTGACGATGCCGTCCTCGGTGGAGAAATGGACTTTCAGGTCCCTGACGGACAGGAAGGGCTGCTGATCGGTGCTCGTCACGGGGACGCTCCTGGGGGGTGATGCGAGAGGTAGGGGGCTTGGCGGAGGTCAGGCGAGCCGGATCCGCGGGTCGATGAGGGCGTAGACGGCATCGACGACGATGTTGAAGAAGACGATCGCGCTGGCGGCCAGGACGGTCACGCCCAGCAGCATGGGCAGGTCGCTCTGGTCCACGGACTTCACCGCGAGCCGGCCGATGCCTTGCAGGCTGAACGTCGACTCGGTGATGATCGCGCCGCCGATGAGTGTGCCCAGGTCGATGCCGAACACCGTGACGATGGGGCCCATCGCGCCTCGCCAGGCGAACCGGAAGAACACGTTCGTCCGGGACAGGCCCTTGGCGCGGGCGGTGCGGACGTAGTCCTCGCTGAGTTGCTCCACGAGCTGGGAGCGCGTCATACGCGTGTAGTTGGCGGTGAAGATGATGGCGAGGGTCAGCCAGGGCAGCAGCAGTCCCGAGAACCAGGCGACCGGGTCGTCGGTGAGGGGGGTGTAGGACGGCTGGTCGAGGATGCCGAGCTTCGCGACGAAGAAGAACATCGCGATGTAGCCGACGAAGTAGATCTGCAGCGAGGACCCGAGCAGCGAAGCCGAGCTGGCGACCTTGTCCAGCATCCGGCCCTGCTTGAGGGCGGCGAGCATGCCCGCGCCGACACCGAGGATCAGGAAGACGATGGCCGCGCCGAAGGCGAGCGACAGGGTCGTCGGCAGCCGGTCCATGATCGTGCCGAAGACCGGCTCGCGGTTGGCGAAGGAGTAGCCGAGGCAGGGCGCGTTGCAGTAGTCGTAGCCGGGGTAGTTGCGTCCGGCGAAGACGCCCACGAGCCACAGCCAGTACTGGACCGGCATGGGCTTGTCGATGCCCAGGTTGTGCCGGATCTGCGCGAGGACGTCCGGCGTGCAGTTCTTGCCGCAGGACATCATGGCGGGGTCACGCGGCACGGCGTAGAAGAGCCAGAAGGTGACGGCGCTGATGATCAGGAGAATGGCCAGCGCGCCGATGACTCGGCGGACAAGGAAGCGGAGCATGAGGCGTGACTTTCCGGACGGGGCGCCGTCGCCGGGAGGCTGAGGGGGGTGGGCCGCAGGGGGCGGCCATATGAATGGCCGCCCCCGGGTGGGTGTGCCGCGATTACTTCATCGCGTAGAGCTTGCACAGCGCGATGCAGGTGTTGCCGCCGTCGTACACGACGTTGCCGACCTTGGATCCGTACATCCAGTTGCGGATCTTGTGGTAGTCGGGCACGACCGCCGCGAGCTCCATGATCATGCGGTCGATGTTGCCCCAGGCCTTGTTGGCCTCCGAGACGTCCGCGATCTTCGCGGCGGCGTCGATCGCCTTGTTGACGCTCGGGTCGTTGAGCTGCGCGTAGTTGCTGCGGCCGTCGCCGATGTTCTTGCCGCTCCAGCAGGGGTAGAAGACCGAGTAGCCGTTCGGCCAGTCCGGGCTCCAGCCGGCGCCGAACAGGTCGAAGTCGTTGTCGATCTTGCCGATCTGCGTGTAGAAGGTCGACTTGTCGACCTGCTTGGTGACGACCGTGAAGCCGGCCTCTTCCAGCGCGTTCTTGACGGCGACGGCGACCTTGACCTGGGTGTCCGACTGCTGGAAGGCGATGACCAGCTTCTGGCCGACCTTGCCGGCCTCCTTCAGCAGGGCCTTGGCCTTCGCCGGGTCGCCACCGGGCTTCTTGGCCACGTCGTAGAGGTCGAACTTGGTGTAGCCGGGGGTGACCGGGGCCAGGATCGTGGTCGCGACCTCGCTGGTGGACGCGCCGCCGCCGATGGTCTGGATCTGCTGGTGCGGCCAGGCGTGGTTGATGGCCTGACGGACCTTGAGGTCCTTGACGCGGGTCATGTTGATCGGCCAGTAGTAGGTGACCGTGTCGACCTGCGTGAGGACGCGCTTCTTCAGCGTGGCGTTGGTGAGCACCTGGGCTATGCGCTCCGGCGCGACCTCGTTGAAGATCGACATCGCGTACTGGTCGTTGTCCTTGTCCGCGATGTAGCGGTCGGTGGACGCGACCAGCTCGAAGCCGAACTGGAAGACGAACTTGTCCGGGTAGGCGTTGCGGATCGCGTCGGTCTTCGGGTCCCAGTGCTCGTTGCGCACGTAGGTCATCGACTTGCCGATGCTGCGGCTCGCGATGCGGTACGGACCGCAGGAGAACGGCTGCTTGTCGTACTTCTCCTTGGTGTCCTTCGCCTTCGGCACGAGACCGTAACCGGGCATCGCGAGCGTGTAGTTGAAGTCCGTGCGGGCTTCGTTGAGGCGGAAGGTGATGGTCTTGCCCTCGACCTCGATGGAGGCGAGGCTCTTGCCCTCGTACGGGCCCTTGTACTTGTCGCCACCCACCAGGAACTGCTGGACGTAGCGGGGGCCCTCGGTGACGAAGGCCGCGAAGAGGCGCTCGAAGGTGTGCTTGACGTCGGTCGTGGAGAGGTCGGAGCCGTCCTCCCACTTCACGCCGTCCTTCAGCGTGAAGGTCCAGGTCTTGCCGCCGTCCTTCATCGTGCCGGCGTCGGTCGCGGTGTCGCCGACGAGGATGCAGCCACCCTTCTCGTCGATCTTGTAGCCGGTCAGACCGCGCGAGATCGGACGGGTGATGGCGCCCTCGGTCGACACGTAGATCTGCGCCGGGTCCAGGTGGTCCATGTCGAACTGGTCGAGCGAGTAGATCGTCCCGCCCTTGACCGCGCCCTTGACCTCCGGCGCCGGGCCGGTGGAGTCGGCCTTCGTGCCGACCGGGATCTCGGTGGTCTTCGAGCCGCTCACCTTGGGGGCGTCGTCCGACGCGGAGCCGCCGCCGGAGCTGCTGCTGCACGCGGACAGCACCGTGGTGGAGGCCGCGGCGGCGACGCCGGTCGCGATCATGAAGGTTCTACGGGAAAAGGACATGGAGAGCCTGCCTGTCGAGGTCAGTCGGGACGAAGAAACCAGCCGGACGTCGTTGAACCTGGCCGGGGAGCGCTGGGATTACCGCTGGGACTACCGCTTGGACTTGGGGTCGAGTGCGTCACGCACCGAGTCGCCGAGCAGGTTGAAGGCGAGGACGAAGATCACCATCGACAGGCCCGGGAAGAGCATGAACGTGATGTCCTCGGTGTAGAACGTGGCGCCTCGCTGGATCATGACGCCCCAGTCCGGTGTCGGGTCGATGATCCCGACACCGAGGAAGGCGAGACCCGCCTCGGCGGTGACGTAGGCCGGAAGCATCAGCGTGGACTGGATGATGATCGGCGTCCACAGGTTCGGCAGCAGCTCTTTGAAGACGATGCGTCGCGGTGACGCTCCCGTGACCTTCGCCGCCTCCACGAACTCCCGTTCGCGCAGCCCGAGTACCTGGCCGCGCAGCAGTCGGGCGATGGACGCCCAGCCGAACGCGGACAGGACGAGGATCAGGCAGGTGGCGCGCAGTGCGGTCGGCACGTCCTCGTCGGGGGCGACGAACACGCCGTAGACGACCGGCATGAAGGCGATGAAGAAGAGCGTGGACGGGAACGACAGGAGGATGTCGATGATCCGGCCGACGAGGTAGTCGGTCCGGCCGCCCAGGTAGCCGGCGGTGATACCGACGACGACGCCGACCAGCGTGGTCAGCAGGGTGGCCGCGACCGCGATGCCCAGCGACGTCCGGATGCCGTACAGCAGGAACGTGAAGACGTCGCGGCCGAGCTGGGGCTCGACGCCGAACCAGAACTCGGAGCTCATGCCGCCGTTCGGACCGGCCGGGTACGCGAAGGCGTTCAGCAGCTCCGGACGATCGCTCGCGTACGTCGTGTAGGGGTCCTTGCCGTACAGCTTGGCGATCAGCGGAGCGGCGATCGCGATCACGAAGAAGAAGATCACGACATAGGCGGATATGACGCCGGTGCGGTCGCGCCTGAAGCGCTTCCATGCCAGTCGCCCGGGAGACCGGCTCTCGCTGGCCTTCGGGGCGTCGGAAGTGGTCGACTTCTCGACGCTCGCGTCGGTCACCTCAAGCGGGGCAGCCGCTGATGGAGTTGGGGGGGTCATGGTGCTCCTGGCCCAAGGGAGGGTCTGATGACTCCGCAGGGCACTCCCTACGGGCTACGCGGGACTTTTTCAACGTAATTCATTCAAGGTCAATAAATTCTGGTCTGCCTTGGTCTTCTCTTTACCTTCTTTACTTGGACTTGACCCTACCGTAGCTACGCGTGTAGCGCGCCGTAATCGTCCCGTGTCCAAATTCGGGCCAACGGGGCTAAACGGTCAACGAGTTCGATATCCGGATGCCTTGGTGTCGGAATGCGTACATCCTGTGGACGCATTCCAACGGTTCCGCATCGGATGGCGGCGACCCGTTGCCTACCGAAGAGTAGATCCATTGTGACCTGGGCGGAAGATCCTTTTCGACCCCCCAGCAGGAACCTGCTGTCTCCGCGCGGCGCTCTTGCGCCATCTCGCCTTCATCCCTCGAACAGCCCTCCAGCGGCCTCTGTTGGGCGCGGTCCGTGTGCACTACGCGTCTTTTGAGTTGATATTGACCGTTAACGGATCAGGCAGGTAAAGAGCTGTCAATGAGGAGGCATCCATGCGTGGAGCCACGCACGCCAAGTGGGCCGCCTGCGGGGTGGCGGCGGTACTCGCGGCCACCGCCTGTGGGGGCGGCGGGAGCGGCAGCGGGGGCGGCGACGGCGGTGCGGTGCTCAGCTCCTCCTGGGGGGATCCGCAGAACCCCCTGGAGCCCGCCAACACCAACGAGGTGCAGGGCGGCAAGGTCCTCGACATGGTCTTTCGCAGCCTGAAGAAGTACAACCCGGAGACCGGCGCGGCCGAGGACATGCTCGCCGAGAAGATCGACACCACGGACTCCCAGAACTTCACGATCACCGTCAAGGACGGCTGGACGTTCAGTAATGGCCAAAAAGTGACGTCGAAATCCTTCGTGGACGCCTGGAACTACGGTGCGAGCCTGAAGAACAACCAGAAGAACGCGTACTTCTTCGAGTACATCGACGGCTACACGAAGACCCACCCGGCGGACGGCGGCAAGCAGAGCGCGGACACCCTCGCCGGGCTCAAGGTCGTGAACGACAAGACGTTCACGGTCCGGCTCACGCAGAAGTTCTCCACCTTCCCGGACGTCCTCGGCTACCCCGCCTACGCCCCCCTGCCCGAGTCCTTCTTCACCGACCACGCCGGCTGGCTCAAGAAACCGATCGGAAACGGGCCGTACACGATCGACTCCTATACCAAGGGGTCCCAGATGGTCCTGAAGAAGTGGGACGGCTACCCCGGTTCGGACAAGGCGCAGAACGGCGGCGTGACCCTGAAGGTCTACACCGACAACAACACCGCCTACACCGACCTGATGGCCGGCAACCTCGACCTGGTCGACGACGTGCCCGCCGCCCAGCTCAAGAACGTCAAGAGCGACCTCGGGGGCCGCTACCTCAGCACCCCCGCCGGCATCATCCAGACCCTGGCCTTCCCCTACTACGACAAGGCCTGGAACAAGCCCGGCTCGGACAAGGTCCGTACCGGTCTCTCCCGCGCGATCGACCGCAAGCAGATCACCGAGACCATCTTCCAGAAGACCCGCACCCCCGCCACCGACTGGACCTCACCGGTGCTCGGCGCGGCCGGCGGCTACAAGGAAGGGCTGTGCGGGGACGCCTGCGACTACGACCCGGCGGCGGCGAAGAAGCTGATCCAGGAGGGCGGCGGCCTTCCCGGCGGCCAGGTCAAAATCACATACAACGCGGACACCGGCTCGCACCGGCAGTGGGTCGACGCGGTCTGCAACTCCATCAACAACGCGCTCGGCAACGACAAGGCGTGCGTCGGCAACCCGGTCGGTACCTTCGCGGACTTCCGCAACCAGATCGGCGACCACAAGATGCCCGGCCCGTTCCGGGCGGGGTGGCAGATGGACTACCCCCTCATCCAGAACTTCCTTCAGCCGCTCTACTACACCAACGCCTCCTCCAACGACGGCAAGTGGTCGAACAAGGAGTTCGACACGCTCGTCAACCAGGCGAACGCCGAGACCGACACGGCGAAGGCGGTGGAGACCTTCCAGAAGGCCGAGGAGGTCGTCCGCGACAACATGGCGGCCATCCCGCTCTGGTACCAGAACGGCAGCGCCGGCTACTCGGACCGGCTCTCGGACGTCAAGCTCAACCCGTTCTCCGTCCCGGTCTACAACGAGATCAAGGTTGGCTGACCCGCCGTGGGCCGGTATGTGATCCGGCGGCTGCTCCAGATGATCCCGGTGTTCATCGGAGCCACGCTGCTGATCTTCCTGATGGTGAACGTGATGGGCGACCCGGTCGCGGGCCTGTGCGGTGACCGGCAGTGCGATCCGGCCACCGCCGCCCAGTTGGAGAAGGAGTTCGGCCTCGACAAGCCGGTCTGGCAGCAGTACCTGACGTACATGGGGAACGTCTTCACCGGAGACTTCGGTACGGCGTTCAACGGCCAGCCGGTCACCGAGCTGATGGCGTCGGCGTTCCCGGTCACCATCCGGCTGACGCTCGTGGCGATCCTCTTCGAGATCGTCATCGGCATCACCCTGGGCGTCGTCACCGGGCTGCGCCGGGGCCGGCCCGAGGACACCGGGGTCCTGCTCCTCACCCTCGTCGTCATCTCCGTCCCGACCTTCGTCACCGGTCTGCTGCTGCAACTGCTGCTCGGCGTCGAGTGGGGCTGGATCAAACCGTCGGTCTCCTCGGCGGCCACCTTCGGCGAACTGATCGTGCCGGGCCTGGTGCTGGCGTCGGTGTCCCTCGCCTACGTCACCCGCCTCACCCGCACCTCGATCGCCGAGAACAAGCGGTCCGACTACGTCCGTACGGCCGTCGCCAAGGGGCTGCCGCGCCACCGGGTCGTCACCCGGCACCTGTTGCGCAACTCGCTCATCCCCGTGGTCACGTTCATCGGCACCGACATCGGGGCGCTGATGGGCGGCGCGATCGTCACCGAGCGCATCTTCAACATCCACGGCGTCGGCTTCCAGCTCTACCAGGGCATTCTGCGCCAGAACACCCAGACCGTCGTGGGCTTCGTGACCGTCCTCGTGCTGGTCTTCCTGGTGGCGAACCTGATCGTCGACCTCCTGTACGCCGTACTCGACCCGAGGATCCGCTATGCCTGAGCCGATTCCGCCCGAGCAGCACCTGCCGGGTGCGGGCCGCACCCCGCAGGACGGGGCGATCGCCGACACAGGCATGGGCGGGGCGATGGATCTGGCCACGGAGGAGGGCGAGACCCTGGAGCGGCAGCCGTCGGACGCGCCCGACGGCCCGCGCGCCACGGGCCCCACCGAGGCCCGTTCCCTCTGGTCCGACGCCTGGCGGGACCTGCGCCGCAACCCGGTGTTCCTCATCTCGGCCCTGGTCATCCTCTTCCTGGTCTTCATCTCCCTGTGGCCCGGGTCCATCACCTGGCTGTCCCCCCTCAAGTGCGACCTCGCCAAGGCCCAGGAAGGCTCCCAGCCGGGCCACCCGTTCGGCTTCGACGGCCAGGGCTGCGACGTCTACACCCGCGTGGTCTACGGCGCTCGTACGTCCGTGGAGGTCGGCGTCCTGGCCACGCTCGGCGTCGCCCTCCTGGGCAGCGTGCTGGGCGGCCTCGCGGGCTTCTTCGCGGGCGCGGGGGACTCGGTCCTCTCCCGCGTCACGGACATCTTCTTCGCCATCCCGGTGGTCCTGGGCGGCCTGGTGCTGCTCTCCGTCGTGACGAGCAACACGGTCTGGCCGGTCATCGGGTTCATGGTGCTGCTGGGCTGGCCGCAGATCTCCCGCATCGCGCGCGGCGCGGTCATCACCGCCAAACAGAACGACTACGTCCAGGCCGCCCGCGCCCTGGGAGCCACCAACTCCCGCCTCCTGCTGCGCCACATCACCCCGAACGCGGTCGCCCCGGTGATCGTCGTCGCGACCATCGCACTCGGCACGTACATCGCGCTGGAGGCCACCCTGTCCTACCTGGGCGTGGGCCTGAAGCCGCCGACGGTCTCCTGGGGCATCGACATCTCCGCCGCCTCCCCCTACATCCGCAACGCCCCCCACGCCCTCCTGTGGCCCTCAGGAGCCCTGGCCCTCACCGTCCTGGCCTTCATCATGCTCGGCGACGCGGTCCGCGACGCCCTCGACCCGAAGCTGAGGTGACGGGCGATGCTGCTCGAAGTGCGTGATCTGCATGTGGAGTTCAGGACCCGGGACGGGAACGCGCGGGCCGTCAACGGGGTCAGTTACGGGGTGGAGGCGGGGGAGACGCTGGCCGTGCTCGGGGAGTCCGGGTCCGGGAAGTCCGTCACCGCGCAGGCGATCATGGGCATCCTCGACATGCCGCCGGGCAGGATCACCGGCGGCGAGATCCTCTTCAAGGGGCGGGACCTGCTCCTCCTCAAGGAGGAGGAGCGCCGGAAGGTCCGGGGCGCGGAGATGGCGATGATCTTCCAGGACGCCCTGTCGTCCCTCAACCCCGTGCTGACGGTCGGCGACCAGCTCGGCGAGATGTTCGTCGTGCACCGGGGCATGTCCCGCAAGGACGCGCGGACGAAGGCCGTGGAGCTGATGGACCATGTCCGCATCCCGGCCGCCCGCGAACGGGTCAGGGACTACCCGCACCAGTTCTCCGGCGGCATGCGCCAGCGCATCATGATCGCGATGGCGCTCGCCCTCGAACCGGCGCTGATCATCGCCGACGAGCCCACCACCGCCCTCGATGTCACGGTCCAGGCCCAAGTCATGGACCTGCTCGCGGAGTTGCAGCGCGAGTACCACATGGGGCTCATCCTCATCACCCACGACCTGGGCGTCGTCGCCGACGTCGCCGACCGCATCGCGGTCATGTACGCCGGCCGGATCGTCGAGTCGGCCCCCGTCCACGACATCTACAAGGCCCCGGCCCACCCCTACACCCGGGGCCTGCTCGACTCCATCCCGCGCCTGGACCAGAAGGGCCACGAGCTCTACGCCATCAAGGGCCTGCCCCCCAACCTGATGGCCATCCCGCCCGGCTGCGCCTTCAACCCCCGCTGCCCGATGGCCCAGCTCGTGTGCCGCAGGGATGTGCCCCCGCTGTACGAGGTCGAGGACTCGGACTCGGATGGTGTCGATACGGGCCGCACCAGCGCGTGCCACTTCTGGCGGGAGTGCCTCCATGGCTAGTTCCGTATCGGTCGAGCCGATCCTCGAAGTCACCGGGCTCGTCAAGCACTACCCGCTCACCCAGGGCATCGTCTTCCGGAAGCAGGTCGGCGCGGTGAAGGCGGTCGACGGCGTCGACTTCACCCTTGCCAAGGGCGAAACCCTGGGCATCGTGGGGGAGTCGGGCTGCGGCAAGTCGACGGTGGCCAAGATGCTGGTCAACCTGGAGAAGCCGACGGCCGGCGAGATCCGCTACAAGGGCGAGGACATCACGGCCCTGTCGGGCAAGGCCCTGCGCACGGTCCGCCGCAACATCCAGATGGTGTTCCAGGACCCGTACACCTCCCTCAACCCGCGCATGACCGTCGGCGACATCATCGGGGAGCCGTACGAGATCCACCCCGAGGTCGCCCCTAAGGGAGACCGCCGACGAAAGGTCCAGGATCTCCTGGACGTCGTAGGGCTGAACCCGGAGTACATCAACCGCTACCCGCACCAGTTCTCCGGCGGCCAGCGCCAGCGCATCGGCATCGCGCGCGGACTGGCCCTGCGCCCCGAGGTGATCGTCGCCGACGAACCGGTGTCCGCGCTGGACGTGTCGGTCCAGGCGCAGGTGATCAACCTGCTGGACCGGTTGCAGAGCGAGTTCGACCTCTCGTACCTCTTCATCGCCCACGACCTGTCGATCGTCCGCCACATCTCGGACCGGGTCGGCGTCATGTACCTCGGCCGGATCGTGGAGATCGGCAAGGACGAGGAGATCTACGACCATCCGACGCATCCCTACACCCAGGCGCTGCTGTCGGCGGTGCCCGTCCCGGACCCGGAGGCGCGGGAGCGCCGGGAGCGGATCATCCTCACCGGCGACGTCCCGTCCCCGACGAACATCCCGTCCGGCTGCCGCTTCCGCACCCGCTGCTGGAAGGCGGCGGAACGCTGCGCGCTGGAGGTGCCGCTGCTCGCGGTCCCCGCGGAGTTCCGGCTCGCGCCCGGCCCGGCGGCACACGACTCGGCGTGCCACTTCGCGGAGGAGAAACGCGTCGTCCCACCCGAAGACCACCGGGAAGATCCCGGGCAAGATCACGACAACTAGGGTGTACAGCCGCACATTTGCATCACAACCGCGTTAACAAGCAGGCAACTTGGCTGACCCGATTCCGATATACGGACGCGTCAGTCTGAACAGCGTACGGCCGTGCGGGTGCCGTAAACGGGCCGGGGCGCGCCATGTCGCCCCGGCCCGTTGCAATGCCTACCGCTGTGTCTTTGTCTGGGCGAGGCCCAGGGAGCGGCGGAGGAAGTCCAACTGGAGGTGGAGCAGGTTCTCCGCGACCTGTTCCTGCGGGGTGATGTGGGTCACGCCTGACAGGGGGAGCACCTCGTGCGGGCGGCCCGCCGCCAGCAGCGCCGAGGACAGCCGCAGGGAGTGGGCGACGACCACGTTGTCGTCCGCCAGCCCGTGGACGATCATCATCGGGCGGGCCGGCTCGACCGCGTCCACCAACCCCTCGTCGTCGATCAGCGAGTTGCGCCGGTAGACCTCCGGCTGTTCCCCGGGGTGGCCGAGGTAGCGCTCCTCGTAGTGGGTGTCGTACAGGCGCAGGTCGGTGACCGGCGCGCCGACGATCGCCGCGTGGAACACGTCGGGGCGGCGCAGTGCCGCGAGCCCGGCGAGGTAGCCGCCGAAGGACCAGCCCCGGATGGCGACCCGGGTCAGGTCGAGCGGGAAGCGCTCGGCGAGCGCGTGCAGGGCGTCGACCTGGTCCTGGAGGGCGATGGCGGCCACGTCGTTCTTGATGGCCTTCTCCCAGGCGGGGGAGCGGCCCGGGGTGCCCCGTCCGTCGGCGACGACCACCGCGAACCCCTGGTCGGCGAACCACTGCGAGGTGAGGTGCGCGTTGTGCGCGGCCACCACCCGCTGCCCGTGCGGCCCCCCGTAGGGGTCCATGAGGACGGGGAGTGGAGTACCCGTGTCGGATGTCGTGTCGTAGTCCGTGGGCATAAGCACGGCGCACGGGATCCGCCGTGCGCCCCCCTGTGTCAGCGTCACGCGCGGGGTGAGGCCGGGATCCTCCGCGTGGGAGAGGACGGTCCTCGCGGGCTTGCCGTCCGCCCGCAGTACCCGCGCCACGCTCCCCGGCCGGTCCGGCGTCGCCGACACCAGCACGGTCACCTTCCCGGCGCGCACCGCCGTGTGCACGCCGGGCTCCTGCGAGAGGCGCTCCATGCCGAGTTCATTGACCCGGTAGACGTGCACCTCGCCGATCTCCGCAGCGGTCGCGTCCTCCCCGGCGGAGGCGGAGACGAGCACGTCGTGGGCGGTGACGTCCAGCACCGCCCGGACGTGCAACTGCGCGCCGGTCAGTGGACGTTCGCCGACGGTGAGGACCCGCGCGCCGCCCTCGTCGGCGATCCGGATCAACTGCCCGGAAGGGCTCCAGCAGGGCACTCCGGGGAAAAGTTCAAGCCAAATCTGATCTTCGTCCGCGTGCACCATCCGGGTGGCCCCGGAATCGGCGTCCACGGCCAGGAAAAGCTGGCTGCGCTGATCGCGCGCTTGTACGAGAATCAGCGGCGCACCCGCCTCTGACCAGTGCACTCGTGCCAGATACGGGTACCGGGCCCGGTCCCAGACGACCTCCGTACGCACCCCGTCGAGCCCGAACACGAACAGGCGTACGTCAGCGTTGGGCGTCCCGGCAGATGGATAGGGCACGTGTTGTGGGTCACGTTTCGGGTGGGCCGGATCGGAGAGCCACCACCGCTGCACCGGCGTGTCGTCCACGCGGCTGACCAGCAGCCGGTCCGACTCCGGAGCCCACCAGAAGCCCCGCAGCCGGTGCATCGACTCGGCCGCGATGAACTCCGCCAGGCCATACGAAACTTTGTCCGATTCCGGTTCCGCCACCGCCCGGTCGTCCGTACCCCCGGAGTCGACCACCCGCAGAGCGCCCCCGGTGACGTACGCGACGAGCTGTCCGTCGGGCGACGGGCGGGGGTCGATCACCGGCCCCGGAACGCCGATCCCGCGCACCCCGCCGTCCCGCAGCCCGGCCGTGAAAAGCCGCCCTGACAAGGTGAAAGACGCCAGTTCGACGGCCGTGTCGGTGGCGTATCCGACGATCCCCGCACCCCCCTCGCGACTGCGTTCGCGCCGCGCTTTCTCCTCCGGCGGGAGGTTCTCGGAAGCGCCGCCGAGAAGGGTGCCCGGGTCGGCGACGAGGCGTTCCGTGCCGTCCGCCGGGTCGAGCACCCAGAGGGAGTTCGCCCGATCCGTACCGGAACCGGAGCGCAGGAACGCGACCCGGGAACCGTCGGGCGCGACGGTGAACGAACGCGGCGCGCCGAGGGTGAAACGCTGCGTGCGGGCGTGCCGGCGGGGGAAGGACTCGGACTCGGTCGTCATGGCCCGACCATATTGGCCATGCGACCCCCTTGTGCGGCTGTGCGCCGCGAGATGCGCACCCACACATAGTTATGATCACTAGCGCTGTGTGGGTATGAACCTGCTGGCCGATGTATGGATTTACAAGTTCCCTTGTTCTGCTTTTGCCCCCACGTTCCCGGGTTCTTGGAGGTGAGCCGCCGTGGCGCTCTCGATTTCAGCGGTGGTGCTGCTGGCGATCGTCGTCTTCTTGTTGATCAAGAAGTCGGGACTGAAGGGTGGTCACGCGGTTGTCTGCATGCTGCTCGGTTTCTACCTGGCCTCTTCGACGATCGCACCGACGATCAGCGACCTGACGACAAGCGTCGCCAGCATGATCGGCAGCATCAAGTTCTAGACGTACGACGGCTTCTGGACGTACGGCACGAAGACGGTCCACGCCTCGGGCGACAGCGCGAGGCGGGGGCTGTCGTCGCCGTGCTTGGAGTCGCGGACGTGGATGGTGGTGGGGGTGGTGGCGATCTCCACGCAGGACTCGCCGTCGGTGCCATCGCTGTAGCTGCTCTTGAACCAGTTCAGGGCGACTTCGACGCAGGTTTCACCGTCGGGCCCGCCGCTGTGGCTGCTCTTGAACCACGCCAGTTGGGCGATGGTTCCGGCGGAGGTCTTGCGCATCATGTCTCTCCCAGCAGTTTCTCGATGAAGGCCAGTGACTCCCGTGGTGGGAGTGCCTGCGCTCGGATGGTGCCATAGCGCAGCTCAAGGATGCGGAGCTGCCTTGGATCCGTGACTGGTCGGCCACCGAAGGCACCGTCGGAACGTCCTGCTGCTGTCCCGTCCGGGAACTTCAACAGCTCGATCTTGCCGTCCAGCCCCGGATGGGGGTCCGTGTTCGTCGGCATGACCTGAAGCGTGACGTTGTTCAACTGCGCCACTTCCAGCAAGTGTTCGAGTTGCCGTTGCCATGCCATTGTGCCTCCAACCTGCCGACGCAGCGGGGCCTCTTCCAGCACGAAGTGGCACGAAGGAGCCGGGTCCCGTTCGAAGACCGACCGCCGGGCCACACGAGCGGCCACCATGCGTTCCAGGTTGTTCGGCGAGTACGGCGGCTGGGCCGCTTCGATCAGGGCGCGGGCGTGCTCGGGGGTCTGCAGCAGGCCGGGGAGGCTGCTGCACACGTACACGCCCATTTCGACGGCCTTGGCCTCCCTGTCGGCCAAGTCCCGAACCTTCTTTGGGTAACTGACCTTCTCCACGTCCTCCTTCATGGCCGAGATCAGCCCACCGGCGTCCAGAACCTCGTCGGCCTTGTCCAGATACTCGAGGCGGGGGATCCGCTTGCCGCCCTCGATCTTGTAGACGAGGTCCTCGCCGTACCCGACCGCCGCTGCGAAGTTGGCGGCGCGCATTCCCAGGGCCTCCCGCCGAAGTTTCAGTTGCCGTCCGACCATCTCCAAAACAGCCATGCCCCAGTGGTCGTTGGGGTCCACCTCCCAACCCGGCTCGTCCGCCTCCTCCTTGAGCTGAACCTCTTTGCCGTTCACCTGAGTCACTTCGCACCCCTCCGTCACTCGAACCGACAGCGCCGACACGACCGGACAACGTCCGGACAGTCACCGTACGCAACGGCGACGTCACTGTTCACGGTAAGCGTGAGCGGCCACTCTGAGTCACGTGATTGAGCAAACCGCCTCCCCCGAGCTCCAACCTGCCCACCACTTCCGCAACTTCTGCGTGCGCCTGTCACCCACGCCTCGCGGAGCCCGCCTCGCGCGCCTGCTCGCGGTGGAACAACTGCGCTCCTGGGAACTGCCCTTGGACCCGGCCCGCCAACTCGTCGCCGAACTCGCGACGAACGCGGCGACCCACGGACGCATCCCCGGCCGGGACTTCCGGCTGTCGCTCTACGTCATCGCGAACACGTTGCGCATCGAGGTGACGGACACCATGGGGGACCGGCCGCCCCGCCCCCGCCGGACGCCCCCGGAAACCGATTCCGAGTCGGGTCGCGGACTGCTCATCGTCGAGGCGCTCGCCGACCGGTGGGGCTGGGCACCGGAGATGCGTCCGCGCAAGACGGTGTGGGCCGAGGTCGCGCTCCCACGCCCGCGTCCACTCCCACGCCCGTTGGCACCGGAACCCGACGCCTCGTGTTCCGGTGCGAGGGGCGCTCTTTCCCAAGGACCACGAGGGTGAAAGAACCCCACCAAGCCCCACCCCTCCCGCCCGCAGCGCAAACTCACTCCCGCGAGTGAATATGCCAACTCGGCTGGTTTCGGCACGGGTTGTCTGCCCTACGCTCGCCCCAACACCACCGCAGACATGCGACGGCCCTCGCCGGGACGGCAATCCCAGTGCGAGGGCCTGACCACCGAGGAAGAGAGACCTTCCCGATGGATACGGAAAACCCTAGCGCGCCGCCGTGCGCCGAGTCCGGCACCCCGCGCAAAAACCACCCCCACGCGGGCGGACTCACCCACGACAACACCCGCCACACCACCCGCTTCACGGTGATCGGCAACCACCTCGCCCAGCACAAGGAGCTGACCCTCCTGGCGATCGGCCTGGCGGTGCACCTCCAGTCGCTCCCGGCGGGCGTCCGCGTCGACATCAAGTCCCTCACGGCCCGCTTCCCCGAGGGCGCGACGCGCATCGCCGCCGCGTTACGCGAACTGGAAACCCACGGCTACCTGCGCCGCGAACGCAAGCGCGTCCCGGACGGCCGGATCGTCACCCGCACGGTGTCCTGCAACCAGCCCGGCCGCCGGGGCGACGCCCCCGAGCCTCCGCCGAGGCCGCCGGTACGCCGTCCGGCCCCGCCCCGCAAGAAACAGCTCCCGCCGGTCCCACAGCCCGCGTACTCGTCCCCCCAGCTCCTCCAGACGGCCGTGGACCTCCTCGCCGGCCTCCGCCGCGACGACCCCCGCCTGCTCCTCTCCGCGACCGACGCCGACCATCTGGCCCCCGGGGTCGCCGCCTGGCTGGAACGCGAGATCACCCCCACAGCCGTACGCCACGCCCTCACCACCGACCTCCCGGCCGACCCCCTACGCCGCCCAGCGGCCTTCCTGGCCCACCGCCTGACCGCCCAACTCCCACCCCTCCCGCCATACCGCGCCCCGGCCGCCCCACCCCAGGGCCCCCGCCCCAAACTCCGCAACTGCGACGGCTGCGACCGAGCCTTCAAATCCACGGGCGCGGACAGATGCGGCGACTGCCGACGGCCCCACGACTAAGAACCCAAGAACCCAGGAACCAAGCAACCAAGGAACCGCATGGTCAGCTCGCCGCATGAAGCGATGCACCGGATCTTCCAGCACGACACCCACCTCTTCAGCCGCGTCTCGAAAGTCCTCGGCTGCGACCTTCCCGTCCCGGACAGCGTCACGATCCTGCCCACGGACCTCACCGAGACCGGCCCCGTCGAACGGCGGGTGGACACCCTCCTGCGCTTCGACAGCGTGGAACACGGCGACTTCCTCCTCGCCATCGAGGCTCAGGGCAACAAGAACCTGACCAAGCCCGCGAGCTGGGCGTATTACACCGCGTATCTGTGGAGCAAATACCGGCTGCCCACGGCGCTCATGGTCGTCGTCCAGGACCACGCCACCGCCGCCTGGGCCCAGCAATCGGTGGCCAGCGGGCCTCCCCAGCTCCCCACCCTCACCATCAGGCCCCTCGTGGCGGGCCCCCACAACATGCCGATGATCACCGACCCGACCGAGGCCGCCGAGGACCTCGTACTGGCCACCCTCGCGGCCATCACACACGCGGGCGATCCGGCCATTGGTGACATACTGAAGACCCTGTCCACCGCTCTGAAACAGGAGCGCGAAGACACCGTCGCCCCCATCATCGAACTCATCACACAGGGCCTGGGCAAGCGCCCGGCCAAAGAGCTCTGGAGGAACCTGGTGGCCGTGGACCTTTCCTTCTACAAGTCAGACCTCGCGGAAGAGCTGCGCGACGAAGGCCGCGAGAAAGGCCGCGAAGAGGGCCGCGAGGAAGGTCTCGGCCAAGGACGCGTCGAGGGGAGTGTCAACACCTACGTCAGGGTGATACTGGCCACCCTGGAGCGGCGCGGCATCGATGTTTCTGCCGACGTGCGTGAGCGGATCGCGGAGTGCAGCGACCTCGAGCTCCTCCACGAGTGGTTCCTCCGCGCCGCCACCGCCACGTCTGCCGCAGAGATCTTCGGGGACGAGTAGGCGTGGCTGTGGACCTCTCCTTCTACAAGTCGTTCATCGCGGAGGAGATCCGCGAGGAAGGCCGAGTCCAGGGCTTCGCCGAGGGCTTTGCTGAGGCCTGTGCTGAGGTCTGGGCGAAGGGCGTACTGATCGTCTTGGAAGCCCGTGGTCTCGACGTTTCCGACGGGGTCCGTGAGCGTGTCACCGGCTGTTACGACATCGACCTTCTCCGGCACTGGCTCGCTCGGGCCATCACCGCCACGTCCGCTGTCGAGATCTTTGGGGACGAGCCCGCCTCGTAGGGTGGGGGTATGAAGGAATTGACCGGTCGGCGTCTGTTGTTGGTGCATGCTCACCCGGATGACGAGTCGATCAACAATGGCGTGACCATGGCCAGGTATGCGGCCGAGGGTGCTCGTGTGACGCTGGTCACCTGCACCCTCGGGGAACTCGGTGAGGTGATTCCGCCGGAGTTGCGGCATCTCGCCGGGGCCGCCCTCGGTGAGCATCGGCTGGGTGAGCTCACCGCCGCCATGGCCGAGCTGGGTGTCGACGACTTCCGGCTGCTCGGCGGCACGGGTCGGTACGGCGACTCCGGGATGATGGGCCTCGCCGAGAACGACGACCCCGGCTGCTTCTGGCAGGCTGATGTCGACGAAGCCGCCACGTCGCTCGTCGAGGTGATCCTCGAGGTACGGCCCCAGGTGCTCGTCACGTACGACGACAACGGCGGCTACGGCCACCCCGACCACATCCAGGCCCACCGCGTCGCCATGCGCGCGCTGGAGCTGGCCGAGGCCGCCGGGTGGCGTATCCCCAAGGTGTACGTCAACCGCGTCCCGCGCTCCGTCACCGAGGCCGCCTTCGCCCGGCTCCAGGAGGAGCTGCCGGGGCTGCCCTTCACCAAGAGCGCCGTCGTCGATGATGTGCCAGGTGTTGTGGACGGTGAACGTGTTACCGCTGAGATTCATGGCGGCGATGCCCACGTCTCCGCCAAGGCCGCCGCCATGCGTGCCCACGCCACGCAGGTCGAAGTCGCCCCCGGCGAGCGGTACTTCGCCCTCTCCAACGAACTCGCCCAGCCCCTCTTCACCACCGAGTACTACGAACTCGTACGTGGGGAAGCCACAGAGCTGCCGGAGAGCGATCTCTTCGCCGGTGTCGACGCCGAGGCGGTGGCCTGATGGCCGAGCGCGGGTCGATGCTCGCCCAGCCGCTCCGGATGCCCCCCGCCGGACGGGCCGCCGCCTATGTGGGCCTGTTCCTGCTCGGGGCCGTCACCGGGCTCGCCGGGGCGCTCGTCCAGGCCGCCTGGTTCCCCGGCGGCCTGCTCCTGGCGCTCGCCGGCGCGGTCGGACTGTTCGTCGGCGGGGCGCGCGCCCTGGAAACCCGCGCCGGGGCCGTCGCGCCCGCCGCAGGCTGGATGATCTCCGTCGTCCTGTGCACGGCCGGCCGCCCCGAGGGCGACTTCCTGTTCGGCGCGGGAGGCGGCTCGTACCTCTTCCTGCTCGGTGGAATGGCGCTCGCTGTGATCTGTGCCACGATCGGTTTGGGGCGGCAACCAGGCGGCACCGACGTCCGACTTGGCAAGTGACGTACCACTTCACCCTGGCGGGCCAGTGGGAGTCCGGTGTGGGTTTCCTCGGCGGTCATGGGATACGGGCCAGAAGTGGCCAGTATGGTGGTGCGCGCCGCCGAGCTGCCCGTGAGGTCGTGGCGGGCGGCGGAGCCAACCTGGAGAACCTGCCTTGAGTCGTGAAACTGACAGTCCGTCCTCCGGGCCCAACGGGTCCAACGGGCGCGGCGGAGCCGCATATCCCTCGGGCACGCCGCCGTACGGCACCCCTGCGGTGTCCGACGGCGGCGCGGACGCGGGTCGTTCGGCCGCGCGACCGGAGGAACGGAAGACCGAGACCACGCTGACGACCCGGATCCGCATCAACATCCCGGGATCGCGGCCCATTCCACCGGTCGTCGTGCGCAAACCCGTCGCCGACGCCGAAAACGCGGGCGACGACAGCCCCAACGGCAACGGCAACGCCAACGCCAATACCGGGGCCGACGCGCAGTCGGCGGCTTCAGCGGGTGGCTACGGGGGCGGGTCGTCCGACACCGGCTCGTTCGAGCTGCCTGGCGAACCCGCGCCCACCGCCGAGGAGAAGAAGAGCGACTGGTTCGCGCCTCGCAAGTCCTCGTCCGGCAAGGGCGGTCAGGGCGGCGGCTCCACCAACGGGGCCGGTCTGCCGGGCGGTTCGGCCGCCGGCACGGGTGCGCCTGCGCCCGCGCCTTCGAGCGGTGCGCCTGCTGGTCCCCGGCCGGGTGCCGGGCGTCCCGGTGGCGTCGTCGGCTCCATGAGCGTGCCGGGCGGTGCCCGCCCCGGCGGGACCAACGGCTCCGGGATGCCGGGCGGTGCCACGGGCGGACCCGTGGCTCCGGGACACGGCGGCGGCACGGGCTCCTTCGACGTCACCGAGGCACTCGCCGCCGGGCCCCTGGGCAACAACGGCAACAACGGCTCGCGCCCCGGTCAGCGGCCGGGGCAGGGGCAGCGGCCGCAGGGGCAGGGGCAGCAGGGTCCGGGTCAGGGGCAGCAGGGTGGTGGCGGTGCCGAGCCGCGCCGCGACAACCTGCCGTACTTCTCCGACAACGGCCAGAACGGCCAGGGCGGCGGTTTCCCCGGCGGCCCCGGCGGTCCCGGTGGCTCGTACGACTTCAACGGCCCGCAGGGCGGTCCGGCGGGCCCGACCGGCGGTCCGGTCACCGGCGACGGCCCGATGGTGCCCCCGATGGGCGGCAGCGCGCGCGGCACGGCCGGCGCGATCGGCGCGGCGGGCGCCCCCGGCGTGACCCGCCCGCCCTCCGCCCCCGGCGGCGCCCGTTCCACGGCCCCCGGCACCGGACGGCTCCCCGGCGGCGGACTCAGCGACGACACCGCGATCCTCACCCCGCAGAAACACGCCCCCGAACCGGGCGCGGACAGCTTCAACGTGCGGCCCGTCGACAACGTCTCCGGGCACACCCTCAGCAGCGGCATCCCCGTCGTGCCCGCAGGCGGTACGGGCACGGACACGGGCCCGCGCAGCGCGCCCACCGGCGGCTCCGCGAACTCCGCGAACTCCAAGAAGAAGGCCAAGAAGAAGGGCCGCAGCAAGCTGCCCCTGCTGGGCGGCCTGGTGGTCGTCGCGGGCGTCGGCGTGTACGGCGCAGGCCTGCTGATGAACCACTCCGACGTGCCCAAGGGCACCACCGTCCTCGGCGTGGAGATCGGCGGCGGCACCCGTGACGACGCCGTCAAGACGCTCGACGAGGCCTTCTCCAAGCGCGTCGCCCAGTCGCTGAAGCTGAGCGTCGGCGGCGGCACCGTCCTCCTGCGGCCGGACCAGGCGGGCCTCCAGTTCGACATGCAGGCCACCGTCGACGACGCGGCCAAGAGCGACTACAACCCGGTCTCCGTGATCGGCTCGCTGTTCGGCCAGCACCGCGAGGTCGAGCCCGAGATGCCGGTCGACGAGGAGAAGCTCCAGGCCGCTCTGGCGAGCGCGGCGGGCGGCTCCGGCTCGGCCACCGACGGCACGATCAAGTTCGAGTCCGGCAAGGCCGTCGCCGTCTACGGCAAGGCGGGCAAGGGCATCGACGCGGCGAAGGCCGAGTCGGCCGTCGTGGCCGCCTACCGCGACCAGGTGGAGACCGGCACGACCACGGCGGTCAGCGTGCCGACGACCACCAAACAGCCGACGGTGTCCGACGCCGAGGTCGACCGCATGATGAAGGAGTTCGCCGAACCGGCCATGTCCGGCAAGGTCACGCTCCAGACCAAGGACGGCCTGCACAGCATCGCTTTCAGCCCGAAGAACTCCCTGTGGAAGTTCCTCCAGGTCAAGGCGGTCAACGGCAAGCTCGTCGAGAGCTACGACCAGCCCGCCCTGAAGGAGCTGTACGGCGGCACCTTCGACACCGTGCTCATCACCCGTGGCACCGGCCAGAAGACGGCCGTCACGGTCCAGGACGTCATCGGCGCCCTGCGCCCGGCCCTGAAGAGCACGACGGACCGGATCGCGATCATCGAGACCAACCCGAGCTGACCTGACGACGAGACGGTGCCGCATGACATCTGTCATGCGGCACTGAGGACGACCGACACTGCCGCCCGCCCCGCTGCGCGGCGACGATTGCTGTCATGACGACGACGACAGTGCCGGTGGTCGGTTTCGACCAGGTGAGCAAGAGCTTCGGTGAGGTACGGGCCGTGGACGGCCTGACGCTCGCGCTGCGCCCCGGCGAGACCGTGGCGCTGCTCGGCCCCAACGGCGCGGGCAAGTCCACCACCCTCGACCTGCTGCTCGGCCTCAAGCACCCCGACAGCGGCGCCGTCCGCCTCTTCGGCGCCACCCCACGCGAGGCGATCGTCGCCGGGCGGGTCGGCGCGATGCTCCAGAGCGGCGGCCTGATGGACGAGGTCACGGTCGCCGAGCTGGTCCGGCTCGCCTGTGCCCTGCACCCGAAGCCGTACCGGCCCGCCGACGTGCTGGCCCGCGCGGGCGTCACCCAGATCGCCGACCGCAAGGTCGACAAGCTCTCCGGCGGCCAGGCCCAACGCGTCCGGTTCGCCCTCGCCACCGCAGGCGACAGCGACCTCATCGTCCTGGACGAGCCGACGACCGGCATGGACGTCACCACCCGGCAGGCCTTCTGGGCCACCATGCGCGAACAGGCCGACCAGGGCCGTACGGTCCTGTTCGCCACCCACTACCTCGAAGAGGCCGACGCCATCGCAGACCGGGTGCTCGTCCTGCACCGGGGCCGGCTGCTCGCCGACGGCACGGCCGCCGAGATCAAGGCCAAGGCCGGGGCCCGCAGGATCGCCTTCGACCTGGAGGGCGGGATCGACGAGGCCGCACTGCGCGCCCTGCCGTTCCTCACCACCCTCGACGTGTCCGGCCGCACCGTCCGCATCCAGTCCACCGACGCCGACGCGACCGTCCACGCCGTCTACGGCCTCGGCCTCTACCCCCACAACCTCGAGGTCGCCGGGCTCGGCCTGGAGCAGGCCTTCGTGGCCCTCACCACCGCCGAGGAGGCGAAGTCGAAGTGAACGGCCTCATCAAGCTGGAACTCACCCGCGCCCTGCGCAACCGCAAGTTCCTGTTCTTCTCGGTGATCTACCCGTCGGTCCTGTTCCTGCTCATCGCGGGCAGCGCCGACGGCACCGCGAAGGTCGACGGCACGGGCCTCACCCTCCCGACCTACATGATGGTCTCGATGGCCTCCTTCGGCGCTCTCACGGCCGTCCTGATGGGCAACAGCGAGCGCATCGCCAAGGAACGCCAGAGCGGCTGGGTACGGCAACTGCGCCTGACCACCCTCCCCGGGCGCGGTTACGTCCTGGCGAAGACCGCCAGCGCCGCCGTGGTCAGCCTGCCGTCCATCGTCGTCGTCTTCGCCGTCGCGGCGGCCGTGAAGGACGTACGGCTGGACGCCTGGCAGTGGCTCGCGCTGACCGGCGCGATCTGGGCCGGCAGCCTCGTCTTCGCCGCCCTGGGCGTCGCGATCGGCTACCTCGCGAACGGGGACGCGGTCCGCCCGATCACGATGATCACCTACTTCGGCCTGTCGATCCTCGGCGGCCTGTGGATGCCCACGACGACCTTCCCGACCTGGCTGCAGGACATAGCCAAGTGGGTGCCGACACACGCGTACGCTGCGCTGGGGCAGTCCATCGAGCAGAGCCAGGCCCCGCACGCCAAGGACATCGTCATCCTGGCCGTCTCCTTCGCCCTGTTCACGGGCGGTGCGGCCTGGCTGTACCGGAAGGACACGCTGAAGGCGTGAGCGCCATGAAGGACGACCACCTGGACGGCTTTCCCGGAGAGGCCCGGCGGGAACCGATGATCCCGCTGGGCCAGCCGCCCCGCACCCGGCGCGAGCTGTGGGGGCGCAAACTGCTGTGGATCGGCGTCTGGCTGGTCTTCCTCAGCTCGCCGGTCCAGGACCTGATCTCCGGCGACCACAGCATCGGCGGCACGGTCGCGGGCTGGCTCGGCCTGGCGGTGTTCGTCGCCCTCTACCTCTCGCTCCTCTTCCGCAACATGGGGGAGCGGCCCTACCCCACGAAGCTCATCGGCGTCCTCATCGGCTCCATGGCGGTGCTGGCCACCGTCCTCGGCCTCACCCTCGGCTCCGCCTGGCTCGGCCTGTACTGCTACGTCTCCGTGGCCTGCGGCATGGTCCTCCCGCTGCGGTGGGCGTTCTGGACGATCCCGGCGACGGGCGCGACGCTGCTCCTGGTCGGCCTGCGCACCGACGAGGACGAAGCGCTCAACCTCCTCCTGCTGGTCCTGCTCATCGGCTTCGCGATGACGGGCGTGAGCCAACTCGTCCGTACGACGGTGGAGTTGCGCGAGGCCCGGGCCACGGTCGCCCAACTCGCCGCCAACGAGGAGCGGTTGCGCCTGGCCAGAGACCTGCACGACCTCCTCGGCCACTCCCTCTCCCTCATCACCCTGAAGAGCGAGCTGGCCGGCCGGATGCTCCCCGACCACCCCGACAAGGCGGCCCGGCAGGTCGCCGACATCGAACAGGTCAGCCGCCAGGCCCTGGTGGACGTCCGCGAGGCCGTCACCGGCTACCGGCGCCCCCGCCTGGCCGCCGAACTCGCGGGCGCGCAGGTCGCGTTGACAGCGGCCGGCATCATCGCCCGGATCCCCGCCGAACCGGACCAGGACGGCGTCCCCGAGGACACCGAGTCCGCCCTCGCCTGGGCCCTGCGCGAGGCCATCACCAACGTCGTACGCCACAGCGGCGCCGCCCGCTGCACCATCGACCTCGTGCGCCGCCAGACCCTCGACGGCCCCGCCCTCGAACTCTCCGTCGAGGACGACGGCTCCGGCGGCTCAGGCGGCTCCGGAAAGGGCCCCGGCAACGGCCTCACGGGCCTGACGGAACGCCTGGAGAAGGTGGGCGGCACCCTGGAGGCGGGCCGCGTCAAACACGGCTTCCGCCTGACCGCCCGCGTCCCGGCCGGCCCGGTGGCGGACGTAGGATCCGGCTCATGACTGGTGGCACGATCAAGGTCCTTCTGGCCGAGGACCAGTCGATGGTCCGCGAGGCCCTGGCCGCCCTGCTCGGCCTGGAGGACGACATCGAGGTCGTCGCCCAAGTGGCGCGCGGCGACGAGGTGCTGGCGGCCGCCCGCGCCCACGACATCGACGTGGCCCTTCTCGACATCGAGATGCCGGGCGCGACGGGCATCGAGGCGGCGGCCCAACTCCACAAGGAACTCCCGCAGTTGAAGCTGGTCGTCCTCACGACCTTCGGCCGCCCCGGCTACCTGCGCAGCGCCATGGAGGCCGGCGCCGACGCCTTCCTCGTCAAGGACGCCCCCGCCGCCCAACTCGCCGAAGCGGTCCGCAAGGTCCTGGCCGGCGAACGGGTCATCGATCCCACCCTCGCGGCAGCGGCCCTGGCGGGCGGCGCCAACCCCCTCACCGACCGCGAACGCGAGATCCTGCGAGCGGCGGCGGACGGCTCCACCAACGCGGAACTGGCAGCGACCCTCCACCTCTCCCAGGGCACCGTCCGCAACTACCTCTCGACGGCGATCCAGAAACTCGCGGTGCGCAACAGGGCGGAAGCGGTCCGGATAGCGCGAGAGAAGGGCTGGCTGTAGCCCGACGTGAGCCCGGCGAGATCCCGGCGAAGTTCTTTGGAATAGCAGGGGTTTAGACAGGAAACCTGTTGATCCTTACTCGCGGGTTGGGACATTCGCCTCTGGGCGACGCGAGCGGCCGAGAGCCAGACTCCCCAGGCATGACCTTGGACAGAGACAGCGAATCAAGCACAGGCGCAAGCGCCGAACCGGCTGAGATCCGTAGGCACAAACGACGTTCGCGCTGGCTCAGCGCGAAGTTCCTGGCACTGTTCCTCGCCATCGCGACGATCCTGGGCGGCGTCGCCCTGCTCGCCCCGCAGGCGCAGGACAAGGCGAGCGCCGCCACGGACAAGGGCGACAACTTCACCTTCCCGTCCGACCTCGAAGAGATGGTCGCGTTCTGGAACGCCAAGGCGTGGCCGACGAACAAGGCCACGTCATCGGAGGTCGACCAGAACGGCGTCACCGCCTTCATGTACCGGGGCGGCACCTTCGGCGACCGGGACGGCCAGCTCACGGCCTTCATCCAGGCCAACTTCCCCACCGCCGTGACACCGTCCTTCAGCGAGTACGACGTCGACTTCCGGCAGACGCGCAGGACGCCGCGCAACGCCCGCCGCGTCGTCCGCGACTCGAACAACGGGTTCATCTTCTACACCGACGACCACTACGCGAACTTCCACCTCTTCGCCTACCAGAACCTCCCGGACGTCGACGACGCAGCACCCTCGATCCCCGAGAACACCTTCACCACCGACAACTCCCTCACGCCGGTCGCGGAGGAGACCGCCGGTGACCCGCCGGCGGGCGGCAGCGGCGGCGGCTCGGTCGACCCGACCGTCTTCCTGCCCATCGAGAACGCGACCTTCGAGGAACAGAACAACGCCGCGCTGGGCCAGGCCGACGAGCGGGGCGACTCGATCTTCGTCCAGATCGGCAGCTTCCTGCTGGGGGCCCTGCTGCTGATCTCCGTGGCCGCCAAGGGCTGATCAGGGAACACAGAGTCCTCGTCATAGGCATAGGCATAGTCATAGTCATGGACTGGATCGAACTGACCGCGCACGAGCCCGGGGGAGTGGCAGGAGCGGCGCCCCCGGTCGTCGTGCGCGGCGCGGACTGCCGTACCGGGGCGGAGCTGTTCGCGGAGTGGGCGCGAGCCCTGGAGTTCCCCGCCCACTTCGGCCACAACTGGGACGCCTTCCACGACTGCCTCACGGAAAAGGCGCTGTGGCACTACGACCCCGACGGCCCGCCTCCCGCACAACCCCTGACCATCCGGGTCGAGGACGCCGCCCAACTCCTCGCCGACGCGCCCGCCCGGGACCTCACCGTGCTGCTGACGGCCCTCTCCGACACCGCGACCGTCCAACAGGACGACGAGGACGAGGGCGCGTACCCGGACGGCTTCAGAATCCACCTGCACCTGCTCGCCAAGTCCGAGGAACTCCCGTACCTGGAAAGCCGGTTGAGGATGGCCGGATTTCGCCGATGACGATGACGGTGGTGGTGGAGGTGATGGTGGCGGCTTGGCACCAGGTGGGTCAGTTCAACATGGCCCGCGCGGCGAACGCCTCTTTCCGCACCCGCTCCGCCATCGCCTCGTCCACCACCTCCACCAGCCCGGCGTACTCCTCCATCTCCTCGGCCCCACCCACGAAATCCCCCCGCCGTACCAGCAACTGCCCCTTCTCGTACCGCAACCGCGCCGGATGCGACGGCAGGGTCAACGCCAACTCCACTGCCCACAGGGCGACTTCCGACCGCTCCGGCCGAGCCTCCGCCCACGACCGGATGTTGTTCAGGATCCGCGTCACGACGTCCAACGGCTCGGCCGCGCTCAGCATCGACGGCTCCAACCGCGCCCCCGTCGCCCCGGCGACCAACAACTGCGCGTCACCGCCGGTCAGTACCCGCCCACCGTCGAAGGGGTCGACCAGCACCTGCCGCTCGAGATCCGCGGGCGGTCCGAACCCCACCACGAAGTGCCCCGGCAGCGCGACCCCGTACACCGGAGCCCCGGCGCGCCGCGCCACCTCCACCCACACCACCGACAGCAGGATCGGCAACCCCCGCCGCCGTACCAGCACGTGATGCAGCAGCGACGACTCCAGCCGGTCGTAGTCCGCGGCCGAACCGCGAAACCCGTACCCCTCCTCGCCGAGCAACTCCCGTAGCGCGACCGCCCACTCGCGCGGCCCACCGGGCCGGTACGGCAGTCGCCCCGCGAGTCGGTCCAACTCGATCTGGGCGGCGTCCAGACCGGCGTCGTCCAGCTCGGGGTCCGCCGCCGCGCCGATCAGCAGGCACAGCAGCGCCAGATCGGGCCGCTCGGCCCGAGCCTCCTCGGCGAACCGCCGCCGCACCTCACCGGCCTCGAAGCCGCTCACGACGTCTCCCGGTCGGGCCCGCGATAGTGGTGGTACGAGTGATGCGCGCCGAAGCCCAGCCCCGCGTACATCGCCCGCGCCCCCGCGTTGTCGTCCTCCACCTGAAGCCAGGCCGCCGACGCCCCCTCGGCCAGCGCCCGCCGCGCCAACGCCGCCATCACGGTCGTGGCGAGCCCCTTGCGCCGCTGCGCCGGATCGACCTCCACGGCGGCGAACCCGGCCCACCGCCCGTCCACGACACACCGCCCGATGGCCGCCGGAGCACCCCCGGACCCCCCGGCCACGGACGCGAACCACACCGAAGGCCCGCTCCCCAGCACCTTCTGAGCCACCTCACCCACCCCCTTGCGCTGATACCGCGCCAACCACGCCTCATCGGCCTCCCGAGCCAGCACCACACCCTCGGTCTCCGAGGCCTCCACCCGGTCCGCGACCCGTGCCAGCGCCCCGACCCACACCTCCGCCGTCACCTCACGCACCCACCCCCGCCGCTCCAGCTCCGCGCACAGCAGCTCCTCGGTGCCCTCGGCCCCCGTCGCCGTCTGCACATAGGCGGGCAGCCCGCGCTCGCCGTACCAGCGCCGTACGACGTCCAGGGCCGCGTCGAGCGGGACGCCGGGGTCGCCGAGGGGGAGCACCGAGTTGGCGCGCCGGGTGAATCCGGCGGCGGCGCGCAGCTCCCACGCGCCGAGCCGCTCGCTCTCCACGGGCCGCCACGCCCGCGCGGCGACCCGGGCCAGCTCCTCGTACGAGGCGGCCGGACCCCGCCGCCGGGCCGGCGCGGCCGGTACGACCTTGCCCGCCACCAGCGCGGATTCGTCAACGCGGACGCTCTCCCCGCTCTTCCGTGTGATCACGAGCACACCGTCGTCCCATGATGTGAGAACACCCACCGTGTCGGTGAATTTCCCCTCGGTGACGCCAGGTCCGGTCAAACACCGCACAGAGACACGTTTTCCCACGTCAGCAGCGGTTATCCGGACCTCCAGGCGTCCGGCGTGCGAGATTCCCACTGGTCAGTTCACCCCTCCTGTTCGGATCATGCCCAAGAACGGAGATACTAGGGGCGGGCATCGACGACGCCGCGCTCCCGCGCGCCAGGCGGCGGAGCCTGAGGAGGCCCGCCGGCGCCCTATCGAGGAGGAACGACAGCGTGACCTACGTCATCGCGCAGCCTTGTGTCGACGTGAAGGACAAGGCCTGCATCGAAGAGTGCCCGGTCGACTGCATCTACGAGGGCCAGCGGTCCTTGTACATCCACCCGGACGAATGTGTCGACTGCGGTGCCTGTGAACCGGTCTGCCCGGTCGAGGCCATCTTCTACGAGGACGACACTCCCGAGGAGTGGAAGGACTACTACAAGGCGAACGTCGAGTTCTTCGACGAGCTCGGCTCGCCCGGCGGCGCCAGCAAGCTGGGTCTGATCGAGCGCGACCACCCCTTCGTCGCCGCGCTGCCGCCGCAGGCCGAGTAACGAGCGACCCGCCTCGGTCCGCCTCGGTCCCTTCTGGGGCCGGGGCGTTTGCCGTACCCGTTCAGAGAGCGAGCAACCACCGTGTCCTCCGTAGTCTCCGACCGTCTTCCCACCTTCCCCTGGGACAAGCTGGAGCCGTACAAGAAGACGGCCGCAGCGCACCCGGACGGCATCGTCGACCTCTCCGTCGGCACCCCGGTCGACCCGGTGCCCGACCTGATCCAGAAGGCGCTGATCGACGCGGCGGACTCGCCGGGCTACCCCACGGTCTGGGGCACGCCGGCGCTGCGTGACGCGATCACCGGCTGGCTGGAGCGCCGGCTCGGCGCCCGCGAGGTCACCCACCGCCACGTCCTGCCGATCGTCGGCTCCAAGGAACTCGTGGCCTGGCTCCCGACCCAGCTCGGCCTCGGCCCCGGCGACCGCGTCGCCTACCCGCGCCTGGCCTACCCGACGTACGAGGTCGGCGCGCGTCTGGCCCGCGCAGAGTACGAGGTCTACGACGACCCGACCGACCTGGACCCGACGGGCCTGAAGCTCCTCTGGCTGAACTCGCCGTCCAACCCGACGGGCCGGGTGCTCTCCAAGGCGGAACTGACCCGGATCGTGGCCTGGGCCCGGGAGCACGGCATCCTGCTGTTCTCCGACGAGTGCTACCTCGAACTGGGCTGGGAGGCCGACCCGGTCTCGGTCCTCCACCCGGACGTCAACGGCGGCTCGTACGAGGGCATCGTCGCGGTCCACTCGCTCTCCAAGCGCTCGAACCTGGCCGGTTACCGGGCGGCCTTCCTGGCGGGCGACCCGGCGGTTCTCGGCCCCCTCCTGGAGATCCGCAAGCACGGCGGCATGATGACGTCGGCGCCCACGCAGGCGGCGGTCGTGGCGGCCCTCGGCGACGACACCCACGTCCGTGAACAGCGCGAGCGCTACGCGGCCCGCCGCACCCTCCTGCGCGAGGCCCTCCTGTCCCACGGCTTCCGGATCGAACACAGCGAGGCCAGCCTCTACCTCTGGGCCACCCGAGACGAGCCCTGCTGGACCACGGTCGCCCACCTCGCCAACCAAGGCATCCTGGTAGCCCCCGGCGACTTCTACGGCACGGCAGGCGAAACCTTCGTACGCGTGGCCCTGACGGCGACGGACGAACGGGTAAGAGCAGCGGCAGAACGCCTGTCGTAGCGGCTGGCGCTGCCGCTGCCGCTGCCGCTGCCGCTGCCGCTGCCGCTGGCGCTGCCGCTGCCGCTGCCGCTGGCGCTGCCGCTGCCGCTGCCGCTGGCGCTGCCGCTGCCGCTGCCGCTGGCGCTGCCGCTGGCGCTGCCGCTCCCGCTGGCGCTGGCGCTGGCGCTGCCGCCACCGCTGCCGCTCCCGCCACCGCTGCCGCTGCCGCTGCCGCTGGCGCTGGCGCTGCCGCCACCGCCACCGCTGCCGCCACCGCTGCCGCTGCCGCTCCCGCCACCGCTGTGGGCAGTCGTTCCGCAGGGCGGAACGGGT
>NZ_FOFF01000087.1 GCF_900110755.1 Streptomyces sp. yr375
CCAGAACCTCGATCGTGGCCTCCTGCTCGCGGACCTTCCGCCGCAGCCGGACCAACTCCTCACGCTCCGCAGTGGTCAAAGCCCCGGCGGGCCCCTCACCGCGGTCGACCTTCGCCTGCTTCACCCACCCGCGCAGCCCTTCCGGACTCACGCCCAGATCCCTCGCGACCTCGGTGACCGTCTTCTCCGAGGACAACGCCAAGGCGACCGCGTCCCGCTTGAACTCGGCCGTATACCGCTTACTCATGTTGCTCTTCTGGCTCACTACCTGTGACTGCTTCCTCCGGGACCATCCGTCCCAGTATCAAGCTGTCCGGCCGGCAGGGGGAACCTCAATGATGCCGGTCTCGATGGCGTGGCGTCGCAAAGAACGCCGCCGGGCTTCCTGGAAGGCAGGATCGTTTGCCTTGACGACCTCCTGCCAAGCTCTTTGCAGGGAGTCGACCGACTCCAGCACGGGCAAGAGGTCGCCATTGACGTGAGGCAACGGCTCTACCTCAACCCATGGAAGGTCTGGCATCTTGTTCACGTCGGCAGCTTAGTCGGAGCAGTTTTGGTTGACATGTGAGATGAAGGGTCGGCCTTGACGAGGTAGCCCCCCAGGGTTCCTGGCTGGGGCCGTGGACCCAGACCTTGTCCCATAGGGCGTAGCAGCAGGTCGTGTTGTTCCCTCACGCCGGTGGTCAGACATGAGAGCCATCCGACTCCCCGCGCCGGGTTAGATCGTCTGCCCGGGAGGATTGCGGGGCTTGGCACGCCACGGGTCGTTGGCTCCGGGGAGACGGCAGTCGAGGACTTTGGCCGCGACAATGGCACCGTACTGGTCGCGCTGTTCCTGGGCGCGTGCATCCTGTCCGTGCTGCAGGTCGCGGATGGTGTGATCGCCTGATGTGTGGTGTCGCTTCCTGCGCATTTCGAGGTTCCAGCGGTCGCAGTCGAAGTAACCGATGAGATAGATGCCTGCGGTACCAGGGGTACGCAGGTAGTCGCGGACAAGCTGGTCGGCCAGGGCAGTGGACAGGTCTCGGTGCCAGCATCCTTTGCATTCGATGACTACGGTCAGTGTGCCGTCGCTGCTGCTGGTGGGCGGGGCCGTGGCTTGGATCTGGATGTCGGTGCGTCTGCCCGGAAACCCGGATCGGTCGACTTGGACCTCGCGGTTGATAACGACGCGGTATCCGCCGATGTCCTGGCGCAGGAGCGCGGCGACCATGTCGCTGAAGTCCTCTTCCCAACACGGCCACCAGTCGGCGTGATCCACTGTCCAGAGGTTCCGGTTCCACAAGTTGACCACAAGGCCGTTGGACCCTTGAAGCACCGTCTGGAGACGGTCGAGGCTGGCCAACACGATGTCCTGGAGATGGCGTGCGTCGGTGACGGTGCGCAGATTGGTGTCTGCGGCCAGGCGCCGAAGTTGCTCCGGTACCAGGGGTGGAGCCTGGAGTTCGGCGACCTCGCGGGCCGTGGCCTTAACGTGCCGACGCAGGTCTGCAAGTTCGGGATAGCGAGTGGCGAGACCGGTCAGCTCACGGACCGCTTCCGGGCTGGTCTTGGAGATCAGCAGGCCCAGCAGGCCTCGGTGGAGGTTGCTGCGAGCGTCGGTATAAAAGCCACCCTCGAACTGATAGTCCAGGAGCCGGGTGATGCCGATGTGCTCGGTAACCATGGTGTACAGGTCAGCGAGGGCAGCCTCGGGCAGCTGGCCAGTCCCGAGCGGCCAGGTTCCCTTGGGGTCGGCGGCGATAAGGCGCTCCAGGAGGGCAGCCAGAACGCCGGGGGTAGCCAGGGTTGCCCTGATGACGGGCCAGATCTCGGGCAGTTGTGGCTGTCCCATCAGCGCCGCGGCGGCGCGGGTCCATCGTGAGCCGCTCCGCGCGGCGTCTCGTTGAACGTCGGGGTCGCTCACTGCGGCGGACACGATTTCTTGGGCCGGCCGGTCTCCCGCCAGCGCGAGTGACGTCAGGACGCCGGCCCACTGCACGTCGGTGCGGCCCGGATCATTGGCCCAGTCTCGCAAGGTCTGAACCGCATCAGGAACGGCGGTACGAGCGAACGCAGTTGCCAGACTGTTCAGTTCCGGCTCGCTGCAACCGTCTAGCGCCTGGTGGAGGAGGGTCGGCAGTTCGTGGCCGACCAGCCGGGCGCACTGGGTGATCAGGCTGTGCTGTAGTGCGGTGTCATCGGAGTCGTGGCAATCATGGGCCGCCAGCGCCACGGCGGCCACAGCCGCTCGACGGGGCTGGTGGTCGAATGCCTCGGCCATGTGCGAGGCATCAAGCAGGGCCAGCGCGGTCAGAGCAGTGGCTGCCCGGTTCCAGTCTGCTGTGGCTGGAGTGGCCGCTGCACCATTGAGGGCTGCTGAGCGGCGGGCGACGATGACAGCCGCCTCCAGCAGCAGACGGTGCAGTTCGCTGCCTTCATGTGGGAAAGACGGGGCAGCAGCCACGACGCCCAGCCTGTCCGGTGACGCTTCACTGCCGTCCGCAGTGCGGTACAGCTCGGTGGTGATGTGCTGCCACAGCCGCTCGGGTGATCCCTCTCCGGTGCTGAGCGCGGTGAGGGCAAGCCGTAGGCGGGCTTCGTTGAATGTAAGGCGGTGGCGCTGTTCTTCCTGCTCGCGCTGTTGCTGGGCTTCTTCCTCCGTGCGGGTGTCCCACCGTGCGGTGGCGGCCATCAGGTCCGGGTAACGCTCGCGCAGTTCAAGGGCGGACGGCAGGTCCGAATCCGAAGGATCGGGCCACGCTGTCACCAGCCACTCAGCGTGCCGGCGTGCGTCAGGGCTCAGTGTGGGCCACTGCAGAGTCCAGTACACCGAGTCGTCGGTGGAGAACAGGGCAGGACTGCCTGACCAGGATAGGAGCCGAGTGACCTGGTGGTCATCACCGCGGTCCAGGACACGCCGGCCCAGCTCTCGGCGGATGCCCGGCCGACTCAGCAGCACCTCGCCCACCGGTTGCGCAAGCTGGTGCCGGTCGTCGAAATCGGCACGTCCCGCCAGGGTGAGCAGGGCATCGGCGACTTCGTCGAGTCGTCTGTTCCGTTGTGCAGAGTCGTTGTTGGTCTCGTCTTCGTCGAAGAGCGCGATCGCCTGCGCGAGAATGCGAACTGGCAGTCGCACGGACAACTGCGACTCGCCGGGCAGGGTCAGGCCAGCCCGGGGGTGCCGCGAACCCAGAGTCCGTGTCGCCCACGCTACGGCTTCGTCGATGTCTTCGGGTCTCAGCAGGTTCGGAACCTTATGGATCAGGAGCCATGCGGAGCGGACATGCGTGGGGTCATCGGCAGGTGGGATCAGGTCCAGAAATTCGGGCAGCCGCAGATGCTGCGGCCACAACCGCTCCAGTGCGGCCGCCGCCAGGTCCGCGTCACCGCGCCAGGCCAGCGCCCTCAGCAAGGCCAGCCGCTCCGGGTTTTGTTCCAGGACCGGCAGCCGGCCCAGGTCCGCATCGTTGTGCCCGGCCAATGCCCTGAGGCGGGCCACATGGTCCGCGTCCAGCTCATCGCCGACTGCTTGGACGGCCAGGCGGCGCAGTTTCGGATCGGTCCCCTGCGTCTCGGCCACTGTCAGCAACTGGTCGTTGAGCTCAGGCAGTTGGCAGGCTCGCGCGATGCGGAGCACTGTGGAGAGCAGCGGAGGTGCAGTCGGGAGAGACAGGTGAGGACGCAGCTGAGAGGACAGCCCTGGGTGCTTCAGGCGGTGCAGCAACCCTCGGTCCAGCTGGACCGTGTCATCGCTGGACACTAGAGCGAGGAGCCGGTCCACCACAGCCTCGCGCTGATGATCGCGGAGTGCCGTGAGGTCAGCCAGCAACAGCACTTCGGGGTCGTACCGCAGGACTTCGGCGAACAGCTCCGTATCGTCCACCACCCGCCACGCGGCCACCTCGCGGTGCCGTGCCACAACATGACGGGACGTTCCGTCACCGATCCACAGCAACTGCCCCTGCGCAGCGTCGTGCATGTGGTGCCGTGCCAGGAACTGGGCAGCCAGGTACTGCTGGTAACTGTCATGGGCGAAGGCCCAGCGACGCAGCCCGACCTCGACCATCAGCCCGGAATCCACCAACGCCAGCAATTCCTTCATCCCGCAGTGGTAGGAATCCCCCGCCGCGCCTGGCTCGTCACCGCCGTCAAGATCAGCCAGTGCCACGTCAGCCTCAATGGCACTCGGGGTGTCATGGACCGCCGCATAGTGGCCGAACTGCATGGCGGCGGCCACTCGGCTCGCGAGTGCCGTCAGGTGATCGGGGGCCAGCGGACTTCCGTCGCGGTGGCCGTGGGAGCTCAACTGCCGACAGGCAAGCCGGTAGGCGTCAGCCACCGTCGAAGGCAGGCCCCATCCTTCCCGCTCGGCTTCCAGCAAGGGTTTTAAGGTGATCGGAGACCAGGCCAGAGCCACCGCACCCTTCTGCTCCAGCCGCCGAGTGACTCTACGGCCGTCGAGACCTTCCCAGGCGGCAGCCGTCTCCACGTCGGACCGGGTCAGCGGCGTCACACCAACTACCGAGACCTCCTCAGGCGCCCACAGCGACTGGAGATGCCCTTCCAGACCGCGGGGCCACCGGCCCGAACGGCAGGCGATACGCAGCCGTAGTCGACTTCTCCGCTCACGGCCGAGCTCTTCCAGACAGCCGACCAGAATGTCATCCAGAACCCCGAGTCGGTCCAGCCCCTCGTCAAGGCTGTCCAACAGGACGTACCCCGGATCACGCTCAGAAGCCCGCTCCAGGACTGCGCCCAAATCCCTCCGCGCGCCGACCGCCTCGTAGAACCGTCCCCGCGCACTCAGGTCGACCAGCTCCACGACGTGCCCCTCGGACTGCAGCGCCGCGGCTTCCTCAATGATCAAGTCACTCTTGCCGCACCCACGCTCGCCCAATACCACAAGCAGCTTATCCTCGCGTCGACCGGCAAGCGGGACCTCTACTCGCGCCCACGGCAGGTCTACCAGCCAGCCAAAGCGGTCAACTTGGGGCGCCGAGCCAATCGCATGCACACGGCGGATCCAGGGGTACCGACCCCCGTCCTCCCCAACCTCGCCCATGCCGCTCGCCCCGTTCATATCCGCAGACATTACGCGCGGCATGACCCCATGGGGACCAGAAGCACCGGACCGTTCTCCACACCTGGAGACAGCGCACGCTACCCGTCTCCTTGCTCGCGTTCGCAGCCCATACGAGCGCAAGGCGACTCACCCCACGCGCACGGCCCTGCTCTCGCGCCATGTCGGATACCCAACAGGAAAACCGACTGGCACATAGGGGACTTTTAGGTAATCCTTCGTTCCCAGAATGTTCCCATCCGGACGCAGAAAAGGCCCTCCATGATCTCCACGGAGGGCCCACATGCTTCTGACCTGCACTTTCTTGAGCCGCCTTCGGGATTCGAACCCGAGACCTACGCATTACGAGTTGTCCGATCTTGGTCCGGGGCCGTCCGTGGGCGTCGACGAAACGGCCCTATCCCCTGGTCAGAGTGGGTCCCTGGACTTCGGTGGACAATGGCGGACAGTGCCGGATCGGGCGTCGGTTGAGACCGCAATTGAGACCACCCGTAGACCGCGCGCTCGGCTTCCTCGCCCCTCTCCGCATCGGTCGACGGACGTGCGACTCTTAAGACCTGACACCGGGCGAGTAGAGAGGGAGAGCGTGTGTTGGAGCAGTCCAGCCCCCGGGGAACCTTCCTGAAGGTCGCGGACGCGGTGAAGACCCGGATCGACGCGGACCCGGACATGTCGGAGCTTCCGTCCGCCGCTGATCTCATGCGCGACTACAAGATCTCGCGGGGCGTCGCCCTCCGCGCGTTCGGGGTTCTCCAGAAGGACGGTGTGGCCGAGCCGGTACGGGGGGGGCGGTGGCGCGTCGTTCGGGCGGGAACGTCAGTCGACCGCCGCCCGCTCGATCAGCGCGTTGCGGACCTCATCGCGGATGAACATCTGGAAGTCGGAGCGCCGTTCCCCAGCACATCAGTACTGGCCGACCGGTTCGGGGTTTCCCGGCCCACCATGACCAAGGCGCTGGACAAGTTGGAGGCCGCCGGCATGCTGGCGAGCGGAGGGCAGGGCAAGGTGCGGACGGTCCGCGCCCTGCCGATTCGAGAGGAGCGGTCGTAGCTTGTCGGACCTGTTGGAGTGGGCGTATCCCCTGGCTGAATCCGTGCTCGCCGAGCCCTTGCCCCGGCGGTGGAAACACTGCCTCGGGGTCGCCGAGCGGGCGCGCACCATCGCGCCGATCCTCGGGCAGGACGCAGAGTTGATGGAGGCCGCCGCCGTGCTGCACGACATCGGTTACGCCCCGGACCTCGCCAAGACCGGCTTCCATCCGCTCGACGGTGCTCGCTACCTGCGCGACGTCGCGAATGCCGACGAACGGGTCGTGAACCTGGTGGCTCACCACTCGTGCTCGTGGATGGAAGCCGAAGCGCGCGGCATGCGCGAAGAGTTGGAGGCCGAGTTCCCGCGCGAGAGCGCGCACCTGAACGACGCGCTCTGCTACTGCGACATGAACACCACGCCGGACGGGACTCCGACGAACCCGATCGACCGGATCAACGAGATCACCGGCCGGTACGGTCCGGAGAGCCTGATCGGGACGTTCATCCGGCGCGCGGAGCCGGAGATCCTCGACTGCACGTCACGCGTGTTCGAGCGGGTCGCGGCCACCAAGCGTCAGCCGATGTAGGGAGTCGTCCGCGTCCGGTCCATGGCGTGCTCGATGCGGAGCCGCATCGTGGGGTGGATATCCAGCGTCATCAGGTCCGCCGGGGCAACCCAGCGGACCTGTGTCGTCTCGCTACTCGTACGCGGCTCGCCGCCGACCGGGCGGGCACGGAAGCAGATGCTGAACTGCTGGCGGACCTCACCGTCGTCGTACTGCATCACGTGTCCGGGATCCGTGTAGATCCCGGACACGTCGACGACCTCAGCCTCGATGCCGGTCTCTTCCCACACCTCTCGGACGACGGTGTCGCCGATGGACTCACCCACGTCGTGCCCACCACCGGGCAGTGCCCAGCGGCCGTTGTCGGACCGCCGGATCATCAGCACCTGCTCCACGTCGTTCTGCACAAACGCCACGACGGAGGGCACCACCGAGTTCGCCGGCGGAGCCTCGGGGTCGTGCAAGTAGTCGATGCGTCCCATGGTCAGGCTCCCGTGAAGTCGCTTTCCGTGATCGCGCGGGAGTTCTCCCACGTGTGGTCGATGCTATTCGCATACGTATCGAACAACCCTCCGCCGGGCAGGCGGCGCAGATGCAGGGCAGGGGCCATGTACGCTCCTACGCCGTAGACGTGGGGGTTTACAAGCATCTCGCCGTCAGAGCGGTAGATGGAGTTGTAGAGGGTCGAGTCGTGCAGCCGGAAACCGACGCCCGGGTGACTCTTCATCAGCGGGCGGTACAGCCACAGTGCGTTACGGATCTTGCCGTCCATGATCTGGTGACCCTCGTCTATCCCCCGCTGCCGGACCGCCGCGCAGCCCGGATCCCCCAGCAGGATGCGGACCCGGACGCCCGCTGCCACCTTGGCCTTCAAGAGGTCGTGGAACACGGGGTCCTCCGAGAGGAACAACCCGGAGTAGACCAGCACGTCAAGGTGCTCCTGCGCCCTGTCGTACATCTCCCGCCAGAAGCCGGACGGGACGGTGTGCCGGTGCGGGAACACCGTGGCGATCTCGGCTTTGCTCAGATCCGTCGCGGTCTCCACCACACGGTCGTCCGCCCATAGCGTCGTGACGTCGACCTTGAGCACCTCAGCCGTGGCGTACTGATGACGCTGGTACGGCACCTTTCCCTGCGTGATCCAGCGTTCGACGGTCTTCGGGTTGACGTCGATCGCTTCGGCCAGGCTCTGAACAGTCACGTTCCGGGCCAACATGGCTGACCGCAAGCGCTGGTTGGACATCTGCACCCCCCGGTGGGACGTCTAGGGACTTCTTGACGGTAACCAGAACTCCCCAAGCTGTCTACGGACGGGGTGCCCAACTCCCCTGACCTGCGGCGATTCTGAATGTGCGCCAAGAAGTACCGGCGCGAAAACCAAGCGGGTCCGCTGAGGTACTTGACGGGCCCCCATGCAGTACCTGTAAAACAGGTACTGCAACGAACGCCCGGAGGGCTCTGAGAGGGGCTCGAAGGAAGCGCAGGCGTTCCTTGACAACTCAACAGTGTTTCTAGTTGACGGGGTGTGAGTCCCCGTCCCCATGGCGGATGGGTGAAGGCCGCCGGCGGACACATTCCTGCGCGTCAGCTCTGGAGAACAGTCCTGGGGATCATCCCTCCATTTCTGGAGGTCAGCCCCTGGATTGCCACCTGATGCGCTTCCGCCCTGCTGTCGCGTCAGAGCAGTGATGATGACGCGCCCGGTGCTGTGGCTCGGGACCGGTCCGCTGTGGCAAACGGAGGGCTGGTGAAGCCGTGTCCCCTTCCAGCCTTTGGAGGTCGGCGTGTGCCGACGACATCGATGGGCGTCGCCGTACGGACCGGCGGCCGGCGCCTGAGCACGTAGGTCCGATCCCTGGCCTCGCAGCCCTCTGCTGCGGCCGGCTGCCTCTCCTTCCCGTCCGGCCAGCGCTTCGTGCGGTGGTCGTACGGGAGGGAGCGCGGGGAGCCGGATTCCGGTTTCAACGGCGCGCGGCCCCGGAGGTGCAACTCCGGGGCCGCTGTCGGGCCGTTCCACCCTTCGAGAGGAACCACGACCCAATGAAGTACATCGTGACTGTTCAGGACGCTGTTACCGCGTTCGCGGACTGGATGGAGCCGACCAGCGCCGAGCTGGACGCCATCGCGCAGGAGACGCCGCTGATCGAGGCGGAGGTCGAGTTGCTGGACGTGCAGATCAGCCTGCTGGACCTGCCGGTCACCGCGCTGGACGGCCGCCGTCTGCGGCGGGCCCGGCGCAAGGTGCTCGCCGTCCGTCGCGACCTGACCAACCAGGCCGTGGCCGGGACGGAGATGGCCGCGTGAGCGAGACCCTGACCCTGGACGACCTGGCCGTGCCGCTGCGCGCGCTGCGCCTGCTGGTGGCGGACTTCGGGCACCTGCCGGCGCCGACCGTGAGCGTCTCGCCCATCTACCCCGACCGGTTGGAGCTCTCGCTCCACTGCGGCCTGCCCGGCTTCGAGGCATGGCGCAAAGCCCTGGGCGTCTCGCCCGAGGACGTGACCCACCACGTGCAGAGGGACGGCCAAACGCGCGTTCTGCGCACGGTCGCCGCCTACGCGGGCGCCGAACTGGAACTGGTCGGCTACGGCGACGTCGACGTCCCGGTCCTGGTGGAAGCGGGTGCGGCGTGAGCGGCGTGGAGGCGCGACTGACGGCCGCGCACGCCGAGGTGAAGGCGGAGATCGCGCGGACGGACACCAAGACGGGCTTGTTGCTGGCGTTCGTCGGCGCGGTCCTGGCCGGCGCGTGGACGGTCGCCCGTGACCTGCCCCTGAACCTGCCTGCCTGTGTGGCGGGCGGGGTGGGGATGGCGCTGCTGATCGGGGCGGCGGGCCTGTTGCTGCGGTCGGTGCGTCCGAATCTGCGGGGCGGGCA
>NZ_FOFF01000060.1 GCF_900110755.1 Streptomyces sp. yr375
ACGTGGACGGCCGCGCTCGCCCGGAAGGAGAAAGAGACCTTGTCCGGCCCAACCCCTGAACTCCCGATCGTGGTGCTCGACGCCCTCATGCCCACGACTCAGCGCATGGTCATCAATCGTCGAGGCTCCACGGTCTGGGAGGTGGAGAGCCACCGGGGCCACTACGCCGTGAAGGTCGGCCATCCGATCGAGGCCACGGCCGAGTGGCCCGCCCAGCCCTGGACCGCGCTCGCCCCCGCACGCGAGGGGGCCGTCCTGCATCGTCTCGGCCTCGACACCATCGCCTACGGCGAATGGGAGCACGGCACCTGGAACTTCCAGCCGTGGCACGAAGGACCAGACCTCCACACCCTGTGGGAGCCGTGCCGTAAGCGAAGCTCGGCCATCAAACCCCATGCCAGCGTGGCACGGAGATGTGCCGAAGCGCTCGCTGATCTCCACGTGAGGGGCTGGGCTCACGGTGACGTGCAGCCCGCCCACTTCATCATCGGGCCGCAACGGACGCATCTCATCGACCTCGCCCTTGCCCGTGGCGAACAGGTGCCCGAGGGATACGACTTCCCGTTCCGCGGCTGCCTCGTCCACTACGAGGCACCGGAGATCGCCCGCAGCGTCCTCGACACCGGGCAGGCCGAGCCGACACAGGAAGCCGACATCTACGCCCTCGGGGCCTCCCTCCTCATCTCCGCCACCGGCTGGCGGGCGGTCGAATACCCGGACGACGCACCACGCCCCGTACAGCGAGAAGCAGTGGCCAGCGGTCGGCGTCGGCCCGTGAAGATGCCCGGCGAGCTGAGCGAACTGGTCGACGCCATGCTCAGCCACGCCCCGGCGAATCGGCCCACCATCTACGAGGTGATCAAAGCCCTGATCTGAACCCGACGCCCCAGCACAGGACCGGGCCACCCCTCAGCCTGGACAGCATTCCAGGCCTGTGTCCGTTTCCTTCAAGACCCGTTGCCTCGGCCCGGCCTACCGTGGCCGTATGAGTCCACGATTTGATGCCATCGGGCTGGTCGTCTCCGACATGGCCGCCTCCGTCGCCTTCTACCGCCGGCTCGGGTTCGGGTTTGGTGAGGGTGCTGAGCGGGAGCCGCATGTGGAGGCTGAACTGCCTGGTGGGTTGCGGTTGTTGTTGGATACCGAGGACACCGTTCGGTCGTTCCATCCGGGGTGGCGGCGGCCGTCCGGAAGTGGGCGGGCCTCGCTCGCGCTGCGCTGTGAGACGCCGGGGGAGGTCGATGCCGTGTACGAGGAGGTGGTGGGTGCCGGTCATCATGGCGAGCTGAAGCCGTGGGACGCCTTCTGGGGGCAGCGGTACGCCGTCGTGCACGATCCCGACGGCAACGGCGTCGACCTGTTCGCGCCGCTGGCCTAGCGCAGCAGCTCACCCAGTGTGCGGCCCGTGAACTCCCTTACGTCTCGGGCCAGATGGGCCTGGTCGGCGTAACCGGCGCGGGCCGCCGTGTCCGCGTACGGCACCCCTGACCGGGCCAGCGCCAGAGCCCGTTGCAGGCGGAGGATGCGGGCCAGGGTCTTGGGGCCGTAGCCGAAGGCGGTCAGTGAGCGGCGGTGCAACTGGCGGGCGCCGATGCCGAGTTCGTCGGCCGTCGCGGCCACCGGCCGGCCTGCGGCGAGGGCGGCGACCAGGCGGCGCAGTACGGGGTCGGGCGGGGCCGCGCGCTCCAGTGCCAGTGTCTCCAGCGCCGCCGTCGGCTGCGGCGACGCGGCGACCCGGGCGTTCAGACGCCGTACCTCCGGTGCCGGCCACAGGTCTGCCAACTCCACCCGCCGGTCGCGTAGTTCGTGGGCCGGTACGCCCAGGAGGGCCGGTGCCGTGCCGGGGTGGAGGCGGATGCCCGCCCAGGGCACGGGCGGGCCGTCGGGGACGTGGGCCCGGGTGTCCGGTCCGGCGACCAGCAGCCTGCCCTCGCTCCACAGCAGATCCATGCAGCCGTCGGGCAGCACCGGAGACATGGGTGACATGGGGAGCGGGCCGGGGTTCGTCGGCGGCGTGTTCGTCCATACCACCGCCCCGGTCAGCCGGGAGGGCCGCTCCTCGTACACGTATTCCACGTTACGCCGCCCCGAAGGGGGCACGCCAAGGGCTCACTTCCCCGGGGGCCGACCCTCCCCGTTGCCGCCGTTCGCTCCATTCGCACCCTTGCGGCCGTTCCCGCCGTTCCCGCCGGTCGCCCCGCTGGCCCCGTTGCCCCCGTTGCCCGCATTCCCCTTCGGGGAACTCTTCGCATGGGTGCGGAAGCGGCCCGTCACGTCCTCCGGGGGAAGGAAGCGGGACCAGCGTTCGGGGAACTCGGACGGCATGTCGGGGTCGTCGGGGTCGTCGTCCTCGTGGGAGCGAATCGCGGCCACGCGGGCAACGTACTCCGCGGCCTCCTCCTGCCGTAGCCTTTCGTTGGCGGCGCGGGCCGCGGCCGTCGCGGCGGCCGGCCAGACGCGGTCGATCGCGGCGTTGACGGCGGCGCCGACCAGCACGGCGAAGGCGGACACGCCGATCCACAGCAGAACGGCGACGGCGGCGGCGAGGGAGCCGTAGATCGTGGCGCCCTCGATCGTGTTCGTCAGGTAGATGCGCAGCAGGAAACTGCCGAGCACCCACATGCCGAGGGCGACGAGCGCGCCGGGCACGTCCTCGATCCACGGGGAGCGGACAGGCACGGAGACGTGGTAGAGCGTCGTCAGGAACGCGATGGACAGGACGATCACGACGGGCCAGTACAGGACCTGCACCACGGTCGTCGACCAGGGCACGATCCGCACCACCGCGTCCGGCCCGGCGACCATCAGGGGCAGCGCGATCGAGCCGATCAGCAGGGCCGCGACGAACAGCAGGAACGCCACCAGCCGCGTCTTGACGATGCCGCGCACCCCGTCGAGGCCGTACATGACGGTGATCGTGTCGATGAAGACGTTCACCGCGCGCGAGCCGGACCACAGCGCGAACAGGAAGCCGATGGAGATGACGTCGGGACGGCCGCCCCGCATCACGTCGTCGAGGATCGGCTGGGCGATCTGCCGGACGCCCTTGTCCGACAGGACCGTGCGCGAGGCCTCCAGGAGGTTGCTCTCCAGGCTGCTGATGGAGTCGGTGCCGGTCCAGTCGTCGACGTAGCCGAGCAGGCCGATGAGGCTGAGGAGCAGCGGCGGCACGGACAGCAGCGTGAAGAAGGCGGCCTCGGCGGCGAGGCCGAGGATGCGGTACTCGACGCAGGAGTTGACGGTGTCCTTCACCAGCAGCCAGGCGGTCCGGCGCTTGGAGACGTTCCGGTAAAGGGCACGCGCCCGGTGGAGACGCCCGGTGGGGCTCCCGGGTTGCTCGGGGGACTGACTTGCTGGCTGCACGCCCTAAAGGTATCCGCCGTTCGGGGCTGCACTCACCTTCGGACGTACCTTCGAACCCGGCTCGGACTCTTCTCCCGACCCGCGGGCTTGGGACGGCCATGAGCGCCGTACCCGGGGGTAGGTTCAGGGGCATGACAGGCAGCACCCACACCGTGACCAACCAGCCCCCACCCCTGACCGGCTACGACGTCTACGGCACCGATCAGGCGCTGGTGGCCGCCGTCGAACGGCACCTGGATCCGGAGCTGCTCGACGAGGCGCGCGGCGAGTTGTCGGCGCTCGGGCAGGCGGCCGGATCGGCGCAGGTGCAGGAGTGGGCGGTGCAGGCCGACACCGGTCCGCCGAAACTGCGCACACACGACCGGTACGGGCATCGCGTCGACGAGGTCGAGTTTCATCCGGCGTGGCACCGGCTGCTCGGCAAGGGCGTCGGGGCCGGGCTGACGAACGCCTGGGGGCGGCCGGGCGGGCATGTGCGGCGGGCGGCGGGGTTCCTGGTGTGGACGCAGGCCGAGGCGGGCAACGGCTGTCCGCTGTCGATGACCCATGCGGCGGTGCCGGCGCTGCGCACCGACCCGGAGCTGGCCGCCGAGTGGGAGCCCCGGCTGACGTCCACGGTCTACGACCGTGAGCTGCGGCCGGCCCGGCTGAAGTCCGGGGCGCTGTTCGGGATGGGGATGACGGAGAAGCAGGGCGGCAGCGACGTACGGGCCAACACGACCGTCGCCACCGCGCTCGCCGAGGATGGGACGTACGAGCTGACCGGGCACAAGTGGTTCTGCTCGGCGCCCATGTCGGACGGGTTCCTGGTGCTCGCCCAGGCCACACCCGACCGGGGCGAGGGCGGGCTCACGTGTTTCCTCGTGCCGCGCGTGCTCGAGGACGGCAGCCGTAACGTCTTCCGCCTCCAGCGGCTCAAGGACAAGCTGGGCAACCGGTCCAACGCCTCCGGGGAGGTCGAGTTCGACGGGACGTGGGCGCGCCGGGTCGGTGAGGAGGGGCGCGGGGTGCGCACCATCATCGACATGGTCGCGGCGACCCGGCTGGACTGTGTGCTGGGGTCGGCGGGGCTGATGCGGCAGGCGGTGGCGCAGGCGATCCATCACTGCACGCACCGTGCGGCGTTCGGCGGGAAGCTCGTCGACAAACCGTTGATGCGCAATGTGCTGGCCGATCTCGCGCTGGAGTCGGAGGCGGCGACCACGCTCGCGCTGCGGCTGGCGGCCGCCTACGACGACGGGGGCGAGCAGGAGCGGGCGCTGCTGCGGATCGCGATGCCGGCGGCCAAGTACTGGGTGACCAAGCGCTGTACGCCGATGACGGTGGAGGCCTTGGAGTGCCTGGGCGGAAACGGTTACGTGGAGGAGTCGGGGATGCCCCGGCTGGTGCGGGAGTCGCCGCTGAACTCGGTGTGGGAGGGCGCGGGCAACGTCCAGGCGCTGGATGTGCTGCGGGCGCTGCGCCAGGAGCCGCAGGCGCTGAACGCCTATCTCCAGGAGGTGGGGCTCGCGCGCGGGGCCGATCACCGGCTGGACGCGGCGATCAAGGGCCTGTTGACGGAACTGGCGGATCTGGACGGCGTGGAGGCGCGGGCCAGGCGGCTGGCGGAGCGCTTCGCGCTGGTGCTCCAGGGGTCGCTGCTCGTGCGGTTCGCACCGCCGGAAGTCGCCGACGCGTTCTGCGCCTCCCGACTGGGCGGCGACGCGGGCGCGGCCTTCGGGACGCTGCCCCACACCCTGGACCTGGCGACGATCGTCGACCGGGCCGCCCCCCGACCCTGCCCGGCCAGCAGGTCTTCTGACCCGGCCACCCCGGCCTGACCGACCAACCAACCAACCTGACCCGGAAACCCGACGTGACCGACTAGCAGGCCTGACCCGGATACCCGCCTGACCGACCAACAGGCCTGCCCCAGACGCCCAACCCGACCCGGAAACCCCGCCTGACCCCGTCCGCCCGCAAAAACCCGCAGCAACTCTCGATCAACCGGGGAGTATTGAGCGGCGAACCCTGCGGAGCAGGTGGCAGGGGTGGTGCTGCGCCGACACGGCACCACCCCCGCCGTAATGGCCCTGCGAGGCCAGAATTGCCGCTCTCACGGCATGGCTCAAGTTTCAAACAGACTGTGGATGTTCACCAGGGTTGCAGGGGGTTGCAACATCTCGGCGGTTGTGACCGGACTATGTCCCTCCGTCACGGGCGGACGGCAAGATAGGGCCTTCAGCAAGACCGGAAACAGTCGGCGCAGGAGCTTGACACCCGGTTGTCCGCCTGTCTGCTCCCCGGGAGGCCCAGTGGCGCTGCCACCGATGAACGTGCCGCAGCTCGCGGCCGCCGACGCCGCGCGGGCGGCGCGGATGCTCAACGAGGTGCGGGACGCCCGGCTGGCCGGCCAGCGGGCGCGCGTCGCCCCGCGCCCGGTGATCGAGCAGTCCTGGGATCGGATGCTGCGCAGCGGCGTCGACCCCGAGCACGATTTCCGGGCGGGGCTGCTCAGCGCCGACGAAGTGCGCAGACGGCGCGAGGAGTCGCCGTTGCGGGAGGTGCTGCCGGTGCTGCGGGAGGGGCTGTTGTCGGTCGCGGACGCCGCCCACCACATCATGGTCGTCGCCGACGAGGAGGGCCGGGTGCTGTGGCGTGAGGGCTGCAACCCCGTGCTGCGCAAGGCCGACGGGCTCGGCTTCGAACTGGGCGCGGACTGGGGCGAGTCCGTGGTCGGCACCAACGGCGTGGGCACGCCGGCGGTGGTGCGCCGGCCCGTGCAGGTGTTCGCCGCCGAGCACTTCGTACGGTCGCACACGACCTGGACCTGCGCGGGCGCGCCGATCACCGACCCTCGCAACGGCCGGCTGCTCGGGGTGATCGACGTCAGCGGCCCGCTGGAGACGATGCATCCGGCCACCCTCGCCTGGGTCGACGCGGTGGCGAAGCTCGCCGAGTCCAGGCTGCGGGAGAAACACCTGAGTTCGCTGGAACGGCTGCGCGCGGTGGCCGCCCCCGTGCTGGCCCGGCTCGCCGGCCGGGGTGCGGTGGTGGACGGCGACGGCTGGACGGCCGCGGTGACCGGGATGCCGTACGCGAGCCGGATCGCGCTGCCCAAGTCGCCGTCCCCGGGCCGCCGATGGCTGCCGGCGCTCGGGTTGTGCTCGGTCGAGCCGCTGGCCGGGGGCTGGCTGGTGCGGTCGGTGACAGATGGCGCGGAACCGCTGCCGGGCGGCGCGACCCGGATCGTGCTGGACCTGACCCGGCCCCGGAGCTGGTCGGTGACGGTGTCGGGCGGCGCGGGGTCGTGGTGCCACGAACTCAGCCCCCGACACGCCGAGTTGCTGTACCTGCTGGCGACGCACCGCGGCGGCCGCAGCGCGGCGGGCCTGGCCGAGGACATGTTCGGCGACCCGGGCCGCACGGTGACCGTGCGGGCCGAACTGTCCCGGGTGCGGCGGTATCTGGGGGGACTACTGCAACACCGGCCGTATCGTTTCTGCGAGGAAGCCGAGGTCGAGCTGCTGCTGCCGGCTGATCCGAAGGGCCTGCTGCCCCACTCGATCGCGCCCGCGGTGGTACGCGACCGCACGTCGACACCGTAGGCACCGTGCGTCGACACCGTGACGACAGCGCGTCGGCACCACGGCTACAGCACGTGGTCACCATGCCTCACCCAAGTCCTTCGGGTGGCATCTTCCGCATATTTGCGCGGTCTTCGTCCGCCACGGCGGTCTGCTGCCGTAGCATCCCCCTACGGGTCACCCCACCTGCTCCTCGGTCAACGTACGGATCATCAGGCGCAGTTGGCCCGCCTCGGGAGGACGAATGAAACATCGCGGCCGACACCGTCGGCGCAGGCGGGGCAGGGCGGTGCGGGCGTTCCTGTCCGGGACCGCTCTCGCGCTCACCGCCGCCGCCACCATGATCAGCGCCTCTCAGGCGACGGTGACCGACGACGGACCCGGTGGGCTGAAGCCGCTCACCTCGGCGGCCGAGACCGGGAGACTGCGGCTGACGGAGAGCCTGGTGCCGCAGGCCACCCTGGACCGCCTCGCCGCGGGCATGGGCCGGCCGGTCGGCGTCGGCGCGGTGCTGGAGGACTCCGACCGCATCCTGCGGGACGCGATCGACTGCTCGCCCGCCGAGCGCGGGGCCCTGCCGGTCTCCCCCGTGGCCACCCGCGCGTACTGCTGGAACACGGATGACACCGCGGGCTGGCAGCCGGGCGCGGTCACCACCTCGGGGGACGCGGACGACGACGGGTCCTGGGGCGCGAACCGGGTGATCCTCTCCGGCTGGTCGCGCAGCGGCGGCGCGGTCGCCGACCGGGGGCTGGCCCGGGTCGGCTTCCTGAACGCGGGCGATCTGAACCACCTCTCCTACACCTGGGCCCTGCTCGCCGTCCCGGTCGCCGACGGACGCGACTACCGGGGGCTCGTCTCCCATGTCTCCGGGATGGTCTGGTACCAGGACAAACTGCTGGTCACCGCCGACGCCGGGGGCCGGACCGCGCTGTATGTGTACGACATGAACCGCGTCCAGCGCGCGAGCGTCATGAGCGCCGCGGTCGGCCGGGTGCCGGGCGGCTGGTCGGCGCACGGCTACCGCTTCGTCCTGCCGGCCGTCGGCTCCTACGAGCTGAGCGGCGACGCGGACGCCCCGCACCCCACGACCGTCTCCCTGGACCGCAGCACCGCGCCGGACACCCTGGTCGCCGGCGAGTGGACCCTCGACGGCGGCGACCGGGGCGCGCACCTGTGGCGCTACCCCTTCAGCACCGCCCCCGGGCACTCGGGGCTGCTCGCCACGAGCGTCACCGGGCACGCGGCGGCCTCGGAGGCGTACGAGACGAAGCTGACCGGCGTACGGGGTGTGCTGTCGTACCGGGCGCACTGGTACGTGACCCGCGCCGCCGGTCCCCGGGACGACGGGCACGGGACGCTGTGGCGGCAGACCGCCGACCGGACGCACGGCACCGACACGGACGTCGACACCGGGAACACGTACGGCGCGGCGGGCGACAAGGCGGACGCCAAGGCCGACCGGGCGCGGGCCGCGGTGTGCGGTACCGCGGAGAAGCACAGTTGCTGGAGCCCGCAGACCGAGTCCCTCTCCTACTGGGAGGAGACCGGCGACGTCTGGACGCAGTCGGGACGGGCGCTCTTCGCGCTGCCGCTGGCCTCGATCGACCGGTCCACCGGACAATCGACAGAACAGCCGGGTGAATGATTCCCTGACGGGCATGACCAACATTCCCGTGACCACCTGGTCCCTGGAGCAGACCGACCCGGCCGACCTCCTCCCGGCCGCCGCGCCCGAGGGCGACGTCCGGGTCGTCCGCTCCGAGGTCCCCTCCCCCGAGTTCAGCCGTTTCCTGTACGCGTCCGTCGGCGGGGACGTCCGCTGGATCGACCGGCTGCGCTGGACGTACGCGCAGTGGCGGGAGCATCTGGCGCGGCCGGGCGTCGAGACCTGGGTCGCGTACGACCGGGGCACGCCGGCCGGCTACGTGGAGCTGGAGCCGCAGGACGACGGGGTCGTGGAGATCGTCTACTTCGGGCTGCTCCCGGCCTTCCGGGGGCGGGGGATCGGCGGCCATCTGCTGTCGTACGGCGCTGCCCGCGCGTGGGAGCTGGCGGACCGCTGGCCCGGGCTGCCGCAGACCAAGCGGGTGTGGCTGCACACGTGCAGCCTGGACGGCGAGCACGCCATGGACAACTACCAGCGGCGCGGTTTCAAGCTGTTCGACACCGAGGTCGAGGAGAAACCCGAGGTGTCCGCGCCGGGCCCCTGGCCGGGTGCCTTCCCGTCCTGACCTGTGGACAAGCCTCCGCGCGCGTGATGTGATCGACGCCACCACTGTCTCGCATATCGAGACCAGGGTGTCCGCATCTCGGACGAAGCTGGACTGTGTCCAGAACGCCGTGACACGCTTTCGTCATGTCCGGAACTGGAATTGCCTTGGTGAGTCGGCGGCACGTCGACCTTTGCCGCATGTCCAGCGCCATCTGTCCGGCGCGCTGAGCCGCACCGCCGCCGCTTTCCGACGTTCCGCCCTCCTCCCCGCGCAACGCCGCGCACGCATGCCTCCATGCGTGCGTACGCGCAGGTCAGAGCCGCTTCCCGCCTGTCCCGAAGGACGTATCTTCCATGGCCGCCACCCCGCAGAACCCTGCCGCCGAGACTCCCCGCCGCAAGGTGAGCCGTCACCGCGGTGAGGGCCAGTGGGCCGCGGGGCACTTCACCCCGCTGAACGGCAACGAGCAGTTCAAGAAGGACGACGACGGTCTCAACGTACGGACACGCATTGAGACGATCTACTCCAAGCGCGGGTTCGACTCGATCGACCCGAACGACCTGCGCGGCCGGATGCGCTGGTGGGGGCTGTACACCCAGCGCAAGCCCGGGATCGACGGCGGCAAGACCGCGATCCTGGAGCCGGAGGAGCTGGACGACAAGTACTTCATGCTGCGCGTGCGCATCGACGGCGGCCGGCTCACCACCGAGCAGCTCAGGGTGATCGGCGAGATCTCGCAGGAGTTCGCCCGCGGCACCGCGGACATCACCGACCGGCAGAACATCCAGTACCACTGGATCCGCATCGAGGACGTGCCGGAGATCTGGCACCGCCTGGAGGCGGTCGGCCTGTCCACCACCGAGGCCTGCGGCGACACGCCCCGCGTGATCATCGGCTCGCCGGTGGCCGGCATCGCCGAGGACGAGATCATCGACGGCACCCCGGCCATCGACGAGATCCACCGCCGGATCATCGGCAACAAGGACTTCTCGAACCTGCCCCGCAAGTTCAAGTCCGCGGTCTCCGGCTCGCCGCTGCTGGACGTGGCGCACGAGATCAACGACATCGCGTTCGTCGGGGTGCGCCACCCCGAGCACGGCCCCGGCTTCGACGTCTGGGTCGGCGGCGGTCTGTCCACCAACCCGAAGATCGGCCAGCGCCTCGGCGCGTGGGTCCCGCTCGCCGAGGTCCCGGACGTCTACGAGGGCGTCATCTCGATCTTCCGCGACCACGGCTACCGGCGGCTGCGCACCCGCGCCCGCCTGAAGTTCCTGCTCGCCGACTGGGGCGTCGAGAAGTTCCGGCAGATCCTGGAGGACGACTACCTCCGGCGCAAGCTGATCGACGGCCCGGCCCCCGACCAGCCGGTGGCCCGCTGGCGCGACCACGTCGGCGTGCACCGGCAGCAGGACGGCCTCTTCTACGTCGGTTTCGCCCCGCGCGTCGGCCGTGTGGACGGCGCGACCCTGACGAAGATCGCGGAGCTGGCCGAGGCGCACGGCTCGGGCCGGGTCCGTACCACCGTCGAGCAGAAGATGATCGTCCTCGACGTCGCGCAGGACCAGGTCGAGTCGCTGGTCGAGGCGCTGGAAGCGCTGGACCTGACCGCCAAGCCCTCCACGTTCCGGCGCGGCACCATGGCCTGCACCGGCATCGAGTACTGCAAGCTCGCCATCGTCGAGACCAAGGCGCGCGGCTCCCAGCTCATCGACGAACTGGAGCGCCGCATCCCGGAGTTCGACGAGCCGATCACCATCAACATCAACGGCTGCCCGAACGCCTGCGCCCGGATCCAGGTCGCGGACATCGGCCTCAAGGGCCAACTGGTCCTCGACGACCGGGGCGAGCAGGTCGAGGGCTTCCAGGTGCACCTGGGCGGCGCGCTCGGTCTGGAAGCCGGTTTCGGCCGCAAGGTCCGTGGTCTGAAGGTCACTTCGGACGAGCTGCCGGACTACGTGGAGCGGGTGCTGAAGCGGTTCCAGGCGGAGCGCGAGGACGGCGAGCGGTTCGCCGCCTGGGCCTCGCGCGCCAGCGAGGAGTCCCTCTCATGAGCGAGCGGGCCGCACCTTTCTACTGCCCCTACTGCGGCGACGAGGACCTGCGTCCGAACGAGCAGGGTCACGGCGCCTGGGAATGCGCCGCGTGCAACCGCGCCTTCCAGTTGAAGTTCCTCGGGCTGCTCGCACGGGGCGTTCAGCGAGCCGACGACGGAGGGGACCGGATATGACGACGGCTCAGAAAGGCCGTACGAACGACGAGTTGAAGCTGCTCGCCGAGCAGGCGGGCCGTGAGCTGGAGGACGCCTCCGCGCTGGAGATCCTCCAGTGGGCGGTGGACACCTTCGGCGAGCGGTTCTGCGTGACGTCCTCCATGGAGGACGCCGTCGTCGCGCACCTGGCGTCGCGGGTCCGCAAGGGCGTGGACGTGGTGTTCCTCGACACCGGCTACCACTTCCCCGAGACGATCGGCACCCGGGACGCGGTCGAGGCCGTGATGGACGTCAACGTCATCACGCTCACCCCGCGTCGGACGGTCGCCGAGCAGGACGCCGAGTTCGGGCCGAAGCTGCACGACCGCGACCCCGACCTGTGCTGCAAGCTGCGCAAGGTGCAGCCGCTGGAGGAGGGCCTCGCCGGTTACTCGGCGTGGGCGACCGGGCTGCGCCGCGACGAGTCGCCGACCCGGGCGAACACGCCCGTCGTCGGTTGGGACGATAAGCGGCAGAAGGTCAAGATCTCCCCTATCGCCCGATGGACCCAGGACGACGTCGACGCGTACGTTGCCGAGCACGGCGTGCTGACCAACCCGCTGTTGATGGACGGTTACGCCTCGGTCGGCTGCGCCCCCTGCACGCGCCGGGTCCTCGACGGTGAGGACGCGCGCGCCGGCCGCTGGGCGGGACGTGCGAAGACCGAGTGCGGACTGCACGGCTGATCACGATGACCGCGACCGGCACCACCCCGTCCGCCCCCCGCACTTCCCAGACTTCCCCTTCCTTCTCAACTGCCCCTGCTTTCCCTCCTTCTACGAACCGGGAGAACCACGTGACGACCGGAGCCACCGTCTGGCTCACGGGTCTGCCGAGTGCCGGCAAGACCACCATCGCCCGCGAGCTGGCCGACCGGCTGCGTGCGGAGGGCCACCTCGTCGAGGTGCTCGACGGCGACGAGATCCGCGAGTTCATCTCCGCGGGCCTCGGCTTCAGCCGCGAGGACCGGCACGTCAACGTCCAACGCATCGGTTTCCTGGCCGAGTTGCTCGCCCGCAACGGTGTGAAGGCACTTGTGCCGGTGATCGCGCCGTACGCGGACAGCCGTACGGCGGTGCGCGAGCGCCACGAGAAGAGCGGGACCGCCTACCTGGAGGTGTATGTGGCGACTCCGGTCGAGGTGTGCTCGGTGCGGGACGTGAAGGGCCTGTACGCCAAGCAGGCGGCGGGCGAGCTGTCCGGGCTCACCGGCGTCGACGACCCGTACGAGACGCCCGAGGCGCCCGATCTGCGCATCGAGTCCCAGGACCAGACCGTGCAGGAGTCCGCGGCGTCGCTGTACGCCCTGCTCAGCGAGAGGGGACTGGCATGACGACGACCGTCGCCACGGCCAAGGAGGGCACGGCGGGCCCGTACGCCCTCAGCCATCTGGACGCCCTGGAGTCCGAGGCGGTGCACATCTTCCGCGAGGTGGCGGGGGAGTTCGAGAACCCGGTGATCCTGTTCTCCGGCGGCAAGGACTCCATCGTCATGCTGCACCTCGCGCTGAAGGCGTTCGCCCCCGCGGCGATCCCCTTCTCGCTGCTGCACGTGGACACCGGACACAACTTCCCCGACGTGCTCGAATACCGCGACCGGGTGGTCGCCGCGCACGGGCTGCGCCTGCATGTGGCGTCCGTGCAGGACTACATCGACCGCGGTGTGCTGAAGGAACGTCCCGACGGCACCCGCAACCCGCTGCAGACGCTGCCGCTGACCGAGAAGATCCAGTCGGAGAAGTTCGACGCGGTCTTCGGCGGCGGGCGGCGCGACGAGGAGAAGGCCCGCGCGAAGGAGCGGGTGTTCTCGCTGCGCGACGAGTTCTCCCAGTGGGACCCGCGCCGCCAGCGCCCCGAGCTGTGGAACCTCTACAACGGGCGGCACGCGCCCGGCGAGCACGTCCGCGTGTTCCCGCTGAGCAACTGGACCGAGCTCGACGTCTGGCAGTACATCGCCCGCGAGGGCATCGAACTGCCCGAGATCTACTTCGCGCACGAGCGGGAGGTGTTCGCGCGCGGCGGGATGTGGCTGACCGCCGGCGAGTGGGGCGGCCCCAAGGACGGCGAGAGCGTCGAGAAGCGCCTCGTCCGCTACCGCACCGTCGGTGACATGTCCTGCACCGGCGCCGTCGACTCCGACGCGGTGACGCTGGACGACGTCATCGCCGAGATCGCCGCCTCCCGGCTCACCGAGCGCGGCGCGACCCGCGCCGACGACAAGCTCTCCGAAGCCGCGATGGAAGACCGCAAGCGCGAGGGGTACTTCTAACCATGAGCACGATCACCGCCGAGGAGCTCTCGGCCACGACCCTGCTGCGGTTCGCCACCGCGGGTTCCGTCGACGACGGCAAGTCCACCCTGGTGGGCCGGCTGCTGCACGACTCCAAGTCGATCCTCACCGACCAGTTGGAGGCCGTCGAGCGGGTCTCGGCGAGCCGCGGCCAGGACGCCCCCGACCTGGCGCTGCTCACCGACGGGCTGCGCGCCGAGCGCGAGCAGGGCATCACCATCGACGTGGCCTACCGCTACTTCGCCACGCTCAAGCGGCGGTTCATCCTCGCCGACACGCCCGGTCACGTGCAGTACACCCGCAACATGGTGACGGGTGCCTCCACGGCCGAGCTGACGGTGATCCTCGTCGACGCCCGCAACGGGGTCGTGGAGCAGACCCGCCGGCACGCGGCGATCGCGGCGCTGCTGCGGGTCCCGCACGTCGTGCTCGCCGTCAACAAGATGGACCTCGTCGAGTACCGGGAGAGCGTGTTCGCGGCGATCGCCGAGGAGTTCACGGCGTACGCGAGCGAGCTGGGCGTGCCCGAGGTCACCGCGATCCCGATCTCGGCGCTCGCCGGGGACAACGTGGTGGACCCGTCGGCGAACATGGACTGGTACGGCGGCCCGACCTTCCTGGAGCACCTGGAGACCGTCCCGGTCAGTCACGACCTGGCGCACTGCCACGCGCGGCTGCCCGTGCAGTACGTGATCCGGCCGCAGACCGCCGAGCACCCCGACTACCGGGGCTACGCGGGGCAGATCGCGGCCGGCACCTTCCGGGTGGGCGAGGCGGTCACCGTCCTGCCGTCCGGCCGTACGTCGACGATCTCCGGCATCGACCTGCTGGGCGAGCCGGTGGACGCGGCGTGGACGACGCAGTCGGTGACGGTGCTGCTCGCGGACGACGTCGACATCTCGCGCGGCGACCTGATCGTGCCGACCAAGGACGCGCCGGCCGTCACGCAGGACGTCGAGGCGACCGTGTGCCATGTCGCCGACCAGCCGCTGACCGTCGGGCACCGGGTGCTGATCAAGCACGGCACCCGTACGGTCAAGGCGATCGTCCAGGACATCCCGTCCCGTCTCACGCTCGACGACCTGTCCCTGCACCCGCACCCGGGACAGCTCGTCGCCAACGACATCGGCCGGGTGAAGATCCGCACCGCGGTGCCGCTGCCGGTGGACTCCTACGCGGACTCGCGCCGCACCGGCTCGTTCATCCTGATCGACCCGGCCGACGGCACCACGCTCACCGCCGGCATGGTCGGCGAGTCGTTCGCGTCGCCGGTGCCGGTCAAGGACGAGTCCGACGACGACGGTTGGGACTTCTGAGCCATGAACTCACCCGATTTCTACTCGACGTTCGCGAAGGAGGGCGGCCGCATCGGCAGCGGCGCCCTCGGCAGCGGGCAGGGCGGAGTGGCCCGATGTGCGCTCTGACGTACGCGCACCGCCTGCGCGCCCTGTCCCCCCACCCGACGTCCCGGAAGCGACGAAGACCCTTTGCCGATCTCCCGGCCACGACCTGAAACCCCGTGACCGCCGGGCCAACGAGAGGAATTCCTCCCGTGCCTGTCCACCGCTCCGCCCTCCTTCGCCGCGGCCTCGCCGTCGTCGCCGCTCTTCCCCTGCTCACCCTGGCCGCCTGCGGCTACGGTTCCGAGTCCAAGGCCGACAACACCAACGAGAAGGTCGCCGCCGGCTCGCAGAAGATCGACGGGCTCGACACCGTCAAGATCGGCTACTTCGGCAACCTGACCCACGGGACCGCGCTCGTCGGCCGTGAACAGGGCATCTTCCAGAAGGCGTTGGGCGCGACCAAGGCGTCGTACGCCACCTTCAACGCCGGTCCGTCGGAGATCGAGGCGCTGAACGCCGGGTCCATCGACATCGGCTGGATCGGCCCCTCCCCGTCGATCAACGGCTACACCAAGTCCGACGGCAAGAGCCTGCGCATCATCGGCGGTTCGGCGTCCGGCGGCGTGAAGCTCGTGGTCGACCCGGACAAGATCAAGTCCCTGAAGGACGTCAAGGGCAAGAAGATCGCCACGCCGCAGCTCGGCAACACGCAGGACGTGGCGTTCCTCAACTGGATCGCGGAGCAGGGCTGGAAGGTCGACGCGCAGAGCGGCAAGGGTGACGTCACCGTCGTGCGCAGCGACAACAAGGTGACGCCGGACGCCTTCAAGGCCGGTTCGCTCGACGGCGCGTGGGTGCCGGAGCCGACCGCGTCGAAGCTGGTGGCCGAGGGCGGCAAGGTGCTGCTGGACGAGGCGTCGCTGTGGCCCGACAAGAAGTTCGTGATCACGAACATCATCGTGTCGCAGAAGTTCCTCACGGAGCACCCGAAGGTCGTCGAGGCCGTGCTGAAGGGCTCGGTCGACACCAACAAGTGGATCAACGCCAACCCGGCGGCGGCCAAGGCGGCGGCGAACAAGCAGTTGGCTGCGGACTCCGGCAAGGCGCTGCCGACGAAGGTCCTGGACCCGGCGTGGGCGTCGATCCAGTTCATCAACGACCCGCTGGCCGCCACCCTCAGCACCGAGGCGGCGCACGCGGTCAAGGCGGGTCTGCTGAAGCAGCCCGACCTCAAGGGCATCTACGACCTGACGATCCTCAACAAGGTCCTCAAGGCCGAGGGCGAGTCCCCGGTCGCCGACGCCGGTCTCGGCGTCGGCTGACCGGCGACCGGCCTACGACCGAAGTCCGATGAGTTCCCAGGAGGTGACGACCATGGCCACGACACTCGCCAAGGCCGCTGAGTCCACCGAGTCAGTGGAGTACGCGGCACGTCTCGAACACGTCTCGAAGTCCTTCGCGGGACCGGGCGGGCAGCAGCTCGTCCTGGACGACATCACCCTCGATGTCGCCCCCGGCGAGTTCGTCACCCTCCTGGGGGCCTCGGGCTGCGGCAAGTCCACGCTGCTGAACCTGGTGGCGGGGCTCGACGAGCCCACCGCCGGGTCCATCACGACGGACGGCCGCGCGGCGCTGATGTTCCAGGAGCACGCCCTCTTCCCGTGGCTGACCGCGGGCAAGAACATCGAACTCGCCCTGAAACTCAGGGGCGTTGCCAAGAGCGAGCGGCGCGGCAAGGCCGAGGAGCTGCTCGAACTGGTCCGCCTGACGGGTGCGTACGGCAAGCGCGTCCACGAACTGTCCGGCGGTATGCGCCAGCGCGTGGCGATGGCCCGCGCACTGGCCCAGGAGAGCCAACTGCTGCTGATGGACGAGCCGTTCGCGGCACTGGACGCCATCACGCGGGATGTGCTGCACGACGAACTGACCCGGATCTGGGCGGAGACGGGACTGTCCGTCCTGTTCGTCACGCACAACGTGCGCGAGGCGGTGCGGCTCGCGCAGCGGGTCGTCCTGCTGTCGTCACGGCCCGGCCGGGTGGCTCGCGAGTGGACGGTCGACATCCCGCAGCCGCGCCGGATCGAGGACGCCCCGGTGGCGGAACTGTCCATCGAGATCACCGAAGTCCTGCGTGGGGAGATCCGCCGTCATGGCCAGCACTGAGACGAAGTCCGTCCAGGACGCGGGAAGTGTCGAGGCGGGGCTCGACGCGCTGGACGTGGTCGCGCCCGTCGTCCGTACGCCCTTCCGGCGGACGTTCGTCGACAAGATCCTGCCGCCGATCATCGCGATCGCGCTGCTGCTGGTCGTCTGGCAGATCACCTTCAAGGTCGTCGACGATCCGACGAAGCTGGTGTCGCCGCTGGACGTCTGGCGCACGCTCCAGGACGCCTGGCTCGAGGGCAAGCTGCTCGGCTACATCTGGACCAGCGTGTCGCGCGGTCTGCTCGGCTTCCTCTTCGCGCTGGCGATCGGCACCCCGCTGGGGCTGCTGGTGGCGCGGGTGAAGTTCGTGCGGGCGGCGATCGGCCCGATCCTGTCGGGGCTCCAGTCGCTGCCGTCGGTGGCGTGGGTGCCGCCGGCCGTGCTGTGGCTGGGTCTGAACAACTCGATGATGTACACGGTGATCCTGCTCGGCGCGGTGCCGTCCATCGCCAACGGGCTGGTGTCCGGCGTCGACCAGGTGCCGCCGCTGTTCCTGCGGGCCGGCCGCACGATGGGGGCGACGGGGCTGAAGGGCACCGTCTACATCACGCTGCCGGCCGCGCTGCCGGGTTATGTGGCCGGTCTGAAGCAGGGCTGGGCGTTCTCGTGGCGGTCGCTGATGGCGGCGGAGATCATCGCGTCGTTCCCCGATCTCGGCGTCGGGCTCGGCCAGTTGCTGGAGAACGGCCGCAACGCCAGTGACATGTCGATGGTGTTCGAGGCGATCCTGCTCATCCTGTTCGTCGGCATCGCCATCGACCTGCTGATCTTCAGCCCGCTGGAGCGGTGGGTGCTGCGCAGCCGCGGTCTGCTGGTGAAGGGCTGAGCCGAACTCCCATGTATCCCGTTCTCGTCGTGATCGCCCACGGCAGCCGCGATCCGCGGCACGCCGCGACCGTCCACGCCCTGGTGCGGCGGGTCCGGTCGCTGCGGCCGGGGGTGCGGGTGGAGACGGGTTTTCTGGACTTCAACGTCCCGTCCGTGCAAGGGGTGTTGGAGTCGCTGGCGGCGGAGGGCGTCCGTGACGTCGTGGCGCTGCCGCTGCTGCTGACCCGCGCGTTCCATGCGAAGGCGGACATCCCGGCGGTCCTGCGGGAGGCGCCGACGCGGTTGCGGATCCGGCAGGCGGAGGTGCTCGGCCCCTCGCCGCTGCTGCTCACCGCCCTCGAACGGCGGTTGTACGAGGCGGGGTTGACGCCCGCCGACAAGTCCTCGACCGGGGTCGTACTGGCCTCGGCGGGGTCCACGGACCCGGAGGCGATCGCAGTGATCGCAGAAATCGCGCGGGAGTGGCGGCGCACCGGTTGGTGTGCCGTGCGGCCTGCGTTCGCCTCCGCGTCTCTCCCCCGCACCGAGGACGCGGTCCGCGAACTACGCGCCCTGGGCTGCGCCCGGGTCGCCGTCGCCCCCTACGTCCTGGCCCCCGGCCACCTCCCGGACCGCATAGCCCACGGCGCAACCGAGGCAGACATCCTCTCCGACGTCCTGGGCCCGTCCCCGGAAGTCGCCCAACAACTCCTGAACCGCTACGACACGGCCCGGCTGCCGACACTGACGGCTGTCGGCGCGTGAGCGCCGGGGCCGTGAGCGAGGGGCCCGTGCGCGACAGGGGCCGTAAACGACAGGTGACGCTCACCGGTAAGTGGTCGGTGCGCTCAGCCGTTGGCGGCCTCGTCCGCCAGCCAAAGCGACTCACCCATCGGCGGTGAGTAGCCAGGCCCCTCAAGCGTCGACAGCCTCGCCGGCCGGCCGGAGCAACTCACCCACCTCCAGTGAGCAGCCGGGCCCCTCAACCGTTGGCGGCCTCGTCGGCCAGCCGGAGTAGCTCAGGCACCGGCAGGGAGCCGGGGGGCCTTCGTTCCTGTGCGTGCTTGTTCGCGAGGTGCTGGAGGAGTTCGTTCAGGGGGGTCGGCATGCCGTGCAGGCGGCCCAGGAGGGCGATCTCGCCGTTGAGGTAGTCGGCCTCGATGGTGCCGGCGACGCGGCTGAGGGACTGCCAGGAGGAGCCGCCGCCGCGTGGGGCGCCGTCGAGGGGAACCAGAGTGACCTTGTCGCCGCGTACCGCCCGCTGTTCCTCGACGCTCGCGTACGCGACCCCGGCGGCGTGCAGTACGGCCTCGCCCTCGGCCCGCACCCGCCGCAGCAGGGCGACCGCCTCGGGGTCGCCGACCGGGCCGCTCACCGCTTCCAGCGCGTTGCCCAGGTTGGACAGCAGTTTCGCGTACTGCCAGCGGGAGACGTCCGGTACGACCGGTGCCTCGAAGCGCGCCTTCTCCAGGTCGGCGGCGATCCGGTGAACCGTGTCGTCGGTGCCGTGCGGGTACCGGCCGAGGTGGAGGATGCCGGTGAGCGGGGAGCCGGCGGCGGAGACGACGCCGGGTTCGACATGGGCGGCGGGCAGCCAGACGCAGACGCCGTACACGTGCCGGAAGCGGCGCAGGGCCAGCCGCGGGCCCTCCACCCCGTTCTGCGCGCAGACCAGCGGCAGCCGCTCGGCGGCGGTGCCGCCACCCTCGACCGGGGCCGGCCCCCACGCCTGGAGGGCCGCCTCCCCGTCCTGGGTCTTCACGGCGAGGACGAGGACGTCGTCGGCGCGCAGGGTGCCGAGCGCGCCCGGCCCGTCGACGACGGGCAGCCGGAACGTCAGCTCCCCCTCCGGAACTCTGAGCCGCAGTCCGTGCGCCGCGAGCGCCGCCCGGTGCGCACCGCGCGCGACCAGTACGACGTCCTGCCCGGCCTCGGCCAGCCGGCCACCGACCGTGCCCCCGACGGCCCCTGCCCCGATGATGATGTAGCGCATGGGCCGAGCCTCGCACAGGCAGGTGTCACGCCTGTGTCATCTCCACCAATTTGACGACGGTGTTCCAGTTCCGGGTGGTGGCGATGAGGCCCTTGGTGACGCGGGGCTTGGCCAGTTGCTCGGCGAGCTTGGAGCGGCCGAGGCCGTCGGGGACGTACAGGTACAGGACGCGGTCGCCGAGGCGGAACTCCTCGGGGAGTTGGGCGTCCCGGTCGATGCCCGCGTACCGCTCCTCGTCAACGGGCCCGGAGAAGTAGGTGACATGGAGTTGCTTGCCCTCCAACTCGGCCGCCGGGAAGGGGCAGTTGTCGGCGACCGCCTTCAGGAAGGCGTGGTCGCGCACGATGACGTCGACGCCGAAGCCGAAGTGCTTCTCGATCGCCGCCCCGATCTCGGCGGCGAGGCTCTCCTCGTCGCCGTGGCCGGAGGAGAAGACGGCCTGGCCGCTCTGGAGGTAGGTGCGCACGTCGCCGAGGCCGAGCCCCGACAGCAGGGTGCGCAGTTCGGCCATCGGGACCTTCTTGTTGCCGCCCACGTTGATGCCGCGCAGCAGGGCCGCGTACGTCGTCGTCATCGGCACACCCTAATCGGCCGTCGTGCCCCGTGGGGGTGGGCACGACGGCCGCGGCCGAGGTGGGGGCCGGGCGGAAAACTCTGGCCGATCGGCGGGGTGCGGATCAACCGCGGACCGGCGACCGACGCACTTCTCCACAAGCCCACGACGTATTTCAACAAACCTCCACAATCCCGCACCCCGACCTCCCCGACCTTCAGCTCGACCTCCGCGCGACCTCGGCGCTGCCTCCACCCTGGACCGCCACCCTGACCGCCGCCCCCGAGACCGGCGGATAGATGTAAGGGGCTGCCGTCCTCCCCAGCAATGAGGCGACGGGGTCCGACCGGAGGAGTCGGGGGTCCTGGACGTCACCGGGCAGCACGACGAGACGGCCTTATCCAGCACATACCTTCGAATCAAAGGGTGGCGGCACGGGTTGTCACCGCATTTCGAGGGGGCACGCCCGTCATGGGGAACCAAGACACGAAGGTGCGGGGCATCGCCGCGCGGGCCGGCGGCTGGAGCGCCCGGCACCGATGGGCCGCCGTCGGTATATGGGTGCTGTTCGTCGTCCTGGCCATGGGGATCGGCTCGGCGGCGGGCACCGTCAAGGTCAAGGACAGCGACCAGCTCGCGGGCGAGACCCGCACGGCCGCACAGCTCGTCGAGGACGCCGGGATCGACGAGCCGGCCGGTGAGAGCGTCCTCATCCAGGCGAGGGACGGTTCCCTCAAGGCCACCGACGCCGAGTTCAAGGACGCCGTCGCCGCGGTCGTCAAGGCGGTCGAGGGGACGGGCAAGGTCACCGACGTGACCTCGCCGTACGACACGAACACGATCTCCAAGGACGGCCGCAGCGTCCTCGTCCAGTTCGACATGCGGGGCGACTCCGACACCGCGGGCGACCGGGTCGAGCCGGTGCTCAAGGCCGTCGCGGGCGTCGGGAAGGACCACTCCTCGCTGCGGATCGAGGAGATCGGCGGCGCCAGCATGATGAAGACGTTCGACGACGCGTTCGGCGACGACTTCCAGCAGGCCGAGTACTCCGCCCTGCCGGTCGCGCTGGGCATCCTGCTGATCGCCTTCGGCGCGCTGGTGGCGGCGCTGCTGCCGGTGGCGCTCGCGATGACCGCGATCATGGCGACGATGGGCCTGATGAGCATCGTCAGCAACCTCCAGCCGATGGACGACACCGCGAGTTCCGTGATGCTGCTGGTCGGGCTGGCCGTGGGCGTCGACTACTGCCTGTTCTACCTGCGCCGGGAGCGCGAGGAGCGGGCGGCCGGACGTGATCCGGAGACCGCTCTCAGGATCGCCGCGGCGACCAGCGGCCGGGCCGTGATCGTCTCCGGTGTCACCGTGTGCGTGGCGATGGCGGGCATGCTGTTCACCGGCCTCGCCACCTTCGAGGCGATGGGCCTCGCCTCCCTCATGGTGGTCGCGGTCGCCATGGTCGGTTCGGTGACCGTCCTCCCGGCGCTGCTGTCGCTGCTCGGCGAGCGGGTGGAGAAGGGGCGGATCCCGTTCCTGCACCCCGACAAGCGCCGTAAGAAGGCGGGCGGTCGACGGGCCCACGAGGGCAGCCGGTTCTGGAGCGCCGTCCTGAAGGTCGTCCTCGCCAGGCCCGCCGTCGCGCTGGTCGTCGCGGCCGGCGCGCTGCTCGCGATCGCCGCTCCGGCGGTCGGCATGAAGACCCAGAACCTCACCCTGGACCAGGAGTTCGGCGACGCGCTGCCCATCGTGCAGACCTACAACCGGCTCAACGAAGCGTTCCCGGGCGGTTCCGACCCGGCCGAGATGATCGTCAAGGCGGACGACATCAACTCCGCCGAAGTGAAGGCGGCGCTCCAGGAGTTCAAGGAGCGGGCGGTCGGCTCGGGCGCTTCGCGCGGCCCGGTCGAGATCAAGCTGCACGACGCGCAGAACATCGCCTACGTGTACGTCCCGCTGGTCGGCGGCTCCGACCTGGACAAGGCGGGCGCCAGCCTGGACAAGCTGCGCGACGAGGTGCGGCCCGCCACCCTAGGCAAAGTCGACGGCGTCCAGGCCCCGATCACCGGACAGGTCGCCGGTTCGAAGGACTTCAACGACCAGTTGGGCGGAGCCGTCGCCCCCGTCTTCGCGTTCGTCGTGGTCTTCGCCTTCCTGCTGATGCTGCTGTCCTTCCGGTCGCTGACGATCGCGATCACCTCGATCGTCCTCAACCTCCTTTCCGTGGGCGCGGCTTACGGCATCCTGGTCGCCGTCTTCCAGCACGGCTGGGGCGCTTCGCTGGTGGGCGCGGAGGGCGTCGGCGCGATCGTCACCTGGCTGCCGCTGTTCCTCTTCGTGATCCTGTTCGGCCTGTCGATGGACTACCACGTGTTCGTCGTCTCCCGGATCCGCGAGGCGAAGCTGCGGGGCCGTACGACGAACGACGCCATCCACCACGGTGTCGTCACCACGGCGGGTGTGGTCACCAGCGCCGCCGTCATCATGGTCGCCGTGTTCGCGATCTTCGGGACGCTGTCCATGCAGTCCATGAAGCAGATGGGCGTGGGTCTGGCGGCCGCCGTCCTGATCGACGCGACGATCATCCGGGGCGTGCTGCTCCCGGCGGTGATGGCGCTGCTCGGCGAGCGCAACTGGTACCTGCCGAAGTGGCTGCACCGACTGCCCGACCTCACCCACGACGAGCCGCCGGCCCCGGTCGCGCCGACGGCACGGGACGACGAGGGCGAGCGTCTGACGGTCTGACGTCCACATCAACTGCTTTGAGCAGATGGCTCGTTGACGCCCCTGAGGTGCTGACAGACCCTCATTCACGCACGCTGCACCCGGAGTTGGACCTCGATGAGATCGGCGGCCCGCTGCGTGCCACCCTCCTCGGCCATCTGCGCCTGAATGCCCTCGAGTCGGCGGGCCACCTCCGGGTCGTCGACGAGCGCGAGGGCGGCTTCCCGCAAAGCCTCGGCGCTCGCCTCCGCCGTCTCCAGCCGTCGGGCCACACCCAGCGCCCGCAACATGTCCGCGTTGCCGAACTGGTCGACGGCCTGCGGTACGGCGATCATCGGCGTGGCCGTCGCCAGCCCCTCCTGGCTGCCGCCCGCGCCGGCGTGCGTGACGAACAGGTCGGCCTGCTTGAGGATCGCCAACTGCGGCACCCAGGACCGCACTTCGACGTTGTCCGGTACGGTGCCCAGCTCGTCGGCGGGCACGTGCTTGCCGATCTGGAGCACCATGTGCCAGCCGGGCAGCTCACCGAAGGCGCGCACGCACTCCCGGTAGAAGCCGGGCTGCTTGGTGAAGGACGAGCCCAGCGAGACGAGGACGACCTTCTCGGCGTCGGCGGGCCTGGTCCACTCCCCCTCGGCGCCGCGGTCGCCCTGACAGGCGCCGACGAACGTGTACACGCTCTCGTCGACCCGGTCGGCGTGCGGCTGGAGCACCTTGGGGATCAGGACGATCGAGCGGGCGGGGCGGCCGGCGAAGGGGTCCGGGTGCTCGGCGATCCCGTTCTCCTCCAACCAGGCCTGGAAACGGGCGTAGTAGGCCTTTCCGCGGGCCGTCTTCCTCGGCTCGGCCCACATCGGTTCGCCGACCTCCTCCTCGTAGCCCTCCCAGGCCACGAGGTTCGGTGAGAGGGAGATCGCGGGGACGCCCCAGCGGTGGGCGAGGACACGGGCCGGATAGGAGGCGATGTCGTGCAGGACGAGATCCGGTTCGTCCCCGGCGTACGCCTCGGTCAACTGCGGCAGCGCCTGGATCGCGTCGGCGAGGAAGGGTTCCACGTTGTCGAGGAGGGTGGTGCCCCAGGCGGCGGGGTCGTCGTCGGGTGAGGGCAGGATGGAGCGCCACGGCTTGACCTCGGCACCGGTGTCGGCGACCTTCTCGGCGAAGAAGGGCGGAATCGCGTACGACACCCGGTGCCCTCGCGCGACGAGCTCACGGATCACCTCGAGGCTCGGGTTCACATGGCCGTGGGCGGCGATCGAGAACATGGCGATATGGGCGGGGCGACTGGCCGTGGCGTCGCCAATGGCGTTGGTCGTGGCGTCGGTCATGTCATCGACCGTAGGCGAGACGAGACGTCTCGTGCAACCCGATAATCGGGGGCCTGGGTCAGAGGTCGGGGCAGCGTTCGTCGGTTCCTTCGACGCCGTGGCCGACTCCGTTCGTGACCGTGACCGTCAGCGTCGTGGTCGCGGTGTCCGAGTCGACCGTGCGACGGGCGTCGGCGGCCGTGCAGATCACCTGCGCCGCGGCGAGTTCGGTCAACTCACCTGCGACGGTGGGCAGTTCGATCGCCACTTTGTCGCCCCGGGTGTCCACCCGGACGGCGGACGAATCCGGGGCCTCGGTGGCGGGGTCGCTGTCCGGGGCCATGGTCGCGGCGAGCGACGGCGGCGGCACCAGGGTGGTCAGGCGCTTCGCCCGCTCCGCGTCCGTCGGGCCCAGCAGAAGCGCCTCCACGGCCGACCGGACGTCGACCGGTCCGGCGATCCCGCGGGAGACGGGGACCAGGGTGCCGCCGGCGACGAGGTAGACCCGTACCGTCGGCGCGATCCCGTGGGCGGGGCCGCCCGCCTCCACCACACCGGTCGCTGGAATGCCGCAGGAGACCAGCGCGCACAGCGCCGGGACGCACAGCAGCACGGCTCGGCGTACGGCCTTCACGCTCGCGCCTCCGCCGCCGACTCGTCGCGCCGCAGCGGGAGTCGGACGGTGAAGACGGCGCCGCCCGCCGGACGGTTCTCCGCTCTGATGGTGCCGCCGTGCATCCGGACGTTCTCCTCGGTGATCGCCAGTCCCAGCCCGCTGCCCTCGGTCCGGGACCGGGCCGCGTCCGACTTGTAGAAGCGTTCGAAGACATGGGGCAGCACGCTGTCGGGGATGCCGGGCCCGCTGTCCAGCACCTCGATGACCGCCCGCCGCCCGCCGCCGGGCCCGTCACCCTCGTCCTCGTCCTCGTACAGGCGCACCGTCACCGGCCGGGCCCCGTGCCGCAGGGCGTTGCCGACCAGGTTGGCGACGACGACGTCGAGGCGGCGCGGGTCGACGCGGCCGCGCAGCGCGTCCGGCGCGGGCAGCAGGACGTCCACGGTGTCGCTCCAGCCACGGGAGGCGAGGGTGCGGCGGAGGGACTCGGCGAGGTCGATCTCGTCCAGGTGCAGCACCACCGCGCCCGCGTCGAAGCGGGAGATCTCCATCAGGTCGTCGACCAGCCGGGCCAGTTTCACGGTCTCCTCGCTGATCAGCCGGACCGCGGTGGCGGTGTCGGGGTCGAGGCCTGCGGCGTCCTCGTCGAGGACGTCGGTGACGGCCGACATGGCGGCCAGCGGAGTGCGCAGTTCGTGCGAGACGTCGGCGGCGAACCGGCGGGCCCTGGCCTCCATGCCGCGCAGTTCGGCCACCGACTCCTCCAGCGCGGCGGCCGTCTCGTTGAACGTGTGGGACAGCTCGGCGAGTTCGTCGGAGCCGTCGACGGCGAGCCGGGTGTCCAGCCGGCCTTCGGCGATGCTGCGGGTGGCGCCGCGCAGCGCCCGTACCGGCCGCAGCACCCCGCGCGCGGCGAGCAGCGCGAGCAGTACGGCGAGGACCAGCGCGGGGACGGCGGCCCGCTCCACGGCGGTCACCAGGGCGTCGACGTAAGCCTGTTCGGTGACCTGAGGAACCGTCAGGAACACCTTCACGCCGGTGAGGGGTCCGACGCCGGAGGAGCCGGACGATCCGAAGAACGAGGCGGAGGAGGCGAAGGCGACCGACATGCCGACGAGGAGGGCCGTGTGGTCGGCGCGGTTGACCCGTTGGAAGACGGTGGCGGAGCGGGAGTCGACGGCCTTGCGCAGGGCGGGCGTCAGCTCCTCGAACCGGTCGCCGGGCACGGAGGTGGCCTCCAGTGCGCGGTAGACGACCAACACCCGCCAGGTGCCCGACGGTTCGGCGCGTGCCACGTCGACCGCGAACCGCTGAAGGTCGGCTTCGTACGGCGGGAAGGGGAGTTCGGGGGCGAGCCGGGTCACCTGGGTGCGCAGCAGTTTGATCACGGTGTCCTGGCTCTGCTGGAGCACTCCGGTGCGCGCCTCCCGGAAGGTGAGCGCGCCGGTGGTCGTCGCGGTGACGGCGGCGACCAGCGCGAACGCCACCACCAACCGCACGCGCAGACCGCGCAGTCGGTGGGCGCGAAACCGTGTTCCGAGGGCTCTCACCGGGCGGCGAACCGGTAGCCGAAGCCGCGTACGGTCTGGATGTGCCGGGGTTCGCGCGGGGGTTCGCCCAGCTTGGAGCGCAGCCGTTTCACGCAGGCGTCCACCAGCCGCGCGTCACCGTGGTAGCTGTGCTGCCAGACCGCTTCCAGGAGTTGCTGCCTGCTGAACACCTGGCCGGGCGAGGCGGACAGGGTGAGCAGCAGGCGCAGTTCGGAGGGGGCGAGGGCGACCGGCGCGCCCTGCCGGGCGACGGACAGTCCGGCGCGGTCGATGGCGAGGTCGCCGTAGGTGTCGATCTTCGGTATGCCGCCGTCGGCGGGCGCGCCGGCCGCGCGGCGCAGGACGGCGCGGATGCGGGCCTGGAGCACCCGGGCCTGCACGGGCTTGACGACGTAGTCGTCGGCGCCCGCCTCCAGTCCGACAACGATGTCCTCGTCGTCGCCCCGCGCGGTCGCCATGATGATCGGCAGGGTCTGGTCCAGGTCCCGCATCCGCCGGCACACGTCCAGGCCGGTCATGCCGGGCAGCATCAGGTCCAGCACCACGACGTCCGGCCGGAAGGAGCGCAGCCGGTTCAGGCCGTCCTCGCCGGTCTCGGCGGCGGCGACCTCGTGACCCTGACGGCGCAGCGCGAGGCCGACGCCGTCCCGCACGGCGCGGTCGTCCTCGATCAGCAGAACTCGTGGCATGGCCCCAGTATCGGTACACCGTCGGCCACCTCGGGCCACTGTTACCGGATGATCACATGAAACCGCATCGACCGGGTCGTTATCTCTTCGTTATCATTTGGGCCTGATCCGATCACATCGCAATCACAATCTGAACAACCATGAGCGCGCACCGAGCAGATTCCTCCGCCTCCCGCCGCCGTCGGAGCCGCCCCGCGCACGCCGGCGGGCGCGGCCGCAGGGGGCCGCTGCGGAGAGGACCGCTGCGGGGAGGACCTCTGTGGGGAGGGCTGGCCGCGCTGAGCCTCCTGGGCGTCGCCGGTTTCGCGGCTGCGGGATGGACGTCTCCGGGCGGGGGCGAGGGCGAGGCGTCGGCCGGGGGCCGTTCGACGGCGTCCGGCGGGCCTGCGGCGTCCGGTCCGGCGTCCCCGCGGACGACGCCCAGTCCTTCGTCCTCGCCCCGCACACCCGCCGGTCCGTCCGCCGGTTCGTCCGGCAGCCCGTCCGGCAGCCCGCCGGCCGATCCGCCGTCCGGTTCGTCGAGCGGCTCATCGGGCGGTTCATCGGGCGGTGAGTCCGGTGGTTCGACGGGGAGTTCGGCCAAGGACGACATCCCCGAGTCCGGGCCGGGTACGTTCACGACCGCGGCCGGGTCGAGTGGCAAGGTGGGCAAGGGCACCGCCCTGCGCTACCGGGTGGACGTCGAGGACGGCCTCGACCTGTCCGCCGCCGACGTCGCACGGCAGGTGGAACACATCCTGGTCGACCGGCGCGGCTGGACGGCCGACGGGCACTCGGCGTTCCAGCGGGTGTCCGGCGGCGACACCGACTTCGTCGTCCGGATCGCGACCCCCGGCACCGTGGACAAGATCTGCGGGGAGTACGGGCTGGACACCGGCGGCGAGGTCAACTGCAGCGTGGCCGAGAACGTCATGGTCAACCTCAAGCGCTGGCTGCTGGCCACCCCCGTCTACGCCAAGGACGTCACGGCCTACCGCGCGCTGATCATCAACCACGAGGTCGGGCACTTCCTCGGCCACAACCACGTCGGCTGCCCCGGCCCGGGCCGGCCTGCCCCGGCGATGATGCAGCAGATCAAGGGCATGAACGGCTGCGTCCCCAACGTCTGGCCGTACGACGGACAGGGCCGGCTCCTCACCGGCCCCGCCGTTCCCTGAACCGGCCGCCCGACGCCTCCCTGAACCAGCCCCCGGACAACGGGCGTTCAGCGCTGGTAGCGGGACAGGACGAGGTTTCCGTCCTGCTCCAGGCGGGTGCGCAGTTCGCCGAGGCCGATCGCGCCGCTGTAGTACTCCTGGAACGCGGGGGTCGCGACCTTGTCCTTCCACTCGGGGTAGCCCCGCACGGACTGGGCGGGCGCGGGCCGCAGATGCGCGGCGAGGGCGGTGCCGGTCGCCCAGTCGTCCTTCGTCGTGTGCAGGGCGGGGTCCGCGAGCGCCCGGGTGCCGGTGGGCAGCATCCAGTCGCCGAGCGCGAGGCGCACCATGTTCTTCGGTTGCAGCAGGAAGTCGATGAACGCGACGGCCTCGGCCTTGTGGGGGCTGTCCTCGGCGACGGACAGGGTCTGCGGGCTGACCCCCTGGGCGAGTCCGTCGGCGCCCGCCGGGGCGGGCAGCACCTGCCAGTCGAAGCCCTTCGGGGCCTGCTGCACGATCTGCTGGCGGTAGGAGAAGCCGAGCGGGACCATCGCGTACCTGCCGCCGAAGAAACCGGGCAGGGTGTCCGAGCCGCCGCTGCCCAGCGTGGTGGGCGAGGCGCTGCGGTCGACGCCGACCTGATCGTGGACGGTGCGCGGGACGACCTCGTCGCCGGCCTGGAAGCGGACGGTGAACTTTCCGTCCGCGCCCCGGTGGAACAACTGCCCGCCCGCCGACAGGGAGAGGTTGAGGGTCGCGGAGACGGGCTCCTTCAGCGGCCAGGCCACCCCGTACTTCCCGCCGCCGCTGAGCCGCTTGGTGATCTCCCTGAACTCCGGCCAGCTCCACGGGCGTTCGGGGGTCGGGAGCCGTACGCCGGACCGCTTCAGCCAGGTCGCGTTGGCGACGAGGACCCGGGGTTCCTGGAGGAAGGGCACGCCGTAGACGCCGTCGCCGAAGGTCGTCGTCTCCCAACTGTGCTGCGGGATGTCCGACTTGAGGCGGGCGGGAAGCAGGTCGGTCAGGTCGGCGAGGTAGCCGCCGTAGGCGAAGTCGGCGAGGTCGTCGGAGGCGTCGTGGATGATGTCGGGGGCCTCGCCGCCCTCGAAGGAGGTGAGGAGCTGGTCGTGGACACTGTCCCAACTCCCCTGCACATACTCGACCTTGACGTCAGGGTGGGTGGCGTTCCACTCCTTGACGAGTTCCTTGTTGGCCGTGACCGACTCCTCCTGCCAGGCCAGGGACTGGAAGCGAAGGACGACGGGTCCGCCGTCGCGCCCGCTTCCATCCGATGAACAGCCCGAGGAGCAGCTCGCGAGGAGCAGCAGCACCACGGCGGTGATCAGCAGTCTTGTCCGCATCAGCTCTTCACCGCCCCGGCGAGCATGCCGCCCGTGATCCGCCGCTGGATGAGTGCGAAGACGACCAGCGAGGGGAGGGTGGCGAGGAACGCGGCGGCGGCCAGCGGTCCCAGGTCGGCCACGCCCTCCGCGCCGATGAAGTGGGTCAGGACGACCGGCAGGGTCTGTTTCTCCGGCGTTTTCAGCAGCACCAGCGCGAAGAAGAACTCGTTCCAGGCGGTGATGAAGGCGAACAGCGCCGTCGCGACGATCCCCGGCGCGATCAGCGGCGCCGTCACCGAGACCAGCGTCCGCAGCCGCCCGGCCCCGTCGATCGCCGCCGCCTCCTCCAGTTCTACGGGCACGGCGCGGACGTATCCGACGAGCATCCACAGCGCGAACGGCAGCGCCCACACCACGTACACCAGCACCAGCCCCGGCACGGAGTCGATCAGCCGCAGGTTCTTCAGCACCAGGAACAGCGGGATGATCACCAGCACGAACGGGAACGCCTGGCTGACCACCACCCACCCGGAGACGGCCCGCGCGAGCCGGGTGCGCTGTCGGGCCATGACGTACGCCATCGGCAGGGCGAGCGCGACGGCGATCACGGCTGCGCCGAGCGCGGCGAGCAGGGAGTTCAACGCGGCGTGCAGCAGGGGCTGTTCGTCGAAGGCCTGGCGGAAGTTGGCGAGGGTGGGGTGCCGCGGGAGCCAGGTGGGGTGCAGGCTGCCCAGTTCGCGGGGCGGCTTGAACGCGACGGACAGCAGCCACAGGAACGGGAAGGCGAGGAAGACGAGGTAGGCGAGCAGGGCCGTGTACTGGCCGGCGCGGGCCGCCGGGCGGGTCCTCACGCGTCGTCACCTCCCCTGATCCGGCCCACCAGGAAGAGGGCCAGGAACACCGAGATCACCGCGACCATCACACAGCCCATCGCCGCCGCGTACCCGAACTGGCCGTAGCGGAAGGCCTCTTCGTAGGCGAAGAGCATGGGCAGTCGGGTGCGGCCGCCGGGTCCGCCGCTGGTCAGCACGTACACCAGGGCGAATGAGTTGAAGTTCCAAATAAAATTCAGTGCCGTGACGGCGAGGGCGACGGGTCTGAGGGCCGGCCAGGTGACCGTGCGGAAGCGGCGCCACGCGCCCGCGCCGTCCACCGCGGCCGCTTCGTGCAGTTCCCGGGGGGTGTTCTGCAGTCCGGCGAGCAGCGTGACCGTCGTCTGCGGCATACCCGCCCACACGCCCACCACGATCACCGCGGGCAGCGCGGTCGCCAGGCCGGACAGCCAGTCCCGTCCGTCGCCCAGGCCCAGATCGCGCAGGGTCTCGTTGAGGATGCCGGCGTCCGGGTTGTAGACGAGCCGCCACATGACGCCGACCACGACCTCGGGCATCGCCCAGGGGATGATCGCCAGGGCGCGGGCCAGCCAGCGCAGCCGTAACTCCTCGTTCAGCAGCAGGGCGAGGCCGAGGGCGAGCAGGAACTGCGCGGCCGTCACCCCGACCGCCCAGACCAGGCCGATCCGGAACGACTCCCAGAACAGGGTGTCGTGCAGCAGGTCGGAGAAGTTGAGGCCGCCGATCCACCGGGTGGCCGTGGTGCGGCCGGACTGGGCGTCGGTGAACGCCAGCAGGATCCCGTACAGCAGCGGGCCGACGCTCAGCGCCAGGATGGGGATCAGGGCGGGGAGGACGAGGAACCAGGCGCCGGGGCCGGCGGTGGCGCGCGGTGGGCCGGTGCCGGGCGTGCCTCCCCTCGGTGCGCCTCTCTTCGCCGTCCGTCTCTTCGCCGTGCCCTTCTTCGCCGCCCGTTTCTTCTCGGTCGCCAACGACACGAAGACATCCCCCTTCCCGCGGTCGTCACGGGCCCCGCCATGGTCGTGAAGGTGCTGTACGCCGTCAAGACACCACGCGCACACGGTGATCTGTGCGAATGCGACACTGACGGTCGGATGGCCGGATCCCGACGCCGTCCGATGGGCCGGGCGGCTAACGCGCACAACGACACGGAGGCGGGCGATGGACGAGGCACGGGCGCGGGACGTACTGGCCGCGGCGGGAGTGCTGCCCGGCCCGGCGGCGGACGCGCGGCTGCTCGCCCTGGGCGAGAACGCGGTGTTCGCCGCCGGTGACCTGGTGGTGAAGGTGGGCCGGGACGCCGAACTCCTCGACCGGGCCCGGCGCGAGCTGGACATCGCGGCCTGGCTCGCCGAGGCGGGCGTGCCGGCGGTGCGGGCGGCCGAGCCCAAGCCGCTGCTGGTCGAGGGGCACCCGGTGACGGTGTGGCACCGGCTGCCCGACCCGGTACGGCCCGCCGAGCCACGGGATCTGGCCGAACTCCTGCGCCTCGTGCACGCGTTGCCCGTCCCCGCCTTCGGGCTGCCCCCGCGCGAGCTGCTGTCGGGGGTCGAACGCTGGCTGCGGCTCGCGGGCGACGCGATCGACCCGGCGGACGCGGCGTTCCTGCGCGAGCGCCGCGACGGCTTCGCCACGGCCGCCGCCGCGCTCACCCCGCACCTGCCGCCCGGCCCGATCCACGGCGACGCGCTGCCCCGCAACGTGCACCTGGGCCCCGACGGTCCGGTCCTGGTCGACCTGGAGACAGTCTCCGCCGATCTGCGCGAACACGACCTGGTGGTCATGGCGCTGTCCCGCGACCGGTACGGCCTGCCCGCCGAGGCGTACGACTCCTTCACCGAGGCGTACGGCTGGGACGTGCGGGAGTGGGCGGGCTGCTCGGTCCTGCGCGGTGCCCGGGAGACCGCGAGCTGTGCCTGGGTCGCCCAGCACGCGCCCACCAACCCGAAGGCGCTGGCGGAGTTCCGCCGCCGGGTGGCGTCGCTGCGCGACGGGGACGAGGCGGTGCGGTGGTACTCGTTCTGATCCGGGCGCTACGGGCTTGGCGTGCCGCCGCGAGACGGTCAGGCGCGCGGTAGGAACGGGCGCGCGGTACTTGGGCGGGCGTGTCAGACGGTTTCGTCGGCCAGCTCTCGTACCGGCCACGCGCCGTCCACCACCGCGTCCGTGTCTCCCTTGCGGCGCAGGAAGTCCTGGAAGTCCGCCGCCCACTCGGCGTACCACTCGATCTGGCGGCGGTGCAGCTCCGCCGGGCCGAGGGCCGCGACCTTCGGGTGGCGGGCGGCTATCGCGCCGGCGAGGCGGGCCGCGGCGAGGGCGTCGGCGGAGGCGTCGTGGGCCTTCGCGAGCGGGACGCCGTACTCGGCGCAGACCGCTTCGAGGTTGCGTTTGCCGCGCCGGTAGCGGTCGACCGAGCGGTCGATGGTGTACGGGTCGACGACCGGCGCCGGGTCCTGGCCGCCCAGGCGCTCCCTCAGTGAGGGCAGGCCGTGGCGGCGCAGTTCGGCGGAGAGGAGGGTGAGGTCGAAGGCCGCGTTGTAGGCGACGACCGGGACTCCGGTGCGCCAGTACCCCACGAGGACCTCGGCGATCGCGTCCGCGACCCGGTCGGCGGGGGCGCCCTCGGTGGTGGCCCGCTCATTGCTGATGCCGTGCACGGCGACCGCGTCCGCCGGGATCTCCACGCCCGGGTCCGCCAGCCATTCGCGGCGGCCCAGGACCTGTCCGTCCCTGACCTCGATCACGGCTCCCGTGACGATGCGCGCCTCGCGCGGGTCCGTGCCCGTCGTCTCCAGGTCGAAGCCGATCAGCAGCTCCCGGTACCAGGCCATGATGGCCCCCCTTCTTGGTGGTGCTTCCCCCAGTGGTCTCCACCCTCGCATGCACCACTGACAATCGGAGGAGCGCCTTCCGATTACCCGGTCCGCACCCCGGTCTCCAGCCGGTCAGGACACCGGTCGGGAATCGGCCCAGGCGAGCTCGAACTCCTCGCGGTATGCCGAGAAAAGTCCGCCTTCGTCGGCCTCGCCCGACTTGACCACCCGGCTGCCGTTGCGCAGCACCAGCACCGGTGCCTCCATGCCGCGCATGCGCCGCAGGTAGGACTGGATCACGGCGATGCCGTCGGTGCCGTCGCCGTCGACGAGGTAGGCGGTGAAGCGGGGCGTCTCGTCGTACACCTGGATCTGGAAGGCGCCCGGGTCGCGCAGCCGGGCCCGGACCCGGCGCATGTGCAGGATGTTCATCTCCACCGCGCGGCTCAACTCGCCCCGCTTCATGCCGAGTTCGCGTTCGCGGCGCTTGACCGCGCTGGAGGCGGGGTTGAGGAACAGCAGCCGGACGCGGGCCCCGGCCTCGGCGAGGCGGACCAGCCGGCGGCCGGAGAAGTTCTGCACGAGCAGGTTGAGGCCGATGCCGATGGCGTCGAGGCGGCGCGCGCCGTCGAAGATGTCCTCGGCGGGGAACTGCCGCAGCAGCCGCACCCGGTCGGTGTGGACGGCGACCACGTCCGCGTACCGGTCGCCGATGAGGTCCTCGACGGCGTCGACGGGCAGCCGGCGTGCGGAGGGCACGTCGCCGCTGGTGCCGAGCATCTCCAGGAGCCGCGAGGAGGCCCGTTCGGCCTGGTTCAGGACGGCCTCGGACAGGGCCCGGTTGCGGGAGACGACGTTGCGGGTCACCTCCAGCTCGTCCAGGGCGAGTTCGACGTCCCGGCGGTCGTCGAAGTACGGCTCGAAGCACGGCCAGTGCTGCACCATCAGCTCGCGCAGTTGCGGCAGCGTGAGGAAGGAGATCACGTTGTCGTCGGCCGGGTCGAGCAGGTAGCCCTTGCGGCGGCTGACCTCGCGGACGGCGACCGCGCGCTGCACCCACTCCTGTCCGGCGGGACCGGCGGCGGCGACCACCCACTCGTCGCCGTTGACGGGCTCGTAGATGGGCCGCAGCACGGCGGCCACCACGGCGCGCAGCCGCTGTTCGACGAGGTTCAGCCAGATGTAGGCCCGGCCGGCCCGCTGGGCGCGGGTGCGCACCTCCCGCCAGGCGTCGGCGTCCCAGTCCAGCTCCGGTCCGATGGCGTTCGTCTCCATCGGCCGGGCCAGGGACACCGTGCCGGGCGGGGCGTCTGCGGAGCCTGCCCCGTGACCCTCGTCACCAGGGGGCAGTTCCAGCCCTCCCGAGCCCACCCGCGCACCGCCTTCCGCTCCCCCGAGCACTCCCCGTCCCAACGATCAAGGAAGGGTACTCCGGGAGCGGCGGGCGGTGCAGCCGGATGGACAGGTCGTTTCTCAACTACCGTTGTTCGGTTGCCCGTTCTGTCCGGCGAGGGCCGGCGGAGTGAGCGGATTCATAGCGGTGACGTCCCTGGGGACGAGGGAGAAGCCCTGCCAGTGGACCGGCATGGGCTGCTGGTCCTCGTCGCGGGCGATGTGGTGGAAGCCCACGTTCACCCAGGTCACGGGGTGGGTGAGGGGCTGGCCGTCGACCCACTTGTCGACGGATGCGCCGTGCAGCGGACTGCCGCAGATGCGCACGTTGTTGCTGGCGTACTGCTCGCACTTGTTGTACTGCGTGAAGTAGACGTCGTGCTGGGTGAAGGAGCGCCCCGGGTACTTGGTGGTGGCGCCGGGGACGAGTTCGTAGGAGCGGGCGTGGCCGTCCTTGTTCTTGCCGGTCGCGCTGACCACCCGCCACCAGCGCATGTTCCGGGCGTCGCCCGCGAGTTCCTTGGTGACGGCGGTGCGGGTGGTCTTGTTGGTCGGGCCCTGCTGTCCGCCGGCGGGCGGGCTGACCACCGAGTCGTACTGCTCCACCTTGGTGTGGGAGGAGCCGTCGAGGCCGAAGTCGAGCCGCCAGAAGACGTTGTGGCTGTGGCTGGTGGCGTAGGACTTGGCGCCCTTGCCTATGGGCCAGCCGCGGCCGTCCCCGGCGTCGTAGTCGAAGGGCGAGAGGCTGCCGGTGGCGCCGACGTTCATGTTGATGGCGCCGTCGTCGGAGAAGCGCCACTCGGTGATGTACTCGTACCAGCCGACCTGGTTGACGGTGTAGACGAGCAGGTCCTTGCCCTGCGTCTGGAAGACCTTGTTGCCCGTGTCGGACTGCATGCGGTAGGCGTGGCCCCGCGCGCGGGTCGTCGTGCACAGGCCCTTCACGTTCGGGCTGTCGGAGTCGAAGGAGTCGGGGACCTTCACCGACCTGATGGTGCCGCCGGGGCACTCGGCGGGCGTCATGTTCACCAGGCCCGAGCCGAAGTTGTAGTCGGTGATGTCGTTGTACTCGTTCTTGCCGTCGTCGTACGGCACATGGATCTGGGCGATCTTGGCGCTGTTGAGGACCCTGATCGGCTTGGCCTCGCCGGGCGGCTGGTAGGAGACCTTCTCCAGGACGAGCCCCGACTTGGCCTCGAAGCGCCAGCACATGCGCCAGGTCGTGCCGGTGGAGAGCTTCTGTTCGATGCGGTAGGCGGCGCTGCAGTCGGCCGCCGCGGGGGCCGCGGGGGCCGCCTTCGGCCGGGCGGCGGCCGGACCGGCGCCGACCGTCGCCCCGGCGGCCAGCGCGGCTACCGAGAGACCGACGACCGCCCCTGTGCGGACCCGGGCCCGGCTGATGCTGTTGACACGCATGAGGACATGACTCCCTTTGCCTCCCTCTACAGGAGGCAAGTTGGAAAAACGGACTGAGGGCAGAGCCCCTTGGGTGCGGTGCTGGGCCTGCGTTCAGCCGGCGAGCCGGGCGACCTTGCGGGTGCTGAGGTCGACGACCAGGGACCGGGCGTCGATCCACGGACCGTTCTTCACCTTCGGCAGCAGCCGTACGCAGCGGTGTTCGCCGCACTTGTCGAGGACGGCGGGCTCGGCCCCCGGCACCGCCCGGTACACCATGCTGGCGAGCCGCAGTTGGTCCGGGGAGGTGAGCTCCTTGCCGGTGGCGTCCTTGAAGTCGGCCTTCAGGCCCGCGCCCAGCGGGTCGGCGATCAGCAGCCGGGCCGCCTCGGTCTGCTCGGCGGCGCTCAGCGGCGGCTGCACGCCGCGCTGCGCGCCGGTGGCCTCCACCTTGCCGGTGTCGAGGTTGACCGTCCGGGTGAGGAGCGTGTCGTCCTTGTAGTCGTAGAACGACGCCTCCGCGCGGCGGGGCGCGGCGGGGTCGTCCACCTCGTCGGCCTCGGGCTCGGCGAGGTCCACGCCGAGGCGCTGCGGGCCACGACCGCCGTCGACGTCCTTACCGGCGGCGAGCTGCTGCCGGTTGAGCGCTATCTTCTCGACGCGCGCGATCTCGTCGTCGGTCAGCGGGTCGCGGCCCCGCCCCTTCGCGCCCTCGGCGGGGGCCTCCTGGACGACGCCTGGCGGTACGTCCCCCGCCGCGTCGCCCTGCTGCTGTCCGGCCGCCTGCCCGGCGCTCTGCGCGCCCTTGGCGCCGCCCTTGCCGCCGCCCGTGTCGTCCGCCCCCGCCGTGCCCGGCAGGGTGATGCCGATCATCACGGCCGTCGCCGTCACCGCGATGGCCGTACCCGCCACCACCTTGCCCAGGTGGCGGCGCACTGTCGTGCGCACAATCTCCCCCTACTCCCCCTACTCCCCGTGCTGCCCGGGAGTACCTGTCCGCCCCACTGGTTCGGCATACGACGCCCCATGACGTACTACGACGAACCCCTCTATGCCGTCGCATCCCGCCCTATCTCGTTCTATCCCGTTGTATGGCGTCGTATGCACTGGTCGATCGGTAAGAGGGACGTAAGTCACCGGTGGTTCCCTCACTTTCCCGGAGACTCGACGCCAAGGGGCCCCCGGCAGGGCGGCTCACCTGAAAGAGTCGTGTCCATGCAGGTCTGGCCTGGAGAGGCGTATCCCCTCGGTGCCACGTACGACGGCGCCGGCACGAACTTCGCGGTCTTCACGGAGGCCGCGGACCGAGTAGAGCTGTGTCTGCTGCACGACGACGGCTCGGAAACGGCGGTGGAACTGCGCGAGAGCGACGCGTTCGTACGGCACGCGTACGTGCCGGGCATCATGCCGGGGCAGCGCTACGGCTTCCGGGTGCACGGCCCCTACGACCCCGGTCGCGGCCCGCGCTGCAACTCGGCGAAGCTGCTGCTCGACCCGTACGCGAAGGCGATCAGCGGGGCGATCCGGTGGGGCGAGGAGGTGTACGGCTACCACTTCGACGCCCCCGAACGGCGCAACGACCTCGACTCCGCGCCGCACACGATGACGTCGGTCGTGGTCAACCCCTACTTCGACTGGGGCGACGACCGCAGGCCGCGTACCGAGTACCACCACACGGTGATCTACGAGGCCCATGTGAAGGGCCTGACGATGCGTCACCCGGACCTGCCGGAGGAGCTGCGGGGGACGTACGCGGCCCTCGCGCACCCGGCGGTCATCGAGCATCTGACGGGGCTCGGGGTGACGGCCCTGGAGCTGATGCCGGTGCACCAGTTCGTCGACGACCACCGGCTCGCCGACATGGGGCTGAGCAACTACTGGGGCTACAACACGATCGGTTTCTTCGCCCCGCACAACGCGTACGCCTCCTGGGGCGACCGCGGGCAGCAGGTGCTGGAGTTCAAGTCGGCGGTGCGGGCGCTGCACGAGGCGGGCATCGAGGTCATCCTCGACGTGGTCTACAACCACACCGCCGAGGGCAACCACCTGGGTCCGACGCTGTCCTTCCGGGGCCTCGACAACCAGTCGTACTACCGGCTGGCGAGCGACCCGCGCTACTACACGGACACCACGGGGACCGGGAACTCGCTGCTCATGCGGTCCCCGCACGTCCTCCAGATGATCATGGACTCGTTGCGGTACTGGGTCCTGGAGATGCATGTCGACGGGTTCCGCTTCGACCTCGCGGCGACGCTGGCGCGCCAGTTCCACGAGGTGGACCGGCTGTCGTCGTTCTTCGACCTGGTCCAGCAGGACCCGGTGGTGTCCCAGGTGAAGCTGATCGCGGAGCCGTGGGACGTGGGCGAGGGCGGCTACCAGGTGGGGAACTTCCCGCCGCTGTGGACGGAGTGGAACGGCAAGTACCGCGACACCGTGCGGGACGTGTGGCGGGGCGAGCCCCGCGCGGTCGGCGAGTTCGCCTCCCGGCTGACCGGCTCCTCGGACCTCTACCAGGACGACGGCCGCCGCCCACTGGCCTCCATCAACTTCGTGACCTGCCACGACGGGTTCACCCTGCACGACCTGGTGTCCTACGACGCCAAACGCAACCAGGCCAACGGGGAGGACAACCGGGACGGCGAGAGCCACAACCGGTCGTGGAACTGCGGCGTGGAGGGCGAGACCGACGACCCCGAGGTGCTGCGGCTGCGGGCCCGTCAGATGCGGAACTTCATCGCCACGCTGATGCTGTCCCAGGGCGTGCCGATGATCAGCCATGGGGATGAGTTCGGGCGCACCCAGAAGGGCAACAACAACGCCTACTGCCAGGACAGCGAGCTGGCGTGGGTCCAGTGGCCCGACGGCGAGGAAGCCGAGGGGTCCGAGGAGGCCGGCGGGGCCGGGAGCGAGCTGCTGGACTTCACGCGCGCGTTGGTGTGGCTGCGCAAGGAGCACCCCGTCTTCCGGCGGCGCCGCTTCTTCCACGGCCGGCCCGTGGAGGGCACCCACGACGACCTGTCGGACATCGCCTGGTTCACGCCCGAGGGCGCGGAGATGACGCAGCGGGACTGGGACCGGGCGCAGGCGTCCGCGCTGTCGGTGTTCCTCAACGGCAACGCGATCTCCGAGCCGGGCTCGCGCGGCGAACGGATCACCGACGACTCCTTCCTGCTGATGTTCAACGCCTCCGCCAGGACCCTGGAGTTCGTGGTCCCGGTCGACCACGGCCGCCAGTGGCAGGTGGTCGTGGACACGGCGAACCCGGAAGCGGTGGCGTCGGGCACGGGCCCGAAGGTGCAGGCCGGAGCCCGGCTGACGCTGGTGGACCGCAGCATGACGGTCCTGCAACGGCCGACCTAGGGCCTGCCGACATGCAGGCTGCCGACATGGGGGCGCGGGCCGGTGACTCAGCCGGAGGGGGTGTGACACGAAACGCGGCAGGGCGGGTACGTAGGTGGTCATGACCCCTGAGCGACGTGCCGCCTCCGTTCCCGTGCCGCCCACGGCGACCTACCGGCTCCAGTTGCAGCCCGAGTTCCCGTTCCGGGCCGCGGCGGCCGCCGTGCCGTATCTGGCCTCGCTCGGCGTGTCGCATCTGCACCTGTCCCCCGTCCTGGAGGCGGTGCCCGGCTCCCCGCACGGGTACGACGTCGTGGACCCCACGCGCGTGCGTGCCGAGCTCGGCGGCGAGAACGGGCTGCGGGCGCTGGCGCGCACCGCGCGGGAGCACGGGCTCGGGCTGGTCGTGGACATCGTGCCGAACCACATGGCGATGGCCCCGCGCCACAACCGCGCCCTGTGGGAGGTACTGCGCGAGGGCCCGAAGTCGCCGTACGCGCGCTGGTTCGACATCGACTGGGAGGCGCGGGGCGGGCAGTTGCTGCTCCCGGTGCTCGGCGGACCCGGCGGCGCGGAGCTGGCGCACCTGCGGGTGGACGGCGACGTCCTGCGCTACTACGACCACGTCTTCCCCCTCCGCGAGGGCACCGCGCACCTGCCGCTGCCGGGGCTGCTGGACGCCCAGTGGTACCGGCCGGTGTGGTGGCGGCTGGCCCGCACCGAGCTGAACTACCGGCGCTTCTTCAGCATCTCGGAGCTGATCGGGGTGCGGGTGGAGGACCCGGAGGTGTTCGAGGCCACCCACGGCACGATCCTGCGGCTGCTGCGCGAGGGCGTGGTCGACGGGCTGCGCGTCGACCACCCCGACGGCCTCGCCGACCCCGACGCCTACCTGGAGCGGCTGCACGCGGCGAGCGGCGGCCGCTGGACGGTCGTCGAGAAGATCCTCGCCGACGGGGAGCGGCTGCCGGACTCCTGGCCCGTCGCCGGCACCACCGGCTACGACGCCCTGCGCCGCGTGGACGGCCTTTTCACCGACCCCGTGGGGGCCGGGGAGCTGCTGGCCCGCTACCGGCGTCTGGCGGCCCCTCAGGCGGACCGGGGCGGCGACTGGGCGGCGACGGTGCGGCGGGCGGCGTACGGGGTGCTGCGCCACGAGCTGGCGGCCGAGACGGACCGGCTGACCCGGGTGGCGTCCCGGGTGTGCGCCGCGTCGACAGACCCCGCGTTGTGGGACCGGGCGCCCTGGGCGCTGCGCACGGCTCTGGAGGAGCTGCTCGTCCGTCTGGAGGTGTACCGGCCGTACGCCTCGGGCGACCCGGCGGCCGTCGTTACCGAGGAGGCGGCCGAGGCCGCGCGGGAGGCGTTCGCCGTGCCGGAGGAGGCGGGCGCGGTCGACGTGGTGTGGGGCCTGGTGCTGGGCGGGGAGGGGGCGGCGGGGGCGGAGTTCCGGGCGCGGTTCGCGCAGACGTCGTCCGCGCTGCGGGCCAAGTCGGTGGAGGACACGGCGTTCTACCGGTACGTGCCGCTGCTGTCGGCGAACGAGGTGGGCGGCGACCCCGGCCGCCCTGGCGTGTCCCCCGGCGACTTCCACGCGTACTGCGCGCGCGTGCAGCGCGACTGGCCGGCGACGGGGACGGTCGTGTCGACGCACGACACCAAGCGCAGCGCCGACGTACGCGCCGCCCTCGCCGTGCTCACCGAGTGCCCGCAGCGCTGGACGGACGTCCTGGAACAGCTCCCGCGCGCGGAGGACGGTACGGCGGACGGGCAGGTGGCGTGGGCGGCCTGGCAGACGGTGTTCGGGCTCGGCCCGGCGGCCCCGGAGCACACCCAGGAGCGTTTCCAGGAGCGCGTCCAGGAGGCGCTGTTGAAGCACGCGCGCGAGGCGGGGATGTACACGAGCTGGACGGAGCAGGAACCGTCGTACGAGAAGGCGGTGGCCGCGTTCGTGGCGGCGGGGCCGTGCGGGGCCCCGGGCGAGCGGGTGGCCGCGCTGCGCGCCGCCCTGGAGCCGTACGTCCGGGCGAACGTGCTCGGCACGGCGCTGGTGCATCTGACGATGCCGGGGGTGCCTGACGTCTACCAGGGCACGGAAAGCGAGTACCGGGCGCTGGTGGACCCGGACAACCGGCGCCCGGTGCGGTTCCCGCCGGAGGATCCCGGCGTCAAGGGCGCGGTGACGGCGGCGGCGCTGCGACTGCGCCGCCGGCGGCCGGACGTCTTCGGCGACTCGGCGACGTACGAGCCGCTGCCCGCCGAGGGAGCGGCCGCCGACCACTGTCTGGCGTTCGCGCGCTCCGGGCGGGTCGTCACGGCCGTGACGCGGCTGTCGCTGCGGCTGGCGGAAGCGGGCGGCTGGCACGAGACCCGGCTGTCGCTGCCGCCGGGCAGGTGGGCCGACGTCCTGGCCCCGGAACAGGGGCCTGCGCGGGAGTTCACGGGGCACGCGCGCGTGGCGGAACTTTTCGAGCGGCTGCCGGTGGCGCTGCTGGAGCGGGTGGAGTGAGGTCCCGGTCCCGGTCGGGAAGGTGATCATCGGCGTTGACAGGTGACGGTCAGGTGCATGTAATGGAAGCGGTGTCGCGTGACGCCGACCAAAGAGCAGTGGGCCGGTCGGCGATCGGGCGAACACCCTTCTTCGAGGGACACGCCATGAGTTCACACTCCGCGCCTCGCATCTGAACCCGACGCAGCGCTGACGCGCGTCGCCGTTCAGCTCCCGTCTCGCCTCCTCTTTCTTCTCCGGAGACACATCCGTATGCCCACTGAACCCACTCAATCCGCTGTGCCCACTGTGCCCGACCCCGATGGCCGGGAAGCGCCCGGCGAGGTGCGCACCCTCGCCGACAAGATCATGGAGGTCCATACCTGGCTGCGTGGCCAGGTGCGTCAGGTGCGGGCGGAGGTCGACGCCCACTTCGCCGCGCACGCGGCCCACGACGGACCCGGTGAGCCGCCCGCGCCGAATCTCGGGTTGCAGCTCCGGCAGCGCTGCCTCGCGTTCTGCCAGGCCCTGCGGTTCCACCACACCAGCGAGGACGAGCATGTGTTCCCCACGATGGCGGTCCACCACCCCGACCTGGCCGACACGTTCGCTCGGCTCGCCGAGGAACACCGCACGGTCGCCCGCATCCAGGAGGAGCTGACGGCCCTGCTGGCCGACATCACCATCGCCGACCCCGAGCGCTTCCGTACGGAACTGGACGCGATGTCGCGGGAGTTGAACGCCCACCTGGACCACGAGGAGAAGACGGTCGTCCCCCTTCTGGCACACGTCCCGTGGCCGCCGCCACGCGCTTCCGAGCGCCCCCCGGAGCCTCCCCCCAGGCGTTCTTGACAGTTCGCAGCGGGCCGTGGGGTACTGCGGATGCGAAGGCCGGGCGGACGCGTACGGGGGTGAGTCTCCTGCCGGAGCTGCGCTACCCCACGGTGACCGAACTGACCTTCTTTGCGCGGGCGTTGACGACACACGAACCCGGCATGTGCGCGCTGCGACAGGTGGGGGTCTCCCGGGCGGGCCGGCCCCTGCACCTGCTGTCCGTGGGACACGCCCGGCGGGCCGTGCTCGTCGTCGCGGGCGCCCACGCCAACGAGCCGACCGGGGGTTCGACACTGCTGACCCTCGCCGAACGGGTGCTGCACGAGCGGGAGTTGAGGGACGGCACGTCCTGGCACTTCCTGCTCTGCGCGGACCCCGACGGGGCGAGTCTGCATGTGACGCCGGCACCGCGCAGCCTGCTGGAGTACCACCTCGGCTTCTTCCGGCCCGCCGTCCCGGAGCAGCCGGAGTGGTCCCCCGCCGTGCTGCCGCCGGACCGGCTGCCGCCCGAGACCCGCGCGCTGACCCGGGTCATCGACGAGCTGCGGCCCTACCTCCAGGTGACCCTGCACGGCACCGATCTCGGCGGTAGCTGGGTGCAGTTGACGAAGGACATACCGGGGCTCGCCGAGCCGTTCGCCAAGTCGGCGGCCCAGTTGCACATCCCGGTGGAGACGGGCGCGTCCGACGCGGTGGGCTGGCCGGCGTCCGGACCCGGCGTGCACGTGATGCCGGCCGCCGGGGCGGACGCGGCGTACCCGAGCATGCCGGACGACGCCCGGCACAGCACCTGGTACCACGCCCACCGTTACGGCGGCCTGACGGCGGTGGTGGAGGTGCCGATGTGGGCGAGCGACATGGTGGACGACCCGGCCCCGCATCCCGACCCGGCCGCGGCGATCCGGCGGCTGGCACGGCGACTGCGGCAGGACGCGACGGAGGTGGAGCGGATCCTCGTAGAGGCGCTGCCGCGGCTGGAGGGCGTCGACGGGCCGCTGCTGCGGGCGGCCAGGTGGGCGCTGGAGCTGGTGCCGGGGCTGGCCGCGGACTGGACGGACACGCCGCCCGCCGCCACGACGATGGCGTACGTCGGCAGCGTGGACGCCTTCGCCCGCCGGCTGCCGCTGCGGGCGGCGGCGATGCTGTGGCGGGTCCTGCACGAGAGCGACGACCGCGCGGCCCCGCCCCTGGAGCGGCTCGTCGAGACCTGGAGCGACGCCTTCGCCGACCGTTTCGGGGCCCGCTGGGTGCCGTTGGAGCACCAGGTCGAGCACCAGTCCCGTACGGTCGTCGCGGCGGCCCTGCACGCCCGCGAACGGGCCGCGTAGGGACGAAATGGGGCGGCTGCGGGCACGCACACGCGCGTGCCCGCAGCCGCCCCGGTCCCCCGCCGACCCGGCGAGCGGCCCGCTCAGACCTCGGGCACCTCTTCGTCGTCCAGGGCGAACACCGCTCCCGTCAGCGCCTCCCGTTCGCAGTCGTTGCCGAAGGTGCGCTGGTAGTCGACCGGGCGGCCGCCCCACCGGCCCTGCGCGCGGACGGTCACCGGGGCGTACACGAGCGGGCAGACGCGGCTGCCGTCCCCGGCGACGGAGTTCACGTCCCCGCCGGCTCTGGCCAGGACGTCGCAGGCCTCGGCGGCGCGGGAGTGGCCCTGGGGCGGGTCGCACAGCAGCAGCGTGCCGCGGGTGTCGCTGGACCGGGAGTCGCCACGGGTGACGGTGAGCTGGAGCCAGTTGCCGGAGAGGGCGTCGTCGGAGGCGGCCAGGGCCGGGGCCGCGCCCAGGGTGAGGAGGAGGGCGGCAGCGGCGGGCAGGGCGCGCCGTACGGCGGGCGCGGACCGGAGATCACGGAGCTGCCGGAGACCGTTGAGGAAGTTCGTCATTCCCCGTGCATCGGCACGGCGGGCCGGGTACCCCAGTCCGACTCACCCGAACGGGCACCGGCGGGTTCGGCCGCGTACCGGCCGGCCAGTGCGAACGCGGAGAGCACGACCCGCGTCTGGTACTCCGCCTGGCGTGCGACGGGGATCCAGCGCGCCCCGCACTCGTCCTGGTAGCCGGCGCACCAGGCGTCGATGAGCCCGTCCAGCTCCGGCAGCGCGCCGCAGGGGTCGTGTCCGGCGCCGGTGACGAGCTGGTGCAGCAGACCCGCCGTCCGGACGGCGATACGGCGGCCGGCGATGCGCAGCGCGGTCAGATGGCCGGTGCTGAGCGGCGGGAGCGGGCGGGCGGGGTCGGCGGTGGCGGGGTCCCAGGCGTCCGCGAGGCCGGGGCAGACCAGGAGGTAGTCGTCGACGGGGGCGAGCAGGCGGGCCGCGTCGGGGGTGCCGGCGAGGTGGGGCCGCACGCGCGCGAGGATGCGTTCGAGTACCTGGGCGTCGTGGCGCAGGACGGCGCTCACGGTACGCAGCACCGCGTCCCGGTCAGCGGGCGGCGAGCCGTCCTCGACGGCGGCGACGCCCCACATCGGCGCTTCGACGACCGCCGTGACGGTGCCGTGCCGGTGCGGGTGGTACCAGGTCGACTCGACGGCGGCCTCGGTGATGGCGGCGGCCAGATCGCCCGGGCGCGGCGGCGGGATCCGGTAGACGGCCGGTCCCAGGCGCGGCCAGTACAGGGTGTCGTAGGGGCCGAGTTCGCGGGGGATGCCGAGGCGGGCGGCGGTGTGGGCGACCCGTTGGGCGAGTCCGGGCAGGTCGCGGGTGAGTTCGACGAAGGCGCCGCCGATGTCGACGCCGTGCAGCGAGCACTGGAAGAAAGGTTTCAGTTCGTCCTGGAGGCCGAGCAGTGTGCGGGTTTCCGGCAGCGCGGCGGCGGCCGCGCCGTCGGGCAGCCACTCGGGCTGTTCCAGGAAGCCGGGCCGGAAGAAGTTCCGGAAGTGGCGGCCGAGGCTGTAGGGGCCGGACAGCCAGCCCTCGTTGCGGCGCAGGCCGTCGGGGTCGAGGCAGAGCAGCAGGTTCCAGGTGGCGTCGGCGCCGACGGTGAGCCGTGGGTCGTCGAGGACGCGGCGGGCCAGCCGCAGGACGGTGGCACCGCCGACGGGCTCGTTGGCGTGCGGTCCGGCCACCACGAGGGCCTGGCGGCTGCCCCGGCCGAGGGAGAGCAGCCACAGGGGCGTACCCGCGCGGGACACCCCGACGCGACGCAGCCGGACGTCCCCGGAGCTGCGGACGGCGAGCGCGGCGGCGCGGGCCGCGAGTTCGTCGACGGTCGGATAGCGGAGGAGCGGCGACAGGTCACACCTCCACAAAGCGGCACCGTCGGTTCACCTGACGTGTCCGGTGTACGCACAGTGAGTCATGGGCCAGGGGTACGTCAACACCGCGACGGGGGGCTGGACTTGAGGAGGTTCGGGGCAATGGGCATCCGGCACCGGGGTCGATGGGCCGGGGGGCGACTCAGCGGCAGGGAGGCAAGTTCCGCCAGCAGAAGGCGGGTTGGGCTGCTGGGAGGCAAGTCCCGCCAGCGGGGGGCGGGTTCGGCCACTGGAAAACAAGTCCCGCCAGCAGAAAGTGGGTTGGGACACCGGAAGGCAAGTCCCGCCAGCGGGAGGAGGCTTCGCCCACCAGAGGCTCCCGCCAAGGGAAGGCGAGTTCGGCCGCAGGAAGGCACGTCCAGCCAACGAAAGACGGGTTCGTCCGCCAGGCGCGGGCGCAGACCGCCAGGCGCGGGCGCAGACCGCCAGG
>NZ_FOFF01000067.1 GCF_900110755.1 Streptomyces sp. yr375
CCAGGAGTTCCCCGACCTCGTACGCCACTACTGGCGGGCCAACAAGCTGTGGTCGGGCTCCTACTTCGCTGGAACCGTCGGCGGCGCCCCGCTCACCGTGGTCAGGCAGTACATCGAGCAGCAGAACCGGCCGGTGTGAGCACAGCCCAGCTCCGCCGGGACCAGCAATCACGACGCTCCGCGCCGCGGGTGGTGAACACGCCGTGTCCGGCGCCGCCGGACAAGACGCGGCGACGCTCCGCGTCGCCACCATCAGATTCGCTTCACCACCGGGCTGAAGCCCGATGCACTGCGAATGAACCCCGGTAGCGCCGGGTCGGCCAGGCTCTCGGCCTGGTCGTGGAACAGGGTGATCGCGTGGTCCGGGTGGGTGGCGAACACGAGGATCCACAGGTCTCGTTGCAGGTCCACCCACCGGGGCGTGAATCCCCAGCGGGCCAGGTCCTCCAGATGGGCACCGACCTCGGTGGGCAGCGGTGACAGATGCCCGGCTGCGAGGCGGCGCAGGCGGGTCCGCGTTGCCCGCAGGCCATGGATACGGGCGGTGAGTTCGTCGTCGATCTCGCGCAGCGCCTCCTGGAACTCCTCGTCGTCCGCTGATCTCAGGTCCCGGATACGGGCCAGGGGGACGCCGGCTTCGGCGAGCGTGCGGATCTTGATCAGGTCGATGGCGTCGTGCGCGCCGTAGCGGCGGTAGCCGGACGCATCGCGGTCGGGCTCGGGGAGCAGCCCCTTGTCGTGGTAGACGCGGATGGTCTTGACCGACACCCCGACATACCCGGCTAGCTGCCCGATCGTGATCACCCGGCCATCGTCCCACTTGACCCTTCCCCTGGGGCAGGGACGCAGCATGGCGTCATGACGAACACGAACATGGATCGGGAGACCTTGCGCGAGCTGGCCGACGAGGGCAACGAGACCGCTCTGGACCGGCTGGCCGATCTCGCCGACGCAGCGGGCGACCTCGCGGAGCTGAGCGAGCTGTTGGACGAGGGGTCCGTGCGCGCCGGGTTCCTACTCACCCGACGCGCGGTCGCGACCGGCGACCTGCGCGAACTGCAACGGATCTCCGACGCCGGGTACGACCAGGCCGGCAGCGAGTTGGACCGGCTGCTGAAGGCACCGGCTGACGGGCAGCGGAACTGAGCGTCCGACCGGCCGCGGCGGCCGCGCTTCAGGCCGCGGCCATGGAGTTCAGCTCGCGGCCGGCGCGCTCAGCCACAGTACGCGGCAGGTCGAACCTGTGCATGTGGGCGAGAGAGTGCACTGACCGCTTGGGTTCTGTGAGTCGTGCGAACAAGTCCATGGCGTCGAGCGGTCGGCCTCCCCATCGGATGCGTTGCCCGCTGCGGGCCTCGGCACATGAGCACCGCCGACGCCGCGCTACAGTGAAACGGTGACGTCCCTGCCGGAAGACCCGCCGCCACGGATCAGCGAAGACGACCGCGACACGGCCGTACAGCGCCTGCAGGAGGCGTACGCCGAAGGGCACATCTCGCACGCGGAGATGGACGAACTCCTCCACCAGGTGCTCACCGTCACGACGCACGGCGAACTCGTGTCGGCCATGGCCCCGCTCCCGCCGGAGAAGCCTGCCACCACGTCCACCATTGCCGCCGCCGGCGGGTGGATCCGGCGACGCGGTGCATGGCGGGTGCCGCGGATCCTCAAGGTCGAGTCCGCATACGGAAAGGTGAACCTGGACCTGTCCCGGGCGGTCTTCGAGCACCCTGTCGTCGACATCGAGCTGCAACTTCCGTACGGCAGGGCCAGGATCACGGTGCCTCGCGACGCGGTCGTCGAGATCGAGGACCTGCGCGCCGGGTGGAAGGACCCGAGATACAAGCCTCGGCAGCCCTCCCGCCCTGGCGGGCCGAGGGTCCGTATCTCCGGAGTCATGGGGTACGGACGGCTGAAGATCCGCCACTCGCGGCGCTGAGGTCCAGTTCACGGTCCGGCGCTGCTTCATCCTCGACGGCATCGCCCACCGATCCCCGCGCACGACTTACGCTCGTTGTGCCAGGACGGACCCGCGCTGCGGAGGGAGACCAGGGATGCCGCAGGGAGCCGTCGTCACCATGGCCGGGTTCACCGGAGTGAGCGGCGCGGTCGCGCTGCTGACGGGCCTCGCAGGTCTGCGGAGGATCCGTCGTCTGCGCCGTGCGGGCCTGGATGTGTGGGCGCTGGTGAAGCGCACCGGTGCGGTCGGCGCAGAGGACAACCCACGGCCGGTACTGCGGTACACGACCGAGGACGGCCGGGTCATGGAGGTCGCCTCGCCCGTGCCGGCGTCCAAATCTCGGCCCTTCGCCGAGGGCAGCCACGTGCTCGTCAGATACGACCCGGAAGATCCCCGCGAGTTGGTGTTGTACGGACACGAGCGCGCTGCGTGGGAGTACGCGATGGTGGGCGTGGGCGCCGTCTTCGTTCTCCTGGGCGCGGGCCTGCTCCTCGGATAGTCGGCCAGTCGGCGCACCACCGCGATGTCGCGCGGGCCTCGCCCCGGGAGGAGACCTCGGCCTTGCCGTAGGAGCCGTTGGCGGTGACCAGGACGAAGGCGAGCAGCCGGACGGTCAGCGTCCGCAGCGGGCGGCCGACGAGGTCCTTGACGGCCATGCCGGTGTCGTCGTCCTCACTGAGCAGCCGGGGTCGCAGAAAGCGGTTGGCCGCGAGTCCGACGAGCAGGGTGAGGACGGCGACGACGATGACGAGGATCACGGGTGCGCCCCTCCGGCGGCGGAGGAGCGCGTTCGAGTGAATGCAGCGTGCTGGAGTGTTGTTGCCGGTCCCGGCTCGGTGTACCCGAACACGGCCAACAGCGAGGCCGATCAAGGCCGCGGCCTGGGCGTCCCGGCAGAGGTCGCGTCGGGTGACGGGTGCTCAGCGTCTCGTCTCGTACCTGGTCAGGATCACGCCGCCGGGAAGCGTCCGCGTCTCCACCAGGTTCAGGTTCACCCAATTGTCCAGCGCGGCGAAGAACGGCGTGCCGCCGCCCACCAGGACCGGCGCGGTGGCCAGCACGTACTCGTCGATCAGCCCGGCCCGCATGGCCGCCGCGGCGAGCGTCGCGCCGCCGATGTCCATCGGGCCGCCGTCCTCGGCCTTGAGCCGGGTGATCTCGGCGACCGCGTCGCCGGTGACCAGGCGGGTGTTCCAGTCGACCTTGTCGACCGTCGAGGAGAACACCACCTTCGACATGTCCCGCCAGCGGCGCGCGAACTCGATCTCCGCCGCGGTGGCGTCCGGCCGCTGGTCGCCGGTCGGCCAGTAGGAGCTCATCGTCTGCCACAGCTTGCGCCCGTACAGCGTCAGATCGGTCGCCTGCAACCGGTCGGACCAGAACTGGAACAGCTCGTCGCTCGGCACGCTCCAGCCGATGTCGTCGCCGGGCGCGGCGATGTAGCCGTCCAGGGTCAGGTTCATGCCGTAGATCAGTTTCCGCATGGTGCCGGCCTTCCGTGAGTCGGTCTCACACGTAACAGACCGGCGCGGCGCGGGAAACTCATCAAGACCCCGCAACTCTGTTCGATGACTGAATCGCACCGGGCGTATCTCGCGTGAGCGCATGAACCGGCGGGTGTCCGCGTCTCTGGGCGCGGCCGTCGATGCCGACGGTGCGGTGCGGCGACCGTGCGCCAGCCGGACACTACGTCTGCCTGTTCCCGCCTGATTGCGGTGCCCGGGCCGACCGGGCGGACCGGGCCGATCTCGTCCGTCGTCAATGCCACGCTCCTGTCTGCTCCTTGACGACCTGTCGAGCAGCCGCCAACTCGGCTTCTACGGAACGTGCTGACTCACGGCCGCCGTCGGACGTGGGACAGATCCAATGTCTCCGGCGGCCGGGCCTCCACCTGGCGCAGAAAGGTTAAACCACCCCACAGGGGATGTTCCACGCGCCCCCCTGGAATCGGCGTTGCTGCTCGTGCTGCTGCGCCGGCGCGGCGGCCATTTGGAGCAAGTGCGGTGCCTCACCCAGTACTTGGCCACTCCGACAGCGCAAGTAACCGGATTCGACGCCGCGTTGGCACAGGCGGTGCTGCACGGCCGGACGATCGACACCGATGTCGTCGGCGACGAACTGCTGGCCGACTTCGACCACTTCTCCATCGCGAGGAAGCGGCTGCTCTTCGATGTTCATCTGGCCGTGGCGGGTGCGGTCCCCTTCGTTCCGTCCATGCTCCGCCCTGCCCGTACGGTGGCTACGGACGAGGGCGGGGACAACACTGTCATCTGGATCGAGATGATCATGCTCAGTGTCCGGGTGCTGGTCGCCCATGGCCTGGGCCTGGGCCTGACCGAGCAGATCACCGACGCGGAACGTGAACGGCTGCTGGTCCTGCTGGGCTCCAGCCCGGCGCCGGTGTGGGAGAACTACCCCACGGCGCACCTGCTGGCCCTGCTGGCCGTAGAACGGTTAGCCCCCGAACACCCCCTCGTCGGCAACGGTGTCACCGCGCTGCTGGCGTGCCGCAACCCCGACGGCGGCGTACCGAGCATGTTGGACCTGGTGGTGTTCAACACCGGATGCGCCGGGCTGGCACTGGCCCGCGCGAATGCCGAACCCGCACTGCTGAACCGCCTGTGCGACTACCTCGTCGAGCGTCAAATGCCCGACGGCGGCTGGACGTTCGGCGAGGACATGCGGCACACCGACGTGGACACCAGCGCGTACGCCGCGGCCTGTCTGGCCACCGTCGACCCCGTCCGCCACCGGGCGTCGCTGGAGCGTGCCGCCGGGTACTTCCGGGGCATCGTCGGCCACGACGGCGGGTTCCCGACCTATATGCGGGGCGACCCCTCGGAAGTCGGCATGACCGGAGGCGCGGTCAGTGCGCTGGCCTGGAACGGTGCCGATCACGCCGACCTGCTGGACGGCGCGGCCCGCCGGCTGCTCGACTCCCGGCACCAGGACGGCACCTTCGAGCGGAGCTGGAGCCTGAGCGAGGCCAACACCATCTGGCGGGCGATGTGGGCCCTGCACTCGCTGCCCGACCCGACCCGCACCGCACTCCGGCAGCGCGTCACCGACGCGGACGCCGCCTCTCTGCGCTTCCTCGCCCGGGCGCAGAATCGTGACGGCGGCTGGGGACACCGCCCGGGAGACGCCAGCGACGTCACCAGCACCTGCTACTCCCTGCTCGCCCTCTCCGCCATGGGCAAGCGCCTCGGCCAGGACGCGATCGTACGGGCGGGCGTGACCCACCTGCTGTCCCGACAGCACTCGGACGGCACCTTCACCGCGCCGCCCGACCAAGTCGGGCCACGCCCCCTGCCGTTCGACGTGCCGGTCTTCACCGACATCTGGGTCCTACTGGCACTGACCGGCTGCGACAGCGACTGGAACTGGTGAACCCCCCGACAGGAGGACGGTCCGAGGCGGACACGAACGTGGACATGAACAACTCCCCCGGGCCACAGGGCACCTGCCCCGCCCGCGCACCGGTGCCCCTGCCCCTGCCGGTCGACCGCCCCTCCCTCCTCGACCCGCCCACCGGCCTCACCCGACTGCGCGACGACCTTCCCGTGGCACCGCTGGCCTTCCCCGACGGTCCGCCGGGCCGGCTGGTCACCCGCTACGACGACGTGCGCGCCGCGCCGGCCGATCCCCGGCTCAGTTCCCGGATCCCCCACCTCAACTCCCACGTCCGGGCCTGTCTCATCTCCACCGCGGAGATGGCTGCCCTGCGCCCCTCCGACCTGCTCACCAGCGACCCGCCGGAACACACCCGGCTACGACGCCTGGTGGCCCGCCAGTTCACCGCCCGCCGCATGAACCAACTCGCCCCGCGCGTCCAGGACATCGTCGACGACCACCTCGACGCCCTGGCCGCCACACCCGGCCTCGCCGACCGCGCCCGCTACCAGCGCCTCACCGCCGAACTCCTCTCCCTCGACCGCACCCGAGAACAACTCCTCGCCAGCAAGGCGGAGTTGAAGACCTATCTGATGGGCCTGGCGCACCGGAAACGGACCGCGCCGACGGACGACGTCCTGTCCGGCCTCGTCCGAGCCCAGAGCGCCGGTACGCCCCTGTCCGACGACGAGATCGCGGCCCTCGCCCAGCTCATCCTCATCGCCGGACACGAGACCACCACCAACGTGATCGGCCTGGCCGTCCTCCTCCTGCTGCGCCCACCCCGCCTGTGGGACACCCTGCGCGGCCGGCCCGACCTGGTCGACGGCGTCATCGAGGAGACACTGCGGTACGCGACCGTGCTCCAGTTCGGACTGCTCCGCGTCGCCCGCGAACCCCTGCCCATCGCCGGCCGGCCCATCGCGGCCGGCGACCGGGTCGTCCTCCACCTGCCCGCCGCCAACCGCGACAGCAGCCGTTTCGCCGACCCCGACCACTTCGACATCCACCGCCCCGACGCCTTGCGACACCCCACCTTCGGACACGGCACCCACCACTGCCTCGGCGACCAACTCGCCCGCATCGAACTGCGCACCGTCCTCACCACCATGCTCCAGCGCTTCCCCGGCCTACGCCTCGCCGCCGACCCCGACACGATCCCCACCCACCGACACCGGGTCATCCACGACCTCGCCGAACTCCCCGTGCACCTCACCCCGTGACCCGCCGACCGACCAGGGTGGTGACCATGACACACCGCGATCACGACGGCACGTACACCACGTACGCCGCCTACGCCTTCGACTTCGACGGCACCCTCGCCGACACCGCCGACGTCAACCACTCCGCCGTACGAGCCTCACTCGCCGCGCACGGCATCACCGTGTCCCTCGCCTGGGTCGCCGCCGAGCCGGCCTTCACCGCCGCCCGACTGCGCCAACGGCTCGGCCTCACACCGGAAGCCCTGCCCGAGGACAGCTTCGTCGAAGTCGCCCGCGCCTACTGGCTCACCCACACCGACCGCATCAAACCGATCGCCACCGCCGCGAGAACCGCCCGCGCCGCAGCCGACCATGCCGCGATCGCGGTCGTCTCCGCCAACTACAGCGACATCGTCCGCCGCGGCCTCACCGTCGTAGGACTCGACGACCTTCCCTGGACCATCGTCGGCCGCGACGACGTCCCCCGCCCCAAACCCGCCCCCGACGGCTACCTGCACGCCGCCCGCCTGCTGGACGTGGCCCCCGACCGGTGCCTCGCCCACGAGGACACCGACGAAGGCGTCGCAGCCGCCACAGCCGCCGGCATGAACGTGATCGACATCAGACACCGACCCTGGAAGTAGGCCGACAGCGCAGCCCGGATCGGCCTTCCTGTCCGTCAGGCGGTGTGCTGGTAGGCGAGGTAGGTGAGATAGCCCGCGTCGCCGCCCTCGTAGAAGGTGGCCGGGTCGGCGGGGTCGTTCCACCAGGTCGGGGTTGGCGATGAAGGCGCGGCCGAAGCTGGGCGGGCAGTAGCACTTCACCGAGCAGGACATCGAGCGGGTGGAGTTCATCCAGCGCCTGTACACGGCGGGGCTGTCCAGCCGCACCATCCTCGAACTGATGCCGTGCCGCGACGCGCCCAGCGACGAGAACTCCGACGCCGCGCTGGAGCGCATGGCCCTGGAGCCCGACAGGCTCTCCGCCCATATCGAGGAGCTGCTGAACACCCGTGACGCCCTCGACGGGCTGATGGCGCCGCCCGGGCGCACCGCGACGCCCACCGCGACGCCCGCCGGACCGCGCCTGAGGGGACTTGAGGAGGCCTGAGGAGGCGTGAGGGGGCTTGAGGATCAGCCGAGAAACTCGGTCACCGTCTTGGTGAACCAGTCGGCGTCCTCCTCCGCGACGAAGTGTCCGGTCGGCGCGACCGCGGCCCGCACGTCGTCGGCGTGGGGGGCCAGGGCTTGGGCGGTGGCGGTGCCGGAGCGGGGGCTGTCGATGGCCAGGACCGGCATGGGCAGCTTGCGCTCGGCGAGCAGGGCGCGGTTCTCGCGGCCGTCGTCGAGGAGGGTGCGGTAGTGCTCGAAGCCGCCGCGCAGCCGTTCCCGGCCGGTGTACGCCTGGGCGTAGGCGGCGAGGTCGTCGTCGCTGAAGGTTCCGGGGTTGGCCATGGCGGTGAACGTGGCGGTGAGGAACTCCAGTTCGTGGCCGTCGAAGAGCATCTCGGGCAGGTGCCGGGTCATGAAGAACCCGAAGTGCCACATGCCGCCCTCGGCGACGTTCATCGCTTCCTCCAGGCCGAAGCCGGGCAGCAGGGCGTCGACCAGGACCAGGTGGGAGATGTCGTCGGGGTGGGCGGCGGCCCAGGCAAGGGCGATCATCGAGCCGATGTCGTGGCCGGCCACGGCCACCGGGCCGGTCAGGTCCAGGGCGGTGAGGATGCCGCGTATGTCGTCGGCCTGGTTGGTCTTGGCGTAGCCGCCCGCCGGGCGGTCGCTGTCGCCGGTGCCCCGCAGGTCGGGGACGACGAGGGTGTGCCTCCGGGCGAGGGCCGGCAGCACGCGGGCCCAGGCGCGGGAGGTCTGCGGCCAGCCGTGGAGCAGGACCAGGACCGGTCCGCTGCCGCCCACGGCTACCGAGAGACGGGTGCCGTTGGTGGCGATCTTGTGGACGTGGAAGTCGGCGGGAAGCCAGTCGGCAGTGCTCACGGGGGTGTCCTTCCGTCAGATCCGTCAGAGAGTGGACTCGATCAAGGGTGGGCTGTGGCGGTGGCGTTGGGGTCGATTACGTGGCGGGGGCCGCGAGTCGGCGTAAACGTTCTTCGCCGATCATGGACAGCATGTCGGTGTGCTCGGGGTGCCAGTCCGGTTCCCGCTGAGCGCTGACCGCGCGGATGCGGCTGGACGCGGCCATGATGAGCGCGCCGAACTCGCCCCATACTCCGGCGGCTTCCTCGGTGGTGACGCTGCGGGGCTTCACCCCGAGGTCGTCCGCGACGCGTTCGGCGATCCAGCGGTTCGGGATCTCGCCCGCGACGGCGTGGTAGAGCCCTCCGGGCCTGCCCTGTCCAGGGCGAGGGTGAACAGACGGGTCACGTCGTCGATGTGGACGTGGCTGTAGGTGTTCAGCCCCTGCCCGACGTAACAGGCCGCCCCGCTCACGGTGACGGACCGGTAGATCATCGACAGGTGGCCGTGGTCCCCGGGGCCCCAGATCAGGCCGGGGCGGACGACCATGGAGCGCACTCCGGCACCGGCGGCGGCCAGGACCGTGTCCTCGGCGGCCTTGCGGTACTCGGCCAGGGGCTCGGGCGTGAAGGGGTCGTGCTCGGCGAAGAGGTCGGGGCTCCACACGCCCCCCCGGTGCGCTGGAGCAGCACCCCGCTGCCGGACAGGAAGAGCAGCGCCTTGCCCGTCCCGGCCAGCGCCCGGGTGAGGTCCTGGACGGCGCCGGTCTCCTGCTCCGGGCCGGGCTGCGCCGCGTAGACAACCGCGTCGGCGCGCAGGGCCGCCGCGACGGCGTCGGGCCGGCGCGCGTCCAAGTCCCCCGCGATCGGGGTAATGCCCTGCGCGTGGAGGGTGGCGGCGGCGTCGTCCGTGCGGGCCAGGCCGGTGACCGCGTTCCCGCTCTTGATTAAGTGCCGGGCGAGGGCGCCGCCGACGAAACCGGTGGCGCCGATGACGAAGACGTTCACGGCGGGGCTCCTCAGGCCGGCAGCGGGCTGCGCTCGCCGCCGTCGGCGAACAGCACGGCGCCGTTGACGTAGGAGCTGGCCGGGCCGGCCAGGAACCACCCGTACACCAGCCCCCACCAGGACGGATGAGTTTTTCGGCAGGCGCAGCCCCAACCCGTCCGTCAGGGCAGCCAGTTCCTCTGCCCACCCCTCAACGTGCCCCACCCTCACATCCATCAGATGGCCGGACAACGGTCAGCACCGATCACCAGTCACAAGATCCGAGCTAGTACCTGACAGTGTTAGAAAAATCTATGTCTGCCAAATCGCAGCGAGGCCCGGGGGCCTTCCCCCGCGAAAGTGGACACGCGTTCGGGTGATCATGCGGCCAGCGTGAGCTTATCGGACTCCTGCTGGTGCTGGTTTTCATAGGCCATGGGGCTGAGGTGTCCGTTGGCGGAGTGCCTGCGGCGGGTGTTGTAGCGGGTGAGCCACCGGAAGATGGTGCGTCGGCAGAGTTCCGTTCCCGGGAACCTATGTGGCCACAGCACTCGCGAGGACGGGCCGGCACCGCGCCCGCGCCCCTACCGGGTGGCGTCGCGCAGGAGGGCGTCGATGGTGCGGTGGGCGAAGGTGTGCAGGGTCTCCGGGTCGTCCTGGCCGAAGGTGGCGGCCCACAGGGCGAAGCGGCCGAAGAGCGCGGCCCACAGGTGCATCGCGGTGTACTCGGGGCCGTCCGGCCAGCGCAGTCCCTCGTCCTCGCAGGTGCGGACGGCGGTCAGCCACTGCTGCCACAGGACGTGGGCGGGGTGGGCCTGGTCGGCGAAGCCGAGGCGGGCGGTGTCGTGGCCGAACATCAGGCGGAAGACGCCCCGGTTGGTGCGCGCGAAGGTGCAGAAGGCGTCGCCCTGGGCGCGCAGCCGAGCGCCGTTGCCGGCGTCCGCCGCACCGGCGTCGGCGGCGCGCATGGCCGCCACGACGCGCTGATAGCCGTCCTCGGCGACCGCACGGGCGAGTTGGTCCTTGTCGGCGAAGTGCAGGTACATGCTCTGGGCGGCGATGCCGGTCTCCCGCGCGACCTCGCGCAGCGAGACCGGCAGCGCGCCCTCGTCGAGCTTCTGGTCGAGGAGACGCCCCACCGCCGCCAGGATCTCCCGCCGGAGCTGATCGCCCTGGCCACGGGGGTTGCGTCTGCGCCCGCCGGTGGCGCCGGCGCCGGTTACCTCGTTCACCTGCCCCATTGTGCGGCACCGGGGCCGGGGAGTGGTTAACGCTCGTTCAGGGTCGCGGCCACCACCTCCAGCGCCTGGCCGGCTGCGGGGAATCCCAGGTAGGGGACCGCGTGGACGGTCGCTTCCAGGAGTTCTTCGGCGGTGAGGCCGTTGCCGAGGCCGGCCAGGACGTGGTTGCGCAGTTCGGCCGGGTAGCCCTTGGCCATCAGGATGCCGATGGTGAGCAGGCTGCGGCTGCGCCGGTCGAGTCCGGGGCGGGTCCAGATCTCGCCGAAGCACTGCTCCAGGGCGAGCCGGCTCAGTCCGCGCCGGGGCCGGTGCCGTCGGCTTGGCTGGTCAGGCTGGAGCGCAGGAAGTCGTCTCCGAGCATGGCGCGGACGACCTCTTCTCCGGCGGCCCGCCGGTCGGCGGCGTTCACTGAATCGTTCATGACAGTCCTCCTGTCTCCTGACTCGCTCATGCCAGTTCTCCGTCGGTGGGAGCGGTCATCCGGGAGAGCAGGCCCAGGACGGTCGCGGTGGTGGTGCCCGCGTCGACGGGCAGCACGGCGCCGGTGATCCAGCGGGACTCCGGACCGGCCAGGAAGAGCGCGGCCCAGGCCAGGTCCCAGGCGGTGCCCTCGGTGCCGAGCAGGTTGGCCCGGCGGCGCAGTTCGCGGCCCGGTTCGCCGCCATGGTCGCCCATCGGGGTGAAGAGGTGGCCGGGCACCAGGCAGTTGACCCGGATGCCGTCGGGCCCCCAGTCGTGGGCGAGGTCGGTGGTGAGCGACTGCAACGCGCCCTTGCTCGCCCCGTACGCGCCGCTGCCGAAGCCGCGCAGCGCGGCGATGGAGGAGACGTTGACGACCGATCCGCCGCCCGCGCGCACCAGGTGGGGACGGGCCGCGCGGGCGACCAGCATCGCGCCGGTGACGTTGACGGCGAACACCCGGTCCCAGCCCGCCCGGGTGACGGTCGAGATGCCGCCCTCACCGCTGATCCCGGCGTTGTTGACCACGATGTCCAGACGGCCGGCGCGGGCGGCGAGTTCGTCCACCGCCGCTCCCACCGCCGCCTCGTCGGTGAGGTCGGCGGGGAGTGCGAAGGCCCGTCCGCCGTCCTTCTCGATCAGGGTGCGGGTGTGCTCGGCGCGTGCCGCGTCCGCGTCCAGGACGCCTACGGCGGCGCCCTGGGCCGCCAGCAGCAGCGCCGTCGCCGCGCCGGTGCCGAGGAAGTCCCCGGCGCTGCCCGCCCCGGTGACCAGCGCGGCGGTGCCGGTCAGCCGGGTGCCGTGGCCGTCGAGGTGGCCGCCGGTGCCCGTCACCATGTCACCGGCAGGCTGCTGAGGCCGTACACGATGGAGTTCTCCTTGAACGCCAGCGCGTCCTGGGCGACGGCGAGCCGCAGTCCGGGGATGCGCTCGAAGAGCCGGGGCCAGGCGACCGCCATCTCGACCCGGGCCAGGTTCTGGCCGAGGCACTGGTGGCTGCCGAAGCCGAACGCCATATGCCCGCGGGCGTTGCGGGTGATGTCCACCGCGTCGGCGTCCGGGCCGAAGGCGCGGGGATCCCGGTTGCCCGCGACGAGGGAGACGATGACGGCCTCGCCCGCGCGGACCGGTTGACCGCCGATCTCGGTGTCCGCCAGGGCGACCCGGCGCGGGTCGGTGGAGACGATCCCCCAGTAGCGCAGCATCTCCTCGGCCGCCGAGAACGCCAACTCGGGCCGGGTACGCAGCAGTTCGCGCTGGTCGGAGTTGAGGAGCAGGGCAGCGGTGCCCAGGCCCAGCATGTTGGCGGTGGTCTCGTGCCCGGCCCCGACCAGGATGCCGACCAGGACGGGGAGTTGGCCCGCGTCGATGCCGTCCGGGCCGGTGTGGTCGGCGATCAGCCGGCTGACCATGTCGTCGGCCGGTTCGCGGCGTTTACGTTCCACCAGCTCGCTGTAGTAGGCGAACGCCTCGGCATGCGCCTTCGCCCGCTCCTCGTGCGACACACCGAGGTCGGTGCCGGCGTCGGCGTGCCGCTGGAAGAGGGCGTGGTCCTCGTAGGGGACGCCGAGGATGAAGCAGATCGCCCGGGACGGCAGCGGCAGCGCGAAGTCCTTGATGAGGTCGACGGGGCCGCCCTTGGCGAGCACGGCGTCGATCAACTCGTCGGTGACCGCGAGGAGTTGATCGCTCATCGCACGGGTGCGCTTGACGCTGAACTCACGGGTGAGCATCTGCCGGATCCGGGAGTGCTCGGGGTCGTCGAGGCGGAGGAAGAGTCCGCCCTCGTGGTCCCGCTGGTTGGAGTGGACCAGCGGGAAGTCGGGGTGGCGTACGTCGGCGGTGAAGTTCGGGTCGGCCAGCACGGCGCGGATGTCCTCGTGCCGGGTGGCCAGCCAGTGCTGGGAGCCGTCCCAGATGGTCACCTTGTGCAGGCCGCCGGCCTCGCGGAACTCGGTGTACTGCGGCGGCGCGTCGAACGGGCAACTGCGGGGCGCGGGAAAGAACGGGACTTCCGGGGTCGCGGTACTCATGAATGCTCCTCTGCTCTGTTCTGCTGTTTTCTGCTCTGCTCTGTTTTGCGGGCTGCTTCAACTGCTCGAAGACACAGGGCCGTTCACGGGGGCGAGGTCGGGGTCCGGGGACTGTGCCGGCCAGGGGGCGTGGTCGAGTACGGCCTGCCGCCAGCCGCGCAGGGCGCGGGCCATGCCGGCGGCGACCACACCGTCCACCTGGCGCGGGCGCCCGTCGGCGTCGAGGTGGCCGTAGACGGCGACGAACCGCCCCTCGGCCGGTGCCCCCTCGACGACGGCGAAGGCCATGTCCCGGCCGGTGGCGCCGTAGGACTGGAGTTTCAGGTGGTACTGGTCGGACCAGAAGTACGGCAGGCCGGGCGGCGTGGGCTCGGCGCCCAGCAGGGCTGCGCCGACGGCCCGGCCCTGTTCGGTGGCCGAGAGCCGGTGCTCGGCCCGGACGTACCGCCCCGTGGCGGGGTTCTTCCAGGCGGCCACGTCGCCCGCCGCCCACACCGTCCCGGTGGCCTGGCCCCGCGCGTCGCACAGCACACCGAGGACGCCGTCGTCGCGCCCCCGCTCCCCGAGCGGCACCCCTGATGCGGCGAGCCAGTCGACCGCGGGCCGCGCGCCGACCGCGACCAGCACGGTGGTCGCGGCGATCCGGCTGCCGTCGGCCAGTTCGACCCCGTCGACCCGGCCGTCCCCGTCGGTGGTGACGCGGCTGACGCCGGTGCCGCAGCGCAGGTCCACGCCGTTCTCCTCGTGCACGGCGGCGAGCAGGCGCGCGATCTCGACGCCCAGCACGTTGACCATGGGCAGCGGCAGCGGGTCCACCATCGTCACCGGCACGCCCATGCCCCGGGCCACCGCGGCGGCCTCGGCACCGACGAACCCGGCCCCGACGACGACCAGCCGCCCGCCACCCGCCGACCCCGCCAGCGCCGCCTTCAACCGCAGCGCGTCCGGCAGCCCCCTCAGCACCTGGGCGCCGGAGAGCCCGGCGCCCAGGGCCGGCGGGTGCACGGCCCGCGCCCCGGTGGCGATGACCAGCGCGTCATAGCCGCATACGCCCCCGTCGGCCAGCCGCACCACCCGCGCGTCGGTGTCCACGCCGACCGCGGCCGTGCCGGCCCGGTAGGTGACGTCGAGGGCGTCCCACTGCTCGGGCGAGCGCAGCAGCAGGCGGTCGGCCTCCCACTCCCCCGCGAGCAGTTGCTTGGACAGCGGCGGCCGGTCGTACGGCAGGCCCGGCTCGTCGCCGATCAGCGTCACCTCGCCCGCGAAGTCACGTCGGCGCAGCTCCTCGACCACCGCCAGCCCGGCGGCCGACGCGCCCACCACCACGACCCGGCCGGGGTGCCGGGCGGCGGCGGCCACTTCAGTCCTCCTCTACGACGATGGCGAGCGCGGGGCAGAGCGCCGCCGCCTCACGCACCGCTTCCCGCTGGTCGGCGGGGGGCGCCGGGTCCAGCAGCAGCACGATGCCGTCCTCGTCCCGCTGGTCGAACACATCCGGCGCGGCCAGCACGCACTGGCCGGCCCCGCAGCACTTCTGCTCATCGATGACGATCCGCACGATCACGCCTTTCACAGAGTTAACCGGACAGCCGTCACCTTACGCATGACAGGCTAACTCGGGTGTGAAAGTCCTCGTAAAGAGGTGGAGGGGGTTCGGGCGGGAGCGCCCCGGCCGGCGTCGGCGGATCGGCATATGATCCCCGTCAACAGCCGGATAGCGTCAACAGGCGGCTGAAAACGGGCTGTTGGGTGACTCCTCGGCCGCCGGGGCCGTCTGGCGCCGTTGGCCGAAACCGGCCCGGTAGCAGCAGTGGAAGGAAAGCACGGTGTCCGACGAAGGACGGCTGATCGCCGGCCGATACCGCATCCTCGACCGGATCGGCCGAGGCGGCATGGCCACCGTCTGGCGCGCCCACGACCATCAGCTCGGCCGCCAGGTCGCCGTCAAGAAGTTGCACCCGCAGCCGCATCTCGACGACGACGAGCTCGCCACCCTCTTCGAGCGCGCCCGGCGCGAGGCCCACAGCGCCGCCCGGATCAGCCACCCCAATGTCGTCGTCGTCCACGACGTCGTCGACGACGAGGGCCTGCCCACCATCGTCATGGAGTACGTGCCGTCCACCACCCTCGCCGACCGGATCACGGCGCACGGCCCGGTCCCGCTCGAAGAGGTCGCCCGGATCGGCCGTGGCGTGATCGGCGCCTTGCGGGCGGCGCACCGGGCCGGGGTCCTGCACCGGGACGTGAAACCGGCCAACGTGCTGCTCGCCGAGGACGGCCGGGTGGTCCTCACCGACTTCGGCATCGCCCAGGCCTCCGAGACCTCGAATCTCACCCGGACCGGCCAACTGGTGGGATCGGTCGACTTCATGGCACCCGAGCGCCTCGTCGGCGCAACGCCGGGTCCGGAGGCCGACCTGTGGGCGCTGGGCGCGACCCTCTTCCAGGCGGTCGAGGGCCGCTCGCCGTTCCTGCGGAACACGGTGGCGCAGACGATGTACGCCATCGCCATGGAGCCGCCTCCCGAGGTGCGCGGCGCGGGGACGCTCACCCCGCTGATACAGGGCCTGCTCGCCAGCAGACCGGCCGAGCGGCTGTCGGCCGAGGACGCCGAACGCCTGCTGCGCCTGCCGGCACGCGAAACGGACCCCGCTGCCGTCGCGCCCACCACCCGCGCGACGGCCGACAACGCCGTACGTCCGCAGCCCGCCACGACCGACCTGCGGGTGCGACGGCCTCCGGGTCGCCGTTCGAGGAAGAAGGCGGTCTGGGTTGCGGCGGCGGTCGCCACGGCGCTGTTGGTGGCGGTCGCCGCGCTGATCGCCGTACCGCTGGAGCAGAACGGCACCAGCGCCACGGCGTCGGACGGCGCGCACCCGGCCGCCGCCTCCACGACGCCGCCCACGGACACGGACCCGTCCGCATCCGCGACATCCCCTGCCGATCCGGCACCCTCCGCGCGTGCCGACGCCACGTTGCCGCCGTCGACGGCCGTGCAGGAGGACTCGGAGCCGAAATCCGGTGCGACGGTCCCTCCGGTCGGCGGTGCTCTGGTGGTCGCCGCCTCGGGGAAGTGCCTGAGCGGGGGCGGCGGGACCGAGGGACTGCAACTGTTCCAGGCCACGTGCGACGGCTCGGCGGCACAGCGGTGGGAGACCGGATCGGGCGGGACCCTGCGGTCGTCGGGGAAATGCATGACCGTCGCCGGAGGGGCGACCGCCGACCGGACCGAGATCCGGCTGACCGGCTGCGACGGCGGCACCGACCAGCGATTCCACCTCGCCGGCACCCGGCTGATGGCCGATCAGTCCCAGAAGTGCGTCGACATCTTCGGGGGCGCGAGCGGAACCGGGGCGGTCCTCTGGGAATGCAACGGAAGGGACAACCAGACCTGGACACTCCGCTGACCGGGCCGCGGCACACGGGCGCGCGTCCATCCGGAGGGGTTTTGGGACGTGGCCGTAGGGCTCGGGGCGATATCTCCCGATCTGGTGGGTACTCTCGCGCTGCCACTGGCCGCGTAACGATCCAGCAGATCCAGCGGGTTCCGCAGATCCAGCAGGTTCCGCAGGTTCCGCAGATTCAGGAGAAGAGCCATCGCCGAGCAGAAGCCCGGAAAGGCAGGGGCCGCTCCGGGAAACCAGCCCCAAGAGGCCGACCAGTTGAGGAACATGCTGCGTCGGCCCGAGTACCGGCGGGCGTTGGTGTTCTGCGGCCTGATCGGGATCCCGGTGTCGTTGGTCGCGTTCTGGTTCCTCGTGCTGCTCCAACAGCTCGAGGATCTGATCTGGGTGGACTGGCCGCACGATCTCGGGTGGACGGACCCGCCCTGGTGGTGGCCCTTTCCGCCGGCTCTGCTGTCCGGTGCGGTCGTCGCCCTGGTCATCCTGCGGTTCCCGGGCCGGGGAGGACACATCCCGGCGGCGGGGCTGCACTCCGGAGGGGTGACGAAAGCCGCTGTGCCCGGTGTCGTCCTCGCCGCGTTGGCCAGCCTGCCGCTGGGCGCCGTCCTCGGGCCCGAGGCCCCGCTGATCGCCCTCGGCGGCGGTCTGGCGCTGGCCTTCCGGGATCTCGTACGGGCTCCCGCGACCGAGGCGAGCACGGCGCTGCTCGGTGCCGCCGGTGCCGCGGCGGCCATCTCCGCGATCTTCGGCAGTCCGCTGGTGGCGGCCGTGATGCTCATGGAGGTCGCCGGGGTCGGCGGACCGCAACTGTTCACGGTGATGCTCCCCGCCCTGCTGTCCAGCGGAATCGGCGCCATCGTGTTCACCGGCTTCGACCACTGGACCGGGCTGAAGACCGGCAGCCTCGACATCGGGCTGCCCGCTCCGCCGCTCCTCGACGCCGGGGACGTGCTGTGGTCGGCGCTGATGGCGGTCGTCATCGGGGCGGCCATCCACGCGGTCATGGTGGGCGGCCGGATCGCGGCGCGCTCCGTGTCCGCGCATCCGCTGCGCAACACGATGCTCTGCGCGCTCGCCGCGGCGGGCTGCGCGGCGCTCTACGCGGTCGTCACCGGCCGTTCGCCGTCCGAGGTCTCGCTGTCCGGCCAGAACGCGCTGGCGCAACTCGCCCAGCACCCCCACACGTGGTCGGTCGGCAGTCTGGTGGCGGTCCTGGCGTTCAAGGGCGTCGCGTACGCGCTCTGCCTGGGCAGCCTGCGCGGCGGTCCGACCTTCCCGTCCCTGTTCCTGGGCGGCGCGGTGGGCGTCCTGCTGTCGCCGCTGCCGGGGCTCGGCGTCGTACCCGGTATGGCGGCGGGCATGGCGGCCGCGTGCGCCGCCGCGCTGCGGCTGCCCGTCAGTACGGTGGTGCTGGTCGTCCTCATGGTGGGCAACTCGGAAACGGTGTCCGTGATCGTGCTGGCCGCCGTGGTGTCGTTCGTGACCACGGAGTTGCTGCCGCAGGGACCGGGGATTCCCGCGTTCAAGGCGCGAGTCGCAGCCCGAGCGGGTCGGCCGGCGTAGTCGCCGGGCATCCCCGACACGGCGGGGACGATCGCCGCCGTCCGCCGAAGTGCGGCGGGTTCGGTCCGGTGATGCAATGACATTCGATGCCGGCGGGAATCCGCCAGAATCCGTGACCACGCAGGGGTGAAGCCGTGAAGGATGAATTCGTCGAGATGGGACCGATCGACTATCTGGTCGTCGAGTTCCCCGGTAACCGAATGACCGGCGAAGGCCTTCCGATGCTCGTCGACCTGGTGGACCGCGGCCTCATTCGGATCCTCGATCTGATGTTTGTGAGAAAGGAAGAGGACGGCTCCCTGGTCGGTCTGGAAATCGCCGACCTCACCGGTGACGGGGCTCTGGAGCTGGCCGTCTTCGAGGGGGTGTCCTCCGGCCTGCTCGGCGAGGACGACATCCAGGAGGCGGGAGCCGCGCTGCGGCCCGGCTCCTCCGCCGGAATCCTGGTCTACGAGAACCTGTGGGCCGCGCCCTTCGCGGCCGCCCTGCGACGCGGCGGCGCCCAGTTGGTCGCCTCCGGGCGGATCCCGGTGCCGGCCGTACTGGACGCGCTGGACGCCACGGACACCACCGACCCCGGTCGACCGCCGACGTCGTAGGACGCGCGGTCGGCGAGTACTCGCCGGGTCGGCTAGTACTGGCCGGTGCGGGCTTCTCGGCCCTTTCCGACGCACAGCGCCCAGATGACGAAGGCGTCGACAGCGATCAGCACGATGGCCCAGACGGGCTGGTACGGCAGCCACATGAAGTTGGCGATCATCGACAGGCCGGCCAGCGCGATGCCGACCACCCGGGCCCACATGGCTCCGCCGAACACGGCGGCGCCGGCGAGGACGACCAGGACGCCGAGGACGAGGTGGATCCAGCCCCAGCTCGTCAGGTTGAAGTTGTAGGCGTAGTCGCGGGTGACGACGAAGACGTCGTCCTGGGCGATGGCGGCAATTCCTTGGAATATCGCCATCAGTCCGCCGAAGATCATCATGACGCCGGCGAATCCGGTCCAGCCGGCCACCCATGTTCCTTCGCCGCTGGTGCTTCCGTGTTCGTGATGCATTCCAGTCGTGGTCATTTCGGGCTCCTCCCACGCAGACCCCGCTACGGTGGTGCGGCCGCGGCCGGTCGCCCAGATATCAGCTTGCCACGAGAATCGCTGACCGGCAGAACGCCGAGATTAACGCGGGCGGCGCAACGGCCGAGGTGCGGGTAAATCCATACGGTGATGAAATGGAAAGGTCCCGTGTGTCGATAAACCCTGCGAGAAAGGAACCCGCCGTGCCAGGTCTCCTCCGCGGGGTCGCCCGTACAGCCGTAGTGGCCGGTACGGCGACCGCCGTGTCCAACCGTGTGTCCCGCCGTCAGCAGGGGCGATGGGCCGAGCAGGACAGCCGGGCGGCCGCGCCGCAGCCTGCGGCTCCCGCCGAGCCCCCACCGCCGCCTGCGGCCCCGGCCCCGGCCCCGGCGCCCGTCGACATGAGCAGCAAGATCGATCAGCTCAAGCAACTCGGGGAGCTCAAGGATCAAGGCGTCCTCACCGAGGCCGAGTTCGAGGAGCAGAAGAGCAGGATCCTCGGCTCCTGATGATCGGTGGTCAGGGCGCGCCGGTCAGGACGCGTCGGCGAGTGGCGGTCCCGGGCGGAAGCTGGCCACGAGGATGTGCAGGCTGACGACGAGCGCCCACAGCGGGAAGACCAGCTCGGACCAGGCGATGCTGCCCGTCAACAGGAGCAGCGTCAGAGCGACGAGGTAGCCGAGGAAGGCGAGCCAGCGCGGGAGGACTCCGAGCCGATGCCCGACGGTGGACGTCGTGAAGGTGAACACGGCGGCCATCCGCATCGCGTAGGTCGTCAGCAGGCTGTAGGTGACGTGACGGCCGAACGGCCACCCTTGCAGCTTGTCGCCGGACCCGGCCACGTCGGCCGTGACCAGGAGGCCGCCGGCCGCCGCCGCGGCCCCGAAGAGGGTCGCCACGAACAGCAGACCGCTGCCCAGGAAGACCATGGCGAAGAACTGGTCCTCCGCCTCTCCGATGCGTGCGCGCACCGCGCCCATGAACCACAGGAAGAAGATGCCCGCGAAGGGAACCAGGTTGAGCGCGGTCTGCACGGTACGCCGGCGCGAGGGGTCGGTGACCCAGCCGCTGCCCATGTTCCCGGGCTCGTCCGGTACCGCCACGCGGACCAGGACGATGGCCGCGGCCAGCAGCAGGGCGAAGGCGATCCCCACCACTCCCGCGGCTCGCGGAGTGCGCAGCGCCTGAAGCTTGCGTTCCATGGGCGGTCTTCCGCTCCCTCTCCCGGCCGGTGTGTCCCCGCGCGCACGCCCGGCGGGCGGCTATGACCAGCAAGCACCGGCGTACGCCGACGTGCCACCGGGACTGTCCATGCGGGTGACGTGCGCGCGTGCGCGGACACCGGGGGTCGGGGGGCCGTCACTCCGCCCACGGTGTGATCCCCCAGCGGACGGTGTGCTGTTCGCCGGGGTCGAGGGTGATGAGTCCGGTGCCACTGCGGAAGGCGTCCGGTGGGCAGGTCATCGGCTCGATGGCGACGGCGCGTCGGCGCTCCCCCGGCTGCAGGGTGTCGCCGGTGAAGAGCTGTACGTGGTCGGCGCCCTCTCCCAGCCACACGTCCGTGCCGAACGCGCCCGACGGGTGGGCCAGGCGCACCACGGCCCGCCCGTCCGCGTCCCGGTCGAGGTCGCCGAACGGGGTGTCCAGCCGGAGCGCGCCGACGACTCGGGGCGTTCGCAGGTCGTACGCGGTCCCGGCGACCGGTTCGGCGGCGACCGGCAGGCCGCGTTCGTCGGTGCGCAGCCATGTCCGTGCCGGGACGGTCAGCACCGCCTCGTCGACGACGGCGGTGCCCGCGGTGACGTAGGGATGCTGGCCGAAGCCGTAGGGCGCGGCGCGCGTGTCGAGGTTGCGGGCGGTGACGGTGACGTCGAGTCCGCGCTCGCCCAGGGCGTATGCGGCGCGGAGGTGGAGGTGGAACGGGTAGCCCGGCTGCGGCCACAGCGGAACCTCCAGGACGGCGCGCCGGTCGCTCGCCTCCACGACCTGCCAGGCGACCCACCGGAGCAGCCCGTGGATGGCGTTGCCGCCGGTCGGCTCGGTGAGCGGCAGTTGCTGCTCCTGCCCGTCCCAGGGGTAGCGGCCGTCGCGGATCCGGTTGGGCCAGGGCACCAGGAGCTGGCCGCGTCCGCCGGTGATCCGGTCCTGCTCGGCGAATCCGTCGAGGACGGTGCGCTCACCGACCGTGTACGACCGGAGGGCCGCGCCCAGTTCGACGACGACGGCGCGGTGCGGGCCGTGGCGGAGGGTCAGTTGGCGTCCGGTGCGGCTGTGCTGCACGGGTGGTCTCCTCGTCCGCCGGGTCGGCGTCCGGGGACGCCGGCGTGGTGGTGGTCCGGGGTGCCGGCCCTCCCGTCGGGAGGGTGCGACTCCGCAGGGACCCGGTCAAGCGCGACACGTGCCGGGCGGCGCGATCGCCGGGCGGGTTCGCCCGCCGGGGCCGGCGGCGTCATCTGCTGCCCGGGCTGCCCGGGGGGCCTGCGCTGCGTCGGCCGATGCGCCGCCAGACGGCCCGTTGGAATCGGATCATCAGTACCCCCACCAGGATCAACAGCACGATGTTGAGAAGGAGTTGGATCAGGGATCCGCGTGCCTCGCGCCAACTGGAGAAGGCGCAGGAGACGCCGATGTCGGCGGCGGCCGGGATGGTGGTGACCGAGATGAAGACGCCGAGCAGCGCGCTCGTCCTGGCCTGGGTGAGGGACATGATCCCGACGATGCCGGCCAGCACCGCGACGACGACGGAGAAGACGTTGGGGGCGTCGATGAGCGTGGAGACCGGTCTCAGGCCCAGGTCGAACGCCCTGGGCTGGAAGTCGAGGCCCCGGATCGCCCACGAGAAGAGGAAGGTCACCAGGACGGCCAGCAGGAATCCCGCCGTCAGGGCGAACAGGCCCTGCCGGATCCTGGTGCCGTTGCCGCGGTCGATGCCCAGCGCGACGCTGGTGATGGCGCCGTACTCCGGTCCGACGACCATCGCCGCGACGATCAGGATCTGGGAGTTGGTGATGATGCCGACCGCGCCGATGACGCCCGCGATGACCAGGTAGACGTAGAAGCTCGGCAGGTAGGTGCCCTCGGCGCGGATGCGCGCCTCCACCTCCTCCCAGACCGGCGCGTGCGCGAGCGCCCCGAGCTGCTGCTGCTCGGCGGCGGCCGCGGTGCCGGAGAAGGCCATCTCGACGGGCTCGATGACGATGGAGCCGCGCCGGTCGAGTTCCAGCGCGCGCAGACCGCGCAGCACGGCGTTGGCCGCGCCCGCGAGGATGTCGCACTCGATCGCGTCGCCGTCGGGGTTGTGCGCCAGTTCGGCGAGGACGACCAGGTTGAAGACATAGCGGTCGTCGGTGAGCAGCCGGACCGCCCGGGGAGTGAGATCAGCGGGACTCACCAGCCGGACGTGAATCATCTCCATCCGCCACCACCTCCCTACCTCACTCACCCGAAGGCCCCACCACGGTGCCCGACCGCCCGACTCCGGCCAGTAACGCCCGCCGGGCAGGCGTCGGCAAGCCGGGCCCGACGCCCGCCACCGGCGCCGTCGGCCACGTCGGCCCCCCGGCCACAGCCCGAGCCGGCCGGCGGCCCTCATCCGCCTCCGGCGGGCAAGGGTCACCCGAGTGGCCGATAGTGGACCGAGGGGGTCTTCCGAGGAGTCGGAGCTGCCATGGACCGCTACCCGCCCATCGCCGAACACGGTCTGGTCGGTGATCTGCAGACCGCCGCGCTTGTGTCGTCGCAGGGGGTCGTGGACTGGTTCGCCGCGCCGCGCTTCGACTCGCCCAGTATCTTCGCCGCGCTGCTCGACCATGACGGCGGCGGGTATCTGCGGCTGTCGCCCGAGCATCCCGAGGCGACCTGCAAACAGCTCTACTACCCCGACACGGCCATTCTGGTGACCCGGTTCATGTCGCCGGACGGCGTGGGCGAGGTGGTCGACTGCATGCCGCCGGACCGGACCCGTACCGCCACCGACCGGCACACCCTGATCCGGGTGGTGCGATGCGTGCGCGGGACCGTCGACTTCACGCTCGAATGCCGGCCGCGCTTCGACTACGGCCGGGTCGAACACCGGCTGGAACTCGGCGAGAACACCGGCCTGTTCCGGTCCCCGGGGATGGACGCGCACCTGCAGACCTCCTTCCCGCTGGAACGGGACGGCCAGGACGTACGCGGCAGGGTGACGCTGAGCGCCGGCGAGGCGGGCGGCGCGGTGTTCACCGTCTGCGCGTCCGGCGGCGAGCCGCCCGAACCGCTCACCGTCGAAGGGATCACCGCGCAGGTCGAGAACACCGGCCTGTTCTGGCAGCAGTGGCTGCACCAGTCCCGCTACCGGGGCCGCTGGCCCGAGCTGGTGCACCGCTCGGTCATCACCCTCAAGCTCCTCACCTACGCGCCCACCGGCGCCCTCATCGCGGCGCCCACCATGGGCCTGCCCGAGCAGGTCGGCGGCGAGCGGAACTGGGACTACCGGTTCACCTGGGTGCGCGACAGCGCGCTGTCCGTGCGCGCCATGCTGGACCTCGGCTTCGCCGAGGAGGCCACCGCGTTCCTGCACTGGCTGGTCGAACGGCTCCAGGAGCGCGAGGGCAAGGAAGAGGAGCCGCTCCAGACGATGTACCGGGTCGACGGCAACCCGGACCTGCCCGAGGAGACGCTCGACCACTTCGAGGGCTACCGCGGCTCCTCCCCCGTCCGCATCGGCAACGGCGCAGCCGACCAGCTCCAGCTCGACATCTACGGTGAGGCCCTCTACGCGTTGTCCCAGGGCCGCGAGATCGCGCAGCAGGCCACCTACCAGGGATGGAAGACGCTGACCAGGACGCTCGACTGGCTCGCCGAGTCCTGGGACCGGCCGGACGAGGGCATCTGGGAGACCCGCGGCGGCCGCCAGGACTTCACGTACAGCCGGGTGATGTCGTGGGTCGCCTTCGACCACGCGCTGAGCCTGGCCGACCACTTCCGCAGGCCGGCCGACCTGGAGAAGTGGCGGGGCGCCAGGGACGCCATCCTCGAACAGGTCATGGAACGCGGCTGGAGCCAACAGGAGAGCGCCTTCGTCCAGCACTACGGCGGCGACGTCCTCGACGCGTCCCTCCTGCTGATGCCGATGGTCGGCTTCATCGCCCCGAGGGACCCGGCGTGGCTGTCCACGCTCGACGCGATGGACCGCAAGCTCGTCTCCGACAGCCTCGTCTACCGCTACGACCCGGCCGCGTCGCCGGACGGACTGCGCGGCTCCGAGGGCACGTTCAGCCTGTGCACCTTCCTCTACGTCGACGCGCTGGCCCGCGCCGGACGGCTGCCCCAGGCCCGCTACACGTTCGAGAAGATGCAGACCCACGCCAACCATGTCGGGCTCTTCGCCGAGGAGATCGGTCCCAGCGGTGAGCAACTGGGCAACTTCCCGCAGGCGTTCACCCATCTGTCGCTCATCATGGCGGCCACCACCCTGGACCGGGCGCTCGACGCGGAGGAGGGGCGCTGACCCATGGTCACGCATGCCCGTCCGGCCGGACCGCCGCCGCTGACCGAGGAGGAGTTCGGCGCGCTGTACCGCCGTCTGCGCTCGCGCGCCGCCTGGGCGGCGGGCGACCGGGGCGCGCTGGCCGCGCTCACCCCGGCCCGGGTGCTGGCCGCCACCCGCGAGGCGCGGACCGGCCGTACGGTCACGCTCGCCGCGCCGGTGGAGACGCGGGCCGGCCCGGACAATCCGGAGCCCGCGCGGCACCGGATGCGCGGGCGGCCGGGCGAAGACACCGCCTCCGGGCTCCACTTCGCGCGCGACAGCTTCGCGATGAACGTGCACGGCGACGCCGACAGCCACCTCGACGCCCTGTGTCATGTGATCTACGACGGCACCCTGCACGGCGGTGGGTCCGCGAGCGGTGTCACGGCGGGCGGGGCCACGGCGCTGACCGTCGAGGCGGCGCGCGACGGGATCGTCGGACGGGGCGTGCTGCTGGACATCCCGCGGCTGCGCGGGGTGCCCTGGCTCGAACCGGGTGACCATGTGAGCGCCGACGACCTCGCCGCCGCCGAGACCGCCCAGCGGCTCCGGGTGAGAGAGGGCGACCTGCTCCTCGTGCGGGTCGGGCACCGCCGGCGGCGCGCCGAACTCGGGCCGTGGGACGCGGCACATGAGCGCGCCGGGCTGCACCCGTCGGCGCTGGAGTTCCTCGCGGACCGGCGGGTCGCGGTGCTCGGCGGCGACGGGAACAACGACACCGCCCCCAGTTCCACCGAGGGCGTCGACTTCCCCGTACACGTGCTGGCGGTCCACGCGATGGGCCTGCACCTGCTGGACTACCTTCAGTTCGAGGACCTGGCGCCGGTCTGCGAGGCGGCGGGACGCTGGTCGTTCCTGTGCGTGGTCGCCCCGCTGCGGCTGCCGGACGCCACCGGCTCGCCGGTCAACCCGATCGCCGTCCTGTGATCCCGGCGCCCGCGGTCGTGGTGGTCATGGGGGTCGCGGGCTCGGGCAAGTCCACCGTGGGAGCACTGCTCGCGCGGCGGCTCGGGGTGCCCTTCCTGGAGGCGGACGACGTCCACCCGGCCGCGAACCACGCCAAGATGGCCGCCGGTCACCCGCTCGACGACGCGGACCGCCGGCCCTGGCTGCGGTCCGTCGCCGCCTGGATCCGGGAGGCGACCGACACCGGCCGGGGCGGGGTGGTGGCGTGCTCGGCCCTCAAGCACGAGTACCGGGAACGGCTGCGCGGGGCGGGCGCGGGCACCTGGTTCCTGTATCTGGCGCTGGACCGGGCGACCGCCGACCGGCGGGTCGCGGGCCGTACGGACCACTTCATGCCCGCCCGGCTGGTGGCCTCCCAGTACGCCGCCCTCGAACCGCTGCGCCCGACCGAGCCCGGCCTGACCGTCACCGCGGTCACCGCCCCGCAGACCATCGTCGACCAGGCGACACGCGCCCTCCGGGCCTTCCGCTCGACCCGCGCCGCCCGCTCCGTCCGCGAAAGGGGGTGACCGCACACCCGCACGCCCACCCGACTCCTAGAACGGGACTTTCTCATGACCGACGATCAGCACTACGACGTCATCATCATCGGTACGGGAGCGGGCGGCGGCACGCTCGCCCACCGGCTGGCCCCCACCGGCAAACGGGTCCTGCTCCTGGAACGCGGCGGCTACCTGCCACGGGAGCGGGACAACTGGGACTCCACCGCCGTCTTCGTCAAGGGCAAGTACCGCGCCCCCGAGTTCTGGTACGACAAGCACGGCGACCAGTTCCCCCCGGAGGTCAACTACTACGTCGGGGGCAACACCAAGTTCTACGGCGCCGCGCTCTTCCGGCTGCGCCCCGAGGACTTCGGCGAACTGCGCCACCACGACGGCATCTCGCCCGCCTGGCCGATCCGCTACGAGGACCTGGAGCCGTACTACACCCAGGCCGAGCGCCTCTACCTGGTGCACGGCCGGCACGGCGAGGACCCCACCGGAGGGCCGACCAGCGCGCAGTACGCCTACCCGCCGGTCGCGCACGAGGCGCGCATCCAGCAGCTCAGCGACGATCTGGGGAAGGCCGGGCTGCACCCGTTCCACCTGCCGATCGGTGTGAACCTCACCCAGGACGAGGACGGCCGCGCCACCCACGACAGCGTCTGCATCCGCTGCGACCGCGTCGACGGCTTCCCCTGCCTGGTGGGCGCGAAGTCCGACGCGCAGGTGATCTGCGTCGACCCGGCGCTCACGTACGACAACGTCACGATGGTCACCGACGCCAACGTACGACGCCTGGAGACCGACCCGACCGGACGCACCGTCACCAGGGTCGTCGCCGAATTGAAGAACGGGGTGACCGAGGGGTTCAGCGCCGACCTCGTGGTGGTCGCGGCCGGCGCGGTCAACTCGGCCGTCCTGCTGCTGCGTTCGGCCAACGACCGGCATCCCGGCGGGCTGGCCAACAGCTCCGACGTGGTGGGGCGGCACTACATGCGGCACAACAACCTGGCGCTGATGGCGGTGTCGAAGGAGCCGAACCCCACCAGGTTCCAGAAGACGCTGGCGCTGAACGACTGGTACCTGGGCGCGGACGACTGGGAGTATCCGCTCGGCGGCATCCAGATGCTCGGCAAGTCGGACGCCGACCAGATCCACGGCGAGGCACCGCGCTGGGCGGGCGCCGTCATGCCCGACATGCCCTTCGAGGTACTGGCGCACCACGCCGTCGACTTCTGGCTGTGCGGTGAGGATCTTCCGCTGCCCGACAGCCGGGTCACCCTCGACCAGGACGACGCGATCCACCTGGCGCTCGACGAGAAGAACAACGTGGCCGGGCTGAAGCGGCTCCAGCACAAGCTGCGCGGGATGCTCGGGCATCTGGGCATGCACGAGCACCATCTGCTGGATCACAGCATCTACCTGCACAAGGGGATGCCGATCGGCGCCACCGCACACCAGGCGGGCACCGTGCGGTTCGGCGACGACCCGCGCAGTTCGGCCCTCGACGTCAACTGCAAGGCCCACGACCTCGACAACCTCTACGTCGTGGACACCAGCTTCTTCCCCAGCATCGGCGCGGTGAACCCGTCGCTGACCGCCATCGCCAACGCCCTGCGGGTCGGCGACCACATCGCCGCCCGGCTGGGCTGACCAGGACACCCGACGAGGGCACCTGACGAGGACGCTTCTACAGGTCGGCGTCGGTGAGCTCCTCCAGCTCGCCCATCGTGTCGAGCCGGTAGAGCAGCACCAGCGCCGGGCCGACCAGCACGATCGCGATGCCGGTGACGATCATCAGCCAGCGCAGGGTGTGCGCGGCGCCGGCCGCCTCGGCGACCGTCAGCGAGGTGGGCAGCGCGTACGGCCGCTGCGCGAAACCCCAGGCGCCGACGACCAGGGCGACGCTCGCCACCGAGGTGTAGCGGGACCAGCCGTGGGCCCTGCGCAGCAGGAGCAGCACCGTGGCCAGCCCGCAGACGGCGGCCAGGACGATCAGCGTCAGCCCCCAGCCCCCGGTGAGGCCGTCCCAGACGTACCGGGCGTCGTCGTGGGTGACGGGCAGCCCGATGAGCGCGAGGACCACGACGGCGCCGAAGGCGATCAGCGCCCGCAGCCGGAAGTAGTCGACGAGGTCGTGCTCGCCGAACCGCAGGGCGTCGGAGCAGAGGAAGACCGCCCCGAGGAACGCGGTGGCGGCGATGGCCAGCAGTCCGGTGAGGACGGAGGTGCCGTTCGCCCAGGCGTCGGCGGAGGCGGTCGTGCCGACCGCGACCCGGCCGGCGGCGATGCCGCCGAGCACCGTACCGAGGAAGAACGGCGTCATCAGGGACGCGACGGCGAACACCGCGCCGTAGACCCGCTGTTGGGCCAGGCGGCGGGTCGGCTTGCGCAGGGCGAAGCCGGCGCCGCGGAGCACCAGGCCGACGGCGGCGAGGGCGAGCGGCAGCCACATCGCGGAGAAGACGGCCTGGAACATCGTCGGGAAGCCGGTCCACATGATGACCAGGACGAAGATCAGCCAGACGTTGTTGACCTCCCAGACCGGTGCCATGGCGTGGTCGATGAGCCGGCGGGGCCGCTTGCCGCGCTCCGCGCCGCCGGCCAGGAGGTCCCAGAAGCCCGCGCCGTAGTCGGTGCCGCCGGCGCAGGCGTAGGCGGCGATCGCGAGCACCATCACCCAGGCGACGAACGAGGCCATCACGACGCACCGCCAGACGTGTGGTCGGGCGCCGCACCGGTGGCCGCGGGCTCGGGCTCGCTTCGGGGCCCGTACGGGGTGTCGGTCTCCGGGGGCGGTTCGGCGCGCGCGGCGGCCGTGCCCTCGTCGGCGATGCGCCAGCGGGTGCGCATCTTCAGGACGACGGCGAGGAACGCGGCGAAGACGGCCACGTACACGACGACGACGATGCCGAGCATCGCCCACAGCGATCCGGCGCGGGTGCTGGTCACCGCCTCGGAGACGCGCATGTGCTGGTAGACGATCCAGGGCTGGCGGCCGACCTCGGCGGTGATCCAGCCGCACTCGACGGTGATCAGGCAGGCGGCTCCCGCGAGCGCGGCGCAGCGGTAGAACCAGCGGCTTCGGGGGTTGTCCCGGTGTCGCCACCAGGACCAGGCGTACCAGAGCGCGAGCAGGATGAGCACGCTGCCGACGGTGACCATGATGTCGAAGGCCCAGTGGGCGATGGTGGCCTGGGTGGCCGTCGGGCGGTCGTTCGCCGCGACCGACGACAGGCCCGTCACCTTGGTGTCGGGGCTGAATCCGGCGAGGATCGAGTCGAGTTGGGGGATCTTGAGGCCGCCGGAGATCGTCCCGTCGGGGTGCAGCCGGCCGAACATGTACTCCGGTACGTGGGTGTCGGTCTTCCAGACGATCTCGGTGGCGGCGAACTTGATCGGCTGCTTGTGGAAGACGGCGCGCGCGGCGGAGTCGCCGAGCATGAACTGGACCGGGGTGAGGACCGCGGCGACCGTGAACGGCACGGTGAAACCGAGCCGGTGGTAGCGGTCGCGGCGGCCGCGCAGCCAGCCCACCGCGTACACGCCGGCGACGACGTACCCGGCGGTCAGCAGCATCGCGGCCACGAAGTGCCAGTACTGCGGGCCGAACATCGGGGTGAAGATCGCCTGTCGTACGTCGACGTGGACCGGCTTGCCCTGGGCGTCGAGGCCGAACCCCTGGGGGGTGTTCATCCAGGAGTTGGCGGCGATGATGCCGAACGCGCCCATCAGGGCGGTCAGCGGCAGCGGTACGGCGAGCCAGAAGTGGGTCCAGGGCTTGAGGCGGCGCCAGCCGTAGAGGTAGATCGCGATGAGGACGGCCTCCAGGAAGAACGCCCATGCCTCGATGCCGAACCCGAGGCCGAAGACGTCTCCCCAGCGGCCCATCATGCCGGGCCACAGCAGGCCGAACTCGAAGGACAGCACGGTGCCGGTGACGACGCCGATGGCGAACTGGACGGCCATCACCGCCGACCAGCGCCGGGCGAGGGTGAGGGCGACGGGGTCGCCCCGGCGCAGCCCCCGGTGGTGCATCAGCAGGGTGATGAACGGCAGGGCCACCCCGAACGGGACCAGCAGGATGTGCGAGGCCAGGGTGAAGGCCATCAGCTCCCGGGCCGGCAGGAGTTGGGCCGGGGTGCTGTTCGCCACAAGGACGGCGGTGCTGAGCATGTGCGCCTCGATGGTCTGCCCTGCGGGGAGCGGAGGGGTGGGGAGTTATGGGTGGGCCGTCGGCGCTTCGGCGTCGGGCAGGGTGAAGGCGCGTTCGCGGCGGGAGCCGGTGGCGAAGGCGACGGACCAACTGAGCACCGCGCCCAGCCTGTTGCGGAACCCGGTGAGGAAGGCCAGGTGGATGAAGAGCCAGGCGAGCCAGCCGGTGAAGCCCGACAGATGCACCGGACCGGCCTTGACGACGGCCCGGCCCCGGGAGATGTAGGCGGCGCTGCCGAGATCGACGTACCTGAAGGGCTTCGGCTTCTTCGTCCGGCCCTCGACGACGTGGCGCACGCTGCGGCCGGCGTACGCGCCCGACTGCATGGCGACCTCGGCGAGGCCCGGCAGCCGGTCCAGGCTCATCACGTCACCCGTGACGCGGATCTCGGGATGGCCGGGGAGGGTGAGGTCGGGTCCGACGAGGAGGCGTCCGGCGCGGTCCTGTTCGGCGCCGGTCGTCCGGGCCAGCGCGGCGGCGATCGGCGGTGCTTCGACGCCCGCCGTCCACAGCACGGTGCGGGCGTCGAAGCGGGTGGTCGCGCCGTCGTGGCCGCGTACGGTCAGGCCGTCCGCGTCGAGGTCGGTGACCGTCGTGCCGAGGTGGAGTTCGACTCCGAGAGACCGCAGGGTGCGGGCCGCGCGGTCGGCCAGGCGGGGGCCGAACGCGCCCAGCACCGCGTCGGAGCCCTCGAAGAGCAGCACCCGGGCCTTGGCGGAGTCGATCCGCTGGAACTCGCGGTCGAGGGTGTGGCCGGCGATCTCCCGGATCTGTCCCGCGAGTTCGACACCGGTCGGCCCGCCGCCGACGAGCGCGAAGGTGAGCCAGCGCTGCCGTTCCCGGTCGTCCGCCGCCGTCTCGGCCATCTCGAACGCGCGGTAGATCCGTCGGCGGATGTCGAGCGCGTCGTCCAGGGACTTCATGCCGGGGGCGTGCGCGGCGAACTCGTCGTGCCCGAAGTAGGACTGCCGCATGCCGACCGCGACGATCAGGTCGTCGTAGGGCAGCGTGAGGGTTCCGCCGTCGGGTCGGCGGGCGTGGACCAGCCGGGCGGCCGCGTCCACGTCGGTGGCTTCGGCGAGCACGCAGCGCACGTTGTGGTGGCGGCGCAGGACGCCGCGGAGGGGTTGGGCGATCTGCCCCTCGGACAGGATGCCGGAGGCGCACTGGTACAGCAGCGGCTGGAAGAGGTGGTGGGCGCGGCGGTCGACCACGGTCACCGCGACCGGTGACTTCCGCAGGGCGCGGGCGGCGAACAGTCCCGCGAACCCTCCGCCGAGGATCACCACCCGGCGGGGCGTGACGTGATCCTGCATCGGCGCTCAGCCTCCGGTGGCGAAGCCGGGGAAGAGGGTCATTCCGCCGTCGACGTAGAGGGTGGTGCCGACGACGTAGTCGAGCAGGTCGGACGCGACGGCGACGACGGCGTTGGCGATGTCGTCCGGGTCGCCCACACGGCGGTAGGGGATCAGGCGCAGGAGTTCGGCCTCGGCCTCGGGGGTGGACCAGGCGTCGCGGTTGATGGGCGTGCGGATGGCGCCGGGCGCGACCGCGTTGACCCTGATCCGCTGGGGGGCCAGTTCCTGGGCGAGGGTCTGCATCAGCATGCCCACTCCGCCCTTGGAGGAGGCGTAGTTGACGTGCCCCGACCACGGGATGATCTGGTGGACCGAGCTCATGCAGATGATCTTGCCCGCCGACCGGGAGACCTCCTCCACGACGCCGCGCCGGATGAACTCCTTGGCGGCCTCCCGCGCGCACAGGAACTGGCCGGTCAGGTTGACGTCGATGACCTTCTGCCACTGGGCGAGCGTCATGTCCGTGAGGGCGGCGTCGCGCTGGAGGCCGGCGTTGGCGACCATGATGTCGATGGTGCCGAACTCCTCGACCATCCGCGCGACCATGGCGGTCACCTGGTCCTCGTCGGACACGTCGGCCTGGTGGGCGTAGGCGCGGACGCCGAAGCTCTCGATCTCCTTGACGACGTTGTCGGCCTCGTGCTCGCCGACGACGTAGTTCACGACGACGTCCGCGCCGGCCCGGCCCAGGGCGACGGCGGTCGCCAGGCCGATGCCCGAGTTGGCGCCGGTGACCAGTGCTTTCTGGCCCTTGAGGAGCTGTGCGGACGTCGTCCCGCGGTTCTCGACTCTTGTTGCCACCACGATCTCTCCTTGGGCGGTCATGAGGAAGGCCGGCACGCGGCCGGCCGTCAGGACGGACACCGGGGCCGTCGGCTGCCCGGTCACCCGGCCTCCAGACGAAAGCACCCCGCGCCGCGCGCCGGACCGACCGGCACGCTGGGCCGCCGATCTCGGCGCGGCACGTCACACGGTCGGGCTACGAGGAGCGCACGACACGGCCCGGGTCGGCTCGGCTCCTCAGCTCAGTGCCAGCTCGCGCAGCCGCCGCCAGTCCATGGGGGGTCTCGTCCGGGGCACGCCGGGGCGGTGGCGCGGTACGCGTACGCGCAGCGCCCGGGGGCGGATCGTGCAGCGTACGGGGGTCGGCAGGGTCAGGGCCTCGCCGTCGACGCCGGCCTCGATCTCGGGCCCGTCCGCGTCGATGACGACCTCCTGGGCGGTCAGGGCGGTGAGGCCGGGCGCGTGCCTGCCCGCGAGCAGCTCGGCCGCCTGCGCCGCGTCGTCGACGGTGACGCCCAGGACACCGAGGGCGCCCGAGTCCAGGACCTCGCGGCGGCCGAGACCGGCGAGGTCGCCCATCCGGTAGGGGTTGTTGCTGACGAGGACGGCCTGCGGCCCGTCGATGGCGGTGTCGGCGGCGCGGACGGCGAGCCGGGGGCCGCGCCGGTGGGTCAGCAGGTCGGGAAGCGTGCGCAGGACGGTGCGGACCTTGTCGTCGCGGTAGGCGGGGCTCTGCACGACGGCCGCGTAGGTGCCGAAGGACGCGTTGTTGACGAAGGCCCGCTCGCCGATGAACCCGATGTCGACGCGGAGTTCGACGCCGTCGGTGAGCGCGTCCAGGCAGGTCGACGGGTCGTCGCGGTCCAGGCCGAGGTCGAGGGCGAAGTGGTTGCGGGTGCCGGCCGAGATCACCATGAAGGGCAGGCCGTGGCGGGCGGCGACCCCGGCGACCAGGGCCTGGGTGCCGTCACCGCCCGCGACGCCGAGGAGGTCGGCGCCGTCTTCGACCGCTTTCTCGGCGAGGGCGACCACGTCCTGCTGATGCGCCGTGTCCAGCAGGAGGACGTCCGCGTCGAGCGCCTCGGCCTTCTCCCTGAGGTGGAACCTGCCGACCTTTCCGCCGCCCGATCGTGGATTCATGATGAGGAACGGGCGCTCGGGAGGCGCGGTCCGCGTCTCCGGGGGCCCGGCCGGCGCGCCGTCCGCGCCGAGTGCCGCTCCGCCGGCGGCGACGCCGAGGGCCCACAGGGCGAGGGAGAGGAGTACGACCCACAGCAGCTCCGCCCACGCGTAGAGCGCGAGCACCGCGAGCGGGGCGACGACGGCCAGGGTGAAGGCGAGCAGCCTGCCGATGCCCCGCAGGGTCAGTGCCCACCACAGGCCCGCCGCCGCCAGGGCGAACCCGGCCAGCCCGGCGCCCAGCAGCGCGACGCTCCTGATTCCGGCGAACACGAGCAGGACCACCACCGCGGCGAGCCCCGCCGCGAGGGCGAGACGTGCGGACCAACGCCGTACGGGGCGAGCGCGCGCCCCGGAGTCCCTGTGCATGGAACCTCCCGCCGGTCACGGGTGCGGCGGCGGCACCGCCGTGCACGCGCAAGCACCCCCTCCAGCACTGCCATTGCACCACCCGGCGGTGCCCGCCGCATGTGCGCCGTCTCGCCCGTACGGCCCATCTGGGCGGGCCGTATCGCCGTGGAGCGGCGGAAATGGAGGCAGGCCGATCCCCCAGGAGCCCTGGAGCCCCCATGACCAGCCCGCACGAGCCGTCCGAGCCCGCTGCCGTACCGGAGGGGGGCGCGGGTGGCGCTGCGGGGCACCCGCCCGAGCACGGCTCGGCGGCCACGCGGATCGCGCGGAACACCGTCTCGGCGGTGCTCATCGTGCTCACCTGCATCCTGGTGCCGATCGCGCTGCTCACGGTGTGGGTGCACGACATCGCGCTGGACACCGACCGGTACGTGCAGACCGTCAAGCCGCTCGCCTCCGATCCGGCGATCGAGGACGCGGCAGTCAAGCGCATCACCCACGCGGCGGACGTACGGGTGAACGGCAGCCGGGCCGCCGCGGACATCGCCGCCTGGCTCCAGTCGCAGGGGCTGCCGCCCCGCGCCGCGCAGGCCGTGAAGGGGCTGGGCCCGCAGCTCGACGCCGCGGTCAACGACACCGTCGAGAAGGTCGCCACCCGCTTCGTGCAGAGCGACCGCTTCGAGCGGATCTGGACGAACGTCAACCGGGACGCCCACGCCGCGGTCGTGCACGCGCTCACCGGCAAGGGCCGGGGCGCCGTGGGCGTGAACGGCGGGACGGTCACGCTGAACGTCGGGGAGGCCGTCGACCAGGTCAAACAGGCGCTCGTGAACGCCGGGCTGGCCCCGGCCGCCAAGATCCCCGAGGTCGACAAGACGATGGTGCTGTTCCAGTCCGACCAGTTGGGGAAGATCCGCAAGGGCGCTCACCTGCTGGACGTGATCGGGAACTGGTTCCCCGTGATCGTCGTGGTGCTCGGCGCGGCCGGGGTGCTGCTGGCCCACCGGCGTCGCCGGGCGCTGGCCCGGACGGCGCTGGGCGCGGCCTTCGCGTGCCTGGTGGTGGCCATCGTCCTGGTCGTCGCACGCCGCTACTACCTGGACCATCTCCCGCCCCAGGTGCAGTCGAAGGCCGCCGCGGCAGCCGTCTTCGACACCCTGCTGCGCTTCCTGAAGGTGAGTCTGCGCACGGCGATCGTGCTCGGCGTGATCATCGCGCTGGGCGCCTATCTGATCGGCCCCGGACGACTGCCGCGCGCGGTGCGGGGCACCTCCGAGCGCGCCGCGGGCTCCGCCGCCCAGTGGGCGTACGCCCATCAGGTCCGCACCGGCCGGGTGGGCACCTGGACCCAGGCCCACCGCCGGTGGATCGCGCTGGCCGCCCTGCTGATCGTGGCCGTGGTCTTCGCGTTCTGGAACCATCCGACGGCGCTGACCATCGTGCTGCTGGTCGTCATCCTGCTGGCCGTCCTCGCCCTGCTCGCCCTCCTGGCCGCCACCGGCCGCGCCACCGCCGACGCCGAGCGGACGGCCCGGTCGCGCCCGGAAGGCCAACGGTGACGCCGGGCTCGTGGCGAGGCACGGCACCCGTGGGGCCCGTAGGCCCATCGGCCCGTAGGCCCATCGGCCCGTAGGGGTCAGGCGAACAGGCCGCGTGACAGACGTCATTGACAAGCCGAATCCGCCAAGGTTGTCATGTGCACATGATTCGACCCCCTGGACCCCGCCGCCCGCGGCGAGCCGACCGGACCGCTCCCAGCGCCGGTCACGGCCCCAGCGCAAAGGGCGGGCGGCTGCCATGGACGTACGGTCACTGACCGGGCGCAGCGAGCTGCTCGACACCGCACGGGCCGGGTTGACGGCCCGTCCCGG